>NZ_JOJM01000062.1 GCF_000720325.1 Streptomyces sp. NRRL B-1347
CGCGAGCTGCAGTTACTCCTCGCGATCTGGATCGGCGCCTGCCCCACCTGTCACCGCGACATCCCCGACCCCGCACCAACCTGACCAAGCCCTACTAGGACACCCGTACCAAACCCACCCGCCCCGCCGGGCTAGGCTGACCCCGTGAAGGTCCTCGTCATCGGCAGCGGTGCCCGCGAACACGCCCTGTGCCGCTCCCTGTCCCTCGACCCGGCGGTCACCGCCCTGCACTGCGCGCCCGGCAACGCCGGCATCGCGGACGCGGCCGAGCTCCACCCGGTGGACGCCCTGGACGGCGCCGCCGTGGCCGGGCTCGCCCGTGAGCTCGGGGCGGATCTCGTCGTCGTGGGGCCGGAGGCGCCCCTCGTCGCCGGAGTCGCCGACGCCGTGCGGGAGGCGGGGATCCCCTGCTTCGGGCCGTCCAAGGAAGCCGCGCGCCTGGAGGGCTCCAAGGCCTTCGCCAAGGACGTGATGGCCGGCGCCGGAGTGCCCACGGCACGCTCGTACGTCTGCACCACCGCCGCGGAGGTCGACGAGGCGCTCGACGCCTTCGGCGCGCCGTACGTGGTCAAGGACGACGGCCTCGCCGCGGGCAAGGGCGTCGTGGTCACCGGCGACATCGAGCAGGCGAGGGAGCACGCCCGCGCCTGCGGCCGCGTCGTCATCGAGGAGTTCCTCGACGGCCCCGAGGTGTCGCTGTTCGCCGTCACCGACGGCGAGACCGTCGTCCCGCTGCGCCCCGCCCAGGACTTCAAGCGCGCGCTCGACGGCGACGAGGGCCCCAACACCGGCGGCATGGGCGCCTACTCGCCGCTGCCGTGGGCCGACCCCAAGCTCGTCGACGAGGTCCTCGACACGGTGCTGCGACCGACGGTCGACGAACTGCGGCGCCGCGGCACGCCGTTCGCGGGACTGCTCTACGCGGGGCTCGCGATCACCAGCAGGGGCGTGCGCGTCATCGAGTTCAACGCCCGCTTCGGCGACCCCGAGACGCAGGTCGTCCTCGCCCGGCTCCGGACCCCGCTCGCGGGCGTCCTGCTCGCCGCGGCGAACGGCACGCTCGCGGACCTGCCGCCGCTGCGCTGGAGCGACGACGCCGCCGTCACCGTCGTCATCGCCTCGCACAACTACCCGGACACCCCGCGCACCGGCGACCCCATCGTGGGCCTCGACGCGGTCGCCGCGCACGACGCCCCGACCGCGTACGTCCTGCACGCGGGCACCAAGCGCGACGGCGACGCGGTCGTCAGCGCGGGCGGCCGCGTGCTGTCCGTGACGGCGACCGGCGCCGACCTGACGCAGGCCCGCGAGCGGGCGTACACGGCGGTGGCTCGCATCAGCCTGGACGGCTCCCAGCACCGCACGGACATCGCGGAGAAGGCCGCCCGCGAGCAGTAGGAACGCCGGATAGCCGGGGGCGACCAGGTCGTGACGTAACGTAAAGCCATGGCCTCGACCCGTCCCCGCGCCCGCCTCCTGTACGTCACCGACCTCGGCTACGAGGCGCGCGGACGGCGCTACTGCGACGAGGACATCCACCTCTCCGCCCGGCTGCGCGAGGACTTCGACGTCGCGCTCTGCCACCCGCTGGACGCGGCCGCCCTGATGGACGGCTTCGACCTCGTCGTCGTACGCAACAGCGGACCCGTCATCCACTACCAGGAGGCGTACGACGCCTTCCGGGACCGCGCCCTGCGCGACGGCGTACGCGTGTACAACCCGCTGACGGGCCGCGCCGACATGGCGGGCAAGCAGTACCTCGTCGAACTGACCGCCGAAGGCCTTCCGGTCATCCCGACCGTCGACCGCAGCGAGGACCTCGACCGGCTGCCCGACGCCGCGTCGTACGTCGTCAAGCCCAAGCTCGGCGCCGACTCCATCGGCCTGCGGACGGTCGCCCGCGAGGACCTCGCGGGCCTGGACTTCACCGAGGGCGGCGGGCTCCTCGCCCAGCCCCGGATCGACTTCGGCTACGAGGTGTCCTTCTACTTCGTCGACGACGCCTTCCAGTACGCGCTGTACGCGCCCCGGCCCGACCGGCGCTGGGAGCTCGAACGGTACGACCCGACGGCCGCCGACCTGGACTTCGCGCGGAGGTTCGTCGGCTGGAACACGCTCCCGTACGGCATCCAGCGCGTCGACGCCTGCCGGGCGCCGGACGGGCGGCTGCTCCTGGTCGAGCTGGAGGACCTCAATCCGTATCTGTCCCTCGACCTCATCGGCGCCGAGGGGCGGCGGGACTTCGCCGGGAACCTGGCGGCCTCGCTCCGCCGTTACCTGGTGGACAGCTCTGCCCAAAGCCATTCCATCGAGTGACCGCTGGCCCATCCGGCTGACGCTGACCAGCGTCCCAACTAGGGTGCGGCGCAGGCGTTCCGGCACTCACAGCCAAACAGCCCACCGGCATTGCGATGTCGGTGGCGGGTGCCACAGTGGGGGAGTGAGCAACGCCATCGACGTGCGCCGCCGGCTCCGGCCGACGGCCGAGCTGTGAGGCAGTAGGGGGTGTCTTCGGTCGTGTCAGGTATGGGTGAGGAGGCGGGCGCGCAGGCCGCGCGCTCCCGGGCTCTCGCCGTGCTGCGCATCCGCGGCAGGGCGCTGGCCGTCGCCCTGCTGCCCGCGGCCGTCGCCGTCGTCCTGCTGGCCGCCACGGCCACGGGCCGCGTCGAGGGCACCGCCTGGGCGGCGGCCCGCTGGACCGTCACGGTGCTCGCCGTGCTCGCCCTCGCCGCCGCCGCGGTCGTCGCCCTGGTCGTCGCCCGCGCCAGACCGGCCCTGAGCCCCACGGTCCCGATCAGCGAAGCCGCGGCGCCCGACCTGTACCGCCTGGTGCGCGACCTCGCCGACCGCCTGGACGTCCCCGCGCCCTCCGCGATAGCGCTCACCCCGGACTGCGACAGCTGGCTGGAGGACCGCACCCACCCGGCCCACGGCGCGTGCGCGCGACGCCGCGACGCCGGGGCACCCCAGGACGACGCGGCCCCCGCGGGCGGTGACGACCACGCCGAGGACGCCGAGGAAACGGACTCCGGCACGCGCATACGCGGCGGCCGCCCGGCCAAGGGCCGCGCCCCCGCCGCCCCGGTGCTCGTCATCGGCTCGCCCTTCCTGTGGTGGATGCGGGTCGGCGAGCTGCGCGCGGTCCTCGCCCCCGTCGTCGCGGGCACCGGCCCCTCGGCCCACCCGGACATAGCGGCCGCCCGCCGCTTCGTGCGCGGCCTGGACGCGGCCGTCGCCGTCGCCTCCGCGCCCGGCCGCGGACCGCTCTCGCGCACCGTGCTCGGCGGTGTCGGCTGGGTGGCGCGGCTGCTGCTCCGCGGCTGCCGGATGCACGCGGCGGAGATGGAGCGCGGCGTCGCGGCCGCCGCCGCCGAGCGCGCCCAGACCGTGGACTACGGCGCGCGGATCGTCGCCCAGGAGCAGGTGGGCCTCGCGTACGCGGGCTGGGACCGGCTCCTGACCCGGGTGGCGCTGCCCGCCTGGCGCATGGGCCGGTGGCCCTCGCGGCTCGACGCGGGCGTGGTGTCGGCCCTCACCGAGCTGTCCCGCAGGGACCGCCTCGCCGAAGGCTTCGCCTCGCGGCTCGGCGAGCGCCCCGCCTGCGACCTCCTGGAGGAGCCCGGCGCGGTGGACGAGGCCGCCTCGCTCCTCGCCGCCCGGCTCTTCCACGGCGGCCCCGCCGAGTCGGGGCCCGGCTGGGCCCCGGTGGCCTGGCAGGAGTACCCGGACGAGATCGTCGACCGCAAGTGGCGCATGGACGCCGCCCGCCTTCACCGCGTGCTCGACGCGCTCGGCGTCAGCCGCTCCTCCGACCCCGAGGCCCCCGACCCCGAGGGCCCGACGCTCGGCCGGGTCATCGACCACCTGACGGACCCGGAGCGGGCGGCCCGCCGCGGCCCCGGCACCCGGGAAGCCGACGCCTCCTACGCCGACGCGGACCCCGAGGACGCAGCCCTCGCCGACGAAGACCACGCGGGCGGCGACGAAGACCACGAAGACGCCGACCAAGACCACGAAGACGCCGACGAAAGCCGCAGCGGCCGCCTCGCCGCCGGGCTCAGCGCCGAGCTGGCCCGCGAGGAGGCCGCGGCCCCCGCCCGGCCCGCCCCCACGGGCCAGTCCCCGGACGACGCGCTCTGGGACGACGGCGCACTGCCCCTTTTCCCGCTCCAGCCGCCCCGCTCGGGCCGCGAGCTGCTCGCCGACCACGTCTCCGCGATGGTGTGCTGCGCGGCCATGGACACCGCGGGCGCCGCCCCCGGCCTCGACTGGCTGGACGGCCCCTCCCTGCTCCTGGGCGGCGAGCGCGCGGCCGACCTCACCCCGCGCGTCCTCACCCTCGTGGAGGACGGCGACCCGGAGCCGCTGCGCGCCTGGCTCACCACCCAGGGCATCCGCCCGGAGAAGCCCCTGCGTCTCGTCTGACGCTCCGCCCCCCAGGGCACCCCGCCGTCCTCCCCCTCCACTCCCGGAGCGAAACGTTCCGGTCATCGCCGGTCTCGTTAATTCACGACGAACGGTGACGGACCGCGTGCGTAATGTGATGTGCTGGTGCAGGGAAAGGGAAAGACCGCCGCGGCCCGCGGCGGCTCCGCCTCCGCACCGGCACGGAGCCATCGACCACGCAGCGGCGGAGAACAGGCTCGGGGGAGCGAGGGAGGGGACAACGCATGGGACCGGAGCCGATCCGCCGCTGGGAGTCGGGTGCCCTCGCCCACGCCGTGACCGACCCCTTCGGCCAGGGCCCGCTGCCCTGGCTCCGGGGCACGGAGCACTACTTCGACGACACCGGCCAGGTCGTGCCCTGGTACGTCGACCACGCCCCGGCGCCCGGCGCCACCGGGCCCGCCCCCGCCCCGCGCACCGGCGGCGGCCCCCGCACCGCCGACGACGTGCACCGGCAGATCAAGGGCTTCACGAGCACCGGCGCCGCCGCCCCCGGCGAGGCCCTCGACTTCCACATCACGGTCGACCCGCCGCAGCAGTTCAGCGTGGACATCTACCGCATCGGCCACTACGGCGGCGACGGCGCCGCGAAGATCACCACGAGCCCCCGCCTCGCCGGCATCGTGCAGCCCCCGCCGCTCACCGCCGACCGCACCGTGTCGTGCCACCACTGGTGGCTGTCCTGGCGCCTGCAGATCCCCGCGTACTGGAACATCGGCGCGTACGTCGCCGTCCTCACCACCGTCGACGGCTACCGCTCCCACGTGCCCTTCACCGTCCGCGACAGCCTCTCCCAGGGCGAGCTGGGCCACGCCCCGTCCGCCGATCTGCTCGTGGTGCTGCCCGACATCACCTGGCAGGCGTACAACCTCTACCCGGAGGACGGCCGCACCGGCGCCAGCCTCTACCACGCCTGGGACGACCACGGCCGGCTCCTCGGCGAGGGCGAGGCCGCCGTCACCGTCTCCTTCGACCGGCCGTACGCGGGCGCGGGCCTGCCCCTGCACGTGGGCCACGCCTACGACTTCATCCGCTGGGCCGAGCGGTACGGCTACGACCTCGCCTACGCCGACGCCCGCGATCTGCACGCGGGCCGCATCGACCCCTCGCGCTACCGCGGCCTGGTCTTCCCGGGCCACGACGAGTACTGGTCCGCCGCGATGCGCCGCACCGCCGAACTGGCCCGGGAGAACGGCACGTCGCTCGTCTTCCTCTCCGCCAACACCATGTACTGGCAGGTGGAGCTGGGCCCGTCCCCGTCCGGCGTCCCCGACCGCCTGCTGACCTGCCGCAAGCGCCGCGGCCCCGGGAAGGCCGCGCTGTGGCGGGAGATCGACGTCCCCGAGCAGCAACTGATGGGCATCCAGTACGCGGGCCGGGTCCCCGAGCCGCACCCGCTGATCGTCCGCAACGCCGACCACTGGCTCTGGGAGGCGACGGGCGCGCACGAGGGCGACGGGATCGAGGGCCTGGTCGCGGGCGAGGCCGACCGCTACTTCCCGCGCACGGCGCTGCCCGAGCACCAGGACCGCATCCTGCTCGCGCACTCCCCGTACGAGGACAGCGAGGGCAGCGTCCGCCACCAGGAGACCTCGCTGTACCGGGCCCCGTCCGGCGCCCTCGTCTTCGCCTCCGGCACCTTCGCCTGGTCCCCGGCGCTCGACCGCCCCGGCCACATCGACGCCCGGGTCCAGCGCGCCACCGCCAACCTCCTCGACCGGATCTGCAAGCGCGACTGACCCCGGCCCGGGCCCCGCCGCGGACCCGTCCCGTCGAGACTCGGCCAACCCTTGGCCAAGACCACTCCCCGCATACGGGAGAATCGGAGCACTTGGACAGAACCACGGGGAGGAACCGTGTCCGGATTCGTCGAAAAGCCTGAGCCCATCCAGGTTCCGGGCCTGGTGCATCTGCACACCGGCAAGGTGCGCGAGCTGTACCAGAACGAGGCGGGCGACCTCGTGATGGTCGCCAGCGACCGCATGTCCGCATACGACTGGGTGCTGCCGACCGAGATCCCGGACAAGGGCCGCGTACTGACCCAGCTGTCGCTGTGGTGGTTCGACCAGCTCGCCGACATCGCCCCGAACCACGTGCTCTCCACGGACCTTCCGGCCGGGGCGCCCGCCGACTGGGAGGGGCGCACGCTGATCTGCAAGCGCCTGGAGATGGTGCCCGTCGAGTGCGTCGCCCGCGGCTATCTGACGGGCTCGGGCCTCGCCGAGTACAACGAGACGCGCACCGTCTGCGGCCTCGCCCTTCCCGAGGGCCTGACCGACGGCTCGGAGCTGCCCGCGCCGATCTTCACGCCCGCCACCAAGGCGGCGGTCGGCGAGCACGACGAGAACGTCTCGTACGAGGAAGTGGCGCGCCAGGTCGGCGCCGAGACGGCGGCCCAGCTGCGGCAGACCACGCTCGCCGTGTACGGCAGGGCCCGGGACATCGCGCGCGACCGGGGCGTGATCCTCGCCGACACGAAGTTCGAGTTCGGCTTCGAGGGGGAGAGCCTGGTCCTCGCCGACGAGGTCCTGACCCCGGACTCGTCCCGCTTCTGGCCCGCCGACTCCTGGGAGCCGGGCCGCGCCCAGCCGTCCTTCGACAAGCAGTTCGTCCGCGACTGGCTGACGTCGGCCGCGTCCGGCTGGGACCGCCACGGCGAGCAGCCGCCCCCGCCGCTGCCCCAGGACGTGGTGGCGGCCACCCGCGCCAAGTACGTCGAGGCGTACGAGCGGCTCACCGGCACCGCCTGGTAGCCGGGCGCACGACGAAGCCCCCCGGTTCCGAGAATCGGGGGGCTTCACTTGAGCGGACGACCAGGTTCGAACTGGCGACCTCAACCTTGGCAAGGTTGCGCTCTACCAACTGAGCTACGTCCGCGCTGCGCCTTAGCGCGATAGCTACTATACCCAACCTCGCTCGCGGGCGAGACGCACTGCCGCGTGCCGGTTCTCGGCACCGGTCTTGGTGACCGCCGACGAGAGGTAGTTCCGGACCGTTCCCTGGGACAGCGAGGCGCGCTCGGCGATCTCCGCGACGGACGCGCCGTCGGCGGCGAGTTCGAGCACCTCGGCCTCGCGGGCGGTCAGCGGGGAGTCCCCCGCGGAGATCGCGTCGGCGGCCAACTCCTGGTCCACGTACCGCCGTCCGTCGTGCACGGTGCGGATGATCTCGGCGAGCTGCTGCGCGCTCACCGTCTTCGGTACGAACCCGCGCACACCGACCGCGAGCGCCCGCTTGAGGTGGCCGGGGCGGCCGTGGCTGGTCACGATCATGACCCGGCAGTCCGGGAGTTCGTCGCGCAGGGATGTGGCCACGCTCACACCGTCGGCGCCCGGCATCTGGAGGTCGAGCACGGCCACGTCGGGCCGGTGGGCCCGTGCCATGGCGAGGGCCTCGGGCCCGGAGGCGGCCTCGGCGACGACGGCGAGGTCGTCCTCCAGGCTGAGCAGGGCGGCGAGCGCGCCGCGGATCAGATGCTCGTCGTCGGCGAGCAGCACGCGCACGGTCACGAGGCCTTCGCCTCCGGGGTTCCGGCCAGGGCGGCGTGCTCAGCGGTGTCGGCGCCCTCGGTGGTCTCGCCCGGGTGCGTCCCGGCGGGCATCGGCACCCGCGCGGTGAGCCGGAAGAGGCCGCCGTCGGCGGCGTGCTCAAGGGTGCCGTCCACGGCGGCGAGCCGCTCGCGCAGGCCGGCGAGGCCGGTGCCGCCGGTGGCCGCCCGGGCCTCGGGCACCCCGTCGTTCTCGATGGTCAACGTCGTCCGTCCTTCCGTGACCGACACGGTGATGGCGCAGTGCTGTGCGTCGCCGTGGCGCAGCACGTTCGTGGTGCCTTCCCGCACCACCCAGCCGAGGGCCGACTGCACCGCGGCGGGCAGGCCCGCGGGTTCGCCGGTCACCCGGCAGGTGATCCCGGCGGCCTCCAGGACCCCCTGGGCCCCGGCGAGTTCCACGCCGAGCTCGACCTCGCGGTAGCCGCGCACGACTTCCCTGATCTCCCGCTGCGACTGCTGTGCGATCCGCTGCACCTCGACCATCTGGTCCACTGCCTCGGGCCGCCCGCGCCGGGCCAGCTGCGCGGCGAGCTCGCTCTTGAGGGCGATGACCGCGAGGTTGCGCCCCATCACGTCGTGCAGGTCGCGGCCGAAGCGCAGCCGCTCCTCGGCGACGGCGAGCCGGGCCTCGACCTCGCGGGCCCGGTCGGCCTCCCACATCACCGAGAGCGTCCAGGCCCCGCAGCGCGTGCTGAGCAGGGCCACACCGGCGCCGAACGCGACGAGTACGGCGATCATGATCAGGCGCACGTCGTGCATCCCGATCGCCGCGAAGCCGCCCACCGTCGCCGCCTCGACGAGCGCGAAGCGCCCGGCGAAGTCCCGCAGCGGCAGGGCGAAGGCGAGTGCCTCGAAGTGCGGTACGACGAGGAAGGCGAGGGCGAAGCTGATCATGCCGCCCTGGATGCCGCCCACCGCCTGGAGCGCGAGGGCGAGGACGAGCATGACCACCATCAGGGAGCGCGACACGGCGAGGTCGCGCGCGGGGTACGGGGCGCGCCCCAAGTAGTGGTCGAGCGCCCGCCGCAGGCTGCGGTTCACGTGCACGCACTGGGCGGCGGCGGTCACGATCATCGCCCAGCCGAGCAGCTGCGCCGCGAGGTCCGGCTCCAGGCTCAGGCCGAGCGGCAGCGAGCCCCAGCTCAGGAAGAGCAGCCAGGGCATGGCGTGCCAGAGCGCCACGGACTGGAGCTCCACCCGCTGGATCTTGCTGCGCTCGTGCCAGCCGCGCTGCCAGGCCCGCATCCGGCCGACCACGTCGATCTCCTCCTCAGCGCCGGGGCTCCCAGCGGAACCACCGTCGTACAGCAAACACGCCGATCGCGATCCAGGCCACCGCGGTCGCGAGGGTGCCCAGCGCCTCGGTGAAGGACAGCTGCCCGGTCCAGCCGCCGCGGATCAGTTCGATCACCGGGGAGAGCGGCAGGAGTTCGCAGCCGCGGGCGAGCGGGTCCGGCAGCACTTCGAGCGGGACCATCGCGCCGGAGCCGAAGAACGAGATGAAGAGCAGCGGCATGGCCGCGACCTGCGCGCTCTCCACGCTCCGGCTGAAGCTCGCGGTCACGGCCGCGAGCAGGGGCCACATCGCGAGGCCCGCGAGCAGCCCGAGGGCGGCGTAGTGCGGTGCCTCGGGCGCTCCGACGTCGAGCAGTGCCACGCAGCCCGCGGTCAGGAGCAGGGACTGGACGAGGCCGATGGTCACGGAGGGCAGCGCGGCGCCCGCGAGGATCTCCGCGTCCCGCACCTCGCCGGTGCGCAGCCGCTTGAGGACGAGTTCCTCGCGCCGGGCCGCGTACACGTTCACCAGGGCCGAGTAGACGGCGAAGAGCAGGGCGAAGCCGATGGCGCCGGGCAGGACGACGGAGCCGACGGAAAGGCCGGTGCCCTCCAGGTCCATGCCTTCGGCGGCCTGGCGCACGCTGAACGGCATGACGAGCGGCAGGAAGAGCGCCCCGAACAGGGTGCCTTTGCTGCGGCCGAGGAGGGTGAGTTCGGCCCGTGCGAGTGCGCGCAGGCGCCCGGCCGGGGTGGTGCGCGCGGTGCGCTCCGTCACGGGGCGGGTCGTGGTCATCGTGCTCATGCCGCTTCCTCCTTGACCGCGCCGGCGGCGTCGGCCGCGCGGACCTTGTCCGTCATCCGGGTCCCGCCGGGCGTGCCGTCCGTGGCCGTCGCGTTCCGCGCGATCCGCAGGAAGGCCTCTTCGAGCGAGGCGGCGCGGATGTCGAGCCCGTGCAGTTCGACGCCTGCCCGCTGGGCCCAGACGAGCAGTTCGGTCGCGGAGCGCTGGAGCGCGGTGGTGCGCAGCCGTACCGTGCGGCCGGTCAGCTCGTGGCCGGTCACGCCGAGTTCGGCGAGCGGCGGCAGATCGCCGAGGAAGTAGCCATCGGGCAGGTCGAAGGAGATCTGCGAGGGCTGGGTGGCGACGACGTCGGCGACGCGCCCGGTGGCGGCGATGCGGCCCTCGTGCATGATCGCGAGTCGGTCGGCGAGCTGCTCGGCCTCCTCCAGGTAGTGCGTGGTGAGCAGCACGGTGGTGCCGTTGTCCCGCAGGGCGCGCACCAACTCCCAGGTCTCGCGGCGGCCTTCGGCGTCGAGGCCGGTGGTCGGTTCGTCGAGGAACAGCACCTCGGGGTCGCCCATGAGCGCCATGGCGAGGTCGAGCCGGCGCTTCTCGCCGCCGGAGAGCTGCTTCACGCGGGTGTCGCCGCGCCGGCTGAGCCCGACGGCCTCCAGGGCCTCGCCGACGGGCCGGGCCCCGCTGGTGCATCCGGCCCACATGCGCGCGGTCTCGGTGACGGTCAGCTCGGAGGGGAAGCCGCCTTCCTGGAGCATCACGCCGATGCGCGGGCGGACCGCGGCCCGGTCGCGGTAGGGGTCGTGTCCGAGGACGCGGATGGTGCCCGCGGCCGGTTCGGTCAGGCCTTCCAGGAGTTCGACGGTGGAGGTCTTGCCCGCGCCGTTCGTCCCCAGGAGGGCGAACAGCTCGCCCTGTCCCACGGTGAACGAGATCCCCCGGACCGCTTCGAAGCCGCCCGCGTAGGTCCGCCGCAGGTCGGTGACGTCGATCACGTGCTCAGTCATGGCTCAAGCGTTTCGCGGCCGGGGGCGGACCGGCAGTGCGGCCTGTCATCGGCACCCGTGACAAATGTCAGATCACCGCGCCGCGAGCCACGGAACGGGCGGGACAGGGGGAGCGAGGAGAACAGGTGGGAACAGCAAGAAGCCCGGTACCTGGGGTACCGGGCTTCTCCTTGTGGAGCGAACGACGAGGTTCGAACTCGCGACCTCAACCTTGGCAAGGTTGCGCTCTACCAACTGAGCTACGTTCGCATCTGCTCCCGACCGGCTTTCACCGATCGGTGCGAGCACCAGCCTACCGCACCCGGAAGGGTGGTCGGTCACTGGTGTGGAGCGGGTGACAGGGATCGCACACTGCGCCTTCCCCCTGGAAGGGGGATGTTCTACTACTGAACTACACCCGCACGCTGCTGTGGGATTCGGCCTTTCGGCCTTGCCCCTCGGCGTGCTCCAGACTTTAGCTGATCACCAGGGGTGCCGCGCAAGTCGGCTGCCCAGCACCCCTGGAGGGTGGATCCGGCCGGGGTCGGCGGAGACCCGGCCGGAGCTCAGTTGGCGGCTTCGAAGGCCTCGTACACCTTCTTCGGGATGCGCCCCCTGGGCGGCACGTCGAGCTGGTGGGAGCGGGCCCAGGCGCGCACGGCGGCCGGGTCGGCCGTCACCGCCGTGTGCCGGTAGACCTTGCCGGACTTCGACTTCTTGCGGGCCGCTTGCAGGTAGGGGGCCAGCACCTTGCGGAGTTTCTCGGCATTGGTTTCGTTGAGGTCGATCTCGTACGACCTTCCGTCGAGACCGAAGGCGACCGTTTCCGCCGCTTCTGAGCCGTCGATGTCGTCATAGAGAGTGACCACGACACGCTGCGCCACGAATATCGGTCCTTTCGTGCGACGCCACCGCATATGACATGCGCTGATGCCGACTGTCCGGCAGTTTTGGGACAAAGTATCGGCTATTGCCAATTCCTTTGTACAGGGCCCGGCAATGAAGCGGGAAGTCGGCTAAATCTCACCGCGTGTTCCGGCGGCGCGGCGCCGGGAATGCCGCCCCCTGGGCGCACCTCAGCAGACTGTCCGGGGCGAGGCGCCGGACGCAATGGCGAACTGTGATCTTTTCCAGGATTTTTCGCGCACGCGTCGGGAGCGACACCCGGATGACCAGCGGATCCGCGAGTCCGAGTGACTGGCGTCACGTATGTTGCTACGAATCTACGCGGGTAGAAATTTTGTGCGGGTAGTCTGAAGGAACCTGCTCAGCACCACGCCTGGCAGCACACGCAAGCACCACACACCGGGAGTGCCAGTGGCACGCGTCGTAGTCGACGTCATGCTCAAGCCGGAGATCCTCGACCCCCAGGGACAGGCGGTGCAGCGTGCACTGCCGCGCCTCGGATTCCAGGGCATCTCCGATGTACGTCAGGGAAAGCGCTTCGAACTCGAAGTCGACGGGCCGGTGGACGACGCCGCGCTCGCCCGTATCCACGAGATGGCGGAAACCTTCCTCGCCAACACGGTGATCGAGGACTTCGTCGTAAAGGTGGAGGCCACCGAGAACGCCGTGGGAGCCGACAAGTGACTGCCCGAATCGGAGTCGTCACTTTTCCGGGCACCCTCGACGACCGCGACACCCAGCGCGCCGTGCGCGTCGCGGGCGCGGAGGCCGTGCCGCTGTGGCACCGGGACAAGGACCTCAAGCAGGTCGACGCCGTGGTGCTGCCCGGCGGATTCAGTTACGGCGACTATCTGCGGGCGGGCGCGATCTCGCGTTTCTCGCCCGTCATGGAGTCGGTCATCGACCAGGCCAAGGCGGGAATGCCGGTCCTCGGGATCTGCAACGGCTTCCAGGTCCTGACCGAGACGCACCTGCTGCCCGGCGCGATGCTGCGCAACAACCACCTGCACTTCATCTGCCGCGACCAGAAGCTGCGGGTCGAGTCGGACAGGACCGCCTGGACCGCCGACTACGAGGCGGGCCAGGAGATCTCCATCCCGCTGAAGAACATCGACGGACGCTACGTCGCCGACGAGCGCACCCTCGACATGCTGGAGGCCGAGGGCCGCGTCGCCTTCCGCTATCTGGACGTGAACCCGAACGGCTCGCTGCGCGACATCGCGGGCATCACGAACGAGGCCGGGAACGTCGTCGGCCTCATGCCGCACCCCGAGCACGCGGTGGAGCCGCTGATCGGGACCGGCCGCACGGACGGCCTGGGGTTCTTCACCTCGATCCTGAAGAAGCTGGTGGACGCCCGATGACCCTCGACACCGTCAAGCACGCGACGGAGAGCCCCGAGGCCGCGCAGCCCTGGAAGGAACTCGGCCTCAAGGAGGACGAGTACGCGCGGATCAGGGAGATCCTCGGCCGCCGCCCGACCGGCGCCGAGCTCGCCATGTACTCCGTCATGTGGTCCGAGCACTGCTCGTACAAGAGCAGCAAGGTCCATCTGAAGCAGTTCGGCGAGAAGGTCCCCGAGAACGACGCGATGCTCGTCGGCATCGGCGAGAACGCGGGCGTCGTCGACGTCGGCCAGGGCTACGCGGTCACCTTCAAGGTCGAGTCGCACAACCACCCCTCGTACATCGAGCCGTACCAGGGCGCCGCGACCGGCGTCGGCGGCATCGTGCGCGACATCCTCGCGATGGGCGCGCGCCCGGTCGCGGTCGTGGACCCGCTGCGCTTCGGCGCCGCCGACCACCCCGACACCAAGCGCGTCCTGCCCGGCGTGGTCGCGGGCATCGGCGGCTACGGCAACTGCCTGGGCCTGCCGAACATCGGCGGCGAGGTCGTCTTCGACTCCTGCTACCAGGGCAACCCGCTGGTCAACGCGGGCTGCATCGGCGTCATGAAGCACGAGGACATCCACCTCGCGAAGGCCTCGGGCGCGGGCAACAAGGTCATCCTGTACGGCGCCCGTACGGGCGGCGACGGCATCGGCGGCGTGTCCGTCCTGGCCTCGGAGACCTTCGAGTCGACCGGCCCGGCCAAGCGCCCGGCCGTCCAGGTCGGCGACCCCTTCCAGGAGAAGCTCCTCATCGAGTGCACCCTGGAGATCTTCAAGGAGAAGCTGGTCGACGGCATCCAGGACCTCGGCGGCGCCGGGCTCTCCTGCGCCACCAGCGAGCTGGCCTCGGCCGGTTCGGGCGGCATGCGCGTCGAGCTCGACACCGTGCCGCTGCGCGACGCGACCCTCTCGCCCGAGGAAATCCTCATGAGCGAGTCGCAGGAACGCATGTGCGCGATCGTCGAGCCGGACAAGGTCGACCGGTTCATGGAGATCTGCGAGAAGTGGGACGTCATCGCGACCGTCATCGGTGAGGTGACGGACGGCGAGCGCCTGGAGATCTTCTGGCACGGCGAGCAGATCGTGGACGTGCCGCCGCGCACGGTCGCGCACGAGGGCCCGGTCTACCACCGCCCCTACGCGCGCCCCAGCTGGCAGGACGCCCTCCAGGCCGACGACGCGGCGAAGCTGCCGCGCCCGGCGACCGCCGAGGAGCTGAAGGACCAGGTCCTGAAGGTCGTGGCGTCCCCGAACCAGGCCTCCAAGGCGTGGATCACCGACCAGTACGACCGCTTCGTGCAGGGCAACACGATCCTGGCGCAGCCCGAGGACGCGGGCATGGTCCGCGTCGACGAGGACACCAACCTCGGCGTCGCCATGGCCACGGACGGCAACGGCCGGTACGCGAAGCTCGACCCGTACGCGGGCGCGCAGCTCGCGCTCGCCGAGTCGTACCGCAACGTCGCCGCCTCCGGTGCCAAGCCGCTCGCCATCTCCAACTGTCTGAACTTCGGCTCGCCCGAGGACCCGGACGTGATGTGGCAGTTCGCCGAGGCCACCCGTGGTCTCGCGGACGGCTGTCTGGCGCTCGGCACCCCGGTGACCGGCGGCAACGTCTCGCTGTACAACCAGACCGGCGAGACGGCGATCCACCCGACGCCCGTCGTGGCCGTGCTCGGCGTCATCGACGACGTCACGCGCCGCACGCCGATCGCCTTCAAGGAAGAGGGCCAGCTCCTCTACCTGCTCGGTGAGACGGGCGAGGAGTTCGGCGGCTCGGCCTGGTCGGGGGTCGTCCACGACCACCTCGGCGGGCTGCCGCCGAAGGTCGACCTGGAGCGCGAGCGGCTGCTCGCCGAGATCCTGATCTCGGCCTCGCGCGACGGCATGATCGACGCCGCGCACGACCTGTCCGACGGCGGCCTGGTCCAGGCGGTCGTGGAGTCCTGCCTGCGCGGCGACAAGGGCGCCCGGCTCGTCGTGCCCGACGGCCTGGACGCCTTCACGTTCCTGCTCTCGGAGTCGGCGGGCCGCGCGGTCGTGTCCGTGCCGCGCAGCGAGGAGCTCCGCTTCACCGACATGTGCGGCGCCCGGGGCCTCCCGGTCACGCGCATCGGTGTGGTCGACGGCGACGCCGTCGAGGTGCAGGGCCACTTCGCGCTGTCCCTGAGCGAACTGCGCACGGCCCACACGGAGACGATCCCCGGGCTCTTCGCCTAGGACGCCGCCCCGCTCGTCGAGCCCCCGCCCGGACCTTGTCCGGGCGGGGGCTCCGTCGTTCCGGGACGCGGCCGCGCCGACCCGCACTTGTCTGGAGTTACGTAATTACGTAATCTGCGATCATGGAATGGGAGGAGCGCGTCGCCGAGCTCGAACGGCGCATGGCGGCACTGGAGAGCGCGGGCCGCGACCGCGAAGGGGCCGCGCCCGTCGTGAGCGAGAGCGACTTCTGGGCCCTTGAGGGCCTGAAGGCGCAGCTCGCCGAGCACGGGGCCGCCGACGGCGGCGTGCTGTACACGGGGGCGGTGCGGCTGCCGACCGGGGAGCGCTACGACTGGCAGACCGGCCAGTTCACCGAGGTGCTGCTCGACGGCGACTGGTCCGAGGCCGCCGACTCCTTCGCCGCGCTCGGCCACGCCGTCCGGCTCCGGCTGCTGCGCGAGATCCTCGGCGGCCGCCGCACCGTCGCGGAGCTTGCCGCGCTCGACGGGGTCGGCACGACCGGCCAGATCTACCACCACCTGCGCCAACTGACCGGCGCCGGCTGGCTGCACACCACGGCCCGGGGCCGCTACCAGGTCCCGGCGGACCGGGTGGTGCCGCTGCTCGTCTTCGTCGCGGCCGCCCGGCCCTGACCGCACCGCGTCCGGCCCGACCGCACCGCATCCAGCCTGACCGCACCGCACCGCATCCAGGGGGAACAAGCGTGTCCATACACAAGCTCGCCGCCGTCCTCGGCCGCTTTCTGTGGCTGGTCTTCTTCGCGCAGGCGACCGCCGGGTTCTTCGTGGACCTGCCGTACAACTACTGGGTGGGCTGGCTCCCGGCCCTGGCCGCCATCGGCCTCCAGCTGCTGCCGGGGCGCAAGGCGCGGGAGCAGATCGCGAACGACCCGCCGGCGCCCGTCGAGGTGGCGGCCCCCGTCACCGGCCGCTGGTCCGCGCTCAACAGCCCGGCCGACAAGGTGCCGAGCCACGGCACCCACGGCCTCGCCCAGACGTACGCCATCGACATCACGGCCGAGGGCGACGAGTCGGGCAAGCACGCGCGGCCCGGCTTCTCCTGGTTCTGGCCGGTGGCCCGGCGCAACCGCGCCTACCCCGCCTTCGGCGCCCCGCTGCTCGCCGTCGCCGACGCGACCGTGGTGCACGCGGAGGACGGGCAGCGCGACCACCTCAGCCGCACCTCCCTGTTCGGGCTCCTCTACTTCTTCTTCGTCGAGGGCGTGGTGCGCAGCGCGGCCCCGCCCCGCCGCGTCATCGGCAACCACGTCGTGCTCGACCTCGGCGACGGCGTCCACGCCCTGTACGCGCACGTGCGGCGCGGCTCGCTCACGGTGCGCGTCGGGGACCGGGTGAGCGTGGGCCAGGCCGTCGGGCAGTGCGGGAACTCCGGCAACTCCACCGAGCCGCACGTCCACTTCCAGCTGATGGACGGGCCCGACGCGGACACGGCGCGCGGGGTCCCGTTCCGGTGGCGCGGGTTGGGAGTGCCCGCCAACGGGGAGGTCTTCACGGCGGAGGCGAAGACGCGGGCGGATGCGCGGGCGGATGCGCAGGCGCCCGCGGCCCCGGGAGCGAGCGCGACGGTCAGCAAGTCCCTGACTCAGTGAATCCCTGACCGGGTAAATCTTTGAGCTCAGCCAAAAATCATCCGCATACAATGCGGAGCATGGCACAGAGAGACGCGCTGGCCGCCGCCGAGGCGCCCCAGGCCCGTCGGCCCGGGCTGCGCGAGCGCAAGAAGCGGCAGACCGCCGAGCGCATATGGCGGGCCGCGGTGGACCTCTTCGTCGAGCGCGGCTTCGACAAGGTGTCCGTCGCCGAGATCGCCGAGGCCGCCGACGTATCGAAGATGACCGTCTTCAACTACTTCGGTACGAAGGAGGACCTGGTCCTCGGGCCGATGGAGGAGCACGTCGCCGACGCCGCCGACGCGGTGCGCGGCCGCGCACCCGGCGAGTCCGCCGTGGACGCGCTGCGCCGCCAGCTGCTCGGCGCGATCGCGGAGCGCTCCCCGGCCGTCGGCCTCGGCGACGACCAGCGCTCGCTGCAGACGCTGCGCCTCGTCCTGGAGACACCCGTGCTGCTCAAGCGGGCGCACGACTTCCATCTGCGCGGCCAGACCCTGCTCGCCGACGTGCTCGCCGCGGAGATCGACGAGCCGGTGCTCGCCCAGGTCGCCGCCGCGCAGCTCATCGGCGTACGCAACGCGGTCTGCTCGGACGCCATGCGCCGCCGCATGGCGGGCGAGCCGCTGGACACGATCGCGGCGGACGCCGAGCGGCACGCGCGGGCCGCCTTCGCCCTCCTGGAAAAAGGACTCAGCGGGTTCGCGGTGAAGGCTTAGGCTCCGGCTATGCCACCGGCCAAGAAGCGCGTGCGCGCGTACGACCCGACGAAGATCCGCACCGCCGTCCTCGCCCAGTACGCGACCGTGCGGGAGGCGGTCGCGGGCCTCACGGACGAGCAACTGGCCCGGCCCACGCGGCTCGGCGACTGGACCGTGCGCGAACTGGCCGCGCATCTGACGATGGTGCTCGGCTCCGTCGCCCGGTACCTGGACGCGCCCGAGCCGGACAAGCTGGAAGTACCGCTCCAGGACTGGGCGTTCCGGACCTCGTCCGCCGCGGTCCAGGTCGACGAGGACGTGCACGGCATCGTGGCCGCGGGCACCGACGTCGACGGCCTGTTCGCGCACGCCCTGGAGCGGCTCGCCGAGACGCTGCCCGGCGCCGCCGACACCCGCCTCGTGCCGTCGCGCTTCGGCGGCATGACCCTCGCCGACTTCATGGTCACGCGCACCGTCGAACTCGTCGTCCACACCGACGACCTGAACGACGCCGTGCCGGGGCTCGACGTGCCGTACGACCGCCAGGCCCTGGCCGCCTGCACCCGTCTGCTCGCCGACACGCTGGCCCTCAAGGCCCCCGGCGGCTCGGTGGAGGTGCGGATTCCGCCGTACGCCGTGGTGCAGTGCGTCGAGGGGCCCCGGCACACCCGCGGCACCCCGCCGAACGTCGTCGAGACCGACCCGCTGACGTGGATCCGGCTCGCGACCGGGCGTACGACTTGGGCCGCCGCGCTCGACGCCGCGAAGGTCAGCGCGAGCGGCGAACGGGCGGATCTGGGCGGGCTCCTGCCGCTGATGTCGTAGCCGGTAGGGGGCGGCGGCCCGGCGGGCGGCGGGCCGCGGCGCCGCCCGCCGGGGAGGGAACCGGTCCGCTCGTCGCCCCGTCACAGTGACATGTACAAGCAGCGCGTAACCCAGACCCTCACCGTCCTCGCCGCAGCCGGTCTGCTCGCCGCCTGCGGCTCGGAGTCCGGCTCCAAGGACTCCGGCAAGTCCGCCAGGGGAGACTCCGGCTCCGGCGCTTCCAAGACCTCCCTGACCGGCGTCCGCTGGAACGTCGAGAGCCTCACCGTCGACGGCAGGAAACAGAAGGCGCCGGACGACGTCTACGTACGGCTCGGCGGCAAGGGCGGCACCGGCGGCCACTTCGGCTGCAACGGCTACGGCGCCGACGTCTCCGTGCAGGGCGACACCGTCCGCTTCAAGCCCGGCATCCACACCGAGATGGCCTGCGACGCACTCGACTTCGAGAACAGCCTCGCCCGCGCCCTGGACGGCAAGCTCAAGGCCGACGTCGACGACGACCGCCTGACCCTCACCAACGCCAAGGGCGACCGGATCGCCCTCACCTCCCGGCCCGTGGCCCCCGGCGCCCCGCTCCAGGGCACCACCTGGACCGTGGACACCGTGGGCGAGGACGACTCGGCGCGGCCCCTGCCGAAGCAGGTCGCGGGCAAGGCCCGGCTGGTCTTCGGCAAGGACGGCACCGTGCGCGGCAACCTCGGCTGCAACGACGTCACCGGCAAGGCCGAGGCGCACAACGGCGCCCTCGCTTTCGGGGCGCCGAAGCTGACCCGCATGATGTGCGTGGGCCCGAAGGCGAAGACCGAGGCCGACCTGCTCAAGCTGTTCGACGGCAAGGCCCGGTACGAGGTCAAGGACGACGGCCTCACCCTCACGGCCGAGGACGGCACGGTGGTCACCGCGACCGCGACCCTGTCCGCGCACACGAAGAAGTAGCCGGCCCGCTCCGCGACCGCGAGAGCGGCCCGCCGCACCCCCGCGCGGAGCAGGCCCTCACGCCGCCGGATACGGCAGCAGCTCCGCGTCCGTCCGCTCCCACGCCGCCCGCAGCTCCGCGAGGAGCGCCGGTTCCCGGCGCGCCAGATCCGCCTGTTCGCGCTGGTCGCGGCCCAGGTGGAAGAGCTGGTCCGCACTGCCCTTGCCGCGGTAGTACTTCCACGGCCCGCGCCGCAGCGCCCGCTCGCCCCGCACCCGCCAGAACAGGTCCCGCTCGCCCGGCTCCGTGCCGCGCAGCAGGTACCGGGCCAGGCTCGTGCCGTCGAGCGGCCTGGCCGGGTCGGGCCGGGCCCCGGCGAGTTCGAGCAGCGTCGCCGTCCAGTCGGGCGTGTACACGGGCAGGTCACTGACCTGCCCGCCGTCCAGACGGGCGGGCCAGCGCACGATCGTCGGCACCCGGATGCCGCCCTCCCGCAGCGAGCCCTTGTTCCCGGACAGCGGCCAGTTGTAGGAGAAGCGCTCGCCGCCGTTGTCGGAGGCGAAGAAGACGAGCGTGTCGCGCTCCTGCCCGGACTTCTTCAGGGCGTGCAGCACGTGCCCGATCGACCGGTCCAGGTCCTGCACCAGCTCCGTGTACGTGGCGATCGACCCGCCGTCCCGGTGCTGGAGGGCACCGCGCTCGCCCGCCTTGATCCGCCGCACGATCTCCGCGCTGGTCTCGGTGTCGCCGTCGGCCACCCACGGCCAGTGCGGGGTGGTGAAGTTCAGGTTGAGCAGCCACGGCCGGTCGTGGTCGCGCCGGACGTACTCACTGGCCCGCTCGGTCAGGATCCGCGTGTAGTAGCGCAGGTCCTTGTGGGTCGCGTCGCCCTCGTACAGGTCGTACTCGCCGCTCAGGCCGAGCTTGGAGTAGTACTCCAGGGCCCCGCCGAAGTTCCCGAAGAACTCGTCCCAGCCCGACTTGGTGGGCGAGTAGTCCGGCAGGTAGCCGCAGTGCCACTTGCCGATCAGGGCGGTCGCGTACCCGGCGCCGCGCAGCAGTGAGGCGAGCGTGGGGTGGGTGGGGTCGAGGCCCACGGACTTGTCCGCGATGGGCTCGGCGAGCCCGCCCTCGGTGCGTCCGGGGAAGCGCCCGGTGTACAGACTGAAGCGGGTCGGGGAGCAGGTCGCGGAGCCGGAGTAGGCCTGGGTGAAGCGCACGCCCTGCCGGGCGAGGCGGTCCAGGTGCGGGGTTCTGATGTGCGGCGAGCCGTAGGACGACAGGTCGGCCCAGCCGAGGTCGTCGCCGAGCACGAAGAGGATGTTGGGCCGTCGGCCGGCCTTCTCGTCGGGCCGCTCACGGGCGGCGAAGGGCCGCTCGGCGGGGGCGGCGACGGCCTCCCCGGCCCCGATGCCGACGGCAGCGGCGGCGCCCGCCACACCCCCGGTGAAGGCACGCCGGGACAGTGGGCTCTCGTACGAAGACACAAAGGACTCCTGGGCAGGGAAGGCCCCCGTCGCGGGGGGCGTGCGGACGCGGTGGCGGGGCGCGGCCCGCGAGGGTGGAGTGGCGCCCCTGGCGGGGCGGGAGAGCGCGCCGGAGCGCGGGGGAAACCGGGCGGCCCGGGCGGAAAAGCCCCCGGAGAGACCCCGGGGACGCCCGGGGTGACCCGAAGGGGGAACGTTTCAGCGTGACAAAGGTCCCACGGGTCAGAGCCTCAAACCGCCCTGAAACGGGGCGAAATGGAAGACCGGCTCAGGCGTCGGAACGACAGATCGCGCTCGCGACGCGGGCCAGATCGACATGGCGGCGCCACACGAGCGGGACCGTGAGCGGGTCACCGAAGGGCTGCATGAACCAGGAGCCTCACGGAGCCCACGGAGGGCTGTCAATGCGCTGTCGTGCCTGTTCACGAGGGTTTCGCACGGCCGAAGCAACCCCGCAAGGAGAAGATCGGAAAGGGGTCCGCCGCGAGGTCCGCGCTCCGGCTGCTTGGCGGAACATACATATTCGGCCGCGGCCCTCCGAGCCCCCGTAAAGACCGCGCCTACGCTCCGTACAGGACCCGTATCCCCAATTCGGACCAGTGGTCGATCTCGCCTACACTCGGTGCCGTGCCACGTGGTGACGGTCGACTCAATCACGATCTGCTCCCCGGCGAGAAAGGCCCCCAGGACGCTTGCGGCGTCTTCGGTGTCTGGGCTCCGGGCGAAGAGGTCGCAAAGCTCACGTACTTCGGGCTCTACGCCCTCCAGCATCGGGGTCAGGAATCCGCGGGAATCGCGGTCAGCAACGGCTCCCAGATCCTCGTCTTCAAGGACATGGGCCTCGTGTCCCAGGTCTTCGACGAAACCTCCCTCGGCTCCCTCCAAGGTCACATCGCGGTCGGACACGCCCGCTACTCGACCACCGGGGCCTCCGTCTGGGAGAACGCCCAGCCCACCTTCCGCGCCACGGCCCACGGCTCCATCGCCCTCGGCCACAACGGCAACCTCGTCAACACGGCCCGCCTGGCCGAGATGGTCGCCGACCTGCCGAAGGAGAACGGCCGCGCGACCCAGGTCGCCGCGACCAACGACACGGACCTGGTCACCGCGCTGCTCGCGGGCCAGACCGACGCCGACGGCAAGCCGCTGACCATAGAGGAAGCCGCCGCCGCGGTCCTGCCGCAGGTGCAGGGCGCCTTCAGCCTCGTCTTCATGGACGAGCACACGCTGTACGCGGCCCGCGACCCGCAGGGCATCCGCCCGCTGGTGCTCGGCCGCCTCGAGCGCGGCTGGGTCGTCGCCTCGGAGTCCGCCGCGCTCGACATCTGCGGCGCCAGCTTCGTCCGCGAGATCGAGCCGGGCGAGTTCGTCGCCATCGACGAGAACGGCCTGCGCACCTCTCGATTCGCGGACGCGAAGCCCAAGGGCTGTGTCTTCGAGTATGTCTACCTGGCCCGTCCCGACACCGACATCGCGGGTCGGAACGTCTACCTCTCGCGCGTCGAGATGGGTCGGAAACTGGCCAAAGAAGCGCCGGTCGACGCCGACCTGGTCATAGCGACGCCCGAGTCCGGCACCCCCGCCGCGATCGGCTACGCGGAGGCCTCCGGCATCCCCTTCGGCGCGGGCCTCGTCAAGAACGCCTATGTCGGCCGGACCTTCATCCAGCCCTCCCAGACCATCCGCCAGCTGGGCATCCGGCTGAAGCTGAACCCCCTCAAGGAAGTCATCAAGGGCAAGCGCCTGGTGGTCGTCGACGACTCGATCGTCCGCGGCAACACCCAGCGCGCCCTGGTCAAGATGCTCCGCGAGGCGGGCGCCGCCGAGGTGCACATCCGCATCTCCTCGCCCCCCGTGAAGTGGCCCTGCTTCTTCGGCATCGACTTCGCGACCCGCGCCGAGCTGATCGCCAACGGCATGACCGTGGACGAGATCGCCACGTCGCTCGGTGCCGACTCGCTCTCGTACATCTCCATCGACGGCATGATCGAGGCGACCACGATCGACAAGCCGAACCTCTGCCGCGCCTGCTTCGACGGCGAGTACCCGATGGAGCTGCCCGACCCCGAGCTGCTGGGCAAGCAGCTCCTGGAGACGGAGCTGGCCGCGGGCCCGGCGGCCACGGCCGCCGCCGACGCGATCCGTCGCCCCTGAGCCCCATCATCAACCCCGAAAGATCCCAGGCAATGTCTGAGACAACTGCTGGTACTGGTGCCTCCTACGCCGCGGCGGGCGTGGACATCGAAGCGGGTGACCGCGCCGTCGAGCTCATGAAGGAGTGGGTCAAGAAGACCCAGCGGCCGGAGGTGGCGGGCCTCGGCGGCCTCGGCGGCTTCGCCGGGCTCTTCGACGCCTCCGCTCTCAAGCGCTTCGAGCGGCCGCTGCTCGCCTCCGCGACGGACGGGGTCGGCACCAAGGTCGATCTCGCCCGGCAGCTCGGCGTGTACGACACCATCGGCCACGACCTGGTCGCCATGGTCATGGACGACATCGTCGTGTGCGGCGCCGAGCCGCTGTTCATGACCGACTACATCTGCGTCGGCAAGGTCCACCCGGAGCGCGTCGCCGCCATCGTCAAGGGCATCGCCGAGGGCTGTGTGCTCGCCGGCTGCGCGCTCGTGGGCGGAGAGACGGCCGAGCACCCGGGCCTGCTCGGCCCGGACGACTTCGACGTCGCGGGCGCGGGCACGGGCGTGGTGGAGGCCGACCGCGTGCTCGGCTCCGATCGCATCCGTAAGGGTGACGCGGTGATCGCCATGGCGTCCTCCGGTCTTCACTCCAACGGGTACTCGCTGGTCCGGCACGTGGTCTTCGACCGCGCCAAGATGACCCTCGGCCAGCAGGTCGAGGAGTTCGGCCGCACCCTCGGCGAGGAGCTCCTGGAGCCCACCAAGATCTACTCCCTGGACTGTCTGGCGCTGACCCGCACCACTGACGTGCACGCGTTCAGCCACGTCACCGGCGGCGGTCTCGCGGCCAACCTGGCCCGGGTGATCCCCGACGGCCTGCACGCCACCGTGGACCGCTCCACCTGGGCGCCGGGCGCCGTCTTCGACCTCGTCGGCAAGGCGGGCCAGGTCGAGCGCCTGGAGCTGGAGAAGACCCTGAACATGGGCGTCGGCATGATCGCCGTCGTGCCCGAGGACTCGGTGGACGTGGCCCTGGCGACGCTCGCCGACCGCGGCGTCGACTCCTGGGTCGCGGGCGAGATCACCGACCGCGGCGACCACGCCACCGGGGCCGAGCTCACGGGCGACTACGCCAAGTAATTCACCGCACAGCACGAAACCCGGTCCGGCGAGCTGCCCGGACCGGGTGAAGTGCGTTGTGGTGTTGTCCGCGAGAGGTGCGGACGTCAACCGCGAAGACGTACCGAACTACGAGGTCAAGCGCCGCGGCGCTGCTGCGACGGGCCGGACTCGTCCGCGTCCTCGTCGTCATCGTCGTCGGTGTTGTACAGATCCGCGTACTGCGCGTACGGGTCTTCGTCGTCCTCGTCCTCCAACGGCTCGCCGTTCGGCGGCTGCTGCGAAGTCGAAGCGCCCAGCTCGTTGGCCAGACGCGACAGGTCAGTCCCGCCGCTGTTGTACTTCAGCTGGCGGGCGACCTTTGTCTGCTTGGCCTTGGCCCGGCCGCGCCCCATGGCTCGACCCCCTCGGTATCGGGGCTCATGGCCCCAGAGTCTTGACACGCGTTCATGATCCGGAACGGGCTCTCCGTGGAGAGACCGGTCCGTAGGGCTTCCACGGTACCTGTTCCTGCGGCCGTACGGTACGTCGCCCGCAGGACGCGCCTAGGCGCACGACCGGCAAGGAGCCCTTTCCTCGCTGGTCAGCTGCGATTTTAACCTCTTCTTGGCGAGCGACCCGCCGACGGGCGTGAGTCTTCTCTCCCGATGACGCCGGCGGGCCCCGAGGGAGGCCTTGTCAGGGGCCGATCAGGCCGTTCTGGAGGCCGTATTCAGTTGTCCGTGGGCTGCGTTCCGTTGCCTTTCGGACACTTTGCGCAGCCTTTCGTCCGGTACGCGTCAGCCGCGACGGGCCTCCGCGATGCGCTGCTCGGCGATCCTGTCGGCCGCGGCGGCGGGCGGAATCCCATCGGCCTTCGCGCGAGCGAATATGGCGAGCGTGGTGTCGTAGATCTTCGAGGCCTTCGCCTTGCAGCGGTCGAAGTCGAAGCCGTGCAGCTCGTCGGCGACCTGGATCACGCCGCCCGCGTTCACCACGTAGTCCGGGGCGTAGAGGATGCCGCGGTCGGCGAGGTCCTTCTCGACGCCGGGGTGCGCGAGCTGGTTGTTGGCCGCGCCGCACACGATCCGCGCGGTGAGGACCGGCACGGAGTCGTCGTTCAGGGCGCCGCCGAGGGCGCACGGCGCGTACACGTCCAGGCCCTCGGTGCGGATCAGGGCCTCGGTGTCGGCGACCGCGGCGACCTGCGGGTGCTTGTCCGTGATGCGGCGCACGGACTCCTCGCGCACGTCCGTGATCACGACCTCGGCGCCGTCCTCGATGAGGTGCTCGACGAGGATGTGCCCGACCTTGCCGACGCCCGCGACGCCGACCTTGCGGCCGCGCAGGGACGCCTCGCCCCACAGGGTCTTCGCGGAGGCGCGCATGCCCTGGAAGACGCCGAAGGCGGTGAGCACGGACGAGTCGCCCGCGCCGCCGTTCTCGGGGGAGCGGCCGGTCGTCCAGCGGCTCTCGCGCGCCACGACGTCCATGTCCGCCACGTACGTGCCGACGTCGCAGGCGGTCACGTAGCGGCCGCCGAGGGAGGCCACGAAGCGGCCGTAGGCGAGGAGCAGCTGCTCGCTCTTGATCCGGTCCGGGTCGCCGATGATGACGGCCTTGCCCCCGCCGTGGTCGAGCCCGGCCATGGCGTTCTTGTACGACATGCCGCGCGCGAGGTTCAGCGCGTCGGCGACGGCCGCTTCCTCGGTCGCGTAGGGGTAGAAGCGCGTGCCGCCGAGGGCGGGGCCCAGGGCGGTGGAGTGGATGGCGATGACGGCCTTGAGTCCGCTGGCGCGGTCCTGGCAGAGCACGACCTGCTCATGACCCCCCTGGTCCGACTGGAACAGGGTGTGCAGGACGCCGTCGGTTACATCGGTCACGGTGGTGACTCCCGGTTACGTAGCGGCGGTTGGACGGGTGCCCGTGCGGGTGGCGGGTCCCGTTGTGGCATGAGAGTAGAGCCTCGCGGGGACCCACCGCCGCATGGAGGTCGGCAAGACTCTGTCCCCTCCTCGCGGGGGTCACTCTCCCGGGCTGCGAGACGGAGTACGACGGTGTTCGGCCATGGCACGATCTGCAGTGTTTTCCAGCCGGTAGGCGGGGGAGGGGAGGAGCCGTGCCCAAGGTGTCCTCGGTGGTCGTCCCGTATGCGTCGTACTTGCGTGTGTACGAGCCCCTCGCCGCCTTTCCCGAGCCCGAGCGCAGCCACTGGGCGCGCTACGCACGCCGCTCGGAGCGGCCCTCCTGCCAGGACGAACTGCGGGCCTCGCTCGCCGATCTGGCGCCCACGCCGCCGATCCCGGTGCCGGTGCACGAGAGCCGCGACGCGTTCGTGGTCGAGGCGGACGGCGTGGTGTGCGTCTGCCCCTGGCGCACCCGGCTGCGCGGCTGGCAGGCCCTCGGCGACCTGGCCGAGCAGCTGCCCGCGCCGGTCCTGGACGCGGTCATCCCGCCGGTGGTGCGCCGGCAGGCGACCGCCGACTACGAGGCGTGGCTGGCCCGCAACCCCGACGCGCGCCCCTGGATCCGCACCGCGACCTGGCACGTCCCGCTGAACTGGTTCGTCCTGGTGGCGGACGAGGAGCGCTTCTACGACACGGGGTACGCCGACGCCTGTGACGAGGGCGAGCCGCCCGGGGCCGCGGCGCCCGTCCTGCGGTACCGCACGCCGATGGTGCAGGCCCGCCGCCGGGTCGCGCGGGGCCTGAAGGCGCTGCGCGACGCCATGGACGAGGGGCCGCTCATCGACGGCCTGGTGGACGTGGGCCGGTGGCTGGAGGAGTTCCACCCGCGCTCGCTCGTCGAGCTGGACTACGGCGGCCTGGTGCACACGCTGTCGCGGGAGACGCTCGACGAGGACCACTCGGCGGCGGACGTGGCCGCGGGCATCGAGGCGCTGCGCGACGGTGACGGCGTGGGCGCGGGCGAGGCGTACGCGCGGCTCGTCGAGCGGTGGCGCGCGGTCCGGGAGCGGCAGTTCTCGAACTGACGTCGCGTTCCTTGACGAAGCCGTGACCCCGAGCCGGCGGTTTTCCCCTGGAAGTAGTGCATCCTGGGCTTTCCTTGTCCCGGCGCCGGGACGTAGGTCCCGATCCGGGCCTTTGCCTCAAGCGTGATGGACCGCACTTAACTGACCCTTGCGCTGATCAGCCTTCCTCATGCCAAAATAGGACAAGGAGTCCGGACAGGGCTCCTTCCGTCCAACTACGGGCGGAATGCTCTGCATTGCACGCTATGGGGGGTCTGTTGACTCCTGATCGCTCTGTGACTGATCGTCACTGTGGCGTGACTGTCCGCTATGGCATGGTCCATCGGCTTCCGTCGCTGATGGACACCTGGGAGGGCAATTCCATCGGTTTGGCCGACGCGGCTGGACGGATGGTGTAGTTGTAGTGCCGAGGACAAGCCGTTCGTCCTATAACCGACTCGACTCGCGTCCGCCATTTCGGGCAACGCGGGTCAAGGTGCAGAATTTAGAGGAATGAACCGAGAAGGTTCGGTTCTCCCGAGGAGGCCGCTCATGACCGCTCGCACCCCTGATGCCGAGCCGCTGCTGACCCCGGCTGAGGTTGCCACGATGTTCCGCGTCGACCCCAAGACGGTCACGCGCTGGGCCAAGGCTGGCAAGCTCACGTCGATTCGCACGCTCGGCGGGCACCGCCGTTACCGCGAGGCCGAGGTCCGCGCACTGCTCGCGGGCATTCCGCAGCAGCGCAGCGAGGCCTGACGCAGGGCGTTATCGCAGCAAGAAGTACACATCGGACGAAGAGCACCATCGCTGCCGGGTCCCCCAACCCGGCCGTACCGTCCGACCCATAGCTCCACACGACGCGGGTCCTGCCCCAACGGGGCCCCTGCCTGAGCCACTTGGGTGCGTCGTCGATCGCGCTGGACTCCGCCGGGTCCAGCGCGATCTTTTTGTGTCCGGGCTCCCGTGCCGGGGCCGCTCGCCCTACACGCTCTCCCAGGCTTCAACAAGGTGGCTCACAGGGGCGCTCAACAGCGCGCACCGCGAGGCTCTACCGGTAGGTGCAATTGCACATATTAGATTGACCTGTTGTAGGGCGGGTGTAAGTTCAACGGTTTCTGAAACTCATTCGGTGACTACCGTCACACGCACCGTGGCTTGTTGGCTTTGCCGCCCTTGCGCTAATGGGGCGTAGCGCCCGGACGGGGAGAACACTCCCGCTTCCGTGGCTCTCAGCTTCGCACCGCGCGGGTGCCGTGCGCGGCGGCTTTGGTCATGCCTTGGGGGGACTTTCGTCCTCGCATTGCCCGGTGTGCCGCTCGGCGGCCTCGGGCGTCTCTGTGGCCTCGTGCGCGTCGTCGGCGGGCTCCATCGCCAGGCGCAGCAGCCGGTGGCAGATGGGGCAGTGCCGGGTCACGTGGCGGTAGCTCGACGCTGCGGCGAGATGGGCGCGCAGCAGGGCGCGCGTCTCGTGCCGTGCGGATGCGGGGACTGGCGTCATGCCTCACCTCCGGGGGGCGTGGCCGCCCCTGGGCCCCTGGGTCCTGCTGACTGGGGTACCGGCGGAATGTGACGCCGTCAAGAAGGGCGGCGCGGAATCGGGCCGGGGGCCTTGGGCGGGTTGTCGCCCTTCGGGCTCGTCCTCAAACGCCGGACGGGCTCGAAGGATGCCGACGCGTCCGTTGGGCTGTCGCAACGCGAAAGCGGGCCGCACCTTGACGGTGCGGCCCGCTTTTTCTGCGGTCCTGACGGGATTTGAACCCGCGGCCTCCACCTTGACAGGGTGGCGAGCACTCCAAACTGCTCCACAGGACCAGGTTTCGCGGCGCTTGTACTGCGTTGCGCTGCGAGAAGGACTGTACAGGAGTGCAGGCCAGCGGTCGAACTCACCCTGGGTGTCCGTCCGGTTACGGCACCGCCGCGTCGATGGCCTTCACGATGCGCTTGTCCGAGACGGGGTAGGCCGTGCCGAGCGCGTGGGCGAAGTAGCTGACGCGCAGCTCCTCGATCATCCAGCGGATGTCCAGGACCTCCTGCGGGACCGGGCGGCCCCGCGGCAGCTGCTCCAGGAGCCAGGCGTACTCGTCGCGCATCTCGCGGACCTTCTCCATGCGCGTGGTGTCGCGCTGCACGTTCGCCGGCATCTGCTGGAGGCGGCGGTCGGCGGCGACCATGTAGCGCATCAGGTCCGGCAGCCTGCGGATGCCCGCCGCGGTGACGAAACCGGGCTTGATGACGGCGTCCAGCTGCTCCCGCACGTCCTGGAGGTTGGCGAGCAGCGCGGGGCTCCTCGTCGACTTCAGGCGCCGCTCACAGGCCTGCCAGGCGGCGAGGACCTGCTGGACCTGCGCGACCGCGCGGACCGTCGTGTCGACGATCTCGGCGCGCACCTTCTCGTAGAGCTTGCGGTACGACTCCTCGTCCCACACGGGCCCGCCGAAGTCCGCGATCAGCTTGTCCGCGGCGGCGGTCGCGCAGTCGGCGAAGAGGGCGGGCATGGAGCCGTGCGGGTTCGCCGACAGGGCGAGCTTCTGCTGGTTGGTCAGCTTGTCCTGGGCGAACTTGGCCGGATTCACCGGGATGTTGCGCAGGATGAGCCGGCGCGTGCCCTTCCACATGGCCTGGGCCTGCTCCGCCTCGGTGTCGAAGAGGCGTACGGAGACCGTGTCGCCGTCGTCGACCAGGGCCGGGTAGGCCTTCACGGGCTGGCCCGCCCTGCGGGTCTCGAAGACGCGGCTGAGCGACCCGATGGTCCAGTCCGTGAGGCCGGTGCGCTCGATGGTGGCGCCGCCCGTGCGCTCCGCGGTGGCGGCCGCCGCCTGCGACAGGGCCTTGCGGGCCTTCGGCTTGAGCTGGAGCTTCAGGGCCTCCAGGTCCTTGTCCTCGGCGAGCTTGCGGCGCCGCTCGTCGGTGATCCGGAAGGTGATCTTCAAGTGGTCGGGTACGCGGCCGAGGTCGAAGTCGTCGCCGTGCACCGGCACGCCCACCATCTTCTGCAGCTCGCGGGCGAGCGTGACGTGCAGCGGCTCCTGCAGCGGCACGGCCCGCTTCAGGAACTCCTTGGCGAAGTTCGGCGCCGGGACGTAGTTGCGGCGGATCGGCTTCGGCAGGGAGCGGATCAGCTCCGTGACGACCTCCTCGCGCAGGCCGGGGATCTGCCAGTCGAAGCCCTCCGCCGAGACCTGGTTGAGCACCTGGAGGGGGATGTGGACCGTCACGCCGTCCGCGTCCGCGCCCGGCTCGAACTGGTACGTCACCCGGAACTTCAGCGGGCCCTGCCGCCACGAGTCCGGATAGTCGTCCTTCGACACGTCGCCCGCGCGCTCGTTGATGAGCATGGAGCGCTCGAAGTCGAGCAGCTCCGGCTCGTCGTGGCGCTTCTTCTTCCACCACGAGTCGAAGTGCGCGCCCGACACGACGTCCTCGGGCACGCGCTGGTCGTAGAAGTCGAAGAGCGTCTCGTCGTCGACGAGGATGTCGCGGCGCCGCGCCCGGTGCTCCAGCTCCTCGACCTCGGTGAGCAGCCTGCGGTTGTCGGCGAAGAACTTGTGGTGCGTGCGCCAGTCGCCCTCGACGAGCGCGTTGCGGATGAACAGGTCGCGGGAGACCTCGGGGTCGATCCGCCCGTAGTTCACCTTGCGGTCGGTGACGATCGGGACGCCGTACAGCGTCACCTTCTCGTACGCCATCACGGCCGCCTGGTCCTTCTCCCAGTGCGGCTCGCTGTACGTGCGCTTGAGCAGGTGCTGGGCGAGCGGCTCGACCCACTCCGGCTCGACGCGCGCGTTCACCCGGGCCCACAGGCGTGACGTTTCGACGAGCTCGGCGGACATCACGAAGCGCGGCGGCTTCTTGAACAGCGCCGAGCCCGGGAAGATCGCGAACTTCGCGCTCCGCGCCCCCAGGTACTCGTTCTTGGCGCCTTCCTTCACGTCCTTCATGCCGATGTGCGACAGCAGGCCCGCGAGCAGCGAGATGTGGACCTGCTTCTCGGCGGCGTCGCTGTCGTTCAGCTGGATGCCCATCTGCTTGGCGACCGTGCGCAGCTGGGTGTAGATGTCCTGCCACTCGCGGATGCGCAGGAAGTTCAGGAACTCCCGCTTGCACATGCGGCGGAAGGCGGAGGAGCCGAGCTCCTTCTGCTGCTCGCGCACGTACCGCCACAGGTTCAGATACGCCAGGAAGTCCGACGTCTCGTCCTTGAACCGGGCGTGGTTCTGGTCGGCCTGCGTCTGCTTGTCGGCGGGGCGCTCGCGCGGGTCCTGGATGGACAGGGCGGCGGCGATCACCATGACCTCGCGGACGCAGCCGTTCTTGTCGGCCTCCAGGACCATGCGGGCCAGGCGCGGGTCCACGGGCAGCTGCGCCAGCTTGCGGCCCTGCTGGGTGAGGCGCTTGCGCGGGTCCTTCTGCGCCGGGTCGAGCGCGCCGAGCTCCTGGAGGAGCTGGACGCCGTCGCGGATGTTGCGGTGGTCCGGCGGGTCGATGAAGGGGAACTTCTCGATGTCGCCGAGGCCCGCCGCGGTCATCTGGAGGATGACCGACGCCAGGTTCGTACGGAGGATCTCCGCGTCCGTGAACTCCGGACGGGCGGTGAAGTCGTCCTCGGAGTACAGGCGGATGCAGATGCCGTCGGAGGTACGGCCGCAGCGGCCCTTGCGCTGGTTGGCGCTGGCCTGGCTGATCGCCTCGATGGGCAGGCGCTGCACCTTCGTGCGGTGGCTGTAGCGCGAGATGCGGGCCGTGCCCGGGTCGATCACGTACTTGATGCCCGGGACGGTCAGGGACGTCTCGGCGACGTTGGTCGCCAGGACGATTCTTCGGCCGGTGTGCTGCTGGAAGACGCGGTGCTGCTCGGCGTGCGAGAGCCGCGCGTACAGCGGGAGCACCTCGGTGAACTTGTACTTCCTCTTCTCCAGGGCGTCCGCCGTGTCGCGGATCTCGCGCTCGCCGGAGAGGAAGACGAGGATGTCGCCCTTGCCCTCGGCCTGGAGCTCCTCGACCGCGTCCGTGATCGCGGTGATCTGGTCGCGGTCCGGGTCGTCGCCCTCCTCCTCCAGGAGCGGGCGGTAGCGCACCTCCACCGGATACGTCCGGCCGCTGACCTCGACGATCGGGGCGTCACCGAAGTGCCGCGAGAAGCGCTCGGGGTCGATGGTCGCGGAGGTGATCACGACCTTCAGGTCCGGGCGCTTCGGAAGCAGCTGGGCGAGGTAGCCGAGCAGGAAGTCGATGTTGAGCGAGCGCTCGTGGGCCTCGTCGATGATGATCGTGTCGTAGGCGCGCAGCTCGCGGTCCGTCTGGATCTCGGCGAGCAGGATGCCGTCCGTCATCAGCTTCACGTACGTGTTGCCGCTGACCTGGTCCGTGAAGCGGACCTTCCAGCCGACGGCCTCGCCCAGGGGCGTGTTCAGCTCGTCGGCGACGCGCTCGGCGACCGTGCGGGCCGCGATGCGCCGCGGCTGCGTGTGGCCGATGAGGCCGCGCACGCCCCGGCCGAGCTCCAGACAGATCTTCGGGATCTGGGTGGTCTTGCCGGAGCCCGTCTCACCCGCGACGATCACGACCTGGTGGTCGCGGATCGCCTCCAGGATCGCGTCCTTCTTCTGGCTGACCGGCAGCTGTTCGGGGTAGGTGATCGCGGGCACGCCGTCGGCGCGGCCCGCCATCCTGGTGGCGGCCTGGTCGATGTCCGTCGCGATCTCGGCGAGGACGGTGGCCCGGGCCTCGGGCTTGCGGATCCGGCGCGCACCTTCGAGCCGCCGGCCGATGCGGTGCGCGTCGCGCAGCGACAGCTCCGACAGGCGGGGGGCGAGGGCGTCGAGGGTGAGGGCGGGCTGCGTAGACATACGCGGTCCAGGATCTCACCCGGTGCTCACAGGTGGCCAACCGATTTCCCGGGGCGCGCGCCGCGGCACGTACCATTCCGGGCATGTTGTCCCGTGTGCGTACGCCGTGGTGCCCCCTGGTGGCGGTGCTGCTCGTGGTGCTCGGGGCGTTCTGCGGGCCCGCCGTCGCGGACCGGCCCGCGCCGCCCGTCGAGCAGGCGGCACACGTCTTCGTCCAGGACGCCGACGGGCGCGGCGCGCCGGGCTGCGGCCGGAGCGACACCTCCGACCTGGGGCAGCGGCCCGCGGTGCCGCCGCGCCAGGGGCCCGGATACGAGCTGCCGCCGTCGGCGTACGCGGCCCGTGTCGTCGACTGCGGCACCTGGGGCGGCGAGCTCGCCGCCGTGCGGGCCGTCGCGTCGCTGCGCGCGCCGCCGCCGCTCACACCGCCGTCACCGGTGGACCTCTCCGTACTGCGCGTGTAGGAGGCCCCTGTCTCAGGGGCCCCTTCAGTCACGCACGCCTACGCACGCAACAGGAGAAGCGCAGCACCATGTCCACTTCCCGCAAGAATTCCCGCAAGAAGAAGAACATCGCCGTCGTCGCCGCGGTCGCCATCGCCGCAGGGGCGCTCGGTCTCGCCTCGTACACGGCCACCAAGCCGGGGGACTCCTCGTCCTCAAAGTCCTCCGCGTCCGCCGGGAAGGGCACGGACTCCGCCGCGCCGGAGGCGGGTGTCTTCCCCGAGCTGGAGGCCCTCGCGCGCCGCGACGCCAAGGACCCGCTCGCCCAGGGCAAGGCCGACGCGCCCGTCGTCATGATCGAGTTCGCGGACTTCAAGTGCGGCTTCTGCGGCAAGTTCGCCCGTGACACCGAGCCCGACCTGGTGAAGAAGTACGTCGACAACGGCACCCTGCGCATCGAGTGGCGCAACTTCCCGATCTTCGGTGAGGACTCCGAGCGGGCGGCGCGCGGCGCCTGGGCCGCGGGCAAGCAGGGCCGGTTCTGGCAGTTCCACCAGGCCGCGTACGCGGACGGCGCCAAGGAGAAGGGCTTCGGCGAGGGGCGGCTCAAGGAGCTGGCGCGCGAGGCCGGGGTCAAGGACGTCCCGCGCTTCCTGCGGGACGCCGAGAGCGACGCGGCCAAGGCGGCGGTGAAGAAGGACCAGGACCAGGGCTACAAGCTCGGTGCCACGTCCACGCCGTCCTTCCTGATCAACGGGCGGCCCATCGCGGGCGCGCAGCCCCAGTCCGTCTTCGAGGAGGCGATCGAGAAGGCGGCGGCGAGCCGGGCCGCGGGCGGCAAGGGCGGTGCCGGCAAGTGACGGCCGACGTCGGATACTTCGCCGCCTTCCTCGCCGGGCTCCTCGCCCTGGTCAGCCCGTGCAGCGCGCTGCTGCTCCCGGCGTTCTTCGCGTACTCGATCGACTCCACGTCGCGGTTGCTCGCCCGGACCGGGATCTTCTACGCCGGGCTCGCCACGACCCTCGTGCCGCTGGGCGCCGCCGGGTCGACGGCCGGGCGGTTCTTCTTCGGGCACCGGGAGCAGCTGGTCTTCTGGGCGGGCTGGACGATCATCGCGCTCGGGGTCGCGCAGGTGGTGGGGCTCGGCTTTGCCTCCCGCCGTCTGGCCGAGCTGTCCGGGCGCATCCGGCCCACCACGGCGGTGTCGGTGTACGCGCTCGGCGCCGTCTACGGGCTCGCCGGGTTCTGTGCGGGCCCGATCCTCGGCAGCGTCCTGACGGTCGCCGCGGTGAGCGGCAGCCCGGTGTACGGGGGCGCGTTGCTCGCCGTGTACGCGCTGGGGATGGCGGTGCCGCTGTTCGTGCTCGCCGCGCTGTGGGAGCGGTTCGACCTGGGGCGGCGGCGGTGGCTGCGCGGCCGCGCCTTCCGCGTGGGCCGGCTTGAGCTGCACACGACGTCCCTGCTCTCGGGCCTGTTCTTCGTGCTGCTCGGTGCCCTGTTCCTCGCCTACGACGGCGCTGCCGCGCTGCCCGGCCTCCTCGACGTGGACGACTCGTACACGGTCCAGGAGCGGGCGAGCCGCATCGGCGACGCGGTTCCGGACTGGGCGGCCCTGCTCGGCCTCGTCGCCGTGGCGGCCACGGTCGCCGTCACGGCGGCCGTCCGCACCCGCCGCCCGGACTCCCGCCCGACCCCGGACACGGAGTGACCCCACCCTCCGGGCGGACCTACGGGTCCGCCCGGGGGCGGTTGTCCGGGGTGTGCTGATGGAGTCCCCCCGCCAACTGGCGCGCGGGGCAAGCCGTTTCACGTGAAACATCACCCGAGGGGCCTGCCCGTGGGCCGGGCTCGCGCCTCTCCCTGACGAGCCATGGGGCGAGTACGGAAGCCTCTGGCGGTGGCTGGGGCCTGGCCGAGCCGACGACCTTCTGGGCGCGGCCTCCGCCTCGACAGGGTGGCGAGATGGGGCGGGAAACAGTGAAGCCCCCGTCCGGAGGGCGGGGGCTTCTTGTGGTGGCTGGGGCCGGGATCGAACCGGCGACCTATCGCTTTTCAGGCGATCGCTCGTACCAACTGAGCTACCCAGCCACGCAGCTCGCCGAGGCGATCTGCAAGCGGTCCTGACGGGATTTGAACCCGCGGCCTCCACCTTGACAGGGTGGCGAGCACTCCAAACTGCTCCACAGGACCTTGCGTTGTGCGAGCACTAGTCTCGCACAGGGTGTTGCGTGCCCCCAACGGGATTCGAACCCGTGCTACCGCCTTGAAAGGGCGGCGTCCTAGGCCGCTAGACGATGAGGGCTATCGACCCGCCTGGGCGCTTCGCAGCGCGTCGGGGACGTGAGAAGCATATGGGATGCGGGGACCTATCGCCAAAACGGTTTACGGAGGAGGTCCCGGCGGGGGTGTCGACGGCTCGGCCCCGGGCTGGTTCTCCTTGGGGAGATGGCGGCTGACCTCGGCCTTCGTGAGGCCGAGCCCGCCGAGCTTGATCTCGTCCCAGGCCTGGAGCCGCTTGGTGGCGCGGTCCAGATAGAGCACGGAGGTCTCGACGGGGTCCGGGTGCTCGCCCTCGACGGCGCGCAGCCCGCTGCCGCCCGTGGAGCCCTCGATCCGCAGCCGGGTGCCCTTGTCCATGACCTCCATCTCCTGGTGGTGCAGATGCCCCGCGAGCACCAGCGGCACCGTGCCGTCCGTCTCGCGCGCGGCCACCGGGTTGTGCGCGACCGCCACGTCGACGGGGGTGCGCGCGGCAGCCTGGGCCCGCAGGGACGAGGCGAGCGTGATGCCCGCCACCTCCTCCGCCGGGTCGCCCGCCGCCTTCGTGGAGCGGTCGGGCGTGAACTGGGGGTCGCCGATGCCCGCGAACCGCAGGCCCGCGACGTCGACGGGCTTGCCGTCGTCCAGGACGTGCGTGTTCTTGAGCTTCTTCAGATAACGCTGCGTGGTCGCGGAGTCGTGGTTGCCGCGCACCCACACATAGGGCGCGTCGAGGTCCTCGATGGGGTCGAGGAAGGCGTTCTCAGCGGCGGTGCCGTGGTCCATGGTGTCGCCGGAGTCGACGATGACGTCGATGTCGTACTGCTCGACGAGCGAGTTCACGATCTTCCAGCTGGCCGGGTTGAGGTGGATGTCGGAGACGTGCAGGAGGCGGATCGTGGAGGGGTCCGGCTCGTACGCGGGCAGCGTCGACGTCACGTCGTACAGCTTGGTGACGTTCGTCACCAGGCGCGCCAACTCCCGCTGGTAGACGTCGAATTCGCTGACGATGTTGCGCGCGTTGCCGACCACGGATGGCGCGCTGCTGAGCAGCCCCGAGAACTTCGGCTCCAGGACCGAGCGGGGGTTCCAGGTCGCGAACGCGGCCACGCCGGACGCGGCGAGCAGGGTCAGGGCGAGGCCGCCCGCGGCGAGCGCGCGGCGGGGGCGGCGGTAGACGGCGAGGCCGAGCGCGGTGGCCCCGGCCACGACCGCGGCGCAGGAGCGCACGGCCAGGTTCAGGGTGCCGTTCGCCACGTCGGACGCCACCTCCTCCTGGAGGCCGGAGATCCGCTCGGGGTGGTCGACCAGGGCCTCGGAGCGCACCGGGTCGAGGCGGTCCACGTCGACGTCGAGGCGGATCGGCGCGGTGTGCGAGCGCAGCTCCAGGGCGCCGAGCGGCGACACGTCGATCTTCGTGCCGCCGGTGAGCGAGGGCCGCAGCGCCATTCGGGTGTCCATGGGCCCCACGGACGTACGGACGCTGCCGACGACCAGCAGGCCGAGCCAGGCGCCGAGCACCACCACGGCGATCAGGCCGAGGGAGCGGGCGAAAGGGTGCGGCGGCTTGCCGAGCTCGGGCAGGGCACGCCGCTGACGTGCGCTTTCGCGGGCGCTCCGGTGTGCGTGCCGGAGGGTGCGGGCGCGGCCGATGAGAGCGGAGGGGGCACCGCGCAGGCTGCGCAGGTGCCGTAGAACGACCGTGACGTCGCGCCCCATTGGGCGCGTATGCCCATGCGGAGAGGTGGCTATGCCTGCCGGTGATCGACGGTCGACAATGGGCCTGTGCTGGAGATGACGCGCGAGGAGTTCGAGGAACTGGTGGCCGAGGCGCTCGACCGGATCCCGCCGGAGCTGACACGGCTCATGGACAACGTGGCGGTGTTCGTCGAGGACGAGCCGCCGAGCGACGACCCCGAGCTGCTCGGGCTCTACGAGGGCACGCCGCTGACCGACCGCGGCGAGTGGTACGCCGGGGTGCTGCCGGACCGGATCACGATCTACCGGGGGCCGACGCTGCGGATGTGCGAGTCGCGCGAGGACGTGGTGGCGGAGACGGAGATCACCGTCGTGCACGAGGTGGCGCACCACTTCGGGATCGACGACGAGCGGCTGCACGCCCTCGGGTACGGCTGAGCCCGGGTCCCGGTGCGCGTCCGGCGTCCGCCCCGTACGGCCGCGTCCGTGCCGGGCGCGGGTCCTTCTTGGGGCGGCACCGCGCGTGTCCTCTTGCCGGGCGCGGGAGTTGGGCAGGGCGTCTCTCTCCCCCTGCGCCTCGGAGGTGCTCGGCCGTGCGCCAGTTCTACGTTTCCGTCCGATGGGCCGCGACCGTGGTGGCCGTCGCGGCGACCGCGGGCTGCATGAGCATCGGCGACGACGGGAGCGGTGCGCCCGTGCCCGGGAAGTCGGCCAAGGAGCGCGGGGGCGCGGCCGCGCCCGACGGCGGCACGGTGCTGCCCGGCGGCGAGCGCGGGCGCGGTGACGACGGCGGCCGCGACGGCGGCGACGGCAAGGGGAAGAAGGGCAAGGGCAAGCGCGGCGACAAGGACGAGGCGTCGCCTGCGGCCGACGGCGACGACGAGCCGGGCAGCAAGCCGTCGCGGGCCGGGTCCGGCACCACCGCCGCGTCGGTCGAGCCGACGAAGAACGGGCGGCCGACGCCGACGCGCACGAAGCCGGGGCCGCGGCCCACGAAGACCACCCCCACCCCGGACCCGCCGTCGCCCGAGCCGCCCGCGCCGACGCCGGACCCGACGACCCCGGAGCCCTCGTCCTCTGCGCACGGCGAGGCGGAGGGGCCGGTCAAGGAGCAGGGGGAGCCTTCGCCGGAGGCGGGCCCGGCGTAGCCCGTGGGCGGGGCCCGCGGGGCCCGCGGGGCGGCTGGGGCGCGGGGAAAGCGGCCTCCGGCCTCGTCCTCAAACGCCGGACGGGCTTGATTTCCGCGCCGTGCCGATGCCGCCCCCGAAGCATCCGCAGCCCCTCCGATGCCGGGGCTCTGGGGTGCACATTTGCCAATCAGGGTGGTAGGTGCGTATGGTGGTAGATCGTTTGATCCCATTTGCCCGGCGCCGACACAGAAGAGCGCCGCGTGGCGCGTACTCTCCCTTGCCGTGGCTGACCGCATAGAGGCGGTCCATTGCGAAATCACGGAGTTGACGGGCGCGTGCCGAGACTCCGGAAGGTTTCGCATTTCGCATGTCCATTTCCAGTTCTGACCACGCCGTCCTGCCCGAGAACGAGTCCGCCCTCGACGCGGCCGAGGCCGTCGTCGAGGCCGCTGCGGCCGTCGAGCCCGAGGCCGTAGCGGCCGAGGTCGTCGAGGTCGCCGAGACCGTCGAGCAGGTCGTCGAGGCCGAGGCCCTTGAGGCCACCGACGCCGACACCGACGCCGACGCCGACAGCGACGCCGAGCCCGAGATCACCTTCGGTGACCTCGGTCTGCCCGACGGCGTCGTCCGCAAGCTCGCGCGCAACGGCGTGCACACCCCCTTCCCGATCCAGGCCGCGACCATCCCGGACGCCCTGGCCGGCAAGGACATCCTCGGCCGTGGCCGCACCGGCTCCGGCAAGACCCTCTCCTTCGGTCTGCCGACCCTGGCGCGCCTCGCCGACGGCTACACCGAGAAGAAGAAGCCCCGCGCGGTCATCCTGACCCCGACCCGCGAGCTGGCGATGCAGGTCGCCGACGCCCTCCAGCCCTACGGCGACGTCCTCGGCCTGAAGATGAAGGTCGTCTGCGGCGGTACGTCCATGGGCAACCAGATCTACGCCCTGGAGCGCGGCGTCGACATCCTCGTCGCCACGCCGGGCCGACTGCGCGACATCATCAACCGCGGCGCCTGCTCCCTGGAGAACGTCGAGGTCGCCGTCCTCGACGAGGCCGACCAGATGTCCGACCTGGGCTTCCTGCCCGAGGTCACCGAGCTGCTCGACCAGGTCCCGGCCGGCGGCCAGCGCATGCTGTTCTCGGCCACGATGGAGAACGAGATCTCCACGCTGGTCAAGCGCTACCTGGTCAACCCGGTCAGCCACGAGGTCGACGCCGCCCAGGGCGCCGTCACGACCATGACGCACCACATCCTGATCGTGAAGCCCCGCGACAAGGCGCCGGTCACCGCCGCGATCGCCGCGCGCAAGGGCCGCACCATCATCTTCGTCCGCACCCAGCTGGGCGCCGACCGCATCGCGGAGCAGCTGCGCGACGCCGGTGTGAAGGCCGACGCGCTGCACGGCGGCATGACGCAGGGCGCCCGTACGCGCACCCTCGCCGACTTCAAGGACGGCTACGTCAACGCGCTCGTCGCGACCGACGTCGCCGCCCGCGGCATCCACGTCGACGGCATCGACCTGGTCCTGAACGTGGACCCGGCCGGCGACCACAAGGACTACCTGCACCGCTCCGGCCGCACCGCCCGCGCGGGCCGCTCCGGCACGGTCGTCTCGCTGTCCCTGCCGCACCAGCGCCGCCAGATCTTCCGCCTCATGGAGGACGCGGGCGTCGACGCCTCGCGTCACGTCATCAACGGCGGCGGCGCCTTCGACCCGGAGGTCGCCGAGATCACCGGCGCCCGCTCCATGACCGAGGTGCAGGCCGACTCCGCCAGCCAGGCCGCGAGCCAGGCCGAGCGCGAGGTGCAGGGCCTGACCAAGGAGCTGGAGCGCGCCCAGCGCCGCGCCGCCGAGCTGCGCGACGAGGCCGACCGCCTCACCGCGCGGGCCGCGCGCGAGCGGGGCGAGGACCCGGCGGAGGCGCTCGCCGCCGCTGCCGCGGAGACCGCCGCCGAGGCGGCCTCGGCCGAGGCCGAGCCGGTCGCCCTGCCGGAGCAGACGGACCAGCCGCAGGCCGAGCGCACCGAGGGCGACCGCCCGTCGTACGACCGTCGCCCGGCCCGTGACGACCGTGGTGGCCGTTCCTTCGAGCGTCGTGACGACCGTGGTGGTTTCCAGCGTCGTGACGACCGCCGTGACGACCGTGGTGGCCGTTCCTTCGACCGTGACCGTCGTGACGACCGTGGTGGCCGTTCCTTCGAGCGTCGTGACGACCGTGGTGGTTTCCAGCGTCGTGACGACCGTGGTGACCGTGGTGGTTTCCAGCGTCGTGACGACCGCCGTGACGACCGTGGTGGCCGTTCCTTCGACCGCGACCGTCGTGACGACCGTGGTGGCCGTTCCTTCGAGCGCCGCGACGACCGCGGTGGCTTCCAGCGCCGTGACGACCGTGGCGGCTTCCAGCGCCGCGACGAGCGTCCGTCCGGCCACCGGGGCAGCGACCGTCCGTTCAACCGCGACCGCCGCGACGACCGCCCCGCCGGTGGCGGCTACCGCTCCGGCGGCCACGACCGTCCGTCGTACAACCGCCGTGACGACCACCGCTCCGGTGGCTCCTCCTTCGGCCGCCGCGACGACAAGCCGCGCTGGAAGCGCAACGGCTGACACACGGTCCGGCACGCAGCCGAGAGCTGCTGGCCGATAGCCAACGAAAGCGGGCACATCCTCGGATGTGCCCGCTTTCGTACGCGGATCGAGCAACCGCCGCGGCCGCGCCGTCGATACCCGATCGGACTGCGGGGCCCGGCGGGCTATGCTCATGGGTGCGCCGACATCGCGTCGGCGAGGACCGTTAGCTCAATTGGCAGAGCAGTGGACTTTTAATCCATTGGTTGTGGGTTCGAGTCCCACACGGTCTACCGGAAGCGGGACAGGGAGACCCTCTCTGACCTGCCGCGCGGCGCCCGGGGCCACTTCGGTGGGCCCGGGCGCCGCGTCGTTTCCCGCGGGTGCGGGGGCGGGGGCGGGGCGTGCCTACAGGTCGAGTTGGTACTCATGGGCGGTGTGCGTCGGCAGGTAGCCGAGTTCGTCGTTGACGCGCCGCATGTGCGGGTTGTTGTCGGCGGTGTCGGTCAGCAGGCCGCCGAGTCCGGGGTGGTGCGCGCGGGCCCGGAGGATCGAGGCGGCCTTCATGCGGCGGGCGAGGCCGTGGCCGCGGTGTTCGGGCAGGACCGCGGTGCCGTAGTGCTGGCCGTCGCCCGTTCCGCTGCCGGGGACGACGAGTTCGGTGAAGCCGACGACGGAGCCGTCCGCCCGGTCGACGGCCGCCACGGTGTGCAGGAGGTCCCCGCGCGCGGCCACGGCGGCGGCCGCCGCCCGCACCCGGTCGAGGTCCCAGACCACCGTGCCGTGGTCGACGGTGCCCATCGGCATGTCGTCCATGGCCCGGCGCGACGCCACGAAGGTGTCGGCGAGTTCGTCGGGCACCGTTCCCTCCCAGGCCGTCAGCCGGTAGGCGGCGTGGGGTGCTTCGGCGGTCGCGGTGAGCGCGGGGAGGTCGGCGTCGGCAAGGGGCAGCCGGGCGTAGATGAGGGCAAGCGCCGGGCGGAAGTCCTTCGCGGCCAGGAAGGAAGCGCCGGGGGAGCGCGCCTCGGCCTGGGCGATGACGCTGCGCCGGCCGTCGTCGCGGGCGGCGGCGACGGCCGCGTCGAGCAGCAGGGACCCCACCTGGCGGCGCCGTTCGGCGGGATGGACCTGGACGTCCAGTTCGGCGAGATGGCGCTGGCCCTCCTTGGCGAACAGGCGCAGGAAGGCGCGTCCGACGGGGTTGCCGTCGGGGTCCGAGGCCAGCCAGACGAGGCGGCGGCCCGCGGAGTTCTCCTCGGCGTCGGTCAGGGCGGTGATGCGCAGGGACAAGCTGGCTCCGTCATGAGAGGGCGGGTCGGGGGGAGGGGCGGAAGGGCCGTTACTGGGCCCAGGGCAGGGCCCGGGTGCCCTCGGTGCCGGGCACGGAGGCCACGCCGTCCGCGCGCATCGCGACGTGCGCCTCGGCCGCCTGCGGGGCGTGGACCTGGCGGAGCACGTCCGGCGGCAGGACGAAGGTCTGCCCGGCCGTGACCTTCTCGGTGCGGCCCGCGCAGGTGACGTCGAGGGCGCCGGCGGTCACCGTCCAGACCTGCTCGCGGCTGACGGCGTGCTCGGGGCCGGTCCGGCCCGCCGCCATCGCGACGGTCCAGGTGCTGAGTTCCGTGCCGCCCCGGCTGGGGGCGGCCAGGCCGGTCATGCGGGCGTTCGGGGACTCGGTGACGTTGTCCTCGGTGGGGCTGATCACGCGCAGGGCGGGCTGCTCGGGCTCCTCGTCCCGCGCGGGCTCCTCAGGGGCGGCCCACTCGACGAACTGGACGACGATCCCGTTCGGGTCCGTGAGCTGGAACAGCCGCTCGCCCCAGGGCTCTTCGCGCAGCGGCATGGTGATCGGGGCGCCCGCCGCGCGGAGCCGCTGCTCCTCGGCCTCGATGCCGGTGACGGTGAGCGCGAGGATCAGGCCCGTGGCCCGCTGGTCGCGCTGCTCGGGCGGGAGGACCTCGGTGCCGCGGCGCAGCAGCACGACGTCGGCGGCGGCGTCGTCGCGGGTCAGGGACGCGAAGCCGTCGGCGGCCATGGCGACCTGGTAGCCGAGGTGGGTGCGGAAGAAGTCGAGGGAGGCGTCCACGTCGTCGACGGTGAGGGAGAGGGTGGAGGTGGTGACGCGCAAGGTGGCTCCTGGCAGGTTCGGGTGGCGAATCAGGGACGGAGTACGGGGACCTGGCGGCTGCGCTGCTGCTCGGACGCCTCGGCGTCGGCGAGGACGCCGATGGGACTGGGCGAGGGCGCCGATGGAACTGGCGAGGGAGCTGGGCAGGGACGCCGATCGAGCTACGTGGGCTTGCGCATCGAATCCGTTCAGCTGGGCGATTTTTGCGACGGACGTAACTTTACGACGGCCTAGATCGAACGTCAAGCATATTTTTGCTACGAGGGTAAGATTGCCCCATGGCTAATGAGATGGGGCTCCGCGAGTCCAAGAAGCAGGAGACCAGGCAGCTGATCTCCGACTGCGCCACCAGGCTCTTCATCGAGCAGGGCTTCGAGCAGACGACGATCACCGAGATCGCCGCCGCGGCCCGCGTCGCCAAGAAGACGGTCACCAACTACTTCCCCCGCAAGGAAGACCTGGCCCTCGACCACCACGAGGCGTTCACGCAGGGCCTGGCCCGGACCGTCGCCGAGCGCGAGCCAGGGGAAGAGCCGCTCACCGCGCTCGGGCGGACGTTTCGCGCCGCCCTCCTTGAGCACAGCCCCGTCGTCGGCTTCACCGGCCCCGCGTTCGCCCGCATGGTCGCCGAAAGCCCCACCCTCAGTGCCCGCCTTCGCGAACTGCACGACCAGCGGGAGGAGGCGCTCGCCGCGGCGCTGACCGCCGCTGCCTCGGATCCCGCGCCGGATCCCGCCCCGGATCCCGCGCCGGCCATCGCGCCCCGGGCCGCCGCCGCCCTGATCGCCGCCGCGGACCGGCTGCTGTTCCGGCGCATCCAGGAACTCACCCTGGCCGGCCACTCCGACGACCGGATCGAGGCCACGCTGATTCCGGAGGCCGACCACCTCCGCGCCCTCCTCGCCGCGGCCCTCGGCGGCCATCCCGGCGCGGCGGGCTCGTGAGGGCCGGGCGGTAGGTGCCGCCCGGGCTGGAGGGCCGGGCTCAGTCGCCCAGGTTCTGGTCCCCGCCGCTCCGGTCGTTCCTGCGGGCCTTCTGGTAGCGGTCCGCCGCCTCGCCCGCCGCGGACGTCAGCCGGGCCGCCGCGCGGACGCCGCGCGGGGCGTTGCCGCGTACCGTCCAGACGACCGCGCCGAAGCCCGCGAGCGCCAGCACGAGCAGCACGATGAGCAGTACGAGCATGGGCCCACCCCTCGGTCTCTCTGTCGGATTCCCCGTGGCTCCTGATCCTCTCAGGTGCCCTAGCCCGCCCAGCGGCCCGTCAGGAACGTCAGGGCGCAGAGGGTCATGAGGGGCCCCGCCAGACAGACGTACGCCGTACGGACGCGCGGCGCGCGCAGGCTCCACGAGGCGAGGACGACCCACAGCGGCCACCACAGGAGGGTGGCGCGCGGGAGGGACATGTACCAGTACGAGGTGCCGAGGGCGACGAGCGCCAGACCTATGTACACGGCCTCCGGCCAGCGGCGGCGGAAGAGGAGGAAGCCGGTCAGGACCAGGCCGAGGACCATGGCGAGCAACTCGGCCTGGAACTCGACGGCGTAGCCGGTGGGCGAGGTGTGGTGGAAGGCCGCGCCCCAGGTGTTGTGCCAGGACTCCCACGGCGTGTGGAAGTCGCGGTACCAGCCGCGTTCCTCGGCGTGCTTCCACGCCATCCAGTCGCCCGTACGGGACTTCAGGTACCAGCTGTACGCGAGCGGCGGCAGCGCGGGCAGCAGCAGCCAGGGCAGGGCGCGGCCGTCGCGGTGGGCGCGGACCGTGGTGAGGAAGTGGACCGCGAGCGCGGCGGCGAGGAACAGGCCGCTCACCCGGACCGTGGTCGCGAGGGCGGCCAGCGTCGCCGCGAGCGGCCAGGCGCGCCGCCGCGCCGCCAGCCACGCGGGCAGGGCGAAGGCGAGGAACAGCGCCTCGGTGTAGCCCGCCGCGAGGAAGACCGCGCACGGCGACAGGAGGAAGAACAGGACGGCCCGGCGGCCCGCGTCCGGATGGGGGACGTGGTCGCGGGCGATGCGGGCGAGGGCCAGGACCGCGACCGCCCCGGCGACGAGGGAGACGAGCAGGCCCGCCGCCGCCCAGTCCGGTACGACGGCGTGGACGGCGCGCAGGGTGAACGGGAAGCCAGGGAAGAAGGCCTCCCGGTTGTCCCAGCCCTCCATCCCCGGGCGCAGGTCGCCGGGGAAGTAGCCCTCCTGGGCTATGCGCAGGTAGTGCCACCAGTCCCACTGCTGCCAGGCGGACAGCGGGGACGCGGCGTGGCGGGTGCGGGAGTCGGGCGGGAACAGCCAGGTGGCGCAGTACGCCGTCGTCCACAGGCCCGCGCGCGTGACGACGTAGAGGAAGAGGACGTCCGCGTCCTCCCTGCTGAGGAGGCGCCACCGGCCGCGCCGCGGGGCGCCGCGCCGCCGGGGGACGTGGACGGAGGCGGCCGTCCGCGACCGGGGCCGGGGCGGGGAGGAAACGGACAAGACGGTACCTCCGTAAGTGGTTCGGGACGTTTCGGGGCGCGCGAGGGCGTCGCACGGCGGTGAGCCGCGCGGCGGGGAGAGGGCCTGCCGCAGGGAGGCGGTGCGGCCCCGTCGCTCAACAGGCCCGGGGCGTCAGCCTCGTGGCGCCTCCGTGGCCCCGAGCGCCGTGCCGAACGTCCCCTCGCTCTCCTGCGGGTACGTGGCGGAGCCCGGCGGCGCACTGCTCTCCGGGTCCCCCAGCTGCGACTCCGTCTCCGAGGTCTCCGTCGGCGGCGGGAAGCTCGCGCTCGGCGGGGGCGGCGACTCGGAGTCCAGGGTCGGCGAGGGCGAAGGGGAGGGGGAGGGCGTGAGCGGGGGCGACGGCGACCGCGGGCCCGAAGGGACGGTGGCGGGCTGCGTCGGCTCGGAGGTGTACGACACGGCCAGCGCGCCCGCGCCCGCGACGACCACGGTCGCGGCGACGGCGACCGCCGTGACGAAGACGCGGTGCGCCCGGCGCCCGCGCCGGACGACGGCGGAGACGGGCGGCACACCGGCACGGGCACGGCCGGCGTCGGCGGCCTCCTGGAACAGCGAGCGCAGGGGGTCGTGCGGTTCAGACACCGGGGGCCTCCTCGGTACGCGGGTCTGTCAGACGGAGGGCGAGCGCGGCGCGGCCGCGCGACAGATGGGTCTTGACCGTGCCGGGGGACAGGCCGGTCTCCCCGGCGATCTGCTCGACGGAGAGGTCGCACATGTAGTGCAGGGCGAGCGTCCGGCGCTGCTGCGGCGGCAGTTCGCGCAACGCCTCGACCAGGGCGACCGACTCGGGTCCCGGCCCCTCGGCGTGCGGCGGCGCACCGCTGCGCTGCCAGGCCGACGCCGAGCGGCGCACGCCGCGCCAGCGGCTCACCGCGAGCCGCCAGGCGACGGTGCGGATCCACGCCTCGGGCCGGCCGTCGCGGTCGAGCCGCCCCCGGCGGCTCCAGCCCTTGACGAACGCCTCCTGCACGACGTCCTGCGCTTCGTGCAGGTCACCGAGCATCACGTACAGCTGACCTGTCAGCCGCGCGGCCGCTTGCGCGTAGAACTCCTCGAACTCCTCGACGGTCAACAGATTGCTCCCGGATCTCCTTGGTCTCACTGTGCATACGCCTGCGGGGGCGTGCCCGGATGACATGGAGGCTGGACTCGCACGGTGAGCCCGGTCACAGGCGCACCCAAAGGGGCGCGGGGCCGTGTCGATATGCGGCTCCGCCGCGTGGGCGCGACCAGCCAAGACGGCGCCGCAGTCGAAAGACAGCCCACGACCAGCCCAACAAAACCTGCGGCCCTGGCGCACGCGCGGCACGCTGCCAGTGAACGTGATCCGGAGGTGCGGCATGGCGGCTCAGGCACAACCAGGGGCCCGGTCCCGCGGGGGCATACGCGGGCGGCGGATCCGCGCGGCGGCCGCCGCCCTGCTCCTCGCCCTCGCCGCCCCCGCCTGCGGCGGCTCCGACGAGCCCGGCGCCGCGGCGACCGGCCCCGCCCGCCGCGCCGACCTGCCCTTCACCCACCCGGGCGTGCTCGTCAGCAAGGCCCAGCTCGACCGGGTGCGCGCCCACGTCGAGGCCCGCGAGCAGCCCTGGCTCGGGGCGTACGAGCAGCTGCGCGCCAGCAAGTACGCGGCCGCCGACTACCACCCGAAGCCGTACGCCGTGGTCGCCTGCCCGCCCGGCAACCAGCCGGGCCAGGGCTGTGTGGAGGAGCGCGAGGACGCCCTGGCCGCGTACACCCAGGCGCTGCTCTACAACATCACCGGCGACCGCGCCCACGCCGTGAAGGCCACCGGGATCATGGACGCCTGGGCCCGCGTGGTCACCCGGCACACGGAGGCCAACGCGGGTCTCCAGACCGCCTGGGCCGCCAGCTCCTGGGCGCGCGCGGCCGAGGCCGTGCGCTACACGTACGACGGCTGGGCCGACGGCGACCTGCTGCGCTTCGAGCGGATGCTCCGCAACGCCTATCTGCCCCAGGTCGTGGCCGGCTCGGTCGAGTCCAACGGCAACTGGGACCTCGTGATGGCCGACGCCGTCATCGGCATGGCGGTGTTCCTCGACGACCACGCGGCCTTCGAGGAGGCGGTGGGCCACTTCCGCACCCGCGTGCCCGCGTACTTCTATCTGAAGTCCGACGGGCCGCTGCCGGTGGCGCCCAAGGGCAGCGAGCTCGACACGGCGGACGAGCTGAGCCGGTACTGGTTCGGGCAGCGGAGGTTCGCCGACGGGCTCTCGCAGGAGACCTGCCGCAACTTCAAGCACGCCGGGTACTCCCTCGCCGCCACCGCCCACATCGCGGAGACCGCTTGGCACCAGGGCGTCGACCTGTACGGCGAGGTCAAGGACCGGCTGCGGGCCGCGTTCGAGTTCCACTCCGGCTACCAGCTCGGCGCCACCGCGCCCGGCTGGCTGTGCGGCGGCAGGCTCCAGCGCGACCTCGGGCCCGACACGGAGGTCGGCCTGAACCATCTGCGCGGGCGCCTGGGCATGGACCTGCCGCACACCCGGAAGCTCACCCTGGAACGGCGCCCGGAGGGCACCGACGACCTCTTCGTGGCGTGGGAGACGCTGACGCACGCCGAGAACACGTGAACACCTGGGCCTCCCGGGAACCGGTTCGCGTTCTGTGCCCCTGATGGCGTACTGTTGGGTTCACCGACGCGGGGTGGAGCAGCTCGGTAGCTCGCTGGGCTCATAACCCAGAGGTCGCAGGTTCAAATCCTGTCCCCGCTACTATGCCGCCCGCGCCACCGCCCCGCGCCAGGGCGCACGCTGCCCGCCGGGTCACCCACTCGGAGCACGCCGGGTCGCCCCCGGGCCCCAACGCGGGAAGCCTTGGGCCGATGCGGCGGGTCTGCGGCGGGAGTGGAACGGTGGTTGCTTTGGGCGGTGGGGGCCTCCGCGCCGGGGGCGGTGACCTCCGTGTCGGCAGCGGTAGCCTCCGCGCCCGCGGTGGGGCGAAGGAGCGCCATGGCCGCTGAGGAGGGCCCCGGTCTCCCCCGCGAGCGGGCCCTCACCCGGGCGCTGCCCCCGCTCCTGATCGTCGTCGGGGTCGTCTTCGACGCGCTCACGCCGCCCCAGTTCACCGCGTCCCCGCTGTTCGCCGCCGCGCCCCTGATCGCGGCCCCGTTCTTCTCGCTCGCCACCACCGTGGCGACGGCCGCCGTGTCCTGCGTGGCCGTGCTCGCCCTGCGCATCGACAACCACGGGGGCGTGGACGTCGAGGTCGTCACCTCCTTCGTCACCATGCTCACCGTCGGCGCCCTCGCCGTCGTCATCAACCGCGTCGTCCGCCGCGGCGACGCCCGCCTCGCCTCCGCCCGCTCCATCGCCGAGGCAGCGCAGCGGGCCGTCCTGCCGCAGCCGGATCCGCGCATCGGCGGCCTCGACGTCGCCGCCCGGTACGAGGCCGCGCAGGCGGGCGCCTTCATCGGCGGCGACCTGTACGCGGTGCAGGACACCCCGCACGGCGTCCGGCTCGTCGTCGGCGACGTACGCGGCAAGGGCATGGGCGCGGTGGCCGCCGTCGCCGTCGTCATCGGCGCCTTCCGCGAGGCGGCCGAGCAGGAGGCCACCCTGGAGGCCGTGGCGCAGCGCCTGGAGCGGGCGCTCGCGCGCGAGGGCACGCGGCGTGACGGGCTCGACGCCTTCGAGGGGTTCACCACGGCGGTCCTCGCCGAGATCCCGCGCGGCGACGGGACCGTACGGCTCGTCAACCGCGGCCACCCGGAGCCGCTCCTGCTGCGCGCCGACGGGCGCCTGTGCGTGCTCTCGCCCGCCGAACCCGCCCTGCCGCTCGGCATGGGCGACCTCGGCGCCTGGCCCGACCGCGCGGACGAGACCGACTTCCCGCCGGGCTCCACGCTGCTGCTCTACACCGACGGGCTCAGCGAGGCCCGGGACGCGCGGGGCGCCTTCTACGACCCCGCGATCCGGCTCGGCGGCCGCATCTTCTCGGGCGCGGACGCCCCCGACGCGCTCTTGTCCACCCTCGTCACCGAGGTCATCGACCACACCGGCGGCGGCGCCAACGACGACATGGCGCTCCTCGCCGTACGCCGTCCCGTCACACCCAGTGACTGAATGGAGCCCCAGCGCAGCGCAACTGACGACCCGTCATGCGTCGGTGAAGATCGATCCCGCTGCGCAGCGTCATGACGCGCGCTCAACTCGCCCTATTCCCAACCCTGATGTCCCGTTGTGTTCGTGGCGTAAGCGTTAACGATCAACCCGAACAGCTTGGAATACCGACCCGCTGTCTATTAACGTTCGATAACGCAGCGCGGTCGTCCCAGCCGTCACACCCGGCGGCTCCGCGCGCACGCGCCTAATCCCGCAAGGGAGCCGGGGAACCACCATCTTGGGGTGAATCGGACGCCTTTCACGTACGCGGACCCGCATCCGCCGTACGCGAGGAGCGGCCGTAGGAGACCTTCCTGCTCCGAACCCGTCAGCTAACCCGGTAGGCGAGAAGGAAGGAAAGGAGTGCGCCCCCGTGGCGTCCAACCGGCCTGCCCCAGAAGCGCTCTGCATACCGAACGGCAGTCTCACCGAAGGTGCCGACGGCGGTGACGGCGGCGACGGACCCGGGGGACACACCGGGTACGCCGGTTACGACGGCTACGCCGGTTACGCGGCCCAGGAGCCCCCGGCCTCCTGGGAGGAGTGGAACCCCACCGCGGAGTCCGTCCGCCCCGTGCGCGGCAAGCACCGCATCCACAAGAAGGGCGGCGGCGGCCTCGCCCGCAGCTCCACCGTCCTCGGCGTCGGCGTCATCGCCGCCGTCGGCGCGGGCGGCATCGCCACCGCGCAGGGCGGCAAGCCGCCCGTCTCCATCTCCCTGCCGGACATGGCGTCCGTCGCGGACTCGCTGCCCGGCGTCGGCTCCCTGATCGACGGCGATGACACCGCGGAACCGGCCACCGCCGCGGCCGCCGCGCCGCTCAGCTCCGCGGGCGTCACCGGCGCCGACGCCGAGCGGGGCACCACGGACGCCGGCGAGGCCCTGCGGGCCCGCATCCTCCAGCAGGCCGAGAACCAGCACCACCAGGCGGACGACGCGCAGCGCAGGCAGGCCGAGGACGCGGCCGTCGCGAAGGCCGCCGCGACCGCCAAGGCCCAGCAGGGCAAGGCGGCCGCCGACGCCAAGGCGAAGGCCGCGGCGGAGAAGCGCGAGAAGGAGGAGGCGGCCCGCAAGAAGCGCGAGGCCGAGCGCCTCGCGAAGCTCGCCAAGAGCTTCACGCTCCCCGTCACCTCGTACGTGCTGACCTCGCACTTCGGTGACTCCGGCTCCATGTGGTCCTCCGGCAGCCACACCGGCCTCGACTTCGCGGGCTCCAGTGGCACCCCCCTCAAGGCCGTCCACTCCGGCACCATCACGGAAGCGGGCTGGGCGCGCGCGTACGGCTACCGCACGGTCCTCAAGCTCGATGACGGCACCGAGATCTGGTACTGCCACCAGTCCTCGCTCGCCGTCAGCGTGGGCCAGAAGGTCAGCACGGGCGACGTCATCGGCCGCATGGGCGGCACGGGCAACGTCACCGGCGTCCACCTCCACCTGGAGGTCAGGACCAGCGGCGGCGGAGCCATCGACCCGCTGTCCTGGCTGCGGAGCAAGGGCCTGACCCCCTGACCCGCTGATTTTCCGCACCGCGGAACCCCCGGACCGCGCGGCTCCCCGGCAGCACGGCCCCCTCGACTCCGGCGGCCCTGGCGACGACCCCCCGACGCCAGGGCCGCCGGTCACGTCTTTCAGCCGGAAACGGCTGTCTGCTGTCGGAATTCCCGACTCCGTAAGGATGTTGGCCCCCGTATGACCATTCTTCGCCCTCTGGGATCGTCCGACCTCGAAGTCTTCCCGCTCTCCCTCGGCGGCAACGTCTTCGGCTGGACCGCTGACCAGGACCAGTCCTTCGCCGTCCTCGATGCCTACGCCGCCGCGGGCGGCAACTTCATAGACACCGCCGACGCCTACACGTTCTGGGTGCCCGGCAACAAGGGCGGCGAGTCCGAGACCGTCCTCGGACAGTGGATGGCCGCGCGCGGCAACCGGGACGACGTCGTGGTCGCCACCAAGGTCGGCGCGCTGCCCGAGTACAAGGGGCTGTCCGCGAGCACCATCAAGGCCGCGGCCGAGGAGTCGCTGCGCCGCCTCGGCACCGACCACATCGACCTGTACTACACGCACTACGACGACCCGTCCGTGCCCGTGGAGGAGTTCATCACCGCCCTCGACGAGCTCGTGCGGTCCGGCAAGGTGCGCGCGATCGCCGCGTCGAACATCACCCCCGAGCGCCTCCAGGAGTCCCTCGACTTCTCCGACCGCGAGGGCCTGGTGCGGTACGTGGCGCTCCAGCCGCACTACAACCTCGTCTCGCGCGACACCTACGAGGGCCCGCTCCAGGAGATCGCGTCCCGCTCCGGCCTCGCCGCCGTGCCGTACTTCGGCCTCGCCGCGGGCTTCCTGACCGGCAAGTACCGCCCGGGCACGGAGGTCGAGAGCGCCCGCGCCGAGAAGGCGGGCGAATACCTGGCGACCGAGCGCGGCCGCCGCGTCCTGGCCGCCCTCGACGAGGTGGCCGCGGCCCACGACGCTGAGGTCGCCACCGTCGCCCTCGCCTGGCTCGCCGCGCAGCCGACCGTGGCGGCGCCGATCGCCTCGGCCCGCACCCTGGAACAGCTCCCGGCGCTCCTCGCGGTGGGCGACCTGGAGCTGACCGACGCGGAGCTCGCGGCCCTCACGGCGGCCTCCGCCTGACGTCAGGGCCGATAGGGGTTGTGGCACGGGGGCAGCACCGGGCCGTACGCCCCGACGGGCCCGTACGCGGCGTGCGGCAGCGGCCCCATAACCGGGGCCGTGGCCCGCGCCGCGTACCCGAGCGCGGGCGCGGCCACGGCCCTGCGCTCCCACAGCGCCTCCAGGAGCTCCCGCTCGCGCACGGTGAAGTCGGCGCCGACCCGGCCGTGCCGGGCCCGGTGCCGGAGCAGCGCGAGGGACGTCGCGCACGTCTCGTACTCGACGACGGCGCGGCCCGCGGGCTTGCCCAGGTGGAAGGCCGCGTAGTCGCGGGCGAGGGTGCGGGCGGGCAGGGAGCCGAGCGCGTACGGCTCGGGCGCGGTGAACCAGCCCGCGGCCACGTACACGGGCAGCTCCTCGCGCACCAGGCGCAGCTCGCGCTGGCGCAGCCAGACGGCCAGCCAGGTGAGAAGCCCGAAGACCGGCAGCATGAAGGCCGCGTACACGACGAAGAAGCCGTACTCGCCGAAGCCCGCCGAGCCGTTCCAGAAGGCGTGCAGGCCCATCGCGAGGAGCAGTCCGACGCAGGGGAGCAGCGCGCGGCGGGCGGTGCGGTGCTCGGCGGTCACGGCGGCGACGCCGAAGCCGATGCCGGTGAGCACGGTGAAGAGCGGATGCGCGAACGGTGACATGACAACGCGGACGAAGAAGGTCGCGGCGGTCACCGAGGCGAGCCCGCTCTCGCCGCTGAGCTGGTCGGTGCCGAAGGCGTTGCCGAGGTAGAGGATGTTCTCGGTGAACGCGAAGCCGGTGGCGGTGACGCCCGCTATCACGAACCCGTCGACGACCCCGGTGAAGTCGGCTCTGCGGAACAGGAAGACGAGCAGCACGGCCGCCGCCTTCGCGGTCTCCTCGACGACGGGGGCTATGACGGTCGCGCCGAGGGTGTCCGCGCTGGTCGGGTCGGCCGTCGCGGTGGCTATCCAGCGGGTCGCGAAGCTGTTCGCCACGATCGCGATGAGCGCGGCCGCGCACGCTCCCCAGGAGAAGGCGAACAGCAGGTTCCGCCAGGGTCCCGGCGCCACCCGGTCCAGCCAGCGGAACGCGCCGATCAGCAGCGGCACGGGGAGCGTCGCGAGGCCGAGCCCCACCAGGAAGCCCTCGGTCCCGGTCTGCTCGCGCACCAGGGCGAGGATCACGAGACCGGAAAGGGCGAGGAGGATGACGAGGCCCGTGGCCCGGATGGCCCCGCGCTGCCACCAGTGCGGATGCCGGGGTCCGGGTGCTCCGGCGGACCCGTCGGGCCCGCCGGGCGGCGTCGGGTGGCTCGGGAGTGCGGGGCTGGTGGCCACGGATCGACCCTAACGAGGGTTGGGGCCGCTCGCGACGGTGCCTCGGACCCGGTGGCCCGCCTCAGTCCTGGGAGAGCGTGGCGGCCCTGCGGAACAGCAGGTCGTTCACCACGTGACCCTTCCGCAGGCCCTGGCCCTCGAAGCGGGTGAGCGGCCGGAAGTCGGGGCGCGGCGCGTACCCGCCGTCCGCCGTGGTGTTCTCGAAGTCGGGGTGCGCGCCGAGCACCTCCAGCATGTGCTCCGCGTACGGCTCCCAGTCCGTGGCGCAGTGCAGGACCGCGCCGGGCTTGAGGCGGGGCGCGAGCAGCGTCAGGAACTCCGGCTGGATCAGGCGCCGCTTGTTGTGGCGGGCCTTGGGCCAGGGGTCGGGGAAGTACACGCGCGCGCCGTCCAGGCTCTCCGGGGCGAGCATCTCCCGGAGCAGGATCACGGCGTCGCCGTTGGCGACCCGGATGTTGGACAGGCCGTTCCGCTCCGCGAGATTCAGCAGGTTGCCCTGGCCGGGGGTGTGCACGTCCACGGCGAGGATGTTCGTGTCCGGGTCGGCGGCCGCCATCTGCGCGGTGGCCTCGCCCATCCCGAAGCCGATCTCCAGGACGACGGGCGCGTCGGAGCCGAACAGCTCCTGGAGGTCGAGCACCTTCGCGCCGTCGATGTCGAAGCCCCACTTGGGCCACAGCCGCTGCAGCGCGTCGCCCTGCGCGGTGGTGACCCGGCTGCGGCGCGGCGTGAAGCTGCGGATCCGCCGCTCGAACCGGCCCCCGGAGGGGTCGGGCACGGGACCTTCGGGGAAACGGGGGGCGCCCTTCGGGCGGGAGTTCTCAGACACAGTGCCCCGATTTTAGTGCGGCAGGACCCGGCGGGGCTTCCCGAGCCGCTCCCGCGGGGGCCAGTCCGCGGGTCAGCCAAGGGTGGCGAGCACCCGGCGGGCCACCTCCCGGCCGATGGGCAGCGAGGCGGTGGCCGCGGGGGAGGGCGCGTTCAGCACGTGCACGGCCCGTGCTCCCTCGCGGATCAGGAAGTCGTCGACGAGCGTGCCGTCCCGCAGCACGGCCTGCGCGCGCACGCCCGCGGCCGCGGGCACCAGGTCCTCCGCCCGCACCTCGGGCAGCAGCCGCCGCACGGCCTCGGTGAACGCCTCCTTGGACAGCGATCTGCGCAGCTCTCCCGCCCCGTACCGCCAGTGGCGCCGGGCGATCTGCCAGGAGCCCGGCCAGGCGAGCGTCGCGGCGAGCTCGCGGGGCCGCACCACCGACCAGTCGTACCCCTCGCGGGCAAGCGCGGGCACCGCGTTCGGCCCGACGTGGACGCCGCCGTCGACGCCGCGCGTGAGGTGCACGCCGAGGAAGGGGAAGGCCGGGTCGGGCACGGGGTACACGAGGCCGCGCACCAGGTCCGGCCGGGCGAGGGTGAAGTACTCCCCCCGGAAGGGCACGATCCGCATGTCGGGCTCGTCGCCGGTGAGGCGGGCGATCCGGTCGCAGTGCAGGCCCGCGCAGTTGACGAGGACCTTGCCGCGCAGGACGTCGCCGCGCGCGGTGCGCACGGCGACGCCGAGGCCGGGGCGGCGGTCGACGTGGACGACCTCCGCGTCGTACCGCACGTCGGCGCCGGAGGCGTGGGCGAGCTGCTCGGCGACCGCGCCGTAGTCGCAGATCCCGGTGGTGCCGACGTGGATGGCGGCGATGCCGCGCACGTCCGGTTCGTACTCCGCGATCTGGGCGGGGCCGAGCTCGCGGACCGGGATGCCGTTCTCCCGGCCGCGCTGGACGAGGGAGTGCAGCCGGGGCAGCTCGGCGCGGTCGGTGGCGACGATGAGCTTGCCGGTGACCTCGTGCGCGATGCCGTACTCGGCGCAGAACTTGACCATCTCGGCGGCGCCGCCCACGGCGAAGCGCGCCTTCAGGGAGCCGGGGCGGTAGTAGATCCCGCTGTGGATCACACCGCTGTTCCGCCCGGTCTGGTGCCGGGCGGGCCCCGCCTCCTTCTCCAGGACGGTCACCCGCGTGCCGGGCGCGGCCCGGGTGAGGGCATGGGCGACCGAAAGCCCGACGATCCCGCCCCCCACGACGAGCACGTCACAGTCATACGCCACGGCACCCCGACCCATCGTTCAGCACCTCCCACCCCGATAGTGCCCTGCACCACTGACAACGCCGTTAAACGTGGTCCTGGGCACCCGTGGCGCGGAGGCGTCGTGTCGCCGCTCACGCCGGGGCGACCAGCAAGGGGCGCGCCCGCTCCCGCAGCTCCACCACGCGGGGCTCGTCGCCGTAGGGCTCCAGGCGGTGCAGCAGGTCCTTCACGTACTCCGTGGTGCGTGCGGAGGAGATGCGTCCGGCGACCTCCACCGCCCGTACGCCCTGCTCGCAGGCCGCGTCCAGGTTCCCGGACTCCAGCTCGGCGACGGCGGAGACGACGAGCCGCAGGCCGTGCGAGCGGACGAACTCCTCGGTGGGCCGCGACAGGGCCTGCTCCGTGAAGCGCCGGACCTGGCGGGGCGCCTTCAGGTCGCGGTAGCACTCGGCGGCGTCCGCGGCGAAGCGGTCGTAGCCGTAGAAGCCGAGCCAGGAGGGGTCGTGGTCGCCGTCGCGGGACCGCTCGAGCCAGCCCTCGGCGGCCCGCAGCGCCGCGCCCGCGGCCTGGGCGTCGTGGGCGCGCGCGTGCGCGCGTGCCTCGACGAGCCGGAAGAAGCTCATGGTCCGGGCGGTGGCGAGGCCGCGGTTGCGCTCCAGGGCGGCCTGCGCGAGGTCGACGCCCTCGTCGCCGAAGCCCCGGTAGGTCGCCTGGAGGGACATCGACGCGAGGACGTATCCCCCGAGGGGCACGTCGGCGGCCGCGCGGGCCAGGCGCAGCGCCTGGATGTAGTACCGCTGGGCGGCCTCCTGCTGCCCGGTGTCGAAGGCCATCCAGCCGGCGAGCCGGGTCAGCTCGGCGGTCGCGCCGAACAGGGCGCGGCCCACCTCGTCCGAGTACGAGCCGAGGAGCAGCGGCGCCGCCTCGACGCGCAGGCACTCGGGGACCATCGACGAGCGCCAGTCGCCGCCGCCGTACTTGGAGTCCCACCGCCGGGCGTCCTCGGCGGCCTCGCGCAGTTTCAGTACGTCGCTGTGGCCGACCTTCATGGGCGCGCCGCCGTCGTCGGCCTTGGCCACGTCGCGCGGCCCTTCGCGGCTGACGTCGCGGGCGACGGAGCTGTCGGCCGGGGTTATGAGCCAGCGGGACGCGGGCGTGGCGTACGCGCTGACGGCGAAGGAGCCGGCCAGGGACTGCCAGATGCCGCCGCCGCCCGCGCGGCGGCCCGCGAGGTCGAGGCGGTACAGCTCGGTCGCCGACTTCACCGCGGCGCCGACGTCGCGCGGGAAGGCGAGGCCCACTTCGGGCGCCGGGTCCGCGTCGGCGAGGCCGATCTCGTGCAGGGGCACGGGGCGGCCGAGCTTCTGGCCGATGGCGGCGGCGATGAGGTGCGGCGCGGCGCCCTGCGGCACCATGCCCTTGGACACCCAGCGGGCCACCGAGGTCTTGTCGTACCTGAGCGTCAACCCGCGTTGAGCGCCGAGGTCGTTGACCCTGCGGGCGAGTCCCGCGTTGCTGATTCCCGCGAGGGCGAGAACGGTGCCGAGCTTTTCGTTCGGCCCGCGTTGCTCCCTGGACATGCGCCACCCCTCGGACACAGACGGCTGCCGGGCAGTGGCGTGACCGCGCGGCATTCGTGCTGCCTTCCCCCCGGGGGCGGCTACCGGGGGTCGTCGGTGCGAACGGCGTGTCGCGCGCCGTTTCCCGATCCCCGGCCGCAAGAGCACGTGGCCGAGCCCCCAGGTATATGCCTCCGCGAAAACAACAGCACACCCAGCGTAGTTCGATGAATCCCAAGCGTTAAGAGGCGTAGTTCCGTATGGCGAGATTGTTGTCCGTACGGGCGTGCGGCACCGGCGGAGCGTGCTCCGGGTGTGTGGCCGTGCGCCCGTGCGTGCGCTCTTCTACGGCCAACGGGGGAGCGTTTCCATGGATGACGCGTGGGTCGGCCCGCTGCGCTGGAGTCAGCGGGCTGGGGGACACCGCCGCCTCCATCCCCGCGGGCGGCGGACCGGTCCGGGAGGCGAACACCGCCTCCCGGGCTGTGCGTTGGCCGGAACGGCCCTGGGGGGCGTGTTCGGCCATGGCTGATTTGGCCGAAAATCGCCCCCGCCTGTCCGCTCTCCGGCCGCCCTACGTCCCGGTGTTGACGTCGTTGCGTCCTCAACCATAGATCGCCCGGGGCGTGTTCGCGCCGGTACGGGCGCCGTCGTAGGCCCTCTTGCGCGCCTCCTTCGTGGCAGCATGGGTCCCCAGTCCCCCGGTTCCAGGGGTGCGCTGGATTGTCCACAGGCTGTGGAGGCGACGATGCGGTGGTTGGTGGGGTGGAGCAGTACCACCGCGAGGCCCTCGGCCGCCCCCGGCACGGCGGGCGCCTCGGGGGACGACGGCGAGACCGTCCACCCCGTGGGCTCCCAACTCCTGTGGGGCGACCCCGATCCCCTGTGGGCGGTCGGTGACTGGCGCCCCGACGAGGTGCGCACCGTCCAGGCCGACGACGAGACCCGCATCGCTGTGCTCGGCACCTGCGGGGCCAGCGACGAGGAGCTGCGGGTCAGCCTGTTCGCCGCCCGCGGCGGCGCGCTGCGCCATCTGACCGCGTGGCCCGGCAGCTACACCGCGGTCGTCCAGGTCGGCCGCCGCGTGATGATCGCGGGCGATCTCGCGGGCGCCCGGCCCGTGTTCTACACCCCGTGGGCGGGCGGCACGGCGTACGCGACCGCCGCCCTGCCGCTGGCCGACCTCATCGAGGCCCACCTGGACATCGGCCACCTCGCCGCCCTCCTCGCCGCCCCCGACGTCCCCGAGGCACTGCACGACTCCACGCCGTACCAGGGCGTGCGGCGCGTGCCCCCGGGGCATGCCCTGATCCTCCGCGCGGGCGCGCGTGAGGTCGCCGGGTACGAACCCGTCGCGTCCCTCGCCGTAGCGGCTCCGCCGACCGACGAGGCCAGCGCGGTGGACGGCGTCAGGGACGCCCTCGTCGAGGCCGTCCGCGCGCGGCTGCGGGCCCCGCGGCACGTCCCCGGCACCGACATCGACCCAGGTCCCGTCCCCGGCATGGGCCCCGCCGAGCGGCGCGCGGCCCGCGGCATGCCGGTGCCCGGCATCGGCGCCGACCTCTCCGGCGGGCCCGCGTCCGGCACCCTCGCCCTGCTCGCCGCGGGTCTGCCCGGGATGCCCGGCACGGTCCTCGGCCACGGCACGGGGGCGGGCGAGCGGCTCGTCGCCGTCACCTTCAACGACCTCGTCACGGGCGGCCGTGAGGCCGAGCTGGAGCGCGCGGGCACCATCGCCGCCAATCCCCGGCTGCACCACGTCGTCGTCGCCGGGGGCGAGGAGACGCTGCCGTACGCCGACCTGGAAGGCCCGCTGACCGACGAGCCCAGCGGCGTGCTCGTCGCCGCCCAGCGCCACCGCGCCCGCCTCGCGTCGGGCAGCGCGGACCACTTCACCGGCTACGGCGCCCGGCAGGTGCTCGACGCCCATCCGGCCCGCCTCGCCGACCTCCTGATGGACCGCAAGCGACGCCACCTGGTGCGCCCGGTGACCGCCCTCGCCAAGGCCGAGGGCTCCGTCATGGTCCCCGCGCGCGTGTACGGCGCCGCCCGCCGCCTCGCCCGTACGGCACACCGCGCGGGCGTCGAGACCCTCGCCGACCGGCTGCTGCACCGCCGCTTCGAGGAGCCGGGCGGCGCCGTCGGAGCCTCGCTCGCCGCCCTCGCGTGGGCCAGACCGGGGCCGGCCGCGCGCTGGCTGACCGGTGAGGCCCTCGCAGAAGTATCGGTTCGCCTTCAGGAGACGACGACCCGCCCGGGACCCGGCCCCGGGCAGCGCCCCGGCGAGTTCCGCGCGCGGGCGGCCCTCTTCCGGCACGCGGCCGACCTGCGCGTCCTGGAGCAGGCCGCGGAGGTCCGCTTCCAGCGCCTGCACGCGCCGTTCCTGGACAACCAGGTCGTCCGCGCCTGCCGGGCCCTCCCGGAGTCCGTACGGGTACGTCCCGGGGCGCGGGCCCAGATCCTGCGCACGGTCCTCGAAGGCGCGGGCGTCAGCGAACTCCCGCCCGGCTGGGGCGCGCCGTCCCACGCCTCGAACGCGGCGGCCGCCCGCACCGGGCTCCGCACGGCGGTGGACGGACTGCTCGCCCTCTTCGACACGCCCCTGCTCGCGCAGGCGGGCCTCGTCGAGGCCCGGGTCGTCCGCAAGGCACTGCGCGCGGCGGCCGAGGGCGAACGGGTGCCGCTCGACGGCCTGGCCGACCTGGTCGCCACGGAGGTGTGGCTGCGACGGCTGCTGTCCCGCCGCGGCACCTGCTGGACCGGCACCCCAGCGCGCCAACGGGCCGTCCCTACGGGGACGGTGGTTCCGCAGCAGGGCACCCTGGGGGCGGCGAGGACGCCGCACTCGCTGCCGCACTAAGCGCTTCGCTGGAAGTATCGCGCTGTGCCGTCATTCTGCTGCGGCGCCGTCGTGGCTGGTCGCGCAGTTCCCCGCGCCCCTTCGGGGGCGCTCCCGTACCGCAGCGGACTTCGCCGCGAGCGCCGATGAGGGCGGGGGCACGGGGGCGGCAGCCCCCGGAGCGGGAAGGGGAGGGCCTGGGGCGCCCCGCGAGGGCCCACGGAAAACGCCACGGCACCTCCGCCCCCGACGAGCCAGAATGACCCCGTGCGGTATCGAGTCCTGGGCGCCACGGAGGCGTACGACGATCAGGGAGCCCCCGTCCCGGTGGGCGGCCCCCGCCTGCGCGCCCTCCTCGCGGCCCTGGCCACCCGCGCGGGCCGCACCACCCCCGTCGACACCCTCATCGACGACATCTGGGCGGACGCCCCGCCGGCGGACGCCCCGGCCGCGCTCCAGGCCCTCGTGGGCCGCCTCCGCCGGGCCCTCGGCAAGGACGCCATCGCGTCGGAGCCGGGCGGCTACCGCCTCACCGCCGCCCCCGACGACGTCGACCTGCACCGCTTCGAACGGCTGGCCCGCGAGGGCACCGCCGCCCTGGACCGGGGCGACCCCGAGGCCGCCGCCCGCACCCTGCGCGAGGCCCTCGCCCTGTGGCACGGCCCCGCGCTCGCCGACCTGCCCGACCGCACCGCGGCCACCCGCCCGGAGGCCCGGCGCGCGGAGGCCGCCCGCGCGCGGATCGAGGCGGACCTGCTGCTCGGCCGGGCCGCCGACGTCGTACCGGAGTTGCGGGAGCTGACCACCACCCAGCCGTACGACGAGGCGCTGCACGCCCTGCTGATCCGCGCGCTGCGCGACGCGGGCCGGGGCGCGGACGCGCTCGCCGCGTACGAACGCGCGCGCCGCACCCTCGCCGACGGGCTCGGCACCGACCCGGGCCCGGAACTGCGGGCACTGCACGCGGGGTTGCTGGCGGGCCCCGGGCCGCGGGAGGACGGTGCCTCGGGAGGGGGCCGGGCCGGGGAAGAGGGCCGCGCCCCGCAGTCACGCGCCTCGCAGGCGAACGCCCCGCGAGGCGACCACGCTGTACGGACACGGGCCGACCACCCCGAGCGGAAGGGGAACATCCGCCCCCGTCTGACCTCTTTCGTCGGCCGGGAACCCGAACTCGTCGCCATCCGTTCGGACATGCGGAGGGCCCGACTGGTCACACTCACCGGACCGGGCGGCTCCGGCAAGACCCGCCTCGCCGAGGAAGCCGCCGCCGGGCAGCCCGGCGCGTGGCTGGCCGAGCTCGCCCCGCTCGACCGGCCGGAGGCGGTCCCCGGTGCCGTCGTCAGCGCGCTCGGCCTGCGCGAGACCGTGCTGATCACGAGCGAGCTGACCGCTTCGCAGGACGACCCCGTCGCCCTGCTCGTCGAGTACTGCGCCCCGCGCAGCCTGCTCCTGCTCCTTGACAACTGCGAGCACGTCATCGGCGCCGCCGCCGAACTCGCCGAGACCCTCCTCACCCACTGTCCGGGCCTCACCATCCTCGCGACCAGCCGCGAACCGCTGGGCGTGCCCGGCGAGTCCGTGCGCCCCGTGGAGCCGCTGCCGCCGCACCCGGCGCACCGCCTGTTCGCCGAGCGGGCCACGGCCGTGCGCCCCGGCTTCGACGCCACCGCGGACGCCGGGGCCGTCGACGAGATCTGCCGCCGCCTCGACGGCCTGCCCCTGGCCATCGAGCTGGCCGCCGCCCGCCTCCGCCTGCTCACGCCCCGGCAGATCGCCGACCGCCTCGACGACCGCTTCCGCCTGCTCACCAGCGGCTCCCGCACGGTCCTGCCCCGCCAGCAGACCCTGCGGGCGGTCGTCGACTGGTCCTGGGACCTCCTGGACGACGCCGAGCGCACGGTCCTGCGCGAGGTGTCCGTCTTCGCGGGCGGCTGGGACCTGGAGGCCGCCGAGGCCGTGTGCACCGGCCCCGCCGCCGACCTCATCGGCGCCCTCGTCGACAAGTCCCTCGTCGTCGCGACCCCCGGCGTCGGCCCCGAAGGCCCCGACATGCGCTACCGCATGCTGGAGACCATCCACGAGTACGCGACCGAGCGCGCCGCCGAGACCCCCGCCCTGCGCGCCGCCGCCGAGGACCGCCACGGGGCGTACGTACGCGCGCTGGTGGAGCGCGCCGAGCCGCTGCTGCGCTCCGCCGAGCAGCTGCCGTGGATCCGCCGCCTGGAGTCCGAGCTCGACAACATCCGCGCCGCCCTGCACCGCGCCGTCGAGCACCGCGACGAGGAGCGCGCCACCGCCCTCGCCCTCGGCATGGGCTGGTTCTGGTGGCTGCGCAACTACCGCACGGAGGGAGCGAACTGGATCGGCGGCATCCTGCACCGCACCGGACGGCCCGAGCCCGCGACGGGCGGCGCCGAGCCGCTGCCCGCCCACCCGCCGCTCGCCGCGGCCGCCGCCGGGCTCGACGCCGACCTCGCGGCCGAGGACCACCCGCTGTACTGGTCCCGGCTGGGCCTGCGGATGCTGCACCTGTTCCTGACGGTGGAGGCGCGGCCCTCGGAGGTCCTCGCCGACGAGCACGCCCGGCGGTACATCCTCCGGGTCCGGGACGTCCTGGCCCGGCCCGTGCCCGCCAGCGGCCGCTTCCCCGGACTGCTCTGGCCGTTCACCCTGCACTTCCTCGACCAGCCGCAGAGCGTGGTGCCGTCCCTGGACGCGGCGCTCGCCAACTGCCGCAGCTTCGGCGGCGACTGGGAGGTCGCGATCACCCTGATGTTCCGGGTGCACACGGTCATCGACCAGCCCGGCCATCTCGCCGGAGTCGACGACGACCTCCTGGAGCTGCGCGAGCTGAGCGGACGCGTCGGCGACCGCTGGCTGCGCGCGCAGGTCAGCAGCGCGGCGGGGGAGGCGGCCATGGTCCGCGGCCGCCACGCGTACGCGCGCAGGGAGTACGAGGAGGCGCTGCGCCTCGCCGACGAGGTGGGGGCGCACGCCGAGATCCCGTTCCTGCTCGCCCGGCTCGCCGAGATCGCCTACCGCGACGGCGACCGCGCACTGGCCGTCAAGGGCCTGGAAGAGGCCAGCGCCGAGGCCGACCGGTACGGGCTCACGGATTCCCGCGCCTTCGTCAGCCTGATGCGGGCCGTCCTGGCGATCGACGACGGCGACGCGGCGCGGGCGCGGGCCCTGTGCGACGCGGCCCGCGCGGAAGGGGAGCGCGGCACCATGCCGCCGCAGTTCGCGGCGGGCCTCGGCCAAGTGGAGGCCCGGATCGTCGCCGCCGAGTCGGGCCCCGGGGCCGGGCTCGCCGTGCTCGCCGACGTGCTGCGCGACGCGCTGTACCACCGCTGCTCGGAGCCCGTCACGGCCAGCCTGGTGGACGCCGGCGCGGTGCTGTTCCTGCGCCTGGGCGACCACGTCCGGGCGGCCCGCCTGCTCGCCCGTGCCACGCACTGGCGCGGCAGCCACGAACGCCCCGCGCCGGACCGCGCCCAGGCCGAGCGCGTCGAGGCCGAGGCCCGCGAGGCCCTGGGCCCGCGGGCGTACGAACGAGAGCGGGAGGCGGGCGCGGCGCTGACCGTCGACGAGGTCCTGGCGGAGCTCACCCCGCCGCACTGACCGGCGCGGGGGGCGCATCCGCCACCGGCCTCAGGTGCAGCGGAGGCGGGACTGCGCCCAGTCGGCGAGGGCCACCGAGTCGAAGTGCGTATGCGGCTCGACGACCAGCCGGATCGTCTTGCGGCCGGTCAGGTCGACACGTACGGGCACGGCCGGATCACCGCCCTTGACCAGCTGCGACCGCCAAAGCCGCACCCCGTCGGCGTACACGGCGAACCGAACCTGGCCGAGCCGCATCGTCATGTCGTCGACGCCGACGAGCGCCTCGTACGAGGTGCACTTGCGGTTGAGGTCGATGGTGACCGAGGAGCGGCCGTGCACGGTCACGCCGTGGCCGTACCGCTTGTCCGCGATGGACATGCCCCAGCGCTGCCACACCCAGCTGCTCTCGCCGAGCCGCATCTCCGGCTTGGTGCCGTCGCCGGTGAGGCCGTACTCCAGCTCGTTCCACTGGTAGACGACCGGCGCGGGCGGCGGCGTCGGGGTGGGTGTCGGCGTGGGCCGCGGCGGGGTCGGCCGCGGTGGCGGGGGCGGCTTCGGCGTGGGCTTCGGCGGCTTCGGCTTCGGCGCGGGCGGCGGCTTGGGCGTGGGCTTGGGAGCGGGCTTCGGCGGCGGCTTCGGCTTGGGCTCGGCCTTCGCCGGGGGAGTGGGCTTCGCCGGAGGAGCGGGCGGCGGGGGCGGCTTCGGCAGCGGCTTCGAGGGCGGCGGATTGCGCGGGATCACCGGCGGCATGGCGGACGCGGTCGGCTTCGGCTTCGCCTCCGGCGGGTCCTTCTTCTCCGGCCCACCGGCGAGCGCCACCGCCACGGCCACCCCGACCGCGACAACACCCGCCACGATCCCGACCTTCGCCGGGGTGCCGAGGCCCTCGGCCGCCGCGCCGCCACCGGCGGCTCCGGCACCGCCCGAGCCGCCGCCCGCGGCCGCGCCCGCGGCACCCGCCGCGCCCGCGCCCGCGACGCCGCCCCCGATGAGGGCGGCCACCTTGCCGTACCCGGCGGCACCGAACCAGCCGATGACGGCCACCGGCACGACGGCCGGGATGCCACTGGCGACTTCCTTGATCTGGCCCGCCGCGAGGCGGCAGTTGGCGCACTCCTCCAGATGCTTGCGCAGCCCCCGCTCGGCGCGGGTGCGCAGCCCGCCGCGGGCATAGGCGCCGAGCCGGTCGGCGTAGCGCGCGCACTCCTCGCTCTCGGTGAGCGTGGCGCTCACATGGGCCTGGAGGTAGGCCTGCTTGAGGCCTTCGCGGGCGCGGCTGGCCAGCACGCGCGTGCCGTTGGCGTCCAGGCCGAAGAGCGTGGCGACGTCGCTCGGCGACTCGTCCTCGACCTCCGTGTGCCACAGCACCGCCTGCCAGCGCTCGGGCAGGCTGCGGAAGGCCTGCATGGCGAGCGACTGCTCGGCCTCGTGCATGGCCCGCACGTCCGCGCCCAGGTCCAACGTTTCGTCGTCCGGCACCTCGGAGCCCCGGGCCGCCTGCGCGGCGAAGACCGCGAAGTCGTCGACCAGCTGCTCCCGCTTCGCCGACTTCGTCCATCCGGCCGCGACGCGCCGCACCGTGGTCAGCAGATAGGCGCGCACCGCGTGCTCGGGCCCCGAACCGGACCGCACGGCCTGGAGCATCCGCGCGAACACCTCGGCCGTGAGGTCGTCCGCGGTGTGCGCGTCCCGGCAGCAGGTGCGGGCATAGCGGCGCACCGCTTCGGCGTGCCTGCGGTAGAGCTCCTCGTACGCGGAGTCCTCGCCCGCACGCATCCGGGCGATCAGGTCGGCGTCGGGCGGCGGGGCGTCACCGGCGAGGGCGCCGGGCGTCCCGGCCTCCGTGCCCGGTGTGCCCGCCGAGCCCCTGCCGCGCTGGGGCGGCACGCTGGGGTCGGGTCCGGCCGCGCCGGAACCGGCGGCGCCGGACGCGGAGCCGCGCGTGCTCCCGCCGCCACCGCTGCCGCCGGGGCCGCCTTGGCCCGGAACCTGCCGGGAGGGCAGACCGCCCGACTCGCCATCGGTGGAGCTGGGCTCGTCCCGTCCGTCAACACTCATCGCGGAAAGCCCCCGCATGCACACTCAGACCCGGACACCGGGAAAGAGTGCCACACGGCCGCGCCCCGTCGAATAGGGACGACAAGCAACCACCCATCCGGGGCGCGTTACCGCAACCGAGCGCTACCGTTCACCCATTCGGGGAATGCTCAACTCCCCGGGGTCCGGGGGGAGTTGAGCATTCCGGCCCATGAGGGCCCGAACGGATGTTTACGAAGGCCGCGACCTGAGCCCCTCGAGGAGGATGTCGAGCAGGCGCGACGAGGCCGCTGCCTGCTGTGCGGCATCCGGCAGCGAGGGCGCCGCCGTCGCTATTACGAGCAGCACGTCGGACACCGTCACGTCCGTGCGCAGCTCGCCCGCCGCCCGTGCCCGCTCCACGAGCCGCCCGACCACGTCGAGCAGCGCCGCGGCACCCGCGTCGTCGCTCTCCCGTGCCGGAGCGGACCGCTGCTCCACGAGCCGCAGCTCCGGCGAGAGCGCCGGCGGCACCTGTCGCTGCTGCGGCACCCGGAGCTCGGTGGCGTCCGCCACCCTGACCCCGTCGACCGCCTCGGTGCCTTCGGCTCCCTCGCCCTCGTCCACGCTGACGCGCAGCACCTGGGGCGGAAGCAGCCGCCCCGCGCCCGAGGCCACGGACGTCCGCAGGAAGCGCGAGAGCGCCGACCACGGTTCGTCCTCCTGACCCAGTGCCGCGCGGGCCTGCTCGGTCAGCCGGGAGGTCTCCTCCTCGGCTATCCGTCGCACCAGTACGTCCTTGCTCGGGAAGCGGCGGTAGACCGTGCCGACACCGACGCGGGCCCGTCGCGCCACGTCCTCCATCGGCGCGCCGTACCCCAGCTCGCCGAAGACTTCGCGCGCCGCGCGCAGGACGTGCTCGAGATTCCGCTGCGCGTCCACGCGCAGCGGCGTCGTACGCGCTACGTCCCCCACTTCCCGTCCGTTTCCGCCCGAGGCGACGGCGGGTGCCGGCGCTGTCGCGGAAGTCCAGTGAGAGTCCTGAATGTGCATATGTGTTCCCCCGGTAATGACGTCTCCCCCCGGAGACACTCCCCGCCATTGATGACCGGCGTGTGAGGAGCGAGCTGCGCACGAATCCGGCAAACCGGACTCGACGAGCGCATCCCCCGACACCCCGACGTCACACGAACATAGTTGAGCCAGAGTCAATTCAGAAGAGGTGGGTTCCGCACAGGGTGCCCCCCGATCGGAGTACGCACCGGTTCCCACCCGATTGCACCCCACAACACCACCCTGCCACCACCCTCTGACCTGCGCACATTCCACACGGTCTGCCAAGCGGAGCAGCTGCCGCCACCCGAGGCTTCCAGTCATACAAATTGCCGAGCCTGTGGACAAACGCGAAGTGCGGGTGCGTCATGGGATGGTGACGGAACCTGTGCGCATTCTCGTTGTCGGCGGTGGCTACGTCGGGATGTACACCGCGCTGCACCTCCAGCGGAAACTCAAGCCGGAGCTGAGGCGGGGCGAGGCGGAGATCGTCGTGATCTCGCCCGATCCGTATATGACGTACCAGCCGTTCCTGCCCGAAGCCGCGGCAGGATCGATCTCCCCGCGCCACGTCGTCGTCCCGCTGCGCCGCGTCCTCGACCGGTGCCGCGTGATCGTCGGCGAGGTCACCGCGGTCGACCACGCCAAGCGCACCGCGTCCTTCACGACCCTCGCCACCAAGGAGGAGGGCACCGGCCCCCTCGACCTCACCTACGACGAGCTCGTGCTCGCCCCCGGCTCCATCTCGCGCACCCTGCCCGTGCCGGGACTCGCCGACTACGGCATCGGCTTCAAGACCGTCGAAGAGGCCATCGGACTGCGCAACCACGTCATTGAGCAGATGGACATCGCCTCCTCCACGCGCGACCCCGCCGTCCGCGACGCCGCCCTGACGTTCGTCTTCGTGGGCGGCGGCTACGCCGGTGTGGAGGCGCTCGGCGAACTGGAGGACATGGCGCGCTACGCGTCGCGCTACTACCACAACGTCAAGGCCGAGGACATGAAGTGGATCCTCGTCGAGGCCTCCGGCCGCATCCTGCCCGAGGTCGGCGAGGAGATGGGCAAGTACACCGTCCGCGAGCTGCGCCGGCGCAACATCGACGTACGCCTGGAGACCCGGCTCGACTCCTGTGAGGACCGCGTCGCCGCGCTCAGCGACGGCGCCCGCTTCCCCACCCGTACGGTCGTGTGGACCGCGGGCGTCAAACCGCATCCGCTGCTCGCCGCCACGGACCTGCCGCTGACCGAACGCGGCCGGCTGAAGTGCACCGCCGAGCTGACCGTCGACGGCGCCCCACACGCGTGGGGCGCCGGTGACGCGGCCGCCGTCCCCGACGTCACCGCCGAGCAGCCGGGCACCGAGTGCGCGCCCAACGCCCAGCACGCCGTGCGCCAGGCCAAGGTCCTCGGCGACAACATCGCCGCCTCGGTGCGCGAGCGGCCCCTCCAGGAGTACCGGCACAAGTACGTGGGCTCGGTCGCCTCCCTGGGACTGCACAAAGGCGTCGCGCACGTCTACGGACGCAAGCTGAAGGGTTACCCTGCCTGGTTCATGCACCGCGTCTACCACCTCAGCCGGGTGCCCACCGTCAACCGCAAGTCCCGCGTGCTCGCCGAATGGACGCTGTCCGGCCTGTTCAAACGCGAGATCGTCTCCCTGGGGTCGCTGGAACACCCGCGCGCGGAGTTCGAACTCGCGGCCGGGGGCGAGCGCCCGAAGGAGTCCTGATGACCTCCGGCCGGAACTCCCCGAGCAGGACCGGCGTCTGACGGATGTCAGTCCGGTCGGCCAGACTGGACGTGTGACCATGAGCGGGCCCGCAAGAGGGCACCTGAGAAGCAAGGGTCCGCTCCACGCCATGCTGTGTCTTCCCGGGAGGCGGCGCCGCACGCCGCACCGCCACCGGCCGAACGCCCGGCCGTACACCCCCGCCCGATCCAGAAGCGACACCACGAGGCCTACCGCAGTGAACTTCACGCGCTGGAGCGCCCGGCTCCCCGGAACACAGCGCCGCGCCGCGGCGCGCACCGAGACCGGCGGCTCCCCGGCACAGCGAGGCGAGAGCTCCGTCCCCGCGGCCCGCGCCGAGCGCACCGCGGAGCACTCCACCGACAGCGCCGGCGCCGCCGACGGGCCCGGCGGCGTCGAAGGACTGCCCGCCCGCGAGGTCCTCGACAGCATCCCCGCCCTCGTCGCCCTCGTGCACGGCCCCGACCACCGCATCGCGTACGTCAACGACGCGTACGCCACGGCGTTCGGCGCACGCCCCACCGGCGCCCCCGCGCGCGAGGCGCTGCCCGAGCTGGAGGAGGTCGGGCTGCTTCCGCTCCTCGACCAGGTGCTGCGCAGCTCCAAGCCGCGCACGGTCAAGTCCCGCAAGGTGCCCGGCGGCCGCTCGTACACGTTCACCTGCACCCCCGTGTCGCTGCCCCTGGGCGGGCCCGCCACGGACGCGCAGGACGGCGGGGTGCTCGTCTTCGCCGCCGACGTCACCGACCACGCGGACGCCGCCGAGCGCCTGCGCGCCAGCGAGCGCAGCCAGCGCGAGACCGCCGTGACGCTGCAACGCTCACTGCTGCCCCAGGAGTTGGAGCAGCCCGACGACCTGCGCATCGCCGCCACGTACCAGCCAGGAGGCACCGAGGCCGCGGTCGGCGGCGACTGGTACGACGTGATCACGCTCGGCGGCGGCCGCACCGCCCTGGTCATCGGCGACGTCATGGGGCGCGGCGTGCGCGCGGCGGCCGTCATGGGCCAGCTCCGCACGGCCGTGCGCGCGTACGCCCGCCTGGACCTGCCGCCGCACGAGGTCCTGCAGCTCCTCGACGGCCTCGCCGCGGAGATCGACGCCAGCCAGATCGCCACGTGCGCGTACGCCGTCCACGATCCGAACGAGGGCAGCCTGACGTACGCGTCGGCGGGCCACCTGCCGATCCTCGTCCGCGACGAGAACGGCACGATCCACCGGGCGGACGAGCCCACGGGCCCGCCGCTCGGCACCGGCGGCTGGCTGCACGCCTCCGGCTCCGTGCCGCTCGGCCCCGGCTCCACCGCCGTGCTCTACACGGACGGCCTGGTGGAGCGCCGCAGCGAGGACATCGACGAGGGCGTCGCCTCCCTGGAGCGGGCCCTGGGCGGCGCCACCGGCACGCCCCAGGTGGTCTGCGACCGCCTGATCCGCGCCCTGGGGGTCACCGCCGACCACGACGACGACGTGGCGGTCCTCGTCCTCCAGCAGCCCGCCCGCACCGGCGCGGACGCGGAGCTGTTCCGCAACGCGGCCCTGGAGCTGCTCGGCGGCGTGGAGGCGGCCCCACGCGCGCGTGCCTTCGCCACCGGCGTCCTCGCCAGCTGGCGGTTCCCGCCGGAGCTGCTCGACCTGGGCGTCCTGGCCGCCAGCGAACTGGTCGCGAACTCCCTCCAGCACGGCACCCCGCCGATGCGCCTGCGCCTGCGCCGCACCGACCGCCGGCTGATCATTGAGGTCACCGACGGCGACGACCACCTGCCCAGGCGCCGCCGCGCCGAGCCAGCGGACGAGGCGGGACGCGGCATCGCGATCGTCGCCACGATCGCTTCGAGCTGGGGCTCGCGCCGCACACCGGGCGGCGGCAAGGCCGTGTGGTGCGAGTTCGCGCTGCCGCGCGCGTAGGTCTTCATACGACTACGCGCGCGTAGGCGATGCCCACGCGCGCGTAGCTGACGATTTCCCCGACCGGCCTCTTAGGAGTGGGCGGTCACGGCTTCGGGGGCGCCCTCGCCCTGGGCGACGACCCGGCTCTTCTGGGCGTACGGGTGGTTCTGCGCCGGCGTGAGGTGCTTGCCGAGCCGCAGCGCGAGCACCGTGATGCCCAGCGAGAAGAGCAGGAACGTCACGATGTACGGAGCGTGCAGCGTGGCGCCCATGGGGCCGCCCACGGCCGGGCCGACCGCCAGGGCCAGCTGCTTGACCAGGGCGAAGGCCGAGTTGTACCGGCCGACCATCGAATCCGGCGCCAGATCGGCGACCAGCGGCGCCACGGTCGGCGCGAGCATGGTCTCGCCGATCCCGAAGAGGGCGTACGTCGAGATGAAGGCGGCGGTGGCCATGGCCTGGCTGCCGTGGCCGACGCCCGCGTAGCCCGCGGCGATCCACGCCACGGCCCAGATGACGCCCACGGCGGCGATCACCTGCGAGCGCTTGCGGCGCTCGACGAACCGCAGGACGGCGAACTGGGCGATCACGATCGCGCCGGTGTTGGCGGCGAGCGCGATGCCGAGCGTCGACGGCGAGATCCCGGCGGCCTCGACGCCGTACGCGGACAGGCCGGACTCGAACTGTCCGTAGCAGGCGAAGAACAGCACGAAGCCGAGGACGCACAGCTGGAGCATCACCGGGTTGCGGAAGACGTCCTTCATGCTGCCCTTGGCCTGCGGGGCGGCGTCCGCGATCCGGGCCGAGCGGGGCAGGCGCGCGGTCAGCATGACGCCGACGAGCACCAGGAAGATCACGGTCTCGATGGCGAAGAGCAGCGTGAAGTCACTGGGCCGCTCGTGCTTGACGAGCTGGCCGCCGATCAGACCGCCGACGCCGAGGCCCAGGTTCTGCAGGAAGAACTGAGTGGCGAACGCGCGCGTGCGGGTGTCCGGCGTGGAGCACTCGACGATCATCGTCGCGAGCGCGGGCTGCATGACCGCCTGGCCCGCGCCGAGCGCACCGGCCGACAGCAGCACGAGCGGCGCGCTGCTGGCCAGGCCGAGGCTCATGGCGCCGACCGCCGCGGTGAGCAGGGCGGCGACGAGGACGGGCAGCGGGCCGCGCCGGTCGATGGCGCGGCCGGAGAACGGCAGCACGATGAGCGCGGCCACCGCGAAGGCGGCGAGCACGAGGCCCGCCGTCACGGCGCCGAGGTCCCGGACCTGTGCCACGTACACGTACAGGAAGGGGACGGTAAAGCCGAGGCCGAACGCGCTCAGTGCGTTGCCCACGTGGATCCGGCGCATCGCGGCGCCCATCGCCATGGTCACTTTCACCTGCCTTAGGAGTGAAGACTTCGAAGCTAAAGTTAGGATCTAAACAATACACACCGAAGGACTTCGATGCCAACCACTCCCGTGCCATACTGCGCCCATGGGTGACACCCCCGGCCCCACAGAGCCGACACTCGAAGAGCAGATCGCCGCCTACCAGCGCGAGTTCCGGGACCTCGATCCCCAGGTCGAGAAGATCGTCTCGGCCCTCGGCCGCCTCAACCGGCGGATGAACGTCGCCTACGGCCGCCAGACCGCGACCCTCGGCATCAGCAACGCCGAGTGGGAGGTCCTCAAGGCACTGGTCCTCTCCGGCGCCCCCTACCGGATGGGCCCCGGCGAGCTGGCCAAGCGCCTCGGCCTCACGCCCGCCGCCATGACCCACCGCATCGACCGCATGGTGAGCGAGGGCCTGGTCACCAGGGAGCGCGACGAGTCCAACCGCGTACGGGTGATCGTGGAGCTCACCGGCGAGGGCCGGGAGAAGTGGCTGGAGGCGATGCGCCTCGCCACGGTCTTCGAGGAGGACCTCCTCCAGGACCTGTCCGCCTCCGAGCGGGGCGTCCTCGGCGAGGTGCTCACCCGGCTGCTGCGGCGCGTGGAGCACGCCCAGCCGGACGCGGGCGGCCGCCTCAACGACCTCGACTGATGTTCACGGATCCGGGGGTTGACACTGCCCTGGTGGGTCCGTAAAGTACTCCGAGTTGTCGCGGGGCCGTAACGGTTCTGCGACAGCGCATCTCGCCGCTGACGCGGCACCCAAACACCAGCACGACCTCCCCCCGGGACTGATTTCGGCATGTCCGAATTCAATTCCCGGAGCGCGATTTCGAATCGCCGGGAGAATCCGCTAAAGTTTGGGACGTCGGAACGGCCCAACAGCCGGGAAGGCAACCCGAGTTGACCGGGAATCAGGCCCGAAAGGATCTGATAGAGTTGACACCGCCGGAAGGCCGAAAGGCCGGAAAGCACCGAGGAAATCGGAACGGACCGGGAAGCCGGAAAGATCTGATAGAGTCGGAACCGCCGAAAGGCAAAGGCCCTCCAACGGCCACCGGAAATGAAATCCGAACCGGGAACGGAACGGAAAACGGATCTGGTAGGGTTGGAAACACGAAATACCGAAGGGAAGCGCCCGGAGGAAAGCCCGAGAGGGTGAGTACAAAGGAAGCGTCCGTTCCTTGAGAACTCAACAGCGTGCC
>NZ_JOJM01000063.1 GCF_000720325.1 Streptomyces sp. NRRL B-1347
CCATATGAGCTGGCGTACGCCTGCCTTCGAGGGATCCCGCCCTGCCCGCCGGGCGAGAACTCCGAGGCACGATGATCCACAACTCTTGACAATTACTCGTCGACGAACTCGCCGCGCTCGCTGTCGGTTCCGGCTCTGCGCAGCCACGCCTTGGCGTCCTCCAGCGTGTCGAACGACATGTTCCGTACGCCGGGGATCCCAGCGACGCGGTACCGGGTGCCCTTCCCGTAGCGGGCGGTGCGCTCCCGCTTGCCGCTGGTGGGGTCCTTCTTCTTGTTGATCCAGCGGTCTTCTATGTAGCCAGCCAAGTACGTCCTCGGGGTTGGGGGTGAGGGTGGCGCTACCGCTGGTGCGTCAGGCCGTAGCCGAGTGGTCGACCCGACGCTGCGGGGCCGCGCTCACGGGGTCGAGGGCTAGGTTGGAGCGCGAGTCGGCCAGCTCCTGCTCGCGTATCCAGGCATCGAGCGCGTCGAGCCGGTACGTCACCCGCCCACGGGCCCCCAACCGGAAGCTCGGCGGCCCCTGCCGCCGGTGCCGCCAGACGTAGAGCGTGCGCGGCGAGATACCGAGATAGGCCGCCGCTGCCTGCACGCCAAGGAATGCCTGTCCTACGGCGGAGGCATTCGGAAGTGCGGAGGAACGACGCTGGGAAAGCAGGGCAACTTCAGACAAGAAGGGGTCCTTCGGCTAGGAGTTTGGGTTTACGAGCGGCCCGTCACGACGATTTGTTTCAGACCGTGGCGATATTTTCTCGGCAGGACCCTTTTCCAGTCACCGCAGACCCTGCTGTACAAGGCCCCACGGGACGGATGGAGACGGGACCGCCTCGGGAGACTCAATGCTCCGGCCGATCCCCGGTTTTGCTAACCGGGGATCGTCGGCTATGTTGCGCCCTCGCCGAACGGGTCCAACGACTGAGCGCGACAGCCGAGCAGGGTGTGCGGGGCGACATCAAGGGCCATGGCAATGGCTACGAGATCGTCAATGTCACAGCGTCGGACCCTGCGTTCGATGCGGGAGACAGCGGTGAACGTCATGGGGCGCCCGAGCGCGGTGACGCGGCTGGCAAGCTGACGCTGGGAATAGCCGCGGGCGGTGCGCGTGGACTCGACGGCGTGAGCGACGGCCCGTCCTGCGGGACCGATTTGGAGAGGTCGTGGAGGCATGGTCGTGTTGTAGCTTCCGCACGCCACCTCAGGGAAGCACTATTCGTCTGCTGTGAGCGATGTGCTGACCGACACTGATTTCAGCAACCGGGGATCCGGGCCTACTGAATGCACGGCCCGCAGGAAGTTGTACTGAGTTCACGAGTGAACTCTGGACTTTTGGGCTGTAGGTGTGGCTGTGTTGTCCAAGCACCAGCGCACCATCCCCTGCCCGAATCCCCCGCCCCCGATTCGCAAAAGGTGGTCGATCTACATCGCCCGTATCCGCACCATCAAGCCTGAGGCGTTCGCGTCCGAATCCCTGGCGGCCGTCTCCCTCTCCGCCGAGCGGACCTTCTTCGGCCTGCTCACCCAGGCCGACGACCACGGCCGGTACCGCGACCAGGCAGCCGTCATCGCCGGCCTGCTGTGGTCGCTGCGCCCCGAGCACGGGCCGATGGGTGTCGAGGACGACCTCAACCAGCTCCACACCGCCGGTCTGATCTGCCGCTACGAGGGCGCAGATGGGAAGCGGTACTTGCACATCGTCACCTTCGCGCGGCACCAGAAGGTCAACCGGCCCAGCGGGGTCCGGCATCCCGACTGCCCGCACCACGACCTCGGCCTGGCACCTGAGCGCTCACCGCGCTCGCACGGAACGCTCACGGAGCCCTCCGCACAGGCTCACGGCGTAGACACGGAGGACTCACTGAGCCGCAAAGGCACAGGTCAGAGCGAATTCAGTGAGCCTTCACCACAAGTGCATGAGCATGCGGTGAGCCCTCACGGTTCGGATCTAGGACCTAGGAACAGGGATCTAGGATCTACTCCGTTGGGGGGCGCGAGCGCCCCCGCGCCCGAGACCGTCTCGGCCCATCAGCTCATCGGCGACTACGCCGTCGCCTGCGCTCACCGCCCGCCCCAGGACGTGCTGGGGCACCTCGGCCGGGAAGTGCGCAAGCTGCTCGACGAAGGCATCGCGGCTGCTCACATACGCGCCGGGCTGGAGCGGCACCGCGCCAAGGGCCTGCACCCCAGCACCCTGCCCAGCCTCGTGCACGAGGCCATGAACGCCGCACCACAGGCTGCCGCAGGCCCGCACCGGGCCTGGACCAACCCCGCGCCCGCCGATGCCGAAGCGGCCTACGGAGGCCAGCTGTGACCACGGCCACCGCCCGCCAACCCCGGCGTGTCAGCACGGTGATGGCCCGCCTCGACGGCATCCTCGCCGACCGGGGCATCGACCGCGCGTCCCTGCCCGCCGAGCCGCCCGCGCAGCCCGTGACCGCACTGCAACTGGCCGACGCCCGCATCCCGCCCCGCTACCGCGACGCCCTCGCCACCCACCCCCAGGTCACCGCCTGGGGGGACGAGATCGTCCGCGCCGCCCGGCCGGGCCCGGGCGGCTCGCGCGGCATCGCCTGCGGTCCGTCGCTGCTGATCGTCGGCACCACCGGCACCGGCAAGACCCATCAGGCGTACGGAGCCGTCCGCTCGCTGCTCAGTGCCGGGGTACGACTGCGCTGGGAGGCGACCAACACCCCTGACCTGCATGCCCGCCTGCGCCCGCGCTCCGGCCACGACCCCGAGCGCGAACTCCACGTCCTCAGCCGCAGCCCACTGCTGATCGTGGACGACCTCGGCGCGGCCAAGCAGTCGGAGTGGACGGAGGAGCTGACGTACCGGCTCATCGACCGCCGCTACACCGAGATGCTCCCCACCCTCATCACCACCAACCTTCCCATCGGCGCCCTGCGCGACGCCATAGGCGACCGCGTGGCCTCGCGCCTGGCGGAGATGACACGCCGCGTCGTCCTCACCGGTCCCGACCGGCGGCGACAGCCTGCGACCACGGCCTGACCCCACGGGCCCACCAACTATCCCTCTACCCCTGCCACAAGGGACCCACGGAGCCGCCTGCATGCCCCAACCCGACCTGCCCGCCCACACCGACACTCCCTCCCACTCCGTCACCGGGTGGGACCGCGCCGCAATCGTCGCCCTTGGCAGCACAGGCTGCGCACTCTCGTACGATGCCCTGCAACAGATGGCCACCGCCATCCACGTGCGCGGACTACTGACGTACCTCTTCCCGCTCGTCATCGACGGCTTCATCGCCTACGGCGTCCGAGCTCTGATCATCCTGCGCGGCGCCCCCTTCCGCGCCCGCGCCTACGTCTGGGCGCTCTTCGGCACCGCCACCGCCGCCAGTATCTGGGCCAACGCCCTGCACGCCGTGCGCCTCAACCAGCAAACCCCGAGGGGAAACTTGAGGCTCGGCGACACGACGGTCGGCCTCCTGTCCACCCTCGCGCCACTCGCCCTCGCCGGGGCAGTCCATCTGTACATCCTCATCGCCCGGCAGACCGCACGGACCACCCCCACCACAGCCGCACCCGTGCACCCCACCCCCGCCTCGCCCGACACCGACCTCGTACAGGACGAGCCCGGACCGCCCTCGACCACGGACGCTACTCAAGCGCCTCGCTCCGGCCGCCCGCCGGGCGCCGAGATGGACGAGCTGCTCGCCATCGCCCGCACAGCCGTCGAGGCCCACGGGAGGGTCAGCCGAGCCGTCGCGCGCGACGCGATCCGTGAAGCCGGGCTGCCCATCTCCGAGGACCGTCTCACCGAGCTCATGCAGCGCCTGCGCGCGGACCAAGGCTCCTTGACCGGTCTCCCCGTGGGGTGACCGGATATCCGGTCACCCCACGCAATCCCGCACGGACCGCGTACGGACCATCCACCTCACCCGGTCCGCACGCGGTCCGCGCACTCCCCCCCCCCGCACGCCGACAGCTCTCCACAGGCCGACCACCCATCCCCGCCAATGCCACACTCCGAAACGGAGCCGCTCCGCATGCCCGACTCTCACCCTGACCGCCCCAAAGCCGCACCACTGGTCACAGCAGCCCCAAGCGCAGCAAGTTGGAGGTTCGGACACTCCCCCGCAGGGGGAGCGCCCGAACCCGACCCCGCCCCGGGGGTGGCGGGGCCCGTCCAGTGCCAGGGGGCACTGGACGGGAAGGCCGCGACCGAGGGCGGATCGCAGCGAGGAAACACCGGCCGCAAGCGCCGGACGAAGATCAAGGGGAAGGCGCGCCCGCGCGACAAGAAGCAGCGCCCCGCCCAGAGCGTCCGCCTCAGCGATCAAGAGCACGCCCTCATCCAGGCCGGCGCCGACGCCGTCGGCATGAGCATGGCGGGCTTCCTCGCCCACTCCGCGCTGGCCGCCGCCCGCGACCAGTCCCGCACCGCCGCCACCATCGCCACCGAACGCGATGTGCTCACCGAGCTGTTCGCCATGCGCCGCCAGCTCGGCTGGGCCGGCAGCAACCTCAACCAGGTCGCCAGGGCCCTCAACTCCGGCGGTGACGCACCGCACCTCAAAGAGGTGCTCGCCGACATCCGGCGCGCGGCCAACGCCGTAGGTAAGGCCGCAGACCGCGTCACCCACCAGCCGGAACAGGAAGGTGAGGCTGCTTGATCCCCAGCATCCACCGCCAGGGCAGCAGCACCCTGGGCCTGCTCCGCTACCTCTACGGCAAGGGCACACGCGAGGAGCACGCCGATCCGCATCTGGTCGCCTCCTTCGACCACATGGCCCCCGACCCCGGCCGCGACCCGAAGGCCACGAAGAAGGACCTGGCGCGCCTCCTCGACCAGCCCCTCCACCTGCTCGACACCGACCAGCGGCCCGCCCACCACGTGTGGCACTGCTCCGTGCGCGCCGCGCCCGACGACCCGATCATGACCGACGAGCAGTGGGCCGACATCGCCCGACGCATCGTCGCGGCCACCGGCATCGACCCAGGCGACGGCGCGGGCTGCCGCTGGGCAGCCGTACGCCACGCCGACGACCACATCCACATCATCGCCACCCTCGTACGCGAGGACGGCCGCCGCCCCGACCACCACCGCTCCGGCAAGCGCGCCCAGGCTGAAGCCCGCCTCATCGAAGCCGACTTGGGTCTCCGCCGCGTCGCCCCCAGCGACGGCACCGCCGCCAAGCAACCCTCCAGGGCTGAGCGTCACAAGGCCGAACGCCACGGCCGCGACAGACCCGCGCGCGAGGAACTGCGTGAGACCGTCCGTCGGGCAGTCGCCGGTGCCGCCTCCACCGAGGAGTTCCTCGGCCGCCTCAAGGACGCCGGGCTCCTCGTCCGCACCAAAGTGCTGCCTTCCGGTGACCTGCGCGGTTACAAAGTCGCTCTGCCCGACGACCGCAACGAGGGCCAAGAGCCGATCTTCTACGCCGGGTCCACCCTCGCCCCGGACCTCTCCCTGCCCCGCATCCAGGAACGCTTCACCACCAACCCCACCCCAGCGCAGACCGCCGACAGCGAACGGCCGGGGAGCCCAGCCGCCTCCCCGTCAGCACCCGCCGCGGCACGGCGCACCACCGCCCAGGCCGCCTGGCAGGCACTGCTCGTCCTCGACCACAGCGGCGATGACGGTGCGGCGGCCGCGCAGATCGCCGTGACCGGCGAGGTCCTTGACGCCCTCGCTAAGACCTCAGCTCTTCACACCCGAGGTGAACTGCGCAAAGCAGCCTGGGAGTTCGAGCGGGCCTCCCGTTCCCACACCCGAGCCGAGTTCCGTCACGCACAGGACCTGCGCCGTGCCGCACGCGACCTGATCCGAGGCGGGCCGGCACTGGGCCGGGGCGAGGAAAGGGCCAGCACTGCCATGGCCATCGACATGCTGTTCTTCCTCGTCATCGCTGCCGTGCACTGGCATGCCCGGCGACAGCACGCCCAGCAGGCCGAGGCCGCCCGCCAAGCCGCCGAGCACCTGCTCGCCGCCTACCAGCAAGCGGCCGCGGAATCTCTCAGCGTGCTGCGGGAGCGGGGTCGCCGTATCGCCCCATCCCTACGCCACCACCACACCGCCACCATGCGCGCCGCCCTGCCCGAGCTCGCCGAGGCCATCCTGGCCGAGCCCGGCTGGATCGCCCTGGCCGCCACCCTCACCGACGCCGAACAGGCTGGTCACGATCCCCGGGCCCTGCTCGTCGAGGCCGCCGCCCACCGGGAACTGGACACCGCCGAATCCATCAGCGACGTCCTCGTCTGGCGCCTGCGCCGTACCGCGGGCCTGCCCGGATACGCCCCGCACAGCCCCCAGCAAGCGGGCCGACGCACCCCCTCCCCCACGCCTGCCACACAGCCGGTGGCCCCTCCGACGAACGCCTCCGCTCGTCGGCGATGACCACACAAGCCGCCGGAACATAGCCGACGATCCCCGGTTAGCGAAACCGGGGACCGTCCGGACCATGAGCGACATCAGCATCCATCCCGCCCCCTTTGAGGAGACCCCCATTCACGCCTCCACACCCCGTCCCCACGTCATGGCCCTGCTGTTCGACACGGATTTCAACCTCCCTGCGGATTCCCTCGTTTACCGCCACCTCGACGGACGCCCCTTCACCGAGGAGGAACAGGCGATCATCCGTGGCGCCACCACGGACGAACTCCAGGCCGCAGGCATCCGCGTCCACAACCCCACAGCCAAAGCCGAGGCCGCAACAGCCGCACTGGAGCTGGCCGAGCTCCTGTTCAAGTACGTCATCCCGCACCATGAAGTCCTCGTCCCCTTCATGACCCACGAGGACATGCTCAAGTACGACCGGCTGGCCACCATCGTCGCTGCGGGTGCCGTCGACACCCCGCCGCACGAGGACTGAGCACACAGGCAAGCCCCAGCACGAACCGGCGGCCGGTGGCCAGGAGCCCTCTCCGCCACCGGCCACGTCCACCACCTCGGCGAACGCCACGGCCCCAGCCCCTAGTCCAGGGCAGCCCGGGCTCACAGCAGCAGTCGCCAGTACAACGGTGTTGCTCACATCCGCGCGATGCCGGGAGGGCAGGGTCTTCACACCATCCTGCTCGCCCGGCACGCGGTAACGTCCCTCATAGGGCCAACGGAGAGGGAGCACGCAGCATGCCGCATGCCAAGGTCGCCGCCGATCGCAACGACCCGCGCGGACTCATCCTGGACTTCGCCGGGGTACTGACCGCCGACCCGCGCCCCGTGCACCGCGCGTGGTGCGAGGCGTAGGGTCTCCACCCCGAGGCATGGCGTTCCTCTCTCGGTGACAACCCCGAAGGCCGACGGCTGTACGCGGCGTTGGAGATCGGGCAGATCGGCCAGGCCAAGTGGAATGAGGGCACCGCGAGCCTGCTCGGTGCGCACGTCGAACCGTCGAACCTGATGGGGCGCGCCTGGACCGGAGTGCCTGCAGCACGGCACATGGCCGCCCTCGCGCGGGCCGCCAAGGAAGCGGGGTACCGGCTCGCACTCCTTTCGAACAGCTTCGGCCTGGACCCCTTCAACCCGTACGAACAAGTGGGCATCTGGAGCCTGTTCGACGTGCACGTCATTTCCGAGGCTGTCGGCCTCGCGAAGCCGGACCCGGCGATCTACCAGCTGACGCTGGAGCGTCTGGGTCTGCCCGGCTCGGCCTGTGTGTTCGTCGACGACCATCCGGTGAACCTCCCGCCCGCCGAGGCCCTGGGCATCACCACCGTGCTCGCGAGGCACGAGGCGGACACGGTCGCCGAGCTGCAGTCCCTGCTCGGGGTGAGCATCGACCTGGCCGCGTAGGAACCAGGTTCAGCCGAGTGGGAGCTACTGCCGGTCGAGGAGCACGGCGGCCCGCCCGTCCAAGGCCCTGACTCCCGCCACCTTCTTGTGGCGAGCGAGCCGGACGCGCATGTCCAGGGCAGCGTCGCGGATGCGGACGGACCGTACGCCGTCCGCGCAGTCGAGGAACTCAGTCCATGCGGTCATGGCGCCGTCGAGGTCCCCTTGCTGGAGGTGGATCTCGCCGAGGTTGCCGAGGACGTGGGCGCGGCTGCGGCGACGGTCGAGTCCGTGGATCTCCAGGGCCTGGTGGAGCTGTTCGCGGGCGCCGGTCAGGTCGCCCATTGTGGCGAGGGTCATGCCGGAGGTGTGGGCCCAGCGGCCGATGGTGAAGTGGGATGCCCAGGACTGGCCGGGCGGCGCGGTGGCAGTGCGTTCGATGGAGGTCTGGGAGGCGGCCAGGGCTTTGGCGGCGAGTTTGTGGTTGCCGTCCAGGGCGGCGGCCTCGGCGAGTGTGGACTGGTAGTAGGCGACCGCGCGGGGGTCGTCGAGACTGCGGGCGTGCTCCATGGCCTTCTCCGCCAGGGCGAAGGCTTCCGCGCGGTAGCGGGGGCCGAGCGCGATGGACTGGACTGTCATGCCGCGCAGGGCGGTCGCGGCGAGTTCGGGCTCACCGGCCTCGTCCGCTAGGCGGAAGGCGTGGGCGTAGTACTGCTTGGCGCGGTCCCGATGATCGTCGTCGTCGCCCTCGTCCTGGTACATCCAGCCGATGAGGTGGGCGAGTTGGGACGCCGCCGCGTACAGGCGGCGGCCAGTGGCCTCGGTGTACTTGCCGTCCAGCCACGGCCCGGCGTTGTCGGTGAGGTATCCGATGGCCAAGCGGCGTACGTGGCTGCCGCCATACTCGGCCGCCGAGTCGCCGAGGGTCTTGACCATGGCCAGGACTGCGTCCACCTCGCCCTGGCCGACCCGTACGGCTCCGGCTGGCGCACTGTGCACGCGGCGGGTGATGGCTTCGGCGTCCGGCACGCCGAGCAGAGACAGGGTCGCACCGCCGGAGGCGGTCAGGAAGCTCCGACGGTCCACGTCACTCCTCCCTAAGGCCAGGACTGAGGCCACGGTATCCGCGGGGCCGGAGATCGGCGCGGACACATCGCCGATCTGGGGTGCCTTGATCCCTAAGACCTGGATCACGTAGGGCAGCCAGTACTCGGGGTTACGCTCCCCGACCATCAGTTTGCGGGCGTACTGCCGGGACATGGCCGTGGGTCCTCGGCCCTCGGCGATGCCCAGCTCACGAGCCAGTTTGGACGGCCCCCAGCCGCGCTTCGCGCACCCCTTCTGGATCAGCTCCGCGATGCTCTGGATCCTCTCCATCTTCATCCGCCCCTCCCGACGGGGTTACGCGGAACTACGCGGGGTTACACCCTCCCACCTGTTGCGTGTCCGCGGCCACGCGTTCACTGAACATCAACCGCACTCGGTACAGAGCCTGTTGGGCCTGAGTGCGGTGCCGAAGAGCAGCGGGCCGCCGGAGCAACCCCCATGCCGCCCGGCGGCCCGCTGTCACACCACCTGACCGGAACAGGACGGAGGCAGCCGTGACCAGTACGAAGCAGGACTGCGAGCAGGACAGCGCCATCTGCCGCAAGGACAAGATCCGCGACGGTTCCTTGAAGGCGGTCATCGTGCTGGCCCTGATCAACCTGGTGCCTCCGGCCTGGGTCCTGCGGCACCAGGTCGCTGACCTGGTGAGCCCCGCCCAGCTCACCGTGTCGATAGCGGCGCCTGATGTGGCGCCTCCGTCCGTCTGAACTCCCGTGCCCCAGCACTCCCCACCGCGCTGGTGCACGACCAGGCGCCCTACGCCCCGTAAGCGGTCCGCCCGTCGTCGGTGGCGGACGGATCTCTTCCTCTGGGAGGAACAGTGGAAGTCCCGTACACCGCCGCCGAGCTGTTCCGGTACGCAGACCGGAAGATCCTGGAGGCGGCAGCCCAGGTCTGGCCCCGCGCTCAGGAGATCCGGCTTGGCGCCCACACCCCCAGCGTGACCGGCTACGTCCGCAGCCTCGACGTGGACGGTGAGGAGTTCTTCGCCAAGTACTCCTTCCTGGGTCTTTCTCTCGTGTCCGTGGTGCGCGGGACGTGCGGCTCCTGGGAGGCCGTCCGCGCGGCACAGGCCGCCTACACCGCTTCACGAGGGGCACTGCTGGGGCGAGAGGCCGAGCAGCTCAAGCTGCTGGCGCTCGCCCGGGCACGGGTACCCGAAGCCGTCGGCTACTGCGCCGGAGTGCTGTTCACCAGGCCGTTGCCCGGGCCCACGTTCGGCGAGCTGGTGGTGAAGGAGCCCGACCGTACCGAGGACCTGGCTGTGCGGGCGATGCGCGAGCTGGACGGAGCCATGCGGCGCATGGCCGATCGTGTCCAGCACGTACAGATCTCCGAGCGGGGGATACCCGCCACATTCAGCCGGAAGTTCAACGGCATCAGCGGACACGCCTATCTGCGGCAGGCCGGGGAGTTCGGGCCGGTGCTGCGGGAGGTCGTGGTCCGGCTGCGGCGCCTGGGGCAGGCGACGGCCACCGGTCCTCGCCCGCTTGTCTACGGCGACCTCAAGCCCGAGCACATCGTTTACCCCCACGGCCCCAACGAGCCGCCCGGCTACCTCGACCCCGGCATCGCGTACGGCCGTGACGCGGCGGACCTGGCCAAACTGATCTCCCGCACCACCCTGGGTCTGATCGCCGATCCGCCACCCAGCGGCACCGTGGAGAGCGTCACCGCGGGGCTGGGAGCGTGCGCGGGGAAGCGCGTCTGGCATCTGACCGACAGCGAACGGGCCGCGTGGCTGCGGGAGCTGGCCGTGCTGTGGCTGATGGACACCGTCAACATCCTGTCCACCTACCTCACCTGCCCCGCGGTGCTGCCCATGCCTCCGAAGGCGATCGCCGCCGTCGAACGGGCCGATGCGGTGTGCCGCCTGCTAGACGTGGCCAGCACGGTCCTGGCGGAGAACAAGACGAGCACGGCATGGCCCATAGTGCTGGGCGAGGCAGCCAAGGCAGCGGCCTCATGAAGGGCCCGGTGGCGGCCATCGGTGTGATCGGGGCCGGTGCTGTCGGGCAGACCGTGTCCGCCCTGCTCATGGGCACGGGCTGGTGCCGCGAGATCCTCATCGCCTCCGGCTCCCCGTCCTCGGCCGAGGCCCTGGTCGCCGACCTGGAGGACATGCAGCAGGTCCTGGACGCCTCTGTCCTGGCCCGCATCGCCCACCCCGCCGATATGAACCACTGCGCGGCGGTCGTTGTCTGCCCCAGGGCGAAGTTCACCAACACCGCCACCACAGACGTGCGCATGGCTGGCCTGGCGGCCAACGCGCCCATCGTCGCCAGTCTCGCCCGCACCCTAGCGGGCTACACCGGCACCACGATCGTGGTGACCAATCCGGTCGATGTGATGGCCCGCCTGTTCGCCGAGGTCTCCGGCTGCCGACGGGTGTACGGGGTCGGCTCGAACACCGACACCGCGCGCTACCGACTCACCCTCGCCCACCACCTGCACGTCCCCGTGGACGCCATCGACGGCCACGTGATCGGCGAGCACGGTGACGACGCCGTCGTGTGCGCCGCCGCCACCCGCGTCGCTGGCCTGCCCGTCGCGGTCCCCTTGGCCGAGGCCCGCGCCGAACTCCGTGCCCGCCCCCGCCGCATCAACCAGGGCATCGGCCGCGCCCGAGCCGGACCCGCCGGAGCCGTCCTCGCCGCCCTGCGGGCCACCCTCGGCCTCGCGGACGGCGTAGTCGAACTGTGCGTCAACCACGACGACCGCTGGCGAGGAATCCCGTTGCACTTCACCGCCGGGCAGCCCACGGTGTGCCTGCCCGAACTGGACCTGAGCGAGGCCCAACGCCTGGTCAACGCCGACAACAAGCTCCGCGCCGCCTACGCCGCCCTCCGATCCCACCTCGCCGAGCAAGGAGAAGAACCTCAGTGACCCAGCACGCCACCCGCATCACCACGGCCGACCACGCCGTGACAGTCCTCAGCCAGACCAGCGCCGTGACCGACTGGATGATCCGCTACTTCGGCCAGTGGTGGAACGCCACCTCCGCCACCGCCCCGTTCTCCGGCCCGCTGGTGACCGCCGAAGTCGACCCCGCCGCAGTCGCCACGTACACCCGAAACGTAACCGACCGCCCCCACCAGGAGACCACGTACGCCAACGCGCGACTGCTCCACAGCCGCACCGGCGACCACACCATCACGGCCACCCAGCCCGACGAACACCTCGCCTACCGCTCCGAACCCGACCACCTCCACATCGTCGGCCGCGAGCCCCTGCCTGTATGCCTGGCCGCAGCCCGTCTGGCCCGCGAAGTCGTACGCGGCCAACTCCTCGCCGACGGCTGGTCGATCCTGCACGCCTCCGCCGTCGTCAACCCCGACGGACAGACCGTCCTCACTCTCGGCGGCAAGGGCGCGGGCAAGACCACAACCGCACTCCTGCTGGCCCGCGCCGGATGGCGGCTGCTCGCCAACGACCGCGTCTTCGTCCGCCCCGACAGCCACGGCATCCGCGTCCTGCCCTGGCCCTCGGCCGCGGCCATCGGCCTCGGCCTGCTCGACGCCCTCGACCTCTACGACCCCGTACGCGAACGTACCCAACGCGGCGAATGCCTCCACCCCACCCAGCACCAGGACGTGACCAACGCCCTCACAACCGGCCGCCGCAAGCCTCTCTGGAACGAGAAGGGGAAGGAGCTCAAGCCCCAGTTCTTCCCCGACCAACTCACCGAATGGCTCGGCCTCACCCTGGCCACCGAAGGCCGCGCCGCCCACATCCTCTTCCCCTGCATCACCCCCGCCACCACCCCGGCCCTCACCAACAACGACCGTGCCCTGACAATGGACGACTTCTTCAACAGCACCACCGAAGACCGCTACCCGGACGTCTTCGGCCTGCTGCCCACCGAGCAGCTCACCCCCGAGCACACCCTCGACCTGCTACGCCGCCTGCCCCACCACACCCTCACCCTGTCCCACGACGAGAAGGACAACATGACCTTCCTCGCGGGCCTCCTTGTGGGTCGGGGGTGAGGAGCCGAGTTCGTTCGAGCCGGGACCCCGTTCCCGGCCGACGAAGAGGCCCAACCGCAGCTGAGTATGTAAGGCCTGCTTATCGGGATACAGCGGGCGGCGCCGGGGCCTCCGTGACCAACGAAGCCTCCTCGCCCGCTCACAGCGACGACGATTCAGCCGCGTCCGCGCCGCCCACTCCGTGCCGTCTGGAGTGACGGTTCCAGGCGCGGCCCAAACCCCATCGGCTCCGTACAGGCCCTGACCGACACCGGCGAAGCCGATCACTCGGTCCCCGGCATCATCCTGGCCGCACTCTCGCTGGCCGTCCTGCCGTTCCTGTCCGCAGCTCAGCGCAATGCCGGACGCGAGCTCGGCTCGGCGTCGGCCGTGGCCGACTCCAAGGAGACGCTGCTGTGCACCTACCTGTGCCCCGTCCTGCTCGTCAGCTTGCTCACCAACCTCGTCCTCGGCTGGTCCTGGGCTGGCCGATCGCCGCTCTGGCCATCGTGGTCATCGCCGCGAAGGAAGGCCGCGACGCCTGGCGGGGCAAGGGCTGCTGCGCCCCGACCCCGCCCGCATCCACCGCCGTCACGTCCGAAGCGAGCCAGTGTGGTTGTCCCGGGGGCTGCGACTGCTGCTGACGTGACCCGGTCGGTGTACAGCTCGGACAATAGGCTGGGTCGCGCCGGGGGCATCTGCCCTGTCTCAGGCATTCGGAGGCAACACCATGACGGCGATCAGGCAACTCGACCTTGAGCGCCGGCTTCGCATGGCCGAAGTGGACGACGGCGAGCTGGTGAATCTGCTGACACGGTTCTTCCCTCTCGGTCGATACACGACAGCGCGCGAGATTGAACTGACCAACGGTTCCATCACGTTGACCGTGGTCTACAGCAGGAGGACCGGGAGAATCTGCGGTCTGATCCCGGCAGAAGGGTTCCCGGAGGAGCTGGTTGCGCAGATCGAAACGGAGATCGAGGACAAGCTGGTGTCAGCGCCAGTCCCGAAGGTGGCCCGGTTCGTGTTGTACGCACATGTGCCGGTCGTGGGCTACTGGCGGTATCGCGACCGGATCGTCCTGCGCCAAGTGCCAGCAGGGTCCCCGCAGCCGCCCCACGAGACAGCTGACCATCCGCTCATCTGCGAGATTCAGTTCGATGGCGCTGTTGACCCATGGGTCAACAGTCTGCGCTCCGGCCGTGAACCCCGACAGCTGGCGCTTCTTCTGACCCTGCTCGTGCCTGGCCTCAGGCTGGCGGGCCAGTCGGCGCAGGGCTGGATACTGATACCGACCTTGAGCGCCCTGAACCCGGAAGCGCCGATGCCAGAAATGCGGAGCGAATACGCACAACAGGGCTACTACGTCCCAGGGATGCTAAACGGACGGCCAGACTCGCTCTCGGAGCAGGACGGTCTACCGGACATCGCTCTAGGACCAATTCCGCGCGGGATCGAGGACGGGGCGACGCTGACCCTGCGCGAGGACATGGCGACGTACCTCGACACCTACCTCCAGCTCACACCTGACGATCGCCGAAAGCTCCTGCGTGCTGCCTACTGGTTACACCTTGCGCGGAAGGTTTTTGCCGACTCGCACTCCGCGAGCTTCCAATCGTTGGTACAAGCGGTGGAGGCGCTGACGACCGTTCCCTCTGGGCAACCGAAGTGCCCCGAATGCGATCGAGTCATCGGAGTGGGTCCGACGAGGCTGTTTCAGAAGTTTGTGGCTAAACATGCGCCACCGACCGAAGGCTCAGACGATGAGCGCACCCACAAACTGCTCTACGAGACCCGCTCCCAGCTGACGCACGGCAACAGCCTTCTGGAAGTCGACGAGGAGACCGGCTTCGTGACACCGACGCCGACACGGATCGCGGAGGGCCAGCTCCATGAAAAGGCTGCAGAGGTCTGCCGCGCTGCGGTCTTGGGATGGCTACGCTCGCACGCGCCTGATGAAGCTGCCTTCGCGTAGGCGCTGGCGCCCGGCCGGATTCGACGGCAGCAGCGGGCAAGCGACAACCGATCGATCGTCTACACCGTCGCTAAGCTCCTCGACCAGCCCTGCACCACGTCGAGCACCTACACCCAGGTACTCACGGCTTTCCGGCTGAGCGGCGGCCCGAGCCGGTCGCCGCGCCGTGAGGTGGCAGTCCGCCGCATCACCGACAACGAAACCACCTGGAAGAAGACCGGCACTGTCCCCGGCAACCAGCCGCAGGCGCTGATCGCTGTAGGCGCCGACTGCATCCTCGCCGCGACCGACAAGGGCGTCTACGAATCCCGTGACGGAGGCACCACCTTCACTCTGCGCGCCCTGGCCTCCGGCTGACCGCACGGCCACCAGCGCACATCTCCATCAGCATGCCCCTGCATGCATGAGCGGTGCCTGTGCGGACAGCGTGGCACAAGCCATCTCGGACAGGAGCCACGATCCTGCCGTGTGGCGCTGACCTGGAAGAACAGCACTACACGGCAGACGCGAACATCACCGAACACGGATTCGTTCCCACTCCAGGAGCGGTTGAGAGCGACGTCTGAGGCTCTGGTGCTGATGATCGAGGGCCCCGGCGCGAACGCCTCTGTTTCCTTGGCGTTCTCGAACCTCGACGTCCATTTTGCGCCACAAACAGTGATCGCTCATTACGGTCCGCATCTATCGCTCGGCCTGCTCGTGGCATCACGCATGAGGTACACGAGGTCTGAGGCCCTGGCGATCAAGATTCTCCCGACGGCCCGTCCGCATCGTCCTTCACGTGCGCAGAGGCACGTAGAGGAAGCCCTGATACCCACACATTCGTCAGGCCGATCGGCACGCGATGGCCCATCACGTCCGGAGACACGTACAGAACCGGAGCCGTAGAGCGAATCTGGTCGCCCTCCCCCAATTCCGTTGTTACGGCCCTGAACGACCCTCATCCTGAAACGTTCGTCAGCGGTCGAGGGGAGAGTAGTGAACATTCCGCGACGCCACGCGAGTGATCCTGACGTCATCGGGCAAACGACGGGGCTGGTCAAGTTCCTACGCGACGTAGTTCACAGCAGCCACCAGCGACAGCGTGACGACCGCGGTCGTGAACGCCTGTGGTTGGCCCGGCTGCCGGAGTCCGTCCGCAAGCCCGCACCACGCGACGACGGCGTGCTCTTGACGCTCGACCATATCCCGCAGAGCGCACCGCCCGACCTCCCCACCTCGCTCGATGGCTGGGTAGACCCGGCGCGCTGCCTGAACCCAGACGGAGGTGATCCGCCTCTCGCGGAACAGGGGCCGGGGCACGAGCTGGTGCGTAGGGCGGACAACCATGAGCAGTGGGAGGGGGAAGGCGCCCTTCGCCGCGAAGAGGCTGGTGACGTGCTGCGGGCCTATGGCACATGGCTGGATCGATGGCGCAGGTGGGCGAAGCGGGAGCAGGCGGAACGGCCCCTGCGCGAGCTCTACGACCGGGTCTATACGTGGCACCAGAAGCTGACCCAGGAGGACGATCAGACGGAACTCATCCTGGCCGTCGGCCTGTTGACCTCGATCGGGCCGAACGAGGACGTGGTGCACCGGCACCTGTTCACGCATCGCGTCGAGACATCAGCGGACCGCCGTACCGCGAGACTGACAGTGCGGCTGTCGTCGGAGAGCGCCCTGCGTCTTGAGGACCAGGACTTCCTGGACAGCGACGACGGATGGGTACGCGAGCGCGGGGCCGCCCTCTCAGAGGAAATCACTGCTCGGGCGATGGATCCACTGGGCCCCGAGGCTCTGGAGCAGCTGGCACAGTGGCAGGAGCGGGCGACCACGCTCCCCATGGGCTTCAGCGCGGAATGGGAACCGCCTCGAGCACCGGAGCGTGGGGCACGACTCACTTACGCGCCGGCGTTGGTCATGCGCCCACGCAACCTCAACTCCCTGCTGCGGTTCTACGACCAGATCGCGGAAACAGTGGCTTCGGAGGTGCATGCGCCGCTCGGTCTGGCCCAGATGGTCCTGCCGCTCAGCGCCGAGGAACGATCTGCCTGGGACAGGAAGGGACAACCGCCGCTGTTCGGCGACGATCCGCTCTTCCCCGGTAAGACGAACGCGCAGCAGAGGAGCGTGCTCGGGCGCCTGGAACACGACACCGGTGTGGTGGTCCAGGGACCGCCCGGCACGGGCAAGACCCACACGATCGCCAATCTGGTCTCCGCATTGCTCGCACAGGGCCAGCGGGTGCTCGTTACCAGTGCCCGCGACCAGGCACTGACCGTGCTTCGGGAGAAGCTGCCTCCTGCGGTGAGGGACTTGTGTGTGCTGCTGCTCAGCTCCACTCGTCAGGAGGGCGCGGGTGAGCTCGAGCGCACCATCAACGCGCTCACCGATCAGGTGGCTACCAGCGATCCCGATGAACTGCGCGCCGAGATCCGCCGCCTCGCCGACGAACGAGACCAGGTGCGTGGACGGATCGAGACGCTCACCGAGCAGGTGATCTCCCTCCGGGAGGGCGAATACCGACATCGGAGCGTGGCGCCGGGGTACGCGGGAACGCTCGCCGAGATCGTGGAACGGGTCCACGCCGGTGCCGAGCAGTTCGGATGGATCGACGTTCTCCCGGACACCTCCGAGGACCTCCCGCCGCTGGCCGCAGAGCAAGCCTTAGAACTTCTCCTCCTGCTGCGCGCCGGCGCAAGTGAGCCGCGTGCAGGCGGCGCCCTTCCTGTTCCTGAAAAGCTGCCATCACCCAAGCAGGTCGCGGACGTCTTCGCGGCCAGCCGCCTCAGCGACGGAGGGCTGTCTGCGGAGACGATCGAGGTCCGAGACGTACTCGCTGGCCTCGACGCGTCCGTGACCACCGAATTGGCCTTGCTGCTCGATACCTGCAAGACGGCCCTCCATCACCTGGGGGTGCCCACGGACGCCACGCGCTGGGATACGGACTCGTGGACCACCCGGGCGCTGACGGACCGACTCTCCCGGTCCAACCTCGCGCTGTGGCAGCGCGTGGCGGCCGCCACGAACGCGATCCGCGAGGTCGCACGGGGCATGGACGCTTTGGGCCTGCACCAGGTGGCTGTGCCCGAGGACCTGACCGTCCAGCAGGCGGGCCAGTTGGTGTCGGTCGGAACCGAGCTCCGAGACTATCTGGCCGCCGGTAAGACCCTGCGATCCAGGTTTCCGAGCAAGGTTCAGAAGAACGCTCGAGAGTTGCTGGACTCCTGCTCCGTCGACGGCCATGCGCCGAAGACGGCCGAGGAGATAGACATGATCATGGTGCGCCTTCAGGCCCATGCCACGCTCGCTGGCGCGGCCCTACGCTGGCAGCAAGTCAGTGCCGCGGTCGCCCCGGGGGAAGTGGAGGTTCGGCTGGCCGAACTCACCACACGAGCAGAGCACCTCGAGCACGTCCAGGCATTCGGCACGGCCAGAGAGCACATTGACGAACTCCTGGTACATCACGGCGTGCGTCTGATGATCACCTCCCGCCGGGCGTGGCAGGACTTCAACGCCGCTGTGGCCGCGCTCAAGGGTCGGCGCGCCGCCAACCAGGCAGTCGCGCAATTGGCCGCGTGGGACGAGCTCCTCCGTGCACCTACGAGTGGCACGCACCCGTCCACGGAGGCCATTGACCTCATACAGGCTCTCCGGGACCAGGACGTGGACGCCTATGCCGAGGCGGTGGAGGCACTGGCCGCCGCGCACCAGCGGGAGCACCATACGCGTCGGTGCGCCGAGCTGCTCGGCCTTCTGCACGCCACGCACCCTCTGCTCGCAGGCCAGCTCATGAACAGCTCCAGCGATCCCGACTGGGAGCAACGGCTGGGAGCTCTGGAACAAGCCTGGGCATGGGCAAAGGCTTCGCAGTTCGTACGGACGCAGCGTACGCCCGGCCTGGAGCGCAAGCTCGAAGGCGATCTGAGCGAGCATGAAGACAGGCTGGAGTGCGTTACCGGTGAACTCGCCGCGACCTGGGGCAGGTTGCACTGCCTGGAGCGGATGACTCAAGAACAGCGCTCGGCACTGCAGGCGTACCGGACCCACATGGCGTCGTACGGCAAGGGCAAGGGGCGGCATGCAGGACGCTTCCGGGCCGCGGCACGCGATGCGATGTCCGTGGCCCAAGGCGCGGTTCCCGCGTGGGTCATGCCCATTCCGCAGGTCGCCGAGATGGTGCAGTCGAAGCGAGATGCCTTCGATGTCGTCATCGTCGACGAGGCCAGCCAGGCCGGCATGGACGCGCTGTTCCTCATGTGGCTGGCTCCGCGCGTGATTGTCGTCGGCGACGATAAGCAGTGCGCACCCGCCGTCACGGGCAAGGGCCGACTCCAGGCCATCCAGGACAAACTTGCCGCCCATCTACCGGACATGCCCGCCCGGCTGCGCGAGCTCTATACGCCGCACACCAACCTCTACCAGCTGCTGTCCACCTTCTTCCCGAAGGTAATCCGCCTCGAAGAGCACTTCCGCTGTGTGCCCGAGATCATCAATTGGTCTTCCAGCACCTTCTACGACAACAAGCTCCTGCCTCTGCGCCAGTACGGCGGCGAACGACTCGATCCGCTGCGCACCCACTTCGTCGAAGACGCTGTGACGAAGGGCCGTGAGGGCCGTATCCACAACCCCAAGGAAGCCGAGGCCGTCGTCGACTGCTTGGTCCGCCTGGTAGAAGACCCCGCCTATCAGGACAAGACTATGGGCGTGATCGTGCTTCAGGGCTTTGGGCAGACCAGGCTCCTGGAATCCCTCATCGAGCAGCGACTGCCGGCCACTGTGCGCGAGCGCCACCGGATACGCGTCGGCAACGCGGCCTCGTTCCAGGGCGACGAGCGCCACATCATTCTGCTGTCCATGGTGGTGACCAACCCACCGCTCATCGCGGGCGGGTCCAAGAGCGACCAGCAGGCGTACAACGTCGCCGCCAGCCGGGCCCAGGACCAGATGTGGCTCTTCTACTCGGTCCCGCCTGACCGCCTCAAACCTCACGACCTGCGGCTCAACCTCCTGACATACATGGAAAATCCGCCCGCCGCACTGGAGGCCACCTACGACATCGGCCCGGTCCTTCCAGACGTCCGAAGGGCCCCCTTCGACTCGCTCTTCGAACAGCAGGTGTACGTGCGGATCAAGGAGCTGGGCTACCACGTGGTTCCCCAGTTCCCAGCCGGGAGCAAGCGCATCGACCTAGTGGTTGTCGGAGCTCGTGGCCGCCTCGCCGTCGAGTGCGACGGCGATCCCTTCCACCGCGCCACGCGGGAGCAGATCGAGAACGATCAGCGACGTGACCGCGAACTGCAGCGCGTGGGGTGGAAGTTCTGGCGCATCCGGGACAGTGACTTCCGCTTCGACCCCGACGCCGCGCTCAACGGTCTATGGGAAGAGCTCGATCGCCAGTTGATCCGGCCTGCGAACTACAACCGTCCGGCAACAGCCGCCCCACCGCCCGGCCCCACGGGCGAGTGGAAGCCGCTCAACCTCTCCTCGGACGAGACCCTCACCGTCGAAGACGGCACTGACAACGAACAGCCTGATGAAGAAGCCGAAGACACCACGGAGGACGCCGCGTGACGCAGGAACCGACCATTCTGGGCCAGCTCGACGGCAACACCCTCAAGGAACTGGCCCGTGTCATCTGTGGAGACGACCACCTCTATTACCGCAGAGGCTTCGAGATCGCCGAGTTCCTGGAGAGTGCCGGGTGGCGCAATGTGCCCGAGTACGAGGGCGGGTACCGCAGCGAATGGGTGCTCCAGCAACTCATAGTTCGTCGGGAGAGCCCCATGGATTTGGAGAAAGTACTCATCAGACTCGCCGACGCACGCGAGTACCTTGAGGAACCCGACCTCCTTCCGACCGTGATCAACGCGGTCAACACCTTCCTCGTACACGAAGGCTTCCGCCTGGAGAACCCGGGCGGCAGGCCCAGGATCGTCGTCTGCGACCCAGCCTTGGCGCACCCGGGCCAGCAAGCACCAGTCGAGCTCAAGGCCACGATGGCGGACATCATCCACGAGCCGCAGATGGCGGCGCTGCTCCAGCGGCGCCTGGACGAAGCGCGCACCTGCCATGCCAACGGCGCCCACGTCGCAGCCATCATCATGCTGGGCAGTCTCCTTGAAGGTGTCCTGCTCACGGTGGTTCAGCAGCGCGACGCCTCCCTGCTGCGCGGCAAGAACCCCGATTTCATCGGCCTCAAGGTGCTCATCGGCATCTGCCACGAGGCAGGCTGGATCGACATCGACGTCGAACGCTTCAGCCAGGCCCTCCGCGAGTACCGCAATTTTGTCCACCCGCGGGCCGAGTTCCGTGAGGCGCACACTCCCGACCGCGACACGCTCACCGTGTCCTGGTACGTCGTGAACAGCGCCCTCAACGATCTCGCGGCCACCCAACCCGAAGCCAGCGCGTAGGCCGGACGAGACCGAAAGCGTTGCGCGGCTGCGAGGCCACGACGCTCAGACCAGGCACAACGGATCACGAGGGGGAACAGGTTGAAGATCACGGCGGAGGTACTGGGAGACCTTGCGGAGCCGTCGAACGTCGCGGTCCACTCAAGCCTAGAGCTGGCCGGAGATGTGAGCGCTGCAGTCTCGGACGACGACGAGCAAAGGAAGGAGAAGGACCTCGACCCGCTTCGACGAAAGCCGGCACTGCGGCCCCTACCCGCCAAGGACATGAACCGACTCGTGCAACTCACCCCCTGGGATGTACTTCACACCTTCGGCCGGGCAATCACCTTGGCCCGGCGCGGAGCGGCACGCGGCCTCGCCGAGCACTGGGGCTGCCTGAAGTACAGCCAAGCTCTCCATGGAAACTCAGACTCGTTCATGGCCCTCTCGGCCGAGGGCCGAGAGACTGCGGACTACTACAAGGCCCTTCAGTCGGGAGAACTCGGGGTCGGTTTCGCGGCGGCGCTCGCCACGCGACTCCTGAACAAGCGCTTCCCGGATCACTTCGTCTCGATCGTGCCAGCCGACACCGCGCTGCGCGCAGGGTGGGCCCTGACCAGCAGGGACTCTGGCCCGAGGTCGGGCTACCGGTACCGGCCGCAGTTCTTCGCCGAAGTATGGAGGCCCGGGGAGCCCTCTCGCGCCTTGCCGATCGCGTGCAAAGGCAACCACAGCAGACTCTCCGCCTCACATACTCAGCTCGCCTCGGCTTCCGCCCACGTCGAAGCAGTACACATCGGAGCATGGGATGAGACACCGTGCCTGGTGTTCAGCACGGAACTCCCCCTCGATGGCCCCCTCACGGTGCACACACTGGAGGCCAAGGGAGATGGAGGCTGGCTGGACGCCCCGGCCCGCGTCCTTGATCACACCTTGGAAGACGAGAACGTCTATCCCGGCATTCAGCCGCCCGCAGAGGGCGACAAGCCCGTGGAACCCGAACCCGGCTATCACGTGAAGCCGGACCTCTACGCGTGGTTCCAGCACGTTCTCGCCCGCACTGCCGCAGCGGGTCTCACCGCCTTTGCTGGGGATGGAAGGGCGACCGCCCCGTACCTTACGAAACGACAAGGACAACGACACTTCACAGGCTTGACGCACGCAGCCACCGACAGTGTCCAGGACGCACGCCACCGGCTCCTCGGCATCGACTTCGTCGGCACGGACCACGTGTTCCGGCTGAACCGGAAGCGCGTCGAGACATTCTCCGGAGTCGCGGAGGACCTCTTCCGCCACCTTGCGGAGGGACGGGTGGAAAAGTACCGCCGCGAGATCTACGCACGCCGGTCCACCTGGCCGAGCGAAACCTGGGCCCCACGTTGGAACGGTCCCATCTCCATGCACCCTGACGGTTCCGTGCTCGCCATGCGCCTACTGCGCCCTTAGCCCACGAGCACCCAGGCGCGGGTAGCCCACGAGCATCCAGGCGCGGGCGCCACACGGCCTTGCACGGGCTTCGGTCGTGGACCGGATCCGGATTATGGAACAGGCTCACGACCACCGGGGACGAGGTCGACCTCGCTCAGATTCACCGCCAGGTACAGCACGAGCTCGCGCTTCAGCGTGGTGCCGACGCAAGCGAAGTCCCGATCACTGGCGGACTGCCAGGTACCCGCCGACTTCCACCTGCCCGGCACAGCCCGCACAAGCGGCCGCATCAACACCCGGGCGTCACATGTTGTGTTGGAAACCGTGCCCCTGACCAGCCCAGACGTCGAGTCGCATCCAACCGTTTCGGAGCACGCCCCTGGGGAGAATCTGGGGAGTTTCGTTGGCCGTGGGGGGCGCCTGGGGAGAATCAGCTGCGTAACCCCACACCAACCCGAAAGCCGCTGAAAGAAGTCTTTGCACAGGTCAGAGGCCCAATCACCTTCATCGTCGCAGGTCAGCCCCACCAGGACGACGACTTCAAGAAGATCTCGTCGTGGGCGGCGATCCTGTTTGCTCCGACATTGGTGGGAACCATTTACGGCATGAACTTCGAGAACATGCCTGAGCTGGGGTGGGGGCTCGGGTATCCGTTCGCGATCCTGCTGATGGCGGTGGTTTGTGTGAGCTTGTACTTCATCTTCAAGCGGCGGGATTGGCTGTAGCACCGAGGACGGAATCGTCGCACCGCGGCCCGGCGCCCAACGTCTACCGCACGGCCTTCCTCGCTCTGCCCTGCCGTACGCCTCTTGCGGGCGAACAGGGTTGACCGCGCCGAGTAGTAACAAGCGATCATCCGTGGCGCCACCACGGACGAATTCCAGGCCGTAGGCATCCGCGCGATGCCGGGAGGGCAGGGTCTTCATACCGTCCTGCTCGCCCGGCACGCGGTAACGTCCCTCACGAGGCCACCGGAGAGGGAGCACGCAGCATGCCTCAGGCCAAGGCCGCCGCCAACGTGACCTTCGTGCCGAGGGTCTACGACATGTCCCCGCTCTACCGAAGCCACCGTCTGTTGCTGGTGCCCTCCGTGGTGGAGGACGCCTTCCCTCGGCTGATCATCGAAGCCGCGCTGCACGGGACCCCCAGCATCGGCACCGACCGGGGCGGCATCTCCGAAGCCATCGGCCCCGGCGGGATTGTCAACCTGATCCGGCCGACCCGTCCACTAGTGGAGCAGCGCCTCGTCCACGGAGAACAGCTCGTCGCACGAGTGGTCGCCGCGGTCGTAGTGGAACTCCAGCCGCCAGAAGTCCGTCATGCGCTTCCACCACAGCCGGCGCGCGCCGTCCATCAGAGCGGATGGCTCCAGCGGTACGACGGACCGGCATCCGTCCACGAACGCCGACACCCGGCCGAGGTCGAACACACCGTCCACCCCGAACTGCACCTGTGCAGTCGGCGTGACCTCCTCCGCGTACGGGCGAACGCCGACCCGGTCCCAGTCCAGGAAGGCGGAAAGCTCCTCGCCCGCCCACAGCAGGTTGCGGTACCGCAAGTCACCAGGCGCTGCGGGCCCTGCTCGACCGCGGTCCAACCCGCCTTCAATGCGTGGCCGTTGGCGGATGCGCTCTTGAAGCAGTACGCGTTCGTGGCCATGGCGTGACCTCGCCCCCGCGCGGAGCCGGTCCGGTGACTCACCGAGAGTGACACGGGTGCCGGAGCCCGTGCACGCAGAGCCCTCGGCACCACCAGGCTGCTCCCGGCCACTGTGCTTCCGGACAGGCGCGGGGCGCTCAGAAGGTAACGGCCAGGCAGTCGTGGTCGGGGCTGCCGCAGGAGTACGCTGCGTAGTACCGAGAGCATTCCCTCGACCGGCTTCCATGCCGGTATCTCTCTCGGTTCAACAGCACCGGGCCGGCACGACAGGTCCGGGGACGGGTCGACACCATGACGGTGATCACCGAACGACCCCCGCCAGCCACACCGGTCGCCGAGCCTTCCGCCCACCCGCCGTTGCGCCTGTCCCTCAGGCCCCAGGGCCCGTCCTCCGGGCTGCTCGACGGCGCCTGGTGGCCGCGCTCCCGCGACCTCACTCGTGAACTTCCCGCTCTGACCGACCTGTTGGACCCGCTGTGGGGCCGCATCACGCGCGTCACGGTCAACCCGACGCACTGGCCGGTCGTACCGCGCAAGATCCCCGTCAACGGCCATGTGGTCAAGGTGGGCTGGTACAAGGACGAGCAGGACCCGCACCAACTCCTGGTGCTCTCCTACCACGTCGGGCGCTGGGACCTGCTGATCATCCCCCCGGAGACCGGCGCGGCGGCCGCCGCGCGGCTCATGGCCGCCGCCTGCGACCCCCGGATAGTCCGTACGGGCAGCGCTCTGATCGCCGACGACCTTGGCCGCCATCCCGCGGCCCCGGCCGAGGCGGACCCGCCGGGCCGCACACAGGCAGAGGCATGGGAGGCGGAGGGCGGCGCCATGGCCGCACCACCTGTCGGCACGGTCGGGGGGAGGTGACGGGCCACGGACACCGGCCTCACCGTCGCCGCCATCCTCACGCTGATCACCCTGGGAGCATTCGTGATCCACCGTCTCAACGACCAGCATGCCGAACGGATCGCGCAGCGCCAGTACAGCGGTCGCCTCACCGGACGCCGCGGCACCCGCGGCCCCGCGTGGCCGCGACCAGGCACCGCCCCTCCGCCCGCCGTTCGCACCCGCCGCGACCACCGGGACGGGGGGCGCGGACGCCTCCGCCCGCGGCGCAGGGCCGCGAGGGGGCGAAGGGCATGACCGGGCACGTGACGACTCAGCGCGGCGCCGCCGGGCCGAGCCCGCAGGAACAGTCGGCTGACGGGCGCGTCGAGGTCCGCATCGTCTCGGCCGACCCCGACGCGGCCCGCCTTGTTGCACAGGCCCCGAGCCGGGTCCTCGTCTGCGACGAACCCCGCAGCTATCCCGTGGGCGGCGAGGGAAGCGGCACCCGCCTCCACCTGACCGTGGACACCCTGCTCACCCGAGTGCCGGAACCGGCACCCGGGTCCTGGCTCGCCGACAGCCGCTCCCAGGTACAGCGCACCCACATCGACGAACTGACCTGACCCCTGGGTCGCCCCTCGTGCACTCGCTGGCCCCGGACCCCGGCCCGCCCCTTCCGGACCGAGGTCAAGGAGCCTTGCATGTCCCCCAGCACCACCTGGAGTACCACCCGTTCGCAAGCTCCCGTCCCGCCGCACGACCTCACCACATCCCAGACGTACGACGGGACGACGCCCTTTCCCTCCGAGGCTCCGCCGCCTCCGCGCGGCCCCGGCGACCGCCTGTACGTGACCGTGACGGTGACGATCGTCGTGCTCCCGTTCATGGCGCTCGGCCTGGCCGGGTGGCTCCTGTGGGGCAGCCTCATTCATCCCGCCGACGTCCTGCTCGCCCTCGTCCTCTACACGCTCACCGGCCTGGGCGTCACGGTCGGCTTCCACCGCGGCCTCACCCACGGCGGATACCGGGCCGCCCGGCCCGTGCGGATCGTGCTCGCGGTGGCCGGGTCGATGAGCTTCCAGGGCGACGTCATCGGCTGGGTCGCCACGCACCGCCGCCACCACGCCTTCACCGACCGGCCCGGCGACCCGCACTCCCCCTACCGCTACGGCACGCGCCTGCGCGGCCAGTTGCGCGGCCTCGCCCACGCCCACGTCGGCTGGCTGTTCCGCAACGACCCCACTCCGGCCGAGCGCTACGCCCCCGACCTGCTGGCCGACCCCGACATCCGCGCCGTCTCCCGCGCCTTTCCGGCCCTGTGCGTCCTGACCCTCGCCCTCCCCTTCGCGCTCGGCTGGGCGATCGGCGGCACCTGGGTCCACGCCACCACGGCCCTGGTATGGGCAGGCCTCGTCCGCATCGCGCTGCTCCACCACGTGACCTGGAGCGTCAACTCACTGTGCCACGTGATCGGCCGGCGCCCCTTCCGCACCCGGCGTCACGACCGGGCCACCAACCTGTGGCCCCTGGCCCTGCTCTCCTTCGGGGAGAGCTGGCACAACCTGCATCACGCCGACCCCACCAGCGCCCGCCACGGCGTCGAACGCGGCCAGCTCGACCCCTCCGCCGCCGTCATCCGCCTGCTCGAACGCCTCGGCTGGGTGTACGACGTGCGCTGGCCCACTCCGGACCGCGTCGCGGCCCGCCGCGTCTGAACTCACCGGGCAAACGGACCGTCTCGCCCCACACAGGAGCCCCCATGACCTCAACCGCACACCCCCAAGACCGTCCCCTTCCGCTCCGACCTGAGGTGCGTCTGCGCGTGACGCCCCGCCAAGCGATCCCACGCCGCATCGACGGCGCCTGGTGGCCCCGCTCCCGAGACCTGATGGTCGAACTTCCGCCGCTCTTGGCAGCCTTGCCACCGTCCTGGGGGCACATCGCCGCCGTCAGCGTGCACGCGTCGATGTGGTCCACCACGCCCGGCCGTGTACTTATCGCCAACCGAGTCGTACGCCTGCACAGAACGTCCGGCGCGCACGGCCGCCACAGCATCTGCCTGCTCACCCCGGGCCGTGGCCGATGGGACCTGCTCGTCGTGCCACCGGAGATCGACCAAGCGGACGCCGAACCGCTCATGGCATCCGCCGTGGCGAAGTAACCGCCATGGCCACCGCCACCACCTTGCCCCTCGTCACCACAGCGGCACGCATGCACACTCACCCACCCCGGCCGGTCTCGCGGAACGGAGGCGCCACGTCCCTGCCTCAGCTGAATGTCTACCGGCACGACAAGCACTGCCGGGCGCTGATCACCTTGGGCCGGTGAGATCGACCTCGAAACGGCGCCCCTGGCCGACGCGTCCCTGCGGGAGTGCCCGGACGACGGGATGCGCACGCTCGACGTCGACCTGACCGCCGTCTCCTTCTGCGACGTGAGCGGCCTCAGCTCCTTCCTGCACGCTTCTGCGGAGGCGCGCGGGGCAGGCGGCACCTTGTGGCTGCACCACCCACCGCCCTCACTACGACGAGTCCTCACCCTCACCGGCTGCGCGTTCCTGCTGAACGGCACACCGGCCAGCCGCACCGGAGACCCGCCCGCCCCACCGCGGTCCACGCCCCTGTCGTCGGCAGGTGCGCGATGACGGCCGCCGGCTCCGGGCTGCGCCACGAGCGCGCCGCCCTGGACGCGGTGCGGCTGCGCCGCGTGAATCGCTGGCAGGCCGAGACGCTCCGGGAGGACCTGGCGGATCTGTACGTCGAGTCCTCGGACGCCACGACCGGCGAGACGTACCGCCGCAGGGAGGACTTCCTGCACCGCCTCGCGGACTCCGTACGGCGCCCGGGCTTCTCGATGCTGCTTGCCGAGACGGCCACGCCGGCGGGTTGTGCCTACGGCTTCCCCCTAGCACGAGAGGGGACCTGGTGGCTCGGCTTCGAGGGTGATCTCCCCCAGTCGATCGAGCAACTGCCCCCCTCAGGGCACGCCTTCACGATCACAGAGACGGTGACGAGCCTCAGCGATTCATGCCTCGCGGCTCCCATCGTCGACGCCCTCAACCGGATCTCCGCCTTGATCACCGTCCCTGTCAGTATTCACGACCGCAGGCAACAACGTGTGGGCCACTACCCGCGCAAGCACATTGCGGCGCCGACTGACGCCGCCGCCCGAGTCGAACTCCTCAATGGCGCACACAGCCTGTGGTACGAGTACGTCTGCCTACGGCTTCATCAAGGCTGGTCGACTTGGAGAATGCCTTGGTGGCCGTGCCTGATACCGTCAGCAGGGCGATCCGTTCCGAACTGGAGCTAGAAGAGCGCGAGTTGCGAACAGCACTCGACGACCTCTCAGGAACTTTTCGGGAGATGCACCGGAGCCCGAGCGCCACTGGGATTTCGGCCATCCATTCGTGAAGTACAACGACGGAATGGACACACTGAGCGACCGGACGCGCGCAGCTCGACAGCCGCGAGGATGACCGCACCCCGGAGGATCGGGAGAAGGCCGTCACTGGCCTCCGAGTGCTGGTCACCGCACACTCCAGGAGCGGCGGCACGTGGGCTCATCTGGATGATCCCAGCTGCGAGCTGTTTGCCGAGCCCTACGACTCTGACGGCTTCTACCTGACCGTCCAAGCGCCGGAACCCTCTGACAACGACAGTTCGTGGGAGATCGAGATCGGGCGCTGGGAACCCGACGACCCCCACGAAGAATACGGAGAACACACCAGTGCGACCGGCAGCACCGTGCTCAATTGTGCTCTTCCCCCTACACCAGACGCCGACGGGATCGCCCGCCTGCTGAAGTCCATGGACGAGAACCCACTGCTGCTTGCTCAGTGGGCCAAGACGCCGGTGGGAACGGCACTCGAAGGGACCACCATGGTGGTGACCAAGCATCACGACTCGTGATCGAGCGTCCGGAGGGGGTATCGGGCTGACGCGATGACGTCCTCGACGGCCTCCTACTGGACTGCAAAGCCACCAAAGACCCCCGCCGCCTGGGCCGCGACGAGTTCTACCCACTCGCCGGATACCTGCTCCTCGACTACGACGACGAGTTCGGCATCGACCACGTCGGCCTCTACCCCTCCCGCCAGGGCGGCCTGATCACATGGGAGGCGGGCGAGTTCCTCCGACGGCTCGGCGGCGACGTTCCACTCCGGCGGTTGCGTGAACAGTTCCGCCAGCAACTGCGCGGCGCAGACGGGCGTCGCAGGTCGTGAGGCCGCGGCCCCTCACCATCCCGACCAGCGCTTCACGAGACGACAGCAGTCACTCAGCGAGGAGCCAGACCCCTTCGTCGGAGGCTCGTACCGGCGGTCTCAAGAGGAAGGGGGATCCTAGCCGTCCACGAGTTGGTCGATGGCGAAGAGGACCTGCTCCACCGCGCCGGGCTCGGCGGCCAGTGCGGGCAAAGGGACCTGCGGCCAGCCGCGGAACCCCGCCGCCCGCTGCTCGGCCAGCTTCTGCCCCAGCCCGCCCACCGTCGGCAGGGCTGCGGCGAACGCGGCCGCCGCCTCGACGCCCAGGCGCTTGGTGATGGCGCCGAAGCTGAAGGCCAGCTCCGCCCGAGCCCCCGGGTTCTCGTACAGGGACACGGTGCCGACCGGGACCCACTGGCCCGCCACCCGGTAGTGGACGTTCATGCTCGGGTACACGGCGGTACCACCCACCAGCCGTCCCCTCCGCTGGGCGTGCTGCAACAGCGCCCTCGCCACCCCACGCACCTCCGGCGTGCAGCGGCTCTCGATCGCGGCGTCCATCTCGTCCGGGAGCGTCTTCTGCGGGCCGCGCTGTCCCGGAGCGGTCTTCGCGGCCGTGGCGGCTTCTCCGTAGACACGAGGGACGAGGACCTTCAGATCGCCCTCGCCCCGGTACTGGTTCAACTCGACCGCGTACACGTCCGCCTGTCGCATCTGGCGGTTCAAGAACTCCACGATCGCCCGCAGCTCCAGCGGAATGCGGTCGGCGACGAACAGCAACCGCATCTGGCCCGCGGCCAGGCGCTCCTCCACCATCGCCCAGAAGACCTCGGGCGAACGCTCGGAGTCCTCGCCCAGCAATTCCGCGTACGCCTCTCCGAGGGAGCGGCCGTCGGCCTTGCAGGTTTCCTCGAAGGAGCGCTGGAGCAGTGCGGCGGGCCAGTAGCGGGCGCCGTTCGCGGCGTAGTCGAGCATCTGGCCGACCACTTCCCGGCGTATGCGGGTGTCGGTGGCCCTCTTGACCTCGACCAGCGTGGGCACGCCGTCGGCATCGACGAAGAGGTGGTCCAGCCAGTACGTCGGACCGCTGTCCGCGCTGGTCGCGACGCCCATCTCCCGGGCGACGAGGACCAGCCGCAAGGGCCGCCCGTCGGAGAGCGTCCCGAAGTCCAGCACCCGCGGATGCAGCGCCAGCAAGTCCTGGAACTCCGCCTCCGTCTCGAATGCCGCGGCCTCCAGCGCCTGCAACCCCTCGCCCAGCACGAACACCGGCTGCTCCGCCACCGACCGCTCCTCCTCAATGGATCCGTGAGTACTTGACCACCAGTGTCCGTGGTCAGGTCACACACCGATTCATACCGGAGGCCACCGAGAACGCCCAACCGGACCACCTGGGCCGCATCTGCGGCAGACGCTTCAGCCCTCCCTCCTCCGGAGCACCGCATCCCGAGCCGGCCAGTCCGTCACGCCCTTCTGGTGGCCGAAATCGGCGATACGGAGGTCCAGTACGGTGAACCACGGGGCCACCGCGTTGAGGAACGTCTCCTCGGTGGCCAAGGACGGGCCGGTGGACTGGTCCAGGGCGTCTTCCTCGCTGAGGGCGGCGGCACCGACGTGGAGCCACAGGCCGTTGGGACCGCGCATGCGGGCCATCGCCGCGGCGAACGTACGGCGTTCGTGGTGCGTGGGGCAGGTGTGCAGTACCCCGCGGTCGAGGACCACCGGGAACGGGCCCGCCGAGGGTGTGTGGGTGGTGACGTCCAGGGTCTCGTACCGCACCGTGGCGTCGGGCGGTGTGCGGCGCCGGGCCTCCTGGATCGCGCGGGCCGAGAAGTCGCAGGCCGTCACGGTGTAGGAGCGGCCGGCGAGTCGGCGTGCGGTGGTGCCGAGGCCGCAGCCGACGTCCAGGACACGAGTGGGTGGCGGAGCGTACTCGGCCAGGAGTTCGCCGAGCACCGGTGGAGGTTCCTCGTCCCGTCCGGCGAGCGTGGAGTCGTACGTGCGGTCCCATTCGGCCGCGTTGAGGGAGCGCACCGTCAGCCCACCACCGGCCAGCGCGTGATCCGGGACGGCAGCCACCACAGAAAGGAGCCGACCTAGTGGACGAGGCCCGCTTTCAGGAACGCCTCCCGTTCCTGTTGCCGGAAGTCCGAGGCGGGGGCGCCGTCCAGTAGTGCCGTCAGCTTTCGACGGATATGCCGACCGCCCGCGGCGCTGACTCGTCGAGCGCCTTCGTCAGTAGTCCGTGCAGATTCCGGGTGGCGGAGTCTAGGGAGCCGACCTGTGCTTCGGACAGCCGGAGCACCGCCTGGTCGAGGGGGTCGAAGTCGTCCCACACTTGCGACAACGCCGAGTCGCGCAACAGCAGTTGGGTGGCCTGTCGGGCCAGTCGCACCGCGCGTACGGGGCCGAGGCGGGGCGCCGGGGCCTTCGTCAGGACGAAGTCGCGCAGCTCGTCGAGATGTTCCAGGGCCGCATCGGCCACCGCCGCCCGGTACCAGGTCGGCAGATCCCGTGCCTCGTCCAGGTCATGGGCCGCCCGCACGAGGGCCGGGCCGTCCAGGAGCCGATGGACCAGCTCGATGCTCAGATCGACCTGATGCGCGCTGTAGCCGGACCGGCGGACGTGACCGGCGAGATAGGGCAGGCTCAGATAGGGAAAGAGGGTTGCCTCCGTCAACGGTGGAAACAGCAGCAAGAGATCCATGCCATCCGTCCTGATCCGGACGGTGGAGCCGACCGAGGTACGCAAGGTGCTGGAAGTCGGAGTGGGGCGACGGCTATCGCGGAGACGGGGCCGAGGGAGCTCACAAGCGGGCGGCACGCCGGCCATGTGCAGGGCGCCGGAGAACGCGGAAGGCCTTGTGAGCTCCCCGTGCAGTGGAGCTCCTCATGCTGCTGAGCTCTTCACCCAGCGGCTCAGTCGGGCCGGTCAGCCCGCCGATGCGTCCGAGAAACGGTCCGCATTCCTGGCGATGTAGTTATAGGCCGTGGACGAACCGCTGACTTGCAGTTCGTCCATCTCGAGTACCTCTAGTTCACCGAGGTCGCGGTCTACCTCGGTGCTCATCTCGATGTCCATGCAACCTCCATGCGCGAGTGGAACATGAGACCGGAGAACGCTTCTGGGATCTCCGGTCCTCAAACAGACTCGCTGTGGCATTTCAACATGGTCAAGGGGCGCTATCACGCCATGGTCATTCGACTGATGAATGCGGTTTGACGGTGCTCTCGGAGCCGGATCCCGCCTGCCTTTCGGCTTGCCAGAAGGTGCCCGAGGTCATTACCTTGGGTGATCGGACGCTCGCAGTGACGAGTGGGTTCCGCTTTCCTGAGCGGTGAGCGGTAAGCGGCCGACCGCCACTCCCCTCGCGTACAGGAGATGTCGTCGCTGGCCATAAGCCCGCCCGCGCGGCATCGCACGCCATCGCCCGCCCACAGGGGCAGCAACGACGGCGGGCCGCCTCTCACGGATTTCGACAGAACCGAAATGCGGAGCCGTCCCTCATCATTTGCCCTTTGACCCCTCGGAGGAGAAGAGTGAACTCTCCACCGATCCCTCATTTCCCATGTCCGGATTTCGTCGCGCGCCGCCACCCGGGGGCACGGCGCACACGGCGCCGCTGGTGATGACTGCCGGAAGGCCTGCCATGATTGCCCTTTCGGGCGACGAGAGGTGCCCTCACGGATGCCCTTCCGTTTGACCTCGGCAATCGACCACTCCGGCGCCCGACCCCGAGGCGAAAGGGGCCTCGCGTCCCCACCGAACAGTTTCAGCCCGAATCCTTTCGACCTGTACAAGTGCACAAGTGTCAGGGGCTTGCTCGACGCACCCGCCGTCTCCGGCTCCGCAGGGCGAGTAACGGCCGGCTCCGCGGCCTCGGACTCCCTTCGGACAGGCCTGCGCATTCGCGGACAATCAGCAGGTGAAACCGGATCCACGCCCTCCGGAGCGCTCCACAGGAGGGCCGCTCAGCAGTGCGAGAAGCAGCCCCTGTAACCCCGTTGCGGGCGCCGCTCAGCCTTGGTTTCGTCCTGGCCGGACAACGGTCTGTTTCGGCCGTTCCTCCTATCACTTCACAGTTCGTGGTGTTGGCACCTACCTACGACGTGTACGCTTTTTTAACGGCCCCAGTAGTGACGAGGGAAAGGCTGCCATTGCAAGAACTGCAATAGCCGGTGTACCGCGCATCCGACGGGATGCGGGAACTTCGGACACGGCACGATCTTCCCCCGGCCGCGACTGGCCACGACATGGCCACGCCCCTGGGTATGGGCTCCGCCTTTGACACCGCTCGGTGAAACCCCTGACACCGTTCGGGAAAAAGGTGAGGCCGCCCGGGCCCCTCGGGGGTTGGGCCGGACGGCCTCGCGTGCAGATGGTGCGTGGGGACGTAAAACGGGGTTCAGAAACGAACCGGCAGGGCGCCGAGCGCAGTTCCCTTGCCGGGGACGTCGAAGTACTGGAGTTCCTCGGGCGCGACCGCGAGTTCCATGGTCTGGTTCTGGATCAGGAACGTGTTGATGACGATCTCCGTCTCCAGCTGCGCGAGCGCCGCACCGGTGCAGTAGTGCGAACCGCTGCCGAAGGAGAGGTGGCCGACGCCGGGACCCATGTCACGGGCGACGTCCAGCTTGAGCGCGTCGGGGAACTGCCGCGGGTCGTGGTTGACGCCCACCAGAGACGGGATGACGGCGTCTCCGGTCCTCACCGGGCAGCCGCGGAACTCGAAGTCCTCGGCCGCGTACAGCGGACCACCGGTCGGCACGGACGTGGCGAAGCGGATCAGCTCCGGCACGGCCCGGCGAGCGAGCAGCTTCGGCTCGGCACGCAGCTTCGCCAGCTCCTCGGGGTGCTGGAGCAGCGCGAGTATCGCCTGGCCGAGGAAGTGCGCGGGCGGCGCGATGCCCGTGCTGGTGAGCAGCAGGAAGATCGCGATGATGACGTCGTCGGTCAGCAGGTCCTGGTCGGGACCACCGGGCTTCGCCAGCTCGGAGATGAGGTCGTCCGTGGGCTCGGCACGGCGGCGCGCGATGAGGTCCTTGTAGTAGTCGACGATGCTGCCGATGGCCGCGACGAGACGCTCGGTGTCGTACGAGACGAACTCCATGATCCAGCCCATGAGCTTCGGCCGGTCGGCCTCGTCCACACCCATGAGCTCACAGATGGCGGCGGCCGTGAACGGGTAGCCGAGCTCCCCGATCAGGTCGCCCTCCCCCTTCGCGGCAAGCGCCGCGTAGGTGTCCGCGGCACTCTTCTCCAGACCGGCGCGCAGCGCGTTGACGCGGCGGGCCGTGAAGGCGCGCGCGACCACGTTGCGCATCCGGGTGTGCTCCTCGCCGTCGGACAGACCGAGGAGACCGAAGTACTTGAAGTACTCCCGCGGCATGCCGACCTGCTCGAGCATCTCGTCCGTCAGGCTCGGGCCCTCCGCACCCGGCAGCTTGGACTGGTCCCGGATGAAGCGGGAGTCGTGGAGGATCTCCTTGCAGTCGTCGAAGCCGGCGACGAACCACACCGGCGACTCGAGACCCTCGATGGCCGCCCGGAAGAGGGGGCCGTGATCGCGCAAGGACCCGTACTCCGCCGGGTCGCTCACGGTCTTGTTGCTCAGGGTGATGATCTGCTCCGACACGCTGATCTCTCTTCTTCTGTGGTTGGCCGCAAGAGCCCCTCACCTGGCAGGTGAGGGGGAACAGAGGTACTGCCGTCCCCCCTCACCCGGCTGGTGAGGGGGGACGGGGGCGGTGCCGGGCCCGGCCGCGTGGGCCGGACCCGACACCGCGTGCTGCTCCGTCAGTCCGCGAGGTGGCGGTTGATGACGGCGCAGATCTCGGCCGCGACCTTGGGTGCGGTCAGGCCGAAGTGCGTGGCGTGGATGTCGCTGACGCGCACATCCCCTTCGACGTACGGGTCCCAGAACGAGGCCTGGGCCTCCGGGCTGAGCGTCGCGTTGAAGTACAACACCGTGCCGCGGTACACGGGCTGGGTGAACTCCCGCGCGATCCGTACGTGTTCGGACATGATCAGGGCGCCGTTCTCGATGAGCGTCTGACGCTCGGCGTCCTCCTCCTCGCCCGGGAGGTAACCGGCGAGGAACTCCCGGCCCACGGACCGGTCGAGCACCACGTCACCGGAGACGAAGGCACTCGTCGGCGCGGCGTCGAGGAGCGCGATGAAGGGCACCTCGTGGCCGCGGCGCTGGAGTTCGGCGGCGACGGCGTGGGACAGGGTACCGCCCATGGAGTGACCGACGAAGTGGTACGGACCCTCCTCCTGGACGGCCAGGATCTGCTCCACGTAGTCCAGGACCATCGCCTCGAAGCTCTCCGGGATCGGCGAGCCGTCGAAGCCGCGGGCCTGGATGCCGTACGCCGGCCGGTCGCCGAGCTGCATCGCCATGCCCAGGTACGACCAGGACAGGCCCATACCGGGGTGGATGAACCACACGGGAGTGCCGCTGCCGCCGCTCTTCAGCGGCAGGACGACCCCGTACGGGTCGGTGCTCTCGGTCCCGGCCCCCTCGCCGCCCGCCGTGAGGCGCTCGGCCAGCTGCGCGACGGTGGGCGCCTGGAACACCGTCCGCATCGGCACCTCGATCATGAGGACCGCCGCGATCCGGCTGACCAGGCGGGTTGCGCGCAGCGAGTGGCCGCCGAGGTCGAAGAAGTTGTCGTCGATGCCGACCTTCTCCACCCCCAGGACCTGCGCGAACAGGCTGGCCAGGACGCCTTCCTGAGGAGTGCGCGGCGACCGGTAGGCCGCCGTCCCCGACAGGTCGGGCGCCGGGAGCGCCCGGTGGTCGAGCTTGCCGTTGGGCGACAGCGGCAGGCGCTCCAGGGTGACGAACGCCGCCGGGACCATGTACTCGGGCAGCCGCTCGGCCACGAAGGTGCGCAGCTGCGCCACGTCGAGCTCCGCGCCGGTCTCGGGCACCGCGTAGGCCACCAGCTGCTTGCTGCCCGCGGTGGCGCGGGCGATCACCGCGGCCTGGGCGACCTGGGGGTGTGCCGCGACGGCTGCCTCGACCTCGCCGGGTTCGATGCGGAAGCCGCGGATCTTGACCTGGGAGTCGGCGCGGCCGAGGTATTCCAGGTGCCCGTCCTGGGTCCAGCGGGCGAGGTCGCCGGTGCGGTACATGCGCCCGCCCGCCGGGCCGTAGGGGTCGGCCAGGTAGCGCTCGGCGGTCTGCGCCGAGCGGTCGTGGTAGCCGCGGCCCACGCCCGCGCCCGCCATGTACAGCTCGCCGACGGCGCCCTGGGCGACCGGGGTCAGGGCGGGCGTCAGGACATAGCCGCGCAGGTTGTTCAGCGGCCGCCCGATGGGCACCCCCGCAGGGTAGGAGGCCTCGCTGTCCAGGACGTGCGAGGTGACGTAGAACGCCTCGCTGGGCCCGTAGCAGTTGACGATCCGCACAGTGGGCCACTGCGCCCGGATGCGGTCCACCAGGGCCGGGGTGAGGGCCTCACCGCCGAACAGCAGCGCCTTGGGCGTCACCCGCCCGCCGAGCTGGTCGACGAGTTCAGCGAAGGCCGAGGGCACCGAGCTGACCACGTCCAGGTCCCAGCTGTCGCGCTCGGCCAGGGCCAGGACGTCGCGGACCACCTCGACGCTGCCGCCCCGGGTCAGGGTGAAGAACAGCTCGAAGCTGGCCACGTCGAAGCCGATCGAGGTGCTCGCCAGCATCTTCGGGCCCGCTTCCAGACCGACCTGGTCCACCATGCCGTGCAGGGCGTTGACCAGGTTGGCGTGGGTCAGACCCACGCCCTTGGGCAGGCCCGTCGAGCCGGAGGTGTAGATCTGGTAGAGCAGGTGGTCCGGGTGCAGCACACCCGTCCGCTCGCCGTCGGACACATCCGTACCCGCGTACGCGGACACGTCCGTCTGGTCGAGCAGGAGCAGCTCGGCCGTCACCCGCTCGGGCAGGACGTCGGCCACCGTGGTGTCGGTGAGCACCAGACGCGGCCCGGCCGTGTCCAGGATGTGCTGCAGCCGGGTACCCGGGTAGCCCGGGTCGATCGGGACGTAGGCGGCACCGGACTTCAGGACCGCCAGGATCGCCACCACCAGCTCCGGGGTACGCGGCAGGACCACGGCCACCTGGGTGTCCGGACCGATGCCCCGCTCCACGAGGTGCCGCGCCAGCCGGTTGGCCCGCGTGTTCACCTCCTCGTAGGTGAGCCGCTCGCCCTCGTGCACGACGGCGGTGGCCTGCGGAGTACGCGCGACCTGCTCCTCCACCAGACGGATGGCCGTCTGCTGCGGGACCTCCGCCGCGGTGTCGTTGAACTGCCGCAGCACCACGTCCTGTTCGGCCTCGTCCACCAGCTCGAGCTGAGCCAGCGGGGCGTGCGGGTCCTCCGCGAGCCGGTCGAGGACCTTGCTGAGGAAGGCGGCGATCCGCTCGATCTCGGCGCGCTCGAACAGGTCCTTGCGGTACTCGATGACCGCCATGCTCAGGTTCGGGTCGGAGCCCAGGGTGATCGGGTAGTGCGTGCTGCTGTGGATGCGCATGCCCGTGATCGCGACGCCGGCCTCGCCGTGCGCCTCGGACATGCCGTCCCGGTCGATCGGGAACGACTCGAAGATGATCATGCTGTCGAACAGGGTGCCCACGCCCGCGGCCTTGTGGATCTCGGTGAGGCCGAGGTTCTGGTGGTCCATCAGGACCGCCTGGCGCTCGCGGAGCCCGGTCAGCAGGTCCGCGAGGCTGTCCCGGGGCGTGAACTGCACGCGTACCGGAAGGGCGTTGATGAACAGGCCCACCATCTCGTCGACGCCCGGCACCTGCGGCGGACGACCGGAGACCGTCGTACCGAAGACGACGTCCTGACGCCCGGTCAGATGGCCGAGGACCACGCCCCACGCGCCCTGGAGCAGCATGTTGAGCGTGATGCCCAACTCACCGGCCCGGCGCTGGAGTTCCTGGCCAATCCCGGCGGACAGCGCCAGGTCGACGTGGTCCGTGGCGTCCTGGCCCTCGGGGACGGCCGTGGTGGCCGCCGCGGGGGCGAGCAGCGTCGGCTCCTCGACTCCGTCCAGCTCCCGCGCCCAGGCCTCGTAGGCCGCCTCCTGGTCCTGCTTGCCGAGCCAGGCCAGGAAGTCGCGGTAGGGCCGCACCCGCGGCAGCGCCGAGGTGTCCCCGTGCGCCGCGTAGGCGCGGATGAGGTCCTGGAGCATCAGCGGGAAGGACCAGCCGTCGAACAGCACGTGGTTGACGGTGAACACCAGCTCCGAGAGCTCGTCGCTGCGGAGCACCAGGGCCATGCGCATCATCGGCGGCGCCGCCGGGTCGAAGTGCGCCGTCTGGTCCTCCGCGAGGAGCTTCTCGAAGGCCTCCTCCTGGGCCTGCTCACCGAGGTCCCGCAGGTCCACGACCTGCCAGGGCAGGTCGACGTGGTCGAGGACCAGCTGGACCTGCTGGCCGGAGGCGCCGGACACGAAGGCGGTACGGAAGTTGGCGTACCGGTCGAGCAGGGTCTGCCCGGCGGCGCGCATCCGCTCCGGGTCCACGTCGCCGGACAGGTGCATGGCGAACTGCACGTGGTAGGCGTCGAAGGAGGTGTCGGCCAGCTGGCTCTGGAAGAGCAGACCGGACTGCGCGTCCGTCATCGGCCAGACGTCCTGGAGGCCCGGGTACTGCTCCTCCCACTGCTCGAGGTCGCGCTGGCGCACCTTGACGAGCGAGACGTCCGAAGGCGTCAGGCCGCCCGCGTCCGGCGTGACCGCGTGCCGGGCGACGCCTTCGAGGGCGGTGTGCCACAGGTCCGCGAGGTCCTGCGCCTCCTCGCGGGCGAGCAGCCCGGCGGGGTAGCTGACGGAGGCGCTGAACTGCGGGCCCTGCGCGGTGTCCACGACGTAGGAGTTGATCTCCGCCGTCGACAGGGCGGGCATGTCCGCGTCCAGCTCGGCGGCGATGCCCTCCATGTCGGACGCGATGGCCCAGCCACCGCCACCGCCCGGCTGGTCGCCGTCGGCGAACCGGCCCAGGTAGTTGAAGGTGACCTGCCCTGCCTGGCGCGCCTCCAGGACCTCGGCGGTCTCCGGGTTGAGGTAGCGCAGCAGGCCGTAGCCGATGCCCTTGTCGGGGATGGCGTTGAGCTGCTCCTTGACGGCCTTGATGGCGTGGCCCGCGGAGCGGCCGCCCGCGACGGCCTCGTCGATGTCGAAGCCGTCGACGTTCAGACGGACCGGGAACATGGTGGTGAACCAGCCGACCGTGCGCGACAGGTCCACACCCGGCGCCGCCGCCTCCTCACGGCCGTGCCCCTCCAGGCGCAGGAGCAGCGAGGACTCGTCCACGCCGCGCTTCTTGCGCCACTGCGTCAGGGCCAGGGCGAGAGCGGTCAGCAGACCGTCGTTGGGCCCGCCGTGGAAGGCCGCGGGCAGCGCCGTCAGGAGCGCCTCCGTGGCCTCGGAGCCGAGACGCAGCTCCACGGACTCCATGGTGCCGCGCGTGTCCACCGCCGGGTCGATCGGCCGGGAGCCGAGCAGCGGGTCGGGGCCCTCCACGATGTTCTGCCACAGCGTGAGTTCGGCCGTCCGCTCGGGCGAGGCGGCCTCCTCCGTGACGGCGTGGGCCCAGTGGCGCATCGAGGTGGGCACCGGGGCGAGCTCGGGGGTGCGGCCCTCGCGGACCTGCTCCCAGGCCTCGGCGAAGTCCGGGACGAGGATCCGCCAGGACACGCCGTCGACCACCAGGTGGTGCAGCACGACGATCAGTCGGCCCGCGGTGTCGGGACCGGCGTCGAACCACACGAACCGGGCCATGTCGCCGGCCGCGGGGTTCAGCTCCCGTACGGCGGCGTCGAGCGCGGCCTTCGCCTCGTCGCGCCAGGCCTCGTCCTGCCAGTCGCCCGTGCTGGGCGTGCGGCGGATCAGCGAGGCCACGTCGACGGTGCCGGGCTCGGCGACCTCGAGACCCGTCTCGCCCGTGGTGACGAGGCGGGCGCGGAGCATGTCGTGGTGGTCGACGACCGCGGACAGCGTGGCGACGAGACCGCTCTCGTCGATGCCCCGCGGCAGGTTCAGCGCCATCGACATCACGAACCGGTCGTAGCCGCCGCCCAGTTCGGTGATGTAGCGGGCGATCGGCAGCAGCGGCATGTGGCCGATGCCGCCGCCCTCCAGCTCCTCGCGGACCGGTGCGGCCTGGCCGCCGGTCGCGGCGGCCACGGCGAGGGCGGCCACCGTACGGCACTCGAAGACCTGCCGCGGCGTGATCTCGATGCCGTGGACGCGGGCCTTGGAGACGACCTGGATGGAGCGGATGGAGTCACCGCCGACGGCGAAGAAGTCGTCGTCGATGCCGACCCGCTCCAGGCCGAGGACCTCCGCGTACGCGGCGGCCAGGGCCTGCTCCTCGGGCGTGCGCGGCGCCTGGTAGGCACCGCCGGGCACCTCGGGCTCGGGCAGTGCGGCCTTGTCGAGCTTGCCGTTCGGCGTCAGCGGGAGTTCGTCGAGGAGGACGAAGGAGGAGGGCACCATGAACTCCGGCAGGCGGCCCGCGGCGAAGCGGCGCAGTTCCTTGGCGGAGACACCGGCGGTGATGTCGAAGTCGTCGGCGGCCTCGCGGGCGCCGACCGGGACGACGTAGCCGACGAGCTGCTTGGTGCCGCGGACCTCGCGGACCAGGACGACGACCTGGGCCACGTTGTGGTGCTCGGCCAGGGCCGCCTCGATCTCGCCGGGCTCGATGCGCAGACCGCGCAGCTTGACCTGGTCGTCGCTGCGGCCCAGGTACTCCAGCTGCCCGTCCGCGCCCCGGCGCACCACGTCACCCGTGCGGTACATCCGCGAACCCGCCGGACCGTAGGGGTCGGTGACGAACCGCTCGGCGGTCAGGCCGGGGCGGCCGAGGTAGCCGCGGGCCAGGCTCGGGCCCGCCACGTACAGCTCACCGGGGGTGCCCTCGGGCACCGGAGCCAGCTGCTCGTCGAGCACGCGCACCCGGTTGTCGGCCACGGCGGTGCCGATCGGGCTGTGGTCGCTGGTCAGCGGGGTGGAGATGGATCCGCAGACGGTGGTCTCGGTGGGGCCGTAGGCGTTGACGAAACGCCGCCCCTGCGACCAGGCCGCGGCCAGACCGGGCGGGCAGGCCTCGCCACCGACGGTCACCGTACGCAGCTCGGTCAGGGTCCGCGGGGTGTCGGCGGGCAGCGCGGCCAGCACGCTGGGCGGCAGCATCACATGCGTCACCCGGCGCTCGGCCAGCGTACGCACCAGATCGTCACCGACCAGGCGCCGCTCCGCGGGCACGATCAGGGCCGCGCCGGTGGTCAGGGACTGCACCAGCTCCCAGAACGCGGCATCGAAGCTCGGCGCCGCCACCTGCAGCACCCGCGCGTCCGCGGTGATGGCGAGCCGCTCCTGGGTGGAGTGGCTGAGCGCGGCGATGCCCGCGTGCGGCACCGTCACACCCTTGGGCCGGCCCGTCGAACCCGACGTGTAGATGACGTACGCGGCGTGCTCCAGACGCAGCCCCGTGGCGGGGGTGGTGTCCGGGGCGGCCTGCCAGGCCGCCCGCACCTCGTCGGTGTCCACGGCTATGACATCCGTGGCCAGGCCCTCGGGCAGGTCCTCGATCGCGGCCCGGGTCACCAGGAGGGCGGCCGGGGCGGCGTCGTCGACCATGTACGTGATCCGGTCCGCCGGGTAGTCCAGGTCGACGGGCATGTAGGCGGCGCCCGCCTTCAGGATGCCCAACGCCACCGCGACCTGGTCGGCCGAGCGCGGCATGGCCACCGCCACCTGCTGCTCCAGACCGATGCCGCGCGCACGGAGCCAGTGCGCGATGCGGTTCGCCCGCGCGTCCAGCTCCGCGTACGACCACGTCACGTCCACCGACTCCACCGCGAGGGCGTCCGGGGTGGCCTGCACCCGGGCCGCGAACAGCTCGGGGAAGGTGGCCGGTACGGCCACCTGCTCGCCCTGGTCCCTCTCGGCCGCGAGCAGCTGACGGCGCTCCTCAGGCGTGAGCAGGTCCGCGTAACTGATGCGGTGCGAAGGGTTGGTGACCGCGGTGGTGAGCAGCCGCTGCCAGCGGGTGAGCAGCGTCTCGATGGTGGAGGCGTCGAACAGCTCGTCGGAGTACTCGGCGGCGACCGAGATGCCCGCGGGCTTGGTCCGGTCCTCGAAGGTCTCGTCCAGGCTGAGCAGGAGGTCGTAGCGGGCGGTTCCGGTGCCGGAACCGTCGGCCTCCACCTGGAGTCCGGGCAGCTCGAACCGGGCCGCCTCGTTGTTCTGGAGCGCCAGGGCGATCTGGAACAGCGGGTGGACGGACGGCTGGCGCTCCGGGTTGAGCTTCTCCACCAGGGACTCGAACGGGATGTCCTGGTGGGAGTACGCGGACAGACTGGTCTTGCGCACCTGTGCCAGGAGTTCGGCGAAGGTGGGGTCGCCCGAGGTGTCCGTGCGCAGCACCAGCAGGTTCACGAACAGGCCGACCAGGTCCTTCAGGTTCTCGTCGGTCCGGCCCGCGATGCCACTGCCCACCGAGATGTCGGTGCCCGCGCCGAGGCGGGTCAGCAGGGCCGCCATGGTGCTCTGGAGCACCATGAAGGGCGTCGTGCCGGTGGCCTTGGCGAGGTCCGCGATGCCCTGGTGCAGCTCGGCGTCGAGGGTGAAGCGCAGCAGGTCGCCGGTGCCCTTGAGCACGGCGGGACGCGGCCGGTCGGTCGGGATGGTGACCTTCTCCGGCAGGCCCGCGAGCTGCTCCGCCCAGTAGGCGTACTGCTTGCTGTACAGGCTGTCCGGGTCGCTCTCGTCACCGAGCAGCTCGTGCTGCCACAGGGTGTAGTCGGCGTACTGCACCGGCAGTTCGGCCCACTCGGGGGCCGAGCCGCCGACGCGTGCGGTGTAGGCGGCGGCCAGGTCCTGGGCCAGCGGGGCGTAGGACCAGCCGTCGGCCGCGATGTGGTGGACCACCAGGGACAGGACGGACTCCTGCGGGCCGCTGCGGAACAGCTGGGCGCGCAGGGGCAGTTCGCTCTCCAGGGCGAAGGCGTACCGGGCGGCCTCGGTGAGGGCCGTGGCCACCTCGTCCTCGCTGTCGAAGTCGCGCACGGCCAGGGTGACCCGCGCGTCCTCGACGGAGTGGATCCGCTGCTCGGGCTTGCCGTTGACCGCGGGGAAGATCGTGCGCAGGGTCTCGTGGCGGGCCACGAGGTCGTTCAGCGCCGTCTCCAGGGACGGGATGTCGAGCTCACCGCTCAGCCGGAGCACGATCGGCATGTTGTACGTCGCCGACGGGCCCTCGAACTGGTCGACGAACCACAGGCGCTGCTGGGCGAAGGAGAGCGGCAGGTGCTCGGGCCGCTCGGTGACGCGGACCAGGGGCGCCTGGGTGCGGACGCTGCCGTCCAGGTGCGGCACGATCCCCGCCACCGTGGGGTGGGCGAAGAAGGTGCGCAGCTCGACCTCGGCGCCGAGGGTGGCGCGGATGCGGCTGATCAGTTTGGTGGCGAGCAGCGAGTGACCGCCCAGGTCGAAGAAGTTGTCGTCGACACTGACCCGCTCCAGGTCCAGGACCTCGGCGAACAGGTCGCACAGCAGCTCTTCCTGGAGGGTGCGCGGGGCCCGGCCGCCGGCCTGCGAGGACAGCTCGGGGGCGGGCAGCGCCCTGCGGTCCAGCTTGCCGTTGGCGGCGAGCGGCACGGAGGCGATGGCCACCACGGAGGCGGGCACCAGGTGGGCCGGGAGGCGCTCCTGGAGGTAGCCGCGCAGCGAGCCGACCAGGACACCGATCTGGGTGGCCGCGGCCGGGTCGCTGGCCAGGTACAGGTCGGCGCGGCGCGACGGGACGAAGCCGCCCCGCACCGGCCGCTCGACGGCGGCGGCGTCGGTCAGGACGACCGCGTCGAAGCTCTCGCCCGCCGCCGACGACCAGGTCATCAGGACGCTCCAGCCGTGCGCGGCGGCCCACTCGCGCAGGGCCTCCGGGTCCACGGCGGACTCGGCCGCGGGGGCCGCGTCGACGATCTTGACCTCGGCGGCCCAGTCGGCCTCCTCGATCATCCGGGCGTTGAGGATGCCGGTGACGCGCAGCGCGGGACCGTCCTGGGCGCGGACCAGCTCCTCCAGGGCGGAGAGCTCGCCGACCTGGCGGGTCCAGTCCACGGCGGGCGCGTCGCTGACGTCGAGCGCGTCCACCGGGTCCTTGTGCACGAAGATCTCGTAGCGGTGGCGGGTCAGCTCGTTGTGGGCCTGGCCCGGCTTGAGGCGGATGTCGACCGCGGCCGCGCCGTGCTTCTCGCCGAACTGGTGGAACCACTCGGGGTCAAGGACCAGTTCGGGCTCGGTGAGGATGGAGCGGGCGATGGCCGCGTGGGCCGCCGTCGGCGCCTCGTTCGGGTACTGGGTGCGCTGCACGCCGGTGCGCATCAGGTGCAGCGTGCCCGCGTTGCGGACGTCACCGACCACGATGCGGCCGCCCGGCGCGAGCAGGTCCAGGGCCTTGGCGAGGACGTCGTCCAGGTAGGCGGCGTGCGGGAAGTACTGGATCACCGAGTTCAGGACGACGGTGTCGAAGTGCCCCCGGGGCAGACCGGTGGTGTCGTCAGCGGTCTGGTGGCGCAGGGTGACCTTGTCGGCGAAGCCTGCCTGTTCGACCTCCTGGGTGAGTCGGCCGATGACCTGCGAGGACAGGTCGGTGGCCCAGTACTCCTCGATGTTGTCGTCGTTGAGGAGGTGGCCCATGAGCAGGCCGGAGCCGACGCCGAGTTCGAGGATGCGGCGCGGGCCCTGGCGCAGGATCTGTGCCACCGCGGCGTCGCGCCAGTCACGCATCTCGTCCAGCGGGATTTCCTCGCCGGTGTAGCTGGAGTTCCAGCCGGTGAAGTCCTCGCCCCATTCGGTGCCGGTGGCGGAGTAGACCTCGTCGTAGATCTGCTCCCACTCGTCGACCTGCTTGGCGGACTCCTCGATGTACTCGGTGCCGTCCAGGTCCGGGACCACGTAGGCGACCAGCTGCTTGTCGCCCGGTCCGTCGTGCGGGACCACGACGGCCTGGCCGACGGCCGGGTGCGTGGCCAGGGCGGCCTCGATCTCGGCGGGCTCGACGCGCACGCCGCGGATCTTGATCTGGTCGTCCTGGCGGCCGACGTACTCGATCTGCCCGTCGGCGTTCCAGCGGGCCAGGTCACCGGTGCGGTACATGCGTGCGCCGGCGGGGCCGTAGGGGTCGGCGACGAAGCGCTCGGCGGTCAGTTCGGCCTGGCCGTAGTAGCCGCGGGCGATGTTGCCCGCGACGTACAGCTCGCCGACCACGCCCGGGGGCAGGGGGGCGAGGCCCGCGCCGAGGATGTAGGTGCGCATGTTGCCCAGCGGCGTGCCGACGGGGGTGTTGTCGACGGCCTGCCACTCCTGACCCGCCTCGATGGCGAAGGTGGTGGCGTAGAAGGACTCGGTCTGGCCGTAGGCGTTGACGACGCGCACGTCGGGCAGGGTCTCGCGGATGCGGTGCACGAGCGTGGCGGGCAGTGCCTCACCGGCGAAGACGACGGTCTCCAGGCCGGTCATGGCGGGCAGGCGCTCGCCCAGCTCGGCGAAGACGGAGGGCACCGTGTGGATGACGCTCGCCGTCACTTCCTGGCGCTCGGCCAGGACCAGGGCGTCGCGGACCACCTCCATGGTGCCGCCCTGCGCGAGGGTGGTGACGACCTCGAAGACCGAGACGTCGAAGTTGACCGACGAATTCGCGAGCATCCGCGTGTCCGCGTCGACACCGACGCGCTCGGCGAGCCGCAGCACGCCGTTGACCACGTTGGAGTGGCTGATCACCACGCCCTTGGGGGTGCCGGTGGAGCCCGAGGTGTACATCACGTACGCGGCGTTGTGCGGCCGCGCCCGGGTGAACTCGCCGCCGTCGGCTGCGCCTTCGAGGTCGAGGTCGCCGAGGAACAGGTTCGGGACGCCGGTCTCGGGCAGCACGCCGACGGTGTCGGCGTCGGTGAGGACCAGCTGCGGACGCGCGGTCGACAGAATGTGGTCCAGGCGCGTGCTCGGGTACTTCGGGTCGATTGGCAGATACGCGCCACCGGCCTTGAGAATGCCGAGCATGCCAGTGACCAGGTCGGCGGAGCGCGGCAGGGCCAGGCCCACCACGGTCTCGGGGCCGACGCCGCGGTTGGCCAGCTCGCGGGCGAGGCGGCTGGAGCGCACGTCCAGCTCGGCGTAGGTGTACGCCACGTCGCCGTAGGTCACCGCGACCTTGTCCGGCACCAGCGCGGCCTGCCGCTCGAACAGGCCGGGGATGGTCAGCTCGGGCGTCTCGGCAGCCGTGTCGTTGACCGCGACGAGCAGCTGCTCGCGCTCGGCCGGCTCCAGCAGGTCGATCGAGCCGAACGGGGCCCGCGGGTCCTCCGCCAGCTGGGCCAGGACGCGGCCCAGGCGCACGGAGATGTCCCGGGCGCGCTCGGTGTCCAGGAGGTGGTGCTGGTGCTGGAGGGTGACCTTCAGGTGCGGCTCGGCCACCGCGATGACGGTCAGGGGGTAGTGGGTGCCGCTGAGGGGGCTGATGCCGGTCACCGAGATCCCCGCGGCGGAGTACGCCTCGGACAGGCCGGCGCTGTCGATCGGGTAGGACTCGAAGACCACCATCGTGTCGAACAGCGCCCGCAGACCGGTGCTCTGGTGCAGGTCGAGCAGGCTGTGGTGGTGATGGTCGAGGAGGGCGCCCTGGCGGTCCTGGAGCGTGCTCAGGACGCTGCCAAGGGAGGCGCCGGGCGCGCAGTCCACCCGCACCGGCAGGGTGTTGATGAACAGGCCCACCATCTCGTCCACGCCCGGCACCTGCGGGGGGCGGCCGGAGACGGTGGCGCCGAACACCACGTCCTGACGGCCGGTCAGACCGGCCAGGAGCATCGCCCAGGCGCCCTGGACGACGGTGTTGAGGGTCACGCCCAGCTCGCTGGCGCGGCGGGAGAGGGCGCGGGACTGCTCGGCGGTGAGCGGGACGTCGATCTGCCCGGCGCCGGTGGACTGGCCCGGCTCGTCGGAGGTGACGGGCAGCAGCAGCGTGGGCTCGTCCACGCCCTCCAGCTCGCGTGCCCAGGCCTGGGTGGTGGCGTCCTTGTCCTGGCGCGACAGCCAGGTCAGGAAGTCCCGGTAGGTGCCGGGCCTGCCGAGTGCGGAGGCATCGCCTGCCGAGCCGTACAGGCGCATCAGGTCCTGCATGAGCAGCGGGATGGACCAGCCGTCGAACAGGGCGTGATGGGCGGTGAAGACCAGCTCCCACGCCTCGGCCGACAGCTTGACAAGGGACATCCGCAGCAGCGGGGCCGTGGCCACGGCGAAGCGGGTTTTGTGCTCGGCGGCCAGGAACTGCTTGAGCCGCTCCGCGCGCTCCTGCTCGTCGAAGGCGCTCAGGTCCTCCTCGTGCCAGGGGAGTTCGACGTGGCTCTGGATGATCTGGACGCGGTCGCCCGCGCTGTCGGTGGTGAACGCGGCCCGCAGGTTGGGGAAGCGGTCCAGCAGGGCCTGTCCGGCCGCCCGCATCCGCTCCGGCTCGACCGGACCGGCCAGGTGGAAGTCGAACTGCATCTGGTAGGTGTCGAAGGAAGCACCGGCCAGCTCGGTGTGGAACAGCAGACCTTCCTGCATCGCCGTCAGCGGCAGCACGTCGGTCAGGCCCGCGTACGTCTGCTGCCAGGCGTCCAGCTCGCCCTGGCCCACCCTCACCAGCGGCACATCGGACGGGGTGAGGCCGCCCGCGGTCGGCTGCGCGGCATGCTGCGCCAGGCCTTCCAGGGCGGTGTGCCACAGCTCGGCGAGCTCGGTCACCTCGGCCTGGGTGAACAGGCCGGACGGGTAGTCGAGCCGGGCGCTCAGGCGCGGCCCCTGCTCGCTGTCGGCGACGTAGGCGGTGACATTCAGCGCGGCCAGGGCCGGCATGGCGGCGTCCAGCTCGGCCACCAGCTCGGTGGTGCCCTCGACCTGGGTGAAGCCCAGGCCGCGCAGGTTCTCCGGCATGTTCGCCGCACCCGCGTAGTGACCCAGATAGTTGAACGAGATCTGCCCGGTGGCGTACCGCTTGAGGACCTCGGCGGTCTCCGGGTTGAGGTAGCGCAGCAGGCCGTAGCCGATGCCCTTGTCCGGCACCGCCAGCAGCTGCTCCTTGACCGCCTTGACCGCGGTGCCCGCGGCGGCGCCGCCCGCGAGTGCCTCGTCCAGGTCGACGCCCGTGATGTCCAGGCGGACGGGGTACATGCTGGTGAACCAGCCCACCGTCCGGGAGAGGTCAGCGCCGGGTGCGGCGGCTTCCTCGCGGCCGTGGCCCTCCATGCGCAGCAGCAGCGAGTTCGCGGCCGTCTCGTCGATGCCGCGCTGGGTGCGCCACTTGGCGACCGCGAGGGCGAGCGCGGCGAGCAGACCGTCGTTGACGCCGCCGCGGTAGGCGGCGGGCAGGCTCGTCAGCAGCGCTTCGGTGGCCTTCGCCGACAGGTCCTGGTGGACGTACTCGATGGTCGAGACGGTGTCGACGGCCGGGTCGAGCGGGCGGCTGCCCAGGACCGGGTCGGGCCCGGCGACGATGGAACGCCACAGGGCCAGCTCCGCGCCGCGCTCGGCGGAGGCGGCCTCGTCGGCCAGGGCGTGCGCCCAGCGCCGTGCCGAGGTACCCACCGGCGCAAGATCGGGGGTGCGGCCCTCGCGGATGTCCTTCCACGCGGCGGCCAGGTCGGGCAGGAGGATGCTCCAGGACACGCCGTCGACGACGAGGTGGTGCAGGACGAGGATCAGTCGTCCGGTGCGCTCCGTGCCCGCGTCGAACCATACGAACCGGGCCATGACCCCGGCCTCGGCGGCCAGCAGGTCGGCGGCGGCGTCGAGTTCGGCGGCGGCCTGCTCGTGCCAGCCCTGTGCCCAGGTGCCGTCGCAGGCGACCCGGTGGATCAGGGAAGCGGCGTCCACCGAACCGGCGGCGGACACCTCAAGGCCGGGCCGCGCACCCGTGACCAGGCGCGAGCGCAGCGCGTCGTGGCGGTCGAGGACCGCCGAGAGGGTGGCGACGAGGGCGGCCTCGTCCATGCCGACCGGCAGGTCGACGGTCATCGACATGGTGAACCGGTCGACACCGGTGCCCAGTTCGTCCAGCCAGTGGCCGACCGGCAGGTGCGGCACGAAACCGGTGCCGCCGCCCTCCAGTTCCTGAAGGACCGGACCGGCCTGGACGCCGCTGGCGGCCTGCTCGGCCAGCTCGGCGACCGTGCGCGACTCGAAGATCTGCCGCGGCGTGACCTCCACGCCCCGGCTCCGGGCCCGGGCGACCACCTGGATCGAGCGGATGGAGTCACCACCGACGGCGAAGAAGTCGTCGTCGATGCCGACCCGCTCCAGGCCGAGCACGTCGGCGTAGACCCCGGCGAGGACCTCCTCCACCGCGTTGCGCGGCGCCCGGTAGTCGCTGCCGGTGAACTCCGGCTCCGGCAGGGCCCTGCGGTCCAGCTTGCCGTTGGGGTCGAGGGGAAGCCGGTCGAGCATCACGAACACCGACGGCACCATGAACTCCGGCAGTCGGTCGGAGACGAACCTGCGCAGCTCGCGCGAAGACACGGCCGCGGTGAGGTCGACGTCGACGTCGCCGACGTTCGCCACCTCGCCGGACTCCCACAGCTGCGTGGCCACCACGTAGCCCACCAGCTGGGTGCTGCCCTGATGCTGGCGGGTGACCACGGCGGCCTTCGCGACACCGGGGTGGGCGGTCAGCGCCGCCTCCACCTCGCCGGGCTCGATGCGGAAGCCGCGCACCTTGACCTGCGCGTCGTCACGGCCCGCGTACTCCAGCTGACCATCGGCATTCCAGCGCGCCAGGTCACCCGTGCGGTACATGCGGTGGCCGACGGGGCCGTAGGGGTCGGCGACGAACCGCTCCGCGGTCAAAGAGGCCTGGCCGAAGTAGCCACGCGCCACCTCGCCCGCCACATACAGCTCACCCACGACGCCCGGGGGCACCGGCTTCAGACCCACACCCAGAACATAGGTGCGCATGTTGCCCAGCGGCACACCGATCGGCGCCCCAGCCGAACCGCTCCAGCCCTCCTCGGCCTGGAACGCCGTCGCGTAGAACGACTCCGTCTGCCCGTAGGGGTTGATCACGCGGACGCCGGGGATCGCCTCGCGGGCACGCGCCACCAGCGAAGCGGACAGGGCCTCGCCGCCGAAGACGACCGCGTCGGCCTGGATCTTCCCGCCCACCTGGTCCAGGAGTTCGGCGAAGACCGACGGAACCGAGCTGATCACACTGCCGTTCCAGCCGCCCCGCTCGGCGACCACCAGCGCGTCACGCACCACCTCAACCGTGCCGCCCACCGACAGGGTCGTGATGATCTCGAACACCGACACGTCGAAGTTCACCGACGTGCCCGCGAGGATCCGCGAGCCGGACTCCAGGCCCACCACCGCGGCCAGGCGCGTGACGCCGTTGACCACGCCGACGTGGGTGACCGCCACGCCCTTGGGCTTGCCGGTCGAACCGGACGTGTACATCACGAACGCGGTGTTGTGCGGGTGCAGGCCCACCTCGGGGGTGTCCGCCGCGCCGCTGTCCAGGTCCAGCTCGTCGAGCCGCAGCAGGGGGGCATCACCCGCGGGCAGCACCGACTCCGTCTCGGAATCGGTCAGGATCAGCTGCGGCCGCGCCTCGGCCAGGATGTGACCGAGGCGGGCGCTGGGGTAGCGCGGGTCGATCGGCACATAGGCCGCACCGGACTTGAGGATGCCCAGCAGCGACGTCACCAGGTCCGCGGTGCGCGGCACCGCCAGGCCGATGAGCGTCTCGGGGCCCGCGCCGCGCCGGATCAGCTCACGCGCCAGACGGTTGGCGCGCTCATCGAGCTCGCGGTACGTCAGGTCCTGGGTGTCGGTGGTGACCGCGATCGCGTCGGGGATCAGCGCGGCACGCCGCTCGAAGAGCTGGGCGACGGTGCCCTCAGGCGTTGCCTCCGCGGTCTCGTTGCGCCCGGCGAACACAGTCTGCTCGGTGGCGGACAGCACGTCCACGGAGCCGATGCGGCTGCCCGGATCGGCCGCCAGGGCCCGCAGGATCCGCAGGAAACGCTCGCCCATGGCCTCGACGGTGGCCCGGTCGAAGAGGTCGGTGGCGTACTCCAGGGTGCAGTGCACACGGCCCTGCTCATCGGAGGCGAAGTTGAACTCCAGATCGAACTTCGACGTCTCGTTGGCGATCGCCTTCAGCGCGACCTTCACGCCCGGCAGGTCCATCTCGACCAGAGCGGTGCTCTGCCAGCTGAACATCACCTGGAAGAAGGGGTGGTAGGCGGTGGAGCGCTCCGGGTTCAGCGCCTCCACCAGCCGCTCGAAGGGCACGTCCTGGTTCTCGTAGGCGCCCAGCGCCTTGTCCTGGACACGGTCGAGCACCTGCTCGAAGGTCGGGTTGCCCGACAGGTCGGTGCGCAGCACCCAGGTGTTGACGAAGAAGCCCACCAGGTCGTTGAGCGCACTGTCGGTGCGGCCCGCGACGGTCGAGCCGATGGAGACGTCCTCACCGGCACCGAGGTGGTGCAGCAGCATGGCGAGGGTCGACTGCATCATCATCGCGCGCGTCAGACCGCGCTGGTTGCCCACCGCGTCGACGGCGGCCACGAGCTCGGCGTCGACCGTGAAGACGACGGTGTCGCCCTCGTGGCTGGCCTTCGAGGGGCGCGGGCGGTCGGTGGGCAGGCGCAGCTGCTGCGGCGCGCCGTCGAGCTCGCGGCGCCAGTAGTCGAGCTGGGTGTGCAGCACGCTGCCGGGGGTGTCGCCGTCGCCGAGGTACTCGCGCTGCCACAGCGTGTAGTCCTTGTACTGGACAGGCAGTTCGTCCCACGTCGGCGCCTCGGAGCGCGACCGGGCGGTGTAGGCGGTGGCGAGGTCGCGGCTCAGCGGCGCGATCGACTCGCCGTCGGCGGCGGCGTGGTGCACCACGAGGGCCAGGACGTGGGCGTCGGGGGCGGTGCGCAGCAACCGTGCCTGCACCGGGATCTCGTGGGAGAGGTCGAAACGGTAGGACGCGGCCTCGGCGAGCGCGGCGTCCAGGCCGTCGGGCGCCACGTCGAGGACTGGCAGGTCCGTCAGGAGGTCGTCGGCAGGCTCGATCTGCTGCACGGGCCTGCCCTCGTCGTCCTCGACGAACAGCGTGCGCAGGCTCTCGTGCCGGGTCACGACATCGCGCAGCGCCAGGCGCAGGGCGTCCACGTCCAGCGCTCCGTCCAGCTGCAGCACGAACGGAACGTTGTATGTGGCCGACGGGCCCTCGAGCCGGTCGATGAACCACAGCCGGCGCTGCGCAAAGGACAGAGGGATCATTTCGCGTTTACTCCTCGGTGGGTCTTCCTGCACAGACGAGCCAATTGCATACGCAAATAAAGGCGCGGTGGCGCGCGAACTCGACGTCCGTGGGTTTCGTCAATCTCGAATGGGCGAGCCGGTCCATCGGGCCGTTTCGTGCCTGCCGCGCAATTCGCTTCGAGCGGGGCGTCGGGCGGGCACTTCGGGCTGACGGCGGAGCGACACCAACTTTTCCCTCAGCGCCCCCTGGGGTCAAGCGAATTCAGGGTGGACCAGCACTCGGCCGGTGCCCCATTTATCCTGGCGACAGGACATCGGGACACCGGCCGGGGCCGTGACCACAGGCGTCGGCGGCGCGCCGCCGACGGCGGCGCGCGACCGCTCAGTCCGTCGTGTGCCGCGTGACGAACTCCGCCATCGCCTCGACGGTGGGGCGCTCGTAGAGCTCCTGCGTCGGCACCCGGACCGCGAACGTCTCGTCGACCAGGGCGAGCAGGCGCGTGGCCCGGATCGAGTTGCCGCCGAGGTCGAAGAACGAGTCGTCCCTGCCGACCTCCGGGTGGTTCAGGGCGTCCGACCACAGGCCTGCGATCTGCCGCTCCAGGTCGTTCGCGGGCGCCGTGAAGGTGCGCTTGGGCCGGTCGGCGGCCGTGTCGGCGAGCAGTTGGGCGACGTCGACGGCGCCCGCGGCGTCCCTCGGGACGCGGTCCACGCGCACCAGGCGCACCGGGACCGGGCAGTCCCGCACGCTGGGCGCCACGGCCGCGTGCACGGCCTCCGCCTCGACTCCGTCGGCGGTGTAGGCGACGAGCAGCTCACCGATCCGCAGCTGCTCGGGGACCAGCTCGTCCACGATCGCCGGATGGGCGAGGTCGAGGCCGACGATGAGGTAGTGGTGCGGTGTCACGATGCTTTCGGTGAACAGCCGCAGACCGTCGGACGCGTTAATGGAACGGAAACCGCGGCTGCGCGCGGGCGCATCGGACTGATTCTGGTTCATACCGATGCCGGACCACATGCTCCAGGCCAGGCAATGCACCGTACGGCGACGCTCATGATGCCAGTGATCTGCAAATCCGGCCAGGAATCCATTGGCCGCCGCATAGGCGCCGAAGGAATGTCCGCCGAATTCTCCGTTGACGGAGCCGAAGAGCACGAGCGAGGCGTCGGGGCGGGTGCTGAGCACCTGTGCCACCGCGAGCGTGCCCGCGACCTTCGCCCCGTACTGGGCGGCGAACGTCTCCTCGGACTCGGCCGCCACGGTGTGCTGTTCGAGGTCGGCCCACTGCCCCGTGGGGTTGGCCCCCGCCAGATGCAGCGCGCCGTCGAGCGTGCGGCCCCAGCGTGCCTCGGCCGCGGCGACCGCCGCTTCCAGCGCGGCCCCGTCGGTGATGTCGAGCTGCTCGTACACGACGCTGCCGAGCGCGGACAGCTCGGCGAGCCGGGCCGCCTTCTCGCCCTCGGCGGGCGACCTGCCGACGAGCAGGAGGCGCGCTCCGTAGGCGGCGGCGAGGTAGCCGGTGATCTCGTGCGCGATGCCGCCGAGGCCGCCGGTGACCAGGTAGAGGCCGCCCGGGACCAGCGGGGCCGCGGCCGGTGCGGCCTCGTCGGCGACCGGGGCCACCTGCGGCTTGAAGCGCCGGCCCGCGCGCGCGGCGACGATGCCCGTGCCCGTCCGGTCGGCGAGCTCGGTGCGCACGGCCGCGGGCCAGGCGTCGGGGTCGGCCGGCAGGTCGAGCTGGCGGATCACGTGCCCGGGGTTCTCGGCGACGGCGGTCCGCACCAGGGCGGGCAGCGCGCAGGTGCCGAGGTCGACGGCGTCGCCGTCCCGTACGTACACCGCGCCGGAGGTGACCAGGAGCAGCGGCGGGCGGCCGTACGTCCCGTCGGCGAGCGCCCCGACGAGGGCGGAGAGCTCCGCCGTCGCCGCGGTGAGGCGGGCGTGCGGATCGCCGCCGCCCGCCAGCGGCGGGGGCAGGACGTCCGCCGCCGCGGCGGGGGCGGGCAGCTCGCTCCACTGCCGCCGGAACAGCCAGGTGTCCGGCGGTTCCTCGGCCGTGTCGCCGCCGATGGCGCGGTCGGCGAACGTCCCGGCGCGGAACGCGGCGGCGAGCGCGGCCCGTTGGACCTTGCCGCTGCCGGTCTTCGGGAACTCCGCCTCGGTGACGGGCACGAGCAGGTCGGGCGCGATGCCGACCTCGCGGGGCAGCAGGGCGCGCAGCTCCTCGCTGACCCCGGCGAGCGCGTCGGCGTCCCAGCGCACCGGCACGAAGAAGACCACCAGCTGGTCGGAGTCGGCGCCGGGCTCCCGCACCCCGACGGCGGCCGAGAAGGTGACCTTCACGCCCGCGGCCCGCTCCACGACGCTCTCGACCTCGTGCGCCATGTAGTTGATGCCGCGCACGATGATCTGGTCCTTCTTGCGCCCGGCGATCACGACCTCGCCGTCGTGGACGAAGGCGAGGTCGCCGGTGCGGAACCAGCCGTCCTCGTCGAACGCCTCGCGGTTGGCCTCCTCGTTGGCGAAGTAGCCGTGCATCAGCGTCACGCCGCGGATGCGCAGCTCGCCGAGGCGCTCCTCGGGCAGCTCCCGGCCGGAGTCGTCCACGATGCGGAGCTGCACGCCCGGGATGGGGCTGCCGACCGTCGAGAGGACGACCGCTTCCTTGTCGTCGGGGGCGACGTGGCGGACGGTCCCGGTCAGCGACGCGGGGTCGATGGCGACGGTGCCCGCGGCGCGGTCGTCGCGATGCTGCTGGGTGTACGTCACTCCGGAGCAGGTCTCGGACATCCCCCAGGCCGGGCGCATGGCGTCGGCGGCGAGGCCGTGGGGGGCGAGCAGCTCCAGGAACCGGTGGCTGGTCGAGGCGATCACCGGCTCGCCGCCGTTGACGATCTCGCGCAGGCACGACAGGTCCCAGGAGCGGTTGTCGCGGACTTCCTCGGCGTGCTCGTTGACCAGGGCGTAGACGAAGTTCGGCGCCCAGGTGTTGGTCACGCGGTAGCGGTCGACCCAGCCGAGCCAGAGCAGCGGGTCGCCCAGGGCGTGCTCGGTCGTGGCGTTGATGTGCAGGCACCGCGCGAAGACGTCGCGGACGTTGTAGAAGGCGACCGTGACGTGGTCGAACGGCATGTAGATGAGGCTGATGTCGTCGCCGGAGAGGCCGGAGTGCTGGATCACGGCGAGCGACCGGGCGACCAGGCTCGCGTGGGTGTGGTGCACGCACTTGGGCATTCCGGTGCTGCCCGAGGTGAGCAGGTTGAGCGCCGGGGACTCGGGGGTGGCGGGGAACCAGTCGGTGTCGGGCTCGAAGGCCACCAGTTCGGCGACGGTCCGGATGCGCACCTCGGGCTCGCCCCAGAGCTCGCGCACCCCGGCGAGCGCCTCCGCAGTGGCGTCGTCGGTGAGCAGCACGGGCCGCCCGAGCAGCTTCCAGGCGTTGTGCAGCTTGCGGTTGGTCTCGTTCTCCGCCCGGTACGTCGTGGCCACGCCGACCGGGGTCGGTACGAAGCCGCCGAGCACACAGGCCCAGAACGCGGTCAGGAAGGCCTTGTTGTCGTCGAACTGGAACAGCGCGGCGTCCCCCGGGCGCAGGCCCGCGGCGCGGAGTCCGGCCAGGACCCGCTCGGCGTCGGCGAGGAGCTCCGCGTAGCTCTGGAAGACGTCGTCGTGTCCCTTGGTGAGGTAGACCGTCCCCTTGTCAGGGGCTTGTTCGGCCGCCTGCCACAGGGCCTCCTGCAAGGTGGCGGGCGCGCCGTCCGGGGCGTGCACGGGGCCGCCGTACAGAAGGGCGGGCGGGGCGTCGCCGAGGTCCTGCTCCTCCGCCGCGGGCGGCGCGGCCGCGGGGCGCGGGGCGGCCGCCGCCGTCCGCACCCCCTTGCGGGCCACGGCCACGGCGTCGCCGACGCCGGGCACCGTCAGGGCGGCCGCGGTGATCCGCCCGGTGATCTCGTCGAGTGCGCCGATGGCGTCCGGGCTCGTCATGCGGTCCTCCCCGCCACCGCGCCCAGCATCTTCTCGGCGATGGCCGAGACCACGATGTCGGGCGAGTCGAGGAAGTAGAAGTGCCCGCCGGAGTAGAAGCGGAGGGTGAACTCGGCGTTCGTCTGCTCGCGCCAGCCGTCCAGCGAGTCCTTCGGCGCCTGCGGGTCCTCCTCCCCCGCGAGCACGGTGATGGGGCAGTCGAGCGGCGCCTCGGGAGCCGTGCGGTGGCGCTCCCAGAGGCTGAAGTCCGCGCGCAGGACGGGCACGAGGGAGTCCATGACGAACTCGTCGTTCGCGATCTCCTCGTCGATGCCGCCGAGGGTCAGCATCGCGTCGCGGAACTCGTCGTCGGACAGGTCGTGCAGCTGCCGGATCCCGGTGGCGCCGGGGGCCGCCTGCGCGGACAGGAACAGGTGCTCGGGCCCTGTCTGCCCCTTGGCGCGCAGGGCCTTGGCGAGCTCGAAGGCGAGCGCGGCGCCGCAGGAGTGACCGAAGAACGAGTACGAACCGCCGAGCACGGGCCGCAGGGCGTGCGTGAGCACGCTGACCAGCGGGCCGACCTCGCTGAACGGCTCCTCGGCGATGCGGTCCTGGCGGCCGGGCAGCTGCACGGCGACGAGTTCGATCTCGGGCGGCAGGAGGGCGGCCCACTCGGCGTAGGCCGTCGCGCCCGCACCGGCGTGCGGGAAGCAGATCAGCCGGTGCCTGCTCTGCGGCTGCCGGGCGCGCCAGACGTAGGGGGTCTCACCGGCAAGTTCGGGGCTCACTATGGACATGCTGGGTTTCTCCCTAGCTCATCTTGCGCAGTCGGGGGCCGCTCGCTGTGACGATCTCGTCCCAGTGGGCCGCCAGTTCGGCGATGGTCTTGTACTGGAATATCGAGCGGATGGTGAGCTCCACGCCCAGCTCGTTGCGCACCCTGCCGATCAGGCGGGTCGCAAGCAGTGAATTGCCGCCCATGGCGAAGAAGTTGTCGTCGACGCCGACGCTCTCCCGCTGCAGCACCTCGCTGAAGATCCGGGTCAGGAACTCCTCGCGCTCGCTGCCCGCTGCCCGGCCCTGCCGCGGCGCCTCGGCGGCTTCGGGCAGCCGCTTCGCGTCGAGCCGTCCGGTGGCCGTCCTGGGCAGCTCGTCCAGGAGCACGACCGCGCGCGGGACGAGCCGGTGCGGAAGGCGCTGCGCGGCGAAGTCCCGCAGCTCGTCGAGGTCGGGACGGGCGCCGTCCGCGGCGACGACGTAGGCGACCGGTCCGGTGCCCGCGGTGACCACGGTGGCGTCGGCCACGTCGGCGCGGCCCGACAGGACGCCTGCCAGCGCCTGCTGGCCCCCGGCCTGGTCCGCGGTGAGGCCGAGCGGCTCGAATCCGCCGTCGGCGGTGACGCGGGCCCGCAGTCCGGTGCGGTACAGCCGGGCTCCGGCGGGGCCGTAGGGGTCGGCGACGAAGTGCTCGGCGGTGCGGGCGGCGTGCCGGGGGTAGCCGCGCCCGTACTCGCCCGTGACGTACAGCTCGCCGGTGCCGCCGGGCGCGGTGGGGGCGAGCGAGGGGCTGAGGACGCGGGCCCGGGCGGGCTCTGCGACCTGCGGGCGGGCTTCCGGCGCGCCGTCGCGGATCTCGACGGTGCGGCCCGCGACGAGGGCGAGCAGGAGGTCGGCGGCCGGTGTGGCGGGCCCCGTCTCCAGAGCCGCCGCCTCGGCGGCGAAGCCGGGCACGCCGCGCACCAGAGCGGCGTGGGTGACGGCGAGCGCCCGCGGCCTGGCCGTCGCGTCCGCGGCGTACGCCAGCAGGGCGAGCCGGCCGGGAAGCGGACGGACCTGCGGGGCGGCGGGAGCGGCGTCCAGGGCGCTGAGGGGAACCGTGATCCGGGGCAGGGCGCCCCAGCCGCGGTCGTCGGTCTCCTTGTCGACGATGACGGCGCTCACCGCGGCGTCGCGGACGACGGAGCCGGTCCACTCCGCGGAGTCCTCGGCGTCCAGGGGCAGGGCGCAGGCGCCCGCCTTCAGGACGGCGAGCAGGGCGGCCGTGCGGTCCACCGGGTCGACGCAGCAGACGGCCACGACGGAGTCCGGCTCCACGGCGTGCCGCAGGAGTTCACCGGCGAGGCGGTCGGCCCGCTCGTCCAGTTCGCGCCTGGTCGTCACCCCGTCCGCGACGAAGGCCACGGCGTCCGGGGCCTCGGCGACGAGCCGCGCGAACAACTGCGGCACCAGCTCGTCGGAGGCGGCCCGGGCCGCCGCCGGACGGTCCGCGGACGTGCGGGCGTCGGCCTCGGTCGCGCCGATCGCCCCGACCCGGCTGTGGGGGTCGCTGAGGAAGGCCCGCAGCACGCGCAGCAGCCGCTCCGCGACGTCGGCCGCGCCGGCCCGGTCGAAGGCGCCGCGCTGGTACTGCAGGCGCAGGCGCAGCAGCGGGTCCAGCTCGGCCATCACCATGAGCGGGTAGTTCCCGCCCGCGATGTTGCGGAAGGTGGGCACGGGAAGGCCGGCCGCTTCGCTGGCCTCGGAGATGGCAGCGTTATCGAAGGGGTGGGACTGGACCAGGACGAGGGTGTCGAAGAGCGCGTCCAGGCCCGTGGCCTCGTGGATGTCGGCCAGGCCGCAGTCGTCGTGGTCGAGCAGGGCGGCCTGCGAGGCCTGGAGTTCGGTCGCCACCTGGGCGAGGGTCTTGCCCGGTGCGCAGCGCGCGCGGACCGGCACGGTGTTGATGAACAGGCCGACCGTGTCGGCCACGCCCGCGAGCGTGGGCGGGCGGCCGGAGACCGTGGCACCGAACAGCACGTCGGTGCGGCCGGTGAGTTCCCCGAGGACCACGGCCCAGGCCGCCTGGACGACGTTGCTGGGCGTGCTGCCGGTCTCCGCGGCCCGCCGGACGAGCGCGCGGGCCTCGTCGGGCGCCAGCGCGAGGTCGAGCTCGCCGAAGCCGCTGTCGCCGCCCTCGGTCTCCGCGGGCACGAGCAGCGTCGGCTCGTCGATTCCTTCGAGGGCGTCGGTGTGGGCGCGTACCGACAGCTTTCGCTGCGCGTCGTCGCGGCGCTGGAGGTGGCCGAGGAACTCCTTGAAGGACGGTGCCTTGGTCAGGGCGGACGCGTCGGCGTACAGCCACAGCAGCTCGCGCAGCAGGATCGGCTCGGACCAGCCGTCGAAGAGGACGTGCTGGGCGGTGAGGACCAGTTCGGTGCGGTCGGCCCCGACGTGCGCCAGGGTCATCCGCAGCAGCGGCGGCTCGGTGGTGTCGAAGGTCGTGGTGCGCTCCTCGGTGAGGAAGGACTCGAACGCGTCCTCCGTCACGCTCACTTCGCGCCACGGCAGGGTCACGCCCGAGACGACGAGCTGCACCATGTCGCCGGAGACGTCGGGCACGTAGGCGGTGCGCAGGCTCGCGTGCCGGTCGAGCAGGGCCTGGCCCGCCGCCCGCATCCGCGCCGCGTCCACCGGCCCGTCGAAGCCGAAGAGCAGCTGCACCTGGTACATGTCCACGCCGGTGCCCGCCAGCTTGGAGTGGTGCAGCAGACCGGCCTGCAGATCGGTCAGCGGCCACACGTCGGCCAGGCCCGGGTACTGCTTCTCCCAGGTCTCCAGCTCGCCCTGCGAGACGTTGACCAGCGGCACGTCCGACGGCGTCAGACCGCCCGCGCCGGGGGCGGACGCGTGCCGCACCAGGGCTTCCAGGGCGGACTGCCACAGCTCGGCCAGTTCGCCGACCTCGGCCGGCGTGAGGACCCCGGTCGGGGCGCCGAAGACCGCGCCCAGGCGCGGTCCCGCCGCGGTGTCGGTGACCATCGCGTTGATGTCCACCTCGCACAGCGCGGGCATGGCCGGGTCGTGCCCGGCGTCCAGCTCGGCCAGTTCGGTGAAGTCCGCGGCGTCCGACGTCTGGGTGAAGCCGAGCTCGTCGGGCAGGTCGCCGGTGGCGAAGCGGCCCAGGTAGTTGAAGCCGATCTGGCCGAGGCCGCGCGGGCGCAGCGCCTGTGCGGTCTCGGGGTTGAGGTACCTCAGGAGGCCGTAGCCCAGGCCCTTGTCGGGCAGGGCGAGCAGCTGCTCCTTGACCGCCTTGATGACGGCGCCCGCGGCCGGGCCGGAGGCGAAGGCGTCCTCGACGTCGATCCCGGACAGGTTGAGGCGGACCGGGAAGAAGCTGGTGAACCAGCCGACGGTGCGCGAGAGGTCGGCGCCGGGCACCGACTCCTCCTCGCGCCCGTGCCCTTCGAGGCGCAGCAGCGTCGACGGCTCCTCGACGCCGCGCGTGCGGCGCCAGCGGGCCACGGCCATCGCCAGGGCGGCGAGCAGCACGTCGTTGACGCCGCCGCGGAAGGCCGCGGGGACGGAGGTGAGGAGGGCTTCGGAGGCGGCGCTCGGCAGCACCACGCGCACCTTCTCGACGGTGGACTGCACGTCCACGGCCGGGTCGAGGCGCCGGGTGCCCAGGACCGGGTCGGGTCCGTCGAGGATCGAGGTCCACTGGGCGAGCTCGGCCACCCGCTCCGGCCTGCCCGCCTCCTCCACGAGGGCGTGCGCCCAGCGTCGTACGGAGGTCGCGGGGGCGGTCAGCTTCGGTGTCTCGCCAGCGCGCACCTGCTGCCAGGCGGCGGCGAGGTCGGGCATCAGGATCCGCCAGGACACGCCGTCGACGACCATGTGGTGCAGGCCGACCAGGAGTCGTCCGGGGCCGGTGGGCGGCTTGAACCAGACGAACTGCGCGAGGGTCCCGGCCACCGGGTCGAGGCGGCCCGCCAGGTCCTGGAGCTCGGTGACGAGCAGGGTCCGCCAGGACTCGCCCGACCACCGGCCGTCGCAGGAGACCGTGCGGATCAGCGGGTCCGCGGCCACGGAGCCGGGCGGGGTGACGAGCAGTCCGTCGGGCCGCAGCCGCGCGCGCAGCAGGTCGTGCCGGTCGAGGACCGCGGTCAGGGTCGCGGCCAGGCCGTCCCGGTCGATGTCGTGCGGCAGCTCCAGGACCACGGCCTGGAGCAGGGAGTCGAAGCCGGGGCCGTTCTCCAGGATCCAGTGCGCCACCGGCATGAGCGGCATGTGGCCCACTCCGCCGCCGTCGAGCTCGGCCAGGACGGGGCCGGTGTCCCCGGTGTCGGCGGCGGCGACGCCGGCGAGTTCGGCCACGGTCCGGTGCTCGAACACCTGCCGCGAGGTGACCAGGACGCCCTGGGCCTTGGCCCGCGACACGACCTGGATGGACTGGATGCTGTCGCCGCCGAGGGCGAAGAAGTCGTCGTCGACGCCGACGCGGGGCTGGCCGAGGACCTCGGCGAAGACAGCCGTCAGGACCTCCTCGGTCCCGGTGCGCGGCGCGCGGTAGGCGGTGCTGGTGAAGCGCGGCTCCGGGAGGGCGGCCCGGTCCAGCTTCTCGTTCGGGGTCAGCGGGAACCGGTCGAGCACCATGAGGGCGACCGGAACCATGAACTCCGGAAGTCGCTGCGCGATGAACTCGCGCAGCTCGGCGGGGAAGTCCGCCGGGTCCGGCGCGGGCGCGCCGTCCTGGGAGAGGACCACGTAGCCGAAGAGCTGCTTGGCCGCGTCGCTCGCGCCGATCTGACGGGCGATCACGGCGGCGTGGGCGACCGCCGGATGGGCGAGCAGGGCCGCCTCGATCTCGCCGAGCTCGATCCGGTAGCCGCGCACCTTGACCTGGTGGTCGGCGCGGCCCTGGTACACGAGCTCGCCGTCCGCGTTCTGGATCACCAGGTCGCCGGTGCGGTACATCCGTTCGCCGGCGGGGCCGAAGGGGCTGGCCACGAACCGGTCCGAGGTCAGCGGGCCACGGCGCAGATAGCCGCGGGCGACGCCTGCACCCGCGACGTACAGCTCGCCGATGGCACCGGGCTCCACGGGCTGCAGCCGCTCGTCGAGGACGTAGCCCTCGAGGGTGTCGAAGAGCTGCCCGATGGGCACCTCCTCGTCCGGCTTGGCGACGGCGGGGTCGACCTGGTGGCTGGTGGTGAAGACGGTGGTCTCGGTCGGCCCGTAGCCGTTCACGACGACCGTGTCGGGGCAGGCCTCCAGGGCCCGCGCGACGGACTGCGGCGAGACGCGGTCGCCGCCGACCCACACCTCGTGGAGGCCGGTCAGGCAGCTCGCGTCCTCCTCCACCAGGAGGTTGAAGAGCGCGCTGGTGAGCCAGACGACCGTGACGCCGTGCCGGGCCACCTGGCCGGCGAGGACGGCGGGGGTGAGGTCCGGGGACGGCTCGACGACGACGGCGCCGCCGTTGAGGAGCGGCACCCAGATCTCCAGGACGGAGGCGTCGAAGGCCATCGGCGAGTGCAGCAGCATCCGCATGCCGTGGTGCCAGCGCTGGTCCTGGGCCAGGGCCGCCACATCGCGGTGGGTGACGCCGATGCCCTTGGGCCTGCCGGTCGAACCGGAGGTGTAGATCACGTACGAGAGCGTCAGCGGGTGCACGACGACGTCGACGGCCCCGGCTCCGGCGTCGGCGAGCTCGGCCACGTCCACGGTGCGGTAGGAGCTGCTGAGGCGCTGCACGTCGGCCCCGGTGCTCACCAGGAGGACGGGCTGGGCGTCGCTCAGCATCAACTCGACGCGCTCTACGGGGTAGTCGGGGTCGAGCGGCAGATAGGCGGCGCCCGCCTTCAGTACGGCGAGGACGGCCACGACCGTCTCCGGCGACCGCGGCAGCGCGACCGCGACGAGCGACTCGGGCAGCACGCCGCGCGCCACGAGGCCCGCGGCCAACACGTCGGACCTGGCGTCGAGTTGCTCGAAGGTCAGGGTCTCGGGTCCGGAGACCACGGCGAGCGCGTCGGGAGTCCGCCGGACCTGCTGGGCGAACAGCTCGAGCACCGTCGTGTCGAGGATCCGTCCGGCCGCACCATCCTTGGTCGTCAGCGGACGGTTTCGCTCCAGCGGAGCATGCACATCCATCACCCCACACAGACAAATGGATCGAAGAAGTGGTTCGGATCAGGCCGTCACCCGCGATGACCGGGCGGGGAATATCCCCGGGCGCATCGGCGCCGGTGAATTCCTGACGCGTCGCCCAAGCCTCCCGGCCTGCGCACACACCCTCATGCCTGCGCCCTGCCGGGGTCAAGCAATGAAGAGTCCCTGGCAGGGCGTTGCGAGACGGCCCGCGTGTCCCGTCTACAGGACATCCGATTGGCCTCCGGCGATGCGGCCCGCGGGCAGGTCGGGCGCGGCTCGAACAGCGTTCACGGAAAGCCGCGGAAGAGCAATCGCCGGGCATCTGCCGGGTGTTTCCCCCGCGTTGCCCGGCGAGCTCGCGCGCACCTCCACGAAGGAGGCTCTTCGGCACAGGGGTCGATGTCCGGCGGCCCGGCCCGTAGTGTTCTGCACCACACGTGCGGGGGCCCGACTTTCCCCTTCCATGGGGTGCGAAACCCGGGAAGTGCGCGCACCGGCAATTCCCCGCACCCGCCCGCACGTCATTCACCGGCAGCTCGCCCGTGCGACGCCCCCGTGTCCTGTGGACAGGACATCCGAGATGCCGCGAAGCGGTCTTGTCAGGCACTCTTTCCCTGCTTGACCCCGGCAGGGCGCAGGCATGAGGGTGTGTGCGCAGGCCGGGAGCCTTGGGCGACGCGTCCGGAATTCCACCGGCGGTACGCCCGGGGATATTCCCCGCCCAACTCACCGCGGGCGACGGCCTGATCCGAACCACTTCTTCCGATCCATTCGTCTGTGCGGGGTGATGGACGTGCGCGATCTGCCCGGGCTGCCCGACGCCGGGGCGACCTCGTGGCCGGCCGACCGCCCCGCAGCACGCACCTCTGTGGAGTTCTCATGGCGACGGCAGTGATCAGCGGCGGCACCCGGGGCATCGGACTGACGCTGAGCTTGCGCCTGTGCGCCCTGGGCCACCGGGTGCTCGCCCTCTACCGGAGCGACGAGACCGCGGCCAAAGAGGCGGCGGAGGCGGGCGAGGGAAACATCGTGCCCGTCCGCGTCGACGTCGGCAGGCCCGCCGAGATCCGCGACGCCTGCGCGCGGATCCTCGACGAGCACGGCGCCCCCCGGATCCTGGTGAACAACGCCGGGGTCAACCGCGACCGGTCCTTCCTCTCGATGACCGAAGAGGACTGGGACCAGGTCGTCGCGACCAATCTGTCCGGTCCTTTCCATCTCAGCCAGGCACTGGCGCCCGCCATGATCGAGGCCGGCGGCGGCTCCATCGTCAATATCGGTGCCACCACGGCGATCCGCCCGCGGGCGAACGGCGCCAACTACTGCGCCAGCAAGGCGGGGCTGCTCCAGCTCACCAAGTGCATGGCCCTTGAACTGGCTCCGCATATCCAGGTCAACGCCCTGCTCCCCGGTTTTACCGACACCCCGGAAGTCACCGAGCGCTACCGGCTCGACGTGCCGGAACGGCGCGCGGCCGTCATCGACTCCATTCCCCAGAAGCGGATCGGCACCCCGCAGGACATCGCCGACGCTCTCGAATTCCTTGTGACGTCGCGATCGGCCTACATCACGGGGCAGCAGCTCATCGTGGACGGCGGCCACTTTATGGGGTGAAACCCCGGCGCGAACTCAGGTGCGCGCCCCCTACGTGAACTCCCCTCGCCTAAGGAGCGAAAAGAACCATGCGTCTGACCCAGGAGCAGTTGGAGCAGTACCGGGACAACGGTTTCCTACTCCTCGATTCCCTGCTGGACGAGAACGAGGTGGACCGGCTGCGTACGGCGTTCCAGCGCGACTGCAACACGCCGGGGCCGCACCGCATCATCGAGGACGGCGGCGACGAGGTGCGCGCGGTCTACTCCTCGCACCTCCGGCAGGCCGAATACGCCCGCCTCATGCGGGACCCGCGCATCCTGGTCCCCGCCCAGCAGCTGCTCACCGACGACGTGTACGTCTACCAGTTCAAGATCAACGCCAAGCCCGCCTTCGGCGGCGACAAGTGGGCCTGGCACCAGGACTTCCTCGCCTGGCAGATCTCCGACAACCTGCCCGCCCCGGTCCAGGTCAACGTGGGCGTCTTCCTCGACGACGTCACCGAGTTCAACGGCCCCGTCATCTTCCTGCCCGGTTCGCACCGCGACGGCCTCGTGCACGAGGGCCGCAAGGAGGAGCGGAAGTCCAGCCAGCACCTGGACCCGGACGACATCTCGCTCTCCCCGAAGCAGCTGGCCGCCCTCGTCGACCGGCACGGCATGACCAGCCCGAAGGGCCCGGCCGGGTCCGTGGTGCTCTTCTCCTCGGAGATCGTGCACGGTTCGGCCCCCAACATGTCGCCGTTCGCCCGCCGTCTGCTCATCGCGACGTACAACGAGGTCAGCAACCTGCCGAGCTGGCCCGGCGAGTCCCGCCCCGACTACGTGGTGTGCCGCGACTCGACGCCGCTCGCCCCCCTCGACGGCACCTTCCTCGACGACCTCGAAGAGGTGACCGTATGACCGCCCGCACCGGCCGCGGCGTCGTCCTGGAGGAGTTCGGCAAGCCCCTGGCGCTGCGCGAGTACCCGCTGCCCGCGGCCCCGGCGCGCGGCATGATCGTCGCCTGTGGCTACGGCGGCATCTGCGGCACCGACCTGCATCTGCACCAGGGCCACCTGCCGATCCCCACCCCGCTCGTCCTCGGCCACGAAGGCCTCGGCGTGATCCGGGAGCTGGGCGAGGGCCTGACGCACGACGCCCTCGGCGCCGAGCTCAAGCCCGGCGACTCCGTCATGTGGGCCTCGTCCATCGCCTGCGGGACCTGTCCCCCGTGCCGGATCCACCGCGAGCCGACGCTGTGCGAGAACCGCCGTACGTACGGGGTCAACCGCTCCACCGTGGACGGCCCGGAGCTGTCCGGCTCGTGGGCGGACCACATCGTCCTGCAGGAGGGCACCACCGTCGTCAAGGCGGCCGAGGGCGTCGACCCGCTCGCCGCGATGTCGCTCGCCTGCGCGGGCCCCACCGTCGTGCACGCCCTGTACGAGCGCCGCCCGGTGCGGCTCGGTGAGGTCGTCGTCGTCCAGGGCAGCGGCCCGGTCGGCCTCGCGGCCGCCGCGTTCGCCCAGATCTCCGGGGCCGCCAAGGTCATCGTCATCGGCGGCCCGGCCGAGCGCCTCGAAGCCGCGGCGCGGGCCGGCATCGGCGACGTCCACCTGAACATCGCCGACGCCACGGACCCGGACCACATCCTCAACGAGGTGCGCGCGCTCACCGGCGGCCAGGGCGCCGACCTCGTCATCGAGTGCGCCGGGGTCCCGCAGGCCGTCGCCCAGGGCCTGTACCTGGCCCGCAGGGGCGGCACCTACCTGGTCATCGGCCAGTACACGGACGCCGGTGACACCCTGGTCAACCCGCACCAGATCGTCTACCGCCAGCTCGACGTCATCGGCTCCTGGGCCTTCACCGGAGCGCACCTCGTCGAGTACGTGCGGCTGCTGCCCACGCTGGCCGCCCGGTTCGACCTGGCGAGCCTGGTGACGGCCTTCCCGCTCGACCGGCACGCGGACGCCCTGGCCGCGGTCGCCGACGGATCGGTCATGAAGGCGGTCCTCACGAGCTGACCCACCCCCACGAGGGCAGCGCCGCCCCGCTCGCCCTCGGGTGCTCGGGGCGCCGGACCTCCGCTCCACATCGGACGGTCCGGCACCCCATCCCCCCACAAAGCCGTATCCCCCGGCCGCCTACCGGCGACCGGGGGATTCGGCTCGTGCGGCCCGGAGGATCAGTCGTCCGTCACGGTGATCGCCTGGGCCGGGCAGGCGCGGGTGGCCTCGACCACGTCGTCCTCCAGGTCCGCGGGCGGACGCCCTTCCAGGAGGACGACCCGGCCGGTCATCTCGTCCTGGTCGAAGACGTCGGGGACGGACAGGACGCACTGGCCCGCCCCGACACAGGACTGTTCATCGACGGTGATGTGCACGATTTCTCCGTTCGGCTCCGGTCGGTTCCGGCTCATGCGTGAGAGGGCCCCGGCCGCCACGGCATTCGGCTCCGCCGGTCCCGTCGACGGGACAGCCGGAACGCGACCGGGTTCTGTCGAAAATGACGCGTCGAGAATCGCGCATCGAGGTCGGCCACGGCAATGCGCAGGCAGTGTTCCGAGGAATACCTCGGAACTATGGCACGGCGCGGACGGTCCCGACAGACTCGAACCACGCCGGACGAAACAGGGAGTAGGCACGCATGAATCCGTTGTCGCTTGCGCAGCGCCGACAGTGGCTCGTCCACCGAATTCAGGGCCCGTCGGCCATGCACAACATTCCGTTGGTGCTGCGGATGACCGGAGCCCTCGAAACGGCCGCCCTCGTGCGCGCCGTCAGGGACGTCGTGGCCCGTCACGAAGGGTTGCGCACGATATGCGCCGAGGACGCCGACGGAGTTCCCGGTCGGCGCGTGGTGCCCGATGCGGAGATCGGCCTCGATATTCCCGTGGTCGAAGTGGCGCCCGACGAGGTGGCCGATGAGATTTCCGCGCGGGTTTCCCATCGCTTCGATCTGACCACGGACATTCCGGTACGCGCCGCTGTCGTACGGTCCGCTCCCGAGGAACACGTACTCGTCCTGGTGACGCACCGCATCGCCGCGGACGAGGAATCGCTGCGGCCGCTGGCCGACGATCTCGCGACCGCTTGTGCCGCGCGCCGGGAAGGCGTCGCACCGGTCTGGCCCGACTCGCCTGTTCCCTATGCGGAATTCGCCCGGTGGGAGCAGAAGTTCCTGGAGGAGGAGAGCGGGCCGGACGGCGCCTTCGCGCGCGACACCGCCTTCTGGCGCGCCGAACTCGCGGGCGCGCCCGCGCCGTTGCCGCTGCCCGCGGACCGGCCGCGGCCGCCGGAGGCGAGCCACCGCGCGGGCCGGGTCCCGCTGGTCGTGGACGAGGAGCTCGCCGCGGCGGTGACCGGCCTCGCCGAGCGGCGCGGGGTGCCCGCCGACGCGGTCCTTCGCGCCGCCCTCGCGGTGGTCCTGCACCAGCTGGGCAGCGGCGCCGACATCCCCATCGGCTCGTCCGCCGCGGGGCGCCCCGACGCGGCCTGGGCGCGCTGTGTGGGCCCCTTCGAGGACGCCTGGGTGCTCAGGGCGGACCTGAGCGGCAACCCGGCCTTCACCGACCTCCTCGATCAGGTGCGCCGCAGGACGGCGGCCGCCGAGGCCCACCGGGACCTGCCGTTCGCCGGCCTGGTGGAGGCGCTCGCCCCGCAGCGCTCGCTGGCCCACCACCCGCTGTTCCAGGTGGTGTTCGACCTGCGCGAGGGTCCGGCACCCACCGTCGCGCTGCCCGGCGTGAGCGTGACCGCGTGGCCCGCGCCGCTGGACAGCACGCCCTACGACCTGGCGCTGCGGCTGCGCGCCGCGGCGGACGGCGCGGCGCTGCACGGCACGGTCGAGTACGCCGCCGACCTGTTCGACGCCGACGGCGCGGAGTACCTGGCGGCCTGCTACCTCCGCGCGCTGCGGCACGTGACCGCGGACCCCGCGGTGCGGGTGGGCGCGGTCGACGTCCTCGACGAGGCCGAACGGCAGCGGCTGCTCGTGGACTTCGTGAACACCGCGGCCCCCACCCCGCCGGTGACGATCCCGCAGCTGGTGGCGCCGCAGTTCGCCGCGGCCCCGGACGCCGTGGCGGTGGTCTGCGGGGACGTGTCGCTGACGTACCGCGAACTGGACGAGCGCACCGACCGGCTCGCCCGCACGCTGCTCGCCGCCGGGGTCGGCCCGGAGTCGGTGGTGGGCCTGGCCCTGCCGCGCTCCGCCGACCTGGTGGTGGCGCTCCTCGGCATCCTGAAGTCCGGCGCCGGATATCTGCCGATCGACCCCCGCTACCCCAGCCGCCGCCTCGGCCATCTGCTCCAGGACGCCGCGCCGGGCCTGATCCTCACCGACGCCGAGACCGTGCGGACGCTGCCGGAGCACGACATCACGTGCTGCCTGATCGAAGAGCTGGGCCTCGACGAGCCCACCGGGGACGGCTCCGGCGTGATCCACGCGCAGCCGCTGCGGCCCGACAACCTCGCCTATCTGATGTACACCTCCGGCTCGACGGGCACCCCGAAGGGCGTGGCCCTCTCGCACGCCAACATCGTCAACGGCGTGATCCGCCTTGCCGCCACCGTGCACATGCGGCCCGGCGCGCGGATGCTGGCGAGCAGCTCCATCAACTTCGACGTCTCGGTGTTCGAGGTGTTCACCGCGCTGAGCACCGGCGCCACCGTCGAGGTCGTCCGGGACGTGCTGGAGCTCGGCGAGCGCGGGCAGTGGTCGGGCACGGTCCTGCACACGGTCCCTTCGGTGTTCGCCGAGGTCCTGGAGCGGCTCCAGGGGCGCCTGACCGTGGACACGGCGGTGTTCGCCGGGGAGAAGCTCACGGCGGCCCTGGCCGACCAGGTGCGGGCGGCGCTCCCGGACACGACCCTGGTCAACGCCTACGGCCAGACGGAGAGCTTCTACGCCACCACGTTCACCGTGCCCGACGGCTGGCGCGGCGAGGGCGGCGTGCCCATCGGAACGCCGCTGGGCAACATGCGCACCTACGTGCTCGGCCCCGGCCTGGTGCCGGTCCCGCAGGGCGTGGCGGGCGAGCTGTTCGTGGCGGGCGCGGTGGGCCGCGGCTACCACGCCAGGCCGGGGCAGACCGCGGAGCGCTTCCTGGCCGACCCGTTCGGCCCTGCGGGCGAGCGGATGTACCGCACCGGCGACCTGGCCCGGTGGAACGCCGAAGGGCAGCTGGAGCTCCTCGGGCGCGACGACGGCCAGATGAAGCTGCGCGGCATCCGCATCGAGCCCGCCGAGATCGAGGGCGCCCTGGTCACGCACCCCGACATCGTCCAGGCCGTGGTCACGCTCCGGCCCGCGGCGGGCTCGGGCGGCGGTGCGCTCGTCGCCTATGTGGTGCCGGCCGAGCCGGGCGGCACGGCGGCGGCCGGGCTGACCTCGCGGGTGCTTCGGCGCTACGTGGTCGACCGGCTGCCCACCTTCATGATCCCGTCCGCGTTCGTGGTCCTGGACCGGCTGCCGCTGGCCCCGAACGGGAAGCTGGACCGGGCGGCGCTGCCCGCTCCGCGCCGCGGCGCGGGCAGCGCGGGCGACGCCGACGCGGGCCGGACGCCGCGCACCGGGCGGGAGGGCGCCCTGGCCGACCTGTTCGCGGAGTTGCTCCAGCGGGAGGAGGTCGGCGTCGACGACAACTTCTTCGACCTCGGCGGGACGTCGGAGCTCGCGGTGCGGCTGAGCGGGCGGGCGCGCGCGGAGCTCGGCCTGCGGGTGCCGGTGCGGGCGGTGTTCCAGGCGCCGACCCCGGCGCTGCTCGCCGAGCACCTCGGCGCCGCGTAGCCGAAGGATCCGGACAGCGCCAGGGCCCGCCCCCGCATCTCGGGGGCGGGCCCTGGCGTTACCGGATCCCGTGGGTCTGAGGCGGCGGTCAGGAGGCCTGTCCGGCCAGCTCCCGTTGCCGCTCGTGCTCGTCGGTGGTGGTCGGCATGCCCCGGGTGGCGTGCCGCAGGAACGGCGGGGCCATCATCGAGGTGACCACGGCGATCAGCACCACGATCGTGAAGGTGGCGGTGGTCAGGACACCGAGGTTGAGTCCGACGGTGGCGATGACGATCTCCACGACACCACGGGCGTTGAGACCGGCGCCGATGGCAAGGCCCTCATGGTGGTCGAGCCTGCCCATGCGGGCGCCGATGTAACCGCCCGCGAACTTGGCCAGGGTGGCGATGAGCAGGGTCACCACCGCGGCAAGGAGCACCGTGGGCCGGGTCAGCGCGCCCAGGTCGACCTGGAGTCCCGCGGTGGCGAAGAACAGCGGGGCGAGCGTCGACATCACGAACGTACGCATGGAGTCGAGGGAACGGCGGGCGGTGACGCCGAGCGAGCTGATCACGATGCCGCAGAGGAAGGCGCCCAGGATCGGCTCCATGTCCAGGGCGAGCGTGCCCGCGGAGGACAGCAGGATCATCACGGCGATCGCGGCGACGCTGACGTCCGACTGCGGCGAGCGGTCGGTGTACTGGAGCACCTTGCGGGCCACCGGCCGGGCCACCAGGAGCGTGCAGGCGAGGACCGCGATCAGATAGCCGACGGACTCCAGGACCAGGCCCGTGTGCAGACCGCGGGTGGCCATCGCGGCGACGATCGACAGGAGCATCCAGCCGACGATGTCGCTGATCGCGGCAGCGCCGATGATGAGCTGGCCGACGTTGCGGTGCAGCAGGTCCATGTCGAGCAGGGTCTTGGCGATCACCGGGAGCGCGCTGACCGCGATCGCGACGCCCACGAACAGGGCGAAGGTGCCGCGCTCGGCGTCGGGGGCCATCAGCGACTCCGGCATGAGGAAGCCGAGCCCCACCCCCAGGGCCAGCGGCAGGAGCACGCTGCCCACGCTGACGTACCCGATCACCTTGCTCTTGCGGCGGAGCAGTCCGACGTCGATGTGGGCGCCCGTGATGCCGACGAGCAGCAGCACGCCCAACTGCGCCACCGCGGCCAGCAGGTGCATCTGCGCCGCGTCGTGCGGGAGCAGCCAGTCACGGAGGTCGGGCAGCAGGTTCCCGAACACCGAAGGGCCGAGCAGCACGCCCGCGGACAGCTCACCGACCACGCGGGGCAGGCGGAGCCAGGTCGCGAGCCTGCCGAGGAGTACCGCGACACCGAGGAGCAGTCCGACCTGCAGCAGGAAGACCAGCATCTGATGGTGGCTGATCGCGGGAAGAGGCGCTTGGGACAGCACCATCGGGATTCCTCTCGAGGAAGGGAACGAAGGGGGACGGGCGCCCGGGGTGGAACACGTGGGGACAGGGCGGCGGACGGGGAACAGCAGAAGGGGGAACAGCGGAAGAGGGGGCGGCCTCAGCCGCGGGCCAGCGCCTCCAGGACCCGCTCGGCGACGGCCGCGGGGTTCGTGGCGGACAGCAGGTGGCCGCCGGGCAGCGACGTCACCTCGCAGCGGCCCCGGGTGTGCGCGGCCCACGCCTCCAGACGGGTAAGCGCGGTGTCCTCGGTCCCGGCGAGCACGGTCAGGTTCCCGGCCGCGGCGCTCCCGCGGACGAGGTCGATGCACGACTGGCCGAGGTTCAGATCGGCGCGGATCAACGGGTAGGCGCCCGCGGCGAGTTCGGGGTCGCTGATCACCTCCGGGGGGATCTCTCCCCCCATCGCGCGCAGCGCGGCGACCGCGGACTCGATGGAGTCGAGGCCCTCGACGTCGATGCGATCGCGCACCGAGGGCGGGGAGTTGGACGCGGCGAGCAGCAGCGGGGGCCGCTCCTGCTTCAGGACGTCCGCCACGCCCAGGGCGAGGTAGGCGCCGAGGCTCTCGCCGTACAGGGCGTCGAGCGGGGTGTCGATCCGTGCGACGAGGTCCGCGACGGCCTCGGTGGCGTCGGTGAGCGGGGCCTCCTGGTAGCGGCGGCCGTGGCCGGGCAGCTCCAGGGCGTGGAAGGCGACCCGGTCGCCGAGCTCCCGCCGCAGGCGGCGGAAGTAGCCCGCTCCGCAGCAGGACGGCGGGATGAAGGCGACCGCGGGTCGGGGTGTGCTCGGTGTGGTCACGGTGGTGCAGTCCCCCGGGTGGCATCGCGGGGGCCGCCGCGGGCGCGAAGCTCCGGCGGGCGGCCCGGCTGTGATCGGCAGTTGGTGGTGCTGTGCCCCTGGCGCCGCACCGGTGTGCCCCGGCACAGCGCCCAAGTGACGACCCGCGGCCGGGGCGGGGCCGCGGGTCGTCACCTCTCCGACGCGCCGCTGGGCTGCGGCGCGGGGCTCGTCGCCGTCGGGGTTACGCGGGCAGGTACTTCGTGCCGCGCAGCGTCTCCGTGGCGATCTTGTTGTGGCCGTACTCGTCGCGGCCGCGGGCCAGTACGGCCGACCACTTGTCCAGCGAGATGTTCCCGCCGTACTCCTCGATGTGGTCGGTGCCGGGGTAGATCTGGACCGAGGTGGGCACGTAACGCGTCGCGAAGCCCATGCGGTAGTTCTTACCGGTGGCGATGTTCGGCAGCGAGGCGTGCATCAGGGTGGACCAGAAGATGATGCACTGGCCCTTCTCCATCTCGAAGGCGACCGCGTCGTCCTCGTTGGGCTTCCAGTTCGGGTCCTTCTGCAGCTGCCGGTAGTCGTACCCGAAGAAGCCGCGCGGAACGCCGTCCTTGACCTCGGAGTTGATGCGCCCCTCGTTGTAGTCCATCTGCTTGGTCTCGTCGTAGTTCATCTGGTGCTGCGTGCCGGGGATGACCTGCAGACAGCCGTTCTCGCGGTTGGACTCGGTGAACGCGGTCCACACGGTGAGCGTGCCGGCGCCGAACGAGTCCTCGGACTCACCGGGCCACAGCAGCTGCGGCTTGCCGCTGGCGTTGGCGAAGGTGTCCGCCTGGTGCCAGTCGGTGCCCTCGTCGCCGGGGTACTTCGGGAAGAACTCCGAACGCCAGCACAGCAGGTCCGGGCCGAGGATCGAGGCCACGCGGTCGGTGATCCGCTGGTTCATGACGTGCCGCGCCAGCAGGTCGACGTCCAGGTGCCGGTCGTAGTTGAAGATGTTCGGGGCGCCGACGCCCTTGTCCACCTCCGGGTACGCGGCGTGGGACCGGTCGAGCGTCTCGCGCTGGACGGTCTTCCACATCTGGTCCATCTCTTCGGGCGTGTAGATGGTGAGCGGACCGATGTAGCCGTTCTTGCGGAAGAACGCGAGTTCTTCGTCCGACAGCGAGAACTCCGTACGCACGGGGCTGCTGGTCATGTCTGGTGACTCCCTTTACTTACTGGTCGGCGCGGTGTTGTCGATCGGCTGAGCGGCGACGAGCGCCGCGGCCAGGGTCCCGTCGTACGTCGTCTTCATGTCGAGGACGATGCCGAACGAGTCCCCGAGGAAGACGTTCAGCTTCGAGAAGGTCAGCGAGTGGCCGCCGATGTCGAGGAAGTTGTCGGAGCCACTGATCTCCTGGTCGTCCAACTCGGTACGCAGCCACTTCAGAGCCGACTGCTCCACATCCGCTGCACTCACTGCGCGAGCTTCCTTTTCGTTAGTTGCTGAACCCTGCATGGGGGCGCCCTTCTTTTGATCTCTCCGTGTGCGGTGTGAGCGGTCCTGAACCGGCACGCCCTGCGTGCGGCGGGTGCCGGAAGTCCGAATGACAATCGAACGGCGTGCAGCCGGAACCAGTGATTTCCGGGACGGCAGGACGACAGCCCTCCCCATCGATTCACGCCCCTGACGAAATCGGAAGTCCAGTAAGCGGACTCATCGATTCAAGAAAAGCATGTATCATAAAACCTTCTGGCCCCTTCGCCTGGCCGAGCGTAATGCCACTTCCCTATGGGCTTCCAGAGTCCGGAACCCGGCAGGCATCGACAGCACTCGAAAAAACGCATTGCTGCCTCCTGCACGGAAGTTGCCCAAAAGGGAAAATGATGTTCATCGACCACGGTTGTTCGTCACGTTAGACCGGCCGACGGAATCCCTACAAGACTTTCTGAGCGATATCGCGCCAGAGGTGACTTGTTGTTCACCCCGAATGGAATGTCCCGCTGACGGGACGGACGGGACACCCGGCCGCGACCGCACGTCCCGCACCGTCCGGCACGCCGCGCAAACCCCGCGCCCCGCGCGGCCGCCGAAGCGTTGACAATCCCGTTTCGCCCCGGAGATGTTGAGGGGTTGGGCTCCAACAGCTGTGGCCGGGCCCCCACCCAAGTGGGGGCCCGGCCACAGCTGTTGGAGCGGCTAGAGCGGCGTGGTCGCGTCGGGCGCGAAGGGGGCGCCGTGCCCGGGCACGATCAGGTCCGCCACCGCCACGACCCGGCGCCGGGAGGCGCGCAGGACGTCGCGGTCGGGGGCGACGGGGTCGTCCGCCGGGCCCGCCGCGTGCCACCACAGGTCACCGGCGAAGGCCACCACGCCGTCGGCCGTGCCCGCGAGCAGCGTGATGTCCTCGGGGCTGTGCCCGGGAGTGCGGATCAGCCGCAGCGACGGGGTGAGTTCGTGCCCCTCGGCATCCCGGTTGCGCCACTGGTCGCCGAGGTACTCCACCTTGTGGTCGTGGACCCGGGCGCGCCGGAACAGGCCCGCGTTCATGACGTTGTCCGGGTGGTGGTGGCTGAGCACCACGTCGGTGATGTCGTCGGGGCCGAGCCCGAGTCCGGCGAGCGGGCCGAGGATGTCGTCGGTGCTCGCCACCATGCCCGGGTCGAAGACGAAGTGGCGGCCCGCGTCGGAGACGTAGGAGACGGTCGCGGCGACGCCGGGGCCCGTGGAGCCCACGTAGCCGGTGGTCAGGATCGTGTACGCGGCGCTGCGGCCGGGCGGTGCGTCTGTCATGCCCTCCATCCTTCCGAGCAGGTCAGCGGCCCACGAGTGGCAGTACTGCCGACGATCGCAGGATTCGTGCCACATGGCACACTGCCCCCCGTGCCGCCCTTCACCAACGTCGCCGCCTACGCTCCGCCCGGGGTCGGCATGCTCGCCGTCGGCGTCGTCGCCGAGGTGTTCGCTCCGCACGGCGCGGGCCTGCCCGCCTTCGACTTCGCGCTCTGCGCCGACCGGCCGGGCCCCGTCACCACCGACGTCGGCGTGCCGGTCACCGTCGCGCACGGCCTGGACCGGCTCGCCGCCGCCGAGCTGCTGATCGCCCTGCCGTCGGCCGGATTCCGCACTCCTCCCGGACCCGCCGTGCTCGACGCCCTGACGGCCGCCCACGAGCGCGGGGCGCTGGTCGCGGCCCACTGCGTCGGCGCGTTCGCGCTCGCGGCGGCCGGTCTGCTCGACGGCCTGCGGGCGACCACGCACTGGCGGTTCGCCGAACTCCTCGCCCGCCGCCACCCGGACGTCAGCGTCGAGTCCGACGCCCTGTACGTCGACGAGGGGCGCATCGTCACGGGCGCGGGGGCGGCCGCGGGCTTCGACATGTGCCTCCACCTGCTGCGGCGCGAGCACGGCGCGGCCCTCGCCAACACCGTCGCCCGTGACATGGTGCTGCCCTCCCACCGCGACGGCGGGCAGGCCCAGTACCTCGCCGCGCCGGTCCCCGAGGACGCCCGGGACGAGCGGCTCGCCGACGTGCTCGCCTGGGCCCGCGCACACCTCCACGAGCCGCTTCCCGTCGCGGAGTTGGCCCGGCGCGCCATGATGAGCAAGCGCTCCTTCGCCCGGCGCTTCACCGCAGCGACCGGCACCACCCCGCACGCCTGGCTGCGGAACCTGCGCCTGAGCGGCGCCGAGGAGCTCCTGGAGACCACGGACCTGCCGGTCGAGGAGATCGCCCGCCGGGTCGGCTACGGCAGCGCCGCCGTGCTGCGCGAGCAGTTCGTACGCCGCCGGGGCGTGCCGCCCCGCTCCTACCGCCGCGCCTTCACCAACGCGCCGTAGCGGCGCGGTGGACGGGCGCGGCACCGGCGCACCGCAGGACCGGCCCCGCTCACTTCCGGCACAGCTGGGCGTCCACGAGCGCGTCGGCCTTGGCGAAGGCGTCCTTGGTGGGTTCCCTGTTGGCGGTGACGGCGACCGTGGCGGCGCGGCCGTCCTCGGTGACGCCGGGGTAGGTGTAGTAGCCGGGGATGCTCCCGCCGTGCCCCCACATCGCTCCCCCGCAGCTGAGCGGCGTGCGGATCAGGCCGAGTCCGTACCGCACCCCCTTCACCTGGCTGAAGCCGTCGGGCACCTTGACCGTGGTGCGCATCTGGGCGAGCTGCGCGGGCTTCAGGAGCTTGCCGTCGAGCAGCGCGGAGAAGAACCGGTTCAGGTCGCCGGGGGTGGAGATCAGCTGCCCCGCGGCCCAGCCCCAGGAGGGGTCGATCCTCGTGACGTCCGTCAGCCGCGCCCCGGGCCTGACCGCGTCGTAGGCGCGGGGGTGCGGGCCCCGGATGCCCTCGTCGCCCACGCCGGGGAAGTAGGTGTCGCGCAGGCCGACGCGGTCGATGACCCGCTCGGTGAGCTGCTCGGCCAGCGGCCGCCCGGTGACCTTCTCGATCAGCAGTCCCGCGACGACGTAGTTGGTGTTGCTGTACGCCCATCCGTCGCCGGGGGCGAAGTCGGCCTTGTGCTTCAGCGCGATGTCGAGCAGGTCGCGGGGCTGGTAGTAGGTGTGGCGGGCCTTGCCGAAGACGTCCTTGAGTATGTGGACGGTGTATTCGGGCAGTCCGCTGGTGTGCTGGAGCAGCTGGCGGACCTTGATGTCCCGGCCGTCGATGCCGTCGCCGCGCAGCAGCTCCGGCAGGTACTTCTCGACGGGCGCGTCCAGGTCGACCTTGCCCTCGCCGACCAGCTGGAGGACGACCGTCGCGGTGAACGTCTTGGTGTTGCTGCCCGCGCGCACCCGCCCGTCGACCGGCACCTTCCCCTTCGTCCGCACGTCCGCGACACCGGCCGTGTAGTCGCGCGCACGCCCGTCGCGGCCGACCGTGGCGGCCAGCGCCGCGGGGAACTTCGCGTCGGTCACCAGGCGCTCCACGTCCTTGCGCACGGCGTCACGCGGGCCGTGGGACGACGCCGCGGAGGCGGGCAGCGCGCCCGCCGCGCCCAGGGCGGCGGCAAGGACCGCCACCGCCGCGACGGCCCGCCGCCGGGACGACGACGCCGAGCGCGCACGCGGGGAGGAGCGGCCGCAACGGTCGGGTGCCGCATCGGTTGCCACATCGGTTGCCGATCGGTCGATCACAGTGAACTCCCTTGGAAGGACAGGATGGTGGGGCCGGAACCCCGACCCGTTCATCCTGTGCGTCCAAGATCGACACCACCATCCGGACAGCCCCCGCCCTTCCTGTGGGAGCCCGCTCCCTGTCCCTGGGAGACCGCTCCCCCGCCGTGGGACCGCGCTCCCGTCCGCGGCCCGTCGGAGCCGGAGTCGAGCGGCCGCGGCCAGGGCGTCACCGTCGCCCGCTCGACCCGTCCCAGGAGCGCCGTGCGGCTCAGAGGGACACGGGGGCCGCGTCCGTTGCCTCGGCCCCGCGCGGGTGCTGCCCTCTCCCGAATCCGGCCGGTGTCTCCCCGACCCCTGGGTGACCTCACCCTGACGAATGCGGCGGGGGCCGCGCTATGGGAGTTCCGCTCACCGGAACACCCGCGCGGCCCCCGCGTACGGAAGCCGGCGTTCAGTAACGCAGCAGTGCCGAGCGCGCCGCCACCTCGCGCGGCGGCATCCGCGTCAGACGGCTCTCGATGGCGGCGGACGCGGCGGCCGTCGCGGCCGCGACCTGCGTGAGCTGCTGCCGCGCGGGCACCACGGCGGCGAGGGACGCCACCGTGAGCCCGTCCGGCGCCCGCACGGGCATGGCGACGCAGGACACGCCCTCCTGGATCTGCTCGCGGTCCAGGACCGGGCCGCGCGGGCCGTCGGTGAACACCCGCCCCGCGGCCGTGTCCAGCGGGAAGCTCATGCCGTTGCGCACCGGCACCACGCCCTCGACCCGGCCGGGCACCGAGGCCACGGTCAGGGCCAGCTCGTCGCGCAGCACGGTCAGCACGACGCTGGCGCCGGTCGAGGCGCGCAGCCGGTGCACCGGAATGCGGGCGGCGGCGCGCAGCCCCGGGTAGGGCTGCCAGGCCTGGCCGAGCCGGAAGAGCTGCGGCCCGACGGCGTAGCGGTTGCCCCTGCGCTCCACGGCGCCGAGCAGGCCCAGCTGGTCGAGGAGGCGGTGCGCGCTGCCCTTGGGCAGCGCGCAGGCGAGGGCGAGCTCGGTGAGGCCGGCCTCGCCGCCGCGGCGGCGCAGGGCGTCGAGCAGGGCGAAGGCTCCGACGAGCACCCCCCTGCCCTGCTGAAGGGATGCTCCCTGATCATTCGGTGGCGCCGCCTCCCCGTCGGGCCGCGGTTCCTTGCCCAGTTCCTGGCGGATTTCCTGGCGGAGTTCCTGGCGGGGCGCCCCCCGTTTCGACGTGCCCCGCCCGCGTGCGGGCATGGCTGATGACAGTCCTGTCCCTGGCATGGTCGTTCCCCCGTTTCGCACACCCGTGACCCCCTGGCGAGGTCGCGGGCAACTGGCCATGCTGCGGTGCGACGCGGCCGGACCGCCAGATGAGATTGCGCCGACTACCGGCCACCCACGGCAGGCGCGTGCGGCACACCCGCCCCACCCGTCGCAGGAGCGATCGCGCAAAGCCTGGTGACGCGTCCGCCCGGCGCTCGGCGCGCGTGGAGGGCGGGCGGCGTGAACGTCCCGCTCATCGGGCTCCCGAGGCGCTATGAACGGGACGTATACACAGCATGTATAGTGCGCGCATGCGTCCGATAGCCACTCCGTACCGCAAGATGACGAACACAGGGAAGAGGTTGCTCCCGCGCACCAGGTTCGCCGGTGCCGCGCTCGCCGCGAGCGTGGCGGCCGCTCTCGCCCTCACCGGCTGCACCAAGCTCGACACCGTCTCCCCGAGCTCCGTCCGCAAGGACGCTGCGGACGCGAAGGGCAAGGACCGGGCCGCCTTCGGCACCGTCGACTGCCGCAAGGCCAAGTGCATCGCGCTCACCTTCGACGCGGGCCCCAGTGAGAACACCCCGCGCCTGCTGAAGATCCTCAAGAAGGAGAAGGTGCCCGCGACCTTCTTCACGCTCGGCAAGAACCACATCGTGAAGTACCCCGAGCTGGTCAAGCAGATGGACCGCGAGGGGCACGAGGTGGCGAGCCACACCTGGTCGCACAAGATCCTCACCAAGATCAAGCCCGCGGAGGCACGCGCGGAGCTGGAGCGCCCGAACAAGGCGATCGAGAAGCTCATCGGCAAGAAGCCGACGCTGATGCGGCCCCCGCAGGGCCGCACGAACGACACCGTCAACAAGATCTCCCGCGAGCTCGGCCTGGCCGAGATCCTCTGGACGGTGACGGCGAAGGACTACACGACCGAGGACTCCGCGCTGATCCAGAAGCGGGTGCTCGAACAGTCGGGCCGCGACGGCATCATCCTGCTGCACGACATCTACAAGGGCACCGTGCCCGCCGTGCCCGGCATCATCACCGAGCTGAAGAAGCGCGGCTACGTCTTCGTCACCGTGCCCCAGCTCCTCGCGCCGGGCAAGGCCGAGCCGGGCAAGGTCTACCGCTGACGGGCCGCCTCACCGGGCGAGGCGCCCTCACCAGGTGAGGTGCAGGGCCTCCGGGGCGCGGTGGATGAGCGTGGGCCGCATCGTGACCGGAGGACCGTCCTCGGCGATCCGCAGCCCCGGGAACCGGCGTATGAACAGCTCAAGGGTCAACCGCACCTGCTCCCGGGCCAGTTGGGCCCCGGGGCAGGCGTGCGCGCCGAGGCCGAAGGCGACGTGCCGGGCGACGGCGGGCCGGGTGATGTCGAAGACGTCGGGGCGCGGATAGCGCGCGTCGTCGCGGCCCGCCGCGCCGAAGGCGACCAGGAGCTCCGCGCCCACGGGCAGCTCGGTGCCCGCGAGCGTCGCGGGCCGCGTGGTGACGCGCCGGAACGCCTGCAGCGCGGCGTCGAAGCGGGCCGTCTCCTCGATGGCGGCCGGGATCATCCGCTCCGGGTCCGCGCACACCATCCGCCACTGGTCGGGGTGGCTCAGCAGGTGCAGGAACGCCGTGCCGATGAGGGCGGTCGTGGTCAGGTGCCCGGCGAGCAGGAAGTTGTTCAGATGGGCCACGAGCTCGGTGCGCTGGGCGAGCGTGAGCAGCCCCGCCTCGCCCTCCTCCGCGTCGTCCGGCTGCACCAGTGAGGTGACCAGCTCGCTGCACAGGTCGTCGCGCGGCGCGGCGTACCGCTCGCGCACATAGCCGTCCAGGAGGCGCTTGAGGGCGACCATGTCGTGCGCGGCCGCCACCTGCTCCTCCTCGCTCAGCGGCTGGGAGAGCAGCGCCTCGGTGCGGTGCCCGGCCCGCACGACGAGCGGCACGTCCGCCGGGTCGAAGCCGAGGACGTGCCCGATGACCTGGCCCGGCAGGCGCATGGCGTACGCCTCCATCAGCTCCACGCGGCCGTCGTCCGCGAACGCCTCGACGAGCTCCTCGGCGCGCGCGGCCGCGAACGGCAGTGCGGCGGCCACCCGGGCCGGGCCGAGGCCGCGCACGATCGGCGCGCGCAGGCGCTGGTGGGCGAGGCCGTCCGAGGTGACCACCACGCGGCCGCGGGGGCTGCCGCCGTCGCCGTCGGCGAGGACCGCCAGCGCCGCGGGGGACGGCCGCACGCCCCCGCGGACCGCGTTCGCCGACGAGAAGACGTCGGGCCGCCGCAGCACTTCCCGCACGTCGGCGTCCCTGGCGACCAGCCAGGCGCCGAACTCGGGCACGTACGTGAGCCCCTCGGCACTCCTGGCGCGCGCGTACAGCGGATACGGATCGCGCGTCAACTCGTCCACTCTGGCGTGCCGTTGGGGATCCATGCCTCCATGGTGACGCTCCGCACCGGCTCCCGAAACCCGCCGGAGCGGCACGGGCGCGAGGAAGGGCGCACGGAGCCGTGGCTCACGCCACCGAGGTGATGCTGCGGGGCGCGGGGGCGTCGTGGTGGATGGGCGTGTGGGCGCCCGTCAGGGAGCGGCCGCCGCCGCCCCTGCGGTTCGCCACGATCTCCGCGGCGATGGAGAGCGCGGTCTCCTCGGGCGTACGCGCCCCGAGGTCGAGGCCGATCGGGGAGCGGAGCCGGGCCAGCTCCAGGTCCGTGACGCCGACCTCGCGCAGGCGCGCCTCGCGGTCCAGGTGGGTGCGGCGCGAGCCCATCGCGCCGACGTAGGCGACCGGAAGGCGCAGCGCGAGGCGCAGCAGGGGCACGTCGAACTTGGCGTCGTGGGTGAGCACGCACAGCACGGTGCGGCCGTCGACCTCGGTGTCCGCGAGGTACTCGTGCGGCCAGCGCACCACGATCTCGTCGGCCTCGGGGAAGCGGTCGCGGGTGGCGAAGACGGGCCGCGCGTCGCACACGGTGACGTGGTGGCCGAGGAACTTGCCGACCCGTACGAGCGCCGACGCGAAGTCGATCGCACCGAAGACGATCATCCGGGGCGGGGGTACGGAGGATTCGACCAGGACGGTGAGCGGGCGGCCGCAGCGGGAGCCGTCGGCGCCGATCTCCACGGCGGCGGTGCGGCCCGCGTCGAGCAGGGCGCGGGCCTCCGCCGCCACCGTCCGGTCGAGCTCGGGGTGTCCCCCGAGCCCGCCCTCGTGGCCGGGGGACCCGGCCGTCCGCGCGTCGCCGCGCACGAGGAGCGCCCGCCCGAGCAGCTCGTCGGGCCCGGAGGTGATCCGCGCGACCGCCGCCGCCTCGCCCCGGGCCGCGGCGGCGAGGGCGGCGGCGAACACCGGCCGCGCGGGACCGTCCGCGCGGACCGGTGTGATCAGGATGTCGATGACGCCGCCGCAGGTCAGGCCCACGGCGAAGGCGTCCTCGTCGCTGTAGCCGAAGCGTTCGAAGACGGTCTCGCCGTCCTCCAGGGCCTGCTCGCACAGCGCGTAGACGGCGCCCTCGACGCAGCCGCCGGAGACCGAGCCGATCGCCGTGCCGTCACGGTCGACGGCGAGCGCGGCGCCGGGCTGCCGGGGCGCGCTGCCGCTGACGGCCACCACGGTGGCGACCGCGAAGTCGCGCCCCTGCTCGACCCACCGGTGCAGCTCTTCGGCGATGTCCAGCATGTCGGCCTCCTTGGGGTTCGGAACGTGGGGCGGGGTGCCCGGGCGCCTCGCGGACGGCGAAGCGCCTAGTGGACGCCCAGCCAGCTCTCTATCGGGTTGAGGGCGAAGTACACGAGGAAGATCACGGTCAGGCCCCACATGAAGGCCCCGATCTCCCGCGCCTTGCCCTGGGCGACCTTGATGGCGACCCAGCTGATGACGCCCGCGGCCACACCGGTGGTGATGGTGTAGGTGAAGGGCATCAGGACCACGGTCAGGAAGACCGGGATCGCGGTGGCTCGGTCGGCCCAGTCGACGTGCCGGGCGTTCATCATCATCATCGCTCCGATGACGACGAGCGCGGCGGACGCGACCTCCTGCGGGACGATCGCGGTCACCGGCGTGAAGAACAGGCACGCGGCGAAGAACAGACCGGTGACGACCGAGGCCAGGCCCGTGCGGGCGCCCTCGCCCACGCCCGTCGCGGACTCCACGAAGACGGTCTGGCCCGAGCCGCCGGCGACGCCGCCGATCGCGCCGCCCGCGCCGTCGATGAACAGGGCCTTGGACAGGCCGGGCATGCGGCCCTTGTCGTCGGCGAGGTTGGCCTCGGTGCCGACGCCGATGATCGTGGCCATCGCGTCGAAGAAGCCCGCGAGGACCAGGGTGAAGACGATCATGCCGACCGTCATCGCGCCGACCTCGCCCCAGCCGCCGAACTCGACGTCCCCGAAGAGCGAGAAGTCGGGCGTGGAGACGGCGCTGCCGTGCAGTTCGGGGGCGCCGTTGGCCCACTGCTTGGGGTTGATCACGTCCATCGCGTTCAGGGCGACGGCCACGACCGTGCCGGTCACGATGCCGATGAGGATCGCCCCGGGCGTCTCGCGGGCCTGGAGCATGAAGATCAGCAGCAGGGTGCCCGCGAACAGCAGGACGGGCCAGCCGGCCAGCTCACCGGCGGGGCCCAGGGTGAGCGGGGTCGCCTTGCCCTGGTGGACGAAGCCGCCCTTGACCAGGCCGATGATGGCGATGAACAGGCCGATGCCCATGGTGATGCCGTGCTTGAGGGCGAGCGGGATCGCGTTCATGATCAGCTCGCGCAGGCCGGTGACCACCAGGAGCATGATCACGGCGCCGTACATCACGCACATGCCCATGGCCTGCGGCCAGGTCATCTCGGGCGCCACCTGGGAGGCGATCACCCCGGACACCGAGAGCCCGGCCGCCAGGGCGAGCGGCACCTTGCCGACGAAGCCCATGAGCAGGGTGGTGACGGCCGCGGCGAAGGCGGTCGCGGTGATGAGGGCCTTCTGCCCCATCGTGTCGCCCGCGGCGTCCTTGCCGGACAGGATCAGCGGGTTGAGCAGGACGATGTACGCCATCGCCATGAAGGTCGTGATGCCGCCGCGCACCTCGCGCGCGACCGTCGATCCCCGGTGGGATATGTGGAAGTACCGGTCGAGCCAAGACCGCCCGGCGGGGACGCGCGAGCCGCGGCCCGCGTCCTCCGCGGTGGTCTTGGGCTCCAGGGACTGCTGGGTCATGGTGCCTACTCCCAAGGTTCACAGGGGCACCCGCGTGAAGCCGCGGGATTTGGGATGGTGACTGGCTGCACGACCCGGGGGACGGCCCGAGACGAACGGGGGGCTCACAGGGAGCACGAGGACCGCGAGCGGCGCGGCACTTGGAGCTCCGGGCGGTGTGGGCTGAGGGAAGTGTGACGTTCCTGGGAGGCGCACACCGCCCGGAGAGCGGGGGGGGCCGGTCAGGTTCCGGTGAGGTGCTCCGGGCGGACCGGCGTCCTGTTCAGTTCGAGTCCCGTCGCGTTCCTGATGGCGGCGAGGACCGCGGGCGTCGACGACAGGGTCGGGGCCTCGCCGATGCCGCGCAGGCCGTACGGGGCGTGCTCGTCGGCGAGTTCGAGGACGTCGACCGGGATGGTCGGCGTGTCGAGGATGGTCGGGAGCAGGTAGTCCGTGAAGGACGGGTTCCTGACCTTCGCGGTCTTGGGGTCGACGACGATCTCCTCCATCACCGCGATGCCCATGCCCTGGATGGTGCCGCCCTGGATCTGGCCGAGGACGGACAGCGGGTTGAGCGCCTTGCCGACGTCCTGCGCGCAGGCCAGCTCGATGACCTTGACCAGGCCGAGCTCGGTGTCGACCTCGACGACGGCGCGGTGTGCGGCGAAGGAGTACTGGACGTGGCCGTTGCCCTGGCCCGTGCGCAGGTCGAAGGGTTCGGTGGGCCGGTGGCGCCACTCCAGCTCGATGTCGACGGCCTCGCCTTCGAGCACGTCGACGAGGTCGGCCAGGACCTCGCCGCCGTCGGTGACGACCTTGCCGCCCTCCAGGAGGAGTTCGGCGGTGGCCCACGCCGGGTGGTACGTGCCGAACTTCTCCCGGCCGATCTGGAGGACCTTCTCGCGGACGGCCTCGCAGGAGTTCTTGACCGCGCCGCCGGTGACGTACGTCTGGCGCGACGCGGACGTCGAGCCCGCGCTGCCGACCTGGGTGTCGGCCGGGTGGATGGTCACCTGGGTGACGCCCAGCTCGGTGCGGGCGATCTGCGCGTGCACGGTGACGCCGCCCTGGCCGACCTCGGCCATCGCGGTGTGCACGGTGACGACCGGCTCGCCCGCGACGACCTCCATGCGGACCCGGGCGGTCGAGTAGTCGTCGAAGCCCTCGGAGAAGCCGACGTTCTTGATGCCGACCGCGTAGCCGACGCCCCGGACGACGCCCTCGCCGTGCGTGGTGTTGGACAGGCCGCCGGGCAGCTGGCGCACGTCCGAGCCCTCGGTGGTCTCCCACTGGCGCTCGGGCGGCAGCGGCATCGCCTTGACCCGGCGCAGGAGTTCGGCGACCGGGGCCGGCGAGTCCACCGGCTGCCCCGTCGGCATGATCGTGCCCTGCTCCATGGCGTTGAGCTGCCGGAACTCGACGGGGTCCATCCCGAGCGCCGCGGCCAGCTTGTCCATCTGCGCCTCGTACGCGAAGCACGCCTGGACCGCGCCGAAGCCGCGCATGGCGCCGCACGGCGGGTTGTTGCTGTAGAGCGCGATGGCCTCGATCTCCACGTCGTCGACGACGTACGGGCCGACGCTGAGCGAGGAGGCGTTGCCGACCACGGCAGGGGACGCGGAGGCGTACGCTCCGCCGTCCAGGACGATCCGGCACTTCATGTGCGTGAGCTTGCCGTCCTTGGTGGCCCCGTGCTCGTAGTGGAGCTTGGCGGGGTGGCGGTGGACGTGCCCGAAGAAGGACTCGAAGCGGTTGTAGACGATCTTGACGGGCTTGCCGGTGCGCAGCGCGAGGAGGCAGGCGTGGATCTGCATCGACAGGTCCTCGCGGCCGCCGAACGCGCCGCCGACGCCGGCGAGCGTCATCCGCACCTTGTCCTCGGGCAGGCCGAGGACCGGGGCGATCTGCTTGAGGTCCGAGTGCAGCCACTGGGTGGCGACGTACAGGTCGACGCCGCCGTCCTCGCCCGGCACGGCGAGGCCGGACTCGGGGCCGAGGAAGGCCTGGTCCTGCATGCCGAAGGTGTAGTCGCCCGTGACGATCACGTCGGCCCGCCGCGCGGCCGCGGCCGCGTCGCCGCGCACGATCGGCTGGCGGTGCACGATGTTCGGGTGCGGCACGTGGCCCGCGTGGTGGTCGTCGCGGCCCTCGTGCACGAGCACCGCGCCCGGCGCCGTCGCGCTGGCCTCGTCGGTGATGACGGGCAGCTCGCGGTACTCGACCTTGATCTTGGCGGCGGCGCGGCGCGCGGTCTCCGGGTGGTCGGCGGCCACCAGGGCCACCGGCTCGCCGTGGTGGCGGACCTTGCCGTGGGCGAGGACCGGGGTGTCCTGGATCTCCAGGCCGTAGTTCTTCACGTCGGTCGGCAGGTCGTCGTACGTGAGGACCGCGTAGACGCCGGAGGTGGCGAGGGCCTCGCCGGTGTCGATGGAGACGATCTCGGCGTGCGCGACCGGGGAGCGCAGGATCTGGCCCCACAGCATGTCCTCGTGCCACATGTCGGAGGAGTACGCGAACTCGCCGGTGACCTTGAGCGTGCCGTCCGGGCGGAGGGTGGACTCGCCGATGCCGCCCTTGGTCTGCGCCCCCTGGGTGACGTTGGCGGGAATGCCCGTCGTACGGGTGTCGGCCATGTCCTCAGACCTCCTCGGTCTGGCGCGCGGCGGCGAGGCGGACCGCGTCCAGGATCTTCTCGTAGCCCGTGCAGCGGCACAGGTTGCCGGAGAGGGCCTCGCGGATGTCGGCGTCCGACGGGTCCGGGTTGCGCTCCAGCATCTCGTCGGCGGCGACCAGCAGGCCCGGGGTGCAGAAGCCGCACTGGACGGCGCCCGCGTCGATGAACGCCTGCTGGATGGGCGAGAGTTCCGTGCCCTCGCCGGTCTGGGAGTCGGCGGGAGAGGCCTGCCAGCGCTTGGCCTGGTCCAGGGAGACCCCGCAGGCGCCCGAGGCTTCGGCGGCGCAGCCCGCGTGCTCCGCGCGCTGCTTGGCGAAGTCGGCGAGGCCCTCGACGGTGACGACCTCCCGGCCCTCCACCTGCCCGGCCGCGACCAGACAGGCACACACCGGCACGCCGTCGAGGCGGACCGTGCAGGAGCCGCACTCGCCCTGCTCGCAGGCGTTCTTGGAGCCCGGCAGGCCCATGCGCTCGCGCAGCACGTACAGCAGGGACTCGCCCTCCCACACGTCGTCGGCTTCCTGCGGACGGCCGTTGACCGTGAAGTTGACACGCATTACGCGACTCCCTCCGTGCTGCGGCCCGTGCCGCGGTAGGACTCCCAGGTCCAGCCGAGCGTGCGGCGGGCCATGATGCCGACGGCGTGGCGGCGGTAGCTCGCGGTGCCGCGGACGTCGTCGATGGGGTTGGCGGCGCCCGAGGCGAGCTCCGCGAACTGCTTGGCGACCGACGGGGTGATGATCTTCTTGCTGTCCCAGAAGCCGCCCTCCTCCAGGGCCGCGTTCAGGAACTCCTCGGCGGCCTTCGCCCGGATCGGGGTGGGAGCGGCCGAGCCGATGCCGGTGCGCACGGTGCGGGTCCCGGGGTGCAGCGCGATGCCGAAGGCGCACACGGCGATGACCATCGCGTTGCGGGTGCCGACCTTCGAGTACTGCTGCGGTCCTTCCGCCTTCTTGATGTGCACGGCGCTGATCAGCTCGTCGGGGGCGAGCGCGTTGCGCTTCACGCCGGTGTAGAAGTCGTCGATCGGGATCAGCCGGGTGCCGCGCACGGACTCCACCTCGACCTCGGCGCCCGCGGCGAGGAGCGCCGGGTGGGCGTCGCCGGCCGGGGACGCGGTGCCCAGGTTGCCGCCGACGCCGCCGCGGTTGCGGATCTGCGGCGATGCCACGGTGTGCGAGGCGAGCGCGAGACCGGGCAGCTCGGCGCGCAGGTTCTCCATGATGTCGGTGTACGGAACGGAGGCGCCGAGCCGGACGGTGTCCTCGCCGACCTCCCACTCCCGCAGCTCACCGATGCGGCCCAGGTCCAGGAGGTACTCCGGCCGCCGGTGGTCGAAGTTGATCTCGACCATGACGTCGGTGCCACCCGCGATCGGCACAGCCGTGGGGTGCTCGGCCTTCGCGGCGAGCGCCTCCTCCCAGCTGGCGGGGCGAAGGAAGTCCATGAGTGGCTCTCTCTTCGTAATCGTGCGTCGTCATCGTGCTCGGTGTGCGTACGCGGTGCTCGTACGCGGTGCGCGCGACCGGTGCTCGTACGTCGCTCTCGTACGTCGTGCTCGTACGCGGTGCTCGGGTACCGGTGGCGGTGCTGCTGATCGTGAACGCCTGTCGCGGCCTTCCGGGGGAAGCGGCTGTCCGCCTTCCGGGTGGAGGCGGGGGCGCGGCTTCCGAGTGGAGGCGATCGATCCGGCCAAGTGGGCCGTTCGCCTCTCGACTGCTCGTTCATGTGCTGTTAACGCGGAGTGGGGCAAGTACACCGCCCGCTCCTCCGATGGGGTCAGTCACCGAAACCATGAAGGAGTTGGCAGGCCAAGCCGCGAGTCTTGTAGATTCATATGAAGAACAGGCCTCAGTAACCTCTTCGGATTCCCCCGGAAACCGCCAGGACACCGGGGCCCACGGCCCCCGGAGCCCCCGGCGCGGCCGGGCGCACACGAAATCGAGACAGATCGGCGGCGACGACACCATGCGGCTGCGCGCACTCCTTGACACCGACGCCCTCGGCCTCAGGCTGCTCGGCGGCGAGGACGAGCTCGACCGCACCGTGCGGGGCGTGATGACCACGGACCTGCGCGACCCCAGCCGCTACCTGGGCGGCGGCGAGCTGGTGCTCACCGGCCTCGCCTGGCGCCGGGACGCCGCCGACACGGAGCCCTTCGTCCGGATCCTCGCGACCGCGGGCGTCGCGGCGCTCGCGGCGGGCGAGGCCGAGCTGGGCGACATCCCCGAGGACCTCGTCGAGGCCTGTGCCCGGCACCGGCTCCCGCTCTTCGCCGTCAACGAGTCGGTGGCGTTCGCGACGATCACCGAGCACGTGGTGCGCCAGGTCTCCGGCGAGCGCGCGGGCGACCTCGCGGCCGTCGTGGACCGGCACCGCCGCCTGATGACGTCGGGCCCCGCGGGCGGCGGCCCGGACGTGGTCCTCGACCTGCTCGGCTCCGACCTGGACCTGCGCGCCTGGGTGCTCTCCCCCGCCGGGCGCGCCATCGCAGGGGCGGCCGCGGGCGCGCCCGGCCTGTCCGCCCGGATCCGCGCGCGGCTCGCCGGGGAGCACCTGGCCGCCGCCCGCACCGGCCGCCGCGGGCCGCACCGGGTGGCCGTGGACGGCCTGACGTACTCGCTGTTCCCCATCCGCTCCAGCGGCCGGGGCAGCGCGAGCGCCTCCCGGGACGTGCGCGAGACCGTGCTCTCCGACTGGCTGCTCGCCGTCGAGGCCGACGCGGGCGACTGGCCCGAGGAGCGGCTTGACCTGCTCCAGGGCGTCACCCAGCTGATCGCCGTGGAGCGGGACCGCAGGGACGCGGCGCGCACGGTGCGCCGCCGCCTGGCGCAGGAGGTCCTCGAACTGGTCCAGACGGGTGCCGCGCCCGCCGAGATCGCCGCGCGCCTGCGAGTCGCGGCGCCGGTGCTGCTCCCCGGGCTCGGCGCGGCCCCGCACTGGCAGGTCGTGGTGGCCCGGGTGGAGTGGGACGACGTGCAGGGCGGGCCCTCGGCCGACGCCGCGGGCGGGCGCCGCGCGGGGATCGAGAGCGGTCCCGTCGCCCAGGCGCTCCTGGAGGAGATCCTCGTCGACCCGGCGACCGCGGGCCCCGACCCGTCCGACCGGATCGCCGTCGCGCACACCGGCGACGAGGCCATCGCGCTCGTGCCGCTGCCCGCGATGTCCCCGGAGGCCGAGGGCGGCGACGCGGGCCTGCTCGCCGACGCGCTCCTCGCCGCCGTGCGCGAGCCCCTCTCGGCGGGCCTCGCCGACGACGGCCGCCTCACCCTCGGCGTCAGCGCGGCCGTGCACTCGGCGGAGGGCCTGCGCGGCGCCCTGGAAGAGGCCCGGCACGCCCGCCGGGTGGCCGCCGCCCGGCCCGGCCGGGTCTGCGCCGCGGGCCACCAGGAGCTGGCCTCCCACGTGCTGCTGCTGCCATTCGTGCCCGACGACGTGCGCCGGGCGTTCACCGCCCGGCTTCTGGATCCGCTGCGCGAGTACGACCGCCGCCACCGGGCGGAGCTCATCCCCACCCTGGAGGCGTTCCTCGACTGCGACGGCTCGTGGACGCGCTGCGCGACCCGGCTGCACCTCCACGTCAACACACTGCGCTACCGCGTGGGCCGAATCGAGCAGTTGACGGGCCGTGACCTCGCCCGCCTGGAAGACAAGCTGGATTTCTTCTTGGCATTGCGGATGAGCTGAGCCGCGCGCGCGGGCGCGAGCCGGTCGGCCCGGCCCAAAACGACACCATCCGCCTCCCCCAACTTTGTGAAATCCTTCACCCACCCTCTTGGCCAGGCGCGCCGATCCGTGCTGAGATTCGCCCACGACTCAACAGCTCAATGGTGCGCTAGGGGAGGGCAACGTGGCGCATACCGCCATGTCTGGTACGGGAAATGGCTCAGGGCACGATCCACTCCAGACCGCGGTATGGCGGCTGCGCTCGCGCGGCTGCTGGACCGACGCCGCAGCACTGCTCGCGACCCGGGAGGGCGCGGCCGCCGCGCTCCAGAGAACCTCCCTGCTCGTCGAGCGCTGCCTGTTCACCGGGGAGGGGTGGGGCGAGGCCGAGGACAGCCTGCGGACGGCGGAGGCCGTCGCCGACGATGACGACGCGCGCGGCGCCGCCGCCTGCGAGCGCGGCCAACTCGCCTACGCCGCAACTGTGTTGGGGGTACGTGACCGGGCCGACGAGGCCCGCACCGCGCTCGGCCGCGCCGCCGCGCTGCTCGCGCCCGGGGCGATCGGGCGGGCCCTCCTGGACTTCCGGCGCGGCCTGGTCGCGGAGCACCTCGCCGACTCGCCGCAGGCCGCGCGGGCCGCGTACCGGCGCGCCCACGCCGGGGCCACCGCGCACGAGGACTCCCTCCTGCTCTCCTTCACCTGGCGGCACCTCGCCGGACTCGCCCTGCGCGAGGGGGAGTTGGCGGAGGCCCGGCACGGCTTCACCGAATCCCTGCGGCTCCGGGAGGAGTTGGGCTTCCTCGTCGGCACGGCCCCGGCACTCGCCGCCCTCGCCGACGCCGAGCCCGAACCCGAGGCCTCCCGCCTCCGCGCCGAGGCCACCCGCCTCTTCCGCCTCCTCGGCAACGTCCCCTCCTGGCTGGCCCCCCAACTGACCCCACCGGCCCCGGCGGCCTAACCCACGCGGCGCGCCCCAGACCCGCCCCTTCCCGCTCCGGGGGGCTCCGCCCCCCGTACCCCCCGTTTGTCGGCGCTCCGCGCCTCGTCCTCAAACGCCGGACGGGCTGGATGGTTGCCGGTGCGGACCGGATCTCGTCCGCGGATCCGCGGAAAGCGTCCGGCCCGCACCGAGGTCATTCAGCCCGTCCGGCGTTTGAGGACGAGCGCGTCAGCGCGACAAGGCGCGGCTCAGCCGTTGCCCGCGAAGTGCTCCCGCACCAGGGACTGCACCACGCCCAGGTCGCCCGCGACCAGCGCGTCGAGGAGGGCCGTGTGCTCGGCCGCGTCCGCGACCAGGTCCGCGCGGCGGGCGTGCACGGGCCCGGTGACCAGGGGCCACTGGGACCGCCGGTGCAGATCGTCCGCGACCTGGACGAGCTGCCCGTTGCCGGAGAGCCCGAGCAGGGCCCGGTGGAAGGCCCGGTCCGCGTCCGCGTAGCGGGCCCGGTCACCGGCCGCGGCGGCGGCCACCGTGGCCTCCGCGAGCGGCCGCAGCGCCTCCCACCGCCCAGCGGGCACGCTGCGGGCGAGCCGCAGCATCACCGGCACCTCTATCAGGGCCCGCACCTCGGCCAGCTCCCCGAGCTCCCGCGCCCCGCGCCGCGCGACCCGGAACCCCCGGTTCGGTACGACCTCGACCGCGCCTTCGAGGGCGAGCTGCTGCATGGCCTCGCGCACGGGCGTCGCGGAGACCCCGAAGCGCTCCCCGAGGGCGGGCGCCGAGTACACCTCGCCGGGGGCGAGGTCGCCGTCGACGAGCGCGGCCCGCAGGGCGTCGAGGACCTGGCCGCGCACGGAGCTGCGCCGCACGCCGCCGCGCGTCCCCCGGTCCGCGCCCTCCGCCCCGGCCTGCTCCGGGACCCGCGCGCCGGCGCAGCGGGGGGAGGCCTCCGTCGCACGCGCTCCGGCCCGCTCCACTGTTACCTCCCGCTCCCGCGCTCCCGCGGCCCACCCGTCACGTATGGGATCGCGCCGGACGCAAAACGTACGACCCGAATCATCCGAGAAGCACCTTAGGCGGACCGCACTCCAGTTGAAACCTCGATCATGTTGGGTAAGGTTAGGCTTACCTGCAATCGATCGTGATTCGGCGGTCCCGCATGTCCGTTCCCACCCTGGAGCCCGGCGCCCGGCACACGGCGCCCCGCCACAGCCCCGTCACGGGCTCCTACGCCCGCCTCACCGAGGTGTACCCCGGGCTGCGGATCCAGGAGCTGGCCGAGGACGAACAGGCGCCGCACGGAGACGGCTGGGTCTCCGTCGCCCGGCTCGCCGCGGCCGGTCCGGAGTTCGAGGAGTTCCTCGCCTGGGACGAGGCACAGGTCCTCAAGGACTACGGACAGCGCGCCCGCCCCGACGTCGTGGCCAGCTTCGCGCTGCACCGCTACGCCTGGCCCGCCGTCCTGCTGATCACCGTGCCGTGGTTCCTGCACCGCCGCGTCCCGCGCTACCCCGTGGAGCACGTCTCCTTCCAGCGCGCGCTCGGCACGCTTGCCGTGCGCCCCACCTCCTTCGCCTGTCTGCCGGACGACCCGGCGGCCGGGCTGCCCGGCGCCGTCGTCGTACCGGACGAGGAGGCGCTGCGCGCCGAGGTGCGGGCCGCCGTGGCCGAGCACCTGGGCCCGCTCCTCGACGGCTTCGGGCCGCGCATGCGGCGCCGCGGGCGCGCGCTGTGGGCCATGGCGACGGACGAGATCGTCGAGGGCATCTGGTACGTCGCCCACCTCCTCGGCGAGGAGCAGCGCGCCACCGCCGAGCTGGAGCGGCTGCTCCCCGGCGCCACCAAGCCGTACGTCGGCACGGCCGCGTTCCGTGAGCTGACCGGGCCGAACGGCGAGAAGCTGCCCACCCGCGACCGGGCCAGCTGCTGCATGTTCTACACGCTGAAGCCCGAGGACACCTGCGTCACCTGCCCGCGCATGTGCGACGCGGACCGCGTCGCCAAGCTGGCCGCCACGGCCGCCGCCTGACGCTCTCCGGCCCGCCCGCCGCCGGTCCCGGCCGCCGCGCGGGCCCGTCCCGCCACCCCCCCGCGCACACCTAATCGAACTCAACTCGCATATTCCTGGCAGTAGTTCGAACGATTCCCGGCGTGGCGCGGTCCTTGCCACCCACTTGGCGTCCTCTTGCCGGAAAACCCCTTGAGCGCCGTCGGGCGTGGGTCACTATGGCGCCCGAAACGCCCTACCGCGACGCAAGGGACCCCAGATGAGACTGACCGACATATCGCTGGACTGGCTGCTGCCCGGCGGCGTCCTGCTCTTGGGCATGGCAGTGGCGGTGGCGGTGCTCGCACGGGGCAAGAAAGCCCAGACGAAGGCGGCCCCCGCCGAGGACTCGTGGGAGCGCAACGAGGAGCGCCGCAGGCGCAAGGAAGTCGTCTACGGCACCGCCTCCTACGTCCTCCTCTTCTGCTGCGCGGCCGTCGCCGCGGCCCTCTCCTTCCACGGCCTGGTCGGCTTCGGCCGGCAGAACCTGAACCTGTCGGGCGGCTGGGAGTACCTGGTGCCGTTCGGGCTCGACGGGGCCGCGATGTTCTGCTCCGTGCTCGCGGTGCGCGAGGCCAGCCACGGGGACGCGGCGCTCGGCTCGCGGCTCCTGGTGTGGACGTTCGCGGGGGCAGCCGCCTGGTTCAACTGGGTGCACGCGCCGCGCGGGCTCGGCCACGCGGGCGCCCCGCAGTTCTTCGCCGGGATGTCCCTGTCCGCCGCCGTCCTCTTCGACCGGGCGCTCAAGCAGACCCGCCGCGCCGCGCTGCGCGAGCAGGGCCTCGTACCGCGGCCGCTGCCGCAGATCCGGATCGTACGGTGGCTGCGGGCGCCCCGGGAGACGTTCGGCGCGTGGTCGCTGATGCTCCTCGAAGGCGTGCGCACGCTCGACGAGGCCGTCGAGGAGGTCCGCGAGGACCGGCGCGAGAAGGAGCAGGCCAGGACGCGCCGCCGCGACCAGGAGAAGCTGGAGCGGGCGCAGTTGAAGGCCATCAGCAGGGGCCGTGGCTACCACGGGCGCGGGGGCCGGCAGGTCGACGTCCCGGCCGTGACGCAGTCGGTGGGGTCCGCGCAGGTCGGCGCGGACCCTGCCATAGCGGCCCCGCCGCAGCAGGAGCAGTTGCCCGTGCGGTCCCGTCCCTCCCTCCAGGCCGTCAAGGGCGGACCTGAGACCGTGACGGTCGACCTCACGGCCGAGGACGACACGCAGACGATTCCGCGCCTCGACTCGCTGGAGCGCAAGCTGAAGGATCTGGAGCAGCAGTTCGGCTGACCTCGCGGGGCGCCCTTCACCGGTCCGGGGGCCCGGCCCCCGGACCGGCGGTCCGAGGGCGGAGCCCCCGGACCGGCAAAGGGCTAGAAGCTGTCCGCGTCCAGCTCGAACCACACCGCTTTGCCCACGCCGTGCGCCCGTACGCCCCACGCGTCCGCCAGGGACTGGACGAGCATCAGGCCGCGGCCGTGCGTGGCGTCGCCCGCCGCGGGGGTCCGCACCCGTGGTCGCCGTCCCACGAAGTCCCGGACCTCGACCCGCAGCCGCCGCGGCCCCACCGTCGCCGTCAGGACCGCGTCGCGGTCGGTGTGCACCAGGGCGTTCGTGACCAGTTCGCTGGTGAGCAGCTCGGCCACGTCGGACGAGCCGGTGCGCCCCCAGCGCCGCAGCAGGTCCCGCAGCGCGGCCCGGGCCTCGGACACCGCCCGCAGGTCGGAGCGGACCAGTCTGCGCCGCAGCTGGAGCCCGCTCTCACTCGTCACACCGTCGACTTGATGGTCCTCTCGTCTCACCGAGGCCGCCCCCCAACCGATGGCGGCACCTCCTTGCGCGTACCTGACCATGACCCCCGCCCACAAGTCCGTCATCGAACATGCTCACGGGATGCATGCCCGCCCCACTTGGCGCCACTCATGTCCATTCGTCAACCAACGAAGCGGATGCGCCGATGGGTTGAGGGGAAGTGAAGCCGAGTACCACTCGGGATCGACCATGTGGAGGAGCCGCCGTGCACGACGACCGACTGCTGGTGGAAGAGCGCCTGGAGCGCGCGGTGCGGCAGTTCATCCGGCCCGCCCAGTACGCCGACCGCGTGCCGCTCGCGCTCTCCGTGTGGCACGCGGTCGGCGAGCCTGCGCCCGTCACCGAGGCGCTCGACGCGGTGTACGAGCCCTTCGACACCGGCACCGCCTGGGGAAAGCCCTGGTCGACGAGTTGGTTCCGGCTGGAGGGGCAGGTGCCTCAGGCGTGGCGCGGGCGGCGGGTGGAGGTCGTCGTCGATCCGGGGTTCACCGGCGAGGGGCCCGGGTTCCAGGCCGAGGGCCTCGTCTACGACGCCTCCGGGGTCCCGCTGAAGGGCATTCACCCGCGCAACCGCCACGTTCCCGTCGCGGCCCGCGCCCAGGGCGGGGAGCCGGTGCGCCTGTTGCTTGAGGCTGCGGCCAACCCGACGGTCCTGCACGACTTCGTGCCGACCCGGCTCGGCGACGTCCTGACCGCGGGCGATCAGCCGATGTACCGATTCGCCGCTGCCGACGTGGCCGTACTGGACGAGGCCGTATGGCATCTGCTCCTGGACATCGAGGTCCTGTCCGAGCTGATGGGCGAGCTGGACGCGGCGCGGCCGCGGCGCCACGAGATCCTCCGGGCCCTGGAGGACATGCTCGACGCGCTCGATCTGCACGACGTGCGGGGCACCGCCGCCGCGGCCCGCGCGGAGCTGGCCGAGGTGCTCGCGCGGCCCGCGCACGCCAGCTCCCACCGCGTATCGGCGGCCGGTCACGCGCACATCGACTCGGCGTGGCTGTGGCCGCTGCGCGAGACGGTGCGCAAGGCGTCCCGGACGTTCGCCAACGTGACGGCGCTCGCGCATGACTATCCGGAGCTGGTCTTCGCCTGCTCGCAGGCGCAGCAGTACGCATGGGTCAAGGAGCACCAGCCGCACATCTGGGAGCGGATCAAGAAGGCGGTGGCGGCGGGCAATTGGGCGCCCGTCGGCTCCATGTGGGTGGAGTCGGACGCGAACATGCCCGGCGGGGAGGCCCTGGCCCGGCAGATCGTGCACGGCAAGCGGTTCTTCCAGGAGGAGTTCGGGGTCGAGACCGAGGAGATCTGGCTGCCGGACTCCTTCGGGTACACGGCCGCCTTCCCGCAGCTCGCGCGGCTTGCGGGCGTGCGCTGGTTCCTCACCCAGAAGCTGAGCTGGAACCAGTCCAACAAGATGCCGCACCACACCTTCTGGTGGGAGGGCATCGACGGCACGCGCGTCTTCACGCACTTCCCGCCCGTGGACACGTACAACTCCCAGTTCCTCGGCTCCGAACTGGCCCACGCCGAGCGGAACTTCGCGGAGAAGGGGCGCGCGACCCGCTCCCTGGTGCCGTTCGGCTGGGGCGACGGCGGGGGCGGGCCGACCCGCGAGATGCTGGAGCGGGCCCGCAGGCTGCGGTCCCTGGAGGGCTCGCCGCGGGTCGAGATCGAGAAGCCGTCGGCGTTCTTCGCGGCGGCCGAGGAGGAGTACGGCGAGCGGGCCCCGGTGTGGTCCGGCGAGCTGTACCTGGAGCTGCACCGGGCGACGTACACCACGCAGGCGGCGACCAAGCGCGGCAACCGGCGCAGCGAACACGCCCTCAGGGAAGCCGAGTTGTGGTGCACCACCGCCGCCCTCAAGGACTCCGGCTACGCCTATCCGTACGACGCCCTCGACCGGCTGTGGAAGACGGTCCTGCTGCATCAGTTCCACGACATCCTGCCGGGCTCGTCCATCGCGTGGGTGCACCGGGAGGCGCGGGACACCTACGCGCGCGTGCTCGCCGAGCTCGACGGCATCACGACGGACGCGGTACGTCACCTCGGGTCCGGGTCCGGCTCCGGCTCCGGCGGCATCTGCGTGCTGAACGCGTCACCGTACGCGCGCAGCGAGGTCGTCGAGCACGGCGGCGCGCTCACCCATGTGCACGTGGGCCCGCTCGGCACCCGCGGCCTCACCGTGGCCGCGGGGCACGAGCGCGCCCCGGAGGCGGTGACGTCGGCGACGCGGACCGGCACCGAGATCATCCTGACGAACGAGCACCTGCGCGTCACCGTCGACGCCGACGGGCTGCTCGCCTCCGTGCGGGACCTGGACCACGACCGCGAGGTCCTCGCGCCCGGCGCCCGCGGCAACCTCCTCCAGCTGCACCCGGACCACCCCACCCGCTACGACGCCTGGGACCTGGACAAGCACTACCGCCACCGGCACGCCGACCTGACGGCCGCCGAGTCCGTGGAGCTGGTCGAGGACGGGCCGCTGCGCGCCTCCGTACGGGTCGTACGCGCCTTCGGGAACGGCTCGCGGATCACGCAGGAGCTGCGGCTCGCGGCGGGCAGCCGCCGCCTCGACGTGGTCACGGACGTGGACTGGCGCGAGTCGGAGAAGGTGCTCAAGGCCGCGTTCCCGCTGGACGTGCACGCCGAACGGTCCACCGCTGAGATCCAGTTCGGGCACGTCCACCGGCCCACGCACGCCAACACCGGCTGGGACGCGGCCCGGTTCGAGATCTGCGCGCACCGGTGGCTGCGGGTGGCGGAGGACGGCTACGGAGTCGCGGTGCTCAACGACTCGACGTACGGGCACGACGTGACGCGCGCCGAGCACGCCGACGGGCTCGGCACGACCGTGCGCCTCACGCTCCTGCGGGCGCCGCACAGCCCCGACCCGGACACGGACGTGGGCCCGCACCGCTTCACGTACGCGCTGCTCCCCGGGGCGGAGGTGGGGGACGCCGTCGCCGAGGGGCTCGCGCTGAACCTGCCGCTCCGGGTGGCGGAGGCGGGCGACGTCGCGCCGCTCGTGCGGGTCGACCACCCCGGGGTGACGGTGGAGTCGGTGAAGCTGGCGGAGGACCGGAGCGGGGACGTGGTGGTGCGCCTTTACGAGTCCCGGGGCGGCCGGGCCCGCGCCGTGCTGACGGCGGCGTTCCCCGTGGCCCGCGCGGAGGTCACGGACCTCCTCGAACGGCCCCTGCGCCCCGCCACCACCACCGCAGCGGGCCTCGCCGTCTCCTTGCGGCCCTTCCAGATCCTGACGCTACGGCTGCGCCCGGCGTAGCGATTCCCCCGCGGCGGGGTGCTTCCCGCCCGGGAGTCGGTCCTGGCCTTTGCGGGCCGACCTGTGGCAGCGGGCCAAGGACGCGCACGACGAAGGGCGGCTGCGGGTCACCGAGGTGCGAGCCGGCCAGTACCTGGGCTCCGGCGCGGTCTCACCGTTCACCCTGCTGATCGCGCCCCGGGTCCGCGAGGGCGAACTGGCTCTCGTCCTCGGCAACCCCGATGCCGCGCATTCGTTCTCCTACACCGAGGACGTCGCGGCGGCGCTGGTGGCGGTCAGCGGCGACGAGCGGGCCTGGGGACGGGCCTGGCACGCCCCGGTCATCACCACGACCGTGCGCGAGGCCGCGACCGAGCTCGCCGCACTCCACGGAGCGCCCGAACCGCGGTTGGATCCGCTCACCGAACGGGACTTGGCGCTGCTGTCCTTCACCGATCCGCTGTGGCGCGAGTTCGCCGAGATGAGCTACATGTCCGAGCGCCCGTTCACCGTGGACGACAGCGACGCCCGCGCCACCTTCGGACTCAAGCCTGCAACGCTCCGTGAGGCCCTGGCGGCCTGATGCGGCGGGCGGTGGCTCAAGGCCTCGGGATGTTGCGCAAGTTGGAGCGGGCCAGCTGGACCATGCGGCCGACTCCGCCGTCCAGGACGATCTTGCTGGCGGAGAGGGCGAAGCCGGTGACCATGTCGGAGCTGATCTTCGGGGGGATGGAGAGGGCGTTGGGGTCGGTGACGACGTCGACGAGGGCGGGGCCCTTGTGGGCGAAGGCGCCCTTGAGGGCCCCGGCGAGCTGCTTGGGCTTCTCCACGCGCACCCCGTAGGCCCCGGCGGCACGGGCCACGGCCGCGAAGTCGGGGTTGTGGTTGGCGGTGCCGTACGAGGGGAGGCCCGCGACGAGCATCTCCAGCTCCACCATGCCGAGCGAGGAGTTGTTGAAGAGGACCACCTTCACCGGCAGGTCGTACTGCACGAGCGTGAGGAAGTCGCCCATCAGCATGGTGAAGCCGCCGTCGCCGGACATGGAGACGACCTGCCGCCCGCGGTCGACGAACTGGGCGCCGATCGCCTGGGGCAGCGCGTTGGCCATGGAGCCGTGGCTGAAGGAGCCGATGATGCGGCGCTTGCCGTTCGGGGTGAGGTAGCGGGCCGCCCAGACGTTGCACATGCCGGTGTCGACCGTGAAGACCGCCGAATCGTCGGCCAGGTCGTCGAGGACCGAGGCCACGTACTCGGGGTGGATCGGGACGTGCTTCTCGACCTTGCGGGTGTAGGCCTTGATCACGCCTTCGAGCGCGTCGGCGTGTTTCTTCAGCATCTTGTCGAGGAACTTGCGGTTCGACTTCGGCGAGACGCGCGGGGTGAGGCAGCGCAGCGTCTCGCGCACGTCGCCCCAGACGGCGAGGTCCAGCTTCGAGCGGCGCCCCAGGTTCTCGGGCCGCACGTCGACCTGGGCGATCTTCACGTCGTCGGGCAGGAACGCGTTGTACGGGAAGTCGGTGCCGAGCATGATCAGCAGGTCGCACTCGTGGGTCGCCTCGTACGCGGCGCCGTAGCCGAGCAGCCCGCTCATGCCCACGTCGTACGGGTTGTCGTACTGGATCCACTCCTTGCCGCGCAGCGCGTGCCCGACGGGGGCCTTGAGCTTCTCGGCGAAGGCCATGACCTCGGCGTGCGCCCCCGCGGTGCCGCTGCCGCAGAAGAGCGTGACCTTGTCGGCCTCGTCGATCATCGCGGCGAGCCGGTCGATCTCGGCGTCGCCGGGGCGCACGGAGGGGCGCGAGGTCACGAGGGCGGTCTCGGCGGCCTGGTCCGGGGCGGGCTCGGACGCGATGTCGCCGGGCAGCGAGACGACGCTGACGCCGGACTGCCCCACGGCGTGCTGGATGGCGGTCTGGAGCAGGCGCGGCATCTGCTGGGGGTTGGAGATCAGTTCGCTGTAATGACTGCACTCGCGGAACAGCTGGTCGGGGTGGGTCTCCTGGAAGTAGCCGAGGCCGATCTCCGACGACGGGATGTGGGAGGCCAGGGCGAGCACCGGGGCCATGGAGCGGTGGGCGTCGTAGAGGCCGTTGATGAGGTGGAGGTTGCCGGGGCCGCAGGAGCCCGCGCAGGCGGCGAGGGTGCCGGTGATCTGGGCCTCCGCGCCGGCCGCGAAGGCGGCGGTCTCCTCGTGCCGGACCTGGATCCAGTCGATCTGCGGGGTGCGGCGGATCGCGTCGACGACGGGATTGAGGCTGTCGCCGACGACTCCGTAGAGCCGCTTGACCCCGGCGCGGACGAGGATGTCGACGAACTGCTCGGCGACGTTCTGCTTGGCCATGTCTTCATGCACCCCTTCGGTCGCTATGGGTCCATGAATTCACAGGGGGCGCCCTCACGCCTCCCAAACGGCCGCAGCGGTCCGGTCGTCGGCGTACCCCTTGACCCGTACTTGGGTGTCGGCGAGGAACGCGGCGAGGCCGGGCGGCCCGCCCTCGGCCCACCGGCGGGTGAGGTGCCGGGACAGCTCGGGCTCGCCGCGCAGCGGTTCGGCGAGGCCGCCGGTGCACAGCAGCAGCGCGTCACCCGGGCGGGCGACGGAGGCGCGGAAGCGGAAGGGGTCGCGGGGCGGGGCCGGGGCGGGTTCGTACGGGCTCGGGGGCGTGGTGATGCCCAGGTCCATGGTGAGCCGGTCGCCGTCGGAGGTCTCGGCGGGCGGCGAGCCGAAGCCGACGACGGCGGCGCCCGTGGCGGTGGCGACGCGCGGCTCGATGTCCTGCCACTCACCGCCGCGCAGCCGGAACAGGCCGCCGGAGCCGACGCCGAAGAACACCCGGGTGCGGCAGCGCGGGTCGGCGGGCAGCAGCAGACAGCGCAGCGATGCCGTGTACTCCTCCGGTTCGAGGCCGAGGTCGGCGGCGCGGGCGCGCAGCTTGCCGAGGCTGCGGTCGGTGAGCCGGTGCAGGCCCGACTTCAGGTCGCCGCGCCGCGCGGCCCTGATGTCCTGTGCGAGCCGGGCGTGGCTGCGGCCCACGGCCCGGCCGATCCACGCGCAGGCGTCGGCCGCCGCGCGGTGGGCGCCCGCCGTGGCGCGGGCGCCGGTGGCCATGGCGACCAGGACGAGGGCGTCGTCGCCGGACCCGAAGCGGGCGGTGAGCAGCGCGTCCCGGCGCGGCTCGGCCCGGTACCGGGCGGAGTCCCCGCGTACGGAGACCGCGCGCAGCGTGCTGGAGCCGTACCGGGCGCCGTCGAGCACGGTGTCGGCGACGAGGCTGTCAAGGTCGTCCGGGTCGGCGGCGGGCAGGCCGGTCGGCTCGGCTTCGTAGGTCGGGGGGCCGTCGCCCACGTACGCCCTGGCGGGGAGTTCGAGGGCTTCGACGACGGGTCCCTGGGCGTCCGGCTCCGCCGGGGTCTCCGGGGTGCGCGAGGCCGGGACGGTGGCGGAGCTGCTCTCCGTGGAGGCCGGGGTGGGGGGCGCGGCGGGCCGCTCGGGCGCGGAGGGGAAGGTGACGGGGCCCGCGGG
>NZ_JOJM01000064.1 GCF_000720325.1 Streptomyces sp. NRRL B-1347
ACCAAGATCAAACCAGGAGCCCTCTCAACGCCGGGACACCGGCAACCGCCAACCTGCAGCCCGGCACACCCACCAGCCCCACAGACCTAACCAGTTACATGACGTTCACCATCGTGGGGCTAGCCGCCGCAGCGGCCACGCTCTACAGCAACCGTCAGCACATGGACGAACCCTCCTGAACGCCTGACGCAGGGCCCGGCCCTGGCCCTCACCACCCAGCGCAACGGCGAACCCCAACAGCTCCCGTCACAGCCGAGCGCGCCCACCACTCTCATCGACGAACCGCCGTCGACAGGCACAGCGCCGGGGCGTGCGGTGGCTCCTGGTCCTCTCTCTGGCCCACGGAGCCGCGCAGCGCTGGCCCGCACCGTACGGAAGAGCAGTACCCGAGCTCCCGGCGGAACTCCCGCGGCACGGGGGCTCAGCGGGAAACGGCCGTGCGGCACGACAACTTGGCCATGTGAGAAGTGACAAGTCGACCGGCCGCGTCCAGGTCCTTTTGGCGCTGAATCACGTTGACTACCGCCGTTCCGGTCTGGAATGTTCATCACAGGATGCGACTTATGAGGCACTTTCGTGAGGGAAGCGCGATGAGATGAGTTCGCGATGGGCACGCGGAGCCACGGTGGCGGTCCTGGCCGCTGCCGTAACGGTTCCCTTAGGCGCACCAACAGCACAAGCCGCACTGGCAGCGGAGCGATCGACGCAGTCCGTGACAGCGCCGGGCGCGGCACCATCAGCACAAGCCATCGACTACGTCGCAATAGCCAAGGCTGCGTACGCCGCCTACCAGCTGTTCGCCGCGGGCGGCCTGTCGTTGGAGGAGGCAACGCAGCGGATTCTGGATGCGATCGGTTCGGCGAAGACGGAGATCCTCGCCCACATCGACCAGGTCGCCGCGGCGGAGGCACGCTCCTGCGCCCGTCACGCGGTCATCGACGTCGCCGACATCAGGCTCTTCACTCCGGATACGCTCCAGTCGTTCGCCCGCGACACCACCGGCTGTGTGACCCTGGCCGACAGTCTTCTCGGCGCCGTCTCCGACAAGGGAGCGGCCGATCAGCTCGGCTTCGCCGTCAATGCGGTGGGGCCGATCGCGCTGCTCGCCCGGGCGCGTGCCGGCTTCGACACCGCCGGGCTGAAGAGCACTCTGCGCAGCGCCAACAACGCGGTCCTGACCAAGCTGGAACCAGTGTGTACGCGGGAAGTCGTCAGTGAGCCGGGCCCGGTCCGGCCCATCGTCGAGGAAATAATCACCTGCACCGCCTACAACGGTGCTTCCGCCTCCGATTCCAGGCAGATCTCGCCGAGACCGCAACCGGCCATCGACGTTGACGCGCTGAAGGCCGCGGCAGCGGCGAACACCAGTTGGCCGGTGGCAAAGGCGGTATTGCCTACGCTCTGAGCGGCTCGGGTGAAGTTCCTTGCTGAGGCTCGGCGTCGGTCTCGTTGCTGGGTCATGGCCTGTTCGACGTTCTCCCCTGCCCTGGCCACAGCCGCGTGTGCCCTCGCTGCGGTGGACTGCTTCGTCTGTGCCGAGATTCGAATGTCCTCCCCGGCCGCCATCGACCTTCTGAGCCCGGCCGAACGCCCGGCTGAGGGCGGCCCCGATGACCGCCTCAGGGAACGCACCGCTGGAAGCGAGGACGGCAGATCCCCGTGGCGCGCATCGGCTTCGGCTTCGGCGGCAACACCGGCCAGGAGGCCGGTGAGGACGCCGTGGTCGGCGGCGGGGCCGAAGCAAGGCCGCTCGGCTTCATCGAGATCAAAGAAGGCAAGACCACGTACAAGCCCATCCGCGATCCCTGGGTGAGCGTCCTCGTACCGCTGACGGGCGGCCTCCTGGCCGGGGCCGCGATCCTGCGCTGCCTGGCGCGTCGCGGGAGGCGCTGAGGCAGGGGCGCGTTCGTGGATCCGGGTGACGTTGGTTGCGTTGTGCAGGCGTCCCTTGGGAGGGGCGCCTGCCCATGGGAGGGACGCCTGCCCAGAAGCCTCCGTGTCGAACTGACCGGCGATCAGCGGCGTGAGTTCCACGCGTTACTGGCTCGTCGCCGCGATCTGACCGCCTCTACCCCCGCCAGCGTGCCGAGTGCATCCGTTTCCTGGACCGCGGCAGGGCCGTGTCCGAGGTCGCCGACCTGCTGAAGCGTCATCCGGCCCCGGTCCGCGCCGCCGTCCACCGCTTCGCGGAGGGCTGGATCGAGGCGCCGTCCGATGCCCCTCGCTCAGGTCGTCCGGCAAAGCTTCTCGGACCGGACGACCGGATCGGACGACCGGACCGCGCCGACCGAGTTGCTCGACGTCTCCGCCGAGGCGGGGATCGCGTGGAGTGCCCCGCCCTGTGCGACTGGCTGCGGGCCGAGCATGGAGTGGAGATCTCTGCGGACTGGCTGGGCGAACTGCTGCACCGCGAGGGTTTCCGCTGGAAACGTACCGGTGACAGCGTGCGGCACAAGGCCGATCCCGTCCTCCAGCAGGCCGCCCGGACCCCGTTGGAGGACTTGCGGCCTTGCGGCAGGCAGGCCGCACCCGCCGGAGTATGCGACTCGCGGCCGCGGCGTCGTCAATCGGATGGCGTGACCGGGGACCGCATGCCGAGCCACTGCTCCGCGCCCCAGGCCTCGAACCGCTCTACCTCGGTGAACCCCAACTTCGCCGCGAGGCGCATCGAGGCGACGTTGGCGGTCTGCGTGGCGAGCACCACCGGCTCGCCGGGAAGGGCGCCGGTGAGCCAGTCGAGTGCGGCCGCGCACGCCTCGGCGGCGTATCCGAATCCCCACGCCCGCGGCAGGAACAGGTAGCCGAGATCAGTCTTCCCTACGGCAGCCGGGCGGTGTTGCTCCGTTGCCCTCCTGAGCAGGATCTGGCCGATCATCGACCCGTCGAGTTCAACGACGAAACTCCCGGGCCACTGCCCGGGCACCTCGGGCATCTCGCGCTCAAGCTCGTCCCGCGAGCGCGGGCCGCCGAGGTAGGTGTGCACCTCGGATGAGGCGAGCAGCTCGATGAACGCCGCACGGTCCCGGGCCTCGGGCTCACGGAGCACGAGCCTCTCGGTCTTGATCGGGGCAGGAGGCCAGGCGACGGGTCCGAGATCAGTCATACCGGCCAGCCAATCAGCAGGCCCGGTAACGATCAAGATTCGCAGACCGACCAGAGCACCGGCCCGGCCCTCGTCCTTGCCGACGGGGCCGGGCCCTACAAGCGACACCTGCCAGGGACGGGATGCCTCTCGTTCTCCTGAACATCGGCTTCGGCAGCGGCGGGCCGCCTCCCGAAGCGCCATGCCCCGGGCAGTCACCCGGGCTACGGAACCGGCGTCCCACCACCCGCTATGACGTCGGCAGAGTCCCCGCCACCGGCCAACCCGCCGATGCCCAGCTCGGCTGGTGGGAACCCGACGGCGCGGTCCGGCTGGTGGTGGCCACCACCGATCCGGCCCACCTGCCCGAGACCTCCACCTGGTACCTGGCCACCAACCTGCCCCGGCCCGGCTCGCCCCGCGAGAAGCACAGCCGACATACGGCCACCGGCCTGACCGAGGTGGTACGGATCTACGGACTGCGGCACTGGGTCGAGCAGAGCTACAAACAGGTCAAGGACGAACTCGGATGGGCCGACTTCCAGGTCCGCTCCGACACCGCTGTCTGCCGCCACCAGACCCTCGTGAACTGCGCGTTCAGCTTCTGGAACACTTGGTTCGCCCCGCTGACACCCATAGCCGCCACTCCTGCACCCGATCCTGACACCGCATCAGAGGTGACATAGAGGGGGGAGGAGCAGAGTCCCAGCAGCCCCAGCCGACCTGCTGGCCCCGAGCCCTCCGGGCCGTCCACGGCTGGCTGACGCCTTGGGCCACGCTGCAACGCTTCTGGCGAGCATGGTCGGTGAAGGCCCCGCCCACCGAACTCCAAGCCCTCCTCAACGCCGTCGTCACCGGCAGACCCCTCGACCTCTACCGCCCCGTCCAACAAACCACCGCCAGTGAGGCTGCGAGAAGACGTCGCACACAGCCGGGACGGGTCTTGCGTGCTGGGCGCGGCCGGACAGAGCGGAACCTGCGATTCTGCCCAGGTCGCTGAACGGCGGGCCGGGTGCCCGCGGCGGCCGTCGTGGCTGAGGGCGAGGTCAACTGGCCTTCGAGGGGCATTGCTCCGCGCCGTTGAACGATACGACCAGGGTCCGCACCGCGATGCGGTACGGACCCTGGTGACCGCTGCTGAGAGGCACGCAGCCGTTGTTCGGAACCGGCGACTGGCGCCGATGGCTTGCTCGCTCAGCGTGCAGGCCGGACGCGGCGAGCGGCGCGTGTGGTCCCGCCCGCCGTGCAGGGTTTTAGAAGTCGTACAGGGTGTACTTGGCGGAGGTGGTGACACCCGTGACCTTGCCGCCGGTACCGGCGTTCAGCATCAGTTCGCTGTCCGCGGTGTTGACGCCCACACGGCCTCGCGACGTGGGACCGTAGCAGGCCGTCCTCGCTCCCGGAGCGAGGTCGGAGTCCTTGCAGTAGCCCCTCTCCCCCTTGGGCAGCACCCAGTTCGAGTTCGTGTTGCCGTGGATCTCGATCCACTTGTCCGAGGTGTTCGAGACGATCAGGACGGGCTGCAGGAAGTCCTCCGCCCCGTGGATGATGCACGTCTGCATGAACACACGCGTCGACTTGGGGTGATCGATCGTCTGGCTGCAGCGGTAGGAATTCGAGTCCTTCGGTGCGACCCACGGCTGCCACAGGCCGTTCTTGGCGGTCGCCACCCCGCTCCCCATCGCAAGTGCCGCCACCGCCGCAGCAGTGACACCTATCCCCTTGGTGATATTGCGCATCATTGATGTGGTTCCTTCCCCCCAGATGCGGATTTTACATAGATCTTATCTGTATGGCGGGATGCCCTTCGCACCGTCCCCCTGGCATCCCCGGTCCGCCCTCGGCCGCGTCGGCCGACTGCGATTGCCTGCCCGCTCGACCACCGCGAACGCCACGGGTCTTGACTACCCCACTGCTGGTGAGCGCGGTGCGGTCCTACCCGGATGGGTAGTCGGGTGGAGCCAGATTCCAGCATGCCGCCGACCACGGCTCGCGACCGCGGCATAGCCGCCCGGGGCGCGGGTGGGCGGCCCGCGCGGCGGGACAAGGAATCAACCTGGGGCCGGCTGAAAGTTCACCCCGCTAGACCTCCGTGCCGGTGCCGATCGCGTACACCACCGTGCCGAACCCGCCCAGCAGCTTCACTGCCGCTTCCTGGTCTGCGCCTGCGCAGGCGAGAGCTGGCGGCAGCTGCTGGAGAACCTAGGCGTATCAGGCGTTGATGTCCGGCACCGCGCCCGCGGCCGCGCAGGCACCCGGAACAGCCCTACAGGCGGGCGTATGCCCGGTCCGGTTCCGGCTCCTTCTCCCCCAGGACGTCCTGGTACGGAATCCAGATCTGCTCCCAAACGACGGCGGCCGCATCTCTGTCCGGCTGCCGCACGGGCCAGTCACCGGACTGCAGCGCCTGCGCGGCATCGCGCAGGGCCCTCTCGAAGGGGGTCGCCATGGTAGTGACCCTAGTGGCAGGGCCTGGCCGGTGGTTGACGCCCCTTCGGCAGCAACGCGGAAGGGTACTGGACGCACGGCCGGGACTACCCCGCACCGGGGCCCCGGGTGGCCAGCGCCGACCGGCCCGCACACGGGCGCGTGGCACGCCTTGTTCCTGGCGCCCGACGCCGGCCTGTGCCAGCGGACCGCCCTGAGGGCCGACGACCTGCTGCGTGAACTGCTGCACCACACCGCCGCCCGCTCTCATCTCTCCGATGAAGCGGTCCCTCGCCTGACCTACTACCGGCTCGAGACGACGGACATGACGTACGTCGCGCTTGCCGAAGCGGCTCCCTCCCTCGGCATCACTGAACCGTTGAAGGTCCGGGACCCGCTCTTCCATCAGCGAGTCCAAGAGCTCACGACGGTCCGCCAGCCTTGAGGCGGCCACGCGTGGGATCCCGACCGTGGGACCGGCACGCCGGCCCAGTTCTGCCGCTGCGGGGCTTGGGCTCGTCGTCGGCAGGTGAGCCGTGAGCCGTGGTCCGGTTTCAGCGGGCGCTGTGCCTTCGGAGGCAGGAGGAGGCGGGCTGCGTTTGGCGGAACGCGGGCGTGGTGGGCGGGTCACCGCGCAGCACGCGCAGGACGCGGGCGAGCAGTGCGGTGTCGGGGGTGTCGTTGGCGCTGGTGTGGGTGGCGGGCTGGTGGATGGTGACGAGGCCGGCTTCGGCGAGGTCGGCGATGAGGATGCGGGCGGCGCCGAGGGGCGTGTTCAGCAGGGCGGCTGCTTCGGCGACGGATCTCACCTCGCGGCACAGGGCGTAGATCCGCGGGTGTACGGGCAACTGCTGGGCTGCCTGCGCGGGATCGGCGGTGGTCTGCACCAGGGCTTCGATGGCGAGTTGGTAGCGCGGCCGCGGGCGGCTGGGGGTGATCAAGGACATGCGTTCCTCCCCCCGAGGACGTGAAGCGTCGGCGGGTGTGGGTGGGGCAGGGGTGGAAATCAGCCGAAGGCGTCGGCGGGCATGGAGGCTGTCTGCAGGGGCAGTCTGGGCAGGGTGTGGGCCGCGTGCGACAGGGGTCAGATGTCGACGGGCTGGCCTTGGAGGGCCACGACGAGGCGGGCGGTGGTGGGCCAGTCCGGCACGGTCTTGCCGTTGAGGGCGTGGGCGATGTCCGTATGAGTGGGGGCGGCGGCTGCGCGCGATGCACTCGGGGCCGGGCAGCGCGGCCGCGATGTGCAGAGGGTGGCCGGGTCCTGTGCGCAGGCTTTGGTGACGGGCCAGGGTCGATACTCGCGTACGGCTCGAAGGTGACGATGTCGATCGCCTTCGCCGTCGGCGGGGGGATCTCGCGCAGTTCCTCGTCCGACACCGCCACCAAGGTGTCCTTGGAGACCTCGTAGCCCCTGCCGATCTCGTCCTGGCCGACCTCGCCGGTCCTCGAGCTCTCAGATCTTCCGCGTGCGGATCCAGCCCATGCCCTCCAGGTGGTACTGGTGGAAGCGGAACAAGTGATCCTCAGTGGCGGCCATGACCTTGATCGGGATCGTCCCGGCCGAATGAGACGGCGCCGGACCAGACGGAACGGGGCATGGCGGACTTCCGTGACAGCCCCGAGACACCCTGCTTGCAGGTTCTCAAAACTCGCGCCGCATGCTCAGAACTGACTACACATCAGGGCCACTTTTGGCGCCTTCCTGAGATCGGCAGGTCAGTGCGTTCACTCTTTTCGGACGATGAGGGCCGGTCCGAGCCTCCCTCATGGCCGCATGCGGGCATCGGGGATATGCAGGGCACGACCCGGCCTGGGGATACGCCCTGGACAGTTCCGCCGTAACAGTCAGCGTTCGCTTCCAAGACGGCAAGTGCGTCGAGGATGTCGGCTGCTCGAGGACCTGCCGTGGGCAGCTGCTCCGTGGCGGACCTTCCGGTGGCGCAAGGGGCAGAGGCACTGCTCCGGCACGTACTGGTCGGCGACGACCCGAAGCCACGTGATCTACGGGTCGCGATTCGAGCTGGCACGTTTACTGTTCGCCGACTTCGACCCCGCGGCGCTCGGCATCACTGCCCAGCCGTTCCTACTGAACGCCAAGGTGGAGGGGCAGGTCCGCACCCACGTGTCCGCACCCACGTGCCGGGCTTCTTGTTGATCGCCGAGAACGGGCCGATCGTGGTCGACGTCAAGCCGAAGCGGCAGATGTCCACCCCCGCCGGTCGATGAGCAGCCGACGGGCGTCGTCTTGCACTGGCACCGACAATGTCCGTAGATCCATCGCTGGCACCTGTACGGCTGGGAGGTGTCGGGCGCCCCCGGTTGGTCGCTCGGGGCTCACCGTCCTGATGCCGCGGGCAACTCCACGGTGATGCGGAGCCCCCCGGCAGGGCGTGGGGTGAGCGCGAGGGTTCCGTCGTGTGCCTCGGTGATGGTCTTGACGATGGCCAGGCCCAGGCCGACGCCTGCCTGGTCGGTGTGGATGCGCTCGGTGCCGCGCTGGAAGGGTTCGGTTAGGGTCGCGACCAGCTGGGGGGTGAGCTGCTCACCGGTGTTCTCGACGGTGAGCACCACCGTCTTGGGGCGGACGCCGGTGTGAACCCAGACGGTGCCCTGTTGCGGCAGGTTGTGGACGATCGCGTTGTGTACGAGGTTCGTGGTGAGCTGCAGCAGGAGTGCGGGTGAACCGGCCGCGGGGGCGATGTCGCCGCTGGTCTCGAGGATGACGCCGTGCTTCTCCGCGAGCGGGTGGAGCGTTTCGGCTGCTTCCTCTGCGACGAGGGACAGGTCGACGTGTTCTCGGGTGAAGGCCCGCTGGTTGGCGCGGCTGAGCAGGAGCAGTGCCTCGGTGAGGTCGATGGCCCGGGTGTTGATGGTGTGGAGGCGGTCGACGAGTTCGCCGGTGTCGTGGTTCGGATCGGCGCGGGCGACGTCGATGAGTGTCTTCGAGATCGCCAGCGGGGTACGCAGCTCGTGCGAGGCGTTGGCGGCGAATCTCTGCTGCTCCGCGACCTGCGCTTCGAGCTGCGCGAGCATCGTGTCGAAGGCGTCGGCGAGTTCGCGGAACTCGTCCTTGCGTCCCGGCAGCCGGATCCGGTGGGACAGTGATCCGGCCGCGGCCGCCCGGGTGGCGTGTGTGATGCGGTCCATGGGCGCGAGCATGCGGCCGGCGAGGAGCCATCCTCCCAGGAGGCCGAAGACCAGGAGGAACACCATGACCGCGGCTGCCGTCGGCGCGAAACCACGCACGAGCTCGGTACCCGGACTCTGTCTCCACGCCCCCTCTTCGTTGGTCCGCAACCATCCCTGGCGCAGCAGGAAGAGTCCTGCGGCGCCGAGCAGCAGGACACCCGCGAGCATGAGGAATCCGGCGTAGCTGAGGGTGAGCTTGAGGCGGACGCTCAGGCCGGACCTCCTAGCCACGGTCACCGCTCCCGCGCCCGGCGCCGGGCGTCGTGTCGATGCGGTAGCCGACGCCCGGCACGGTGGCGATGAGCCAGGGTTCGCCGAGGCGTTTGCGCAGGGCGGAGACCGTGATGCGTACGGCGTTGGTGAACGGGTCGGCGTTCGCGTCCCACGCGCGCTCCAGGAGATCTTCGGCGCTCACGACACCGCCTTCGGCGGCGACGAGGACTTCAAGGACCGCGAACTGTTTGCGGGTGAGCGCGATGTAGCGGTCGTCGCGGTAGACCTCGCGGCGGAACGGATCGAGGCGCAGGCCCGCGATCTCCCGTACCGGCGGCCGGTTGTGGGCGCGCCTGCGATCGAGGGCCCTGAGCCTGAGCGCGAGCTCTCGGAGTTCGAAGGGTTTCGTGAGGTAGTCGTCGGCGCCGAGTTCGAACCCGGACGCCTTGTCGTCGAGCCGGTCGGCGGCGGTGAGCATGAGGACGGGCATGCCGCTGCCGGAGGCGACGATGCGTTTGGCGACCTCGTCGCCGGAAAGGCCGGGAATGTCGCGGTCGAGGACGGCGATGTCGTAGGTGTTGATACTCAGTAGTTCCAGGGCGGTGTCGCCGTCACCGGCGGTGTCGGCCGCGATCGCTTCCAGGCGCAGGCCATCGCGGATGGCTTCTGCCATATAGGGCTCGTCCTCGACGATCAACACACGCATGTCCTGAAGGCTATGAGGCGGCACATATCGTCGGCGTATCGAGATGTGCATACGCCCGGGCAACACTCCGTCGCCTTGACTGGTGGCATGTCCTACAGCGAACCAGTACGAGCAGCAGCCGGGAATCCGGTCGTCAGGCCGATCAGCGCCGCCGAGCACGTGGCGTTCGTGCGGGCCCAGCGGTCGGTCAGCTTTCTGCAGACCCCGGCGTGGGGCCGGGTCAAGACCGAGTGGCGCAGCGAGTCCCTCGGCTGGTTCGACGGCCGTCGCCTGGTCGGTGCCGGGCTCGTCCTGCACCGACCGGTGCCGCGGCTCGACCGCTTCACGCTGGCGTATCTGCCCGAGGGCCCGGTCATCGACTGGAGCGGCGAGATCGATGTGTGGCTCGACCCGCTGGCGGCGTATCTCAAGGAACACGGGGCGTTCGCGATCCGGCTCGGCCCGCCGGTGGTAACGGACACCTGGAGCGCCGCGCGGGTCAAGGAGGGCATCGCCGACCCGGACGTCCGGCGGCTGACCGACCTGCCAGGACAGTGGGGCGACCCGGTCGGCGCCCAGGTGACCGGTCGGCTCAGCGGCGCCGGCTGGCTTCCGCGGAGTCCCGAGGACGGCTTCGGGGTCGGGCATCCGCAGTTCAAGTACGAGATTCCGCTGACGGGCAGGACCGAGGACGACGTACTCAGGGGCATGAACCAGCAGTGGCGCCGCAACATCAAGAAGGCGGCCAAGGCGGGCGTCGAGGTCACGGTCGGCAAGGTGACGCTCGGCGAGGACCTGAAGGCGTTCCACGACCTTTACGTCCACACCGCCGAGCGCGACCGCTTCACGCCCCGGCCGCTGCGCTACTTCGAGACCATGTTCGCGGAGATGCGGGCCGAGGATCCCGAGCGGATCACGCTCTACCTGGCCCGCCACCAGGGTGATGTGGTGGCCGCCGCCGTCCTGATCCGCGTCGGCGTCCACGCGTGGTACTCCTACGGCGCCTCCGCCTCCGAGAAGCGCGAGGTGCGCGGCTCCAACGCCTGCCAGTGGGCGATGATCCGCGATTCCCTCGCGGCCGGCTGCGACGTCTACGACCTGCGCGGCATCACCCCCACCCTCGATGCGGACGACTCGCATGTCGGCCTCGTCCAGTTCAAGGTCGGCACCGGCGGTCAGGCGGTGCGGTACGTCGGCGAGTGGGACCTGCCGCTGCGGCCGATGATCTACCGGGCCTTCGACCTCTACATGAGGCGGCGCGCGCGATGAGCATGAGGATCCGACCGGCACACCGCGACGACGCCTCAGCCGTCAACGTGCTGCTGGACCAGTTGGGCCATCCGCAAGACGGCCGGGCAGCGACGGCGAACCGAATCCAGAGCTGGGCCGAGGATCCGTCCGGCGCGGCCTATGTGGCTGAGGCCGGCGACGACCTCCTCGGGGTCATCGCCGTCCACGTCTGCCCGTTCTTCGAACGCGACGGCTCCTGGGGCCGGATCGTAGCCTTGGTGGTCTCCGGTCGAGCTCGCGGCCGCGGCGTCGGCTCTCGACTCGTCGCGGCCGCGGAATCCTTCGCCGCCACCCTCGGATGCGTCCGCATGGAAGTCACCAGTGGGGATCATCGGCAGGATGCGCATGAGTTCTACCGGCGCCGCGGATACATCGACCAAGCGGGGATGTCGTCCCGGTTCCTGCGAGACCTGCCGACAGGGGGATCCTGACCGCGTCGTCGAGCGTCCGCTCCCGCCCCGCCGAACTACGCGAGCGCGGCGGCGACCTCGTCGAGGCGCGCCCCGCGGGAGGCCTTGACCAGCACCACGTCGCGGTCGGCGAGGCGGACGCGCAGCCAGTCGACGGCCGCGTCGTTGTCGGCCAGTGCCACCGCCCGCTCGCCCGCGCCCTCGGCGATCAGCCGGGCGGCCTCGCCGACCGCGACCACCACGTCGGCCCGGGAGGCGGCGTACTCCCCGACGGCGCGGTGCTCGGCCTCGCTCTCCTCGCCGAGCTCGAGCATCTCGCCGAGGACGGCGATACAGCGGCCGCCCTCGACCGCCGCCAGCGCGTCCAGGGCGGCGCGGGTCGAGTCGGGGTTGGCGTTGTAGGAGTCGTTGAGCAGGGTCGCGCCGCCTGCGAGGGGGCACAGCTCCATGCGCCATTTCGACAGCGAGGTGGTGGCCAGCGCCGCCGCGGCCAGGTCGAGGCGTACGCCGACCGCCAGCCCCGCCGCCGCGGCGGCCGCGGCGTTGAGCGCTTGGTGGGCGCCCAGGAGCGGCAGCGCCACGGGGGCCGAGGCACCGGCGGTACGTAGTGTGAAGGAAGGTCGGCCGAGCCGGTCGAGGTCCAAGTCGAGCGCCCGTACGTCGGCGTGGACCGCCTCGCCGAAGGTCAGCACCGGGCCATCGGTGAGCGCGCGCATCGCGACCACCCGGGGGTCATCGGCGTTGAGGACGGCGGTGCCGCCGGGCGCCAGACCCTGCACCAGCTCGCCCTTGCCCGCCGCGATGGCCGCGCGTGAGCCGAACTCGCCGAGGTGGGCCTGGCCGACATTGAGTACGACGGCGATGTCGGGTGCGACCAGGCCGGTGAGCTCGGCGATGTCGCCGACGCGGCGGGCTCCCATCTCAAGGACCAGGAATCGGGTGGCGGCGTCGGCGCGCAGCATGGTGAGTGGCACGCCGAGCTCGTTGTTGAGCGAGCCGATGGTGGCGATCGTCGGCGCGGTGGGTGAGAGCACCGCCGCCAGCAGGTCCTTGGTGCTGGTCTTGCCCTGCGAACCGGTCAGCCCGACGACGGTCAGCTTGTCGCGCAGCCGGGCTACGACGTGGGCGGCGAGGGACTGCAGCGCGGCCTGCGTGTCCTCGACCACGACGGTGGGGAGCGGCGTTGGCCGCGAGCCGAGTACGGCGACCGCGCCGGCTCTGCCGGCCTGGCGCGCGTAGTCGTGGCCGTCGACGTGCTCGCCGGCGATGGCGACGAAGAGGCCGCCCGGCTCGGCCTGCCGACTGTCGAGCACGGCTGGAGCGGTCACGGTCACGGCGCCGTCACCCTCAACCGTCCCGCCGGCGATTTCGGCGATCTGGCCGAGGCTGAGCGGGATCATGTCGAATCCCTGGACGCCATGTCTGGTGTTTCGCAAGTCATGCCTGTAGTCAAGGCAGTAGGACGTATCGCGAGCGTATCGAAAACCACATACGTTCCGGCAACAGCACGCCGCCTTGACTGGAGGCATGACCCACAGCGAAACGACCCGCATCACCATGTACGGGTGCGGCCCGGACGAAGCCGTTCTGTTCCGCGAACTGGCGCCCGGCCTCGGTGTGCAGCCGGCCATCACCGACGCACCGGTATCCGAAGCCAATACTGAACTGGCCGTCGGCAGCCGGTGCATCAGCGTCGGCCACAAGACCCCCATCACCCACGCCACTCTGCGTGCGCTCGGCCGAGCCGGCGTGGGCTATGTCTCCACGCGGAGCATCGGCTACAACCACATCGATGTGGAATACGCGGACAGCATCGGCATCCTTGTCGAAAACGTCTCCTACTCGCCGGACAGCGTGGCCGACTACACGCTGATGCTCATGCTGATGGCCTTACGGGATGCGAAAGCCATCGTCCGGCGCACCGACATGCACGATTACCGGCTGAGCGATGCGCGCGGGAAGGAACTGCGCGATCTGACGGTGGGAGTGATCGGGACGGGCCGTATCGGCGCGGCGGTCATGGCCCGGCTGCGGGGTTTCGGCTGCCGCGTCCTGGCCCATGACAACCGTCCCGTGGACCGCCCCGGTGCCGCTGTCGAGCTCATTCCTCTCGATGAATTGCTGCGGCGGAGCGACCTGGTCACCCTGCATGCACCGCTCACTGCGCAGACGCACCATCTGCTGGATCGGCATCGCCTGGCACAGCTGAAGAACGGCGCTCTCATCGTCAACACCGCACGTGGTGCGCTCATCGACACCGAGGCGTTGGTGCAGCAATTGGAGAGCGGCAGGCTGAGTGGCGCGGCACTGGATGTCGTCGAAGGCGAGGAAAGCATCTTCTACGCCGACTGCCGGGACAAAACCATAGAGAGCAAAGGGCTGTTGCGACTGCAGGAGCTGCCGAATGTGCTCATCAGTCCGCACACCGCCTACTACACGGACCACGCCCTGCGCGACACCGTGGAGAACTCCCTCGCCAACTGTCTGACATTCGAAAGCAGGAATCACTATGGCTACTAAGCTGAAGGTCGGCATCATCTTCGGCGGCCGTTCCGAGGAGCACCCCGTCTCCGTCAAGTCGGCGCGTGAGGTGGCCCAGAACCTCGATCTCGAGAAGTACGAACCCTTCTACATCGGGATCACGAAGAGCGGCGCCTGGAAGCTCTGTGACAGTCCCGACGCGGAGTGGGAGAACCGGGACTGCCGCCCCGTCGTCCTGTCGCCGGACAGCGACGTGCACGGGCTGCTCGTCCTAGGGCAGGGGAGTTACGGAACGATCCGTCTGGACGTCGTCCTGCCGGTGCTGCACGGCACCCTCGGCGAGGACGGCGCGATGCAGGGGCTGCTGGAACTCTCCGGCATCCCCTACATCGGCTGCGACATCCAGAGTTCCGCTCTGTGCATGGACAAGTCCCTTGCCTACGTCGTCGCCCGCAGCGCGGGAATCGCCACGCCGAACTTCTGGACCGTCACGGCGGACGAAACCATCGATCCCGCCCGGCTCGCCTATCCGGTCTTCGTGAAGCCCGCCCGGTCCGGATCGTCCTTCGGCGTGACCAAGGTGTCCCGGGAAGAGGAACTTCCGAGCGCGGTGGAGACGGCACGACAGTACGACGCGAAGGTACTGATCGAAGAGGCGGTCATCGGCAGTGAGATAGGCTGCGCCATCCTGGGAAACGATTCGGATCTGACCGTGGGCGAGGTGGACCGGATCGCGCTCTCCCACGGATTCTTCAGGATCCACCAGGAAGACGCCCCCGAGACTGGTTCCGAGAATTCCCTGGCCATCGTTCCCGCCGACATTCCGGAAGAGTCACGGCTACTCGTGCAGGAGACGGCCAAGGCCGTGTACCGCGCCTTGGGATGCAGTGGTCTTTCGCGAGTAGACATGTTCCTCAAGGAGGACGGGAAAGTAGTCCTCAACGAGGTCAACACCTTCCCCGGCATGACCTCGTACAGCCGTTATCCGAGGATGATGGCCGCAGCGGGGCTGCTGCTTCCCGAAGTGATCGACCGGGCGGTGTCCCTCGCCCTGACGGGAAAAATCCGATGAAGCCGGTGGAGTCGGTGGAGTCGGTGAGGGGCGACTTTGCCTTTGTGGACGAGCTGGCGTCCGGAATACGCTGGGACGCCAAGTACGCCACGTGGGACAACTTCACCGGAAAGCCGGTGGACGGATATCTGGCCAATCGAATCGTCGGTACGAGGGCTCTGTGCACGGCGCTGGAACGGGCCACAGAGCGGGCCGAAAATTTGGGATTCGGCCTGCTGCTCTGGGACGGCTACCGCCCACAGCACGCCGTCGACTGCCTTCTGCGCTGGTCGCAGCAGCCGGAGGACGGCCGGACCAAGTCGCGGCACTATCCCAATATCGACAGGGCCGAGATGTTCGAGAAGGGATATGTGGCCGCCAGGTCGGGCCACAGCCGGGGCAGCACCGTCGACCTCACCCTCTATGACTTGGCCACCGGTGAGCTCGTTCCCATGGGCGGCGACCATGACCTGATGGATTCCATCTCGCACCATGGCGCACAAGGGATCACACCTACCGAAGCACGGAACCGGCAGCATCTGCGGTCCCTCATGGAGACTTGCGGTTTCAGTGCGTACGAGTGCGAGTGGTGGCATTACACGCTCGACGGCGAGCCTTACCCGGACACCTATTTCGATTTTCCCATCACGCAGGACGCCGGGCTCGCGACCCTGGAGCCGTGCGAGGCACCAGGGTCTGCCGTTGAGGCAGCCTTCGCCTCACCACCGCGCGCAGTCTGATCCGGACCTCGGGGTGCTGCGCGGCGATGCCGATCGGGAGCAGAGCCACGCCGTCGGCAACCAGGGGCGGGCGGGCCAGAGTTCGTCGTTCATGAGGCGATCGCGCTCCCGTCGAAACGACTTCTGGCCGCCGGTGTGGCGGTCGTAGTGGGCCCGGCGCACTACGAAAGGTACGGACCCAGCCTTCGGTTCCAGGCTCATCAGGTGCCGAAGGCGGAGACGGTCAGGCGACGCAGGGCGAGGAACACGAGGGCGAAGGGCAGCACGGGACTCAGACGCGGACGGACAGAAGTGGTACCGACGCGGCTCGGTTCACTACCGCCCCTGTCGCAACCGACTTCGGCAGGTGCCTTCCAGACGAGACCACTCCACGCCGGGCAGATCACCCCTGCCTGCGCGAGAAGTAGTGCTCCGCCAGGGAACGTTCGGCGGATGGCGGCCGAGGCGGTTGGATGTGCGGTGAGATCCGATCCAACTGCTGGGGGGGGCAGGGTGGCTGGGCCCGTCCGTGTGCGCAGATTGCCCGACCAGGAAGGGCTGAAGCTGGAGCAGTTCGTGCGCCGTGGCAGCACCAGCTCGGTGTACGTGAAGGCTTCTCCACACGAACCAGCCACACCGCGGCAGCACCGACAGAGCCACCCTGGTGAACCGGCCAGGCGGTAAGGGGCCGAGCGGGAGAATCCCTGAGCCACTGGTGGGACCACAGCGGCAGAGGCGTCAGGGATTCGTGCGTTCACCAGGCTCATTCCGTGCTGCTTCGGCAGGCTGGTGAATGCCCGTGCCGGGCCGGGACAGGTGGGCGAGGCGAGGGCTCGTACCGGCGCTGGCGCCTGCGGCGGCCGCGAGGTTCACGAACGCGCGGGTGTTCACCCGCGCGTGGGCCCGGCTGCCGGTCAGCACCTGCGGTGCGGGCTGCACCGGCCGCAGGTCTCCACGGCCGCGCCTTCGCAGCCCGAGCGCGCACCTGTCCCCCGTCCCGCCGACCGAGCCCGATGCCTGACAGCGCCGCAGAGGTCTTGTGTGTCGCGGGGCGTACCCGTCTGTGCCGGTTCAGGACCAAGGCCCCCGGAGAAGGGTCCTTCGGCCGCAGCCGGTCAGGTCTGAATCCAGAAAAGATCAACACGTTCAAGGGGCAACCTTCGGGGCGTCAAGAGGCCCTCGGGGGAGGTGTTTTGTACGCCACTGGGAGGCTGCTGTGCCCTTACCGGAAACCCACGCCAGCGAGAAGCGGCCGGAAGCCGAGGCAGGAACCCGCCGACAGGGACAACCCCTGATGACGCAACGGCGGCTGGTGCGAGGCAGGAGCCCGAGAAGGCCGACCTCTTCGTGCCCGGCGGCTACGCGCTGCGGTCACCCGGGCGGCGCCGACAGTCGAAGAACCGCTAGGGGCAAGGTCCCGCCTGGGCCGTACTCAAGACACAGACATTCAGCCCCTCCGGGCGGCAACGCCTCCAGACGTTCCCCGACGAGACCACCGAAGACACCACCGAAGACGCCGAAGACGCCGAAGACGCCGGAACCATTGGCGACGCTTCCGGCCCCGCGACGTCGGCCGTCCGGTCCTGACCTCACTCGCATCTGATGCTCACACGCTCCCGAGAGGAGCCCGTCGTGCCCCCCGAAACCGGCCCCGCATCCATCTACAAGATCGTCCTCAACGACGAGGGGAATTACGCGATCTGTCTGTCCGCGTGGGACCTCCCCCCGGGCTGGGCCGAGGCCGGGAAGAGCGGCGGGAAGACGGAGTGCCTCGCGTTCATCTGGAACTCCACCCGAAGCCGCCGGAACAGAGCCCCGCTGCCGGGGCCACGCTCCTCATGACGCTCCTCACCTCGCCCTAGGCGGTGCTGTGCTGCTACAGCGCGGAGGCGGGTGCCGTCGGGGCACCCCCGCTGCCGGACGCACCCGCCTGGGCTGGTGCTGGTCCTGGACGTCGCCTGCGCGCGGCAACTCGTCGAGGTCCGGCCCCAGCAGGGTGACGGAGGCGGACGTGTCCAGCACGCGCAGCACCACCTGTCCGTCCTCGACGCCGCCGCTGCGGAGTTCCCGGGGCCGACGCGTCTCCGGGAAACGCCGCTTCGATGCTGGACATCTCGCCGCCGCTCATGCCTGCCCCCACAGGACGGGGCGAGATCAAGGTGCAGATGCCCCAGGCCGGACAGGCGCTGCACCTGGGCGACGACCGCCCGCGTGAACAGGTGGCTGGCGACGCCTCGTCGTACCGGGCGATGTGATCGAACACCACCTGGTGGTCACGCGCGGCACGCACCCGCCAGTCCAGCACCTGCTCGCGGAACAAGTTCTCCAAGCCCAGCCTCCGGTCGACATGATCGACGTCCACGGGCTCCTGCTCCAGAACCAGGGCCGGGGTCGGGGCGACGGCCGTCCCGGCAGGGAGCCGAGCCGACAGGGAGCCGTCCCGGCAGGACGACCGCGTCCACTGCTGCGACCGGGATGCCCCCGGGGCGGCGCGACCGCGGCGCCGACACGAACCGGAGCCGCGGCAGCCCGCCTTGCCCGGTACAGGTTCCACTCGCGTTCCTTCGACCACACATTGCCCGTCACGTCCTGGTGCAGCTGCCTGGCGGTGGCCGCCCGCCGCTCCGCAGTCACACACCCCCCAACCAGCCCCCCCCACACGCACCGGGCTCGCCATCAGTACCGCAAACAACCCGCCGCCCCCTCAGTTGCAGCCCGGCGCCAGCCGCATGGGCCCGACACCGACGAGGACCCCCCACACATGTCCCACCACTGCCCTGCCCTCGCCTTCCGCGCCAGCGCCTGCGCCCTCCTGGGCGCAACCGCGGCCACCGCCCCCACCCCGTACTGGCCTGCCGCGTTAGGCACGATGGGCGGAGCCCTGGCCCTCGCCTGGTACGGCCACTGCGAGGCCGTCGCCCGCCCCCGGGACCGCGCCGACGCACAGCGCGAACGCCTCGCCGACTGCGCCCTTGCCGCCGACACCACCCGCGGCTGGGCCCACCTCAACACCGCCTGCTGCCTTCGGTCGTGGGAATCCCGCGGCGCCGAACACGACACCGCGCACTGCACGGGGCAGGACCGGGCCGCATGACCGAGCGCATCCACCTCAAGGACCTCACCGACGACGCCCTCGACAGGCTGCGCGAGTGCCTCGCCGCCACCGAGGACGCCGTCGCCCGCGCCCGGGACGCCGCGACTCTCCACCGGCAGGGGCTGCTCACCACGCCAGAGCTGTACGCCGTGATGGAAACCCTTCCCGCGCCCAGCGCGGCAGCGACCCAAGCGACCGAGCCTTCGACGTCCCCGCTCCACGACCGGCTCGCCGCAGCCATCAGCCCGGTCCTCGACGAGCACCCCGAGCACAACCGCACCGACGAGCACGAGCACGTCCTCAACGCCATCACCACGGCCGTCCTCGACGTCGTCCTCCCGCACAGCAGGCTCCTCCACGACACGATCCGCGACGCCAAGGAGCAACTCCGCGCCACACGCACCCGCGAGCAGGTCCTGGAGCACCTCCACGAGGAGAACACCCGCCGGCACACGGCGGCCATCGCCCGCGTCGGCGAACTGCTCGCCGAGAACGCGGAACTTGTTCGGCAGCGCGCCAAGCTCCTCGAGTCCAACACCGAGCAGCGCGCCGTGATCGAGCGCGTTCGAGCCGCCCTCCGCAACCCAGGCGCCCTCGGCTGGCGACACCGCATCCGCGTCGCCCTCGCTGGTACGCCCCTGACCCCATGACGAAGGGGCGCCCTCACCGTCTCGCCGGACCAGGACGCCTCTCACGTGCTGATCACCGCACTGTCCGCGCACCACAGGAGCACCGACGATGACCGCCACCGCCACGCACCTCCGCACCATCGCCCTGCACTGGGCCGATCTCCACGAAGCCGCTGGCGCCCCCGCGACCGCAGCAGCGTTCGGCACCGGCCGCCGCGGCCACCTCGCCCGTCTCGACCAACTCGGTCCCGGACAACTGGAGCTGGAGTACGAGCACCACCAGGCCGCACACCTCCGCCCCGTGGAACACGGCCCCGACCGGACCAGCGAACGCCCTACCCTCGTCCGCCTCGTCGTCCTCAACACCATGCGCGCCGTCGAGGACGCCCTCGTCGCCTACGCCGACCAGACCGCAGCCATCGTGCAGCGTCCCCCGATGGCGTACGCGCCGCGGTCGTGGCCGGCCGCCGACCGGGCCCGTCGCGACCAACTCGCGCGTGCCGACGCCCTCGACCTGCGCCGGTGGCGGTACACCGGGTGCAGGACGGCGCCGTACGCCGCGCTGTGGCTCCTCGCCCGGATCACACGCGCCCCGGGCCCGTTCACGGCACTGCCTCAGCAGCAGGAGCGGCGCATCGCCGACGTCGCGGAAGGCGCGGCCGAGTGCGTCGAGCGGGCCCTGGACATCGCGACGCGGCGCCGCGCCCCGGAGCAGCGCCACGATCGCGGGGGTGCCATCGACATCCACGGCGGCGAGGCCCGGGCCCGCTCGCGCACCGCACGGGATGCGGGCGGATTCGGACCGAGAGTGGCCGAAACGAGGCATGAACACTGAGCCGCAGCCGAGGTGGTGCTTGCAGCCGATGACCCGTTCCGGCGTCCGTGCCCCCCCGCCAGCCAGGCGCATGTTGGCAGACGAGAGTGCTCGGCAATGGCCTTCCCGGACGGCGGTTTCAGCGCGCGGAGAAGGCGAGCAGCTCCGGCTCCTCGCTGCCGGGCAGGCCGTGCCTCGCTGGAAAAAACGGTAGAGACCGTAGGGGACGATGCGCTTGGGACGCGACAGCGGCATCGCTGACCACGGGAAGTCGCCATGCCGGAAGAGCGGGCCGTCACGTTCACCGCACAGTCCGGCGCTGTCCGGCACAGTCCGGTACCGTGATGGCCTAGGCCACACGAGGGCAGCAGGGCAGCAGGGAGGACGCGATGAGCAGCGGCCAGTGGACCATCGACACCCTCGCCCACGCCATCCCCGTCGCCGAACTGCGCCAGGACTTCCTCCGCGAAGCGCACCTCGCCACCCTCGACGACCTCCCCGCAGTGTTCGCGAAATGGGCCGACGTCGTCGCCCGCCACGAGGCCGTCCGCCCCGCGCTGAACGACCTCCTCGAATACGCCAAGACGCACCACGGAGAGCTACCGGCCGAGTACCGTGAGACCCCCGATTCACGGAACGCATGGCAGCAGTGGGAGCAGACCATGCGGCAACACCAAGGACACACCGCGGCGTGACCTGGCACTTCGAACGCGATCAGCTCGCACTCGACCTCATCGCCACCCTCACCCTCGAAGCCCAGTTCGCCTTCTTCAACCTCATCCCACGCCTCGAAGACGACCCCGACGCCGTCACCCAGCCCCACGGCCTCGACGTCCCCGGGCCCGTCCGCCTGCGGTCCGCCACCCTCCCCGGCGCCATCACCATCCTGCTGATCAGCGACAACACCGGACGCATCAACCTCGTCGCCATCATCAACCCCCACGCCCAAGCCTGATCGGCCTCCTCCCCCGCATGACGCTCCCTTGCCACCAGCCCCGCGCCGGCGAGACGCTGGACACCCGCGCCAAGAGGGGCCGCCATGGGCTGGGTCGACCGCGAACACCTCCCCGCTCTGCGTGAGGACTCCCGCTACCTGCGCATGCTCGCCCTCACCCAACGCCTCCTCCGCCGCGACCTGAACGCACGCCTCGCAGCAGACCTCCGACAGCTGGAGCACCGGTGGCAGCACCCTGCACAGACTGCTGCGGCGCGGGAACCGTGACCGTCACCGACGGGGCACAGACGTACACGATCACCTGCGGGGCCTGCGACGACAGCGGCCGGACACCGACCCTCGCCGACAACGAAGGCAACGGACAGTCCAGCAGTGGCTGATACGGAGATCTCACCCCGCTCGCGTGACATGGCGTGGGCCCGTCACTGAGGCTGACCGCGTGGAGACGGACCGAATGCCCGAGCTGATCAGCCGCGAAGAAGTACCTGTCGACATCGACTACTACGGACTCACCCTTGAGGACTGGGACGACAGCCAGGTCCCCGTCCTCTTCCCTCAAGGGTGGGAAGCCGGGCCCTTTCTGCAAGCACGCCCAGGCCGCCTGGACGTCCTGACCTTGATGACGGTCCCTCCGGAATTCGCAGATCACAGGGCGCGGGGAGTCGTACATGGCGGTGGAGGCCAGCACGCAGCCAGAGCGCGTCGCGGGGCGGGCGTGGACGCTGCGCCTGGCACACCCCCGACCCCACCGCCGGATCACGCGGCGACGCGCGCCCTGCCGCCGGGGCGGTGCGGTGCGGCGGTGCGGTGGCGCTGACCATGTACGCGGACCGGACGGGGTATCTGTGGCGGATCGCCGAGATGTGCGCGCGCTGCGCGGCCGCCACTCCCGACCGCCGTGTCCTGGCCGCCAAAGGTCAAGCGGCCAGGGCCTGGTGCAGGGCGTCGAGGCCGTCCGCGTATATCCCGGCGAACAGTTCCTCGGCCTCGGTGTCGCTGACACCGTTGGGGGTGAAGCGTCCGGACCACTGGACCTCGGCGAGGTCGTCCCGGTCGTCGACCGGGTGGACGCGCAGGGTGGAGAGGTAGCCGGTGACGGGGAAGGGGGCTTCGAGGATGGCGTAGGTGTAGTGGCACTCGGCCTCGTTGAAGCCGACCAGCCGCTCGATGATGACGTCGCCGTCCGGGTTGGCCAACTTGCGGACGCGGCCGCCTTCGAGCGCGGTGCTCTCGGGGATGTAGGGGAGCCAGTCGGGCAGGGCGTCGAAGCCGCCGATGAGTGCCCACACCTTCTGGGGGGAGGCGGGCAGGACGCGGCTGACGGACGTGGAAGCCATGGTTGTTTCTCCTGAGGATGGTGCTGTGTGGGGGGCTGAGGGTCAGGCGTTGTCGGGGAGCGGGGCGGCGGGGCTGACCAGGCCGCTGGCGCGCAGGTCGGTCCAGAACGCGGCGGGGATGTCCTCGTTCAGGGCGGCGGTGTCCTCGGCGATGCGGCTGGGGCGGGTGGCGCCGGGGATGACGGCCGCGGTGGCGGGGTGGGCCAGGGAGAACTGCAGGGCGGCGGCCTTGATGCCGACGCCGTGGCGCTGCGCGAGGGCCTTCAGCTTGCCGACGCGCTCGATGATCTCCGGCGGGGCCTGCTGGTACTCGAAGTGGGTGCCCCCGGCGAGGATGCCGGAGCTGTAGGGGCCGCCGACGACCATGTCGACGCCCTGCTCCTGGGCGGTGGGCAGCAGGCGCTGGAGGGCGTGGTCGTGGTCGAGCAGGGTGTAGCGCCCGGCCAGGAGGAAGCCGTCGGGGCGGGGCTCGTCCAGGGCGAGGGTCAGCTCGATGGGCTCGGTGCGGTTGACGCCCAGGCCCCAGGCCTTGATGACGCCTTCCTCGCGCAGGCGGGACAGGACGCGGAAGGCGCCGGTGCGGGCTTCCTCGAACTTCTGCAGCCACTGGTCGCCGTGGAAGTCCTGGGCGATGTCGTGGACCCAGACGATGTCGAGGCGGTCGGTGCCCAGGCGCTTGAGGCTGTCCTCGATGGAGCGCTCGGTGGCGTCGGCGGTCCACTCGTGGACGATCTTGTTGGGGTTGCCGTGCTCGAACAGTCCGCCCTTCTCGCCGAAGTCGGGGGTGGCGCTCTCGTGCTCGTCGAGGATGACCCGGCCGACCTTGCTGGACAGTACGTAGGAGTCGCGGGGCTTGGCGGAGAGCACCTCGCCCAGTCGTGTCTCGGCCAGCCCGGCGCCGTAGAAGGGGGCGGTGTCGTAGAAGCGGATGCCCTGGTCCCAGGCCGCTTCGACCGTGGCGCGGGCCTCGTCGTCGGGAATCGCGCGGAACATGTTGCCGAGCGGAGCGGTACCGAAGCCGAGCCGCCCGGGGAGAAGGGACGTGATGCCCATGGGGAAGATCCTTATCTCGATGACGATATGCGGCATTGAGGAGGTTTCTCCTGTTCCGCGTCTCTTGCTCCACCGAGGTTAGGATCGTGCAGTCAGACTGTCCAAGACTTGCTTGGACACACTTGAGTCCCCCGAGGTCTTACATGCTTGACCTGCGACAACTCCGCTATTTCGTGACCGTGGCCGAAGAGGAACACGTCGGGCGGGCCGCCGAGCGCCTGCACATCTCGCAGTCCCCGCTCAGCCGGCAGATCGCCCAGCTGGAGAAGAACCTGGGCCTGACGCTCTTCGAGCGCAGCCAGCAGCGCATCCGGCTCACCTCCGACGGCCGCGTCTTCCTCGCCGAGGCCACGGCCCTGCTGCGGCACGCGGACCGCCTGGAAAACCTGGGCCAGCGCCTCGGCCGCGGCGACGAGGGCGGCCTGTGCATCGGGTACGTGGGCGACGCCATGCACAGCGGCCTGCTGCCGCGGGCCCTGCGCACGCTGAACGAGGAGCGCCCCGGCATCCACGTCGCCCTGTACGACCTCACCGCCGCCCAGCAGTTCGAGGGCCTGCGCCAGCGCAGCCTGGACATCGCCCTGGTCCCCGAGGCCCCGCCCGAGTCGGATCCGGACCTGCGCAGCACACTGCTGCTGAAGGACCCCCTGCTGCTGACGATGCCCAGCGGCCACCCGCTCGCCGACGCGGCCGAGATCCGGCCCGCGGACCTCGACAGCCAGCCGTGGATCGCCGTCCAGGACAACCAGGACCACGTCTGGCGGGACGACTTCGTCGCGGCGTGCGCCGCCGCCGAATTCACCCCCGACATCCGCTTCGAGGCGCCGGAAGCCCTCACCGCGCTGGGCCTCGTGGCCTCCGGGCTCGGCAACGCCTTCGTGCAGAAGAGCATGCTGCACGGCGACCTCTCGGGCGTGACCGTTCGCGAACTGCCCTGGTTCCAGAGGTCTGTTCCCCTGTGGGCCGCGTGGCACCAAACCGATCTGCGCCCGGTCGTCGCCTCGTTCCGCACCACGGTCCTGGCCGCCGGGGCCGAGAACACCGCAACCCACGACTGACTCGGGAGGTATGACGAGGCGTCAGGCTCATCACAGGCACTTGCAGGGGTGCTGGTGGTGCCGCAGAGGCGGCGGGTTCTCGACGCGGCGTTCTACTCGGCCGGGTCCTCGTCGGCATGCCGGACGGCCTTCTTCACGGCCTGCTCCACCTCGTTCCGAGCCTGTCCAGTCTCCTTGGCGTACGCCGTGACGGCCGCCTGGAAGGTGACCGAGGCGTCGTACCAACGGCGCCACTGCGCCGCGTGCTCCTCGCCGTCGAGGCCCGCGAGCTTGGCGCGCTCCTCTTCGGCGGAACGTTCCAGCATGATCAGGTCATCAGAGATATCTGCCACGAACGACGATATTAAGCCGACCTGAACACGCCACCGGCCACGTGACTCACCGCCCGTACAGGTGAGTCACTCGCCAACGCGGAACCGGCCTCAGGCCTTGCACGCGCACGGACACCAGCGTCCGGACTCGCCTGCCGGTGCCCGGTCCGCCCCCTGAGCGGCACACGCCTCGCATCACGCCGTGGTCCGCAGCCGAAAGGACTGCGGTACGGCGGCAGCCGTACCGGCCTGATGGACAGCGCGTTCCGCCCGGGCCCGCCGCAGGGCCGCGGCGCGGGAGACGTCGGCCTGACGGCGGCGCTCGATACGGGCCTGCTCGATCGGGGCCGACTCGCCTACCCATCAGCTGTAGCTCCGGGAAGGCTGCGCGCCCCCATCGCCGCGGTCTGCCGCTCCACTGCCTGCGTGATCGAGGGGTCGACGCGGCTCGCCGGTACGACGGCCTGGCGCGCGGCGAACGCCCGGTGAAAGCCCTGCGAGGCCATCTCGCGGATCTTCACCGCCGCCTGCCCGGTCGCCGTGGCGGCCGGGCCCTCCAGTACAGGCCGGGACGCAGGCGCGTTGCTGACGGGCAGGACCCGGACCGTGCGCACCGCATCGGTGCCGACTGTCTCGTTGGCCGCGGTGACGATGCGGGCGGTGATCAGGCGCAGCTGGGTGGCGAAGGCGGGGCGCGGCTCCAGCTGGCCGGTCTCCGGGCGGAAGGCGACCGCCGTCACACGGTCGGGCAGCTGCGGGGCGAGGGCGGCCGCGATGTCCGGCCAGCGGTCCAGCACGCGGCCGTCGGCGACCGGGAGATCCCAGGCCCTGGAGCACGGTGGCGACGCCGGACGGCCCTCGGCCACCACACTGCACGACCGGCCCCGGCCCGGCGGCGCCGCGGAGCGCAGACCTCGCTCACCCCGCATGCCAGGTGGACCAGAATCCCTGCTCATCACTATTGATCACGCGCATCGGCAGCGGACGACTCCCTGGTGCGCGTCGAAGCGGCATCCGCGCAAGGCGGCACAGCCGGATTCCTCCGGGTCAGCCGCAGGAGTGCCTGTTCTGAAGCGCTGGACATCTCACTCGGGACACCCAGGGAATCCAGATAGCCGACCGTCGCTCGCATCTCGGCCGCCCGGCGTTCGGCGTGCTGCCGGGTGCCCGTGAGGAATCGGTCGATCATGACCGGTCCGTCGGCGCCCAGCTGGTCCGTGATCTGCTCGCGCATCCACTCTTCGCAGCCCGCCGCGTGAGCGGCCCCCACTGCCTCGCAGATCACCAAGGCGAGCGGCTTCATCAGCACGCTGCGCAGCAGTTTGCGGGCGGCGGCAGCACCGGCGGGAGACGGCAGCAGCTCGACGGGGGCGCCAAGTCCCTGCAGTACCCGGGCGACGGCGGGGCCACCGGGGCCACTGGCGACCACGGCCGTCCGTGCGCCCGTGAGCGGTACCGTGCCGAGGATCGCGACATCGGCGAAGGACACCGGCGCATCGGCGAAGGCCTCGGCGGCCGCGGTCATCGTCGCCGGGGAAGCCGCGGTGAGATCGGCCCAGCAGGTGCCCGGGGCGAGAGCGGGGCGGGCCTGCGTCGCGAGGCGGACGCTCGCTGACGCCGGGGTGAGCAGCAGCACCATCTCGGCGTCGCGTACGGCGTCGGCCAGGTCTGCCACGCGGTGGACACCGCCGGGGGTGGCGGCAGGGCCGGGGGCGAATCCGGTCGTCTCGTGTCCGGCGGCGGCCAAGGCCGTCGCGTAACGGGAGCCGGCCTCGCCGAGGCCGATCACAGCGATATGCATCATCGTCTCCTTGACCGGTGGTGAAGCGGCGCTCCCCCGGCCGCCGGTGGCCGTCGCATGGAGTCCGTCTGGTTGGGGTGACTCGGCGGGCGGTCCTCCCCCAGGGACCCGAGGCCCGGGAGCAGCCAGCCAGCTCACCCCGTACGACGCGGCGACAGGCCTGGACAAGTTCGGTGCCGACCGGCCCAGGCTCGCCGCGCCCGCCGAGCGAGCCGCCGTCAGGAGCCGCGGCGGCTGGCATCGACTCGTCCGCGCTCCTGCCGGATCACCGCACGCTCCGGTCGGCCCGGCACGGGGTCCGGCCGGCTCGCCGCGCTCAGGATCACACCCGCCAACGCCAAGGCTCCTCCCATGAGTTGGGACCAGATCAGCGGTGCCCCGGTCAGGACCGCGAACAGGTATCCGACGGCTGGGATGCCGCCGGTGAACGTGCCCGCCACGGATGCCGGCACCTTGCGCAGTGCGAAGGTCCACAGGATCAGGGTGAGGCCGGACGCCACGACACCGAGGTAGGCAATCGCGAGCCAGCCGTCGGTGGAGGGCGGCTGGAACCCCTTCTCACCGATCTCCCACCCCAGCCACGGCGTCAGGAACACCAGGCCCCACAGGCTGGACGCCGAGGCCAGTACGACCGGCTTGAGGTGAGTGCAGAAGCGCCGCACGTAGGCGGTGTAGTACGCGTACGCTGCGACACCACCGAGCACGATCATGTTGCCGAGCAGGTCGAACCGGGGCCCGCCGTGCCGGACCACGAGCAGCACGCCGAGCACTGCGAGGACCAGTCCCAGTGCCCGGCCGGCACGGAGCCGCTCGCGCAGCCACAGCAGACCCAGCATCACGGTGAGCACCGGCAGTGCCGCCTGCAGGAGCGCGGCGCTGTCGGGTGAGGTGAACAGCAGACCCACGTTCTGCAGTCCGTAGTACAGGGCGACGCCGGTGAGTCCGCACACCACGTACGAGGACCTGAACAGGTCACGCGCCCGCAGCCCACCGGCGATGCCGAACGGCAGGAGCACCAGGGATCCGATGGCGAACCGCAGGAACGTGAGCTGGGCCGGCCCGGTCTCGGCCAGCACGCGGTCGCTCACCACGAAGGTCGAGGCCCAGATCAGCACGGTGGTCGAAAGGGCGAGCAGCGCGGAACCCCGACCCTTCACTCGTCCTCCGGCACTAGTCGCAGCTCCCGGCGCACGCGCGTCACCGAGTTCCGCAGCTCGATGAGGGAGGTGCTCTGCAGGTGGAGCTGCGCGAGCCAGTACGGCTGCTCGTGCACCCGGTCCTCGACGACCCAGCCCCGCTCCCGCTCGGCGTAGCCCGCGATCCGCACCGTGCGGTCCAGGAGCTCGGCCGGGTGTACGGCGAAGCCGCCGAACCGGACGGGGGTCCGATGGGTGCCCAGGCACTCGCTGCCGTAGAGATGGATGGTGGCCGCCGCCCGCGACGGCTCCGCGTCGGGATCGAAGCGCCGGGTGGTGCGCGTGAGTCCAACGGCTGGGGCTGGCCGTCGGAGCAGGTTGAGCACTTCCTCGGCTCGCTGGACAAGGACGGCGAGGCGACGGCGTATCTCTTCCGGTGCCGGGTCTGCGCAGCCCACCTCGCGTACGCCGACTTCGCATAGGCCCTGCAGACGGGTCGAACGACGTTCCGAACGGTGTCACTCACCTGGGAGTTCGACTCCGCAGCACCGGGTAGGGGACCGCCGCAGCGTCGGCACCGGATCGAGTCCACGTTCTGACAGCTATCGCGCTTCCGTTCGGAGTGGCGTGGAGTGGCACGCCGGTTAGGTCCTGGCTGCCGTGGCAAGGGCGGGATCGAAACCGAACGTGGACTGGACGTGTCCTGCGGTGATGTGGGTGAGGGCTGCCGCGTGGTACGGGACGGTGTTCCCGGGGACGGCGTTGAGGGGGTACCAGGCGAGGCCTCCGCATTTGTCGGGCTCGGCGTTGTACGGCTCGCCGTCCCAAGTGAGGGCTTGGTAGAAGACACCGAGGCGGGGGTCCTCGCCGGGGGCGCGGTGGTCCATGAAGTGGACGAAGGCGAGCTGGCCTTCGGGGATGTGCACGCCGATTTCTTCTGCTCCTTCGCGCATGGTCGCGAAGGGAGTGGCTTCCTGGGCTTCGAGGTGTCCGGAAGGGATCTGCCACTGCCCGGCGGCGTATCCGCCTTTGCGCAGCGTCAGCAGGACGTGGTCGTCGCGGAGCAGGACGAGGTGGACGTCGCAGATGCGGCGGTGGCGCTGGCGGGGGGTGGAGGATGCGGTCACGGTGATCGGTGTTCTTTCACGGGGCTGGGTGGGGTCACCGATTATGGCGGTGTCTGTGGGGACCCGGGGGTATTTCACCGATCGTGTGTACCAGGTTCAGGAGGGCTCAGTACGCAGAAAGGTCTGGGCCTGGTCGAGCCGTTGGCGGACGGCGCGGGTGGTGGCGCGCGGGAGTCGGGTGAACAGTTCGTGGCGGACGGTGCGGGTCTTCTTGTCCCATGCCCAGGTTCCGGCGGTGCGGCCCGCGATGGTGATGGTTGCCCGGACTTCGCCGATCGGGTTGAAGGCCCGGGTGCGGTGTGCGGGGTCGAGGTAGCGGGCTCGGGTGGTGAAGTAGCCCTTGAATGCGGGGTCTTCGAAGGCGAGGAGCCGTACGTGGTCCGTCGGCAGTGGCTCAGCGGCCCGCAGGGTGTCCATGTCGGCGTCCAGGGCGATCAGCTCGTGGTCCAGGCCGTCGATGCGCACGGGCGTGGTCTCGGAGCGCAGTGCGGTCAGGGCTGGGGTGATCTCGGCGCGGGTGAGGCCTGACCACCACAGCAGGTCGCCTTCGGCTACGGGGCCGTAGGCGTGCAAGTAGCGGCGTACGAGCCGGACGGTTGCGCTCTTCGGGTCGGTGCCGGAGAGGTTCACGGTGGGGTGAGCGTGCGTGATGAGGGCGAACTGGCGGTCTTCACGGTGCAGGGAGGAGGCGGTGTTGCGGCAGGTGAGGCGGCCCGACTCCCAGGCCCATTTGATGCCCAGGCGCAGGCTCTCGGGACTGGCGCGCGGGTGCTGCTTGGCGAGGCGGTCCTGCAGCTCGCGGTACCGCAGTGGTCCGGCCTCGAGTTCTGCGGCAGTGTGGTCTGCCCAGTGTTGCAGGTCGCCTTGGGCAAGGCCGTGGCGGCGGGCGGTGGCGAGGGTGGATCCGAGCCGTAGGCGCAGTGTGGCGGTGTGGGCGTCGACGGCCTGGTCCAGGGGCCACAGGTGCAGTGTGCGGCGCATGCAACGGATCTTGATCAGGGTGCCGCGGGTGCCGAGGGCCTCGCGCAGCTCGGCGGGGCGGAATGCTTGGTTGCGGGTGTGGGCCGTGACGAAGGGGGTGAGGAGGCGGGCCGCGTGCAGTCCGGCCTGGGCATCGGCCAGGCGTGTCACGGTGTCCGGGGCGGCGTGGGTGCCCCAGCCGTGGCGTGCGGCGGCGGCCGCCCGCTCGACGGCGGCTGCGAGGACCAGTGTGGCAGCCAACTCGGGCGCTCCTCGGGTGTCGTGTGGCGGTGGTGGTTCCGGTGCCGCAAGGAGCGTCCGAGCGTAGTGGAGCGGGTCAGGCTGTGGGGGCGGGCGCGGGAAGTTGGTGCCGGTCTGGCCAGAGTTCACCGACCATGGCGGCCAGCTGTTCGTACCCGGCCTGGACCTGGGCGAACTGCTGCTCGGTGCCCCACCAGTGCTGGTCGTTGTGGTGGATGTGGTACTGGCCCCAGTCGCCTGTCCATCCTGGCTGGCTGCTGGTGTGGTGCAGGCTGAATTCCTCGGGGTGGTCGTAGACGTAGGTACCGGGCAGGGGGACGAACCGGAACAGGGAGACCCGGTCGATGTGCGGGGCTATCTCGCCGAGCAGTTCCATGGTCTCGGCGGTGGACTGCAGGTCTTCGCCGGGGTAGCCGTGGATGAGGAACAGCTTGATGTTGATGTCCGCGGCCCGGCTCCATCGCACGGCGCGGTGGACGTGGTCGGCGGTGATGTTCTTACGCATCGCCTTCAGGATGCGGGGGCTGCCGGACTCCATGCCGAACTTCACTTCCAGGCAGCCGGAGGCGGCCATGTCCGCCAGCAGGGCGGCGTCGACGGTGTCCACGCGGGAGAGGGCCGACCACTTCAGGCCCAGGTCGCTGATGTGGGTGCAGATGTCGCGGACTTTGTTCTTGTTGACGATGAAGTTGTCGTCCACGATCGCGAATCCCTCGATGCCGTAGCGCTCGATCATGTCCGTGAGTTCGTGGCGGGCGCTGGTTCCAGAGCGGTACTGGATGCGTGTTTGGGCTGCCGCGCAGAATCGGCACGGGAAGGGGCAGCCGCGGCTGAACATGACGTGCGCCATGCGCAGATCGGTGTGGGAGAGCCGGTCGGCCATCACCAGGTCCTCGGTGGGCAGCAGGTGCCTGGCTGGCAGCGGCAGTGCGTCGATGTTCTTCAGGATGGTCCTGGGCGGGGTGCGTACGGGTTGGCCGTTGTGGAGGTAGCAGATCCCTTCGATCTCCTCCAAGCGCCGGGTCCTGCCGTGCTCGAGCAGCCGCAGGAAGGTCTGCTCCCCTTCCCCGATGCCGACCACATCGGGTTCGATGTCGCGCAAGGTCTGCTCGGGGTAGAAGTTGGGGTGCACCCCGCCGACCATGACCAGCGGGTCCTGGTCGTAGCGGCTCTCGCGGCGGCAGTCCCGGATGATCCCGTATGTGGCTGACGAGGGGATGGTGAAGGCCACCGCGTCGAACCCGGTGAAGTCGCGCACGTGGTCGTCGTCGCTGACCTTGAGGACACTCACGTCGTGCCCGGCAGCCTCGGCTACCGCGGCGAGGTAGAGCACCCCGAACGGCGGGAACTCCTTGCGGTTCTCCTTGAACCGTGCCAGATCGAGGACTTCCGGATACACCAGGGCAACGTGCATAACGTCCCTCCGTGGATGCGTCGTACGTCCGTACCGTCAGAGCGGAGTACCGTCGAGCCAGCTCACGGGGCGGCTGGTCCGCGCCTCGCCGTCGGCCCCTGCCCACGTTTCTCGGGCGGGCACCGGCTCAAGGTGCTTGGCACCCGGCGGGTGAGCGCGGCTTTCATTACAGCGCTGTGCCCCCACTGCCGGGAAGGGCGGCGAAGTCGCCTCAGGCTGCCGCCAGTTGCGCCCCGGCTTCTCCGGCGCGTCCCCCCGGTCAGCCGCCCGGTCTCGTACGCTGAGCCGCTGTGGGGGTGAGGTTCTGGGATCAGCTCACCCGTGCGAGTGCTTCCGTGTTCGCACCTGCCCGAGCGGACCCGGTCGCGCAGTACCCCAGGGCGTGCGGGACCGCCGAATCCGAGGCCACGCCAGCACTCAGATCCGCGGCGAAATAGCAGATCGGCCCTGTGCGTCCCGGGACTAAAGCCTCAATCGCCATGGGCCCACTCTCCCCTGCTCGGCAATCGGCGGCTTGTGTCAGGGTCAAGTCAGCCCTGGCGCACCACAGATACTGCCGCTCCTGCGCCGGTGCTACTGCGAGTAGCTTTCAGGCAAGCGGGATCTGACCACCCGCTCAAAAGTGAATCGGGTACCACATGCACATACGTAAGGCTGCGGCTTTTGGGGAGTCCGGGCGCAGGTCCAGCTTCCCGGTCTCAGGGTGGAACGCGGCGGCCGTAACGCGGGTGGGGAAGCTGCGGGGTGACGGCCGCGGCGATGTTCGGCCAGCGGTCCAGGGCGCTGCCGTCGGCGGCCAGGGGTTCCCAGGCCCGGTCGGCCATCAGGCCCTGGAGCAGCGGCATGGTGTCGCGGGCGGCCCTCAGCAGGGACGCCCGCACCCGGTGGCTACGTAGACTCCTCACGCAGCCCGGAGCGCGCGCCCGGAGGTGACGTCGCCGGGCGCGCGTCAGCGGCCCAGTCGTCGGCCCAGCTCGGCGCCCTTCTCGGGGGCGCCAAGGGCGGCCGGGCCGAAGGACGCGATGCCGGAGGTCGACAGGCCGCCCGTGGCACCGCGGAAGACCCAGGCGGCACCGGAGTCCACGGCCGCGCCGTCCTCGAAGGGCGCGGTGACGGCCAGATCGGGCTTCTTGTCGCCGTTGACGTCGGCGAGCTTGACGCGCCTGCCGAACTGGTCGTCCCGCTCGGAGGCGCCGGGGACCTTGGGCGTGGACTGGGTGAAGGCCTTCGCGCCGGCTCCGGTCAGGCCGGGCCTGCCGCCCTTGAGCAGCACCACGCCGCCCGCGTCCAGGACGTTCTTGCCGCCCGCTTGGACGTCCTCACCGGGGACGCCGACGGCGATGTCCGCGTAGCCGTCGCCGTTGACGTCTGCGGCGCTGAGTGCGGCGCCGAACTGGTCGCCGCTGTGGTACTCGCCGTCGACGTAGCCGCCCTTCTCGCTGACGCCGGGGACGCCCGGGGTGTTCTGGGTGATCTTCGCGGTGCGGGTGGCGGCGGGGCCGTTCTTGCTGCCGTAGTCGACGCGTACGGTGCCCGCTTCGTAGTAGTTGTCGTCGTTGCTGGAGCCGTTGTCGCGGGTGACGAAGTCGCCGTAGCCGTCGCCGTCCACGTCGGCGACGGTGCCGCCTTCGGAGGACTTGAGGGTCCGCGTGTGCCGCTGGGCCAGGCCGTTCTTGGAGCCCGGCCAGAAGCGGCTGCCGTAGGCGTCCTCCTCGTAGCTGTGGTTGGTGATGACGTCGTCGATGCCGTCGCCGGTCACGTCGCCGACGATGATGTCGTCGGTCTGGTCGCTGTTGGGGATGGCGATGCTCGTCCTCTTCGCCGGTTCGCCGTCGCGTGTGAACGGGCCGTAGGCGGCGAGGATGCCGCCCTCGCCACCCTCGCCCGACGGGTACACCTTGCTCACCAGGTCCACGCGCCCGTCGCCGTTCAGGTCGCCGGTGCCCGGGCCGACCGGGGTCTTGAAGGTGGTGGCCGCCCGCGACAGTCCGTCGGCGGAGCCCCACAGGGCGACGGTCACGAACGGGTTGGTGCCGATCAGCAGGTCGGTGTAGCCGTCGGCGTCGAAGTCACCGGTGGCCAGCTCGTCGCCGAAGTTGCCGTAGTCGGTGACCTCACCGGGGCCGCCTGCGACGGAGCGGTCGACGAGCCGGGGGTGCGCGCGGTCCGGCCCGTTCTTCGAGCCGTACACCACGGCCGCGTACCCGGCCTCCTGCTTGCCGTCGACGTCCGACCTCGGGGCGGCGAGCACGAGGTCGGCGTAGCCGTCCTTGTTGAAGTCGGTGACCGGAGCCTTGCCGGCGTTCTTCGCGGCGCTCTTCGCGGCGTTGGGCGCGGCGGCGGACGCGGTGCCGCTCGCGGCGAGCGGCAGCGGCGCGGCGACCGCGACCGCGACCGCCGCGACAGCGGCTATGAGGGTGCGACGCACTGTTCCTCCTCTGGCGTGCGTGGGTGACGCAGACAAGACCAGTGAGGGAGCGTCACGGTTGTACACCGGGAGGAGGCCTTGACCAAGGAGGGAACACGTATGCCGGTCACCCGGCTCGGGCTGCCGGGTCCAGCGCAGGGCTGCTGGGCGCGGCACGGGCAGAAGCTGAGACGTACCCCGCGAGGGCCAGCGCGCGGTGGTGGGCCGCCGTGTCCAGGCGCAGGGCGCGGGCCACCGCCTCGAGCACCTGCCGGGAGGCGTCGGCCCGCCCCAGCTCCGGCCACGTGTACCAGGCAACCGAGACCCTGGAGAGGGCCGTGGCCTCCTCACGGCGCAGGCCGGACGTGCGGCGCCGGGGCGTCCGGGGCAGGCCCGTCCTCCACCGGGGGCAGCCGCTCGCGGTGCGCGCGCAGGGCCAGGTCCTGAGTGTGGGCGTCGGCGGCCTCCTCGAACGGGCGGCGCGCGCGGGCGAGACGGGCCCGGCGCAACCGGGAGCTGTCCACTGCGGACGCAGTGCGCAGGATGACGGGCACGGACGCGCCGCGCGCTTGGCCTCTTTCCAACTCGGCCGGCGCGGGGCTGCCGTCGGTCGCGGCAAGCACGAGGCCTCCGGCCGAAGCGCCTCGCTCATCGCGGCCTCCTACCGGTGTCCGTACGTCATCCACGAGCTGCGGGCACCGCTGGCCATCTGCAGAGCACGACGTACCGAGCCGGGGCCGTAGAGCCGCTCCGCGGCCGCGCGGCCCAGGGCATCGACCGCCACGGTGACCGGGGATGTCGCCCACCATCAGCCGCTGCCGGGCCTCCGCACGGGCCAGCGCCACCACGCCGCCCTTCGAGGTCCTCTACAACCGGACAGCTCGGGCAGGACCTCCCTGTCGGGCGCGGCGCAGCTCGGCTGCGCGGGGAGCCCTCCGGCACCTACTGGTTGCGGTCCTTGACCGCCCCGGAGGGCGACCGCCACTCCTGCTCCTGGCCGACGTCGTCGACCGGGTCGGGCGCGGCGAGCTGACGCGGCACGACCGGCGCCGTCGGCGGAGCCGGTACTTCGTCACGAACGGCGCCGTCGGCGGAGCCGGTACTTCGTCGGCCGACCGCGCGACCCGCACCGGGGCGGCGGCCACCGGCCCGCGGCCAGACTTCGCGTGGCGCACCATTGGTGGAGGCGCTGCCGGAGCTCCAGGAGGGCGCAAGTCTGGCCCCCGAGCACAGCCGACCAGCCGCTGCCGGATGTCACCTGGCAGCGGCTGGAACGGGCCGATCCGGTGCTGGCACCGAACGGGTTGGCCGGACGAGCAGGCGTGGACCTGTGAGGACTGTAGGCCCTGACACAGCCCTCACGTGGCGGTGTCTGTTTCCCCTGAGCACCCCGGAATCCACCGGACCGGCAGGCGAAGCGCCCGGTCAGCAGCTGTACGTCATACTCATGAACACGGTCTGTTCGAACAGGCCCGGGTTGAACCGGCCTTGCGCGGTGAACCGGTACCGCTGACGGTGGTCAGGCATATTCTGCGCGAATTTGTGGGGGTTGTCCGGCCACGGATTCACGTTGACCACGGAGGCCATAACTGCTTGATTCCGGTCGAGCAGGTCGGCGTGGTGAATGATCCACGCGTCATCGTCGTCGCTGCTTGTCACGACGGCGTCAAAGGAGGCTCTCCCGTCCGAGAGCAACGTCCACGTGGCGCCCTCGAACATAGTGCAGTCACCGGAGTGGAGCGTTGGCCACCTGAACCTTTTAGCCGCTAGAGCAGCGTCCTTCGGCTCCGTCTCCATTCGTTCGCTGCAGGTCCTGTAGGCGTCTGCCGTATCAGACACAACGATCACATCCTAAGGAAGTGGATTTTGACCTGGCCTTCAGGACGTCGCGTGATCACCTGAGATCGCGCGCCGCGTGGGCTGCCGCTCCTCATCGCTGCACCGTCGTGCACTTTCACGCCGTTGCCTCCTCGCATGTGATCGAGTGCACGTGATGTAGCGGCCAGGTCTTACGCGAAGAAGGATCTCCACGCACAGACCCCCAAGACCAGGGTTCGGTCCGCTGAGCGGACCGGCACGTGCCCCAGGCACCGCCACGGCGGTGAGCGCCAGGGCTCGCCGAGGAGGAGTGCCCAGCAGTGGACAACAGGTCGCGCGGAAATGGTGGGCGTGGCCCGGGACGGCGGTGTCCTCCCGGCTGACTGCTTCTCTCCAGTCGGCGCCTGCCGCTTCTCAGCGGCCAGTCCTGCACCCCGCTGGAACATCCCATCGGCGAGGTTCGAAGTTACGAGGCATAGCCAAGGGTTCATTCGCATTCACCCGTCCGCTCTTCCCCTTGCCTGTAACTCCCGGATGGAACGGGAGTCCTTGGGCTTTCCCCCCGGGCTTCGCACCCTCCCACTACCAGGAACACACGCCGGGGCGGGGACAGGCCCTGAACACTGACCTGGAACTACACCTTCCTCAACGGAACCTCCTCATCGGCGAGTTCACTCAGCTCAAGCAGCCTCGTGTCGCACGAAGCACTCCTCGATCGCCCAGCGCGAGCCGGCGACGGCCATCAGCTTCTCGACCGTGGCGCCGACGGGCGCGTAGGCCAGGTAGTAGGCGATCTCGTCGGGACGCTTGAGGCTGCGACGGGCCTGCACCCACCGCTCGTGCGGTCCAAGACCATGTTCATGGGCAGCCTGGCCGCGGCCCAGTCATAGACACAACTGCTGCCAGGCGTCGGCGGGGGCATCATCGATGAGTACCCGACACCCGAGGATGAACCCCCTCCCCCACCAGCCACTCCCCCGACCGCAACCACCGCCGCGGCAGCGCCTGCCGACGACACCCCGGGGCCCTGCACCAGAGCCGCCTCATCACCCGCTACCGAGCGCGGCGCAGGCACCACCACCGCGGAGGCCGTCGCCACCACCGCGGTCACCGGCCCACCCGAGAGACCGTCAGGACCTGAACCATCCGCTGACTCTGGGCCAGCCCATCCAGGGGCAGGGACCGCTCAGCCCCGAGCGCCCCAACTCCGTGTTGCAGGGGCAGCCGAATGCGTTGGCTGTGCTGGAGGCGGCCGGGGTTGCCGTAGAGGACTTGGACGTGGCCGTGAACGGGGCCGTGGACCAGGGCGTCCTGGGCGCCATGGTGATCGAGACCGGCGAGGATGCGCTGGTCTGGCTGTTCCCCGCTCGAAATCTGCCCGCCGGGGATCGTGAGCAGCTCGCGCAGGTAGATCTCACGCGGCTCCTGCGCTTCGTGGAGCATGGAGCAGAGCCTGACGGATGGCAGCAGCGGTCGGACGGACACGGGCAGTTGTGGCTTCGTCTGGTCGAGATGCCCTGGATCGGAGCCGAGGCCAGCTGACCTCCGTACTTGCCCGGCTCTGATCACATGGCGCCGCGTCAGGTGTCGGACATGCCGCTCGCGCGAGCAATGTCCTCTACCGTCTGTCCGTCCTGCTGGCGCTGGTGCTGCTGGGCATCCAGCTTGTCCCGCATCGCGCGCAGCTTGTCCGGGTCGTCCGCGACGTCCGGGGGCACCAGCGACATCGCGGCCTTGGCGTGCTCGCCGTCCCCGAGGCGGGCGACGACGTGATCGGCACGGTCCTCGTGGCCGGGCTCCATCGCCCCGAGCAGACCGAGGAGGTTGAGCAGTTCCTGCTGCACTTCCTCAGTGAACAGTTCCTTCTCCGAAGGCTCCAGATCGAGCCGGAACCGGCCGCCGCCGGCCTTCACGTACGCGCGGATCACCTCCATCAGGAGGTCGAACTGGGCCTGGGGCATCCGTGCCCGGAGCGTTTCCACGTAGAGCGCGTACCGCGCCCGGACCATCGCGGCCGGATCCTGGGGTATCTCTGCGTCGGCCATGTCGGACTTCCCCTCCAGAGGCTCGGGCCAAGTGGTCAGATCCGCCAGGAGCGGATGCGGTCGGCGGTGTCGTACGCGTCGGTGCGTCCGGCGTCGATGTCACGGGCGAGGTCGATGAGCGCGCCGTACGGGGCGTCGATCCCCTCGCCCGTGGCGTTCATGTACGCCACGGCGATGCCCGCGGCGTACAAGGCGTTGCGGGCCGGGAGCGGGCGCAGCCGGATGATCGAGTGCATCAGCGTGGCCGCCCGCCAGGCGTTGTCGACGATCGCGCCGACCCTCGGGGTGTTGACACGGTGGCGTCCGATCGCGGCGACGAGGCAGCTGAAGTCATGGATGACCGGCGCCTTGGGCAGGACCTCCGCCTGGCGCTCCAGGAGCCAGCGGATGTCGATGTGGAGCTCCACGATCAGGCGGCCCGTCCCGAGCGGTCGGCATCGAGGCGGGCGGGGGCGTCCTGGGGGAACGCCTGGTCGAACGCGTCGGCGTTGTCCGCGATGAACGAGCGGAACACCTCGGCCGCTCCCTCGAGCCGGGGATCACGGACCGCGTTGGTCGCGGCCTCGGTGATGAGCGCGGTCACCGTGGTGCCCTCGGCCTCGGCCCGCTCCTGGAGCAGGGCGTGCAGTTCTTCGGGGACCCGGATCGTGACAGGTTTTGATGCCATGCTCCGAACGTACAGCAGGGCGTACAGCACGGGTACGGGTTCGCCGGAATCCCTCCGGCCGCCGACTCGCAGTCGTTCACACTGCGTATATCGTCGGCGTGCGCCTGTGCGGTGGATTTTGGGGTGTCACGTTCCGGCGCGCAGCTCCGAGAATCGGCCCTCGGACCCATGTTTGCAGGCTTCTGAGGGCAGCGCGACACTGTCTCACGAGGTCCGTGACAGGATGCGTGACACGCTCGCGTGACCGTCACGATATGTGATCATGCGCGGGTGCTGGCCGTGGTGGGCGGGCAGGGGCGCTGCCCGCAGCCGGTGCAGCCGGCGCACGTGAAGCAGAAGGCTCGCGGCCACTGACCAGGGCACTGGCAGATCGGATTGTGGTCGGGGTCGTCCTAGCCCGGGAGTTGGGGCTCGCCGATCGGCGGCTCGGTCCAGGAGTCGAGCGTCCCGTCGGCGCGCAGCTCCTCATAGTGGTGGCCGATGTCGCTGTGCCCTTCCCAGCGGGCGACGACCTCGTGGTCCTGGCCGTGGTTCATGCCGGGCTCCCGGCGGTGTCGGAGGCGCGGGTGAGGATGGCTGCGAGGTCGGCAGTGGCCTGGGGGGCGGCGGCGGTGAGCCGGGCCGCGAACGCCAGCTGGTCGACACCGATCCCCGGGGAGAGGCGAGCGAGTGCGGTGAGCAGCACGGCGTGGGCGAGGACGGGCGGCGACAGGAGGTCGGCGGCTGCTTCGCGGGCGACCTGTTCCGCGTAGTGCCCGCGACGTGCGGCCAGGGCGTGCGCGAGCCAGGGGTCGACGTCGCTCTGTACGTACGACCCGGCGCGGCGGGTGAGCCCGTCGCGGACGGCTTCGTCGCCCTCCCGCGGTTCGGTCTGCTCCAGGGTGCCGAGCTCGCGGAGCGCCTGGAGCTCGTCGGCTCGGGCCGCGATCCGGGCCGCGGCGCGCGCTGCTCGGCCTCCCGCTCTTTGGCGGCCGCGGCGTCGGCGGCGAGCTCGGCCCGGACGACGACGTCGCCGTCCGGGGCGTACACGTCGGTGGTCCCGGCGAGCAGCGCCGCGATCCGCTCCCACTCCGCGAGCTCGCCCGGCCCGCGCACATCGGTGGCGGACGCTTCGCGCCGGGAGGTGTGCCGCAGAACGACCCGGGTCTCCTCGAGCGCGGCCAGGGCCTCGGTGTGCGTCATGCCCCTCATGCGGCGCCGGACCGAGCGACGGCCCACGCGTGCCCAGTCGACCGGCTCGCCGCGAACCGTGAAGGGGCGGAACGGCCACTGGGGCGAGGGGACGCTCATGTCAGGGCCTCGCATTCTGCTGGATAGGGCGAAGCGGGCCGCCGCCAGAGCACTGTACGGCGGCCCGCTTCAGTGAGCCGAAGCACAGGAGCTGTCACCAACGGGACCGGCTTGGCTGGTGAATGGGGACGACCGAGGCAGCCTGGTTGTCACGCACGAGGCATCCGGCTTGTCGCAGGCGCTCATTCGGCAGTCTTTCTGCGACCAGAATGATCTGTCGTGCTGGGCACCAGAATTGGGGACTATGAGGCTGATCCTTTGGAGACTCTGCTGGCGAATTCACCCGGCGGCAGGAGCGGCTGAGGCATCTTCTGGGGCGATGGTGGGAGAGTCGATGACGCGGGGAGCCGGTGGGGTGATCCGTGATGTCGTTGTGGCCTCGGCCTGGTTATGTGATTCCTGCGGTGACAGCCCGAGTCGCCCGGGCGGCGTTCCCGAAGGGCTCGCTGGCGATCCGGACCCGGGACGCACTCGGTGAGGTCTTCCAGGATGTCGAGTGCGCCGAGCTGTTCGCGGTCCGCGGCCGGCCCGCGCTTTCCCCGGCCCGACTCATGACAGTGCTGGTGCTCCAGTTCACCGAGGGCCTCACCGACCGGCAGGCCGCCGACGCGGTACGCGCCCGGGTGGACTGGAAGTACGCGCTCGGCCTGGAGCTGGAAGACCCAGGGTTCGACGCGTCGGTGCTCAGTGAGTTCCGTGCCCGGCTCGCCGCGGACGGGCAGGCGTCCCGGTGGCTGGAGCTGATGGTTGCCCGGCTGCGGGAGAAGGACCTGGTGACAGTGGGCGGCCGACAGCGCACGGATGCCACCCATGTACTGGCGGCCACCCGCGCATTGAACTGGCTGGAGCTGGTCACCGAGACCATGCGGACCGCCCTGGAGGCCCTGGCCGCTGCGGCTCCCGAGTGGCTGATCGCCCACGTGGACGAGGAGTGGTTCGAGCGGTATGCCCGGCGCGCGGACGATTATCGGCTGCCGGATGGGGACACGGCTCGTACGGCGTTCGCCGTCACCGTGGGCCGGGACGGCATCGCGCTGCTGCAGGCGCTCTATGGCCCAGGGGCGCCGGGCTGGCTGCGGGAGATGCACGCCGTGCAGGTCCTGCGCCTGGTGTGGGTCCAGCAGTACTACCGCGACGAGACCGGGCTGTGCTGGCGCACCGGGAAGGAGAGGCCGCCCGCTCACCTGGTGGTCTGCAGCCCCTACGACCCGGACGCCCGCTACGGGATCAAACGCGGCCAGGGCTGGACCGGTTACAAGGCGCATGTTACCGAGGTCTGCGGCGACGGCCGGCCTCACCTGCTCGTGCACGTGGCCGCCCACTGCCGCCCCGGTCATGGACAGCGACACCAACGCCGCCCGTCACGCCGATCTGGCCCGCCAGGCCCTGCTGCCCGACGAGGAACTCGTCGATGCCACCCACGCCAGCGTGGACCACATCCTGAAGGCCGCCGCCGACCACGGCGTCACCCTGACCGGCCCACTGCGTCGCCGCTCGGGCCGACAGACCCGCACCCCCGGTGCCTTCGCTCTCGACGATTTCATCATTGACTGGGACAACCAGCAGGTCACCTGCCCCAACGGCAAGATCAGTCGGAACTGGCGGGAGCGGCCGGGCAGCCGCAGCACCCTGCCCATCGTGCAGGTCACCTTTCGCTTGCCCGACTGCGCCAGCTGTCCGGACCGATCCCGCTGCACCCGCTCTGCGGTCAACGCCAGGGACCTCACCTTCCGGCCCCGTCCGCAGTTCGAGGCCCTGCACCGGCTGCGCGCCGAGCAGGCCACCACCGCCTGACAGGACCGGTATGCGCTGCGGGCCGGCGTCGAGGCGGTCTTCGCCCAAGCCTCCCAGCGCTGCAACATCCATCACACCCGCTATCGAGGACAGGACAGAACCCATCTACAACATGTCCTGACCGCCATGGCACTCAACCTCGTCCGCACCGACGCGTGGCTGAACGACAGCCCCACGCACGACAGGTGGATCTCCCGCCTCTCCCGCCTCAAGCCCTCAGCCGCACCTGCCGCCGGGAGAATTCGCCAGCAGAGTCTCCCGAGGATCAACCTCAGGGACCGGCCTCACCCGATCGACGCGTCAGCCGCTGCACCCGCAGTACTGGGTAGCGCGGCGGCCAGAAGATGAGTACGCCAACTCACGCCCGGACCGCTCCCGCCGCCGACGATGAAGATCAACATCGTCGCAGCCGGGAGACCACTCATGCTCAGCCGCATCGCCGACCTTCTGGTCCCCGCCGTCGGCCGCCTGTCGGTGACCGCCGACCCTCGCGCGGAACTCGCGCCGGGCAGCATCATCGCCGCGAACCACACCTCCCTCGCGGACCCCGCCATCGTCATCGCCGCCCTTCGCCGCCTCGGCGCCGAGCCGGTCATCATGGCCACCGCCGGGCTGTGGCGCGTCCCGCTGCTCGGCCGCGCCCTCGCCCGGGAAGGACACGTCCCCGTCATCCGCGCGGACCGGCGCGCCGCGGACGCGCTGGACGCGGCCGCCGACGCCCTGGAGCAGGAACGGATGGTCCTCATCTACGCCGAGGGCGGGCTCCCCCGACGCCGCGACGCCGCGGAAGCCGCCCCCGGGGCCTTTCACAGCGGCCTGGCCCGGCTCACCGAGCGCACCGGCGCCCCCGTGGTGCCCGTCGGCCAGGCCGGGGCCCGCCGCATCACCTCCGGCCACACCCTGAAGCAACTCGCGGGACTCCTCACCGCCCCTGTGCGCCGCCCGCATCTGCACGTCCATGTCGGCGCGGCACTGGAGCTGACCGGCGAGCATGCCGTGCGGACGGCGCGTGCCAGGACCGCGGTGACCAGCGCGTGGCGGACGGCGGCCGCCCAGCTGGGTGAGCCCGCAGCGCTCGCCGCGTAGCTTCTACCGGCACGGCACCGGGCCCGGGCCCGCGAGCGCGGCGAGGGCGAGCACGGATGCCGCACCGGCCGGGTCCGCGTCCAGCTCACCCGGCCCCCGCCATCGCCATGAACTCGCCCTGCGCCCTCACATATCCTCGGCAACAAGTCCCGCTCTGCCATCGCCACTCTGGTCGAACGCAGCACCCGCTACCTGATGCTCGTCCACCTCCCCGCGGTTGAGCATCAGGCCTTCCTCAGGGAATTCGACGGGCGATGGGGATCGCCTTCTCACAGCACGTCGCGGAGATCGACGACTTGGGCATCTCGCGCATCGGAAGAGGCGCTCGGTACGAGGTACTGGAGGTGGCGGGCTTCAGCGAACAAGTCGCGGAGGTACATACCGGGGAAGTCCAGGGTCTGGCGACGATCGGCGAGCTTGATGCGGATCTGGTAGTTGCCTTCGCGAGTGCGGACCCGTACATCGCACCAGTTGGCCGTGGGTGCGGAAAACCCAGTGAGCGTGACCTGGTCCTCGGCGAGTTGAGGGATCCAGGTGGCCATGTCTTCCAATAGCCATGCCATGTTCATCCAGGGTGGCGCGTCCACGGCTGGCTGCCAGTCGTACTCACGGCGCCCTTGACGCCCGGGTACGGGCGGCTCGCCCTGCTCGTAGGCCGGCTGTTTTGCAGACTGTCCGGTGTCGGCACAGGTGATCTTTCGCGACGGAATGTCGATGGCAGTGATGTGAAATCCGTCCCGGCCCAGGTCAAATGCGGCCTCGGCGGCGCGCAAAAGGAATGCGGTGTCGGAACTGACCACAATGCCTCCATCAGTGGAACGGTTCGTGTTGTTCCCGACCGTAGAGGGCCGGGAACAACACGAACCGTCAACGGTTCAGTGCAGTTTGCTGTAGGAGCCAACGTAGCGGTACCGGTCCGCCCCCGCAGGCGCTGGAGCATCTGCTGACAGTGGTGCGTTCTCGGTGGGCATCACGCTGTCAGCAGCGCGCAGCTGAGTCTCTGTCATGGTCTCGGGGAGGGCATCGTGTGAGCGCACATAGGACTCACTGCCGTCCTCGGTGTCATCCGCAGGAGCGCCGCTATCGGCATCGTCCTCGTCGACGGCGGTGCTGCCGTCCTCAGGATCGGCCCCTTCCGCCGGAGGGATCTCGTTGTCCGGCGCCTGTTCTTCGGGCACATCGGGTTCCTCGACGAGGGATGTCCTATTCGCCTTGGCCAGAGCCTTGCTCACCCAGTTTGGGCACCAGACGATGTCCTTGCAGTACATGGTGATGACGCCTTTGTCCTGGTCGTCACGCAGCTTCTTCTCGTTGATCGTCAGGAAGACCTTGATCTGCTTGACCAGGTGGCATACTCCGTTGCGGCATCGATACTTTCCCGCATAGCCACTGTTCCGGTATGACTTGCCGCCGATGTGGTCCCGATTCGGGGACTTCGCAATGTACTCATCTTGAACTCGCGGGTTCCGGCTCTGCGAGCTCCTCCGCAGCGATGAGCAGCCCAGTCCCGATCAAGCAGCCGTCGATTAGGTCGGGGCGGT
>NZ_JOJM01000065.1 GCF_000720325.1 Streptomyces sp. NRRL B-1347
GGTGGCGTCCGGCAATGGCAAGGGGCAGATCTTCGTGAAGGGCGAGGTCATCAAGACGGTGCCCGAGTCGAAGATCGTGGAGACCCTGATCGAAGAGGCCTTGAAGATCGCGGAGCAGATGGAGAAGGACGGGATCCCTTCGGGCGAGCCTGAGGTCAGCGTCAGCTGAGGCCCCGGCCGGGGCCAGGCCCTGGCCGGGGGCGCCGCCTCGCCCACCCGTCACGCCCCGGCTCCGCCCGCCCGGCCCCGACGCGTAGCGCTGCGGGTGGGTGGGCCTGCCGCAGCGCACGACGCGACGCCCCCCTGTGGGCAATCGTCCCGCAGGGCGGGACGGGTGGGCACAGCCCCAGGTGCCGCCCAGCCGTTGTGTACAGGCCCCGGCCCAAGCTCTTGACAGCTCCGATGTATCGCAGGACCTTGTTCGGACAGCTCGGCCAGGGGCGTGCTCACTCGTACGCGCTCCCGTATCCGTCGATGCCCGGGGGAGCCGCCGTGTTCCGCACGCAGCACAAGGTCCGTCCAGGTGAAGCGCGTGCCCGCGGGCAAGGCCTCGCGAAGCTGTCGCTCATCCGGAAAGCCCCGGGCGCGGGGCTGACGGCAGTGATTCATCCGATGAAAACGGCACACGCCGCAGCGAACCCCCGCCCGAGGCGCCGAGGCACCCTGCCCCTGTGGGCCGCCGTCCTGTCCCTCCTCGCCGGACTGCTGCTCGCCGGAGCCGGGACTGGGACCGCGGCCGGGACCGCCGCCGCCTCCGCCGCCCGCCCGGGCGGAGCCGCCGACCCGCCCCGCCAACAGCCGCTCAAGGACGCCACCGCCGGGCTCTTCCTGCACTGGGGCATGTTCACGAGCCCCAAGCACTACGACTGCGCGGCCTGGGAGAAGGCCGTCACCGACGGCGGCTGGACCCCCGACTACTGGGTCGACGAGGCCAAGAAGCTCGACGCGAGCTACCTCGTCCTCGCCACCTTCCACTCCCGCCTCGGCTACGCCCGCCCCTGGCCGTCGAAGATCCCCGGCAGCTGCTCCACGCGGCGCGACTTCCTCGGCGAGCTGATCGCGGCGGGCCGGGCCAAGGGCGTCAGGACGATCCTCTACATGACCGACGACCCCAAGTGGCACGACGAGCAGGGCGTCGAGACCCTCGACTCGGCCGCGTACTCCGCCCACAAGGGCCGCGACGTCGACCTCACCGCGCGCCCCGGCTTCGGCGAGTTCTCGTACGACAACTTCTTCGAGGTCATGGAGAAATACCCGAAGCTGTCCGGCTTCTGGATCGACAACGACAACGAGTACTGGGAGCGGCACCGGCTCTACGAGCAGATCCGCGAGCGGCGTCCGGACCTGACGCTCAGCAACAACAACGAGGACACCCCGATCATGGACATGGTGTCCCACGAGCAGAAGACCGGCATGACCCCGCCCTACGACCAGCCGTCGGCGATCTGGACGCCCATGCCGCGTCTCACCGAGTCCTGCTACAAGGTGCCGAGCACCGGCGCCTGGTGGTACGACGGCCAGGACCGCCCCGTCGACACGGGCCTCAACGTCGGCCGGTACGTCGCCAACGCGGGCACCTCCGTCAAATCCCTCATGGACCTCCAGGCGATGGTCGACGGCCGCTTCCCGCCGCGGCAGCAGAAGTTCACCGACTTCATGAAGGACTACCTGCCGCCGATCCGGGAGTCCCTGCACGGCGTCGACGGCGGCGGCTACCGCTACGGCGGCATGCAGCCCGGCGCCTGGAACGACGGCGCGTACGGCTACGTCACCGTCAGCCGCGCCCGGCCCACCACCCAGTACGTCCACGTCACCACCCGGCCCACCACCGGCGACCGGGTCCGCCTCCGCGACAACGGCCACCGCGTCACCGCCGTCACCGATCTGCGCACCGGCGCGCGCCTGCCGTACGACCAGCGCGACGGCAGCCTCACCATCCGGTCGATCGAGGACTGGGACGCCCACGACACCGTCTTCAAGGTGGAGACGGCCCTCGGCCGCTACGGCGTCTACCCCGCCGGATCGGTGCGGGCGAGCGAACCGCGGCTCACCGACGGCGACTTCAGTACGTACACGGACAACGAGGGCACCCTGCCGGTCTCCTTCACGCTCGACATCGGCGGCCGCAAGAAGGCCGCGTACCTCGGGGTCAACCAGCGCGAATGGTCTCCCACCCACAACCGCTCCACCTTCGGCAGGCCCGAGGACTCCGCCCGGATCAAGGACTACACGGTGTCGGCGAGCGACGACGGCCGACAGTGGCGCCAGGTCACCGCGGGCGTCCTGGAGAGCGCCCGCGGCATCCGCTTCATCGACCTCGGCGACGGCCTCAAGACCCGCTATCTGAAGCTCGACGTGGCCACCACCTGGAGCGCCCCCAGCGCCCCGAACTTCTACCACCGGCTCAGGATCGACGAGATCCAGGTCGGCCACGACCACGTGCGGCGCCGCTGACCGACGGGCGCGGCCGCCCGGGCGCCCCCGGCGACGGGGCGGCGGCACGGAACCTCGCCAGGTACAGTGCGGAGATCAGCAGACCGTATGGTGAGGCCCCGCCCGTGTTGACCCAGACCACCACCAGGGTCCTCGAACCGAGTGACCTGGACGCCGCGCTCGCCGTGCTCGACCGCGAGCCGGTCGCCAACGCCTTCGTGACGGCCCGGGTGCAGGTCGCGGGCCTCGACCCGTGGCGCCTCGGCGGCGAGATGTGGGGCTGGTACGCCGACGGCATGCTGGAGTCCCTCTGCTACGCGGGCGCCAACCTCGTGCCGATCTGCGCCACCCCGCGCGCCGTGCGCGCCTTCGCCGACCGGGCCCGCAGGACCGGCCGCCGCTGCTCCTCCATCGTCGGCCCCGCCGCGGCCACCGCCCAGCTCTGGCGCCTCCTCGAGCCCTCCTGGGGCCCCGCCCGCGAGGTCCGCGCCCAGCAGCCGCTCATGGTCACCGACCGGCTCCCCGACGACGTCACGCCCGATCCGTACGTCCGCCGCGTCCGCAAGGACGAGATGGAAACGATCATGCCCGCGTGCGTGGCGATGTTCACCGAGGAGGTCGGCGTCTCGCCGCTCGCCGGGGACGGCGGCCTGCTCTACCAGGCCCGGGTCGCCGAGCTCGTCGGCTCCGGCCGCTCCTTCGCCCGCCTCGACCGGGACGGCCGGGTCATGTTCAAGGCCGAGATCGGTGCCGCCACGCCCCGGGCCTGCCAGGTGCAGGGCGTGTGGGTGGCCCCCGAGTACCGCGGCCGCGGCCTCGCCGCCCCCGCCATGGCCGCCGTCCTGCGCTACGCCCTCGCCGACGTGGCCCCCGTCGTCAGCCTGTACGTCAACGACTACAACACCCCGGCCCGGGCGACCTACCGCAAGGTCGGCTTCAGGGAAGTCGGCGCGTTCATGAGCGTGCTGTTCTGACCCGTCGTCCCGCGCTCCCGTGCTGCCGCCACGTGCCGCGAAGTAGGGTTCCCGCATGACTGACGACGTCGTGATCGGCCCCCTCGACCTGGCCGCACGGGTGGACGAGGCGCTGCGCGTGCAGGCGCTCGCCTTCGGACTCGGCGACGACGAGGTGGCCGTACGGCGGCAGATCGTGCTCCGGCACCTCACCTACCCGGGCGCGCGGGCCCTCGGCGCCACCACCTCCGACGGACGGCTCGTCGGCTTCGTCTACGGCATGCCCAACGACCGCGCCCACTGGTGGTCCACCGTCGTCGAGCCCTATCTGCGGGCCCAAGGCACGGACGGCTGGCTCGACCACTCCTTCGTGATCACCGAGCTGCACGTGCGGCCCGGCTACCAGAGCCGCGGCATCGGCCGCGCCCTGATCACCGGCATCACGGACAGCGCCACCGAGCCCCGCTCGATCCTCTCCGCGATCGACGCCGAGAGCCCGGCCCGCGCCCTGTACCGCTCGCTCGGCTACGCGGACCTGGCGTGCCGGGTGCTGTTCCCCAGCGCGCCGAAGCCGTACGCCGTGATGGGCGCGCCGCTGCCCCTGCGGCGGCCCGGCGCCCACTGACGGATTTCCACGAGCGCCCGTGCCCCGGATAATCTGCGCCCAGCACCCGGGGGACTCAGCCCGTCCGGCGTTTGAGGACGAGGCCGAAGGCCGATCCCCGGCACAAGACGCCCCCGTCAGAAAAACGCAGGAGTTGTTCATCATGGCCCAGGTCCAGCGCATGTCCCGGTTGATGGTCAAGACACTGCGCGACGACCCGGCGGACGCGGAGACGCTCAACCACAAGCTGCTGGTCCGCGCCGGGTACGTGCGCCGCACCACCGCCGGCATCTGGACCTGGCTGCCGCTCGGCAAGAAGGTCTACGAGAACGTCGCCCGGGTCGTCCGCGAGGAGATGGACGCCATCGGCGGCCAGGAAGTCCTCCTGCCTGCCCTGCTGCCCAAGGAGCCGTACGAGGCGAGCGGCCGCTACGAGGAGTACGGCGACCTGCTGTTCCGCCTCAAGGACCGCAAGGGCTCCGAGTACCTGCTCGGCCCCACCCACGAGGAGATCTTCACCCAGGTCGTCAAGGACCAGTGCGCGTCCTACAAGGACCTGCCGGTGATCCTCTACCAGATCCAGACCAAGTACCGCGACGAGGCCCGCCCCCGCGCGGGCGTCCTTCGCGGCCGCGAGTTCCAGATGAAGGACTCGTACTCCTTCGACACCACCGACGAGGGCCTCGCCGAGGCCTACGCCCTGCACCGCGCCGCCTACCAGCGCATCTTCGAGCGCCTCGGCCTCGACTACCGCATCGTCTCCGCGGTCTCCGGCGCGATGGGCGGCTCGGCGTCGGAGGAGTTCCTGGCCCCGGCCCCGGCCGGTGAGGACACCTTCGTGGACTGCCCGGCGTGCGACTACGCCGCCAACACGGAGGCCGTGACCTTCGCCCTGAAGCCGGTCGAGGGCGCCGAGCACCCCGCCGCCGAGGACCTCGACACCCCCGAAACGCCGACGATCGAGACCCTCGCCGAGCACCTGGGCGTCCCGGCCTCCGCGACGCTCAAGAACCTGCTCGTCAAGGTCGACGGCGAGATCGTCGCCGTCGGCGTGCCCGGCAACCGCGAGGTCGACCTCGGCAAGCTCGCCGAGCACCTGGCGCCCGCCGAGGTCGAGCTGGTCACCGCCGAGGACTTCGAGGGCCGCGACGACCTCGTCCGCGGCTACATCGGCCCGCAGGGCCTGGAGAAGGTCCGCTACCTCGCCGACCCGCGCGTCGCGCCCGGCACGGCGTGGATCACCGGTGCCAACAAGCCCGACACGCACGCCAAGAACGTCGTCTGCGGCCGCGACTTCGAGGTCGACCAGTACCTGGACGTCGTCGTGGTCGAGGACGGCGACCCCTGCCCCGCCTGCGGCGCCGGGCTCAAGCTCGACCGCGCCATCGAGATCGGCCACATCTTCCAGCTGGGCCGCAAGTACGCCGACACCTTCCAGCTCGACGTGCTCGGCCAGAACGGCAAGCCGGTGCGCGTCACCATGGGCTCGTACGGCATCGGCGTCTCCCGCGCCGTCGCCGCCCTCGTCGAGCAGACCGCCGACGAGCAGGGCCTGTGCTGGTCCAAGGAGATCGCGCCCGCCGACGTGCACGTCGTCGCCGCGGGCAAGGCCGTGCAGACCGAGCTGGCGCTCGACGTCGCCGAGCAGCTGAACGCCGCCGGCGTGCGGGTCCTGGTGGACGACCGCGCCGGGGTCTCGCCCGGCGTCAAGTTCACCGACGCGGAGCTCATCGGCGTCCCGAAGATCCTGGTCGCGGGCCGCCGCTCCGCCGAGGGCGTCCTGGAGCTCAAGGACCGCCGCACCGGGGAGCGCGAGGAGCTCACCGTCGCCGAGGCGATCGCCCGCCTCTCGGCGTAGGCCCGCGTGGGACGCCCCTGACCCGCCCCTTCCCGATCCGGGGGCTGCGCCCCCGCGCCCCCGCTTTTTCGGCGCTCCGCGCCTCGTCCTCAAACGCCGGACGGGCTATGAATAGCCCCTCCGGCGTTTGAGGAGCGGGGGTCTGGGGGCGGAGCCCCCAGGAATCGGGGGCTCCCGGCAGGGCTACAGCCAGCCCGCGAACTCCAGGAGCAGCTCCGCGTCCTGGTCGCGGCCCACGCGCAGGGCCCGGACGCCCGACTCCACGGCCCGGAACAGCGTCCACCCCCGCAGCCGCTCCTGCTCCACGTCGAGGGACTCGGCGAGCCGTTTCACGCGCCGCCGCGTCACCGCCGCGCCCGACGGCGTCGCGATCAGGTCCTCCACCCGGTCCCGTACGAGCCGCGCCAGGTCGAAGGCGCACTCGCCCACCACCGGATCGGGCCCCACGGCCAGCCACGGCACCCGCTCGGCCGCGAGCACCTTGCTCTGCCGGAAGGTGCCGTGCAGCAGCCGGTCCTCCGGCGCGTCCGCGAGCAGCTCCGCGCGCGCCGCGAGGGCCGCGTCCACCAGCGGGGTCACCTCCGGGTCCGCGCAGGCCCGCATCGCCTCGGCCTGCCGCCCCGTCCGCTCGGCCACCGTCTCGAACCGGTGCCCATCGGGCGGCGCCACCCACAGCCGCCGCAGCGTCCCCGCGGCCTCCAGCATGGACTTGGCCTCGGGCAGCGACCGTACGGAGACGTCCCGCTGGAGGCGTTCGATGAGCAGCACGCCGTCCGCCGCGGCGGCGTCGAGCAGCCGCACCGCTCCGAGCCCGCCCCAGTGGGCGAGCGCGGCGCGCTCGCTGGCGGGCCGCGAGCGCGGCGGCACCAGCTTCAGGACCGCCGGGGTCCCGTCGGCCCGCCGCACGAGCACGACGAGGCTGCTGCGGCCCCCGGGCACCTGCACCCGCTCGACGGTCAGGCCGAGCCCGGCGACGGCCTCGTCCACGAGCCCGGGCAGGCTCCGCAGCCAGTCGTCGGTGTCCGCGCCGCCCGGCGTCTCACCGAGCGCACGGACGAGGCGCGGCGGCGGTTCGAAAGCCATGCGCGAGGTGTTCCTTTCCCAGCCGGGTCCCAGCTGCGCCGGGGTGCGTGTGCGGTGGCCGGATCACGCCCGCGGCGTCGCGGACGGGGTACCGGACCCGTCGGCCCGCTCGGCGAGCCCAGGGAAGGCTACGCTCCCGCCGCGCCACCGCGCCGCCCGGACCGCCGCCTCCCGCAGCGCCTCGGCCGCGGCGGCCCGTCTGGCCCCCTCGGCGGCCCGCACCAGATCGGCGTACACCCCGGCGAGACGCTCCTCAAGGGCGGCCGCGAGCCGCACCGCGGCCGCCGCGTCCGGCACCGGGAAGGGCAGCGCGTACGCCGCAGCCGACGGCTCCGGGGCGCCGTCGAGCTCCCGCACCGCGCGGCGCAGCTCGTCCCGGCGCGCCCGGTGCGCGTCGTAGGCGGTGCGGGCCTCGGCCCGGCGCGCGTCCCCGATGCGGCCGCCGACGACCCCGTAGCCGTACACGGCCGCGTGCTCGGCGCGCAGCGCCGCCTGCACCGCCGCCAACTCGTCCTTGCGCGCGCTCACTTGTCGTCCCCCTCGCCGTCGCCTTCGGCGCCCTTCTCCGTCAGCAGGTACGCGTGCGCGGCGCCCGCCGCCGCGACCGACGCGAGCAGCCGGGCCAGCTCGCCCGGCGCGTCCAGGAGCTGCTTCCCGCGCCGCCGCGCCAGCTCGCGCTCGGCCGTCGCGAGGAACCGCAGGGCGTCCTTCCGCCCGCCGGGCACCGGCGGCTCCGGGGCCCGCGTCGCGGCGGCCGGGGTGGGCGTCGAACCGCCGTCCGCGAAGGCCTTGGCGTGCCGGGCCACCTCGTCCCGCAGCGGCCGGAGCCGGGCGGACAGGGGGGCGTGGGCCGCGAGCACGGCGTCGTAGCGGCGCAGCAGCGCGGCGCTGTCGCGGGCCGCCCGGGCGCGCAGCCGCTCGGCGTCGGCGGACCGTCCGTCGCTGTCGCCGGACCCGGTGTCCGAGCAGCCGGTGAGCAGCACCGCCCCCGCGGTCCCGGCGAGCAGACTTCTGCGGCGCGGCCCCGGTCGGGACCGCGAGAGGGTGGGATACGACGGCACGGCAGGCGTCCTCGGGAGGCGGGCCGCGAGGGCACGGGGCAGAAGGCCCTCAGGCGGCGAACGGTGGCGGCGGCACAGAACGGGCCGAGGCCCGGTGATCACCGTACCTTCGCCCCCTCCTCGCACGCGTGACCGGCTCGGTCTCGTACGCGCGTACGGAGCCCGGGGACGGGCACCCGGCCCGGTGGACGGCAACACCCTCCCGGACCGGATACCCTTTGACCTGACACGCGACGATCCCACAACAGCACACGCGGCCGAGGAGTCACCCGGATGAGCACCACCCAGAGCGAGAGGCTGCGGGAACTGCTGGAACCGCTCGTCAGCTCCCAGGACCTGGATCTCGAAGAGATCGAAGTGGCCTCGGTCGGACGCAAGCGGGTGCTGCGAGTCGTCGTCGACTCCGAGGACGGCGTGGATCTGGACCGGATCGCGGATGTGAGCCGCGTGCTCTCCGCGAAGCTCGACGAGACCGACGCCATGGGCGAGGGTGAGTACACCCTCGAGGTCGGTTCCCCGGGCGCCGAGCGCCCCCTCAAGGAGCAGCGCCACTACGAGCGCGCCGTCGGGCGCCTCGCCCGCATCCAGACCGCCGACGGCGCCGAGCTGGTCGCGCGCATCGTGACGGTGGACGACGAGGGCGTCGACCTGGAGGTGCCCGGCGTGAAGGGGCGCAAGCCCACCGCCCGCAGGCTGGCCTTCGGCGAGATCGTCAAGGCGCGCGTGGAAGTCGAGTTCAACCGCAAGGACGACAAGAGCATGAAGGAAGAGGAGGAGGCGTAGCCGTGGACATCGACATGAGTGCCCTGCGGGGCTTGGTACGGGAGAAGGAGATCTCCTTCGACCTGCTGGTCGAGGCGATCGAGTCGGCCCTCCTCATCGCCTACCACCGCACCGAGGGAAGCCGCCGCCACGCGCGCGTGAAGCTCGACCGGGAGACCGGCCACGTGACGGTCTGGGCGAAGGAGGACCCGGAGGACATCGAGGAGGGCCAGGAGCCCCGCGAGTTCGACGACACCCCGTCCGATTTCGGCCGGATCGCCGCCACCACCGCCAAGCAGGTCATCCTGCAACGCCTTCGCGATGCCGAGGACGACGCGACCCTCGGCGAGTACGCGGGCCGCGAGGGCGACATCGTCACCGGTGTGGTGCAGCAGGGGCGCGACCCCAAGAACGTGCTCGTCGACATCGGCAAGCTGGAGGCCATCCTGCCCGCGCAGGAGCAGGTCCCGGGCGAGGACTACCCGCACGGCATGCGCCTGCGCAGCTACGTCGTCCGGGTGGCCAAGGGCGTGCGCGGTCCGTCCGTGACGCTCTCGCGCACGCACCCGAACCTGGTCAAGAAGCTGTTCGCGCTCGAGGTCCCCGAGATCGCCGACGGCTCCGTGGAGATCGCCGCCATCGCGCGCGAGGCCGGGCACCGCACCAAGATCGCGGTCCGCTCGACCCGCTCGGGCCTGAACGCCAAGGGCGCCTGCATCGGCCCGATGGGCAGCCGCGTGCGCAACGTGATGGGCGAGCTCAACGGCGAGAAGATCGACATCGTGGACTGGTCGGAGGACCCGGGGGAGATGGTCGCCCACGCGCTGTCCCCGGCCCGGGTCAGCAAGGTCGAGATCGTCGACCTGGCCGGCCGCTCCGCCCGCGTGACGGTGCCGGACTACCAGCTGTCCCTGGCCATCGGCAAGGAGGGCCAGAACGCCCGCCTCGCCGCCCGGCTGACCGGCTGGCGGATCGACATCCGTCCGGACACCGAGCAGACGGGCCAGGACGCCGAGAGCTGACCGCTCCCGGAGGGGGAGTGAGCGGGTCCGGAAAACCGGTTGCGCGCACCCCCCTCGTCCTGGTCACGTTACTGATCAAGACAACAACCGTTCGATTCTTGCCCCAATGGGGTGAGGTCGGTACGGGGAGGTAGACTTAAGCGTGTCTGGCCGGACGCATGCCCGCGCATGCCCTGAGCGCACCTGTGTGGGGTGCCGGGAGCGAGCGGCCAAGGACGGGCTGCTGCGCATCGTGGCGGTCGAGGGCGTTTGCGTCCCCGATCCAAGCGGTACGCTGCCCGGCCGGGGTGCGTATGTACACCCCGCCCTGGTCTGTCTCGACCTGGCGGTCCGCCGCCGGGCGTTCCCGCGGGCCTTCCGGCTCCAGGGACCGCTCGACACGGCGGAGCTGCGCGGGAATCTCGAGGCAGCCGAGACCGTTGCCGAGCAGGCAACACCGTAAGACGTGCCGCACGGAGCCCCTGTGCGGTCCTGGTACCTCGCGAGTTGGAAGTAGGTCGAGATTGCGATGAGCACTCGATGAGTACGCGATGAGTACGCCCATGAAGTAGCGACGGTCCGGCGGTAACCCGGACCTAAAAGGAGCGAAGTGGCTAAGGTCCGGGTATACGAACTCGCCAAGGAGTTCGGGGTTGAGAGCAAGGTCGTCATGGCCAAGCTCCAAGAACTCGGTGAATTCGTACGTTCGGCGTCCTCGACGATCGAGGCGCCCGTAGTACGCAAACTGACTGACGCATTCCAGCAGGGCAACGGCTCCGGCAAGTCCGGCAAGCCCGCCCCCCGCAAGCCCGCCGCGAAGCCCGCGGCACCGTCCCCCGCGCAGGCCGCCCGTCCGGGTCCGGCCGCGCCCAAGCCCGCGCCCCGGCCGACGGCCGCGGAGAGTGCGGCCAAGCCCGCGCCCGCCGCCCCGGCGACCCCGGGTCCGCGTCCGACGCCGGGCCCGAAGCCGCCCGCGCCCAAGCCGGCCCCCGCCGCCCCGGCGGCTCCGGCTGCCCCGGTGGCTCCGGCCGCGCCCGAGTTCACCGCGCCGCCGTCGCCGAGCCCGGCGGCCGCGTCCTCCGGTGCCCCGGCCGCGCCGCGCCCCGCGGGCGCCCGTCCCGGTGCCCCGAAGCCCGGTGCCCGTCCGGCGCCCGGCCAGGGTCAGCGCGGCGGCGACCGTCAGGGTGCCCCGCGCCCCGGCGGCCAGGGTGGCGCCCCGCGTCCCGGCGGTCGTCCCGCCGGTCCGCGTCCGGGCAACAACCCCTTCACGTCCGGCGGCTCCACCGGCATGGCGCGCCCGCAGGCGCCCCGTCCCGGCGGCGCCCCGCGTCCCGGCGGCGGCCAGGGCGGCCCCGGCGGCGCCCCGCGCCCGCAGGGCGGTCAGGGCGGCCCCGGTGGCGCTCCCCGTCCCCAGGGCCAGGGCGGTCAGCCCGGTGGGCGGCCCACTCCGGGCGGCATGCCCCGTCCGCAGGCCCCGCGTCCCGGCGGCGGCCCCGGCGGCAACCGTCCGAACCCGGGCATGATGCCGCAGCGTCCCGCCGCGGGCCCGCGTCCCGGCGGTGGCCCCGGTGGCGGCCGCGGTCCGGGCGGCGGTGGCCGTCCGGGCGGTGGCGGCGGCGGTCGTCCCGGCTTCGCCGGTCGTCCGGGCGGTCCCGGTGGCGGCGGCGGTGGCTTCGCCGGTCGTCCCGGTGGTCCCGGTGGCGGCGGCGGTCGTCCGGGTGGTCCCGGTGGCGGCGGTGGCTTCGGCGGCCGTCCCGGCTTCGGTGGTCGTCCGGGTGGTCCCGGTGGCCGTGGTGGCACGCAGGGCGCCTTCGGCCGTCCCGGCGGTCCCGCGCGTCGCGGTCGCAAGTCGAAGCGGCAGAGGCGCCAGGAGTACGAGGCCATGCAGGCCCCGTCGGTCGGCGGCGTGATGCTGCCTCGCGGCAACGGCGAGACCGTTCGCCTGTCGCGCGGTGCGTCCCTCACCGACTTCGCCGAGAAGATCAACGCCAACCCGGCGTCGCTCGTCGCGGTGATGATGAACCTCGGCGAGATGGTCACGGCCACGCAGTCCGTCTCCGACGAGACGCTGCAGCTCCTCGGCGACGAGATGAACTACACGGTTCAGATCGTCAGCCCCGAGGAGGAGGACCGCGAGCTGCTCGAGTCGTTCTCCATCGAGTTCGGCGAGGACGAGGGCGGCGAAGAGGCGCTCATGTCCCGCCCGCCGGTCGTGACCGTCATGGGTCACGTCGACCACGGTAAGACCCGACTTCTGGACGCGATCCGCAAGACGAACGTCGTCGCGGGCGAGGCCGGCGGTATTACGCAGCACATCGGTGCGTACCAGGTCGCCACCGAGGTCAACGGCGAAGAGCGCGCGATCACCTTCATCGACACCCCGGGTCACGAGGCGTTCACCGCCATGCGTGCCCGTGGTGCGAAGTCCACCGACATCGCGATCCTCGTGGTCGCGGCCAACGACGGTGTGATGCCCCAGACGATCGAGGCGCTGAACCACGCCAAGGCGGCCGACGTGCCGATCGTGGTCGCGGTCAACAAGATCGACGTCGAGGGCGCCGACCCGACCAAGGTGCGCGGTCAGCTCACCGAGTTCGGTCTGGTGGCCGAGGAGTACGGCGGCGACACGATGTTCGTCGACATCTCCGCCAAGCAGGGTCTGCACATCGACTCCCTGCTCGAGGCCGTGGTCCTGACCGCGGACGCCTCGCTCGACCTGCGGGCCAACCCGGAGCAGGACGCGCAGGGCATCGCGATCGAAGCCCACCTCGACAAGGGCCGCGGCGCCGTCGCGACCGTCCTCGTCCAGCGCGGTACCCTCCGCGTCGGCGACACGATGGTCGCCGGTGACGCCTACGGCCGCGTGCGCGCCATGCTCGACGACAAGGGCGAGAACGTGGAAGAGGCGGGTCCGTCGACCCCGGTCCTCGTCCTCGGTCTCACCAACGTCCCGGGCGCGGGCGACAACTTCCTGGTGGTCGACGAGGACCGTACGGCCCGTCAGATCGCCGAGAAGCGCGCCGCCCGCGAGCGCAACGCCGCGTTCGCCAAGCGCGTCCGCCGCGTCTCGCTCGAGGACCTGGACAAGGTGCTCAAGGCCGGCGAGATCCAGCAGCTCAACCTCATCATCAAGGGTGACGCTTCTGGTTCCGTCGAGGCCCTGGAGTCCTCCCTGCTCCAGCTGGACGTCGGCGAGGAGGTCGACATCCGCGTGCTGCACCGCGGCGTGGGTGCGGTCACCGAGTCGGACATCGACCTGGCCATGGGCTCCGACGCCATCGTCATCGGCTTCAACGTCCGTGCGGCCGGCCGTGCCGCGCAGATGGCGGAGCGCGAGGGCGTGGACGTCCGCTACTACTCGGTGATCTACCAGGCCATCGAAGAGATCGAGGCGGCCCTCAAGGGCATGCTCAAGCCGGAGTACGAGGAGGTCGAGCTCGGCACCGCGGAGATCCGCGAGGTCTTCCGTTCGTCCAAGCTCGGCAACATCGCGGGTGTTCTCATCCGCTCCGGCGAGGTCAAGCGCAACACCAAGGCGCGCCTCATCCGCGACGGCAAGGTCATCGCGGAGGAGCTCAACATCGTCGGTCTGCGTCGCTTCAAGGACGACGTCACCGAGATCCGCGAAGGGTTCGAGGGCGGTATCAACCTCGGCAACTTCAACGACATCAAGGTGGACGACGTCATCGCGACGTACGAGATGCGCGAGAAGCCGCGGGCTTAGCGTCTGCGGGGTGGGGGTTGCCCGGGGTTTCCCCGGGCGGCCCCCGCTGCCTTTTCGGCGCTCCGCGCCTCGTCCTCAAACACCGGACGGGCTGAATCGTGCCGCTCGCGGCAGCGTTTTCAGCCCCTCCGGCGATTGAGGAGCGGGGTCTGGGGCGGAGCCCCAGGACGGGAACGGGCAGGGGCGGCGGGGGCGAATATCCGTCGAGCCGGCCCCCCCACTCGTTGTACGGTTCTGGTGACCCTGCCAACCACGCGCGGGGCGCGATCCCGTACCGGCGGGTCATCCGGCACACACATGTTTGTGGGGACTCTGTCCTTCGACCTGCTCCTCGGCGACGTACATTCGCTGAAGGAGAAACGCTCCCTCGTCCGGCCCATCGTGGCCGAACTCCAGCGGAAGTACGCGGTGAGCGCGGCCGAGGTCGGCCATCAAGGGCTGCACCGCAGGAGCGAGATCGGCCTGGCGCTGGTCTCCGGGGACGCGGCGCACCTCACCGAGGTACTGGACCGGTGCGAACGGCTCGTCGCCGCCCGGCCCGAAGTGGAGCTGCTGTCGGTACGGCGGCGCCTCCACGGTGACGACGATTGAATGACTCGAACGACCAGCGACGAGCACAGCACAGAAGGAGACGGAGCAGTGGCCGACAACGCGCGGGCGAAGAGGCTGGCGGACCTCATCCGAGAGGTGGTGGCCCAGAAGCTGCAGCGCGGGATCAAGGACCCGCGGCTCGGCACCCATGTCACCATCACGGACACCCGGGTCACGGGTGACCTGCGGGAGGCGACCGTCTTCTACACGGTCTACGGCGACGACGAGGAGCGCGCGGCCGCGGCCGCGGGCCTGGAGAGCGCCAAGGGCGTCCTCCGTTCCGAGGTCGGGCGCGCGGCGGGAGTGAAGTTCACGCCGACGCTGACCTTCGTGGCGGACGCGCTGCCCGACAACGCGCGGGCCATCGAGGACCTCCTCGACCGGGCGCGCGCCTCGGACGCGAAGGTCCGGGAGGCCTCCGCGGGCGCCGAGTTCGCCGGTGGGGCGGACCCGTACCGCAAGCCCGAAGAGGACGAGGAGACGGACGGCGACGCCGCCTCATGACCAAGCGCACCACCAACACGCCGGACGGCCTCGTCATCGTCGACAAGCCGTCCGGCTTCACTTCGCACGACGTGGTCGCCAAGATGCGGGGCATCGCCAAGACCCGCCGCGTCGGCCACGCAGGCACCCTCGACCCGATGGCGACGGGTGTCCTGGTCCTCGGCGTCGAGCGCGCCACCAAGCTCCTCGGCCATCTGGCGCTGACGGAGAAGGAGTACCTGGGCACGATCCGGCTCGGCCAGTCCAGCGTCACGGACGACGCCGAGGGCGAGATCACCGGCTCCGCGGACGCCTCCGGCATCAAGCGGGACGCCGTCGACGCGGCCGTCGCCAAGCTCAGCGGCGACATCATGCAGGTGCCGTCGAAGGTCAGCGCCATCAAGATCGACGGCAAGCGGTCGTACAAGCGGGCGCGCGAGGGCGAGGACTTCGAGATCCCCGCCCGGCCGGTGACGGTGTCGTCCTTCCGGGTGTACGACATGCGGGACGCGGTCGCCGCCGACGGCACGCCCGTGCTCGACCTGGTCGTGTCCGTGGTCTGCTCGTCCGGCACGTACATCCGGGCGCTCGCCCGGGACCTCGGCGCGGACCTCGGCGTCGGCGGGCACCTTACGGCGCTGCGCCGCACCCGGGTGGGGCCGTACAAGCTGGACTCGGCGCGCACCCTCGACCAGCTCCAGGAGGAGCTGACGGTGATGCCGGTCTCGGACGCGGCCGCCGCGGCGTTCCCGCGCTGGGACGTGGACGACAAGCGGGCGCGGCTGCTCGCCAACGGCGTGCGGATCGAGATGCCCGAGGAGTACGCGGGCAAGGGGCCCGTGGCCGTCTTCGGCCCCGAGGGGCAGTTCGTGGTCCTGGCCGAGGAGTCGCGCGGCAAGGCGAAGAGCCTCGCCGTGTTCGTCTGACGGCCGTCCCGCGAGCGCACCGCGGAGCGTGGGTTTGAGTGCTGCTCAAGTCCGCTGGGCCTGACGGGGCTTGGCCCTTCGTGTCGTGGAGCGGCGCACAGTCGTCCGCCGCTCCACATCCCCCCCCAAGGAAGATGTATCCACCCCCGCCCGGGGTTTCACCCCTACGAGCAGGCGCTCGGAGTGAACCACGGGAGCGGAAGGGGGCGCGTTCGGCTCGCGTTCTGTCCCGCTGATCACCGCCGACCTACGGTCGGAGGAACGGGGGTCGGGCAGCGGGCGGGGAGGTGCGCACATGGCGGGACGGGGCCCGCGGGCCCGGGGCGGCGGGGACCGGGCCCGGGGCCGCAAGGGGGCGACGGCGGGACCGGCCGACGGGGGCGCGGCCCAGTGGTCCCTGGTGCGGATCTGCGACCTGGCGGGGCGCCCGCGCGGCGCCGGGTTCGCCGCCGACGAGCTCGGCACCGTGATCACCAGCCACGAGGCCGTCGACGGCCTCGCCCGGATCGTCCTGCACGCGGCGGGCGAGCGCACCTGCGTCGTGGCCGCCGACGCCGTGACGGCCCTTCCCGAGGCCGATCTCGCGCTGGTGCGCACCGAGGGCCTCGGGCTCAAGCCGCTGCCCGTCACCGTGCGCGACACCACGCCGGTGGGCTCGTACGTACGGATCGCCGCGGGCGGCTGGCGGCAGGCGCGGGTCCTGGACTCCGCGTCGGTGACCTATGCGGCGACCGACCGCTTCCACGTCTTGGACGCCGCCATGGAGCTCGCCATCGGCACCGACGGCGCCGACGCCCTGCGGCTCGGCGGCGGGGCCGCGGGCGGGCCCGTCCTCGACGCCGCGTCCGGCGCGGTGCTCGCCGTCCTCGCCACCGCCCTGCACGCCCCGCACCGCGCCGCCGGGTTCGCGGTGCCGCTGCGCGAGGCGGCCGCCGCCGACCCGCACGGCCCCCTCGCCGCGCTCCTCGCCCGCAACGCGGCCACCGTGCCCGGGTACGGGCCCGATCTGAACCTCGCGGGCGCGCTCCAGCTGACCGCCACCTCCGTGGGCTCCGACGGGCCGGACGCGCCCGGCCCCGACCCCGTCGAACGGCCCGACACGGCACGGGAGTTCACCGACTTCACCGACGGCCCCGCGCGCGTCCTCGGCCTCGTCGGCGACCCCGGCACCGGGCGGACCACGGAACTCGCCGCGCTCGCCGCCCGCCGCGCCCGGGGCGGCGCGCCCGCGCCCACCCTGTGGCTGCGCGGCGCCGACCTGCGCGACGCCGACACCTCCGTGGCCGACGCGGTGGCGCGCGCCCTGGAGCGGTCCTGCCGCATCCTCACCGCGTCGGACGAGAGCCGCGCGCCGGGCGAAGGGCTCGGGGACGTCTCCGCCGGCCGGGTCGCACGGCTCGTCCGGGACGCCGGGCGGCCGCTCCTGCTGCTGCTCGACGGGCCCGAGGAGATGCCGCCCGTCCTCGCCCACCGGCTCGCCGAGTGGAGCACGGGCACCGCCGGATGGCTGCGGGACACCGGGGCGCGGCTCGTCGTCGCCTGCCGCGCGGAGTACTGGGAGCGGGCCGGGGCGCACTTCCCCGCCGAGCTGCTGCACGCCGCGGGGGAGGGCCGCCCAGGACCGGGCGTCCCGGGCGCCCTCGGGGACGCGCTGCCCGGCTGCGTACGGCTCGGCGACCTGCCGGAGCCGCAGGCCCGCCGGGCCCGCGCGCGGTACGGCATCCCGGACGAGGCCCTCGCCGTCGCCGACGCCCGCCACCCCCTCGCGCTGCGGCTGCTCTCCGAGGTGCGGGCCGCGCTGCCCGGCGCGCCACCGGGACGGCCGGGCCGCGAGGAGATCCTCGCCGCCCATCTGGACCTGATGAGCCTGCGCGTCGCCGTCCGGCTCGCGGCGGCCAACGGGCTGCGCGGGACAGCCGTGCGGCGGCTCGCCGCACGGGTGGCGGGCCAGGTCCACGAGGCGGCCCGGCGGTGCCTCGGGCCGGGCCAGGGGGAGCTCGACCGGGCCGCGTTCGAGGAGGTCTTCCCGTGGGGCGCCCTGCCGGGCCTCGACGGCTGCACCGGCTGGGCCTCGGCGGTCCTCGCGGAGGGCCTCCTCGTCCCCGCGGGCGCCGGGTACCGCTTCGCGCACGAGGAGGTGGCCGACTGGCTCCAGGGCACCCATCTGGACGTGGAGGGCGCCCTCGCGTCCCTGGTGTACCGCCACGCCGAAGGCCCGGCACCGGCCACCCGCTCCCTGCCGGTGCCCCGCCACCGGATCGGCCCCGTGCTCCAGGCCCTGCTGCTCCTCGAACGCCAGCGGGGGGAGGGGGAGCTCGCGGTGAGCCTGGGCCGCCTCGCGGCCTCCCTCGCCGCGCTCGACACGGCCGCCGCCCGCGGCGCCGAGCAGCCGGAGGGCGCGCAGGACGCCCTCTGGTGGGCCCGGCACCTCCTGGGCGAGGTCCTCCTGCGGGTCCCCGACGCCAGCCCCTACCTGGACGTGCTCCGCGCGGTCGCGGCGCACCGGCAGTTCCCCCCGGCCTTCTGGATGACCCTCCCGCTGCCGGACGCCACCCGCTACGACCTCCTGCGGTCCGTCGTGCCCCAGGACGGCCCGCCCGGCACGGCGGGCCGCGTCCTCGACGCCGTGGCCGAGAACCTCGCCGCCGACCCCGGCGCCGTCCAGCGCCATCTGACGCGCTGGTTCACCGACGAGAGCCCGCTGCGGTCCACCCCGGACGCCACCGTCGCCTCCGCCGCGCAGGCCCTGCTGCACACCCACCGCCACCGCGCCATCGACGACCTCACGGAAGCCCTGGCCGACTGCGCGCACACCCGCGCCGACGAACTGCTCGGCGCGCTCGCCGAGGACGAGCCGTCCGCGGTGTGCCGCGCCGTCGACCGCTGGGCGCGCGACGACCGGGCGGCGCGCCGCGTGGCCGCCGTGGTCTGGGGCCTGCGCACCGCCCGGCACGCCACCGGCGACGCCGACCGCACCCTGCTGCGGTACGCGGCCTACGCCCTGCTCGCCCGCCCCGGCGACGCCTCCCTGCACGGCGCGGCGCTCGCCCTCCTGGTGCGGGACCCGCAGACCCGCGCGCGGCACCTGCCGACCGCCCTCAAGGCGTTCGCGGCGGGCGACCCGTGGCTGCCCGCGAGCGCCCTGGCCGCCGCCCTCACCACCGACCCCGACGCCGTGCTCGCGGCCTTCCGGGCCCGGCTGCACGGCCCCGGCACGGCGCCCCGCGACCTGCTGCGGGACCTCGCGGGAGTGACCCCGCCCGCCCTGGCGCGGCGCGTCGCGTCCCTGGTCCGCGAGCACGCGGAGGAGTGCCCGGAGTCCGCGGGTGCCGTGGCCACGTACGTCGATCTGCTCCTCGACCGCGGCCCCGGCGTGCGGGCGGTGCTGTTCCCGACGGTCACGGGGCTGCTGCGCGGCGGTGCCGTGGAGGTGCGGCGGGCCCTCGCCCCGGTGCTCGCGGCGCCCGGCGGCCAGGCCTCGCGGCCGCTGCGCGCCGAGCTGCTCGACCTGCTGCTCGCCCAGGAGCGGGACCCGGACGTCGTCGAGGCCGTGCTGCGCGCGGTCGCCGAGCACGGCGGCGACGCCGAGCGGGACCGGCACCTCGTCCAGCGCGCGGGCCTGCTGCTCGGCCGCACGCCCGAGGGCGCGACCCGGTTCGACCGCTGCCTGGTGGACCTCGCGCGGCGCGCGCCCGGGTTCGCCGCGCGCCTGGCCCGCTGGATGGCGGACGCCCCGCAGGACTGGGCGGCCCTCATCGGCCCGAGCGCCCGCCGCACCGTGGAGGGGGTCGCGGACGCCGTCCCCGTGTCGGTGTGAACTCCCCAAGTCGGCGTGAGCACCACCACCCCGGCCGATGCGAGCGACAACCTGTCGGCATGGCACTCTTAGACCTGCGCAATAGGCAAGGGAACGTACACACGTACGGGACGTACACGGGTTCGGCGAGGAGCGAAGACAGTGCAGCGCTGGCGTGGCTTGGAGGACATTCCCCAGGACTGGGGGCGCAGCGTCGTCACCATTGGTTCCTACGACGGCGTGCACCGCGGTCACCAGCTCATCATCGGCCGCGCGGTGGCCCGCGCGCGCGAGCTCGGTGTGCCCGCCGTGGTCGTCACCTTCGACCCGCACCCCAGCGAGGTCGTGCGTCCGGGCAGCCACCCGCCGCTGCTCGCCCCCCACCACCGGCGCGCCGAGCTGATGGCCGACCTCGGTGTGGACGCCGTGCTCATCCTGCCGTTCACGACCGAGTTCTCGAAGCTGTCGCCCGCCGACTTCGTGGTGAAGGTCCTCGTCGACAAGCTGCACGCCAAGGCCGTCGTCGAAGGCCCCAACTTCCGCTTCGGGCACCGCGCCGCGGGCAACGTGGCGGTCCTCGCCGAACTCGGCGAGACGTACGACTACGAGGTCGAGGTCATCGACCTGTACGTGAGCGGCGAGGCGGGCGGCGGCGAGCCGTTCTCGTCGACGCTCACCCGGCGCCTCATCGCCGAGGGCGACCTCGCGGGCGCCCGCGAGATCCTCGGCCGCCCGCACCGGGTGGAGGGCGTGGTCGTCCGCGGCGCCCAGCGCGGCCGCGAGCTGGGCTTCCCCACGGCCAACGTGGAGACGCTCCCGCACACCGCGATCCCCGCCGACGGCGTGTACGCGGGCTGGCTGCACGCCCAGGGCGAGGCCATGCCCGCGGCGATCTCCGTCGGGACGAACCCGCAGTTCGACGGCACGGAGCGCACGGTCGAGGCCTACGCCATCGACCGCGTGGGCCTCGATCTGTACGGGCTGCACGTGGCCGTGGACTTCCTGGCCTTCGTGCGGGGGCAGGCGAAGTTCGAGTCCATCGACGCGCTGCTGGTCGCCATCGGCGACGATGTCAAGCAGGCCCGCGCGCTCGTCGAGGCGGCTGAGGCGGAATAAGCCCGTCCGGCGATTGAGGACGAGCCCGCAGGGCGATGGACGGGGCTCACCGGGCCCGGGCGGCAGCCCAGTGGCACGCAACCTGGGCCTCGCCGCCGCCCGACAGGACCGGCAGGTCCGTCGTACGGCAGTCCCGGGCGACGCCGACCCGCTCGGCCTCGCCTCCGGCGAGGACCTGGCACCGGAGGTGGAAGCGGCAGCCCGACGGCACGCGGGACGGGTCAGGGGGCTCGCCCGTGAGGACCACCGGATCGCCCTCGGCCTCCGGCAGGACCGACAACAGGGCCTTCGTGTACGGGTGCTGAGGGGCCGTCAGGACCTCCTCGACCGCGCCCGTCTCGACGATGCGGCCCAGGTACATGACGGCCACCCGGTCGGCGATGTTCCAGGCCAGGCCCAGGTCGTGGGTCACCACGAGGGCGGAGAGGCCCAGCTCGTCGCGGAGCCGCAGGAGCAGGGCGAGGATCTCGCCGCGCACGGACGCGTCGAGGGAGGCCACCGGCTCGTCGGCGACGATGAGTTCGGGTTCCAGGACCAGCGCGCCCGCGATGACCACGCGCTGGCGCTGGCCGCCGGACAGCTCGTGCGGATAGCGCAGGAAGAACCGCTCGGGCGGGCGCAGACCCGCCCGTGACAGGGCCTGCGCGACGGCCGCCCGCTCGTCCCCGGCGTACCGGTGGATGCGCAGGCCCTCGGCCACCGCGTCGTACACCGTGTGCCGCGGGTTGAGCGAGCCGCTCGGGTCCTGGAGCACGAGCTGGACGCGCTTGCGGTACGCCTTCAGGGCGCGGGACCGGTAGCCGAGCGGCTTGCCGCCGAACGCGACCCGGCCGGAGGTGGGCGGCACGAGGCCGAGCAGCGAGCGTGCGAGCGTGGTCTTGCCGCAGCCGGACTCGCCGACGAGCGCGACGATTTCGCCCGGCCTGATGTGCAGGTCCACGCCGTCCACGGCTCGCGCCGGATCCGCGCCGTGCCGCCCGGGGAACGTGATGTGCAGGTCCTCGGCCGCGAGCAGCGGCGCCGCGTCCGCGGGCGGCGCGGCGGACGGGACGGTGGAGTGAGTGGTCATGCGCGTCTCCTCGCGGCCGGGTGCCGGGGCGGGCGGATCGGGGTGCGCGGCCCGGTCACGGCGCCCCGTCCACGGCCGCCGACGCCTGCTGGGCGGGGACCTGGGAGCCGACGTGCACACAGGCCGCCTGATGGGCCGGGCCCGCCGCGCGCAGCTCCTGGTCCTGCACGGCACAGGAGTCGAGGGCCACCGGGCAGCGCGGATGGAACGTACAGCCCTCCGGGAGCGCCGAGGGGTCCGGCGGATCGCCTGGCAGACCGCGCGGCGCGAACCGCGAGCCGGGGTCCCCGACGCGTGGGAACGCCGCCGAAAGGGCCTTGCCGTACGGGTGCTGCGCCCGCTCGTACACGTCCCGGGCCGGGCCCTCCTCGACGACGCGCCCCGCGTACATCACCGCGAGCCGGTCGCAGGTGTCGGCGAGCACCGCCAGATCGTGGCTGATCATGATCAGGCCGAGGTCCTGCTCGGCCACGAGCTGCTCGATCAGGCGCAGGATCTGCGCCTGGATCATCACGTCGAGGGCGGTCGTCGGCTCGTCCGCGATGATCAGGCGCGGGTCGCAGGCGAGCGCCATGGCGATCATCACGCGCTGGCGCTGGCCGCCGGACAGCTCGTGCGGATAGGCGTCCGCGCGTGCGCCCGGGAGCCCCACGTGTTCGAGCAGCTCACGGGCCTTCTTCTTGGCGCCCGCCGGGGTCGCCTTCTTGTGCAGCAGGATCGGCTCGGCGATCTGGTCGCCGATGCGGTGCACCGCGTTCAGCGAGTGCATGGCGCCCTGGAAGACCACGGACGCGCCCGCCCAGCGGACCGCGCGCACCCGGCCCCACTTCATGGTGAGCACGTCCTCGCCGTCGAGGAGGACCTCGCCGGTCACCCTCGTCCCGGCGGGCAGCAGCCGCAGCAGGGCGAGGGCGAGCGTGGACTTGCCGCAGCCGGACTCGCCCGCGACGCCCAGCTTCTGCCCGGCGCCCACGGTCAGGTCGACCCCGCGCACGGCGGCGGCCCCGGACGCGTACGTCACTTCGAGGTTCCTGACGTCGAGCAGCGGCTGCCCGGCGTCCTGCCCGGCCGCGGCCGGCGGATCGGTCGCGGTGTGCGCGGTGGTCACGGTGGCTTCCGGTTCGGCGGTCAACGGGACACCCCCAGCCTGGGGTTGAGCACGGACTCCACGGCCCGCCCGCACAGCGTGAACGCGAGCGCGACCACGGCGATCGCGATGCCGGGCGGCGCCAGGTACCACCAGTCGCCCGCGCTGACGGCACCGGCCTCGCGGGCGTCCTGGAGGAGGCCGCCCCAGGACACCGCGGTCGGGTCGCCGAGGCCGAGGAAGGCGAGCGTGGCCTCGGTGAGGATGGCGCTGGAGATGACGAGCGTGGTCTGCGCGAGCACCAGCGGCATCACGTTGGGCAGCACGTGGCGGAGCATGATGTGCGTGTGCCCGCCGCCCAGGGCCCGGGCCCGCTCGATGTACGGGCGGGACTCGACGGCCAGCGTCTGCGCGCGCACCAGGCGCGCCGTGGTGGGCCAGGTGGTCACGCCGATGGCCAGGATGATCGTGCTCAGGGAGCCGGACATCACGACGGCCAGGGCGATCGCGAGCACCAGCGTGGGCATCACCAGGAACCAGTCGGTGACGCGCATCATCACCGTCCCGTACCAGCCGCGGTAGTGCCCCGCCGTGATGCCCACGACCGTGCCGATCGCCACCGACAGGAACGCGGCGAGCAGCCCGATGGTCAGCGAGATCCGCGCCCCGTACACCAGGAGCGCGAGCAGGTCGCGGCCGAACTGGTCGGTGCCGAGCGGGAATTCGGTGCTGGGGGACTCCATGGCGTCGCCCGGCGCGTGCGTCACACTGTCCGCGTCCGAGCCGACGAGCAGCGGCGCGAAGACCGCGGCGAGCGAGATCAGGACGAGCACGGCGAGGCCGAAGAGCCCCGCCCGGTGCCCCCGGTACGCGCGCCAGAAGCGGGCCGCTGAGTGGCGTCTGCGCGTCCAGGCGAGCGCCCGCGGGTTCGGCGCCGGGCCCTGTGCGGCGCTGGTCTCGGTCGTCATCGGCCCACCCTCGGGTCGAGCAGCGGATACACCACGTCGGCGACGGTGTTCATGAGGATCACCGCGGTGGCGAAGACGAAGAACAGGCCCTGCACGAGAGGCAGGTCCGGCACGCTCAACGCCTGGTAGAAGAGGCTGCCGAGCCCCGGCCAGGAGAAGACGGTCTCGACCAGGATCGCGCCCGCCACCACCGTGCCCAGGTTCACGAACATCAGCGTGACCGTCGGCAGGAGCGCGTTGGGCACGGCGTGCCGGCGGCGCACCAGGTCGTCCCTGAGCCCCTTGGCGCGGGCGGTCGTCAGATAGTCGCTGTCCATCTCGTCGAGCAGCGAGGAGCGCATGACGAGGAGCGTCTGCGCGTACCCCACGGCCACGAGCGTGAGCACCGGCAGGATCATGTGGTGCGCCACGTCCACGACGTAGGCGACGCCGGTCTCGTCGCCGCTCTCCATGCCGCCCGTCGGGAAGAGGCCGGGCAGCGGGCCCGCGCCCACCGAGAAGGTGATGATGAGCAGCAGGCCCAGCCAGAAGGACGGCACCGAGTACAGCGTCAGGGCGAGGCCGGTGTGGAACCGGTCCCCGAGGCCGCCGTTGCGCCACGCCGTGCGCGTGCCGAGCCAGATGCCGATGACCGTGTACAGGATGTACGCCGCCCCGGTGAGCCACAGCGTCGGCCCCAGCGCGTCGGTGATCTTGTCCATGACCGGCGTGTGGAACTGGTACGAGGTGCCGAAGTCCCCGGTCAGGACGTTGCCGCAGTAGTCCGTGAACTGCTTCCACACCGGGTCGTCGAGGCCGAACTCCTTGCGCATCGCGGCCAGTTGCTCGCTCGACACGCGGCGTCCGCCGGTCATCTGCTTCACCGGGTCGCCCGGGATGAGCCGGAAGAGGAAGAAGCTCGTGACGAGCACGGCGAACATCGAGACGAGCGCGCCGCCGAGCTTGCCCGCGACGTACTTCAGATAGGCGGTGGTGTCGCGCGCCCGGGGACCGCGGCCCCGGGGACCGGCCGGTCCGCCGGGTGCCGCGCCCGAGGCCTCGGCCTCGGCGGCGAGGATCGCCGCCGGGCTGTTGTCTGCCGCGGTCATGCGCTGCTCGCGATGTCAGTCGCGGGGTTCTTCGTCATCCGTTACTCGCGGTCCTCTGCGGTCGAGCGGCGGCGCAGGGCGATCAGGGCTCCGCCGCCCACGACGACCGCCGCGGCGACGGCGATACCGATGATGACACCGGTGGAGCCGCCGCCATCGGAACCGCTGCTCCCACTCGCCGGGGTCGCCGACCACCAACTCCAATAGCCGTCCTGGCCGTAAATGTTGCCCGCGGCCTCCGGCATGGTGGTGATGGACTTGATCTGGTCGGTGCGGTAGGCCTCGACGGCGTTCGGGTACGCCATCACGTTCATGTAGCCCGAGTCGTACAGCCAGGACTGCATCTGCTTGACGATCGCCGCGCGCTTGGCCGGGTCGTACTCGGCGAGCTGCTTCTCGTACAGTTCGTCGAACTTCTTGTCACAGATGAAGTTGTCGGTGGCCGCGCTCTCCTTCGCCTTCTCCGGGAGCGCGGCGCAGGTGTGGATGCCGAGGACGAAGTCCGGGTCCGGATTCACCGACCAGCCGTCGAAGGCGAGGTCGTACTCACCGGCGTACCAGGGCACGGAGACGTCGTCGAGACAGTTCACCTTGAGCCCGATGCCGAGGTCGCCCCACCACTCCTTGAGGTACTTCCCGACGGCCTTGTCGTTGGGGTCGGTGGCGTGGCAGAGGATGCGGAAGTCGAGGGCCTTGCCGTCCTTGCCGACGCGCTTGCCGTCGCCGTTCTTCTTGTACCCGGCCTCGTCGAGGAGGGCGGCGGCCCGCTTCGGGTCGTACGCGAGCTGCTGCTTCCGGGACGGCTGCCACGCGTAGTCGGAGAACCGCGGCGGGATGTATCCGGCGCCTTCGACGGCGTTGCCCTGGAAGACCTTGTCCACGATCGTCTTGCGGTCGACGGACAGGAAGAGGGCCTGCCGCACCCGCTTGTCGAGCAGCGCCGGATGGCCGTCGCCGAACTTCTTCCCGTCCAGGGTCCGCGCCCCCGGATTCGTGGCGATGGCGAAGAACCGCCGTCCGGGGCCGTTGTTCACCTTGATGTCGGACTCGCCCTTGAGCCCGTTGGCCTGCGCGGGCGTGAGCGCGGGCTGTCCGGCGACGAAGGACACCTCGCCCTTCTTGAGCGCGGCGACGGCCGCGTCCTGGTCCTTGTACGTCTTGAAGACCAGCTCGTCGAACTTCGGCGCCCCGCGCCAGAAGTCCTTGTTGGCCTTCAGCTTCACGAACTGGTCGACCTTGAAGTCGCTGAGGACGAAGGGGCCGTTCCCGACGACGGGGAAGTCCTTGTCGTTGTTGAACTTGGAGAGGTCGTCGACCTTCTCCCAGACGTGCTTGGGCACGATGGGGACGTCGAGCGCCGCCATGGTCGACTGCGGTTCCTTCAGCTCGATGACGAGCCGGGTGGGGGACGGCGCCGTCACCTTCTTGAAGTTGGTGACGAAGTTCGAGTTGGCGGTGGCTGTGCCCTCCTTGGACATGATCTTGTTGAAGGTCCAGGCGGCGTCCTCGGCGGTGGCCTTCTTCCCGTCCGACCACTTCGAGTCGGACCGGATGGTGTACGTCCACGTCAGCTTGTCCGCCGACGGCTCCCACTTGGTGGCGAAGCCCGGGACGGTGTGGTTGTCCTTCGGGTCGTAGTTCGTGAGGTACTCGTACGTCAGCCGGTGGATGCTGGTGCTGAGCAGCCGCTGGGCCAGGAACGGGCTGAGCGAGTCCACGCTCTGCGCGACCGCGACGGTGAGCGTCTTCTTGCCGTCGTCCTTGGCCTGAGCCTGCTGCGGAGCCGGGTTGAGCGGCGTCGCGAGCCCGGCGGTGAGACCGAGGGCGGCGAGGGCGCCGCCCGCGACGAGGAGCCGGGAACGAGGGCGCGCGCGGCGCGCGGTCCGTGCGGGGGGCGCCGAGGGGCGGCCGGTGCTGGTTCTGCCGTGCTGATCTCGTGTGTCCATGGGTCGGTGACCTCGCGTCATCGCTCGCGCAGGGATGGCTGGTTACGACTGAGTACGGCTGGTGTACGTGTGGTCGATCAAGGAAGGGCCCGCTGGATGCTGTGTGTCTACCAGCGCCAGTCTGCACGCGTCAACGGCCGGTGAACCCCATGTGGCCTGCGGAAATAACGAGTTGACCGAGATTTCATCCGCATTGGTCAAGACCACTGAATCCCCCCAGGTCGGGGGGTGACGCCCTGGTCAGACGCTCCTCCGTCCCTCTGTGGGCAGCTGGTCCGCCCAGGGGCGGAACGGGTGGGCACAGCGCGAGGTGCCGCAGCACTGTCGAACTGGGCTCTAGCCCAAATAGGGCGGGCCCGCACCGAAGACGGCACGGGCCCGGAGGGTGGAGCGGAGACTACGGCTGAGGCGGAGCCACCGGCCCCGGCCCCGGCTGGGGCTGCTGGGGATAGCCCCCGGGCCCACCCCCGTACGGCTGCGCCCCGGGCACCGGGTACCCCTGCTGCCCCGGCAGCGGCGGAGCCACCCGCGGCGGCGGATTCCCGTCCGAGGTCCACAGCCCCTGTGCCCGCTGCGCCCGGGTGAAGTCCTCACCCACCATCGCGGCCAGCGTGAAGTACGCCTCCCGCACCTTCGGCCGCATCATGTCGAGATCGACCTCCGCCCCGGCGGCCAGGTGCTCGTCGAAGGGCACCACGACCACCCCGCGGCAGCGCGTCTCGAAGTGCGACACGATGTCCTCCACCTTGATCATCTTCCCGGTCTCGCGCACCCCGGAGATGACCGTGATGGACCGCTGCACCAGATCCGCGTACCCGTGCGCGGAGAGCCAGTCCAGCGTCGTGGAGGCGCTGGACGCCCCGTCCACGGACGGCGTGGAGATGATGATGAGCTGGTCGGCGAGGTCGAGCACGCCGCGCATCGCGCTGTAGAGGAGCCCGGTGCCCGAGTCCGTCAGGATGATCGGGTACTGCTTGCCGAGGACGTCGATCGCGCGCCGGTAGTCCTCGTCGTTGAAGGTCGTGGACACGGCCGGGTCGACGTCGTTGGCGATGATCTCCAGGCCGGACGAGGCCTGGGAGGTGAAGCGCCGGATGTCCATGTACGAGTTGAGGTACGGGATGGCCTGGACGAGGTCGCGGATGGTCGCCCCGGTCTCGCGCCGCACGCGCCGGCCGAGCGTACCGGCGTCCGGGTTGGCGTCGATGGCGAGGATCTTGTCCTGCCGCTCGCTGGCGAGGGTGGAGCCGAGCGCGGTCGTCGTGGTCGTCTTGCCGACGCCGCCCTTGAGGCTGATGACGGCGATGCGGTAGCAGGAGAGCACCGGGGTGCGGATCAGCTCCAGCTTCCGCTGCCGCTCGGCCTCCTCCTTCTTGCCGCCGAGCCGGAACCGTGAGCCGCCGACGGGGCGGCTGCTCTTGGCCCGCTGCTTCTTGTTGTTGAGCAGCCGGTCGGAGGAGAGCTCCACGGCGGCCGTGTACCCGAGCGGCGCTCCGGGGTTGGTGCGCTCGCGCTGGTCGTGCTGCACGGGCTGCGGCCAGGAGGCCCCGGTCCGCGGGTCGACGGGCGCCTGCGGCTGAGCGGGCTGCGCGGGCTGCGCGGCCTGGGCGGGCGGCAGGGGCTGCGCGGCTTGCGCGGGCGGGAGCGGCTGCGGAGCCGCCTGCGGGACGGCCTGCGGCGGCTGGGCCTGCTGGGGCACGGGGGCCGGGGCGGGTGCCTGCGGCTGTACGGGAGCCGGGGCCGGGGGAGCGGCCTGCGGGAAGCCGTAACTCCCTTGCGGGGCGGGCGGGTTGGTCGCGGCCGGGGCGGGAAAGCCGTAGCCCTGCTGCGGTACGGGGGGCGCGTTCCAGGCCTGCGGCACGGGCGCGGGGGCCTGCGGCTCGACCGGCGGCTGGGGCTGCGGTGCGACGGGCGGCTGGGCCTCGCCGCCGGGCGCGGCCTGGCTCTGGGCGGGCCACTGCGGAGCGGCCGCGGGTGCGGCGGGCTGGAACGCGGGCGGCAGCGGCGGCAGCCCGCCCTGCGGTGCGGGCGGCGGGGTCCACGCGGGCGGCGCGGCGGCCGGTACATCACCGGGGCCGGCGTCGGGCGCGGCCGGGGGAGCGACGGCGGCGGCCGCGGGCGGCGGCACGTCGACGGGCACGCCGGAGGGCGGCGGTGCCACGATCGGGGCCCCGGTGGGCGGTGGCGCGTCAGGGACCGACCCGAAGGGGGGCGGGACATCGATGGGCGCCCCGGTGGGCGGCGGAGCATCGGCCAACGCCGCGGCATCGGCCAACGGCGCGGCGTCGGCAGGCTCATCGGCGGCCCCGCCCGCAACGCTCGCGGAGTCATCGGAAGCCGTACCGCCGGAAGGCACGTCGCCGGAAGGCACGTCACCGGAAGTCACGTCATCGGAAGCCACGTCACCGGAAGTCTCGTCAGCGGAGACCGCATCACCGGAAGGCGCGTCCAAAGTCGCCTCCGAAGCCGCGTCCGTCGAAGCCACGTCCTCCGTAGAAGCCGAAGCCTTATCGGCCGCACGCTCGCTCTCGGGGGTGGCCTCAGCCTCCGCCGTGACCTCTTCAGCCCCGTCGCCCTCACCAGCGCCAGCAGCCTCACCCGAGTCACCGGGCGCATCCGCGACAGCGGCCTCATCCGCGTCGGCCGGAGCCGTCGCCTCGACCTCGGCTTCGGCCTCGGCCTCGCCTTCGGCCCGAGCGGCACCCTGCTCAGCCACCTCCCGCTTCAGCGCGGCGGCGGAGAAGCGCATGGTGGCGCCGCTCTCCAGGTCGCCGCCGGACGCGGGCGGAGGCGGGGTCAACGGCTGCCCCGTAGGAGGCGGCGGCACGGTCCAGTCCTGCTGGAAACCGCTCCCGACGGGAAGCTTGGGCACGGCCGCCAGCGGAGCGGGAGCACCACCGGAGTCACCGGAACCGGAAGCTCCGGCGCTGCCGTCCCCGGGGCGACCGGAGTGCCCGGCGGCGGGCTCGGGCTCCTCGCCCCCGGCGAACGGCGTGGACACGGGCGGAGGCGGCGTCGACACCGGCGGCGCGGCCGACGTGTCCTGACTGCTGCCGGAGGCGTTCTGCGTGTACCAGGCGGGCGGGGCGTAGTCGATGGTGAACTCGCCCGTCGTCTCGGCAGCGGACTCCGCGTCGGACCGATCGCCGACGGGTGTGTCCCAGCCGTCGCGGATCTTGTCCCGATCGCTGCTCACAATGCCTCCTGGTGTGCTCGAGCACGCTCGTGCCGTGGTGGGGGGCGACCGTTCCTGTCGTCCGATCCGCCTGGCTCTCCCCGTGTGACGGACGCGTGCACCCCACTCGCGGGTCCTGACGTCGCGCCCCGTCCCAGCCTAATCACCAAAAGCACGAGCACGGCAGGCAAGTCCGCCCCCGGAACGACGTCCTTCACGCCACGTCCCACTCAAGGACGGTCAGCGACTCCCCACCAGTACGAGCAAACCGGTCGCACACCGTCAAACGCCATGAAATGCCCCTGGGGGAACGGCGAAGGGGCGGAAGCGGCACACACCGCTTCCGCCCCTTCAGGGCTCACCGCGAACCCGGCCGCCCGGCCGGGCCCGCCTCACTCCGACGAGTCGGCCGCGGGCATCCCGCCGTTGTGGGGGGCGGGCTCCAGGTCGAACTCCCCGTCCCGCGCGCCCAGTACGAAGGCGCGCCACTCGGCCTCCGTGTACCGCAGCACGGTCTCCGGAGCGAGGGACGACCGCATGGCCACCGCGCCCTCCGGCAGGTAGGCGATCTCCACCCGCTCCTCGTGTGCCTCGGTGCCGGGGGCGCTCTGCCATTCGACCCCCGAGATGTCGAGCGCGTAGAGCTCGTTCTTCTCGCGCTCCTTGCGTGCCCTGACTTCCTCGTCCTGTGCCTCGGCCATGGCGGAACGGCCCCTTCCCGACGTACGAACGCACTGTGCGCACACCCTACTTGGCGGCCGACGCTCGCGGAGCGCATACGGCCGGTCACAGACGCGCGGCCGCGCGCGGGGTCACGACTTCTTGAGCGCGGCCAGGGCGTCCCGGGCGTCGGACTTGATCATCTTCTCGACCTCCTGCTCGGAGGGCGCCTTGGCGCTGCCGCTCGTGCTGCTCCCGTACCAACTCCACTGGAGCTCGAACGTGAACCAGCCGTCGCGCACGCCCAGCGTCATGCCGCCGAACTCCTTGGGGCTCGTCTTGCTGCCCGTCGAGGACCGCTTCTCCACGATGAGGTAGGCCTCGTCCCCGATGCCGCCGACGGACTTCGTCGTGTACCCGTACGTGTCCCCCGACCGGTCCTCGAACCCCTTGTAGAGGGAGGCGAACTCCCCCTTCGGGTCGGTCTTCTTGTGCCACTGCGCGGTGCTGTTCACGAAGACGCTGCTGTAGTCGCTCGCGCCCGCGTTCTTGTCCTTGAGGCTCCAGTTGCAGTTGTTGGCGTCGAGGCCCTGCTGCTTGGAGGCGTAGTGGCTGTTCGGGTCGCTGCCGAGCCGGGGCTCGTAGCGCTCCTTGAAGGCGTCGATGGTGACGGCGTCGCAGAGGTCCTTCTGGAAGCGGTAGCCGGCGAGGTCGGCCTCGTCGCCGCCCCCGAGCGTGCCGTTGGCGAAGAGCACCCCGGCCCAGACCGCCGATGCGACCACCGCGCCGCCGAGGCCCCACACCCAGTGGGGCACGGGTCTCTTCGCCGCGGGGGGCGCGCCCAGCGGCGCACCGGGCGGCGGGAACGCCGGGGGCTGCCCCGCCGGAGCCGGGGGCTGTCCGTAGGGGCTCGGGGGCACCGGGCCCGGGGGCTGCTGGGCGTAGGGATTGTGCTGGTACGGATTCGGCTGCTGCGGGCCGGGCTGCTGCGGCGGTATGGACATGGTGGGCAACGTACCCAACGCCCGTGCTGGAACCCGTCAGTCCGGCGGCACCGGCCGTCCGTCGCGGCACCGGCGGGCGGCCCGCAGGAGGACACCGGCGTACGGAGCCGCGCGGCCCTTCCGTACTCTGCCTTCGGCGCTGACCAGTTGACGTGCGGCGCCCCAGTGTCATCCCGCCTCTTGGTCGACCCGGAGAAAGGCGCCCCAGCGTGAGCCAAGGCCCACCCCGTTCCCAGTTCACCCAGTCCGTGCTGGCCGTGGACAACGCACGCAAACAGCGCCGCACGCGCCTGCTCGCGGGCCTGGCCGGGCTGCTGGCCCTCGTGCTGTGCGCGGGCGGCTGGCTGGTCTGGGCCGCGGCCGACGACAGCGAGGCGGGGGACCAGGGCGCGAAGGCCGTCCAGCAGGCGCCCGACGCCATCAGGGACACCGTCGAGACGGCCCCGAGCTCCCCCGTGGGCCACCTGGCCGTCGACTACCGGGAGAAGGCGTTCGAGAGGCGGTTCGGCCGGGACGCGTCCGTGCGCGCCCCCGGCACCTGGGCGACGGACAAGACCCTCGTACGCGCTGTGGGCGGCACGCTCAAGGGCTTCGGGATCGGTACGTCCAAGGAGGCGTGGTCGACCGAGCTCGGCGGCCCCGTCTGCGGCACGACCCGGCACGTCACCGCCGACGGCCGCACGGCCGTCCTCTTCCAGGAGCCCACGAGGGTCCCCGAGGACGACAAGCCCAAGAAGGACGACGACAAGAAGGACACGAAGGACGACAAGAAGGGGTCCAAGAAGCCCAAGGGCAAGAAGGACGACAAGAAGAGGGACGACAAGAACAAGAAGAAGGGCGACAAGAAGAAGGGGAGCAAGAAGGACGGCAAGAAGAAGGGCAAGGGCAAGAAGGACCGTGCCGACGCCCCCGCCCCGGCTCCTTGCACCCAGCTCGCCCTCGTCGACCTCGACACCGGCAAGAAGCTCTGGCAGGTCGCCCTCCCCGACGCCAAGGACGCCTCCCCGACGAGCACGAACGTGACCATGACCCGCGGCACGGTCACCGTCGCCTGGGTCCGCGGCTCCGTCGCGTACGACATGAAGGGCGGCGACCGGCTCTGGCAGGACACGCGCCCCTCGGTCTGCGGGAACGCGGGCCTGGCCGGCGGGAACGTCCTGCTCGCCCTGCGCGAGTGCGGGGCCGGTGCCGACCGCACGTACCGCGTCCAGCGCCTCGACCCGCGCACCGGCAAGGCGCTGTGGACGTACGGCGTCGCCAGCGGCGTGCAGCGCGTGCACCTCGTGTCGTCCGAGCCCGCCGTCGTGGCCGTCGCGGTCAGGGGCACCGGCGTGGACAAGCTGCTCGCCCTCGACGACCTGGGCGCCTACCGCTCCACCGTCGACATGCCGGAGGGCCGCTACATCGACGACTGCTTCACGGCGCGCTTCGGGACCGTGGAGACGTGTGACGCCATCGTGGCGGAGCGCGACCGGCTGTTCCTCGCGACCAAGCCCAAGGACCCCGAGGTGAACCGGATCGTCTCGTTCGACCTCGCGACGGGCAAGGTCGTCCGGAGGTTCGAATCGCGGGGTCGCGGCGCGATGTACCCGCTGGAGCTCAGCGGCGGCAGGCTCCTCGCCTTCCGGGGGAGCGCCGACGGCGTCGCCCCGGACGCCGTTGTGAGCCTGGACCCGGAATCGGGCAGGGAGACGCCGTTCCTGCTGTTCAGCGTCCCCGACGGCGCCGGGCCCGTGAAGCCGGGCGAGACCGACGTGCTGGTCGAGGGCGGCCGGGTCTTCATCGCTCCCAAGGAGCTCCGCGCCGAGCCGGGGGAGCGGGCGGAGGGCGCGGCCTACGGCGCACTCGGCGTCGAGGGGGCGTGACCGGCGCACGCCCGGCGCGTGACCTACGGCGACGCGCCAGGTGCGTCACCAGGTGGCGCGCCTGGTGATGCACCATGGGATCAGCTGCGGACCGCCGCCGAAGAGGCGACACGCCCAGGCTGGTACGCTGTGTGACGCTCGTATGTCTGCGCACATCCCCAGGCCCCCGGCCGGTGGACCGCGCGACACGGCATCCCGCCGCAAGGCGGACCCCACCTCTCCCAAGGTGGACCCCCTGCCTCCCGAGTACCGGAAGCACCCCTGAGAAGCAGACCAGGGGCACTCGGAGGCGACAAAGACATCACAAGGAGTACGCGTGTCGCTCGACGCCGCCACGAAGAAGCAGATCATGACCGAGTTCGGCCAGAAGGAGGGCGACACCGGCTCCCCCGAGGTCCAGGTCGCGCTCCTCTCGCGCCGCATCTCGGACCTGACCGAGCACCTCAAGACGCACAAGCACGACCACCACTCCCGTCGTGGTCTGCTGATCCTGGTCGGCCAGCGTCGCCGCCTGCTGCAGTACCTGGCCAAGAAGGACATCCAGCGCTTCCGTGCCCTGGTTGACCGCCTCGGCATCCGCCGCGGTGCGGCGGGCGCCAAGTAAGACGCCGTGAAGGGAGCGGTTCCCACTCGAAGCACTCGAAGGGGGCCGCTCCCTTTGCTGTACGTGCGCGGTGTCACCGACGCTTTGTAGTCTGGTGACGTCCGACACAGCCCCGGACGTGTGCGCGGGGCCCGGCGCGCCCGCGCAGGCACCACGCACGTCCATGGGCACAACCACATAAGGAGAGGCGCACCCAGCCGCCGCCGGTCCTCGGTAGTGGTCTCCGGGATACGCGAGTACGAGTCCCGGGGGCTTCGATCGAAGACCGGCCCGCACCCAAGGCGCGCTTCTCCGCACCGCTCCCACGCCACACGGGCAGGGGCGGACCCCGGGCCACACGGGCCCGGGGTGAAAAGACGCTACGTAACGGAGAAACCGCTAGTGGAGAACGAGACCCACTACGCCGAGGCCGTCATCGACAACGGCACCTTCGGCACCCGCACCATCCGCTTCGAGACGGGCCGCCTGGCCCGTCAGGCCGCCGGCTCCGCCGTGGCCTACCTGGACGACGACACGATGGTCCTCTCGGCCACCACCGCGTCCAAGAAGCCCAAGGACCAGCTCGACTTCTTCCCCCTGACGGTGGACGTCGAGGAGCGGATGTACGCCGCCGGCAAGATCCCCGGCAGCTTCTTCCGTCGTGAGGGCCGGCCCTCCGAGGACGCGATCCTCACCTGCCGCCTGATCGACCGCCCGCTGCGCCCGTCCTTCAAGAAGGGCCTGCGCAACGAGATCCAGGTCGTCGAGACGATCATGGCGCTCAACCCCGACCACCTGTACGACGTGGTCGCGATCAACGCCGCCTCCTGCTCCACGCAGCTGGCCGGCCTGCCCTTCTCGGGCCCGATCGGCGGCACGCGCGTGGCGCTCATCAAGGGCCAGTGGGTCGCCTTCCCGACGCACACCGAGCTCGAGGACGCCGTCTTCGACATGGTCGTCGCCGGTCGCGTCCTCGAGGACGGCGACGTCGCGATCATGATGGTCGAGGCCGAGGCCACCGAGAAGACCATCGAGCTCGTCAAGGGCGGCGCCGAGGCGCCGACCGAGGAGATCGTGGCCGCCGGTCTCGAGGCCGCGAAGCCCTTCATCAAGGTCCTCTGCAAGGCCCAGTCGGACCTCGCCGCCAAGGCCGCCAAGCCCACCGGCGAGTTCCCGATCTTCCTCGACTACGAGGACGACGTGTTCGAGGCCCTGACCGCCGCCGTCAAGCCCGAGCTCGCCCAGGCGCTGACCATCGCGGGCAAGCAGGAGCGCGAGACCGAGCTGGACCGCGTCAAGGCGCTGGCCGGCGAGAAGCTCCTGCCGGAGTTCGAGGGCCGCGAGAAGGAGATCTCCGCCGCGTACCGCTCGCTGACCAAGGCCCTGGTCCGTGAGCGCGTCATCAAGGAGAAGAAGCGCATCGACGGCCGCGGTGTCACCGACATCCGCACCCTGGCCGCCGAGGTCGAGGCCATCCCGCGCGTGCACGGCTCCGCCCTGTTCGAGCGCGGCGAGACCCAGATCCTGGGCGTGACGACGCTGAACATGCTCCGGATGGAGCAGCAGCTCGACACCCTCTCCCCGGTGACGCGCAAGCGCTACATGCACAACTACAACTTCCCGCCGTACTCCACCGGCGAGACCGGCCGCGTCGGCTCCCCCAAGCGCCGCGAGATCGGCCACGGCGCCCTCGCCGAGCGCGCCCTCACGCCGGTGCTCCCGACGCGCGAGGAGTTCCCCTACGCGATCCGTCAGGTCTCCGAGGCCCTCGGGTCGAACGGCTCGACGTCCATGGGCTCCGTCTGCGCCTCCACCATGTCGCTGCTGAACGCCGGTGTGCCCCTGAAGGCCCCGGTCGCCGGCATCGCCATGGGCCTGATCTCCCAGGAGATCGACGGCGAGACGCACTACGTCACCCTCACCGACATCCTCGGTGCGGAGGACGCCTTCGGTGACATGGACTTCAAGGTCGCCGGCACCAAGGAGTTCGTGACCGCCCTCCAGCTGGACACCAAGCTGGACGGCATCCCGGCCTCCGTCCTGGCCGCCGCCCTGAAGCAGGCCCGCGACGCCCGCCTGCACATCCTCGACGTGATGATGGAAGCGATCGACGTTCCGGACGAGATGTCCCCGAACGCGCCGCGGATCATCACCGTCAAGATCCCGGTGGACAAGATCGGTGAGGTCATCGGCCCGAAGGGCAAGATGATCAACCAGATCCAGGAGGACACCGGCGCCGACATCACGATCGAGGACGACGGCACCATCTACATCGGTGCCGCCGACGGCCCGGCCGCCGAGGCCGCCCGCGCCACGATCAACGGCATCGCCAACCCGACCATGCCGGAGGTCGGCGAGCGCTACCTGGGCACCGTCGTGAAGACGACGACCTTCGGTGCGTTCGTGTCGCTGCTCCCGGGCAAGGACGGTCTGCTGCACATCTCGCAGATCCGCAAGCTCGCCGGCGGCAAGCGCGTGGAGAACGTCGAGGACGTCCTCGGCGTGGGCCAGAAGGTCCAGGTCGAGATCGCCGAGATCGACTCCCGCGGCAAGCTCTCCCTGATCCCCGTGATCGAGGGCGAGGAAGGCTCCGAGGACGCGAAGGACGACGCCGCCAAGTGACGTCCCGTAGCTCCAAGGCGACGGCCCGCACCTCCTCGGAGGCGCGGGCCGTCGCCCGTACCCAAACCTTGATCAAGGGCCAGAACGGCATCGGCACGGTCCGCAAGACCACCCTCCCCGGGGGCCTGCGCGTCGTCACCGAGACCCTCCCTTCGGTCCGCTCGGCCACCTTCGGCATCTGGGCCCACGTCGGCTCCCGCGACGAGACGCCGTCCTTGAACGGCGCGACGCACTACCTGGAACACCTGCTCTTCAAGGGCACCAGGAAGCGCAGCGCCCTGGACATCTCCTCCGCGATCGACGCCGTCGGCGGCGAGATGAACGCCTTCACGGCCAAGGAGTACACGTGCTACTACGCGCGCGTGCTCGACACCGACCTGCCGCTGGCCATCGACGTGGTCTGCGACATGCTGACCGGCTCACTGATCCGCCAGGAGGACGTCGACGCCGAGCGCGGCGTCATCCTCGAAGAGATCGCGATGACGGAGGACGACCCGGGCGACTGCGTGCACGACCTGTTCGCGCACACGATGCTCGGCGACACCCCCCTCGGCCGTCCGGTCCTCGGCACGGTCGACACGATCAACGCCCTCACCGCGGACCGCATCCGCCGCTTCTACAAGCGGCACTACGACCCGACCCACCTGGTCGTGGCCGCCGCGGGCAACGTGGACCACCAGAAGGTCGTCCGCCAGGTCCGCGCCGCGTTCGAGAAGGCGGGCGCCCTCACGCGCACCGACGCCACGCCCATCGACCCGCGCGCGGGCGTGCGCCGCGTGCGCGCCTCGGGCCACGTCGAGGTCGTCGACCGCAAGACCGAGCAGGCCCACGTCATCCTCGGCATGCCGGGCCTGGCCCGCACCGACGAGCGCCGCTGGGCCATGGGCGTGCTGAACACCGCGCTCGGCGGCGGCATGTCCTCGCGCCTGTTCCAGGAGGTCCGCGAGAAGCGGGGCCTGGCCTACAGCGTGTACTCGTACACGTCGGCGTTCGCCGACGCGGGACTGTTCGGCGTGTACGCGGGCTGCCGTCCCAGCCAGGTCCACGACGTCCTCAAGATCTGCCGTGACGAGCTCGACCACGTCGCCGAGCACGGTCTGACGGACGACGAGATCAGGCGCGCGATCGGCCAGCTCGCGGGCTCCACGGTCCTCGGCCTCGAGGACACCGGCGCGATCATGAACCGCATCGGCAAGAGCGAGTTGTGCTGGGGCGAGCAGATGTCGGTCGACGACATGCTGGCCAGGATCGCGGAGGTCACCCCGGACGAGGTGCGCGAGGTGGCCCGCGACATCCTGGGGCAGCGCCCGTCGCTCTCGGCGATAGGCCCGCTCAAGGACAAGCAGGCCGCCCGCCTGCACGAAGCGGTGGCCTAGACCCGGGACTCCCGGGCCCTGGTCCCGTACGACTCATAACTCGGTTAAGGAAACAGGCAGATGAGCAAGCTGCGCGTGGCGGTCATCGGCGCCAAGGGCCGGATCGGCTCGGAAGCGGTACGGGCCGTCGAGGCGGCCGACGACATGGAACTGGTGGCGGCCCTCGGCCGCGGCGACAAGCTGGAGGCGCTGGTCGAGGCCGGTGCCCAGGTCGCGGTCGAGCTGACCACGCCCGGCTCCGTGATGGGCAACCTCGACTTCTGCGTCCGGCACGGCATCCACGCCGTCGTCGGCACGACGGGCTGGACCGACGAGCGCCTCGCGCAGCTGCGGACCTGGCTCGACGCGTCCCCGGAGACCGGTGTGCTGATCGCGCCGAACTTCTCCATCGGCGCGGTCCTCACCATGAAGTTCGCGCAGCTCGCCGCGCCGTACTTCGACTCCGTCGAGGTCGTCGAGCTGCACCACCCGCACAAGGCCGACGCCCCCAGCGGCACCGCCACGCGCACCGCCCAGCTCATCGCCGCCGCCCGCGAGCGCGCGGGCAGCGCCCCGCAGCCGGACGCCACGGAGACCGCCCTGGAAGGCGCCCGCGGCGCGGACGTCGACGGCGTCCGGGTGCACGCGATCCGCCTGAACGGCCTGCTGGCCCACCAGGAGGTCCTGCTCGGCGGCGAGGGCGAGACCCTCACGATCCGCCACGACTCACTGCACCACAGCAGCTTCATGCCGGGCATCCTCCTGGGTGCCCGCAGGGTGGTGGAGACTCCGGGCGTCACCTTCGGCCTGGAACACTTCCTGGATCTGGACTGAGCCGAGCCGAAGTCATGCGCGCAAAGATCACCTACGCCGTCACCGCTGCCGTCCTGGTCGTCTACTTCGTCCTGGTCGGCAGCCGTGGCGTGCTGCTCATACAGCACGGCACCGTGCTGACCGTGACCTTCGGGGTCGCGGTGCTCATCCTGCCGGTCATCGGCGTGTGGTTCCTGTGGCAGAACACGCGCTTCGTCCAGCGCGCCAATCGGCTCGCGGCCGAGCTGGAGGCCGAAGGCGGCCTGCCCGTCGACGAGTTGAAGCGCACGCCCGGCGGGCGCATCGACCGCGACTCGGCCGACGAGGTCTTCGCCCGGCGCAAGGCCGAGACGGAGGACACCCCGGACGACTGGCGCTGCTGGTTCCGCCTCGCCATCGCCTACCACGACGCCCGGGACACCCCCCGCGCGCGGAAGGCCATGCAGCGGGCGATCGCCCTGCACGAGGGCAGGCCGGTGAGCGTCTGAGGGGCTGCGCCTGAGGCAGCTTGCCCAGGGGCGCGGGGAGCTGCGCGACCAGCCGACACCGGCCCGCAGGCGACCGACGGGCCGGGCGCCTACGCCGTACGGCGGTATTCGTCCGCCCACACCTCAATCGTGTCGGCGGCCCGGTCGAAGGCGGTGCGGCGCGCGAGGAAGTCCGCCCCGCGGTCGGTGAGCAGCGTCGCCCGCTCGTCCGCGGGCCGGTCGAGGCGGACGAGCATCAGGGCCTGCCCCTGCACCGTGCGGGGCAGCCCGAGCCACCGCACGGGCTGCTGGATGGTGCGCACGGAGGCGACCCGCGCCCACGGCACGGTCCGGGTGCGCAGGAAGGTCACGTGCCGCAGGCCGTGCGCGCTGACCCAGGTGCCCACGCGCAGCAGTCGGACGGCGGCGCAGATGACGAGGACGGCCACGCCCACGCAGATGCCCGCGCCGGGCAGGGCGCCCGCGAAGGCGATGATCACGGCGGCCACGAGGACGTACGAGGCGAGGAGCAGGAGTACCGCCGCGGCGGCCACGCGCCAGGGCCCCGGACGGTAGGGCCGCCGCCAGTGATCGCGGTCGTCGAACGGGAGCGCGGCGTCCTTGGCCGCGTCGTCGAAGGCGCGGTCCGCGGTCAGGAAAGGCAGGGGCACGGCTGGTCCTCACTCACTCCACGCACGGGTTGTGCCCGGTGAGGCTATCGAGCCGTGTCCCCCGCTACCAGCGTTGGGGGCCCAAGGGGGTGCCCGACGGGGCCAAGGGGGTGCCTCGGCGCCCGTCCGTGTCCTGCGCGGCCGTCAGCGGCCGTCGGACGCCTCGGACTGCTGGGTCTTTGCCGGTGACTGGTCGGCGGACATCGCAGGTATGCCGAAGAGCAGGGAACCCACGAGACCGGCGACCACGGTGAGCCCGATGAGCGTACGACCGACGACCTGACCGGCCGTGGCGCGCTCACGGGGTGGGGGAGTGACGTTGCTGCGGAACTTGTCGGCTTCGGCGATGAAGGCGAACGGAACGGGCTCTCGCCGACGGAACATGGGGCGCGCTTCTCCTCACGAGTCTCGAACGGAACTCTGTTGCCTAGACAGACGCTCGAATCGACCAAAAGGTGCCCAGTTTCGGCAAATTCGCCGAAGATTGCCATGAGGGGGCACTACAGGGCCGATTGTCGGCGGAGCGTCGGCGGCCGGGTGCCGCCCCGCGACGCGGACGGACGCGCACAGCGGCGTACGAAGCCGCACGGGCCGGGACCCCGAGCACCCCAAGGGCCCGACTGAAACGAGGAGTCGGGGCACATCCGGCCCGGCACGGCACAGATGTACGGATGAGCCGACTGAAGTGTCCGTATTGCGGCATTTCTAGAAGTTCATCTAGCCTGATCAAACGGACCCGGCACTGCTTGAACCCCCGAGCAGGCAGTGCCGGGCTCCCTGAGTGTCAGACCCAGCACATCCCCCGAGGGGCGACCCCGCGCTGAGCAGCGAGTAGCGTGTTACCCATGGCTCCGACCTCGACTCCGCAGACCCCCTTCGGGCGGGTCCTCACCGCCATGGTCACGCCCTTCACGGCGGACGGCGCACTCGACCTCGACGGCGCGCAGCAGCTCGCCGCCCACCTGGTGGACGCAGGCAACGACGGCCTGATCGTCAACGGCACCACCGGCGAGTCCCCGACCACCAGCGACGCGGAGAAAAACGAGCTCGTACGGGCCGTCCTCGATGCGGTCGGCGACCGCGCCCACGTCGTCGCCGGCGTCGGGACCAACGACACCCGCCACAGCATCGAGCTGGCCCGCGCCGCCCAGGACGCCGGCGCCCACGGCCTGCTGACCGTCACGCCGTACTACAACAAGCCCCCGCAGGAAGGCCTCTACCGGCACTTCACCGCGATCGCGGACGCCACCGAGCTGCCGGTGATGCTGTACGACATCCCGGGGCGCAGCGGCGTACCGATCAACACCGAAACGATCGTGCGCCTCGCCGAGCACCCGCGTATCGTCGCCAACAAGGACGCGAAGGGCGACCTCGGCCGAGCCAGCTGGGCCATCGCCCGCTCCGGCCTCGCCTGGTACTCCGGTGACGACATGCTCAACCTGCCGCTCCTCTCGGTCGGCGCGTGCGGCTTCGTCTCCGTCGTCGGCCACGTCGTCACGCCCGAGCTGCGCGCCCTGCTCGAAGCGCACCTCAGCGGCGACGTGCAGAAGGCCACGGAGATCCACCAGAAGCTGCTCCCGGTCTTCACGGGCATGTTCCGTACGCAGGGAGTGATCACCACCAAGGCGGCGCTCGCCCTCCAGGGGCGCCCCGCGGGACCGCTGCGCCTGCCGCTCGTCGAGCTCTCGCCGGACGAGACGGCCCAGCTCAAGATCGATCTTGCGGCCGGCGGGGTACAGCTCTAAACACAGACTTCACAACTCAATACGCAACACATCGCAGGCCAGGTGCCTGCACCCACAACTGCTACTGCACGAACGTCACGCGCGCCACGTGCCCCGGAGGTACGTGGCGCGCGTGGTGAGGAGAGTCTTTTGAGTCATCCGCATCCTGAACTCGGCGCCCCGCCGAAGCTCCCGAAGGGCGGCCTGCGGGTCACCCCGCTGGGCGGCCTCGGCGAGATCGGCCGGAACATGACGGTCTTCGAGTACGACGGGCGTCTGCTGATCGTCGACTGCGGAGTGCTCTTCCCCGAGGAGGAGCAGCCCGGAATCGACCTGATCCTGCCGGACTTCACGTCCATCCGTGACCGCCTCGACGACGTCGAGGGCATCGTCCTCACGCACGGCCACGAGGACCACATCGGCGGTGTCCCCTTCCTCCTGCGCGAGAAGCCGGACATCCCGCTGATCGGCTCCAAGCTGACCCTCGCCCTGATCGAGGCGAAGCTCCAGGAGCACCGCATCCGTCCGTACACGCTCGAGGTCGCCGAGGGCGACCGGGAGCGTCTCGGCCCCTTCGACTGCGAGTTCGTCGCGGTCAACCACTCCATCCCGGACGCCCTCGCGGTCGCGATCCGCACCCCCGCGGGCATGGTCGTGCACACGGGCGACTTCAAGATGGACCAGCTGCCGCTGGACCGGCGCCTGACCGACCTGCACGCGTTCGCGCGGCTGAGCGAGGAGGGCATCGACCTTCTCCTCTCCGACTCCACGAACGCCGAGGTCCCGGGCTTCGTCCCGCCGGAGCGGGACATCTCGAACGTCCTGCGTCAGGTCTTCGCGGGCGCCCGCAAGCGCATCATCGTGGCGAGCTTCGCCAGCCACGTCCACCGCATCCAGCAGATTCTGGACGCGGCCCACGAGTACGGCCGCCGGGTCGCCTTCGTCGGCCGCTCGATGGTCCGCAACATGGGCATCGCCCGCGACCTCGGCTATCTGCGGGTGCCGCCGGGCCTGGTCGTGGACGTCAAGACGCTCGACGACCTGCCGGACCACGAGGTCGTCCTGGTCTGCACGGGTTCGCAGGGCGAGCCGATGGCGGCCCTGTCCCGCATGGCCAACCGGGACCACCAGATCCGCATCGTCTCGGGCGACACGGTGATCCTGGCGTCGTCGCTCATCCCGGGCAACGAGAACGCGGTCTACCGCGTGATCAACGGCCTCACCCGCTGGGGTGCGAACGTCGTCCACAAGGGCAACGCCAAGGTGCACGTCTCCGGCCACGCCTCAGCGGGCGAGCTCCTGTACTTCTACAACATCTGCAAGCCCAAGAACCTGATGCCGGTCCACGGCGAATGGCGCCACCTGCGCGCCAACGCCGAGCTCGGCGCCCTCACCGGCGTCCCGCACGACCGCATCGTGATCGCCGAGGACGGCGTCGTCGTCGACCTCGTCGAGGGCAAGGCCAAGATCGTCGGCAAGGTCCAGGCGGGCTATGTGTACGTGGACGGCCTCTCGGTCGGCGACGTCACCGAGCCGGCTCTCAAGGACCGCCGGATCCTCGGCGAGGAAGGCATCATCTCGGTCTTCGTCGTCGTCGACTCGACGACCGGCAAGATCACCGGTGGCCCGCACATCCAGGCCCGCGGTTCGGGCATCGAGGACGGGACGTTCGGCGAGGTCATCCCGCGGATCCAGGAAGTCCTGGAGAAGTCGGCCCAGGACGGCGTCGTCGAACCGCACCAGCTGCAGCAGCTCATCCGCCGCACGCTGGGCAAGTGGGTGTCGGACAACTATCGCCGCCGCCCGATGATCCTGCCCGTCGTCGTCGAGGTCTGAGCCCCCGGGCAGGCCTGACGACGCGAGCTCCGGAGCGGGGCGCCTCGATTTGCATCGAGGCGCCCCGCTCCCGTATGTTTACGTCTCCGCCAGAGGGGAACCCGCCGCACACGGCAACGTGTCGGGGTCACCCCGAAGGGAACGGAAATTCCGGCTCAGAATCTCTGATAAAGTCGGAGCCGCTGGAAAGGGAAACGCGAAAGCGAATACCTGAAAGGCGCCGATGAAAATCGGAACGGATCGGGAAGCCGAGAAGATCTGATAAAGTCGGAACCGCCGGAAGGCCGAAAGGCCGGAAAGCGCCGAGGAAGTCGGAACGGACCGGGAAGCCGGAAAGATCTGATAGAGTCGGAAACACGAAATGCCGAAGGGAAGCGCCCGGAGGAAAGCCCGAGAGGGTGAGTACAAAGGAAGCGTCCGTTCCTTGAGAACTCAACAGCGTGCCAAAAGTCAACGCCAGATA
>NZ_JOJM01000066.1 GCF_000720325.1 Streptomyces sp. NRRL B-1347
GAAGGCTTGCCGGAGATCCCCGTCCCGGGTGGGGGTGGGTGGGTGGGTGGGACCGCCCCGGGTGCGGGGGCTGGGCCCGGTGAGGGCAGGGCCAGGCCCGGAGGGGGCAGGGCCGGGCCCGGGGTGTCAGCGGGCTGTGGCTGTGCCTCGTTCCGCGTCCAGGGCGTAGACGCAGCGGTCCTTGCTGCACGCGTACACCACCCCGTCCCGCACCACGGGCGCCCCCGTGATCTCGCCGCCGGTGGCGAGCTTCCAGCGGAGGCGGCCGTCGTCGGCCTTGAGGGTGTAGAGGAGGTGGTCGGTGGCGCCGAAGTGGATGCGGCGGTCGGCGACGACCGGGGAACCGACCACCTCGCCGCCCGCCTGGAAGCGCCACTTGGGGGTGCCGGTGACGGCGTCGAGGGTGTAGAGGCCCTTGCCGCTGCCGACGTGCACGTGGCCGTCCGCGACCAGGACGGGGTCGACGGATGAGCGGGACTCGGTCGCGATGCGCCAGCGGTCGCGGCCGTCCGTGGCGTCGAGGGCGTACACCGTGCCCAGGTAGTCGGCGAGGTACACGCCGCCGCCGGTGACGGCGGGACCGGGCGCGAAGGCGGGCGGGGAGAGGAACACGGCGGGCGCCTCGAAGTGCCAGCGCACGTGCCCGGCCGCGACATCCAGGGCGAGCACGCGCGTACCCGCGGCCACGTACACGAAGCCGTCGGCGGCCTGGGTCACGCGGACGGGCACGCCGCCGCAGGACGCGGCGTCGCCGATGGGGTACGACCAGCGCTCGATGCCGCTGCGGGCGTCGACGGCGCGGAGCCGGGCGTCCTTCCAGACGTACACCGTGCCGTCGCGGATGACGGGCGCGGCCTCGGGCGTCTCGAACTCGGTCTGGGCGCCGGTGATCTCCCACAGCTTCTCGCCGTTGGCGGCCTCCCAGCCCTGGACGCCGCCGCCGCGCGTCGCGGTGACGACGGTGCCCCGGTCGGCCTGGAGCGCGTACACCCAGGCGTCCGTGGACAGGCGCCACAGGTCGGCGCCGTCGGCGCCGTCGAGGGCGTACAGGGTGGGCCCGTCGGACGCGTGGATGCGGCCGTCCGCGACGGCCATGGACCAGGCGACGTCGCGGGTCTTGAAGCTGCGCCGCCCGGTGCCCACGTCGAGGGCGTGGACCTCGAAGGAGGTGACGTAGACGAGGTTCCCGGCGACGGCGGGGGTGCCCCACACGTCGTTCGACATGCGGAACCGCCAGGGCCGCCAGGAGCCGCCCGCGGCGGCCCCCGCGCCGGTGGGCGCGGCGGCAGGACCGGTGCCGTTGGCGCGCTGCGGTGCCGGTACGGGCGCCGAGGAGCGGGACCAGGACCCGGCGAGCCCGGACGGCGGCGGCACCACGGCGGCGCGGGCCTCGGCGACCCGGGGCCCGGGCCCGATCGGCACCTGGGCGCCCGCGAGCTGCACGGGCCCGGTGTCGGGCACGCCCCCGTGGAAGGGGGCGTGGGAGGCGGCGTGCGAGGGCGTGGAAGGGACCGCCTGCGAGGGGGCGTGCGCGGGCATGGCGGGCGCCTGCCGCGGCGGGGGCGGCATGGAAACGGGCGCGGACGCGGCCCCGGCGCGGCTGTTGCGCCCGGCGGAGCCCGCGGTGGCGGCGGCGCGCGCGGGCGGCCGTCCGCCGCGCCGGGCCTCGATGAGGGCCACGGCCCGCTCGGGCAGCCAGGCGGACGCGGTGCCGCTGTCGTCGCCGGAGCTCTCGGAGGCGAACAGGTGCGGGGCGAGCTGGGCCTGGAGGTCGGCGGGGGTGGGCCGCAGCGTGGCGTCCATCTGCATGCAGGACTCGATGAGCGGCCGCAGCTCGTCGGGCAGACCCTCCAGGTCCGGGCCCTCGCGGAGCAGCATGAAGACGGTCTCGACGGGGTTGGCGCCGTGGAACGGCGCGTGCCCGGTGGCGGCGAAGACGAGGGTGGAGCCGAGCGAGAAGACGTCGCTCGCGCCGGTGACGCTGCGGGAGTCCTTCGCCTGCTCGGGCGACATGTAGGCGGGGGTGCCGACCGCGACGTTCGTCATGGTGAGGCGGGTGTTGGAGACGCCGGACGCGATGCCGAAGTCGATGACGCGCGGGCCGTCCTCGACGACGAGGACGTTGGACGGCTTCAGGTCGCGGTGCACGAGGCCCGCGCCGTGGATGGACTCCAGGGCCTCGGCGACCCCGGCGGCGAGCCAGCGTACGGCCTGGGTGGGCAGCGGCCCGTGCTCGTTCACTATCTCTTCGAGCGAGGGCGCGGGCACGTACGCCGTGGCGAGCCAGGGCACGGCGGCGCGCGGGTCGGCGTCCACCACCGCGGCCGTGTAGAAGCCGGACACGGCGCGCGCGGCCTCCACCTCACGCGTGAAGCGGACCCGGAACAGCTGGTCCTCGGCGAGTTCCGTCCGCACCGTCTTGATCGCCACGCGCCGTCCGGACGCGGAGCGCGCGAGATACACGAGCCCCATGCCGCCGGCACCGAGCCGCCCAAGGACCTCGAACGGGCCGATCCGCCGCGGATCGTGCTGCGTCAGCTGGTCCACCACTTGCCTGCCACCTCCCCGTACCCGGCCACCGTTCCTGAGCGGCCTCGTGCAGCGTCTCACCACCGAGCCGCTCGGGCGGCACGCACCCTGATTCTTCCTGTCCCGGGCGATGGTTGCGAACCCGGGGCAACATCGGGATGTTTCCGTACAAAAGCCGCACGAGGGGACCGGATGGGGGACTTCCGTCCCGGGCGGAGAGCTTCCGTCCCGGATGCCGGACTTCAGTCCTGGAGGATGCCGAAAGTCGCCCCTTGGTTGTCGACGAGGACGGCCACCCTCCCGTACTGCATGTCGAACGGCTCGGTCCGGACCCGTCCGCCGAGGCGTCGCGCCGCGGCGGCCGTCGCGTCGCAGTCGGCCACGCTGAAGTAGCTGAGGAAGTGCGCGGGCATCTCCGCGGGCACGGACCCCGACATCACGGCCCGGCCCCCGATCGCGGTCTCGGGCCCGGCCTCGACGCCCTCCGGCGACCAGGTGCGGAACTCCTCGCCACCGGCCTCACCACCGGCCTCACCACCGCCCTCGCCCCCCGCGTCGCCGCCGATCTCGACGTCGTAGACGCCGTACGCGAAGACCGACTCGTAGAACGGGTCCACCGCGCTCTTGTCGCGTACGTACACCTCGGTCCAGCAGTAGGCGCCCGGCTCCCTGAGCCTTCCGAAGCCGGGGTGGCGCCCCGCCTGCCAGAGGCCGAAGACCGCGCCCTCGGGGTCGGCCACGAGGCCCATCGTGCCGAGGGCGCCCACCGGAACCGGCTCCGTGATCACCTGCCCGCCCGCGGCCGCGACCCGGGCGGCGGCCGTGGCGGCGTCGGGGGTCGCCAGATAGACCGTCCAGGTGGTCGGCATGCGGCCGTCCGGCTTGGGGGCGAGCGCGGCGACGGGTTCGCCGTCGAGCAGGGCCTGGACATGGGGCCCGTGCCCGACACCCGCGCCCGCGCCCGCGTCGAAGGTCCACCCGAAGAGCTCACCGTAGAAGCGCTTGCCGCCCTCCACGTCGGGCAGCATCGCGTCCACCCAGCAGGGGACGCCTTCCGCGAATTCCATAGAACCGTTTCCTCAGCTCTAGAACCGTTTCCTCAGCTCTTGCCGCCGGACGGCCCGGAGGGCCTTTCCCGCGGCTCCCCACGGCTTCCCGCGGCTTCCTGTGGCTCTTCGTGACTCCGTGTGGCTTCCGTCACAGTCAAGCTAACCGCCCGTCCGGGACCGCGCAGCCCGCCAAATCGAACACTTGGCCAATTCATTTCGGACGGCGCACACCTCCGTCCCCGGGCGCACTCCGAACCCCCTCCAGCGCCCCTGTGCCACCGCTCCAACCCCATTTGCACTCGGCCGAATCGCGCTCCGATCACCCCTCGGTAAGCTGACGGCATGACAGGACAGGTACGAACCGTCGACGGCCGAGTGGCCGGTCGACGCGGTCAGGCGACACGTCAGAAACTGCTCGACTGCCTGAGCGAGATGCTCAGCTCCTCGCCCTACCGCGACGTGAAGGTCATCGACGTCGCCCGGAAGGCGGGCACTTCACCGGCGACGTTCTACCAGTACTTCCCGGACGTCGAAGGCGCCGTCCTGGAGATCGCCGAGCAAATGGCCACCGAGGGCGCTGAGTTGACCCACCTCCTCGAGGGCCGCTCCTGGGTCGGCAAGGCAGGCTGGCAGACGTCGCAGGACCTCGTCGACGGCTTCCTGGAGTTCTGGCGGAAGAACGACGCGATCCTCCGGGTCGTCGACCTCGGCGCCGCCGAGGGCGACAAGCGCTTCTACAAGATCCGGATGAAGATCCTCAATTCGGTGAACAACTCCCTTGCGGACACCGTCAAGGAGCTCCAGTCCAAGGGCAAGGTCGACAAGGACGTGAGCCCCGCCGCGATGGCCGGCTCGCTGGTCGCGATGCTCGCCGCGGTCGCGTCCCACCAGCGCGGATTCCAGACGTGGGGCGTCAAACAGGCCGAACTGAAGCCGAACCTGGCCGTGTTGGTCCATATGGGCGTCACGGGCAAGAAGCCCACGAAGTAGCGGCGGCAGCCCCGAACAGTCCTGTCACCCCGGCGCGGCCACCCGGGCCGCGCCAGACGGGGCTGCGCCCCTTTCTCCCCTTTGTCGCCGCACTCCTCCGGCTTTCCCTGGCTTCCCCCGGCTTCCCCCGGCTTCCCCCGGCGCCCCTTCGGGCCCCCCTTCCCGGTTCGCCCTCAATCGCCGGACGGGGCCCCTTCCCGCGATTCCCGCGATTCCCGCGATTCCTCCGGTTCCCGCCGTTCCAGGCGGAACACCCGTATCTCCCGGTCCACCCGCGCCTGGTACGCCGCGTACGGCGGCCAGAACTCCAGGGCGGCGGCCCAGGCGCGGGCCCGCTCGTCGCCGGTGAGCAGCCGGGCCCGCACCGGTACGTCCCGGCCGCGCCAGCTGATCTCGGCCTCCGGATGGGCCAGCAGATTGGCGGTCCACGCGGGGTGGGCGGGCCGCCCGAAGTTGGAGCCGACGAGCAGCCAACTCCCCTCCCGCCACGGCACGCAGGCCAGCGGCGTCCGCCGCGCGAGCCCGCTCCTGGCGCCCCGCGCCGTGAGCACGAGCCCCGGCAGCATGCGCGCGCTCAGCAGCACCCTGCCGCGCGTGAGCCGGTGGACCGCGCGGTCGACGGCGGGCACCACGTGCGGGGCGACCCGGGCGAAGGCGCGGGTCGCCGACACCCTCCGTACGAACCGGACGCCGGGCGCGGCCATCAGACCGCCTCCCCCTCGACCCGGCCCGTGCCGTCCACCCGAACGGGCGCCCGCCCGGGGCCACCCACGGGTGCCGCGGTGTCGGGGTGCCCCGCGAACAATCCGGCGCGTTCGGCCGCGTGCGCCCGCAGCCGGTGCGCGGGGCCGAAGAGCAGCTCGTCGCCCGACGCCCGTTTGAAGAACAGGTGCGCGTCGTGCTCCCAGGTGAAGCCGATGCCGCCGTGCAGCTGGACGGCCTCGGCCGCCGCCGTCCGCAGCGCGTCGAGGGCACACGCGAGCGCGATCCCCGCGACCGGCCCGGCGGACGCCGCCCCTTCCCCGTCCGCCGCTTCCCCGTCCGCCGCTTCCCCGTCCGCCGCTCCCGCCGCCCACGCCGCGTAGTACGCCGCCGACCGTGCCGCGCACACCGACACGTACACGTCCGCGAGGCGGTGCTTCACCGCCTGGAACGACCCGATCGGGCGGCCGAACTGCTCGCGCTCCCCGACGTGCCCGAGGGTGCGCGCGAGCGCCTCGTCCGCGGCACCGACGGCCTCGGCGGCGAGCACGGCGGCGGCCCGCTCCCCCACGTCCGCGAGGGCCGTGAGCACCTCGGCGCCCGCGCCGTCGCCGTCGCCGAGCAACTCCGCTGGTACGTCCCGCAGTTCGAGCCGGGCCTGTGCGCGCGTCTCGTCGAGGGCGGTCCGCCGGGTGCGGACGAGCCCGGTGGCGTCGCCCCGTACGAGGAACAGCAGGGTGCGCGAGCGGGCGAAGCCGCCGGTGTGCGCGGCGACGAGCAGAAGGTCCGCGCTGTGCCCGTCGAGGACCTGGTCCACCTGCCCGTACAGCCGCCAGGACCCGGTGGCGGCGGTGGCCTGGACGCCGCCCGCGCGACCGCCGCCCGCCCAGTCGCCGCCGTTGTCGCCGGTGAGGCCGAGCGCGGTGCCGAGCGCCGCCCCGGGCACGGCGAGGGCGGCCGTCAGCCCGCCGGACGCGACCCGCGGCAGGAGCGCGGCCCGCTGCCGGGCGGTGCCGAGCCGGAGCAGCAGCGGCGCGGCGAGCGCGGCGGTGGCGAACAGCGGCGAGGGCGCGAGCGTCCGGCCGAGCTCCTCCCCCGCGAGGGCGAGTTCGGTGACCCCGCAGCCCACGCCGCCGTACTCCTCGGGCAGCGCGAGCCCGGCCAGGCCGAGCCGCCCGGCGAGGACTTCCCAGAGCGCGGCGTCGTACCCGACGGGGGTGCGCACGGCGGCCCGGACGCCCTCGGCGGCCCGGCGCTTGGTGACGGCCTCGCGCACGGCGCGGCGGATCTCGTCCTGCTCCACGGTGCAGGCGGCGTCCATCGGCGGGCTCCTCCCCGGGCTGCACACCCGTATCTGACGAACCGTCATGTACGACGGCGGGGCGACATGCTAGGACCGCGCGGGGCAGATGCCCAGGCCCGCGACGGCCTCCCGTCACCCACCGGATCTGATGTACCGTCAGATCCATGCCGAGCCCCTCGCGCACAGGAACCCGGAAGGTCGCCGTCGTGGGGGTCGCCCTCGCCGACTGCGGCCGCGTGGACGACGTCACGCCCTACGCCCTGCACGCCCAGGCCGCGCGCCGGGCGCTCGCCGACGCCGGGCTCGGCCGGGACGCCGTGGACGGGCTCGCGTCGGCGGGCCTCGGCACGCTCGCGCCCGTCGAGGTGGCCGAGTACCTGGGGCTCCGCCCGCGCTGGGTGGACTCCACCGCCGTGGGCGGCGCCACCTGGGAGGTCATGGCGGCGCACGCGGCGGACGCGATCGCCGCCGGGCACGCCGACGCGGTCCTGCTCGTGTACGGCTCGACGGCCCGCGCGGACGTCAAGGCGGGCCGCCGCACCGGCAACCTGTCGTTCGGGGCCCGCGGCCCGCTCCAGTTCGAGGTCCCGTACGGGCACTCGCTGATCGCCAAGTACGCGATGGCGGCGCGGCGCCACATGCACGAGTACGGCACCACGCTCGAACAGCTGGCGTCCGTGGCGGTGCAGGCGCGGGCCAACGCGGCGACCAACCCCGAGGCGATGTTCCGCGAGCCGATCACGGTCGACGACGTGCTCGGCGGGCCCATGATCGCCGACCCGTTCACCAAGCTGCACTGCTGTCTGCGCTCCGACGGAGGCTGCGCGGTGCTGCTCGCCGCCGAGCACCTCGTGCGCGACTGCGCGCCCCGGCCCGTCTGGGTCCTCGGCACCGGCGAGCACGTCTCGCACACGGCCATGTCCGAGTGGCGGGACTTCACCGTCTCGCCCGCGGCGGTCAGCGGGCGGCTCGCGTTCGAGCGGGCCGGGGTGCGGCCCGCCGACGTCGACGTGGCGCAGATCTACGACGCGTTCACCTACATGACCCTGGTGACCCTTGAGGACCTGGGGTTCTGCGCGAAGGGCGAGGGCGGCGCGTTCGTGGAGAAGGGGCGGCTGCTGCGGGGCGGCGAGCTGCCGACCAACACCGACGGCGGCGGGCTCTCCGCCCAGCACCCCGGCATGCGGGGCCTGTTCCTGCTCGTGGAGGCGGTGCGGCAGCTGCGCGGCGACGCGGGCGAGGGCCGCCAGGTCCGGCGCGCGGACGGCCGCGTCCCGGAGCTCGCGGTGGCCTCCGGCACGGGCGGGTGGTTCTGCTCGTCGGGGACGGTGGTGCTCGGCCGCGGCTGAGGGAAGCGCCCCAAAGGGGGCGCGGGGAACTGCGCTCCCAGCCCCTACGGACGCGCAGGCGACCGACGGGGCACCGGGGCAGTTCCGGCACAGCGCCCAGCGTTCAGCGCACAATCGAGCCATGACGACGACGGAAGACTTTCGTGACCTGCTCAGATCCCAGAAGGTGTGGAACACCGAACTCCCCGCCTTCGACCCGGCGGCAGCCCCCGACGCGCCGCTCGGCCTCTTCCACCGCTGGTTCGCCGACGCGGTGGCCGCGGGCCAGACCGAGCCGCACACCATGACCCTGGCGACCTCGGACGGGGCGGGCCGCGCCGACGCGCGCACCGTCATGCTGCACGACGCCGACGCGGCGGGCTGGCACTTCGCCTCGCACGACATCAGCCGCAAGGGCCGCCAGCTCGCGGGCACGCCGTACGCGGCCCTGCACTTCTACTGGCCCGCCCAGGCCCGCCAGATCCGGCTGCGCGGCCCGGTCGCCGTCGCCCCGCACACCGAGGCCCTCGCGGACCTGCACGCGCGGACGACGGGGGCGCTCGCCGCGGCACTCGTCGGACACCAGAGCGAAGTCCTCGGCTCGCGCGCCGAGTTGACGGCGGCCTCGGAGGCCGCCTGGGACCGGGCGGCGGAGCGACCGGACGCCGACGCGCCGAGCTGGACGCTGTACGTACTGGCCCCCGATGAGGTGGAGTTCTTCCAAGGGGACGCCCGACGGCGGCACGTGCGCCTGCGGTACCGGGCGGCGGAACAACAGGGGGCCTGGCTGAGGGAGTTGCTGTGGCCGTGACCGAAGAGGAAGGCGTGACCGGAGAGGACGCCGGTCTCGTACTGCGCCCCGCGCGCCCGGAGGACGCGGCGGCGGTCGCCCGGATCTGGCACGCGGGCTGGAGCGACGGCCACCTGGGGCACGTGCCGGAGGCGCTCCTCACGGTCCGCACCCCGCAGTCGTTCGTGCTGCGCGCCCCGCGCCGCGTCGACGACACGGTGGTCGCGCTCGTCGACGGGGCGCTCGCCGGGTTCGTGATGGTGGTCGACGACGAGGTCGAGCAGGTCTACGTGGCCGCGGCACACCGGGGCACGGGCGTGGCGGTCGCGCTGCTCACCGAGGCCGAGCGCGTGGTCGCCGCCAAGGGCCACCGGCGCGCGTGGCTCGCGGTCGTCGACGGCAACGCCCGCGCCCGCCGCTTCTACGAACGCCACGGCTGGCGCGACGAGGGCCTCTTCGAGTACTTGGCGGCGAGCGCCAGCGGCCCCATCCGCGTCCCCTGCCACCGCTACGTGAAACAGATCACCGCGCCGTAGCCCGCCACCACCCGGCGTCACCCGGTGGCGGTGAACGTGCGCTGCGCGAAGTCGCGGACGGGCCGGTAGCCGACCCGCTGGTAGACGCCGTTGCTGGTGGGGTTGGCGAGGTCGGTGAAGAGCAGCACCTCCTGCGCGCCCGCCGCCAGGGCGGCCCCGCTGACCTCCGCGGTCACGGCCGCCGCGTACCCGCGGGCGCGGTGCCCGGCCGGGGTGTAGACGGGCGCGACGCGGACCTGCCCGGCGATGAGCCGGTTGACCCCGGCCATGGAGACGGGCGTTCCGTCGGGCGTCTCCCAGAGCGTGACACCGCCGTACGCGAGCCGCGCGTCGACCCACTCCGCCGGGTCCATCAGGGCCCGCTCCCCGATGTCCTCGGTGAACGCCCGGTGCCAGCGGGCGAGCAGCTCCCGGTCGGCGGCCGCGGCGATCCGCGCGGCGCCGGGCGGTGCGGGAGCGGGCGGCGCGAGCGTGCCGAGCCGGTACAGGCGCTGGCGCAGGTTCTCCTCGGACGCGGCCCCGGTGTGCCGCTGCCAGGCCCGCGCGAAGCCCGCGGCGGTGGCCCGGTCGGACATCACCCCGGGCAGGCCGGGCGCGATCCGGACCAGCTCCCCGGCGAGGGCGTCGAGGGCGTCCTCCTCGCCGGCCGCGAGCGGGCTGAGCGCGACGCGGTGCGGCGGCGTGCGCAGGAAGGCCCCGCGCACCTCCGCGCCCCGGACGAGCCAGCCGAAGACGGGGTCCCCGTCGCCGTACACGTGCGGGCCCCGCCTGCGGAGCGTGTCGGCCACGGTGAGCAGTGCCGTGTTCAGGGCCGGTTCGGCATGCAGGAAGGCGTGGGCGCGGTCCAGGAACTCGGCGGGGTCAGCGGTCAGTTGCCAGCGGGCGCGGGCGGTGGTGGTCATGGGAGATGATCCCACCGTCGCCGGGTTCGAACACCGGTACCGCGAGACCCTCCCCGGCCTCGCGGAACGCGACCCGCAGGGCCATGCCGACCCGTAGGTCCCGCGCCGCGCAGCCCACCACCTCGGTCATCATCCGCGGGCCCTCCGCGAGGTCGACGACGGCGGCGGCGTAGGGGACGCGGGCGTCGAAGGGGGGCAGGTCGTTGCGGTGGACGACGGACCAGGTGTAGAGGGTGGCGCGGCCGCAGGAGCGCTCCCAGGTGACGTCCTCGCTCCAGCAGTGGGGGCAGAACTCGCGCGGGTAGTGGTGCGCGCGCCCGCAGCCGGGCGCGTGGCAGCGGCGGACAAGGAGGTGTCCCTCGGCGGCCGCGTCCCAGTAGGTCCGGGTGAAGGCGTCAACTTCGGGGAGGTCGAAGCGGGGTCGTCCGCCGGCCGTCATCGGCCGGGCCCCGCGCCCCGCTCGAACCAGCCCTTCTCGACCGGGTGCCGTCGCTCCTCCGGCCGCCGCGGACCGGGGCCGGAGCGGGGCGTGGCGGGCTGTGCGGTGCCGCCGGGGCAGTTGGTGTCCATGCGGGAGTCTCTCCTGATCAGCGGGGTCGAGGAGGCATACCTGATGGGGTGTCAGTTCAGCGCAACGGTCAGCCCGCGCGCAAGAGGCCGTCGCACGTGATCAATTCGCAACCGGTTTCGGACTTGTCCGTCACCCATCAAGTGACGGCGTGGTTACTCTCCCGTCATGGCCGACTCGAACCCACCACCCCCCAGCCCCGACCGGCCCCTCCCGGACAGACCAGGACCGGCCCGGCCCGTGTACGTCATCGGCGGCGGCCCCGGCGGTCTCGCCGTCGCGGCCGCGCTGCGCGCACGCGGCGTACGCGCCGTCGTCCTGGAGAAGTCCGACCGCGTCGGCGCGACCTGGCGCGGCCACTACGACCGCCTCCGCCTGCACACCACGCGCCGGCTCTCCGCGCTGCCGGGCCTCGCCATGCCGCGCTCGTTCGGCCGCTGGGTCGCCCGGGACGACGTGGTCCGCTATCTGGAGAAGTACGCGGAGTACCACGAACTGGACGTCGTCACCGGCGTCGAGGTGACCCGTCTGGAGCGCACCGCCGGTGACGGGGGCTGGCTCCTGCGGGCCACCGGGGGGCGCGAGCTGAACGGCCGCGCGGTCATCGTCGCCACCGGCTTCAACCACACCCCGCACGTCCCCGACTGGCCGGGCGCCGACACCTTCACCGGCGACCTCCGGCACGCCTCCGGCTACCGCGAGCCCAGCCCCTACACCGGCAAGGACGTCCTCGTCGTCGGCGTCGGCAACACGGGCGCGGAGATCGCCGTCGACCTCGCGGAGGGCGGCGCGGCCCGCGTCCGGCTCGCCGTGCGCACCGCCCCGCACATCGTGCGCCGCTCCACCGCGGGCTGGCCCGCGCAGCGCTCCGGCATCCTGTGCCGCAGGCTCCCGGTGCCGGTGGTCGACCGGCTCGGCCGCGCGATCGCCCGCGTCAGCGTGCCCGACCTGTCCGCGCACGGCCTGCCGCGCCCCGACACCGGCCTGTACTCGCGCGCCCGCGACGGCGCCATCCCGGTGCAGGACGTCGGGCTCGTCGACGCCGTGCGCGCGGGCCGGGTCGAACCCGTCGCCGCCGTCGAGGCCTTCGAGGGCGGCAAGGTGCTCCTCGCCGACGGCAGCCGCGTCGGCCCCGACGCCGTCATCGCCGCCACCGGCTACCGCCGCGCCCTGGAGCCGCTGCTCGGCCACCTCGGCGTCCTCGACCCCCGCGGCCGCCCCCGCGCGCACGGCCCGCGCACCGCCCCGGAGGCCCCGGACCTGTACTTCACCGGCTTCACCAACCCCATCAGCGGCATGCTGCGGGAACTGGCCAGGGACGCGGACCGGATCGCCCGCGCGGTGGCGCGGTCGTCGGCCTAGCAGCCGGGGGCGGAGTCCACTGCGGTACGGGAGCGCCCCGAAGGGGGGCGGGGCTGTGCTCATGTGCGGCTCCGCCGCGCGGGCGCGACCGGCCACGACGCCCCCGCGGACAATCGACGGCCCGGCGCGGCAATGCGGGCGAAGCGCCTGGGCACCCACGCCCCGGGCACCCGTGCGCAACCGGCCAGTTGCCCGAGGCGCTCTTGGCAGGCGGCGCTTTGTGCGGTTCCGTGGGAGGGCGGGTGCGCAGCCGTCGCAGCGGCCCCACGCGCCCCGCCGGGCGGAGCCCTGCCGCGCACCGGACGCGCGGACCGCCGCCCGCCACGGACTTTGCCCGCAGCACCATTCCTGACAGGCCGTCAGTTCAGTAATCTGACTAAGCGTCAGTTTCGAGTTCCGGCTCTGTCGCAGCCGCCCTCGGCCCCCGTCCACCGGGGCGCGGGGCGGCCCAGTCGTCGCTGTCACAAGGAGCGGGCGTACCGATGCTTGGATCGACGTACGGCACCTTCACCTCCGACCCCCGCCGCGCACGCGCCGTCGCCTGCGGCAGCCTCCCCGCCGCCACCGTCCACGGCCGTGCCGCCACCCCCGGCGACCTGGACGTCAGCGGGCGCCCGCTGTACGCGGAGACCCCCGACCTCGACCGCTTCTTCCGGCCGGAAACCGTCGCCGTCATCGGCGCCTCCGACGCCGAGGGGCGGCCCCACACCGGCATCACCCGCAAGCTCGTCGACTGGGCCGAGCGCGTCGGCGCCCGCCTCCACCCCGTGCACCCCAGCAGGACCGCCGTCTTCGGCATCCCCTGCGCCCGCTCGGTCGCGGACCTGCCGGGGCCGGTCGACGTGGCGGTCGTCCTGGTGCGCGACCCGCTGCCCGTCGTCGAGGAACTCGCCGAGGCCAAGGCGAGGTTCGCGGTGGTCTTCGCGTCCGGCTTCGCCGAGACCGGCGCGGCGGGCGCCGCCGCGCAGGCCCGGCTCGCCGCCGCCGTGAGCCGCTCGGGCCTGCGCCTGCTCGGCCCGAACACCAACCTCAACGCCTTCGAGGAGTTCCGCGAGGACCTCGAAGGCCCCGCCATCGCCCTCATCACCCAGTCCGGGCACCAGGGGCGCCCCCTGTTCACCCTCCAGGAGCTGGGCATCCGCCTCTCCCACTGGGCGCCCACCGGCAACGAGGCCGACCTGGAGACGGCCGACTTCGTGTCGTACTTCGCCGAGCAGCCGGACGTCGGCGCCATCGCCGCGTACGTGGAGGGCCTCAAGGACGGCCGCGCCTTCCTGCTCGCCGCCGACCGGGCCGCCCGGCGCGGCGTCCCGGTCGTCGCCGTGAAGGTCGGCCGCACCGAGACCGGCGCCCGCACGGCCGCGTCCCACACCGGCAAGCTGACCGGCACCGACACCGTCGTGGACGCGGCGATGCGGCAGTTCGGCGTGATCCGCGTCGACGGACTCGACGAACTCCAGGACACCGCGGCCCTGTTGGCCCGCGCCCGGCCGCCCCGCGCGGACGGCGTGGCCGTCTACTCGATCTCCGGCGGCACCGGCGCGCACTTCGCCGACCTGGCGACGGCGGCGGGCCTGAGCCTGCCGACGCTCGCGGAGCCCAAGCAGACCGAGCTCCACCAGTGGATCCCGCACTACCTGAACGTCTCCAACCCCATCGACAACGGCGGCCACCCCGTCGGCGACTGGCGCGGCCGGAAGATCATCGACGCGATCCTGGCCGACCCGGCGATCGGCGTCCTGATCTGCCCCATCACGGGCCCGTTCCCGCCGATGAGCGACAAGCTGGCCGAGGACCTGGTCGCCGCGGCGGCGGAGACGGACAAGCTGGTCTGCGTGGTCTGGGGCTCCCCGGTGGGCACGGAGGAGGCCTACCGCACCACGCTGCTCGGCTCGTCCCGCGTCGCCACCTTCCGCACCTTCGCCAACTGCGTCACGGCCGTGCGCGCCTATCTGGACCACCACCGCTTCACCACCGCCTACCGCTCCCCCTTCGACGAGGCCCCGCGCACCGCCTCGCCCTCCTACCGCAAGGCGCAGGCCCTGATGCGCCCCGGCCAGCTGCTCAGCGAGCACGCCGGGAAGCAGCTCCTTCGCGCGTACGGCATCCGCGTGCCGCGCGAGCAGCTCGTGACCAGCGCGGCGGGGGCCGTGCGCGCCGCCGGGCAGGTCGGCTACCCCGTCGTCATGAAGGCCTCCGGCGCGCACATCGCCCACAAGACCGAACTCGGCCTCGTCCGGATCGGCCTGACCTCCGCGAGCCAGGTCCGCGACGCCTACCGCGACCTCACCGACATCGCCCGCTACGAGGACATCGACCTGGACGGCGTCCTGGTCTGCCAGATGGTGGAGCGCGGCGTCGAGATGGTCGTCGGCGTCAGCCAGGACCCGCTGTTCGGCCCCACCGTGACCGTGGGGCTCGGCGGGGTGCTCGTGGAGGTCCTGCACGACACCTCGGTCCGGGTGCCGCCCTTCGGCGAGGACCAGGCCCGCGCGATGCTCGACGAACTGCGCGGCCGGGCCCTCCTCGACGGGGTGCGCGGGGCGCCGCCCTCCGACCTGGACGCCCTCGTCGAGGTCGTCCTGCGGGTCCAGCGGATGGCTCTCGAACTGGAGGGCCAGCTGGCGGAGCTGGACATCAACCCCTTGATGGTCCTCGGCCGCGGCCAGGGCGCGGTGGCCCTGGACGCCCTCGCGCGCTGCGGGTGACCGCGGGCGCGGACCCGGTCCCGGACGGACGGGGTCAGCCCTCGTCCGCGGCCCGGAACGTGCGGCGGTAGGCGGTCGGCGTCACGCCCAGGACCGACTGGAGGTGCTGGCGCATCGACTGGGCCGTGCCGAAGCCGGACTCGCGGGCGATCCGGTCGACGGAGAGGCCCGTGGACTCCAGGAGGTGGCGGGCCCGTTCCACCCGCTGCCGGGTGAGCCACTGGCCGGGGCTCACGCCGACCTCCTCGCGGAAGCGGCGGGTGAAGGTCCGCACCGACATCGCCTCCTGCTCGGCCAGGTCGCGCAGCTGGATCGGCTCGTGGAGGCGGCCGAGCGCCCAGGCCCGCGCGGAGGTCGTCGTCGCCAGCTGCGGCTCGGGCACCGGGCGCTGGACGTACTGCGCCTGCCCGCCGTCGCGGTGCGGCGGTACGACGGTGGAGCGGGCCACCTCGTTGGCGACGGCCGCGCCGTGGTCGCGGCGCACCACGTGCAGACACAGGTCGAGCCCCGCGGCGACCCCGGCGGAGGTGAGCACGTCGCCGTCGTCGATGAACAGCACGTCCGCGTCGACGTCGACGCGCGGGAAGAGCCGCTGGAAGTGCTCGGCGTGCGCCCAGTGCGTGGTCGCCGGGCGGCCGTCCAGGAGCCCCGCGGCCGCCAGGACGTAGCCGCCCGTGCAGATCGACACCATGCGGGTGCCGGGACGCACGCGCGCGAGGGCCGCGGCCAGCTCGTCGGTCAGCCGGCCCTCCTCGTACACGGGGCCCAGCTCGTGCGAGGCGGGCACCACGACCGTGTCGGCCGCGGCGAGCGCCTCGGGCCCGTGCTCCACGACCACGTCGAAGTCCGCGTCGGTGCGGACCGGCCCGGGCGGCCGTACGGAACAGGTCACGACCTCGTACAGGCGCCGCCCTTCGGCGTTCCGCGCGCGGCCGAAGATGCGCTGGGGAATGCCCAGCTCGAAGGGGATGACGCCGTCCATGACGAGGACGGCGACGCGGTGCGGGGCCGGTGCCCGCCGCTCCCGCCCGCCCCTGCTCACCCGCCGCTCGGCCATGGCCCGATCCTAGCGAACGCTGTCCCCTCGGCCACTCGATCGCGCCGGACCAGGACCGGATGCTGGCTGACGTGACCCAGACAACCGAGACCTCCGCACGGGCGGACGGCACCGAGCGGCCCCCGCACGGCCGGGGGCGGCGGGTGCCGCGCGTCCACCGCGCCTGGTTCGTCGCCGCCGTCACCTTCGTGACGATCATCGGCGGCGCCGCCTTCAACTCCCTGCCCGGCCTGCTCATCGACCCGCTGCACGAGGAGTTCGACTGGTCCCGGGGCGAGATCGGCCTCGCGGTCTCCGTCGACATGGCCCTGTACGGGCTCACCGCGCCGTTCGCCGCCGCGCTCATGGACCGCTTCGGCATCCGCAAGGTCGTCGTGTCCGCGCTCGGCCTGGTCGCGGCGGGCGCGCTGCTCAGCGTGTGGATGACCGCGAGCTGGCAGCTGATGCTCTACTGGGGCCTCCTGGTCGGCCTGGGCACCGGGTCCATGGCGCTCGCCTTCTCCGCGACCGTCACCAACCGCTGGTTCGTCGAGCGGCGCGGCCTGGTCACCGGCATCCTGACGGCGGCGGGGGCCTCCGGGCAGCTGGTGTTCCTGCCGCTGTGCGCGTGGATCGTGGACGAGCACGGGTGGCGGCCCGCGTCCGTGACGGTCGCGCTCGCCGCGCTCGCCGTGGTGCCGTTCGTGTGGCTGCTCCTGCGCGACCACCCCGCCGACGTCGGACTCGCCCCGTACGGCGGCGAGTTCACGCCCAAGCCGGAGCCGACGCGGGGCGCCGCCGCGCGGACCCTGCGGGTGCTGTTCGACGCGGCGAGGACCGGCCCCTTCTGGCTGCTCGCGGGCACCTTCGCCATCTGCGGGGCGTCCACCAACGGCCTGGTGCGCACGCACTTCGTGCCGTCCGCGCACGACCACGGCATGCCGGTCACCGCCGCCGCCTCGCTGCTCGCCGTGATCGGCGTCTTCGACGTCGTGGGCACGATCGCCTCCGGCTGGCTCACGGACCGGTTCGAGGCGCGCCGGCTCCTCGCCGTCTACTACGCGCTGCGCGGCGTCTCCCTTGTGTTCCTGCCGATCCTCCTCGCGCCCAGCGTGCACGTGCCGATGCTGTTCTTCATCGTCTTCTACGGGCTCGACTGGGTGGCCACCGTGCCGCCCACGCTCGCCCTGTGCCGGGAGCACTACGGGGCCGACAGCGCGATCGTCTTCGGCTGGGTGCTCGCCTCGCACCAGGTCGGCGCGGCACTCGTCGCCTTCCTCGGCGGCGTGGCCCGGGACGTCTTCGGCTCGTACGACGTGGTCTGGTACGCGTCCGGCGGGCTGTGCGCGGCCGCGGCGCTGATGGCCCTCGTGATCCGCCGCGGCACGCCCGCGGCCTGAGGCTCAGCCCAGGCGGCCGCGGTGGAACAGCAGCGGGGCCGCCTCCCCTTCGGCGGCGTCCAGGGCCTCCACCCGGCCGACCACGATGAGGTGGTCGCCGCCGGTGTGCACCGCGTGCACGGTGCAGTCGACCCACGCGGATACGCCCGCCAGGCGCGGGGCGCCCGTGACGGGCGCGGCGTCGTAGGTGACCCCCGCGAACTTGTCGGCGCCGCTGACCGCGAACGCCCGGCACAGGTCCGCCTGGTCCGCGCCCAGGACGTTCACGCAGAAGACGCCCGCGCGCGCGATGCGCGGCCACGTCGTGGACGTACGGGCCACCATGAAGCAGACCAGGGGTGGGTCGAGGGAGAGCGAGGAGAAGGACTGACAGGCGAAGCCCGCGGGCGCGTCACCAGGGGCCGTGACCACGGTGACGCCGGTCGCGAAGGTACCGAGCACACGGCGGAACTCAGCCGCGTCGAGCGGCGCGCGCTCGCCCTCGCGGACGGCCCGCAGCCGGGGCCGTGGCACGACGTCGCCCGCCGCGGCCGTAGGAGCCCCCACCGACCTGAGATAGCGAACGACCGTGGCCGCCATGCCCGCATGTCCCATCACGCCCCCCATTGAACCTGACACACCGTCAGATGTGAAGGGGCCGGGGAGAGCACCCCCAGGTCCGAGCGGGAAGCGCCCCGAAGGGGCGCGGGGCTGTGTCTATGTGCGGCTCCGCCGCGTGGGCGCGACCAGCCAGCAACGACCCGCAGGTTCGACACCCCGCTAGCGCCCCTCAAAAGTCGGGGTACGGCGCTCCACGAAGCTGCTGATGCCCTCCTGGGCATCGCGAGTCGCCATGTTGATCTCCTGCGCGGCGGCCTCCGCCGCGAGCGCCGTGGCGCGGCCCGAGTCCAGCGACGCGTTGACGAGCTGCTTGGTGAGGGCGAGGGCCCGGGTGGGCCCGGCGGCAAGGCGCTCCGCCCAGGCGCGGGCGGTCTTCTCCAGGTCCGCGTCCGCCACCACGCGGTTGACCAGGCCGAGCCGCTCCGCGTCGGCCGCGGCGAGCGCGTCGCCGAAGAACATCAGCTCCTTCGCGCGCTGGGGCCCGACGAGCCGCGGCAGCAGATACGCCCCGGCGCCGTCGGGGACGAGGCCCCTGCGGGCGAACACCTCGATGAACGAGGCCGATTCGGCGGCGAGCACCAGATCGCAGGCCAGGGCCAGATGGGCGCCGATCCCGGCGGCGGTGCCGTTCACGGCGGCGACGACGGGCTTCTCGCAGTCGAGGACCGCGGTGATCAGCCGCTGGGCCCCGTCGCGCAGGGTGCGGGCGATGTCCCCCGCGACGCGCTCGCCCCCGGCGGCCGTACCGCGCAGATCGGCGCCCGCGCAGAAGGCCCCGCCACTGCCGGTGATCACGACGGCCCGCGCGGCCGGGGTGCGGGAGGCCTCGTCGAGCAGGCCGATGAGGTGGTCCCGGTCGGCCGGGGCGAGCGCGTTGCGCACCTCGGGCCGGTCCAGGGTGATCCAGGTGACGTGGTGGCTCGTGGTGTGGTGGATACGAGGGTCGGCCATGAGGTTCCTCTCTGGAGGGGGCGAGGGTCGGCTGGGGCACGGGAGCGCGGCCGCCTCAGAACACCACCACCGCCCGCGCCACCCGCCCCGCCTCGGCGTCCGCGCGGGCCCGCGCGAACTCCTCGACGCCGTACGTCCGCGTCACCAGCTCGTCGAGCAGCAGCCGCCCCGCCAGATAGAGCTCCGCGTACAGCGCGAAGTCCCGCTGCGGCCGGGCCGCCCCGTACCGGCAGCCGAGGATCGACTTGTCCAGGAACAGCGACGAGACGACGAACGACGCCTCGGCGGTGGCCTGCGGCATCCCGAGGAGCACCGCCTGCCCGTGCCGGTCCAGGAGGTCCACGGCCTGCCGGACGAGCTCCACCCGGCCCACGCACTCGAAGGCGTGGTCGGCACCGGTCGGCAGGACGTCCGCCACGCCCTGCGCCGACGGCAGGAAGTGCGTGGCGCCGAACCGCCGCGCCGCCTCCTCCTTGGCCGGGTTCGCGTCGACGGCCACGATGGGCCGCGCGCCCGCGATCCGCGCGCCCTGGAGCACGTTGAGCCCGATGCCGCCGGTGCCGATGACGACGACGGAGTCCCCGTACGCGACCCGGGCCCGGTTGAGGACCGCGCCGACGCCGGTGACCACCGCGCAGCCGATGAGCGCGGCGGACGCCAGCGGGATCTCCTTGGGGATCCGCACGGCCTGCACGGCCTTGACGAGGGTCCGCTCGGCGAAGGAGGAGTTCGCCGCGAACTGGTACAGCGGGGTGCCGCCCCGCGCGAACGGCTGCCGGGGCATTCCGATCGCCTTGCGGCACATGGTGGGCCGACCCCGGTGGCACTCGGCGCACGCCCCGCAGTTCGCGATCGTCGACAGGGCCACGTGGTCGCCAGGGACGACGTGCGTGACGCCGGGCCCCACGGCCTCCACCACGCCCGCGCCCTCGTGCCCGAGCACCACCGGCACCGGGAACGGGATCGTCCCGTCGAGCACCGACAGGTCGCTGTGGCAGAGCCCGGCCGCCGCGACGGCCACAAGCACCTCGCCGGGCCCCGGGTCCCGCACCTCCAGGTCGTCGACGACCCGCACGCTCCGCCCGTCGAACACCACGCCCCTCATCGCACGCTCCTCACCGAGGCCCCCTGGCCTCTCTCGGCAGGCCGAGCACGCGCTCGGCGATGATGTTCCGCTGGATCTCGTCGGAGCCGCCGTAGATCGTGTCGGCGCGCGAGAAGAGGAAGAGCCGCTGTGCCGCGTCGAGTTCGTAGGGGGCACCGGCGGTCCAGTCGCCGGGCCCGGCCGCGGCGAGCGCCCCGCGCACCCGCACCGCGACCTCCCCGAGCCGCCGGTGCCAGCCGCCCCACAGCAGCTTCGCGACGCTGGGCGCGCCCGGGTCGGCGCCGCCGAGGGTCCGCAGCGCGTTCCACCGCATGACCCGCAACTCGGCCCAGAGGCCGACCAGTTGCTCCCGCAGTACGGGATCGCGCACGGCCCCGTCGCGCACCGCGTCCCGGACGACGCCCGCCAGCTCCTGCGCGAAGCCGATCTGCTGGGCGAGCGTGGACACCCCGCGCTCGAAGCCGAGCAGCCCCATCGCGACGCGCCACCCCGCGCCCTCGCCGCCGACGACGTGTGCGGCACGCGCGCGTGCCCCGTCGAAGAAGACCTCGTTGAACTCGGCCGTCCCGGTCAGCTGCCGGATCGGCCGCACCTCGATCCGCCCCGGCTGATCCATCGGCACGAGCAGGAACGAGAGGCCCTCGTGCCGCCGCGCCCCGGCGGCCCCGGTGCGCGCGAGCACGAAGCACCAGTCGGCCTCGTGCGCGAGCGAGGTCCAGATCTTCTGGCCGCTGATCCGGTACGCGTCCCCGTCGCGCTCGGCGACCGTGCGGACGCCCGCGAGGTCGGAGCCCGCGCCCGATTCGCTGTACCCCTGGCACCAGAGGGTCTCCCCGCGCGCGATGCCCGGCAGGAACGCGTCCCGCTGCTCCTGGCTCCCGTACGCGAGGAGGGTCGGCGCGAGCAGCTTCTCGCCGATGTGGCCGCAGCGCCCGGGCGCCCGCACGCGCGCGTACTCCTCGGCCCACACGACCTGCTGGGTGAGCGAGGCCGTACGGTTGCCGTACGCGCCCGGTGCCGTGTCCCAGCCGATGCCGATCCAGCCGCCGCGCCCCAACTCCCGCTCCCAGGCCCTGCGCGGGCCCGGGTCCTCGTGCTCGCCGCCGGGCCCGCCGCGCCCCGCGGCCGCCGCGAAGCCGCCGGTCAGATGCCCGTCGAGCCACTCCCGCGCCTGGGCCCTGAACGCCTCGTCCGCGGGCCCGAATGCGAAGTCCACGGCCGGGCCTAGGCGGTGGGGTCCGACGCGGACCGCCCGGCCGGGCCTTCGGGCGGGGCGCCGGACGAGGCGGCAGGGCCCGCGTTGGGCCGCGCGCCCTCCGCCGCCGCCCGCGCCATCGCCTCCACCCGCTCCAGGAGCGGCATCGGGTCGGTGCCCACCGCGGTGGGCAGCAGGTCCGCGATCCGCTCGGGCGTCCAGCCGCCGTCGGCGTACGCGGCCCGCAGCTCGCGCGGCTGCGCCCACACCGCGATCTTGGGCCCGGCGACGGTGTACACCTGCCCGGTGATCCGCTCGTCCCGGGCCCGGTCGCTCAGCAGGTACACCACGAACGCCGCGACGTCCTCCGGCTCGCCGATCTCCGTCAGCTCCATCGGTACGTTCGCGGACATCCGGGTGCGCGCCACGGGCGCCACCGCGTTGGCGGTCACGCCGTACTTGTGCAGGCCGAGCGCGGCGCTGCGCACAAGCGAGATGATGCCGCCCTTGGCCGCGCTGTAGTTGGCCTGCGACACCGAACCCTGGTGGTTGCCGCTGGTGAAGCCGACGAGGGTGCCGGAGCGCTGCGCGCGCATCACGGCGGACGCGGCCCGGAAGACGGTGAAGGTGCCCTTCAGATGCGTGGCGAGGACCGGGTCCCACTCCCGCTCGGTCATGTTGAACAGCATCCGCTCGCGCAGGATCCCGGCCACGCACACGGCCCCGTCGAGCCGCCCGTAGACGGAGCGGGCCACGTCGACGACGCGCTGTCCGCCCGCCATGGTGGAGATGTCGTCGGCGACGGCCACGGCCTCGCCCCCGGCCGCCTCGATCTCCTTGACCACGGCCTCCGCCACCTCGCTCGCGGGCTCGCCGCCCTCGATCGACACCCCGTAGTCGTTGACGACGACCTTGGCGCCCTCGGCCGCCGCGGCGAGGGCGACCGCCCTGCCGATGCCGCGCCCGGCGCCCGTCACGGCGACCACCTTGCCTGCCAAGAAGTTCCCCACACCGGCCCCTTCCCGCGGTTTCTGACGGACCGTTAGATTCTATGACCCGTCAGATACGGTGAGACAAGCCCCGGGGAGGACCCATGTCGGCTCCGCTGCGCGGACCGGACCTGCCGGCCATGCCGCCCGAGTTCCACAAGCTCGCCGAGCGCGTCAACAACTGGGGCCGCTGGGGCGCCGACGACGAACTGGGCACCCTGAACCTGATCACCGACGAGGTGGTGCGCGCCGCCGCGGCCACCGTGCGCACCGGCCGCCGCGTCCCGCTCGCGCTGCCGCTGCGCCACGACGGCGTCCAGGCGGGCCTGATCCCGGGCCGGGTCAACCCACTGCACACGATGGTGCAGATCAACCAGCGCCTCTTCGGCCCCGGCACGGTCGCGACCAGCGACGACGCGGTCACCATGGGCCTGCAGGCGGCGACCCACTGGGACGCCCTGCCGCACGTCTCGCACTCGGGCCTGCTCTACAACGGCCGCCCCGCCGACAGCGTCACGGCCCACGAGGGCGCCCGCTTCAGCGGCATCGACAAGGTCCCGCACCTCGTCTCGCGCGGCGTCCTGCTCGACGTGGCGCGCGCCCACGGCCTCGACCGGCTGCCCGGCGACCACGCGGTCACCCCCGAAGACCTGTCCCGAGCCGAGGAGTTCGGCGAGGTCGCCGTGCGCGCCGGGGACGTGGTACTCGTCCGCACGGGCCAGGTCCAGCTGTATCTGGCGGGCGACAAGCACGCGTACGCGCTGCCGTCGCCCGGACTCTCCTGCCGCACCCCGGAGTGGTTCCACGCGCGGGACGTGGCGGCCGTCGCCAACGACACGCTCACCTTCGAGATCTTCCCGCCGGAGATCGAGAACCTGTGGCTGCCGGTGCACGCCCTCCACCTGGTGGAGATGGGCATGCTCCAGGGCCAGAACTGGAATCTCGAAGAGTTGTCCACAGCCTGTGGAGAGGAACGGCGCCACAGCTTCCTGCTCGTGGCGATGCCCGAGCCGTTCACCGGCGCGACGGGCACTCCGGTGGCACCGGTCGCCGTCTTCTGACCCCGCACGGAGTTCGGGTGGCGGCGCGTCGGCGCTCCGCCCCGAGCGCGTGACCGAGCGCCGCCATCCGGCTCCGGCGTACGAGCCCCGCCCCCCTTCTGCCCTGAAAGGAGCGCGACGCCGAATCGCGAACCGCACCTCGCCGAGGACCGGGCCACAGGCGCCACCGTCCCTCGACGTCCCCTCGCGGCGAATCGCTGCACACAAGCGTGATCAACCGAATACGGTACGTCAACACCCGTCCGGGGATTTATGAATTATGCCGGTTTTGCACCGCCCGCGCACGGCCGCGCATCGTGGCACGTGACGGCGCACGCGCCGGCACGCCGGGGGCACGCCGAGAATTCAGACGAAGAGCCGGCTTCGGCACCATCCAGCCTGTCCGGCGTTTGAGGACGAGGCGCGAAGCGCCGACAAATGGGGGGTACGGGGGGCGAAGCCCCCGGTTCGGGAAGGGGCGGGCCTGGGGCGCCCCCCGCGAGGGCAACCTCAGCGCACCCCGAGAGCAACCTCTGAATACCGCGAAGCCGAAGCCGCAGCGGCAGCACACCGATCCACCTCGCACCAGATCCGCTTGCCGCCCCCCTCCGGCTGCCACCCCCACCGATCCGCGAGCCCGTCCACGAGTTCGAGCCCGCGCCCGTTGGTCTCGTCGCCCTCGGCGTGCCGGGGCCGCGGCGGCCGCGCGCTGCGGTCCGCGACCTCGACGCGGACCGTGCCGGGCTCGCTGGCGGGCACGCCGGGGAGCAGCATGCGCAGGACGGCCGGACAGCCGGTGTGCACAACGGCGTTGGTGACGAGCTCCGAGATCAGCAGGATGAGCGTCTCCGCCAGCGGCTCGTCCGCCGCTATGCCGGACCCGGCGAGCCGTGACCGCGCCCATCTGCGGGCCCGGCCCACTTCCGCGGGGTCCGGCCCGACTTCCAGCTGAACTTGAAGCACCTGCACCGCTCACACCATCCGAACCGGCGGACACAACGCCTCGTGACGCCACAGGGTCACGGAACGTGAGCCCCTGAGGAGACAGCATGGTTGACGTACAGTCACCCCAACAAGCGCTTCGGGCATATTCCAGCGCGAAGGAGTACGCGTGCGGCATACTGTGCGACGCGCGCCGCAGGGGGTCGAACAGGCGGGCGCTCGGCCGCGTCCTGTGCGGCGAGCGGAGCGCGCTACCAGGCACGGAGCTGCCTCGGGGGCAACTCCGGCACGGCTCGGCCTCAGGACCACTCGCATCTCACACAAGGTACCGGAGCCGGACGCCGACTCCGCGTCGCGACGAGTCACGCGTAGGACACAACCCGATATCGACGCTCAGTAGCCTTCACGCCGTTGCCGAGTTTCTCAAGTCGATCAAGCCGTCCGCCAGCACTGCGTGACGACGCGACCCCAACGAGCGACAGCGGCTCCACGGCGTGACCCGCGCCCCGAGGGGCGAAGGACGCCCGCGCCGTCACAGCGCGGCGGCCAGTTCCTCCTCGGCGCGGGCCGCCGTCGTGCCGAGCCCGGCCCGCACCCAGGCCCGCTTGAGATGCAGATGCACGTCCGACTCCCAGGTGAACCCCATGCCGCCGTGCACCTGGAGGCAGTCGCGGGCGTTGCGCACGGCAGCGTCGTCGGCGAGGAGTTTGGCCCCGGCCACCTCGCCCGGATCGCCCGTGACGGCGGCCGCGTACACGGCGGCGCGGGCGACCTCGGTGCGCACGAGCAGCTCGGCGCAGAGGTGCTTGACGGCCTGGAAGGCGCCGATGGGCTGCCCGAACTGCTCGCGCTCGCGGGCGTATTGGACGGCCAGGTCACGGGTGCGGCAGGCGGACCCGAGCTGTTCGGCGGCGAGCAGCAGCGAGACGGAGGGCTCCCCGGCGGGCCCGCTCGGGACGGCTCGCCCGCCGGGGACGCGGTGCAGCGGCGTCAGCGGGTCGACGGACCGCAGGGGTCGCGCGCCGTCGGCGTCGCCCCGGACGACGTCGGCCTCGTCGAGCCAGGGCACGAGCGTGCCGTCCACGGCGGTCACGACGACGTCGCCGGTCGCCGCCCCTTCGACGGCGCCCGCCGCGAGGAACGTCGCGACCAGGGGCCCGGGCAGCAGCGCCCGCCCGGCCTCCTCGAACACGAGCACCGCTTCGGCCGCGCCGAGGCCGAGCCCGCCGCGCGCCTCGGGGACGCACAGGGCGAAGAACCCGGCGTCGCCGACCGCCCGCCACAGCCGCCGGTCGAGGCGGGGTCCGGCCACGGCGGCCCGCAGCGCGTCCCGCCCGAAGCGGCCGGTGAGCAGCGCCCGGAAGCCGTCGCGCAACGCCCGCTGGTCGTCGTCCGGTTGGAGGTCCACGCCGGTCCTCACCGCCCCTTCGGCAGGCCGAGGATCCGCTCGGCCACGATGTTCCGCTGGATCTGCGAGGTGCCCGCGGCGATGGTGTACGACAGCGAGGAGAGCCGCTCCCGCGTCCAGGGGTGGTCCAGGTCGAGGCCGCCGTCCCCGAGCACGTCGGCGGCGGCGTCGTACAGCTCCTGACGCGCGTGCGAGTAGCGCAGTTTGAACACCGAACCGCCCACGCCCGGCACACCGCCGGTGCGCTGCGCCCGGCTCACGTTCGCCTGCGTGAGGCGCCACAGGGCCTGGAACTCGGCGCTCAGGCGGCCGAGTCTGCGGCGCAGCGCCGGGTCGTCCCAGCGGCCGTTCGCGCGGGCCTCGCGGGCGAGTTCGCCGAGCACGCGGCGGCAGGCGACGACCTCCCCGACGAAGGCGGTGCCGCGTTCGAAGGACAGGGTCACCATGGTCACGCGCCAGCCGTCGTCCTCGGCGCCGAGCCTGTTGGCGACGGGCACCGGCACCTCGTCGAGGAAGACCTCGGCGAACTCCGTGGACCCGGCGAGCGTCCGCAGCGGCCGCACCGTGATCCCGGGCGCGTCCATCGGCAGCGCGAGCCAGCTGATGCCCCGGTGCCTGGGCGCTTCGGGGTCGGTCCGCACGAGGAGTTCGCACCAGTCGGCGACCTCGGCGTGCGAGGTCCAGACCTTGGAGCCGGTCACCACGTAGTGGTCGCCGTCGCGCCGCGCGCGGGTGCGCAGCGACGCCAGGTCGGAGCCCGCGTCCGGTTCGCTGAAGCCCTGGCACCAGATCTCGTCGCCGCGCAGGATCGGCTCCAGCCAGCGCGCCCGCTGCTCGGCGGTGCCTTCGGCGGTGATGGTCGGTCCGGCGTGCAGCAGGCCGACGAAGTTCGCGCCCACGTACGGCGCCCCGGCGCGTTCGCTCTCCTCCAGGAAGATCATCCGGAGCGTGGGCGAGGCCTCCCAGTGGACCCCCGCGTACCCGGCGTCGTACAGCGCGCGCTGCCAGCCCGTGTCGTACGCGCGCCGCCCCGGCCAGTCGAGCGGGTCGGGCGGCTCGGGCAGCTTGGGAAGGACCTCCGCGAGCCAGTCCCGCAGGCGGGCGCGGAAGTCCTCTTCCTCCTCGGTGTACGAGAGGTCCATCGGGGTCACCCGCCTCGACCGTTTCTGATGGTTCGTCAGATAGCAGGCTAACCCCGCACCCCTGGACCGACAAGGCGCGGCGCCCTACGCTCTGCGCACGATCTGACGAGGCGTCAGCACTGGGCGCCGTCGACCGTTCCGTCGTCCGGCCGTCCGAGGGGGCACCCCGTGACCGACACCGCCCACGCGCTCGCCGCCTGCCGCACCCTGTGGGAACTGATCGAGCGGCGCGCCGCGCTCACGCCCCGCGCCCCCGTCCTGATCCAGGCGGCCGACGACCCCGGCGACGACCGGACGCTCACCTTCGGCGGCCTGCGGGAGCGCTGCGAGCGGGTCGCGGCGGGCCTGTACGAGCGGGGCGTACGGCCCGGCACCGTCGTCGCCTGGCAGCTGCCCACGCGCATCGAGACCGCGCTGCTCTCCTTCGCCCTGGCCAGGATCGGCGCCGTCCAGTCCCCCGTCATCCCGTTCCACCGCGAGCGCGAAGTCGGCTTCGCGCTGCGCGAGTCGAAGGCGGAGTTCTTCGCGGTGCCCGGGGTGTGGCGGGGCCACGACCACACGGAGATGGCCCGCCGCCTCGGCGCGCGCGGCGTCTTCACCGCGTACGACGAACTGCCCGACGGCGATCCGGGCGTGCTGCCCCCGCCGCCGCGCGACGGCACGGCCGTGCGCTGGATCTACTGGACGTCCGGCACGACGTCCGACCCCAAGGGCGTGCTGCACACGGACCGTTCGCTGATCGCGGGCGGCGCGTGCCTCGGCCACGCCCTGAAGCTCACGCCCGCCGACGTCGGCTCCATGGCGTTCCCCTTCGCGCACATCGCGGGGCCCGACTACACGGTGATGCTGCTCCTGTACGGCTTCCCCGCCGTGATGTTCGAGCGGTTCGCGCTGCCGGACGCCCTGGACGGCTACCGGCGGCACGGCGTGACCGTCGCGGGCGGCTCCACGGCCTTCTACTCGATGTTCCTCGCCGAGCAGCGCAAGGACCCCGCGCGGCCGGTCCTGCCCGCGCTCAGACTGCTCGCGGGCGGCGGCGCCCCCAAGCCGCCGGAGCTGTACCACGCCGTGGTCCGCGAGCTGGGCTGCGAGCTCACCCACGGCTACGGCATGACCGAGGTCCCCATGATCACGATGGGTTCCCCCGACGACACCGCCGAGCACCTCGCCACCACGGAGGGGCGCCCGCCCGCGGGCATGGAGATCCGCGTCACCGACGCCGCGGGCCGGGAGCTGCCCACCGGCGAGGACGGCGAGGTGCGGCTGCGCGGCGAGGCCGTCTGCCAGGGCTACCTCGACGCGGCGGCCACCCGCGAGGCCTTCGACGCCGACGGCTTCCTGCGCACCGGCGACCTCGGCCACGTCCTGGACACCGGGCACCTGGTGCTCACCGGCCGGGCCAAGGACATCATCATCCGCAAGGGCGAGAACATCTCCGCCAAGGAGGTCGAGGACCTGCTGCACGGCCACCCCGCCGTGGCCGACGTGGCGGTGATCGGCCTGCCCGACCCCACCCGCGGCGAACGCGTCTGCGCCGTCGTGGAACGCGCCCCCGGCGGCCCCGGCGCCCCGGACCTGACCCTCGCCGAAGCGACGGCGTACCTGCGCGCCGCGGGCCTGTCCGTCCACAAGCTCCCGGAACAGCTGGAGTTCGTGGACGAACTGCCGCGCAACGACACCCTGCGCAAGGTGCTCAAGTACAAACTGCGGGAGCGGTACGCCGACTGAAGGACCGGCCTACTCGGGGACGGTGAAGTACGCCGCGAAGGCCGCCAGGATCTGGTCCTCGGTCACGGGCCCGAGGCCCTGCGCGGCCAGGGACGCGATCTCCCGCTGCACGCCGAGCGCCCGCAGGGCCCGCTCCACGTCCGCCCCCTGCACGGCCCCGTCGCCGTCCGCCAAGGACAGCGCCGCGTGCAGGAACGGCCGTGCGATCTCCGCGAACCGCGCCGGGTTGTCCCGCAGCCGCTTCACGGCCCCGCCCACGAACTCGTCCCGGGTGATCCGCTGGTCCCCGTCGCGGTCGGCGATCCCGGCCATGCCCTGCCAGAACGCCTCCGCCCCGACGTACAGGGCCTGGCCCTTCTCGGACCGCGCGGTCACCCCGAACTCGGCGAGCAGCGCCGCGGCCGCCGTGCTGAAGTCCTCACGGGAGATGTAGCCGTTGCCGTCCTGGTCGAAGGTGGCGAAACGGGCCGCGATCTTACGCTCGTACTCGGCACTGTCCATGGTGTTCGGGCCGCCTCACTCTCATGCGGTGGAGTCTTCCGACGCGGCCGGGGCCGTGCCGGAGGTCCTTCAGGTGTCTGTTCAGCGAGCGTACGACGCCGTCGGCCGCCGGGAGGCAGAAAAGCGACGCTTGTGCCAAGACCGCGGGAATTCTGCGACAAGGGTGTGTCGCGGACGCGCTCCGGGCCCGGCGGTGGCGCCGACGGTGGCATCCGCTCGGAAAGGTTGTATCAGCAAGCTGATCTTGACGGGTAGACGGGGTTCCGCTTGTCTTCCGGACCCGCGGGCCGACCCACCGGACGGGCCCTAGGCCGACAGCGGCTCCGCGGCGTCGTCGACGGCCCGCGCCGCGTCCGGGTACACCTCGAACAGGCGCCGTACGCCGAGGGCCGTGAGGACCCGGTTGACGTGCGAGCCCTCGACCGCGCCCTGGGCGGGCAGGATCAGCCGCAGCCGGCCCCGGCACGAGCGCATGAGGCGGCGCGTGGCGATCAGCACGCCCACCCCGCTGGAGTCGCAGAACAGCACGTCGGACAGGTCGAGGACCACGCTGCGGCGGCCCTCCGCCACCGCTTCGTGCACCCGCTGGCGCAGCACCGGAGACGTCAGGAGGTCCATCTCGCCCGAGACCCGCAGCACGGCCCAGCCCTGCTGCTCGCCGACGGCAACCTTCAGCGTCACGCGCCACGCCTCTCGTCCACCGAACCCACCGGAACCCTTCCGTCCCTCTTCATCGCGGCTGCCCCACCGTCGTTCCATGAAACACCAGGTCCTTCCCGGCACGGGAAGGGGGCGTTGCGGACGAGCCGGTCAATATCATCCGCGGCGTCCCGGGGCCCCGCGTTGCCGCAAAGAGCGGGAAAGCACGGGGAAAGAGAGGTGCGCCGTCAGGGACGCCGACTACATTCGATTCAACGGTGAAGGTGAGCACGGCGAGCGCACGAGGGGGCCGCATGCCGAAGGACGCGCCGCGTCGTTGGGACCGCCGCATGCAACAGCGGCTTGCGCACGGGGAGGCAGCGGCACTGGGAGAGCTGTACGACCGCTTCGCCTCGCTCGTGCACGGCCTCGCGCACCGGGTGCTCGGCGACGTCGCGGCGGCCGACCGCATCACGCGCGACGTGTTCACGCACGTGTGGGAGAACCCCGAGGCGTACGACCCCAAGCAGGGCCCGCTGCGCTCCTGGATCGCCACGCTCGCCCACCAGCAGGCCGTGCGCCGGCTGCGGCAGACCGAGTCCGCCGCGCTCGCCCGCGGCGGCGGGGGCACCACCGAGGACCTGGAGCGCAAGGTGCGCCGCGCCTCCGCCGCCGCCCGCGCGGACTACATCGTCACGGCCATGCCCGCCCCGCTGCGCGCCGCCCTCGAACTGGCCTACTTCCAGCGGCGCGACTACCGCCAGACCGCCGCCGACCTCGGCGTCACCGAGGACGAGGCGCGCCGCAGGCTCCGGCTCGGCCTGCAGCTGCTGTCCACCGCCCACGACGCCACCGCGACCGCCTTCGGCGACGACCCGTCCGATCAGGACCACGGCGCGCACGGGTACGGGAGAGCACTGTGAACTGGCCGGGCCGCCCCGATCCGTACGACAGCGGGGACGAGGGCACGGGACACGGGCGCGACGACGGCGGCGTCGGCAAGCCGCGCATACCGGCACCGCGCGCGTCCGTGGAGGACACCGGCGCGCCCCTGCCCGACGCGGACCCCGTCGGCGTGCCGCCCGAGCCGCTCGTGCTCGACCACCACGTCCTGAAGTCCCTCCTCGGCGCGTGGGCGCTCGCCGCCTGCTCCGCCGCGGAGTCGAGGGCCGTCGAGGAGCACCTCGGCGGCTGCGGGCCGTGCGCGGAGGAGGCGCTGCGGCTGCGGGACGCCGTCGGGCTCCTCCACCCCGAGGAGAGCCTCGACCTCGACCCGGGCCTGCGCACCCGCGTCCTGGCCAGCTGTCTGGGACGGCGCCCGCCCCGCATCCCGCTCCCGGAGTGGGCCGCTCCGTACGACGCGGAGACCGCCCGGCTCGACGCGCTGCTCCAGGACATCGGGGACGCGGAGTGGCACGCGCCGGTGCGGCTCCGCTGGTTCGACGACGACCACCCCGTGACCCGCAAGACCACCGTCGCGGGCGTGATCGCCCATCTCCTCGCCGTCGACGGCCTGGTCGGCACCGCGCTCGGCCTCGACGACCCGCTGGGCATCGGGGCGCCGCCCAGCCTCGACCCGGGCGAGCGCACGGAGGCGTACTGGCGCGCGTCGCAGTTCCCGCCCACGCGGGCGGTGCGCGGGCCCTGGCGGGACCAGACGCACGAGCTGATCAGGACGGTGTCCTTCGCGGGCGGCGGGTCCGGACGGCTCGCGGTGACGTACGGGGTCGCGCCGGACGCGCCCGGCGGCCCTGCCGGGCGGTTCGAACTCCCGCTGCGCGACTCCATGCTGGAGCGGGCCTTCGAGTGCTGGATCCACGCGGAGGACATCGCCCAGGCCGTCGACTACCCGTACGAGCCGCCCGCGCCGCGGCATCTGCACCACATGATCGACCTGGCGGCGCGGCTGCTTCCCGTGACGCTCGCCGAGCGGCGCCGGGCCGGACGGGCGGGGCCGCCGCGGGAACTGGTCGCCGCGGGCTCGCCGGGGCGCAGCCTGCGCCTGGAGGTCGAGGGCGTCGGGGGCGGCGAGTGGCTGATCCCCCTCGACTCCCCGGGGGCCAGCGGCTCCGCCGATCTGGAGGTCGCGCACGTGGCGCTCGACGGGGTGGAGTTCTGCCGCCTCGCCGCGGGCCACGTGTCCCCCGAGGAGGCGGCAGCGGGCCAGGTCGGCGACCGCGAGGCCATCCGCGACGTCCTGTTCGCCGCCGCGTCCCTGAGCCGCATGTAGCCCCGGCCCCGCCGGGGCCGGAGCCGATTCGCCGAAGGGGCCGAGGTCAGGCGAAGACGACCGTGCGGTGGCCGTTCAGGAGGATGCGGTGCTCCGCGTGCCACTTGACCGCCCGCGCGAGCGCCTGGCACTCGACGTCACGGCCGATCGCCACCAGCTGCGCGGGAGTCACCTCGTGGCCCACCCGCTCGACCTCCTGCTCGATGATCGGGCCCTCGTCGAGGTCCGCGGTCACATAGTGCGCGGTGGCACCGATCAGCTTCACGCCGCGGGCGTGCGCCTGGTGGTACGGCCGCGCGCCCTTGAAGCTCGGCAGGAACGAGTGGTGGATGTTGATGATCCGCCCGCTGAGCTGCTTGCAGAGGTCGTCCGAGATCACCTGCATGTAGCGGGCGAGCACGACGAGGTCGACGTTCTCGTCGCGGACGAGCTGGAGGAGGCGCGCCTCCGCGTCGGCCTTGGTGTCCTTGGTGACCGGAATGTGGTGGAAGGGGATCCCGTACGACGCGGACAGCTCGGCGAAGTCCGTGTGGTTGGAGACGACGGCCGCGATCTCCACCGGAAGCGCGCCGATGCGGGAGCGGAAGAGCAGGTCGTTCAGGCAGTGGCCGAACTTGGACACCATCAGGACGATCCGCATCCGCTCGGCCGCCGCGTGGATCTGCCAGTCCATGTGGAAGGAGTCGCCGATGGCGGCGAAGCTCGCGCGCAGCTTGTCCAGGGTGACGGGCGACTCCGCCGAGAAGTGGACCCGCATGAAGAACAGTCCGGTGTCGTGGTCGCCGAACTGCTGGCTGTCCTCGATGTTGCAGCCGGTCATGAAGAGGTAGCTCGACACGGCGTGCACGATGCCCTGTTTGTCCGGGCAGGAGAGGGTGAGGACGTACTGCTCGGCGCGGTCGGTCGTGCGGTCGGTGCGCTGGTCGCTCGCGGCGGCGGACTGCTCGTTCATCCGCCCAGGGTCCCATATCCGGGCAGGGCTCCCGGCCCGTGCCGGAACCGCTCAGGCCGACCGCGTCAGGATGCGGAGGACCTCCAGGGTGCGCGGCGCGCTGTCCGGGTCGTCGTTGTCACCGGTCGCGAGCCGTACGTGCGCGTCCCGCGCCGCCCGCACCGCCTCCGGCCACCCGGGGTGGTCCAGATACGCGGCCACCGCGGCGTCCGGGCCCACCTCGTGCATGATCCGCAGGACCCGCAGCACGGCCACGTCGACGAGGGCCGCCTCCTGGGAGTCGCGGAAGATCGTCCCGACGTATTTCTCCGCGGACCAGTTGTCCAGCCACGTATCCTCGACGAGGCGGTACACGGCGTCCGTCACGTCTCCGTACCCCTCGTGACCTGCGAGCCAGCACTCCCGCTGGAACTCCTGGTCCGAGAGCATGTGCAGCGCGGAGCGCACGTTGCTGCGCCAGCGCCACCACGGCATGTCGTTCGTTGGCATGGCGCCTATGGTCCTTGACCGACGGCCGCGACGGGAAGACTTCTCCGAACCTTGCACGGTCATCGATCGTACGTTCCCACATCCTCCCCTCTTCTCGGGCCCCACCCGTTCACGCGTTCGTCACCATCCGTTGGGTGGCCGTCACTCCCCGGTTGTTCCCCTCGCGGAATCGTGCGGGTCCATGGCCGCCTTGCGACGCGTCTTCCTCCCCCGCCCCGCCGAGACCGCGCACCGAGTGCGAAAAGCCGTGCTCAGCGCGGCGGCCCTGGCGGCGTGTGCGTCCCTGGCGGCCGGCTGTGGGGTCATCCCCGGTACCACGGGGGGTTCCGGGGATGACCCCATCACCGTCATGACCTGGGCGCCCGACGGCACCAAGGCCACCAACAAGCCCGGCATGCCCGCGATGGCCAAGGCCTTCGCCCGCTGGGTCAACGCGAGCGGCGGCCTCGACGGCCACCCCCTCGAGGTCATCACCTGCAACGACCACAACGACCCGGTGGAGGCCGCGGGCTGCGCCCGGAAGGCCGCCGAGCAGAAGGTGGTCGCGGTCGTCGGCTCCTACAGCCAGCACGGCCGGTCCTTCATCTCCCCGCTGGAGGTCGCGGGCATCCCGTACATCGGGGGCTACGGCCTCACCGACGAGGAGTTCTCCAGCCCGCTGTCCTACCCCGTCAACGGCGGCCAGCCCGCGCTCCTCGCGGGCAACGGACGGCAGCTCGCCGGGGTCTGCGACCGCGTGTCCCTGGTGCGGCCCGACACCACCACGGGCGACAACCTCTCCAAGCTCCTCGACTCCGGCCTGGCCCAGGGCCACCGCGCCGCCTCCGCCGACATCCGGGCGCCCGAGGACGGCACGGACTACACCGCGCAGGCCGAGCAGGCGCTCGACCGCTCCGCGCGCGGCGGCAAGAAGGGCTGTGTGGCGGCGGCGCTCGGCACCCGCACGGACACGTTCTTCGACTCGTTCCGGCGCGTCGAGGGCGGCTACCCGGCGGTGCGCACCGCCTCCGTGCTCGGCAGCGTCGACCAGTCCCTCGTCGACCGCACCGGCGGCGCCGCGGGCCCGTACGAGGGCGCGTACGTCACCGGCTGGTACCCGGCCGAGAGCGACAAGCGCTGGGAGCCGATGCGGGAGGTGATCCGCGGGCACGCCTTCGACGACACCCGCGTGGACCCCTCGGACGCGGGCGTGCAGACCACCTGGATCGCGTACACCGTGCTGCGGCAGGCCGTCGAGTCGCTCAACGGCGCCGAGGTGACGTCGCGCGCCCTGCGCAAGACCCTCGACCAGGGCCTTCGCGTGGACACCGGCGGGCTCACGCCGATGCTGAGCTGGCGCTTCGACGACATGCTCGCGGCCGGCCAGTACCCGCGCCTGGTGAACGCGGACGTGACCTTCCAGGTGGTGCGGGACGGCCGCCTGGTGGTCACGCGCAGGTCGTTCGTCAACGTGCAGAAGACCCTGGAGGCCAGCCGCTGAGCGGCGCGGCGGTTCCCCGGACGAGCACGGGGAACCGCGCGCGAAGCGCTCAGAGCTGCGTCGGGTTCCGCTTGGTCAGGCCGTGCTTGTCGGCGATCGCGTTCCACAGCGCCGCCGCCTGCCGCTTGGCCTTCGTGGCCTCGCCGCTCGCGCGGTTGCCCGCCGCCGTCTGCGGGGTGTTGCGGGCGCGGCCCTTGTGGCAGCCCTTCTTGCCCCCGACCTGGTCGGCCCAGGCGGCGTAGTGGTTGTCGGCCGACGCGGACGCCTTCCAGGCGCGGTTGAGCGCGGCGGTGAGGCGCCCGTTCGCGGGCAGCTTGTCGACGGTGAGGCCCGACAGGCGGCCGACGAGGCCGTTGCGCTGCCTGGCCGCGTCGCGCAGGTCGCTCGCGGACTGCCGCAGGTTCTTGCACGAGCCCACGTTGCGCACCGCGCTGATCACCGACTCACGGCTGTCGTTGCTGTCCGCGAGGAGCTTGTCCAGGGCGACGGCCTGCCGCTTGACGGGGTCCGCCGACGGGGACGGCTTCGCGCTGTCCTTGTCGCCCGGGGCCTCCGACGAGGTCGACGCCAGCGGCTCCTTGTTGTCGGTGTTCTCCGCCTTCGCGTCGCCGCCGCCCCCGGCGAGCATCGCGCCCGCGCCGACGCCGACCACGGCGATGGCCACGCCGACGGCCACGAGCAGCGGGGTCTTGGATCCCGTACGCCCCCTGCGGCGCTGCGCGGGCTCCGGCGCCGGGACCGGCTCCGGAGCCGCCGGGACGAGAGGCATCTGCTGGGTGGAGGAGGCGCCCTCCGGCTCCCGCCGGAAGAGGTTGTCGAACTCGGCGGGCGGCTGCCGCTCGCCGTACCCCCCGGCGGCCGCCGCCGCGGCGGGCGGGCCGTCGTCGGTGACGGGGGCGATGAACTGGGTCGGCGCGTTGTCCCCGTGGAAGGCGGGCTCTTCGGGTACGACGTCCGCGGCCTGGCCCAGGAACTGCGTGGAGTCGGCGCGCCCGAGGAACTGCGTGGCGTCCCCCGCGTGTCCCGCGACTGCTGTGTGCCCGGTGTGCCCGGTGTGACCGGTGTGACCGGTGTGCCCCGTCGGCATCTCGGGCGGCAGCGCGCCGGGGGCGACCGGGGGTATGTACTGCGTCTCCTGCGCGTCGGACCCGCCGCCCTGCTGACCTGCGGACTGGCCCAGCTGCTGGCCCATCTGCCGGTCCAACGGCTGTCCCGGCGACGGGAGGTACGCGTCGGTGGGGCGCAGCACCTGGGTGTGCTCGGCGGCCGGGACCGGCGGGACGGGGCCCGCGGGCGGCAGCGGCTGCCCGTGACCGGCGGGCGGCATCGCGTGCGCCTGGCCGGTGTGCGGCGGCGCGTAGTGCTGCCCGGTGTGCGGCGGCGAGTGGGACTGCTGGCCCGTCGGCGGCAGCGGCTGGCCCTGCGCGGCGGGCGGAAACGTCTCGCCATAGGCCTGCTGCGGCTGCCCGTACGCCGGGGGGCCGTGCTGCTCCGGCGGCAGCGCGCCCGTCCCGCCCCCGTACGACGGCTGCGGCGGCGTGCTGGGCGGCAGGGGCGTGCCCTCGGGGGGCAGCGGCATGCCGCCCGCCGGGCGGGGCGCGGCCCCTGCGTCGCCCCAGGCCTGGCCCGGGCCCGCGGGCGGCTGGGTGGGTTCCGGACCCCACGGCTCGCCCCAGGGGCTGCCGACCGGCGGGGCCGCCTGGTGGCCGCCGGGCATCAGGGGCTCGCCGCCGTCCGCGGGCAGCACGATGCCCTCGTGGGCGTGCCGCTCCGCGGGCTGCCGCGGGTCGGAGGACGCGGCGCCCTGACCGCTCTGCTGCGTCACCGGGACTCCTACTTATGGGGGACCTTCGGAACGTCGGCTCACGCTACCGGGTCCCCGTGGCCGTCTGCCACGCAGCTCAGAGCACTCAGATGACGCCCTTGTCACAGACGCCGCGGAAGTAACGGAAGTTGCGCGGGAGACGCTGTTCAAGGGGCGCGCCGGCCACACCACGCGTGACCGGCCGCCCCGTGCGCGCCTCCCGCCGGGCTCACGCGGCCTGCAACTCGACGCGCGCGCCGAACTCCCTCACCACCGGCTCCTCCCGATACGGCTCCAGGCGCTGCTGGAAGTCCTCCAGGTACTCCGCGCCGCGGTTGGAGCGCAGCGTGCCGAGGAGCTCCACGGCCTTCAGGCCCGTGTGGCAGGCCTGTTCCACGTCGCGCCGCTGCACCTGGGCCGTGGCGAGCAGCACCAGGCCGATCGCGCGCCGCCGCGCCCGGGTCTCCGGGTGCCCGGCGAGGGCCTCCTCGGCGCGCCTCGCCGCCGCGTCCGCCTGGCCCAGGTCGCGGTGGCAGTGCGCCAGTTCGTCGGCCAGATAGGCCTGGTCGAAGTGGCGGATCCAGACCGGGTCGTCGCCGGACCGCTCGCCGCCGACGGCCCGCTCCATCGCCTCGACCGCGCGGCCCGCGACGGCCTGGGTCGACCGGGCGTCGCCGAGCAGCGCGTGCCCGCGGGCCTCGGCGGCGTAGAACATGGACTCCGCGCGCGGGCTCACGCGACCGCGCGCCCCCTCCTGCGCCGCCCGCGCGAGCTGGGCGATCTCGCGGGGGTTGCCGAGCTGGGCGGCGAGGTGGCTCATCGAGGCCGCCAGGACATAGCCGCCGTATCCGCGGTCGCCCGCCGCCTGGGCCAGGCGCAGGGCCTGGATGTAGTACCGCTGGGCGAGGCCCGGCTGGCCCGTGTCCACCGCCATGTACCCGGCGAGCTCCGTCAACCGTGCGACGGCCGCGAACAGTTCGCGCCCCACCGCTTCCCGGTAGGAGCCCGCGAGCAGCCCGGAGACGACGGAGTTCAGATAGTGCACGACGACCGGTCGCACGTGTCCACTGCCGTACTGGTGATCCAGTTGCGTCAGCGCCTCCGTCATCGCCTTGACCGCCGCCACGTCCGACAGGCCGACGCGAGGCCCTGCCGTCCGGCCCACCTGCGGGTCCGGTGACGAGATCAGCCAGTCGCGGCTCGGCTCGACGAGCGCCGACGCGGCCACCGAGGAGCCGGACAGGAAGTCCCTGCGCCCCACGTCGCTGCGCCACAGCTCGCAGACCTGCTCGATCGCGCCGAGAACGGTGGGCGAGAACTGCAGGCCCACACCGGAGGCGAGGTTCTTGCCGTTCGCCATGCCGATCTCGTCGATCGTGACCGTGCGCCCCAGCTTGCGGCCGAGCGCCTCCGCGATGATGCCGGGGGCGCGACCGCGCGGCTGCTGCCCGCGCAGCCAGCGCGCCACCGACGTCTTGTCGTATCGAAGATCGAGACCGTGCTCCGCCCCGCACATGTTGACGCGGCGGGCCAGACCGGCGTTCGAGCAGCCGGCTTCCTGAATGAGTGCTTGCAGCCGTTCGTTGGGCTGCCGCGCGACGAGTGGCCTGGCGGCCATGGCGTACCCCCTGTGTGCACCGTGGACCATCTGGTACTTCGGGTCGGATGACGAATGAGGAACGGTCCCGGACTGGTCCGTCCGAGCCGCCCAGATGATCAATGCCCGGGAAACAACCGGAAGATGCACCACAAACACCCACAAACGCACCACACCCTGCTACAACGCATCGCAATACATCGCAACATGGCACAACGCGTCACACGTCAGCGAGCCGGGTGAACTTGGGTGAACTCCGACTGCCCCTGGACGTGGCTACCCGCGCCCGGACCCCCTTGCCCATGCGCGCCCCCACTCGTGCACCCATGCGCCCCGTAGCGGGAACGATGCTCCTCCCCCGCGCACATGACGGGCCGTAACCGGAGCTGACGAGGGGAAGTTGAGAACTCCGTGGAAGAGACCATCGGAGTCACGTCAGCCGCGCAGATCCCGAAGCAGCGCGGAGAGGCCCTGCAGGATTCGGCCGTACGGTACGCGGAGGAACGGCACTGGGACGTCTTCCCCGGCGCCTGGCTCGAGTCCGTCGACGGTACATGGCGCTGCTCGTGCGGCGACGCGGCGTGCCCCGCGCCCGGCGCGCACGCCGTGCGCGACGACTGGCCGACGCAGGCCACGGGCAGTGCGACCGTCGCCAGGCGCCTCTGGGCGAAGCAGCCGAACGCCTCGATCCTCCTTCCGACGGGCCGTACGTTCGACGCCATCGACGTCCCCGAGACCGCCGGGTTCCTCGCCCTCGCCCGCATGGAGCGCATGGAGCTGACGCTCGGCCCGGTCACCTGCACGCCCGACCGGCGCATGCAGTTCTTCGTCCTGCCCGGGGCCATCGCGAAGGTCCCCGACCTCGTCCGCAAGCTCGGCTGGCCGCCCGCGACCCTCGACCTCGTCACCCTCGGTGAGGGCGCCTACGTGGCCGCGCCGCCCACGCGTTTCGGCGCCTCCGGAGCCGTCCAGTGGGCCTGCCGCCCCACCGCCGCCAACCGCTGGCTCCCGGACGCGGAGGAAATCATCTCCCCGCTGGCCTACGCCTGCGGCAGGGAGGCGCGCAGGCGGTAGCCGCCGGGCCACAGCCCGCCGACGTATCGTGCGCACACGGACGACGGCGGCGACGGCAAAGGGGCGTCCATGACCCACGCGGCGGTACGCGTAGAGAACCTGTGGAAGGCCTTCGGTCAGCAAGTCGCCGTGGCGGGCGTCGACCTCACCCTCCCGGCAGGGAAGTTCGTGGGCCTCGTCGGCCCCAACGGCGCGGGCAAGACCACCACCCTCTCCATGGTCACCGGCCTCCTCCGCCCCGATCAGGGCACGGTCGAGGTCGTCGGCCACGACGTGTGGCGGGACCCGGCCGAGGTCAAGGCCCGCATCGGCGTCCTGCCCGAGGGCCTGCGCCTGTTCGAGCGGCTGTCCGGGCGCGAACTCCTCGCGTACACCGGGCGGCTGCGCGGCCTGCCCGGCACGGAGGTCGACAAACGCGCGACACAGCTCCTGGACGTACTCGACCTCGCGGGCGCCCAGCACAAACTCGTCGTCGACTACTCCACCGGCATGCGCAAGAAGATCGGCCTGGCCACGGCGCTGCTCCACAACCCCGAAGTGCTCTTCCTCGACGAGCCGTTCGAGGGCGTCGACCCGGTGTCGGCGCAGATCATCCGCGGCGTCCTGGAGCGGTACACCGCGTCCGGCGCGACCGTCGTCTTCTCCAGCCACGTCATGGAGCTGGTGGAGTCCCTGTGCGACTGGGTCGCTGTCATGGCGGCGGGCCGCATCCGGGCGCAGGGGCCGCTCGCCGAGGTCAGGGGCGAGGCCCCCTCCCTCCAGCAGGCCTTCCTCGAACTCGTCGGCGCGAACGGCCGCGACACCGGCTCCGACCTCGACTGGCTCGGCGGCGGCGCCCGATGACCGCCACCGCGCCCGCCGCGGGCGCCGCGCCCCTCGCCCCGGTCGAAACAGGCCTGGTCCCCGTCTTCGTACGACTGAAGCTTTCGCTCCTGCGCAACGGCCTGCGCCAGTCCGGCGGACGCCGCGCCGCGTACGTCGCGTCGGCGGTGATCGCCCTGCTCGTCGCCGCGCTCCAGCTGCTCGGCCTGATCCTGCTGCGCGGCGACCCGCACGCCGCCACGGTCTCCGTGCTGCTCGTCGCGGTCCTCGCCCTCGGCTGGGCCGTGCTCCCGCTGTTCTTCCCCAGCGGCGACGAAACCCTCGACCCCACCCGTCTGGTGATGCTGCCGCTGCGCCCGCGCCCCCTGGTGCGGGCGCTGCTCGTCGCGTCCCTCGTGGGCATCGGGCCGCTGTTCACGCTCTGTCTGGCGCTCGGCGCGGCGGTCGCGGTGGCGCGGGGCGGCGCGGCCGTCGCGGTGGCCGTGGTGGCCGTCCCCCTCGTCCTGCTGCTGTGCGTCGCGCTCGCCCGCGCCGTCGCCGCCGCGAACATCCGCCTGCTCACCAGCCGCAAGGGCCGCGACCTCGCCGTCCTCAGCGGTCTCGTCATCGCCATCGGGGCGCAGCTCGTCAACTTCGGGGCACAGCTCATCGGTTCGTCCGACGCGGGCCTCGGCGAACTGGACCCGGCGGCGGACGTCGTCGGCTGGATCCCGCCGGCCTCCGCCCTGGCGGCCGTGCACGCCACCGGCGAGGCCCGCTACGGCGTCGCGGCCGCCCAACTCGCCCTGTCCGTGGCGGCCCTGGTGCTCCTGCTGCGCCTGTGGCAGCGCAGCCTGACCCGGCTGATGACCGCCCCCGACGGCTCCACGCTCGCCGCGGCCGAACCGTCCCGCACCCGGCGCGGCGGCGGCCTCGCGGCGCTGCTCCCGGCCGGGCGCACCGGACCCGTCATGGAGCGCACCCTGCGCTACGTGTGGCGCGACCCGAAGACGAAGGCCGCCTGGGTCACCTCGCTCGCCATCGGCCTGATCGTGCCGCTCTTCAACGCCTTCCAGGGCACCGGATCCGTCTACATCGCCTGCTTCGCGGCGGGCATGCTCGGCATCCAGATGTACAACCAGTTCGGCCAGGACACGTCCGCCTTCTGGATGGTGGCGATGACCATCGCCTCGACGCGCGACGCCTACGACGAACTGCGGGCCCGCGCCTACGCGCTCCTCGTGGTCACGCTCCCCTACTCCGTCCTCGTGACCGTCCTGACCACGGCCGTCCTCGACGTCTGGCACGCCATGCCCGAAGCCCTCGGGATCACCTTCGCGCTGCTCGGCGCCATGCTGGCCACCGGCACCTGGGCGTCGGCCCGCTTCCCGTACTCCATCCCGCAGGAGGGCTACAAGAACGTGGCGCCCGGCCAGGCGGGCCTGGCCTGGATCGCCCTCTTCGGCGGGATGCTCGGCGCCGCCGCCCTGTGCGCGCCCGTCATCGCCGCCACCATCTGGCTGCACGCGTCGGGCCGGGGCTCCTGGTCGTGGCTGCTGCTGCCCGGCGGCACGTTCTACGGCGCCGCCGTCATCGCCCTCGGCCTGCGGATCGCGGCGCCCCGGGTGGCCGCGCGGCTGCCGGAGATCCTGACGGCGGTCAGCAAGGGCTGAGTTCAGGGGAAGCCCGGGGGCGGCCTGAGAACGCAGCAACCCGCGAGCCTGGTCCTCCTCGCCCCTGGGGGGCGGGAGGAGCCGGCCGGACGCACCGGCGGCTCGCGGGTCGGGTGACTGCTGTGAATTCCGGCCGGCTGCGCGCCTGTCTCACGCGCTGGTCCGGCACCGCACTGAACGTGGTGGCGGGCCGCTAGCCCGCAGCCACCTCTTCCGTCCGGTTTCCATACATCTGCCGAACCACCTCCTCTCCGAAGTAACACTCACCCTAGGAAGCGGGCCGGGGCCGTTCAACTGTTTTTCCGGGTGCCGGGCCTCACAACGATTTGCCTCAACTTCCGGGAACCTCCTGTGGTCCGCGTCACGTTCGAGTTGAATGATCTGACGTGCAGCAGACTCAGCTCATGCGGAAGACGACGCGGCCTGCAGGGGGTTCCAGGTGAGTGCTTCCCGACAGAGCGGAACGACGGACGAACTGGGCCCGGAAGAGCCCGAGCCCGGCGGGGCCGAACTGCTCGCGGCGCTCCTCGACGGGATGGACGCCGCGCTGTGCGCCTTCGACTCCGACGGGGTCGTGACGCACTGGAACCGCGAGGCGGAGCGGATCCTCGGCTGGTCCGCCGCGGAGGCCGTCGGGCGCCGCGGGTTCGCCGGGTGGGCCGTGCGGCCCGCCGACGCCGAGGAGGTCGAGGAGCGGCTCCTGGCGGCCATGCACGCGCCCGGCCGCCAGGTGCACGAGTTCGCGCTCCTCACCAAGGGCGGCGGACGCGTCCTCGTCCGCACCCAGTCCGCGGCGGTGCGCGGCGGCGACGGCAAACCCGCCGGGGTGTACTGCGCCTTCAGCGAGGTGCACGCGCAGATCGACCTGGAGCGGTCCATCGCCCTCAGCGAGGCCCTGTTCGAGCACGCCTCCTGGGGCGTCGTCCTCGTCGACGCCGACCTCAGGCCCGCCGTCGTCAACGAACACGCGGCGCGGCTGCTCGGCCTCGGCCGCACCGCGCTGCTCGGACGGCCGCTGGGCGAGGTGCTGCTCCAGGGCGTCGAGGAGCTGGAGAGCGCTCTCGCGCACGTACTGGCCGAGGGGGCGCCGCCCGCGCCCGCCGAGATGTGGGTGACGGCGCGCGCCGAGGGCGGCGAGGCCGAGCGCCGGTGCTGGCGCAGCGGCTTCCTGCGGCTCGGCTCGCCGCTCGCCGAGGAGCCGGTGCCGCTGGGCGTCGGCTGGCTCTTCCGGGACGTCACGGACTCCAAGCGGGCCGAGCAGGAGGCCGCGAAGCTGCGCTTCCGCTCGCAGCAGCTGCACCGCTCCGCGCGGGCCGCCGCCGAGTGCGAGGACCCGATGGAGGCCGCCACCGTCCAGCTGGACTTCGCCCTCGCCGGGTTCGCCGACCACGCCCTGATCGACCTCCTCACCGCCGCCGAGCCCGCGGTGCGGCTCGTCCGGGCCGCGGCGACGCCCGCCGGGGCCCCCGGGCCCTGTCTGCCCGCCGACAAGGCCGGGCTTCCCGTGCGCTATCCGGAGGGGCATCCGGCGACGCAGTGCGTGGAGCGGGCGGGCTCCGTGCGCGCCAGCGCGGGGCTCGCGGCGCCCGAGCGGGCCCGCGAGTGGGCTGCCGCCCGGCAGTGGCCCGACTCCTCCGTGCACGCGCTGTGCGCGGTGCTGCGCAGCCGGGGCCGCACGTTGGGCGTCGTGACGTTTCTGCGGGGTGGGGCGCGGACGCAGTTCGAGCGGGCGGACGCGGTGTACGCGGAGAGCGTGGCGGCCCGGATCGCCGCCGCCCTCGACCTGGCAGCGACCCTGAACCCCTGACCGGGGCCGGGCGGGGCCCGCGGCCCCCGACGCCCGGCCTCTGCGCAAGGGCCGCGCGACACCTGGGGCTACCCACTGGGCGGGGCCCCATGGGCCTTCGGCCGGGGCCCTGCGCAACGGTTGCACGGCACCTGGGGCTGTGCGCACAGCGGGGGCCATGGCCTCCGGCCGGGGTACCGCTGGTGTCCGGGCCCTGCACAACGGTTGCACGGCACCTGGGGCTGTGCCCACCCCTCCCCAAGCTCTCGGCTTCGCCCGAGCAGGGGATGCCCCACTCGCCCTGCGGGACGATTGCCC
>NZ_JOJM01000067.1 GCF_000720325.1 Streptomyces sp. NRRL B-1347
GCCTCGGTCTCGTGGGCTCGGAGATGTGTATAAGAGACACCCCCGGGCCTGCCCCTGCGGCCCCGCCCTGCCGTACGACGAGTGCTGCGGCCGTCTGCACCGCGGCGAGGCGGCCGCCGCCACGCCCGAGGAGCTGATGCGGTCCCGCTACAGCGCCTTCGCCGTGCGCGACGAGGCGTATCTGCTGCGCACCTGGCACCCGCGGACCCGCCCGCCCGGCATCGACTTCGACCCCGCCCTGCGCTGGACCGGCCTGGAGATCGAGGACACCACCGACGGCACCGCCTTCCACAGCACCGGCACCGTCACCTTCCGCGCCTCCTACCGCGACGGCGGCCGTACGGACGCCCTGCACGAGCGCAGCCGGTTCGAGCGGGTCGACGGCGCCTGGGTCTACGTGGACGGCGACTTCATCGACTGACGCGCCCCCACCCCGCGCCCCCGCGCCAGGGCGCGACCCGGCCACCCCCGCACCCGGCGCGGTGGGGTGCGTGGGAACCGAGGCCCGCGAGGGACGCGCACCGCCCGGCGCCGCGGCCGCCGCAAGCCGCTGACGGGCCCGAACGGCGCCGCCCGCCCGCCAGTTCGACCCCGGGCGCGGCCCGCGCACATGGCGGGATCGCGCGCTGCGGCCGCCCGGCGCCGCCAGTAGCGTCGACGCCTCCCGCCGTGTATGCGACCTCGTGCGAAGGGAAGCGCCCGATGGCCCAAGCGACACCGTACGAGCGGAGTTACGAGCGCTATCTGGACGGCAGCCCGGAAGCGGAGCGCCGCGTCTTCGAGCGGCTCGCCCGCGAGCTGATGAAGGTCCAGGACGTCAACAAGCGCGCCGCGGGCGCCGGTTCCCCGGCCCGCACCCAGCACGCCAAGGCCGCGCTCGGCGTGGAGAACGCGCGCCTGCGCTTCCACGACGACCTGCCCGACGCGCTGCGCCACGGCTTCGCCGAGCCTGGCGCCGAGTACCCGGCGACCGTACGGATCTCCAACGCGAGCGGCATCCGGCAGGCCGACGGCGCCGCCGACCTGCGCGGCATCGCCGTGCGCGTCGCCGTGTCCGCGGAGGAGAGCCACGACCTGCTCGCCACCAACTGGCCGGTGTCGCACGCCAGGGACGCCCGCGAGTTCGTCGCCTTCGCCAAGGCCATGGCGGGCGCCCGCACCCCGCTCCAGGCCGCCTTCGGCCTCTTCGTCAAGCTCCCGCTCGCCGTCGGCCTCGCCAACGCCACCCGCATGCGGCGCAACGTACGGGCCGCCACCCGGCACGCCGTCACCAGCCTCGCGGGCGAGACGTACTGGAGCCGCGGCGCGATCCTGTGGGGCGACGCGGGGCCCGTCCGGTACCTGCTGCGCCCGGCGGGCGGCGCCGCGCCGGGACCGCGCTCCGACCGGCGCGACCCCAACCACCTGCGCCGCGACCTCGAACACCGCCTCGCCACCGCCGACGTCTCCTTCGACCTGTGCGTCCAGCGGTACGTCGACGAGCCGCGCACCCCCGTCGAGGACGGCGCCACCGACTGGCGCGAGGCCGTCGCGCCCGCCCTGCCGATCGCCCGGCTCACCATCCCGAGCCAGGACCTCGACACCGCCGAGGCCCGCGCCGCCGCCGGCCGCGTGGAGGAGCTGGCCTTCAACCCCTGGTACACCACCGACGACTTCCGGCCGCTCGGCAACCTCAACCGGGCCCGCAAGGCCGCCTACGAGGCGAGCGCCGCCCACCGCGCGGGCCTGCGCTTCCGCTCCGAGGAACCGCGGCGCAACCGGATCCTCTCGGCCCCCGCGGGCGCCGCCTTCCGGCTCCTCAACCGCTATGTGCCCTGGCACCGCCTGGGCACCCAGACGAGCCTGCTCAACCTGGTCTTCCTGCGCAAGGCGCTGCGCCGCTTCAACCTCATCGACACCGACGCGCACGAGGCGCCGCCGAAGCCCGTGCCCGTACCGCCTCCGGCCGACGAGCGGCTGCGCGCCGCACGCAGCTACGACGGCACGTACAACGACCTGTCCGCACCCACCATGGGCTCCGTCGGCGCGGCCTTCGGACGCAACCTCGCCCCCGTCTACCGCCCCGACCTCTTCGACACGCCCAACCCCGTCACCGTCAGCAGGCAGCTCCTGCACCGGGAGACCTTCCTGCCCGCGACCTCGCTCAACATCCTCGCCGCCGCCTGGATCCAGTTCCAGGTGCACGACTGGGTCAACCACCGCCGCCACCCCGCGGGCACCAAGACCGTCGAGGTGCCGCTGCCCGGCGGGATGTCCTGGCGCAACACGCCCGGCGGCCCCGCCGAGACCGTGATGCGCTTCGCCGAGAACGAGGGCCTGCCCGTGCCCGAGGGGCAGCCGCCGGTCCTCTTCGGCAACACCGCGTCGCACTGGTGGGACGGCTCCGAGGTGTACGGCGAGGACGAGACGACCGCGCGCTCCCTGCAGGCCCCCGACGGCGGCGCCCACCTGCGCCTGGAGCAGGGGCACCTGCCGATCGGCCAGAACGGCGTCCCGCTCAGCGGCTTCACCGACAACTGGTGGCTCGGCCTGAGCGTCATGCACACCCTCTTCGCCCGCGAGCACAACGCCGTCTGCGACGCCCTGCGGCAGACCTACCCCTCCATGAGCCAGGAGTCCATCTACCACACGGCCCGGCTCGTCGTCTCCGCCCTCATCGCCAAGATCCACACCGTGGAGTGGACCCCCGCGATCCTCGCCACCGAGGCCCTCGACATCGGTCTGCACACCAACTGGGACGGCCCGCCGGACCGCTGGCTCACCAAGCTCGGCCTGTGGCTCTTCGACGCCCACGCCCTCACCGGCATCCCGGCGACCCTGCCCGACCACCACGGCGCGCCGTACTCCCTCACCGAGGACTTCGTCACCGTCTACCGCATGCACCCGCTGATCCCCGACGACTTCGAGCTGCGCGAGCACCACTTCGGGCAGCGCCTCGAAACCGTCGGGTTCCTCGACATCAACGGCGCCGCCGCCGAGGGCGCCGTCCGCAAGACGGGCCTCGCCAACACCCTCTACTCCTTCGGCATCGCCCACCCCGGCGCCATCACGCTGCACAACTTCCCCCGCGCCCTCCAGGCCTTCGAACGCGAGGGCGAGATCATCGACCTGTCCGTCGTCGACCTCGTCCGTACGCGGCGCCGGGGCGTGCCGCGCTACAACGACTTCCTCGCGGGCCTGCACAAGCCGCGCGTCCGCCGCTTCGAGGACCTGACCGAGGACCCGGAGACGCTGGCTCGGCTCAAGGACGTCTACTCATCCGTCGACGAGATCGACACCATGGTCGGCCTGTTCGCGGAGAACCCGCCCACCGGATTCGGCTTCAGCGACACGGCGTTCCGCGTCTTCATCCTCATGGCCACGAGGCGCCTGCAGAGCGACCGCTTCCTGACCGTCGACTTCCGCCCCGAGATCTACACCCCGCTCGGCATCGACTGGGTCCAGAAGGGCGGCATGAAGTCCGTCATCCTGCGCCACTGCCCCGAACTCGCCGCACTCCTGCCCCGGACGGCCACGGCCTTCGCCCCGTGGCGCCAGGTGCCGCCCCATCCCACGCGCTGACGGGGCGGGCGGACGCGTCGAGGTACCGGTCGTACGCGTCGCGGCAGCGGTCGCACGCGTCGGGGCGCCGGCCGGGCGTCACGCGATGGGCGGCACCACGCACTCCACCAGGAACGGGCCCGGCTCCGCCAAACCCCGCTCAAGCAGCGAGGCGAATCCCTCCACGGTCGTGGCCCGTCCCGCGGGAACCCCCATCCCGCGCGCCAGCGCGACGAAGTCGAGGTCGGGTCGCCCGAGATCGAAGAGATCCCGCGCCGCGGCCCCCACGGAGGCCCCCATCATCGCCTGCTCAAGGCCCAGGATCGCGTACGCGCGGTTGCTGAAGACCACGGTCGTGACGTCGAGCCCCTCCCGCGCCTGCGTCCACAGCGCGGGCAGCGTGTACATCGCGGCCCCGTCCGCCACGAGCGCGACGACGGGCCGCTCGGGCCGCGCCACGGCCGCGCCCACGGCGAGCGGCATCCCCTGCCCGAGCGCCCCGCCGGTGAGGGTCAGCCAGTCGTGCGGCGGCGCCCCGGCCGTGGCGCTGGGCAGCCAGAGCCCGGACGTGTTGGACTCGTCCACGACGACGGCCCCCTGCGGAAGCAGCGCGCCCACCACGGCGGCCGCGGTCTCCGCGGTGAGGTCCCCGCCGGGCACCCGGGGCCGCCCCGGTTCGCGCGCCACCGCCGCCGCCGTGCCCCCGCCCACGGCGGCGGCCAGCTCCCGCAGGGCCACCCCCACGTCCTGCCCCGCACCACCGAGCTCGCGGACCTCGCACCCGTCGGGCACGACGATCCCGCTCTGCCCCGGGTACGCGAAGAACGGCACCGGCACCGACGCCCCGGCGAGCACGAGATGGCGTACGCCGGAGAGCTGCCCCGCGGCGTCGGCCGCGCGATAGCCCAGGCGCTCGACGGGCGGAAGCCCCGCACCCCGCTCAAGGCGCGCGGGAAACGTCTCGCACAGCAGCCGCGCCCCCGTCGCCCCCGCGACCTGCGCGGCGGCCCTGAGCCCTGCCCCGTGCGTGGCGGCGCCGCCGAGCAGCAGCGCGGCGGGCTCCCCGGACCGCAGCACCGCGGCGGCCTCTTCGAGCCCCCGCTCGGACACGAACCCGTGCGGGACGGCGGCCCGGCGCCGCGGCGCGGCGGGCTTCTCGGCGTCCGCCCAGGCCACGTCGGCGGGTACGACCAGCGTGGCGACGGCCCCCGGCGGCCCGGCCGCGGCCGCGACGGCGTCGGCGACGTCGTCCGCGAGGTCCGTGGCGTCGTACGCGCGCCGCGTCCACGCGGACACCGTGCGGGCGAGCGCGGTGATGTCCGACTCCAGGGGCGCGTCGAGGCGTTTGTGCCGCAGCGCGTGGTCACCGACGACGTTCACCACGGGCGTACCGGCCCGGCGCGCGTTGTGCAGGTTCGGCAGTCCGCCCGCGAGGCCGGGGCCGAGGTGCAGCAGCGTGCTCGCGGGGCGGCCGGTCATCCGCCCGTACCCGTCGGCGGCACCCGTCGCGACGCCTTCGAAGAGGCACAGGACCGGCCGCATCCGTGGCACGTCGTCGAGCGCCGTCACGATGTGCAGCTCGGACGTGCCGGGGTTGGCGAAGCACACCTGGACTCCGGCCTCGACAAGACCGCTGATGATGGACTGGGCTCCGTTCGGCATGGTCAAGTGTCATCCGCCACACCCACCCAACGGCAGCCACATTCCAGCCAGCCCCCACCCCGCACGGCCCCCCGACCCCCACAAGACCCGGAGGAACGCGGGAAAACCCCGCCAAAAACACGAATGACCCCAGAAGCTCTGGGGTCATTGCTGGTGTCCGAGGGGGGACTTGAACCCCCACGCCCGATAAAGGGCACTAGCACCTCAAGCTAGCGCGTCTGCCATTCCGCCACCCGGACCGGTGGTCTGTCGCGGTTTCCCGCGGCGACGTGGAAAACCATAGCAAACATTCGGGGGTACCTGATCACGCAGGTCATGAGCGTGAACGGCGTATGACGACGGCCGCCCGCCCTTGGGCCGGGACGGCAAGCGCGGGAGGATGGCAGGGACCGAGAGTGCGACAGCGGGAGGAACAGCGTGAGCGAGCCGACCACGGGCGGCAGGGTGAACGGGGCGGGGGCCGTGTCCGGTGAGGACGAGGTCGTCGACCTCTGCCGGGACCTGATCCGCATGGACACCAGCAACTACGGCGACCACTCGGGGCCGGGGGAGCGCAAGGCCGCCGAGTACGTCGCGGAGAAGCTCGCGGAGGTGGGGCTCGAACCGCGGATCTTCGAGTCGCACCCGGGGCGCGCCTCCACGGTGGCCCGCATCGAGGGCGAGGACCCGTCGCGGCCCGCGCTGCTCATCCACGGCCACACCGACGTCGTGCCCGCCAACGCCCAGGACTGGACGCACCACCCCTTCTCCGGGGAGATCGCGGACGGCTGCCTGTGGGGCCGCGGCGCCGTCGACATGAAAGACATGGACGCGATGACCCTCGCGGTCGTGCGCGACCGGCTGCGCAGCGGCCGCAAGCCGCCGCGGGACATCGTGCTCGCCTTCCTCGCGGACGAGGAGGCGGGCGGCACGTACGGGGCGCGGTACCTGGTGGACAACCACCCGGACCTCTTCGACGGCGTGACCGAGGCGATCAGCGAGGTCGGCGGCTTCTCCTTCACCGTCAACGAGAAGCTGCGGCTGTACCTCGTGGAGACGGCCCAGAAGGGCATGCACTGGATGAAGCTGACCGTGGACGGCACCGCGGGACACGGCTCCATGATCCACAAGGACAACGCGATCACGGAGCTGTCGGAGGCCGTCGGGCGGCTCGGGCGGCACAAGTTCCCGATCCGGGTCACCAAGACGCTGCGGCACTTCCTCGACGAGCTGGGCGACGCCCTCGGCACCGAGCTCGACCCGGAGAACATGGACGAGACGCTCGCCAAGCTCGGCGGCATCGCCAAGCTGATCGGCGCCTCGCTCCAGAACACCGCGAACCCGACGCAGCTGGGCGCCGGCTACAAGGTCAACGTGATCCCGGGGCAGGCCACCGCGCACGTGGACGGGCGGTTCCTGCCGGGGTACGAGGAGGAGTTCCTCGCCGACCTGGACCGGATCCTGGGGCCGAACGTCAGGCGTGAGGACGTGCACGCGGACAAGGCCCTGGAGACCACCTTCGACGGCGCGCTCGTGGACGCCATGCAGCTGGCGCTCCAGGCCGAGGACCCCATCGCCCGCGCCGTGCCGTACATGCTCTCGGCCGGCACGGACGCCAAGTCCTTCGACGACCTCGGCATCCGCGGCTTCGGCTTCGCGCCGCTCAAGCTGCCGCCGGAGCTGGACTTCGCGGGCATGTTCCACGGCGTGGACGAGCGGGTACCGGTGGACGGGCTGAAGTTCGGCGTGCGCGTACTCGACCGCTTCATCGACGCTTCGTAACCAGCGAGGACGCCGTCGCATAATCCAGTCAATAAGCCGAAACGAAACTCCAATAATCGGCTGCGCGTGCGTATTGGACTGAAAAGAGTGAAAGCAGTCCGGCGCTCGTAGCCGTCCTATGGCCTCCTCGTTACAGGTGGTGCGGTCCGCGGCTGGGGCCGCATTGCCAACTAGGAGGAACAATGATCAAGAAGGTTGTCGCCGCCGCGGTTGCCACCGGCGGCCTGGTGCTCGCCGGTGCGGGCGTCGCCGCTGCCGACGCCGGTGCGCAGGGCGCCGCCGTGCACTCCCCGGGCGTCGCCTCCGGCAACGTCGTGCAGATCCCCGTGCACGTGCCGGTGAACGCCTGCGGCAACACCATCTCGGTGATCGGCGTGCTCAACCCTGCCTTCGGCAACTACTGCGTCAACAAGTGACGTTGCTGTGCCTCGCCCCTTGAGGGGCGTCACCCCAATGAGGGTCTGAGTCCATCGGCCCCGGAGTGCGTGCCATGCACTCCGGGGCCGCGGGCATTGGGCGCACGGCGCAACGAGGCCCGTGCGCATTCCGGAATGCTAAGGGCAGGGAAAGCAATGCGACAGGTCACGCGCAAAGGGTTGATCACCGCGGCGGCCGCCGGTGGCGTACTCGCGGTCACCAGCGGCTACGCCCACGCCGACTCGAATGCGAATGGCGGCAGTTCGAATTCCCCGGGGGTCCTTTCGGGCAATTCAGTGCAGGCGCCCGTGCACGCCCCGGTGAACGCGTGCGGAAACACCGTGAACGTGGTGGGTGCGCTGAATCCCGCGATCGGCAACAGCTGTACGAACTCGTCCGGCTCGCCAGGACACGGGGGCGGGTACGGGGGTGGCCACGGAGGTGGCTACGGCGAGGGGCACGGGGGCGGATACGGGGAGCAGCCCTCGGCGGGCGGCGGCTCGTCGGCCCACGGCGGTACGCAGCACTCGCCCGGCATCGGCTCCGGCAACACCGTGCAGGCGCCGGTGTACGCCCCGGTGAACGTCTGCGGCAACAGCGTCACCATCGGCGGCGCGGGCAACGCCGTCACGGGCAACGACTGCGCGAACAACGGGGGCGGCGATACGACGCAGCCCGGGAATCCGGGCCAGCCGGGCAACCCGGGCCGGCCCGGGGAACCGGGGAAGCCGGGAGAGCCCGGTCAGCCGGGGAAGCCTGGAGAGCCCGGCAAGCCTGGTCAGCCCGGGAAGCCGGGCGAGCCCGGTCGGCCCGGAGAGCCTGGAACGCCCGGTCAGCCCGGTCAGCCCGGCCACCCTGGACAGCCGGGACAGCCGGGACAGCCGGGACAGCCGGGACAGCCGGGACAGCCGGGACAGCCGGGCGAGCCGGGGCAGCCCACCGCGCCCGACCGCCCCGGCGCGGAGGTCCCCACCCACCCCGGCACGGCGCACCCCGCCGACACCCCGAACCTGCCGGACACCCAGGTCATCACCCCGCCCGAGGGCAAGGACCAGCTCGCCGCCACCGGCAGCCCCTTGTCGGCGGGCATCGCCCTGCCGATGGGCGCGGGCATGCTGCTCGCGGGCTCGGTCCTGTACCGCAAAGCGCGTGCTTGAGGTGGTGTGAGTAGGGAGAGGGCCCCGCGATCGCGGGGCCCTCTCCCTACTCACACCACCCGCCCGCAACGGCTCACCAAGTGGCCCGTACCTGGCGGATGATGCGCCGTCGCAGCCGCACCCGCCGACTGCCGTCGGCGTGCAGGCTGAGGCGGTCCAACTCCCAGTGTCCGTACTCTGCGTGGTCCGTCAGGAGACGTGTGGCTTCCTTGCGGGAGACCCCGCGGGGAACGTACACATCGACAAATTCGTATTCCGGCATCGCATCTATTGTGCGGGCACAGGCCCGGTACGGATAGCGTCTGCACTATGTCTGATGCTGCGCAGCCCACCGCTGCCGAGGTACGCGCCGCCGCCGAGGCGGTCAAGACCGCGCTCGACCGCCATCTCGCCGCGGTCGAACGCAGGTCGGGCGAGGACGATCCGGCCGTCTACGAAGCGTTCAACGAGCTGGCCGCCGCGGCCGAGGCCTATGACGAGCTGCTCTACGACCGCTACGACGAGGTCACCCCCTTCGAGATCCCCGGCGCGGACGACAGCCTGCCGCCGTACCAGGGCCCCGCGGAGCCGACCGCCCTGAGCGTGCTGATCCGGCGCGACTACGCGGTGGCGGAGCCGCAGCGGCTCCTCGCCCAGGCCGCGCGCGTCGAGGCCGCGGACGAGGACGCCACGGACGACGACCGGCAGGCGGGCACGCTGCCGGGCGCCATCGGGCTGCTGTTCGGCGAGTTCGAACCGGACGAAATCGCCTCCAGGCACAAGGAGTTCGGCCTGGAGGAGGGTGACTCCACGCTGTGGGTCACGGCCCAGGACGAGCCCGCGGAGGCGGGCGAGTGGCTGGAGTCCCCCTTCGACCAGACCGACCCCCAGCGGGTGGTGTGCCGCTTCGACGTCAGCGCGGTCTTCGACGACGAGCAGGACGGTCTGGAGGACCTGGACGACCTGGAGGACGCCGACGACGGTCCGGACCAGGCCGATCCCGACCTGGACGGCGAGCTCGACTACGACCCGGACGAGGTCGTGTCGCTCGACGACGTCGACGACGTGGAGGTCGTCGAGCGCGAACGCGGCGAGCCCGCGTAAGCGCTTCGCTGGAAGTAACGCGCTGTGCCGTCACTCTGCTACGGCGCCGTCGTGGCTGGTCGCGCAGTTCCCCGCGCCCCTTCGGGGCGCTCCCGTACCGCAGCGGACTTCGCCGCACCCGCTTAGGGCCTGCCCCCCGGGCAGGGCGCGCTCGCCCGGACATGTGGATGCCCCCGGCCGGGACCTGGCCGGGGGCATCCGCGCGCTCTCAGCCCGCCTCGGGAAGCTGGGGCCGCAGCAGGGTGCGCAGCCGCGTGGTGCGCTCCTTGGCCGGGCGCTCCGCGACCGCCTGAGGCAGGGCCTGCGCGACCCCCTGGACCACCGACAGATGGCGCTCGGCACGGCTGAACGCCGCGTACACCCAGGGCCGGGTCAGGGCCGCGGCGGCGTCACCCGGAAGCACCACGACCGCGGCGGGCCAGCGGCGCCCCGCCGCCTGGTGCGCGGTGACGGCCCAGGCGTGCCGCACGCTCTGCTCCACCCGCTCCTTGGCCACGACCACGGGGGCGCCGTCGCACTCCAGGTGCAGGCCCTCCGCGTCGGCCCGCACGACACGGCCGAGCGCCGTGCGGCCCGGCACCGGGGCGTGGGCGACGCGGTCGCCCGGGTCGAAGCCGCCGAAGCGGCCCGGGCCGGGATTCAGCCGCTCCTTCAGCGCCGCGTTCAGCGCCCGGGTGCCCGCGGCTCCGCCGTGGCCCGGCGTGATGACCTGCGTGTGCTCGGACGGCACCCCGATCGCGCGCGGCACGGAGTCCGCGACGAGCTGCACCGTGCGCCGGATCGCGTCGTCGGCGTCGCGCACCGGGACGATCACGACCTCCTTGTGCGGCGCGGCGACCTCGGTGAGCTCGCCGACGCCGATGCCGGACACCAGCTCCCCGACAGGACCGGGGTCCGGGGTGCGCGAGACGACCTGCGGGCAGGCGCGGGCCGCCAGCACGTCGGCGAAGACCCGGCCAGGGCCCGCCGACCAGAGCACGCCGGGATCGCCGCTGAGCACCAGGCGGGCGCCGTCCGGCAGCGACTCGACGAGCATCGCCGCCGCCTCCACGTCCAGCTGTGGTGCGTCCAGGACCACGAGGAGGTCCAGGGCGAGGGCGCCGTCCGCGTCCCGGCCCGGCGCCTGCTGCCCGGACAGCAGCCCGGCCACGGTGACGGCTTCGCCGTCGGCATCGTCGGTGCCGGTGTGCTCGGTGAGGCGGCGCTGCCCGTCCGCGGTGTGCGCGGCCGCGCACACCCGCAGGCCCAGCGAGCGCGCCGCCGCCACCAGGGCGGCGGGCTCGGCCCGTGCCGCCTCGCCGCCGGTGTGCAGCACCAGGCCGTGCGCGGCGACGGCGCGGATGAGCTCGGCGGCGGAGCCGGACGCCGCGCCCGCGGCGGACTCCCACGCCTCGGCTCCCGGGCCCGCCCCGTCGTCCTTCGGCAGGGAGTTGATGACGCGGGCGAGGCCGTCGGCGAGGCTCTCCTCCGCCAGCGCGTACCGCTCGAGGCCGAACAGGACGCGGACCGGGGGCGCGGCCTCCTCGTCGGACTCGCCGTCCTCGCCGGCCGGGGCCGTGACGGGGGCGCCCTGCGGGGCGTCGTCCAACGCGTCCTGGAAGACGAGCACATCGCCCTCGGCGAGGGCGCTCTGCACGGCCTCGTCCGGGTCCGGCACCGCGCGCTGCCCGAGCGCGGCGGTGAGGGCGGCCGCGTCGAGGGCCGTGTGCCCCGCGAGCGCGGCCTGCTCCAGGAGCCACACCGTCAGGGCGCGGCCCCGGCGCTCGTCCCCGGGCCCGCACGCGTCGCCGAGCAGCGCCCGCGCGAAACCGTCGGCCTGCTCGGGCCGCACTCCGGGCACGCGCAGCAACTGCCAGGGGTCCTCGCGCAGGTGTCCGTCGGCGCCCTCGCCGAGCGCGGCCGCCGCCTTGGCCGCGAGCGCGGCGGGCGCGCCGCCCTCGCCGAGCACCGCCGCCACCGCGGCGACGGCTTCCCCGGCGGGCTCGGCCGGGGCCGCGGGCGCCGCGGGGGCCTGCCGCCGCACCGGCTCCGCCGCGGGCCTGCGCGGCGCGACGGGCTCCGGCTCGCGGAACGCCGAGGCCACGGGCTTCTCCCCGCTCTCCACGGCCCGCACCGCCGCCAGCAGGTCCGCCGCCGTGCCCTGGAGCTTGGTGCCGGCCGCCACCGGGGCTGTCCTGGCCGCCTTGCGCTCCTCGATCCGCTGCCGCAGCTCCCGCTGGGCGGCCAGCTCGGCCTCGGCCTCGGACAGCTCGCCGTCCGCCGAGCCCTCGGCGTCCGTGGTGGCCTCGGCTTCGGCCGCGTCGTCCGTCCCGGCCGCGTCGGCCCCGGCGTCCTCCGGCGTGGCCCCGGCTTCCGGTGCGGCCTCGGCCTCGGGCTCCGCCGCGGCCTCCGGGGCCTCGGGCTCGGCAACCTCCGCGGCAGCGGACTCCGTACTCACAGCGTGCTCCAGTCCTGGTCTGGGTAGCGATGCACGGGCGCCGACACGTCGTCGAGCGCCTGGCAGATCTCGTCAGGAAGACTAAGGGTCTCCACTGACAATGCCGCCGTGAGCTGCTGCGCGTTGCGCGCGCCGACGATCGGGGCGGCCACTCCCGGGCGGTCGCGCACCCACGCGAGCGCCACCTGCAGCGGGGTCACGGCGAGTCCGTCGGCCGCTATCGCGACGGCGTCCACGACACGGCTCGCCGCCTCGTCCAGATACGGCGCGACGAAGGGGGCGAACTGCTCGGACGCGCCCCGCGAGTCGGCGGGTGTCGCGTGCCGGTACTTGCCGGTCAGGACGCCGCGGCCGAGCGGGGACGACGGCAGCAGGCCCACGCCTAGGTCGCGGGCGGCGGGCAGCACTTCGCGCTCGATGCCGCGCTGGAGCAGGGAGTACTCCATCTGCGTACTGGCGAGACGGGTGCGGGAGCTGGGGGCGGCCAGCTGCCAGGTCGCGGCCTTCGCCAGCTGCCAGCCGCTGAAGTTGGACACGCCCGCGTACCGTGCGCGGCCGCTGGTGACCGCGATGTCCAGGGCCTGGAGCGTCTCCTCCAGGGGGGTCTCCGGATCGAAGGCGTGCACCTGCCAGATGTCCACATAGTCCGTGCCGAGGCGGGCGAGGGAGGCGTCGAGGGCCGACAGGAGGTGGCCGCGCGAGCAGTCGAAGCGGCGGTCGGGGTCCGGCACGCTGCCCGCCTTGGTCGCGATGACGAAGTCGCGGCGCGGCACGAGCCGCTCCACCATGCGGCCGAGGAGGTACTCGGCCTCGCCGTCGCCGTACACGTCGGCCGTGTCGACGAGGGTGCCGCCCGCCTCCCAGAAGGCCTTCAGCAGGTCCGCGGCGTCGTTCTCACCGGTCTCTTCGGGGCGGCCCCAGGTGAGGGTGCCGAGCCCGATCCGGGACACGCGCAGACCCGTGCGGCCGAGATGCCTCTGCTCCATGGCCGCGAGATTACTGGCCACGCCTGGACACGTGGCATGCCTGTGGACAAACGCGCGGGTGTGGACAACCCGATGACCCCGACGGCCGGACCGGGACGGACCAGGGCGGCCCGGCCGCGGCAGGGCCGCGGCGTCGGCCGGGGCGCACCCGCGCGGTCCACCCCTGACGGATCACGCGGCCGCGCGCTACAGTCCCCGGCACAGGGACGTTACTCATCAGTAAGGGGATTCGGCCATGCAGCTCGGGATCAACCTCGGCTACTGGGGCGCGGGGATGGACGCGGACAACCTCACCGTCGCGAAGGAGGCCGACAAGCTGGGATACGCGGTCTGCTGGGCGGCCGAGGCCTACGGCTCGGACGCGGCCACCGTGCTCTCCTGGGTGGCGGCCCAGACCGAGCGCATCGACATCGGCTCGGCCATCTTCCAGATCCCGGCGCGCCAGCCCGCGATGACGGCGATGACGGCGGCCACCCTCGACTCGCTGTCCGGCGGCCGCTTCCGCCTGGGCCTCGGCGTCTCGGGCCCGCAGGTCTCCGAGGGCTGGTACGGCGTGAAGTTCGACAAGCCGCTTGCGCGCACGCGCGAGTACGTCGAGATCGTCCGCAGGGCCATGACCCGCGAGCGCCTGTCGTACGAGGGTCAGCACTGGACGCTGCCCCTGCCGGGCGGTCCCGGCAAGCCCATCAAGCTCACCGTGCACCCGCAGCGCGAGCACATCCCGCTGTACATCGCCGCGATCGGCCCCAAGAACCTGGAGCAGACGGGCGAGATCGCCGACGGCGCCCTGCTGATCTTCCCGGCCGCCGAGCACCTGGAGGAGACCGCCCTCAAGCACCTGCGGGCCGGGCGCGAGAAGGCCGGGAAGACGATGGAGGGCTTCGACGTCGTCCCGACGCTGCCCCTCGCGGTCGGTGAGGACTCCCAGGTCGACGCCCTGGCCGACATGTTCCGCCCGTACACCGCGCTGTACGTGGGGGGCATGGGCAGCCGCAAGCAGAACTTCTACAACCAGCTCGCGAGCCGCATGGGCTACGAGAAGGAAGCGGCCGAGATCCAGGAGAAGTACCTGTCCGGTGACAAGGACGGCGCGGCCGCCGCCGTGCCGCGCTCGCTCATCGACTCGACGTCGCTGCTCGGCTCCGTGGACCGGATCGCCGACCGGATGCGGGCCTATGCGGCGGCCGGGGTCACCACCCTCACCCTGGCGCCCGCGGGCTTCACGCTGGAGGAGCGGCTCACCGCCCTGCGGGCGGGCACCGAGGCCCTGGAGCGGGCCGGAGTGGCCTGACGATTTCTGCGGCCGTGGTGGGGGCTCGGGGGTCTTCCCCGCCACGGCCGTCACGAAGCACAACGCCGCGACGCGCCCTCCGGTTACGGCCCCGTTCGGCCCGTCAAACTCCTTCGTTCGGCTGAGCTGGCCCATACAGCTGTTGCCTACTGCCGCGCTCCGCATTTGACTCGTTCTTTGCGGAAGTCCGTATGGTCAGGGAAGGCATGGAGGTGCCTGCGATGCTTTCGGCCAAGAGTCTCTTCGAGGAGATCGTCGACAACGACGAGTCGTTCCGGCTGTTCTGCTCCATCGCGGCCAGCGGGGAGTCCCAGGGAGGCTGGGAGAACGGGCGCATCGCCGCCCTCGTCCCCGAGAGCCAGCGCGCCCTCGCCCCCAAGATCACCCGGCACGGCGCCGACGAGGACAAGCACGGACGCATCTTCAACGCGCTCCTGAGGAAGCGCGGCCTGGAGCCCTGCGAGGTCCCGCACGACACCGACTACACGATGCTCCTGGAGCGGCACGGCATCGGCCTCGCGCACGACAAGCTCCGCGCCGACACGCCCCTGACCGAGCAGGACATCATCACGTACCTGTCGCACAGCCGGGTCACCGAGCAGCGCGCCGCCGACCAGATGGTGATGCTCCGCAAGCACTTCGCCGACCACCCGGAGATCGGCAAGGCCGTGAAGATGATCTCGAACGACGAGGACAACCACCTGGCCTACTGCCACGAGGAGCTGCTCCGCTTCGCGTACGCGGGCCACGGCCGCACCATCCAGCGCACCCTCCAGGAGACCGCGCACGTCGAGATCCGCGTCTACCGCGACGTCAGCCTCGCCGTCATGGAGCGCATGGGCCGCATCCTCGGCTGGACGCCCACCAAGGCCAAAGCGCTCGCGGCGGGCATCCACGCCATGTACGCGTACGAACGCGTCGGCGGCTGGCGCAAGATGGTGAGCCTGAAGATGCCCGAGCGGCGCGACGCCCTGGGCGGGCCCGCCACCTCGGCACCCGAATTCGCCTGACGGACCTGGCGCACGCGCGCGTGACCCGCCACGCGCGCGTGGGCTACAGCCAGCCGCGGCGCTTGAACATCCGGTACAGGACCACTTCCAGAGCGGCCATCAGCAGGATCACCGCCGGGTACGCCCACCACCACCGCAGCTCGGGCATGTGGTCGAAGTTCATGCCGTAGACACCCGCGATCATCGTGGGCACGGCCGCCATGGCCGCCCAGGCGGAGATCTTCCGCATGTCGTCGTTCTGCCGCACGCTCATCTGCGCCAGATGCGCGGACAGGATGTCGGTCACCAGGCGGTCCAGGCCCTCCACGGACTCGTTCACGCGCGTCAGATGGTCGCTGACGTCCCGCAGATAGGGCTGCGCCGACTCGTTCACGTACGGCACCGCGCGGCCGGGCGGGCCCACCCCGGCGAGCCGGGCGAGCGGCATCGCGAGCGGCCCCGTGGCCCGGCGGAACTCCAGGATCTGGCGCTTGAACCGGTAGATCCGCGACGCCGAGTTCCGCGAGCCCCCGCTGTCGGGCGAGAACACCTCGGCCTCCAGGACCTCCAGGTCCGTCTGCAGCTCCTCGGCGACCTCCAGATAGTGGTCCACGACGGCGTCGGCGATCGAGTAGAGCACCGCCGTCGGACCGTGCTTCAGAACTTCCGGTTCCGCTTCAAGGCGGTGCCGGACGCTGCCGAGCGGCGCGCCCTCGCCGTGCCGGACGGTCACCACGAACGAGTCACCCATGAAGATCATGAGCTCGCCCGATGACACCGTGTCGCTCTCCGGCTCGTACACCACCGGCTTCAGGACCATGAAGAGCGAGTCCTCGTACACCTCCAGCTTCGGCCGCTGGTGCGCCTTCAGGGCGTCCTCGACCGCCAGCGGATGCAGTGCGAACTCCTCCGTGACCCGGTCGAACTCGGCCTCCGTCGGCTCGTGCACGCCGATCCACACGAACGCGTCCCCCGCCGCGCGCGCCTCGTCCAGGGCGTCGGAGAAGTCCGCGGGACCCTCGGTCCGGCGCCCGTGCTGGTAGATGGCACAGTCGACGATCACGCTGGGCATTCTTCCCAAGCCACACTGCTGCCGCACCCGCTCGGCGGCTTAGGCTGATCCGCATGCCCACGCTGATCCTCGTCAGGCACGGCCGTTCCACGGCCAACACCGCAGGCCTGCTCGCCGGGTGGACCCCCGGCGTCGGCCTCGACGAGCGCGGTGCCCGCCAGGCCGCCGCGCTGCCCGGACGCCTCGCCGCGCTGCCGCTCGCCGAAGCCGTCACCAGCCCCCTCCAGCGCTGTCAGGAGACCCTCGCACCGCTCGGGGCCGCCCGCCCGGACCTCACCGTGCACACCGACGACCGCATCGGAGAGTGCCACTACGGCGACTGGTCCGGCCGCAAGCTCGCCGAGCTCGCCGACGAGCCGCTGATGGAGGTCGTCCAGCAGCACCCGTCCGCCGCCGCCTTTCCCGGCGGCGAGTCCCTGCGCGCCATGCAGACCCGTGCCGCCGAGGCCGTCCGCGAGTGGAACGCACGCGTGGAGCGCGACCACGGCCCCGACGCCGTGTACCTCATGTGCTCCCACGGCGACATCATCAAGTCCCTCGTCGCCGAAGCCATCGGACTGCATCTCGACCTCTTTCAGCGCATCTCCGTAGAACCGTGTTCCATCACGGCGATCCGCTACACCCGGCTGCGCCCCTTCCTCGTCCGTCTCGGGGACACCGGGGACTTCGCCTCCCTGGCCCCGCGCGCCGAGCCCGCGAGCCAAGATGCTCAGGTGGGGGGAGACACGGGCACACCGTGAGACGCGCGATGACCGTGATCGTCGCCCGCAGTAGGGTTCAGTGCAGTTGTCGCGCCAAGAACATGCAGTCGATTCCAATGGAGACAGGACGTGTCCCGTCAGGTGTTCCTCTACGACCCGCCGGAACGCTTCGTGGCCGGAACGGTCGGGCTGCCCGGGCGGCGTACCTTCTTCCTCCAGGCGTCCGCCGGAGTGCGAGTGACCAGCGTCGCCCTGGAGAAGACCCAGGTGGCCGCCCTCGCCGAGCGCATGGAAGAGCTCCTCGACGAGGTGGTACGGCGTAGCGGGGGCAGCGCGGCGGTGCCCGCAGTGGCGCCCACCGAGGTCGCGGACAGCGCCCCGCTCGACTCGCCCGTCGAGGAGGAGTTCCGGGTCGGCACGATGGCCCTGGCCTGGGACGGCGAGGCCGAACGGATGATCGTGGAGGCGCAGGCGCTCGTCGAGCTGGACGCGGACTCCGACGAGGACCTCGCGGAAGCCGAGGAAAGGCTCCTGCAGGACGAGGAGAACGGCCCCCCGATGCTGCGCGTCCGGCTCACCGGGGCGCAGGCCAGGGCCTTCGCCAAGCGTGCCCTCGACGTCGTGAACGCCGGGCGCCCGCCGTGCCCGCTGTGCAGCCTGCCGCTCGACCCGGAAGGACACGTATGCCCGCGCCAGAACGGATACCGGCGGGGAGCCTGACCGCCACGGAACTGCTCGCCCGGGGCGAGCTGACCGTGCGCGGACAGATCCGGCAGGCGTCCAACGCGGTGCTGTACTGCTCGGTCGCGCACGACGGCGCCTCGGCAACCTGCGTGTACAAGCCCGTCCGCGGGGAGCGGCCCCTGTGGGACTTCCCCGACGGCACGCTCGCCGAGCGCGAGGTCGCCGCGTACGAGGTGTCCGAGGCGCTGGGCTGGGGCCTCGTGCCGCCCACCGTGCTGCGGGACGGGCCCTACGGAGAGGGCATGGTCCAGCTGTGGATCGACTCGCCGGGTGAGGACGCCGGAGCCGCCGAGGGTGAGGAGCTGCTCGCCCTCGTCGACGGGGACCAGCCCGGCGACGGCTGGAAGGCCGTCGGGTTCGCCGAGGTGGGAGAGGGGCGGACGGCGCTGCTCGTGCACGCGGACGACGCCCGGCTGCGCCGCCTGGCCGTGCTCGACGCGGTGATCAACAACGCGGACCGCAAGGGCGGGCATCTGATCGCGGGCGCCGAGGGGCGGCTGTACGGCATCGACCACGGGGTCACGTTCCACGTGGAGGACAAGCTGCGGACGCTGCTGTGGGGCTGGGCGGGGGAGAAGCTCACGGACGAGGCGGTGGCCGGCCTGGGGACCCTGCGGGACGGGCTGGCCGCGGGCGGGGCCCTTGGCTCGCGCCTCGGCGAGCTGCTCACCTCCGCCGAGGTGGCGGCCACCCGGGCGCGGGTGGCCGCGCTGCTCGCCGCCGGGCGGCATCCCGCGCCCTCGGGTGAGTGGCCCGCCATCCCCTGGCCGCCGGTGTGAGCCCCCGCTGAACCGCCGCACGGCAGGCGCCGGGCACGGCGGGGAACAGGGGGATCGTCCCCGGGGTCGTATGTGGACGGTGCATCCGGTTAGGCTCATGGCATGTATGCCTGGCCCGCTTCTGAGGTCCCCGCCCTGCCTGGCAAGGGCCGCGACCTCCGGATCCACGACACCGCGACCGGTGACCTCGTCACCCTCGAGCCCGGTCCCGTCGCCCGTCTCTACGTCTGCGGCATCACTCCGTACGACGCGACCCACATGGGTCACGCGGCGACCTACAACGCGTTCGACCTCGTGCAGCGCGTGTGGCTCGACACGAAGCGGCAGGTGCACTACGTACAGAACGTGACCGACGTGGACGATCCGCTCCTGGAGCGGGCGAACCGCGACGGCAAGGACTGGATGGAGCTCGCGCAGTCCGAAACCGCGCTGTTCCGCGAGGACATGACCGCCCTGCGGCTGCTTCCGCCCCAGCACTACGTGGGCGCCGTCGAGTCGATACCCGGGATCGTGCCGCTCGTGGAGCGGCTGCGGGACCAGGGTGCCGCGTACGAGCTCGACGGGGACGTCTACTTCTCCGTGGAGGCCGATCCGCACTTCGGCGAGGTGTCGGGGCTCGACGCCGCCGCCATGCGGCTGCTCTCCGCCGAGCGCGGCGGCGACCCGGACCGGCCCGGCAAGAAGAACCCGCTCGACCCGATGCTGTGGATGGCGGCCCGCGAGGGCGAGCCCAGCTGGGACGGCGCCTCGCTCGGCCGCGGCCGGCCGGGCTGGCACATCGAGTGCGTGGCGATCGCCCTCGACCACCTGGGGATGGGCTTCGACGTCCAGGGCGGCGGCTCCGACCTCGCCTTCCCGCACCACGAGATGGGCGCGTCCCACGCGCAGGCCCTCACCGGGGAGCACCCCTTCGCCAAGGCGTACGTGCACGCCGGGATGGTCGCGCTCAACGGCGCCAAGATGTCCAAGTCCAAGGGCAACCTGGTGTTCGTGTCGAAGCTCCGGCACGACGGCGTCGACCCCGCCGCCATCCGGCTCGCGCTCCTCGCCCACCACTACCGCGCCGACTGGGAGTGGACCGACCAGGTCCTCCAGGACGCCGTCGAGCGCCTCGGGCGCTGGCGCGCCGCCGTGTCCCGGCCGGACGGGCCGTCCGCCGACGGACTCGTCGAGGAGCTGCGCGAGGCCCTCGCCAACGACCTGGACGCGCCCGCCGCGCTCGCCGCCGTGGACCGCTGGGTCGCCCGTCAGGACGCCGAGGGCGGCGCGGACGAGGGGGCGCCCGGAGTGGTGTCGCGCGCCGTCGACGCACTGCTCGGCGTGGCCCTGTAGGCACCTGCTTCGTAGGTACTTGCTTCGTAGGCACCTGCTTCGTAGACGCGCGCTTCCGTAGCCGCGCTCTGGCGAGTACGCGGACAGCGGCGAGCGGCGCCGGGCGGGAAGGACTCCGCCCGGCGCCGCCGTCCCACCGGTGCCTCACACGGCTGCCGTACGGGTCACCTGGTGATCACGATGGCGAGCAGGATGCCCGGGTTGTTGGTGTCGTAGTAGCCGATGACCGGCTGCCCGTACGCGAAGGCCTCCTGCACCTGGTCGCGGGTGCGGTCGAGCGGGTTGATGAAGACGCGCCAGTCGCCGTCCACGTGCAGATAGAGCAGCGTGGCCTGGCCGGGCAGGGGCTGGATGACGTCCCAGAAGCTCTCCGCCACGTTGCCCGACAGGGCCTGCGTGGAGATCGTGGGCGCCTGCGCCTGCGGGACCTGCTGCTGCCCGAGCTGCTGGAGCAGCTGCTGGAACGGCTGCTGCTGGCCGAGCTGCTGCATCTGCTGGCGCAGGTGCGGCGGGATCTGCTGGCCCTGGATCTGCTGCTGGCCGAAGGGCTGCTGCTGACCTTGCTGGCCGAACGGCCGCTGCTGGCCGATCTGGCCCTGCTGACCGGTCTGCGGCGGCGCGGTGCTCGGGCCCTGCTGGCCGTGCTGCTGGCCGATGCCCTGCTGGCCGTACTGCTGCTGTGAGAACGGCTGCTGTTGCTGGCCGAAGGGCTGCTGCTGGGAGAACGGCTGTTGTTGCGAGAACGGCTGCTGCTGGCCGAACGGTTGCTGTTGGCCGTACTGCTGCGAGCCGAAGGGCTGCTGACCGTACTGCTGGCCCAGCTGACTCATTTGCGGGGTGGTGCTCATGCGGGTGCCACCTTCCGTCAATGGTCGGTCCGTTTGCCTTGCTTCCTGTGCTTGCCGCGGTGGTTCAGCCCGTGACGACCAGGCCCACGACCTCGTCGCCCGCGAACCAGACGCGTACGTCGGGGGACCCGCCCGCGAAGGCGGAGTGCACCGCCTGGCGGATCTCGGGCGTCGGATGGTTCAGGTTGCGCCACTCCCCGGTCACGAAGAGCCGCAGGCGCGGCGGGAGTTCCGGCGGATAGGGGAGCAGTTCGTCCCAGTAGCGCTCGGCGCGGCCCGAGCCCACCGCCGACGGCAGGAGCTTGGTGACCGCCGCCTTGATGTCGGGGCGGTTGCCGATCCGCTGCGACGCCGGGCGGCCCGGCGCGTCCTGCTGCGGCGAGCCCGTCGCCCGCAGCACCGCACGCGCGCGTGCGGACGTCATCAGCTGCTGGTCCGCCGCCTTGAGCATGCCCTGCAGCGAGACGATCGCGCCGACCACGATCGGGGACGCCGACGACGTGCCGGAGAACGTGTCGGTGTACCAGGCGATCTCGTCCACACCGCCCTGGAGGTCGCCCGGCTGGTTCCAGAAGCCGCCGGTGGTCGTGGTCTCGCGGCCCCAGCCCTGCGCGTCCACGCGCGCCCCGTAGTTGGAGAACGCCAGGCGCGAGCGGTCCGGGCCGTGGTCGCGGCCGTGCGTGCCGGGCGGCGGCGCGCCCGCGCCGACCAGGACGGCTTCGGACGACGGGTTGGACGGGTTGAACGGGTTGCGCCACCAGGACGGGAACTCGTCCGGACGGCGCTCGTAGCGCGCGTCGTCGAGCGACTCGGCGCCGTTGCCCGCCGCCCCGACGACGACGATGCCCTTGGCCGTGGCGTAGCGGACCGCCGCGTAGTCGTCGGGCCACCACTCGACGGCGATGTAGCCGCGCTGGTCGTCGCGGTCCTCGAAGTCGAACCTCGGTCCGGGCCGGTGCAGTTCGATGAGGATGACGTCGCCGGGCCCGAGCCGGTCCGCGGCCGCGTGGATGGTCGCCGCGGTGCCGCTGGGCAGGAAGGACGCGGCCGCCGTCACGGCGTCCGGCACGATGCCGGTGACCCCGGACCCGTTGCGGTCGCCGCCGATTACGCCGATCACGGCGGTGCCGTGGTTGCGCCACGACAGGTCCTGGATCGGGGTGCCGATGACCACGCCCGCGAGCCTCGCGGACAGGTCCTCGTGGCTGAGCTGCCAGGCGCCCTCGATGTCGATGACGGTCACGCCGTCACCGCCGCCGCCGGGCCGCTGCCAGGCCCACTGCGCGTCCACGCCCTCGGGGGCCGGGCGCAGATAGCCCTGACGGCCGGTGAAGTCGGGGGTGACCGGCGCACCTTCCTTGCGGCGCCGGCCCTCGTCCGGCTCGCTGCCGCCGCCCTGCTGGCCGATCGTGCCCAGCGTGGCGGGGACGGCGCCGGGTTTGACGTACGCCGTGTCGATGCCGGGCAGCGCCGAGATCCGCGCGCGCAGTTCGGGGGCGCGGTCCGTGCCGCCGCGCACCCGGTAGAAGAGGGTCAGGTCGGGCACGTCGTCCAGGCTGCCCGCCACCGACGCCTGGAGCCGGTCCTCGCTGCCGAACAGCGGCTCCAGGGTGAGTTGTTCGTCGCTGAGGAACATGTTCAGGGCCGAGACGTCGGCACCCGTCGCCGAGCGGACGCCGTGCTCCTGGGCGCGCAGCCGGGCCTCCGGCCGCGCGACGACGATGAGTTCCTGCTCGGTCGCCCGATAGGTGAATCCCGCTCCGTCGGGTCCAGGGCCACTGCCTCCCGGATCGCCGCCCTGCCGCACCTGGTCGGTCATCGCTTCACCGCTCCCTTCGGTTTCCGCACCCCGGGCGTTCGGTCGCTGCACACCCTGCTACCGCCAGGCCGGGACGTCCAGACCCCTTTCCCTCAACTGCGTTTGAACAGAAGTTGATTGGGGAACCGTGTGCAATTCATCGACAATCCCGTGTCACGCCGCATACCGGCCAAAAGCAGCGAGACGGATGGGGTGCGAGCGCACGAAGGGGCGGCACCCGTGCGGGTGCCGCCCCTTCGTGCTGCCGGACGGGCCGACGCGTCCCTCGGCGCGGCCGCTCAGTCCTGACCGGCGCGGTCGCTCGGTCCCGACCGACACGGCCGCTCAGTCCTGACCGGTGCGACGCTCAGTCCTCGGAGGAATCCCCCGGCTCGGCGTCCGGCGCGGTGCCGGGCTTCTGGCCCGGCTCCGCCGTGTCCGCCTTGCCCTGGGGCTTGTCGCCCGGCTCGTCGTCCGGCTTGTCGCCCGTCCTGTCCTCGGACTTGTCGTCCGCCGCGGGTCTGGCCGTGGCGCCGGTGCCGGACTCCGGGCCTGTGTCCGGGCGCGGCTGCGGCTTCGGCGGGCGGGTGCGCTCGCTCGGCGCGTCCCGCAGATAGGCCGCGCCCTCGCCCTCCGACGCGACGCCGCCGACCTGGCCGGGGCCGCCCCCGTCGCGCCGCCGCAGATAGCGCTCGAACTCGCGGGCGATCGCCTCGCCCGAGGCCTCTGGCAGCTCCGCGGTGTCGCGGGCCTCCTCCAGGGACTGGACGTACTCGGCGACCTCGCTGTCCTCGGCCGCCAGCTGGTCGACGCCCAGCTGCCAGGCGCGCGCGTCCTCCGTCAGCTCGCCGAGCGGGATCCTGAGGTCGATCAGGTCCTCCAGGCGGTTGAGGAGGGCGAGCGTCGCCTTCGGGTTCGGCGGCTGCGAGACGTAGTGCGGCACGGCGGCCCACAGGCTGACCGCCGGGACGCCCGCGTGCGTGCACGCCTCCTGGAGGATGCCGACGATGCCCGTCGGGCCCTCGTACTTCGTCTCCTCCAGGTCCATGGTGCGCGCCAGGTCCGCGTCGGAGGTGACGCCGCTGACCGGAACCGGCCGGGTGTGCGGGGTGTCGCCGAGCAGCGCGCCCATGATCACGACCAGCTCGACGCCCAGCTCGTGGGCGAAGCCCAGCAGCTCGTTGCAGAACGAACGCCAGCGCATGGACGGCTCGATGCCCCGCACCAGGACCAGGTCGCGCGGCTTGTCGCCGCCGACGCGGACGACCGAGAGCCGGGTCGTCGGCCACGTGATCTTGCGCACGCCGCCGTCCAGCCACACCGTGGGGCGGTTGACCTGGAAGTCGTAGTAGTCCTCCGCGTCCAGTGCCGCGAAGACCTCGCCCTTCCACTCCTTGTCGAGATGCGCGACCGCGGTGGAGGCGGCGTCGCCGGCGTCGTTCCAGCCCTCGAACGCGGCCACCATGACCGGGTCGATCAGCTCGGGTACCCCCTCGAGCTCGATCACCCAGGCCTCCTTCCGACGTTCTCCTCTAAGTACGCCCCAACCTTACGGCGTCCCGCGGGGGCCTCCGCAGCCCCCCGGCGGCGCCGAGTGCCGGATCACTGCCCAGGTCATCCGCACCTCACTCCTGCCGCTTCGGGTGGAGCCGCGGAGCGCGGAGTTCAGAGCGTGGAGCGCAGCCACTGCTCCACGCTCGCGATGTGCACGGTCGCCCAGGACCTGGCCGCCTCCGCGTCCCGGTCGCGCAGGGCGGCGAGGATCGCCCGGTGCTCGTGCAGGGTGCGGCTGACCGCGTCCTCCTGGGTGAGGCCGCGCCAGACGCGGGCCCGCGTCGTCGGCCCGGACAGGCCGTCGAGGAGCGAGCACAGGACGGAGTTCCCCGACGACTGGACGATGCCCCGGTGGAACTCCAGGTCGCAGGCCACCAGCTCCTCCACCGACGGCGCGGCGCCGAGGGCGTCCAACTGCTCCGTCAGGGTGTCCAGTTCCGCCTCGCTGATCCGCGCGGCCGCCATCGCCGTCGCGGCGGGCTCCAGGATGCGGCGTACGGCGAGGAACTCAAGGACCGTGTCGTCGCGGTGGAAGTCGACCACGAAGCTCAGAGCTTCCAGGAGCAGCTGGGGATCGAGGCTGGTGACGTACGTGCCGTCGCCCTGCCGTACGTCGAGGATGCGGATCAGGGAGAGCGCGCGCACCGCCTCGCGCAGCGAGTTGCGGGACAGGCCGAGTTCGGCGGCCAGTTCGCTCTCCTTGGGCAGCCGGTCGCCGGGGCGCAGCGCACCCGAGACGATCATGCCCTTGATCTTTTCGATGGCCTCGTCCGTGACAGCCATGGGGACCTCGCCTCGGTGGAGAGCAGCAGGAACGGACACCGGATGCCCAGTGTGGAAATAGACATCCGATGTATCGGCACATTATGTCCCTGGGCGCCCCGGGCGGAACGGGGTTCAGCCGAAGCGTTCGATCCTGATCCGGTCCACCGGCTGCCCGCCCTCCACCAGGAGCCGCGAGGCGTGCTCGGCGAAGCCGTTGGAGCCGCAGACGTACGCCTCCCAGCCGTCAGCGGGCCGACCGGCGCCGAGGTGGTGCGCCAAGTGCCCGGCGTCGAGGCGTCCTTCGGAGCGGGTGAGGATCACGTCCGTCTCGGCGCCGTACTCGTCGGCGTAGAGGAGGTCCGCGCGGGTGCGGGCCGAGACGAGCAGGCGCAGCGGCATCGTCAGGCCGGCCCGCCGGTGGTGGCGGATCATCGACATCAGCGGGACCACGCCGGAGCCCGCCCCGAGCAGCAGCGCGGGCCGGTCGCCCGGCCAGGCGAAGAAGCCGGACAGCGGGCCGCGCACCTCCACGGTGTCGCCCTCGCGCGCGACGGTGTGCAGGTGTCCGGAGACCTCGCCGCCCGGCACGTGGTCCAGGGTCAGCTCGATCTCGCCGCTGTCGTCGGGCGCGGAGGCCAGCGAGTAGTGGCGCTGGGCGACATAGCCGTCCGCGGCGGTCAGGCGCAGCATCAGGTGCTGGCCCGGCAGGTGCCCCTGCCAGTCGGGCACCTTGAGCCGGAAGGTCGCGGCGGCGTGCGTCTCGCGGCGGATCTCCGTGATCAGGGCCTGCTGCCAGTGGGCCGCGGCCTGCTCGCTCACGGCGATGCGCCCGGGCACGGCGAAGGCGGTCGGGGGGACGAAGGCCCCCGTGGAGTGCTCAGTCACCGGCGTACCGCTCCTCGTGCCACGGGTCGCCCCGGTGGTGATAGCCGTTCTTCTCCCAGAAGCCCGGCTCGTCGTGGTCGAGGAGCTCCAGGCCCGCGATCCACTTGGCGCTCTTCCAGAAGTACAGGTGCGGGACGACGAGCCGGGCGGGCCCGCCGTGCTCGGGCGGCAGCGGCGCCCCGTCGTACTCCCAGGCGATCCAGGCCCGGCCGCCGGTCACGTCGGCGAGCGGCAGGTTCGCGGTGTATCCGGTGTGGGAGTACGCGACGACGTGCGTGGCGGCGGGCAGCGGGCCGCCCGCCCCGGCGAGGAACGCGTCCAGGCTCACGCCGCCGAAGCGCACGCCGAACTTGGACCAGCTCGTCACGCAGTGGATGTCGCCCCGGTACTCGGACGCGGGCAGCGCGTGCGCCTCGTCCCAGGTCCAGGTGCGCGGCCGCGCCACGAGCCCGCCGACGCGGAACGTCCAGTCGGCGGCGGCAAGGCGCGGCGTGACCTCGGCGGAGAGCACGGGCCAGGTGTCGCGGGCGTCGTACTGCCCCGGAGGCAGGCGCGGGTCGCGGTCGGCGGCGCGGGCGCGGCCGGTGAAGCCGCGGGTCGGTGCGGGGTTCGGGGAGGTCATGACAGGTACGCGGGTTCGGTCGGGGCCACGGCGTCGGCCAGGGCGCGCAGCGCGTGCGGCTCGTCGAGGGTGCGCAGGACGCGGTCGCGCATCAGGACGCGGCCGTCGACGACGGTGTCGCGCACGTCGGCGGCAGCGGCGGCGTAGGCGAGCGTCGCGTACGGGTCGTGGCGCGGCGCCAGGTGCGGCCGGTCGAGGCCGACGACGATGAGGTCCGCGCGCTTGCCGGGCTCCAGGGAGCCGAGCTGGTCGCCGAGGCCGAGCGCCCGCGCCGACTCGACGGTGGCCATCCGCACGGCCTGCTCGGCGCCGACCGCTGTCGGGTCGCCGCCCGCCTTGTGCACGAGCGCCGCGAGCCGGACCGCGCCGAGCACGTCGAGGGTGTTCGAGCTCACAGCGCCGTCCGTGCCGATGCCGACGGTGACGCCCGCGTCGAGCAGGTCCGGTACGCGGGCGATGCCGCAGCCCAGCTTCAGGTTCGACGCCGGGCAGTGCGCGACGGCGGTGCCGGTGCGGGCGAGCGCCGCGATCTCCGCGTCGGTCAGCTCGACGGCGTGCGCCAGGAGCGTGTCCGGGCCGAGCACGCCGAGCGAGTCCAGGAGCTCCACCGGGCGCATGCCGTACCGCTCGGTGACCATGGCCACCTCGGCCGCGTTCTCCGCGGCGTGCAGATGCAGCAGGGCGCCGTGGGCGCGGGCGAGCGCGCTGATCGCGGCCAGCTGGTCGGGCGCGAGAGTGTACGCGGAGTGCGCGAAGAGGACGGGACGGGTGCCCGGCGCGGCCGTGCGGGCGGCCAGATGGGCACCCGCCCAGCCGAGCCGCTCCGCGTACGGGCGGCCGTCCGGCGGCTCCGGCACGTCCATGAACGTCGGCCCGGTCAGCAGCCGCCACCCGGCCTCGCGCGCCACCTCCTCGGCGGCCTCGTGGAACCAGTACATGTCGAGCGCGGTGGTCACGCCGCCGCGCACCGACTCGGCGATCGCCGCCCGCAGGCCCACCGCGACGGTCTCCGGCGTGAGCAGCTCGGCCTCGCGCGGCACGACCCGCTCCAGGAAGCCCTGGAGGGTGACGTCGTCGGCGGTGCCGCGCAGGAGCGTCATCGCCAGGTGCGTGTGCGTGTTGACGAGCCCCGGCAGGACCAGACAGCCGCGCGCGTCGATCTCCTCGGCCGGGGCGTACTGCGCGCGCAGCCGCTCGGCGGGGCCGACGGCCACGATCTCGCCGGCGCGCACGGCGACGGCGCCGTCGCTCACCACGGTGCCGGACGCGTCGACGGTCAGGACGTCGCCGCCGTGGACGAGGAGGTCTATGGGGAGCATGTGGCGCGTATCTCCAGGGTGTTTCCGCGGGCGGTTCTCACCGGGTCTCTCCGGCCTGCGCCGGGACGTCGGCGGCCAACAGGCGCAGCGCGTCCAAGGTTATCCGGGCGCCGCGGGAGACTCCGTCGGCGACCACCGACCGGTGCGGGTCGTAGCCGCCGGTGGCCTCCTCGTCGACCAGCTCGTCGGCGTTCGCGCCGTCCACGACGAGCGCGCCGCCCGCGACCAGGCCGCGCGTCGAGGCGAACACGTACAGGGCGCTCAGCTCCATCTCGATCGCGGCGACGCCCGCCCGCTCGTACGCATCGGCGGGCAGCGCCACGAAGCCGGGCTGGAAGGCGGCCCGCGTCCACACCACGCCCCGGTGGTGCGGGGCCCCGGCGGCACGGGCGGACCGCTGCAGCGCGAGCACCGCCTCCGGGGCCCCGAACGCCGGGTACTCGGCCGGGATCAGCTGCCCCGTCACGCCGTCGTCGCGCACCGCCGCGTCCGCGATCACCAGATCGCCGTCCGCGATGCCGCGCCGGATCGCGCCCGCCGTGCCGAGCCGGATGAAATGCGTCACACCCGCCTGCGCCAGCTCCTGGAAGAGCAGCAGCGCCCCGGGCGCGCCCACGCCGTGTGAGGACACGACGACGGGCAGCTCCCGCCAGCTGCCGGTGAAGGTGCGGTACTCGCGCCGGTACGACACCTCCTTGGCGTCGTCGAGGAGCTCCGCGACGGCCGCCGCGCGGGCGGGGTCGCCGACGACGACGGCGTACGGCGGCAGGCCGGTGCGCGGGACGCCGGTGATGGGCAGCGGTGCGGGGGACGCGGCGGACGCCGGTGGCATGGTCATGGGCGCGCTCCTGGCTGGACTCCGTGGGCTTCGGGGGAAGTGTGCCGAAAGCCGGGCGCGGCGCCCGCGCCGGGGTGGGCGAGCGGCGTCGAACTGCCGTTCCGGCTGGTCCGGTACGGTGGCCGCACCTGCCGTCGCGCGAGCCGAACCCGCACCCGCCACCGGGAGTTGACCCACATGAGCAAGGCGAGCACCGAGGACCTCAGGGCCGTCGTCTGGGCGGACACCGACAGCGGCCCCGCGCTCTCCCTCATCGACCAGACGGCACTGCCGCACGACCTGAAGCGCCTCGACGTGCGCACGGTCGACCAACTCGTGGACGCCATCGTGCGGTTGGTGGTGCGCGGCGCGCCCGCCATCGGCGCGGCCGGGGCGTACGGCGTCGCCCTCGCCCTGCTCCAGGGGGAGCGCGAGGGCTGGGACCGCGCGCGGGTCGACGCCGAAGTCGCCCGCGTCCGCGCGGCACGCCCCACCGCTGTCAACCTGATGACCTGCGTGGACCGCGTCGCCGCGCGCCTCGACGAGGGCCTGCGCGCGGTGCTCGCCGAGGCGGACGCCGTTGTCGGGGAGGACCTCGCGGCCAACCACGCCATGGGCCGGCACGGCGCCGACTGGCTCCTCGAACGCCTCGGTGGGGACCGGCCGCTGCGCGTCCTCACGCACTGCAACACCGGCGCGCTCGCCACGGCGGGCTGGGGCACGGCCCTCGGCGTCATCCGGGAGCTGCACCGGCGCGACCGCCTCGACACCGTCTACGCCGACGAGACCCGGCCGCTGCTCCAGGGCGCGCGGCTCACCGCCTGGGAGCTCACCCGTGCGGGCATCGCGCACTACGTGCAGGCGGACGCGGCCGCCGCGGGCGTCATCCTGCGCGGCGAGGTCGACGCGGCGGTCGTCGGCGCCGACCGGATCGCCGCGAACGGCGACACCGCGAACAAGGTGGGCACCGTGGGCATCGCCCTGGCCTGCGCGCACGCGGGCATCCCCTTCGTGGTGGCCGCGCCCAGCACGACCGTGGACCTCGCCACGGCCTCCGGGGCGGACATCCCCATCGAGCTGCGCGCCGGTGACGAGGTCCTGGAGTGGGCGGGCGTCCGCACCGCCTCCGCCGCCTCGCGCGGCCACAACCCCGCGTTCGACGTCACCCCGGGCACGCTGGTGACCGCCCTGGTCACCGAGCGGGGCGTCCGCGAGGTGGCGAAGGGGGAGCTGCCGCTGTAGCCCCCCGTGCCCTCGCGCGGGTCACCCGGCCAGGGCCAGTTCGAGGAGCCACTCCACGACCTCGGCGCGGTGCCGCGCCTGCCGCGGGTCGTCGCCCCACACATAGAGGCCGTGCCCCGCCACGACCACCGCGGGCATCCCCGGCCGCAGCGCCGCCTCCAGACGGTCCCCGAGCTCCGCCATGTCCTGGCTGTTCTCGATCACCGGAAGGACCACCGCGACCTCGTGCGTCTTGTGCCCGAGGCCCTTGAGCATCTCCAGGTCCCGGAACTCGATCCCCTCCGGCCGCCGCCGTCCCATGGCCACCGACGCCACGGTGTGCACGTGCACGACGGCACCCGCCCCGGTGAGCCGTACCACGCGCGCGTGCAGGGCCGCCTCGGCCGACGGCCGCCCGGCGCCGACCGCGGCGCCCTCCGCGTCCGTCAGGACCACGTCCGCGGCGGTCAGTTCGCCCTTGTCGAGCCCGCTGGCGGTCACGGCCAGCCGTACGGGGGCCCGCGAGACGACCACGGAGAGGTTCCCCGAGGTCCCGCGCATCCAGCCGAAGGAGGCGAACCGCGCGGCCTCCGCCGCGAGCACCGCCCCGGCCTCCGCGAGACCGATGTCCAGGTCGAGTTCGCTCACGACGCCTCCAGCCCCACCTCGTCGAACGACCCCACTTCCGGATGCCCGCCGACGCCGTCGGCGAAGTACGGCTCCCCGGCACGGCGCACGCCGACCGTCCGCCACCCGGCCTCCCGGGCCGCGTTCAGCTCGCCGAGCCGGTCGGACAGGAACACCGTGCGGCCGGGCGGCACGCCGACCGCGGCGGTGATGGCCCGGTAGGAGCCGGGGTCCTGCTTGGGCCCCGCGTTCTCCGTGTCGTACCAGCCGCTGACCAGGCCGGTGAGCGACCCGTGAGTCGAGTGCGCGAACCACGCGCGCTGCGCCGCCACCGACCCCGACGAGTACACATAGAGCCGGATCCCGGCCGCGTACCAGCTCCGCAGCCGCGGCACGACATCGTCGAAGAAGGGCGCGACGAGGTCGCCGCGCGCGAAGCCCTCCGCCCAGACGACGCCTTGGAGCGCCTTCAGCGGAGTCGCCTTGCGGTCCTCGTCGATCCAGGCGCCGAGGACCTTCTCGATCCGTACGGCGTCCGCGTCGGGCTCCCCGATCTCCTCGCGGACCTGGGCGGCGGCCCGCGCGACGACGGCCTCGTGGGACCGCTCGCCGAGCAGCGCGCCGAACCGCTCCCGGGCGTAGGGGTACATGACGTCCACGACGAACCCGGTGGCGCTGGTGGTGCCCTCGATGTCGAGCACCACCGCGTCCACGGCGCCGGCCCCGAAGTCCACGCTCACGCCGCCGACCCCGCGTGACCGGAGTGGATCGTGTCGAAGTCCGGGAAGCGCCCGGCGATGTCGCTGCCGGTGAAGGTGCCGATCCAGCCGTCCTCCTCGTGGAAGAAGCGGATCGCCGTGAACGAGGGCGTGGTGCCCATGTCGAACCAGTGCGCCGTGCCGCGCGGCACCCCGAGCAGATCGCCCTTCTCGCAGTAGACGGCGTGCACTTCGCCGCGTACGTGCAGATAGAAGATCCCCGCGCCCGCGACGAAGAAGCGCACCTCGTCATCGTCGTCGTGCGTGTGCTCGGCGAGGAACTTCTCGCGGGCCGCCCGTGCCTTTACCGGCCAGTCCGGGGCGTCGCTCGGGTGCAGCGCGACGACGTCGACGGTGCGGAAGCCCTCCGCGGCGTTGAGCTTGTCGATCTCCGGTCCGTACGCGGCGAACACGGTGTCGCCGTCCGCGTCGGCCGGTACGTCCTCGCGCACCGGCCACCGTTCGTAGCGCACGCCCAGGGGCGCGAGTGCGGCGGCGATCTCGACGGGGTCCGACGTGCGGCGCACGACGGTCTCGGGGCCGGACTCCGGCCAGGTCGTGAGGAGGGTCATCGGTCGCTCCCAAGGGGCAGACTGCGGTGCGTGCGTCGGCCGGACGCCTGTGCGGATCGTAGCCCGGCCCGGGCCGCCGTCACGAGGGGTCCCACAGCCGGGACGGCGCCTCCCTGCGCACCACCGGCGCGATCTCCTCCGCGAACCGCTGGAGGGTCTCGACCTGTTCGCCGCGCGGGAGGCCGAAGCCGTCGACGGAGATGGACTGCAGGTCGTGCCGGTACACCTCGTGGTAGCCGAGGATCTTGTCGATGATCTGCTGCGGCGAGCCGATGAGCTGGGGCCCGTCGGCGATCGCCTCCTCGATGGTGCGGAAGGGCGTGTTGTAGCCCGCCTTGCCCTCCAGGTGGGGCTTGAAGGTCTGGCGCACCTTCGCCTCGTACAGGTCCCGGTAGCGGCTCACCGCCCGTTCCGCGCTGTCGGCGATGAGCAGCCCGCCCGAGCCCGCCGCCACATGGGCGTCGGCGGGGTCGTGGCCGTGGGCCTCGAACCGCTCGCGGTAGTGCGCGATCAGCTTCGCGTACGCCGCGCGCGGCTGGATCGCGTTGGCGGTGAACAGCGGATCGCCGTGCTTGGCGGCGAGTTCGGGGGAGTTGAGGGAGGTCGCGGAGCCGTGCCAGACGCGCGGCGCCCCCGCGTACGGGCGCGGCACCGTCGTCACGTCCTTCAGGGCGGGACGGAACTCGCCCCGCCAGTCGACGTTCTCCTCCCGCCACAGCCGCCGGAGCAGCTCGTACTTCTCCTCCTGGAGGTCCCACTGGCGCGCCTCGTCGAGCCCGAACAGATCGAAGTGGCCGGCCTCCGCGCCCTTGCCGATGACCAGCTCCACGCGCCCGCGCGAGAGCTGGTCGAGCGTCGCGTAGTCCTCGGCGATCCGCACCGGGTCGAGGATGGCGACGACGGTGACTCCGGTCAGGAGCCGGATGCGGGACGTGCGGGCCGCAAGCGCGCCGAGGACGACCGTCGGGCTCGACGACAGGAAGTCGCCCGCGTGCCGCTCGCCCACGGCGTACGCGTCGTACCCGAGCCGCTCCGCCTCGACGCCGACCTCGACGACGTCGGCGAACCGGTCGGCCGCGGCGGGGAGTTCACCGGTCAGCGGGTGCGGGGAGTGGGAGATGAGGGAAAGCACCTGAAACTTCATGCTTCAAATGTGCGGGCCGAACGTTGCCGGGGTGTGGCGGCGGTATGGCACCCCCGGGGAAGCACACGCGAGGCATGAGTGAGGCATGAGCGAGGCACGAGTAAGGGGCGGTCGCCATGGCGACCGCCCCTTACCTAGTGCACTAGTGCACCTACTGCCCTGAGGTCAGCTCTTCTTGCCGAGCAGGTCCTCGACCTTGCCGCGGATCTCGTCCGTGGCCAGACCGCGGATCGTCAGCGTCGTACGGCGGCGCAGCACGTCGTCGGCCGTCTCGGCCCACTCGTTGTCGCGCGCGTACACGACCTGCGCCCAGATCTCCGGGGCGTCCGGGTGGACGCGCTCGGCGAGCTCCGGGTTCTCGTTCGCCAGGCGGGCGATGTCGAAGGACAGCGAGCCGTAGTGCGTCGCCAGGTGGCGGGCGGTGTCCGGCGCCATGCGCGGGCCGGGGGCCGGGCCGTCGACGAGCAGCCGGTGGGCGACCGCGCGCGGGTTGGCGATGCCGGGCAGCGGCAGCTTCTTCGGCAACGTGGAGATCGGCTCGTAGTCGTCGCCCAGCGGGTGGCCCGGCAGCGACTCCAGCTTCTTCATGATGGTGCGGCCGATGTGGCGGAACGTCGTCCACTTGCCGCCCGCGATCGACAGCATGCCGCCGCGGCCCTCGGTGACGACCGTCTCGCGCTTGGCCTTCGAGGTGTCGCCGGGACCGCCCGGAAGCACCCGCAGACCCGCGAAGGAGTACGTGATCAGGTCCCGGGACAGCTGCTGGTCGCGGATGGAGAACGCGGCCTCGTCCAGGATCTGCGCGGTGTCCTTCTCGGTGACCGAGACGTCGCGCGGGTCGCCCTCGTACTCCTCGTCGGTCGTGCCGAGCAGCAGCATGTCCTCCCACGGCAGGGCGAACGTGATGCGGTACTTGTCGATCGGCGTGGCGAGCGCGGCCTTCCAGGGGGCGGTGCGCTTGAGCACCAGGTGCGCGCCCTTGGACAGGCGGATGGAGGGCGCCGCGTTCGGGTCCTCCATCTTGCGCAGGTGGTCGACCCAGGGACCGGTGGCGTTCAGGACGAGCCGGGCGCTGACGCCGAACTCGTCGCCGGACTGGCGGTCCTTGAGGTCCGCGCCCGTGACCCGGCCGTTGCTGAAGCGCAGGCCGGTGACCTCGGCGTGGTTGAGGACCACGGCGCCCGCCTCGACGGCCGCGCGGACCGTCATCAGGGCCATGCGGGCGTCGTTCATCTGGTCGTCGCCGTAGACCGCGACGGCCTTCAGGTTGTCGGTGCGCAGCTCCGGCACGTCCTGCGCCGCCTTGGCGGGGGAGAGCAGGTGGCCGACGCCGTCGCCGAACGCGGAGAGCGCCGAGTAGGCGAACACGCCCGCGCCGAGCTTGGCGGCACCGTGCGGGCCGCCCTTGTACACCGGCAGGTAGAAGGTGAGCGGGTTGGCGAGGTGCGGTGCCACCTGACGCGACACCGCACGCCGCTCGAAGTGGTTCTCCGCCACCAGCTTCACCGCGCCGGTCTGCAGGTAGCGCAGACCGCCGTGGAGAAGCTTGGAGGAGGCGGAGGAGGTGGCGCCGGCGAAGTCGCCGGCGTCCACCAGGGCCACCCTGAGACCCGACTGCGCGGCGTGCCAGGCGGTGGAGATGCCCAGGATGCCGCCACCGATCACCAGGAGGTCGTACGCCGCCTTGGAAAGGCGTTCCCGGGTCTCGGCACGGCTCGGGTTGCCGCCGGCCGCCGGCGGCGTCCCGAGTGCCGAGATGACGGGGCCGCTCTCTAGGGTGGTCATGGTTATTGCTCCTCGTCAGCTGAGCTGTGGTCAGCTCTCGTCTTCGAGCCAGCCCATGGTCCGCTCCACGGCCTTGAGCCAGTTCTTGTACTCACGGGCGCGGGTGTCCGCGTCCATGCGGGGGGTCCATTCGGCGGCCCGGCGCCAGTTGGCGCGCAGGTCGTCGGTGGAAGACCAGAAGCCGACGGCGAGGCCGGCGGCGTATGCGGCGCCGAGGCAGGTCGTCTCGGCCACCATCGGACGCACCACGGGCGCGTCCAGGAAGTCCGAGAGGGTCTGCATCAGCAGGTTGTTGGAGGTCATGCCGCCGTCGACCTTGAGGGCCGCGAGCTCGACGCCGGAGTCCTTCGTCATGGCGTCGGTGATCTCGCGGGTCTGCCAGGCGGTGGCCTCCAGGACGGCGCGCGCGATGTGCGCCTTGGTGACGTACCGGGTCAGACCGGCGATCACACCGCGGGCGTCGGAGCGCCAGTACGGTGCGAACAGACCGGAGAAGGCCGGGACGAAGTAGGCGCCGCCGTTGTCCTCGACCGAGGACGCGAGCGTCTCGATCTCGGCGGCGGAGTTGATCAGGCCCATCTGGTCGCGCATCCACTGCACCAGCGAACCGGTGACGGCGATGGAGCCCTCCAGGGCGTAGACCGGCTTCTGGTCGCCGATCTGGTAGCCCACGGTGGTGAGCAGCCCCGAGTAGGAGTTGATGGCCTTCTCACCGGTGTTCATCAGCATGAACGTGCCGGTGCCGTACGTGGACTTGGCCTCGCCCTCCTCGAAACAGGTCTGGCCGAACAGGGCCGCCTGCTGGTCGCCGAGGGCGGAGGCGACGGGGATGCCGCCGAGCAGGTCGCCCAGCTTGCCGCCGGTGACCTCGCCGTAGACCTCGGCGGAGGAGCGGATCTCGGGGAGGATCTGCATCGGCACGCCGATGGAGTCGCAGATCCGCTCGTCCCACTGCATGCTGTGGAGGTCCATCAGCATGGTGCGGGAGGCGTTGGTGACGTCGGTGACGTGCTTGCCGCCGTTCACACCGCCCGTCAGGTTCCAGATGACCCAGGAGTCCATGGTGCCGAAGAGGATGTCGCCCGCCTCGGCGCGCTCGCGCAGGCCCTCGACGTTGTCGAGCAGCCAGCGGGCCTTGGGGCCGGCGAAGTAGGACGCCAGCGGCAGACCGGTCTCGCGCCGGAAGCGGTCCTGGCCGACGTTGCGGCCGAGCTCCTTGCAGAGCGCGTCGGTGCGGGTGTCCTGCCAGACGATGGCGTTGTACACCGGCTCGCCGGTGTTCTTGTCCCACAGCAGCGTGGTCTCACGCTGGTTGGTGATGCCGATGGCCTTGATGTCGTCGCGGGTGATGCCGGCCTTCTCGACGGCTCCGGCGACGACCTCCTGGACGTTGGTCCAGATCTCCGTGGCGTTGTGCTCGACCCAGCCCGGCTTGGGGAAGATCTGCTCGTGCTCCTTCTGGTCGACGGAGACGATGCGGCCGTCCCGGTCGAAGACGATGCAGCGGCTGGACGTGGTGCCCTGGTCGATGGCCGCGATGAAGGGGCCTGCGGTGTGCGCGTCGGTCACGGTGTGCTCCTCAAGTACGTCGTGGTCGTGTGGTCGGCGGGTTCGCTCAGAACAGCTTGAAGATGTAAGCGGCGAGAGCGCCGCCGATCAGCGGACCGACCACGGGAATCCACGCGTACGACCAGTCGGAGCCACCCTTGTTGGGGAGCGGGAGCAGCGAGTGGACGATGCGGGGACCAAGGTCGCGGACCGGGTTGATGGCGTAACCGGTGGGGCCGCCGAGCGAGAGGCCGATGCCCACCACGACGAGCGCGGTGATCAGGGCGCCCAGGGTGCCGAGGCCGTTGCCGCCGTCGTTGAGGCCCTGGGTGAGGATCGCCAGGACGAGCACGGTCGTGGCGATGATCTCGGTGATGAGGTTCTGCACGGCGTTCCGGATCTCCGGACCGGTGGAGAAGATGCCGAGCACGGGACCGGCCGCGGGGGCCGCCTTCTGGTCGACGAGGCCTTCCTCGGCGGGCTGCGCCTTGATGATCTCGGGGTCCGTGAGGTGGGCCTGGAACTGCCCGTAGTACGTCGCCCACACGAGCACGGCACCGATCATGGCGCCCAGGAGCTGCGAGCCCAGGTAGAGCGGTACGTCGCCCCACTTGGTGCCGCCCTCGACGGCGAGGCCGATGGTGACCGCCGGGTTCAGGTGGGCGCCCGAGACGCCACCGGCCAGGTAGGCGGCGGTGAGGACCGCGAAGCCCCACCCGAAGGTGATGGCGAGCCAGCCGGCGTCCTTGGCCTTCGAGCGCTTGAGCGTGACGGCGGCGCACACGCCGCCGCCCAGCAGAATGAGAACGGCGGTACCGATGGTCTCGCCGAGGAAGATGTCGTGGCTGGACACCCGCGACTCCTTTGTCCTTCGTCCAGGGGAAAGCCGAACCCCGGGTCCCTCCGGTGGTCCGCGCCCTCAGGTGAGAGCGTTGCCGGCCCTTGGCTCGCCCCACTCTAACGCGTAATGCCGTTAGCTGTTCGACAATGCCGACCGGTGGACGCGAGTCTGACTCCGGGGTTACCAGCGCGTCAAGACTTCTGTAATTGAAAACACGATCGTTATTGATCGTTTCGCCCTATCGGTGGGCAGGGCATGAGGGCGTCGGCCCGCACCGGGCACCTTCTAGCCCGTCCGGCGTTTGAGGACGAGGCGCGGAGCGCCGAAAAACGGGGGTCCAAGGGGGCGGAGCCCCCTTGTTCGGGAAGGGGCGGGCCCGGGGCGCCCCGCGAGGCCCCACCGGCGGTCAGAAGCGGCTGGCGCCCAGGTCCCGCGAAACCGCCCGCGCACAGTCCCGCACCGCCGCGATCAGCTCGGCCCGCAGCTCCCCGTCCGGGCACACCCGCTCGACGGCACCCGTGACCCCGACCGCCCCCACCGGCATCCGCCGCCGGTCGTAGATGGGCGCGGCCACGGAGGCGATCCCCTCCCAGGTCTCTTCCTCGTCGGTCGCGTACCCGCGTGCCCGCGTGAGGTCGAGGACCCCCTCGAACTCCTCGGGGCCGCAGACCGTGCGGTCCGTGAACGCCCGCCGCTCGCTCTCCAGGGCCTCGCTGTGCGCCACCGGGTCGTAGGCCGCGAGCACCTTGCCGAGTGCCGTGGAGTGCAGCGGCTGCATGGCCCCCACCTCCAGGACCTGGCGGCTGTCGTCGGGCCGGAAGACGTGGTGCACGATCAGCACGCCCTGCTGGTGCAGCACGCCCAGGTACACGCTCTCGCCGCTGGAGCGGGCCAGGTCGTCGGTCCACACCAGGGCGCGGGCCCGCAGCTCGTGCACGTCCAGGTAGCTGTTGCCGAGCCGCAGCAGCTCCGCGCCCAGCTGGTAGCGCCCCGACGCGGCGTCCTGCTCGACGAACCCCTCCTGCTGGAGGGTGCGCAGAATGCCGTGGGCCGTGCCCTTGGCCAGGCCGAGGGCGGAGGCGATGTCCGAGAGGCCGAGCCGGCGCTCGCCGCCCGCGAGCAGGCGCAGCATCGCCGCGGCCCGTTCGAGCGACTGGATGTTGCGTGCCATCGCAGCCCTTTCCTCCATCCCGTGTCCCGCACCCCTGTGTGCCGGGCACTGGTTCCGCGGCTCCTCGCCAACGGGGTCGCCGTTCGGCAATGCTGAACACTATCGGTCGTTGCCGACCTCTGGCTAAGGGTGAGCGCTCCCTCGTTGCGCGGCGGGCCCTCCGACGGCGATTTCCAGCCACACGTCCGTCCCGTGGAATGCCCTCACACCAGAACGCCCGTCCCGGCTACGCTGACCGGGTGCGCCTTCCACGGGAAGCCGCAAAGCCGACAGCCGTCGCACTCCAGGGAGCTCATTCATGGCCTCGTCGCCGACCCCCTCATCCGTTTCCGCAGCGGACGCCTCCGCCGGGAACCGAGCCGACGCCCTTCGCGAGGCGCTCGCCACCCGCGTGGTGGTGGCCGACGGCGCGATGGGCACGATGCTGCAGGCACAGGACCCCACCCTCGAGGACTTCCAGAACCTGGAAGGCTGCAACGAGGTCCTGAACGTCACCCGTCCCGACATCGTGCGCTCCGTGCACGAGGAGTACTTCGCCGCGGGCGTCGACTGCGTCGAGACCAACACCTTCGGCGCGAACTACGCCGCCCTCGCCGAGTACGACATCCCCGAGCGCGTCTTCGAGCTCTCCGAGTCCGGCGCCCGCATCGCCCGCGAGGTGGCCGACGAGTTCACCGCGCGCACCGGCCAGCAGCGCTGGGTGCTCGGCTCCATGGGCCCCGGCACCAAGCTGCCCACCCTCGGCCACGCCCCGTACACCCTGCTGCGCGACGCCTACCAGCAGAACGCCGAGGGCATGATCGCGGGCGGCGCCGACGCGCTCCTGGTGGAGACCACCCAGGACCTGCTGCAGACCAAGTCGGCCCTGCTCGGCGCCCGCCGCGCCCTGGAGGCCACCGGCTCGAACCTGCCGCTGATCTGCTCCGTCACCGTCGAGACGACCGGCACGATGCTCCTCGGCTCGGAGATCGGCGCCGCGCTCACCGCCCTGGAGCCCCTCGGCATCGACATGATCGGTCTGAACTGCGCGACAGGACCGGCCGAGATGAGCGAGCACCTGCGCTATCTGGCCCGCCACTCGCGCGTGCCGCTCGCCTGCATGCCCAACGCGGGCCTGCCCGTCCTCGGCAAGGACGGCGCCCACTACCCGCTGTCGGCCGCCGAGCTGGCCGACGCCCAGGAGACGTTCGTCAACGAGTACGGCCTGTCCCTCGTCGGCGGCTGCTGCGGTACGACGCCCGAGCACCTGCGCCAGGTCGTCGAGCGGGTGCGCGGTCTCACCCCGGCCGCGCGCGACCCGCGCCCCGAGCCGGGCGCCGCCTCGCTCTACCAGACTGTCCCGTTCCGCCAGGACACGTCGTACCTCGCGATCGGCGAGCGCACCAACGCCAACGGCTCCAAGAAGTTCCGCGAGGCCATGCTGGCCGCCCGCTGGGACGACTGCGTGGAGATGGCCCGCGACCAGATCCGCGAGGGCGCCCACATGCTCGACCTGTGTGTCGACTACGTGGGCCGTGACGGCGTCGCGGACATGGAGGAGCTCGCCGGACGCTTCGCCACCGCCTCCACGCTGCCCATCGTCCTCGACTCCACCGAGGTCGACGTCATCCAGGCGGGCCTGGAGAAGCTGGGCGGCCGCGCCGTCATCAACTCCGTGAACTACGAGGACGGCGACGGCCCCGAGTCCCGCTTCGCCAAGGTCACCGAACTCGCCCAGGAGCACGGCGCCGCCCTCATCGCCCTCACCATCGACGAGGAGGGCCAGGCCCGCACCCCGGAGAAGAAGGTCGAGATCGCCGAGCGGCTCATCGACGACCTCACCGGCAACTGGGGCATCCACGAGTCGGACATCCTCATCGACACCCTGACCTTCACCATCTGCACCGGTCAGGAGGAGTCCCGCAAGGACGGCATCGCGACCATCGACGCGATCCGCGAGCTCAAGCGCCGCCACCCGGACGTCCAGACCACGCTCGGCCTCTCCAACATCTCCTTCGGCCTCAACCCGGCCGCCCGCATCCTGCTGAACTCCGTCTTCCTGGACGAGTGCGTCAAGGCGGGCCTGGACTCCGCGATCGTGCACGCCTCGAAGATCCTGCCGATCGCCCGCTTCAGCGACGAGGAGGTCACCACCGCCCTCGACCTGATCTACGACCGCCGCGCCGAGGGCTACGATCCGCTGCAGAAGCTGATGGCGCTGTTCGAGGGTGCCACCGCCAAGTCCCTCAAGGCCGGCAAGGCCGAGGAGCTGGCGGCCCTGCCGCTGGAGGAGCGCCTCCAGCGCCGCATCATCGACGGCGAGCGCAACGGCCTGGAGGCCGACCTCGACCAGGCCCTGGAGACCCGCAAGGCCCTCGACATCGTCAACGACACCCTCCTGGAGGGCATGAAGGTCGTCGGCGAGCTGTTCGGATCCGGCCAGATGCAGCTGCCGTTCGTGCTCCAGTCCGCCGAGGTCATGAAGAACGCGGTCGCCCACCTCGAACCGCACATGGAGAAGTCCGACGCCGAGGGCAAGGGCACCATCGTCCTGGCCACCGTGCGCGGCGACGTCCACGACATCGGCAAGAACCTCGTCGACATCATCCTGTCCAACAACGGCTACAACGTGGTCAACCTCGGCATCAAGCAGCCCGTGGCCGCGATCCTCGAAGCCGCGCAGGAGCACAAGGCCGACGTCATCGGCATGTCCGGCCTCCTGGTCAAGTCCACCGTGATCATGAAGGAGAACCTGGAGGAGCTCAACCAGCGCCAGATGGCCGCCGACTACCCGGTCATCCTCGGCGGCGCCGCCCTCACCCGCGCCTACGTCGAGCAGGACCTGCACGAGATCTACGAGGGCGAGGTCCGCTACGCCCGCGACGCCTTCGAGGGCCTGCGCCTGATGGACGCCCTCATCGCGGTCAAGCGCGGCGTGCCCGGCGCGACCCTGCCCGAGCTCAAGCAGCGCCGCGTGCCCAAGCGGGACGCGGCCGCGGTCGAGGTCAAGGAGCCCGAGGGCCCGGCCCGCTCCGACGTCGCCATCGACAACCCCGTGCCCACGCCGCCGTTCTGGGGCACCCGCGTCATCAAGGGCATCCAGCTCAAGGAGTACGCCTCCTGGCTGGACGAGGGCGCCCTGTTCAAGGGCCAGTGGGGCCTGAAGCAGGCCCGCACCGGCGACGGGCCGACGTACGAGGAGCTCGCCGAGACCGAGGGTCGGCCCCGGCTCCGCGGTCTGCTCGACGACCTGCAGACCAAGGGCCTGCTCGAAGCCGCCGTCGTCTACGGCTACTTCCCCTGCGTCTCCAAGGGCGACGACCTGATCATCCTGGACGAGCAGGGCAACGAGCGCACCCGCTTCTCCTTCCCGCGCCAGCGCCGCGGCCGCCACCTGTGCCTCGCGGACTTCTTCCGGCCCGAGGAGTCGGGCGAGACCGACGTGGTGGGCCTCCAGGTCGTCACCGTCGGCTCCAGGATCGGCGAGGCCACCGCCGAGCTCTTCGCCTCCGACTCCTACCGCGACTACCTGGAACTGCACGGCCTGTCCGTGCAGTTGGCCGAGGCCCTCGCCGAGTACTGGCACGCACGCGTGCGTGCCGAGCTCGGCTTCGGCGGCGAGGACCCCGCCGACGTCGAGGACATGTTCGCGCTCAAGTACCGCGGCGCGCGCTTCTCGCTCGGCTACGGCGCCTGCCCGGACCTGGAGGACCGCGCGAAGATCGCCGAGCTCCTGCGGCCCGAGCGCATCGGCGTCGAGCTCTCCGAGGAGTTCCAGCTCCACCCCGAACAGTCCACGGACGCCATCGTCATCCACCACCCGGAAGCGAAGTACTTCAACGCGCGCTGAGGCCGTCCCACCGGTCCTTACTCAAGAGCGTTCGCGCCGGACGAGTCGTACACTGGTCGGTCCAGTACAGGCCGGTCTCCTTCTGGGGACCGGCCTTCTCGTCCCTCATGGAGGTGTACGGATGACCAGTACGGTCCCCGCGCTCGGTACCCGAACGGCCGAAGGCTCCGCCCTGCAGGCCGTTCTCCTCGACATGGACGGAACGCTCGTCGACACCGAGGGCTTCTGGTGGGACGCCGAGGTCGAGGTGTTCGCCGCGCTCGGCCACTCGCTCGACGAGGCCTGGCGCGACGTCGTCGTCGGCGGCCCCATGTCCCGCAGCGCGGGCTTCCTCATCGAGGCCACCGGCGCCGACATCACCCTCGACGAGCTGACGGTCCTGCTCAACGACGGCTTCGAGGACCGCATCAGCCGCGCCCTGCCGCTGATGCCCGGCGCCGCCAGACTCCTCGCCGAGCTCTCCGCCCACGAGGTGCCGATGGCCCTGGTCTCCGCCTCGCACCGGCGCATCATCGACCGCGTCCTCGGCTCCATCGGCGCCCACCACTTCGCGCTGACCGTCGCGGGCGACGAGGTGGCCCGCACCAAGCCGCACCCCGACCCGTATCTGCTCGCCGCGTCCGGCCTCGGCGCCGACCCGGCCCGCTGCGCGGTCATCGAGGACACCGCGACCGGCGTGGCCGCCGCCGAGGCCGCGGGCTGCCGCGTGGTGGCCGTGCCGTCCGTGGCCCCCATAGGCCCGGCCGCGGGCCGGACCGTCGTACCCTCTCTCGAACACGTCGACCTGTCGTTCCTGCACGGCCTGATGAGCACGCCTGCGGCGCGCAACTGAGCGCCCGGGGCGCTCCGGCACCCGGCGCCCGACCGCCTCCGGGGTTGTGGGGAACCAGCCAACCACCTGCCCATGGCCGAAAAGCCCAGACAGCGCGCCCAGTTGAAAGTGTGACCTTTCCCACTGGGAAGAGGGTCGACAGCTGCGAGCACTTGTGCAGGTGGGGTGGTGCGCCCCGGTTGAGGCATGTCCTTGTGTCCTGATTGGACCGGCGGTGCACGAAACCTTCCGGTGTCGGGTTATCGGTGCGTCCACGCCCGGTATCCCTGCGTGATGGCAGCCCAACTCCGGTCTCCGTCAACGCTCCTAGGGCCTGTATCGAGTCGTGATCAAGGATTGGTTCGTGTGAGGTCGTTGATCCAGATCATGGAGGCGCGGAGATGGAGTCCGGCGAGGTAGCTCTGCG
>NZ_JOJM01000068.1 GCF_000720325.1 Streptomyces sp. NRRL B-1347
CGCCCCCCGCCCCCGCCCCGAGCCACCGATGCCGCCCCCGGACGCACAGGCCACCCAGGCCACCCAGGAAGCACAGGCCACCCAGCCCCGCCCCCGCGCCCGCGCCCGCGCCACCACCTGGCTCGACGCCCGCGCGGCGTCCCGCAAGGCCGGTGCCCCGGCGCCCGCGCCCGCCGTCCCCACGCCGCTGTCCGACACCCTGGGCCGCGTCCTCACCGCACCGCTGACCGCCCTCACCGACCTGCCCTCCTTCGACACCTCGGCGATGGACGGCTGGGCCGTGGCCGGTCCCGGCCCCTGGACGGTCCTCGCGGACGGGGTCCTGGCCGGGCAGGAGCGGCCCCAGCCGCTCGCCGACGGCGAGGCGGTGCGGATCGCCACGGGGGCCCGCGTCCCGCAGGACACCACCGCCGTCATCCGCAGCGAGCACGCGCGCGTGGACGACAAGAGCAAGCTGCACGCCCAGCGTGAGGTCGTGCCCGGCCAGGACATCCGGCCGCGCGCCCAGGAGTGCCGCGCGGGCGACCAACTCCTGCCGCCCGGCGCCCTGGTGACCCCCGCCGTGCTCGGGCTCGCCGCCGCGGCCGGGTACGACGCGCTGCCCGTCGCCCCGCGCCCCCGCGCGGAAGTCCTGGTCCTGGGCGATGAGTTGCTCACCGAAGGGCTGCCGCAGGAAGGCCGCATCCGGGACGCGCTCGGCCCGATGCTGCCGCCCTGGCTCCGCGCGCTCGGCGTGCACGTGACCGCCGTACGCCGCCTCGGCGACGACGCGGAAGCCCTGTACGAGGCCCTGGCCCGGTCCACGGCCGAGGTGATCGTGACGACCGGCGGCACCGCGTCCGGACCCGTCGACCACGTCCACCCCGCGCTGCGCCGCCTCGGCGCCGAACTGCTCGTCGACGGCGTCGCGGTGCGCCCCGGCCACCCGATGCTGCTCGCACGCCTTCCCGGAGCACGGCTGCCCGAGGCCCCTCGCGCCACCTCAAGCCGGGCCGGAGCGACGCCGGACCGTACCAACGCGGCGCTGGGCCAACGCGCCCGCCACCTCGTGGGCCTTCCCGGAAACCCCCTGGCCGCCGTCTCCGGCCTGCTCACCCTGGCCGAGCCGCTGCTGCGCGGGCTCGCGGGCCGCCCCGCCGCCGAGCCGTACACCGCGCCGCTGCGTGACGACGTACATGGGCATCCGCACGACACCCGTCTCGTGCCGGTCGTCCTGCGCGCCGAGTACGCGGTGCCGCTGCACTACAACGGCCCCGCGATGCTGCGGGGCATCGCGGTGGCCGACGGGCTCGCGGTGGTGCCGCCGGGCGGTGCGCGCCGTCAGCAAGAGGTGGAGATCCTCGATCTGCCCTGGACCGAACCGGGCGGGTCACACGGCGAGTTGGGGCACAACGGGTCGGCCGACCCCTTCAGCGAGGTGTGTTTCACGTGAAACTTCCCGGCCATGACGCGATCGCGCGCCAAGCCGACGAACACCTCGTCACGCACCGCGTCCAACTCCCCAAGCGCGTCGTCGAACGCCCCCTGCGCCAGGTCGGCAAACGCCTGCTGATGGCGATGTTCGTGCTCGCGTTGACCATCCTCATCGTGTACGTCGACCGCGACGGCTACCACGACAACGCGAACGGGACGATCGACTTCCTGGACGCCTCGTACTACGCCACCGTGACGCTCTCCACCACCGGGTACGGCGACATCGTCCCGCACAGTGACAGCGCGCGGATGGCCAACATCTTCCTGATCACGCCCCTGCGCGTGCTCTTCCTGATCATCCTCGTCGGCACCACGCTCGAAGTGCTGACGGAACGCACCCGTGAGGAATGGCGGCTTTCCCGCTGGAGGTCCAACTTGCGTGACCACACCGTCGTCGTCGGCTTCGGCACCAAGGGCCGTTCCGCGATCCAGACCGTGCAGGCGACGGGACTCAAGCCCGAGCAGGTCGTGATCGTCGACCCCAGCTCGAAGGTCGTCGAGGCGGCCACGGCGGAGGGCTACGCGGGTGTCGTCGGCGACGCGACGCGCAGCGACGTACTGCTGCGGGCCGAGGTGCAGAAGGCCCGCCAGATCATCGTGGCGACCCAGCGCGACGACACCGCGGTCCTGGTCACGCTCACCGCCCGACAGCTCAACCGGCAGGCGAAGATCGTGGCCGCGGTCCGCGAGGAGGAGAACGCGCCGCTGCTCCGGCAGTCCGGCGCCGACGCCGTCATCACCAGCGCCAGCGCGGCGGGACGGCTGCTCGGCCTGTCGGTGCTCAGCCCGAGCGCGGGCGTGGTCATGGAGGACCTCATCCAGCAGGGCAGCGGTCTCGACCTGGTCGAAAGGCCGGTGATAAAGGCCGAGGTCGGGCACGGGGTGCGCGAGATGAAGGACCTGGTCGTCAGCGTCGTACGAGGACACCGGCTGCTCGCGTACGACGATCCGGCCATCGGCGAGCTCCAGTTGACGGACCGGCTGATCACGATCGTCCGGGCCTCACCGGCTCCGGAGCCGCCGATGACGGAGGTGCGGCGGGCGGCGCGACCGCTGGACTGAGGCCCGCGCGCTGCCCCGGAGCGCGCCCTGCCGCACCCTCCGGGCGTCCCGGGAGGGCCCGGGGCCGGGTTGTCCGTGTGCAGCGCCCTGCCGGTCAAAGGAGGCGGGAGTAGCCTCGCCCGCATGCATGCGATCACGATCCCCGAATCCGGTGGGCCCGAGGTGCTCCAGTGGGCCGAGGTCCCCGATCCCGTACCCGGTGAGGGCGAGGTCCTCATCGAGGTGGCCGCCAGCGCCGTGAACCGTGCCGACCTGCTCCAGCGGCAGGGCTTCTACGACCCGCCGCCCGGCGCGTCGCCGTACCCGGGCCTGGAGTGCTCCGGGCGGATCACCGCGCTCGGCCCCGGCGTCGCGGGCCTGGCGGTCGGCGAAGAGGTGTGCGCGCTGCTCGCGGGCGGCGGCTACGCGGAGCAGGTCGTCGTCCCGGCGGGGCAGGTCCTGCCGGTGCCCGACGGCGTTGACCTCGTCACGGCGGCCGCGCTGCCGGAGGTCACGGCCACGGTCTGGTCGAACGTGTTCATGGTGGCCCATCTGCGCCCCGGCGAGACGCTCCTCGTGCACGGCGGCGCCAGCGGCATCGGCACCATGGCGATCCAGCTCGCGAAGGCCGTCGGCGCGCGCGTCGCGGTGACGGCGGGCAGCAAGGAGAAGCTGGCGTTCTGCGGCGACCTGGGCGCGGACGTCCTCATCGACTACCGCGAGCAGGACTTCGCCGAGGAGATCAAGCGGGCCACGGACGGGGCGGGCGCGGACGTGATCCTGGACATCATGGGCGCCAAGTACCTGGAGCGGAACGTCGACTCCCTCGCGGTCAGCGGCCGCCTCGCGATCATCGGCATGCAGGGCGGCGTGAAGGGCGAGCTGAACATCGCCACGCTGCTGCGCAAGCGCGCCGCCGTCACCGCGACCTCGCTGCGGGCCCGGCCCGTCGCGGAGAAGACCTCCATCGTCGCGGCGGTGCGGGAGCACGTGTGGCCGTTGATCGGGGCGGGGCAGGTGCGGGCGGTGGTGGACCGGGCGCTGCCGATGCGGGACGCGGGGGCCGCGCATCAGGTGTTGGAGTCGAGTGGGCATATCGGGAAGGTGCTGCTGGTCCGGTAGCCCTCGCGGGGCGCCCCGCTGTGTCCATCAGCGTGCTCCGTGCGCGGGCGCCCCTTCCCGCTCCACGGGGGGGGCTCCTCCCCCCCCGTGCCCCCCCCGAAAACGGCGCTTCGCGCCTCGTCCTCAAACGCCGGACGGGCTGGATTCGCGACGTCGAGATGCCGGATGGTGCGGGGCGTGTGACGCTGGCTGCACGCCCGCGATCTTGGCGACCCGGCAGCGGGAGGGAGCCGTGCGGTGACTTCATGGCGGTGCCGCGCCCCGCGCGCGGCCGTACCGGTGGCGCTGGTGAGCGTGCTGCTCGCCCCGGCCCCGGGATACGCCGCCGACCCGTCCCCCGCTCCATCGGCCGCGTACTACGACGAGGTGGCCCTCGCCGGGAGCCGCGCGGGCGAGGGCAGGACCCGGCCGGGCCGGGCGGAGCCGCTCGTGATGCCCGATCCGCGGGCCTGGCGCCCGCTGCCGCCCCCGGCGGCCCGCGAGCGGCGCGCCGAGCCGAAGCCGCCGCCCGCCGCGGATGCCGCCGATCCGTTCGCCCGGAGCACGGCGACGGGGCCGCCCATCCCCGGTCTGCGCGTCCTGCCGCTCGGCGCGGGCCTGGTCCTGATCGGCCTCGGCCTCGGGTTCCTGGGCCTTCGCCTGCGCCGGGGCTGATGCGTGGCCCCGTAGACGGTGGATCATCGGCGAATGGGGGCACCACGGATGTGTGAGCAACGGGTGCGAGAGAATGGCGGCATGGAGATGCCGAGGAACGAAAGGTCGCCGGAGAACCCCCAGGTCCTGGTTGTCGGCCAGGACGGCATGGCGCTCGGCGGCGGTGGCGACGACGACGTCCGCGAGGTCCCGGTGACGGACATGGTCGAACAGCCGGCGAAGGTCATGCGGATCGGCAGCATGATCAAGCAGCTTTTGGAAGAAGTGCGCGCGGCACCTCTGGACGAGGCGAGCCGGGTGCGCCTCAAGGAGATCCACGCCAGCTCGGTGAAGGAGCTGGAGGACGGCCTCGCGCCCGAACTCGTGGAGGAACTGGAGCGCCTGTCGCTGCCGTTCACCGACGAGACGACGCCGAGCGACGCGGAGCTGCGCATCGCGCAGGCCCAGTTGGTGGGCTGGCTCGAAGGCCTCTTCCACGGGATCCAGACGACGCTGTTCGCGCAGCAGATGGCCGCGCGGGCCCAGTTGGAGCAGATGCGCCGCGCGCTGCCGCCGGGCGTGGGCGGTCACGAGGACGACGAGGAAGGCGGCGTGGCGGGCCGCAGCGGGGGCCCCTACCTCTAGCCGCCGGCCGCCCCGGAGGCGACCGACGCACACACCCCGCGAACGAGACGCACACACCCCGCAAACGGACCGACGGACACACCCGCAGACGAACCGACGGACACACCCGCAAACGAAGGGGCCCGGTACGCACCCCGCGTACCGGGCCCCTCGGTCTGTGTCCCGCGGGCTCAGCCCCACGTGGTGCCCGCGGGCTCCTGAATCGTGGCGTTGATCCGGTTGAACATGTTCGTCACGCCGATGACCATGATCAGGGCGGACAGCTCCCGCTCGTCGAAGTGGTCGGCGACCTCGTCCCAGAGCTCGTCGGACACGGCCTGGGCGGAGCGGTCGGCGAGCCGCGTGGAGACCTCCGCGAGGGCCAGCGCGGCGCGCTCCGCGTCCGTGAAGAACGGCGCCTCGCGCCAGGCCACCACCGTGGCGAGCCGCTCGGCGCTCGTCCCGGCCTTCACCAGGTTCGCCGTGTGACCGTGGATGCAGGCGCTGCACCCGTTGATCTGGCTGACCCGCAGGCCGACGATCTCCTGGAGCTCCTGCGTCAGGCCGCTCTCGGCGATGGCCTTCATGATGCTGCCGATGCCCTTGATGCCGTCGGGAAGGACGAACGCCGGGTTCTTCATCCGAGCCTGCATGGCCGGTCTCCTCTGTGCTGCTCTCGCGCCGCTTGGCTTGTCACTTCACTGACGGAGCGGGAGCGGGGAATGTGACCGGTGCGCGAAAGAATTTTCCGCACCGGTCACGCGCGGCAGCCGCGAGGAGGACCGAGAGAGGAGGACCGAGAGAGGAGGACCGAGAGAGGAGGACCGAGAGAGGAAGACAGAGAGAGGAAGAGAGAGGAACAGAGAGGGGACCGGGGAAGCTACGAGGGGTTGCCCGTCGAGATCTGGAACGTGATCTCCACGTCCTTCGGGTCGACGTCGGAGCCCGCCTTGGGGATCTGCCCCATGACGGTGTCCTCGCCGTACGTGTTCTCGTCGAGCTTCTGCTTGTCGTAGTGCCACCCGGCCGCCTGGAGGCAGGAGAGGACCGAGCGCCAGTCCTTGTAGCTGAAGTCGGGCAGCTTGATCTTGTCCGGGTCGTTGTACGCCGTGTCCGGCTCCGTGCACACCGTCTTCTCGACCGTGTTCGTGCGGTCCGGGCCGCGGTGCCCGGCCACCGGCTTCTTCGTCTCCTTGGCGTCGCCGCCGTCCCCGTCGCCGTTCAGGGAGATCGCGGTGATCAGGCCGCCGACGGCGAGCAGGGCGACGACGATCGAGCCGATGATGACCGGCATGTTCCGCTTGCCGCCGCCGGAGCCGCGCGAGCCGCCGGGGGACGCCGCCGTGGCGGGCTGCGGGGACAGCGTGTACGGGGGCGGGGTCTGGGCCGCCTGCGGGGCCGGGACGTAGGCGTTGGTGGGCGCGGGGGTCTGGTAGCCCTGCTGCGGGTAGCCGTACCCGGGCTGCGGGGTGGGCGTCGCCGGAGTCGCGTGGCCGTAGGGGCCCGGCTGGTACGGCGTCTGGACGCTGCCCTGCGCCTGCGGGTTCGTCGAGTCGACGGGCGGGAAGACGGCGGAGCCGACGCCCGCGCCGCTGGCGGTCTGGGCGCCGGGGACGATGCTGGGCGCGGAAGCCTGGAAGGACTGGGCGACGCGCAGGCACTCGTCGCGCATGGCCTCGGCGGTCGGGAAGCGCTCGTTCGGGTTCTTCTTGAGCGCGCGGGCGACGAGGGCGTCGACGGCCGGGGGCAGCGAGCGGTTGATGGAGGAGGGGGCGACCGGCTCCTCCTGGACGTGCGCGTACGCGATGGCGAGCGGCGAGTCCGCCTCGAAGGGCAGTCGGCCCGTCACGAGCTGGAACAGCATGATGCCGACCGAGTAGAGGTCGGAGCGGGCGTCGACGCCGCGGCCGAGGGCCTGCTCGGGCGACAGGTACTGCGGGGTGCCGACGACCATGCCGGTCTGCGTCATCGAGGTGACGCCGGACTGCATGGCGCGGGCGATGCCGAAGTCCATGACCTTGACGACGTTCCGCTTCGTCATCATCACGTTGCCGGGCTTGATGTCGCGGTGGACCAGGCCCATCTCGTGGCTGATCTCCAGGGCCGCGAGCACATCGGCGGTGATCTTCAGCGCCTGGTCGGTGGGCATCGCGCCCTGCTGGCGGATCGCGGCGTCCAGGACGGAGCCGAGGGGCTTGCCCTCCACGTACTCCATGACGATGTACGGCATCGTCGACCCGCCGAGGTCGTCCTCGCCGGTGTCGAAGACCGACACGATGTTCGTGTGCGTGAGCTTGGCCACGGACTGGGCCTCGCGCCGGAAGCGCTCGCGGAAGGACTGCTCGCGGCCGAGCTCGGTGTGGAGTGTCTTGATCGCGACCTGTCGGTCGAGCACCGTGTCGTACGCGAGGTGCACCGAGGCCATGCCGCCCTCGCCGAGCAGATCGCGCAGCTGATAGCGGCCGCCGGCCAGTGAACTGCCCGCGTACCGGCCCTGAGCGCCGTCCTGGCTCATGTCGTGCGTCCCCCATCGGCGCGGACGCGAGACGGCGCCGCGGCTGTGACTGTGGCTATGGGTTGCGACCGAAGACGTCTCGGAGACGGTGATCGATCCGCTATTCCTGGCCAAGTCTGCCCGAGGGCGATGCCACGTCAAGCTCGGTGCCCGTTCCGTGACCGTACGCGCAAGAAGAGTCTCGTAAGCGTTACAAGTTTGCCCCGAGGGGGCCCCGGCGGGTTTGATGGCCGGTCCACCTCGGACCGGCATGTTGCGCGAAGGCTGTAGCGTGGCACGGCGGAGTACCCCGTACCGCTCCCATCACGTATCCGGTACACGCCCTCCACGGGCGGACCACGATCAGAACGACGGCGAGGACTGATGGCACAGACGCAGCGCGCTCAGGGCCCGTCCGACCCCGAGGCGACTGGCGGCGGCATGTCAGACGTGCCCGAGATGTGGGGGAACGGTGGCCTTGTCGGAGACGGTAGGTACCGCCTGACCCACCGGCTCGGCCGTGGTGGCATGGCCGAGGTGTTCGCCGCCGAGGACGTACGGCTCGGACGCACGGTCGCGGTCAAGCTGCTGCGCGCCGACCTCGCCGAGGACCCGGTGTCCAAGGCCCGCTTCACCCGCGAGGCGCAGTCGGTCGCCGGCCTGAACCACCACGCGGTCGTCGGGGTCTACGACTCCGGTGAGGACTTCATCGGCGGGAACTCCGTCCCGTACATCGTGATGGAGCTGGTCGAGGGCCGCACCATCCGCGATCTGCTGATCAACGCGGAGGCGCCCGGGCCCGAGCAGGCGCTGATCATCGTGTCGGGCGTCCTGGAGGCGCTCGCCTACTCACACCAGCACGGCATCGTGCACCGCGACATCAAGCCCGCGAACGTCTCCATCACCAACACCGGCGCGGTGAAGGTGATGGACTTCGGCATCGCGCGCGCCCTGCACGGCGCGTCCACGACGATGACGCAGACCGGCATGGTCATGGGCACGCCCCAGTACCTGTCGCCCGAGCAGGCGCTCGGCAAGGCCGTCGACCACCGCTCCGACCTGTACGCGACGGGCTGTCTGCTGTACGAACTGCTCGCGCTGCGGCCGCCGTTCACCGGCGAGACGCCGCTGTCCGTGGTCTACCAGCACGTCCAGGACACGCCCGTGCCGCCGTCCCAGGTGTCCGACGCGGCGCCGCCGGAGCTCGACGGGCTCGTCATGAGGTCGCTCGCCAAGGACCCCGACGACCGCTTCCAGACCGCGGAGGAGATGCGCGGCCTGATCCAGTACGGGCTCCAGATGCTCGCCGAGCAGGGCAGCCACACCGGGACCTGGAACACCGGCCCGGTGGAGGCCGTCCACGGGCACGAGGGCGCGCACACCCCGGCGATGGGCATGGCGGGCACCACCGTGATGCCGCACCCCGGCGACAGCGGCACCCAGCAGATCCCGAGCCCCATGCTGCGGCCTCCGGGCGGCGACGACGGCGGCTTCGACGGCGGCCACCGGGACGGCGGCGGGCGGGGCCGCGCGGGCAAGGTGTGGATCCTCGCGGTGCTCGCGGTGATCGCGATCGCGGTGGGCGTGGCGTTCGCGCTGTCCGGCAACGACAGCGACGGCAAGAAGGACGGCGGTCCCTCCAAGACGCCGTCGACGAAGCAGTCGCAGGAGAAGTCGCCGACCAAGAGCGCGGACGACGACGAGACGGAAGACAGCGGTACGCAGCCCGGCGGCGACGGCACCGGCGGGCAGAACGACTATCCGCAGCAGCCGACGCGGCCCACGCATCAGCCGACGCAGCCGACGACGAAGCCGACGGAGCCGACGAATCCGCCGACGGAGCCGACGGATCCGCCCACGGATCCCACGGACCCGCCCACGGACCCCTCCGATCCGCCCACCGAGCCGTCCGATCCGGTCTCGCCGCCGGACGACGGCGGGAACGACGGTGGTACGGAGGGCGGCGAGGCCGACTCGGAGTGACCTCCGGGTCAGCCCACCGCGGGCAATGCGCCGGCGACGGCGCCGCTCACCGCGGGGCTGAGGGTGTGGACCACGGCCTTCTGGGGCTCCAGGCGGAGGTACACCGCGTCGTACGGCTCGCCGTCCACATAGCGTGGGGGCGGGCCGAAGCGGGCCAGTTCCGCGGTACTGGGGCGCACGGCCTCGCAGAGGCCGACGAGCTGGACCGTCCACTGGCCCTCGGCCGCCGCCGACGTGCCCAGGTTGTCCGCTCCGTACGCGATGACGCTCCCGACGCACGCGTCGTGGTACCCGAAGCCCCGGTGCATGCGCAGCAGGACGTGCCCGTCGGTCACGATGTGGCGGGCCGCCGCGAGGAAGGGCAGGGCGCGCATGCTGGTCGCGACCCGGCCGTAGTCGGTGCGCCGGAGCAGGGCGAAGGCGAGCTGCTGGTCGGAGTCGGAGGGCATGTCCCTACCGTGCGGCACGCGCGCGGGCGGGAGAAGAGCCGCCCGCCCCGTAAACAAGGGACGTAAGTCCCGATCGGTCAGCGGCGCTCCGCCTGCATCCGCGCCACGTACGCGGCGGCCTGCGAGCGGCGCTCCATGCCGAGCTTGGACAGCAGGCTGGAGACGTAGTTCTTGATGGTCTTCTCGGCGAGGTGGAGGCGCTCGCCGATGGCGCGGTTGGTGAGGCCCTCGCCGATCAGGTCGAGGATCTTGCGCTCCTGCTCGGTGAGGTTGGCCAGGCGGTCGTCGCCCTTGGCGCCGTTCCCGTCGCGCAGGCGCTCCAGGACGCGGGCCGTGGCGACCGGGTCGAGCAGGGACTTTCCGGCGGCCACGTCCCGCACGGCGGTCAGCAGTTCATTGCCGCGAATGGCCTTGAGGACATAGCCGGAGGCACCGGCCATGATGGCGTCGAACAGGGCCTCGTCGTCCGCGAACGAAGTGAGCATCAGGCATTTGATGGAGTCGTCCTGCGAGCGGATCTCACGGCAGACCTCGACGCCGCTGCCGTCGGGAAGGCGCACGTCGAGCACCGCGACGTCCGGGCGCGTGGCCGGAATGCGCACCAAGGCATCGGCGGCCGTGCCCGCCTCTCCGACCACCTCGATGTCGGACTCCACGGAGAGCAGCTCATGGACTCCGCGACGCACGACCTCGTGATCATCGAGCAGGAATACCGTGATTTTTCCTTGTTCGCGCACGGTGCCAGTGTCACACATCAAGTCTTCCCGTGCCCGGGGTGGCCGGGATAACGTGCCGGTGTTCCGGCCCCCTGCCAGGCTGTGATCAGTGGCGTGACCAGCATGTGTTTCCCGGCTTCTCGGTTTAGTTGGATTCCCTAGTGGTCCTTTACTTGGAAATCCAAGCAAAATTGCAGGTCAGACGGGGTTTCACAGTTTTGGTACGCACTGGGTAACGTGCTTGGAGAAGGGCGCTCGCCGGGACGACTGTCACGCCTAATCCCGCTGAGCCGCACCCACCCCGTGCGACGGGCTGGAATCGGGCGAGCCGCACTGGCCTGCCGGTGGATCCCGGGGGCCGGACCGACGGAGGAGCACACGTGACCGTGGAAAGCACCGCCGCGCGTACGCCGCGCCGCGCAAGCAGCGGCGGCAAGCGCACCAGTGCGAGCGCGAAGAGCGCCAGCGCGAGTGCGAAGAAGAGCGCGAGCGCGAAGAAGCCCGCGAAGGACGCGGGCGAGAGCGCTCGGCCCGAGCTCGTACAGCTGCTGACGCCCGAGGGCGAGCGGGTCGAGAACCCCGAGTACGACAAGTACGTGGCGGACGTGACCCCCGAGGACCTTCGCGCGCTGTACCGGGACATGGTGATGACCCGCCGCTTCGACGCCGAGGCCGTCACGCTGCAGCGCCAGGGCGAGCTGGGCCTGTGGCCCTCGCTGCTCGGCCAGGAGGCGGCACAGGTCGGCTCGGGCCGCGCGACCCGCGAGGACGACTACGTCTTCCCCACCTACCGAGAACACGGCGTCGCCTGGTGCCGGGGCGTCGACCCGACGCTGCTGCTCGGCATGTTCCGTGGCGTGAACCACGGTGGCTGGGACCCCAACAGCAACAACTTCCACCTGTACACCATCGTGATCGGCTCCCAGACGCTGCACGCGACGGGCTACGCGATGGGCGTGGCCAAGGACGGCACGGACGGCGCGGTCGTCGCGTACCTCGGTGACGGTGCCACCAGCCAGGGCGACGTGGCGGAGGCCTTCACGTTCGCCGCGGTCTACAACGCCCCCGTGGTGTTCTTCTGCCAGAACAACCAGTGGGCGATCTCCGAGCCGACCGAGAAGCAGAGCCGCGTGCCGCTGTACCAGCGTGCGCAGGGCTACGGCTTCCCGGGCGTGCGCGTCGACGGCAACGACGTCCTCGCGTGCCTCGCGGTCTCCAAGTGGGCCCTGGAGCGGGCGCGCACGGGCGAGGGCCCCTCCCTCGTCGAGGCGTTCACGTACCGCATGGGCGCCCACACCACCTCCGACGACCCGACGCGCTACCGCCGCGACGAGGAGCGCGAGGCGTGGGAGGCCAAGGACCCGATCAAGCGGCTGCGCGCGTATCTGGAGGCCGAGGGCCACGCCGACGCGGCGTTCTTCGCGGAACTCGAAGCCGAGAGCGAGACGTTGGGCAAGCGGGTGCGGGAAGTGGTGCGGTCGATGCCCGACCCGGAGCCCATGTCGATCTTCGAGAACATCTATGCGGACGGGCACGCCCTCGTGGACGAGGAGCGGGCCGAGTTCGCCGCCTACCAAGCGTCGTTCGCGGACACTCCTGCGGACGCCGCCACCGGCGGGGAGGTCAAGTAGTCATGGCCGTGAAGAAGTTGCCGGTCGCCAAGGCGATCAACGAATCCCTGCGCACGGCCCTGGAGGCCGACCCCAAAGTCGTCGTGATGGGCGAGGACGTCGGCAAGCTCGGCGGCGTCTTCCGCGTCACCGACGGGCTGCAGAAGGACTTCGGCGAGGACCGCGTCATCGACACGCCGCTCGCCGAGTCCGGCATCATCGGCACGGCCATCGGCCTGGCCCTGCGCGGCTACCGCCCGGTGGCGGAGATCCAGTTCGACGGCTTCGTCTTCCCCGCGTACGACCAGATCGTCACGCAGCTCGCGAAGATGTACGCGCGCTCGCTCGGCAAGATCAAGGTGCCGGTCGTCATCCGCATCCCGTACGGCGGCGGCATCGGCGCGGTCGAGCACCACAGCGAGTCCCCGGAGGCGCTGTTCGCGCACGTCGCGGGCCTGAAGGTGGTCTCGCCCTCGAACGCGTCGGACGCGTACTGGATGCTCCAGCAGGCCATCCAGAGCGACGACCCGGTCGTCTTCTTCGAGCCCAAGCGACGCTACTGGGAGAAGGGCGAGGTCAACACCGACGCCATCCCGGACCCGCTGCACAAGGCGAGCGTGGCCCGCGCGGGCACCGACGTGACGCTCGTGGCGTACGGCCCGATGGTGCGCACCTGTCTGGAGGCCGCCGCGGCCGCCGCGGAGGAGGGCAAGTCCCTGGAGGTCGTCGACCTGCGCTCCATCTCGCCGATCGACTTCGACACGGTGCAGGCCTCGGTCGAGAAGACCGGCCGGCTGGTCGTGGTGCACGAGGCGCCGGTGTTCTTCGGCGCGGGCGCGGAGATCGCCGCGCGCATCACCGAGCGCAGCTTCTACCACTTGGAGGCGCCCGTCCTGCGGGTCGGCGGTTTCCACTCCCCGTATCCGCCCGCGCGGGTGGAAGAGGACTATCTGCCGGGCCTCGACCGGGTGCTCGACGCCGTCGACCGCTCGCTTGCGTACTGAGGGAAGAGGTCGTGACGACAATGACTGACACCACGGCGGCCGTCCGCGAGTTCAAGATGCCCGACGTGGGCGAGGGACTCACCGAGGCGGAGATCCTCAAGTGGTACGTGGCCGCGGGCGACACCGTCACCGACGGCCAGGTCGTGTGCGAGGTGGAGACGGCCAAGGCGGCCGTGGAGCTGCCGATCCCGTTCGACGGCACGGTCCGTGAGCTCCGGTTCGCGGAGGGCACGACCGTGGACGTCGGCCAGGTGATCATCACCGTGGACGTGTCCGGGGGCGCGGCACCCGCGCCCGCCGCGGCGCCGCCCGCGCCTGCCGCCGAGCCGGAGCCCGCCCCGTCGGCGGAGCCCGCGGCCCCGTCCGGACGCCAGCCGGTGCTCGTCGGGTACGGCGTGGCGGAGTCCTCCACCAAGCGGCGCGCCCGCAAGCCCGTCCCGGGCCAGGCCGAGGCGTCGCTCGCCGCGGCCGCGGTACAGGCGGAGCTGAACGGCCACAGCGCGCCGCCGGTTCCGGAGGCCCCGGAGGCCGCCGCGCCCGCCGGCACCCGCCCGCTGGCCAAGCCGCCGGTGCGCAAGCTCGCCAAGGACCTGGGCGTGGACCTCGCCACGGTCACGCCGACGGGCCCGGACGGCGTCATCACCCGCGAGGACGTGCACGCGGCGGTGGCCCCCGCCTCCGCCTCCGCCTCCGCACCCGCCCCCGCCCCTGCCTCCGCGCCCGTCGCCGCTCCCGCCCCGGTCGCCGCTCCCGCGGCGGTCCAGGAGCCGGTGGCCGCGGTGGCCGGTGACGCGCGCGAGACCCGCATCCCGGTCAAGGGCGTCCGCAAGGCGACCGCGCAGGCGATGGTCGCCTCGGCGTTCACGGCGCCGCACGTCACGGAGTTCGTGACGGTGGACGTGACGCGCACGATGAAGCTCGTCGAGGAGCTGAAGCAGGACCGGGCCTTCGAGGGCCTGCGGGTGAACCCGCTGCTTCTGATCTCCAAGGCGCTCCTGGTCGCGATCCGCCGCAACCCGGGTGTGAACGCCGCCTGGGACGAGGCGAACCAGGAGATCGTGCGGAAGCACTACGTGAACCTGGGCATCGCCGCGGCGACCCCGCGCGGTCTGATCGTGCCGAACATCAAGGACGCGCACGCCAAGACCCTGCCCGAGCTCGCCGGCGCGCTCGGCGAGCTGGTGTCCACGGCCCGCGAGGGCAAGACGTCGCCCGGCGCCATGCAGGGCGGCACGGTGACGATCACGAACATCGGCGTCTTCGGCATCGACACGGGCACGCCCATCCTGAACCCCGGCGAGTCCGCGATCCTCGCGGTCGGCGCGATCAAGCTCCAGCCGTGGGTCCACAAGGGCAAGGTGAAGCCGCGCCAGGTGACCACCCTCGGCCTCTCCTTCGACCACCGCCTGGTGGACGGGGAGCTGGGCTCGAAGGTGCTCGGTGACGTGGCAGCGATCCTGGAGCAGCCGAAGCGGCTGATGACCTGGGCGTAGGCGCGTACGTACGCGAGAAGGGGGCCCGCCGCGGTGTGCGGCGGGCCCCCTTTCCCGTGTCCTGCTCGCGGGGTTACGCGACGCGGAAGCCGTAGTCCATGATCTTCTTGGCGTCCTTGTAGCGCGCTTCCTTCGTCGGCGCGGTCAGGACGGTGCCGACGACCGTCTTGCCGTTGCGGGTCGCGGCGAAGACCAGGTTGAACTTGGCCTGGGCGCCGGAGCCCGTCTTCACGCCGATGGCACCGCGGTAGGTGCCGAGCAGCTGGTTGGTGTTGCCCCAGACCGGCATGCCGCGGGTGCCGCCGTTGGGCATCTTGGGCTTGGCCTTGTAGCCCTTGGTCTTCACGATGGTGCGGAAGAGCGAGTTCTTCATCGCCTTGACCGTCAGCTTGGTGAGGTCGCGCGGCGAGGAGTAGTTCGCACCATTGCTTATGCCGTCGAACGAGTCGAAGTGCGTGTTGCGCAGGCCGAGGTCGCGCGCGGTCTTGTTCATCTTGCCGATGAAGGACTTCACGCGGGCGCCGCGCGACGAGCCCTTGCCGTAGGTGTCGGCGAGCGCGAAGGCGGCGTCGCAGCCGGACGGCAGCATCAGGCCGTACAGCAGCTCGCGGACCGTGGCCGTGTCGCCGACGATGAGGCCCTTGGCCGAGGAGGCGCCGTTGCGGACGATGTAGTCGCTGTACGCCTTCTGGTACTTGACCTTGCGGTTCAGGTTCAGGTTCGGCTGGTTCAGCACCGTGAGCGCGGTCGCGATCTTGGTGGTGGACCCCGTCTTGAGACGGGAGTCGGCGCCCTTCGTGAACAGCGTCTTGCCCGTGCCGCTGTTCATGAGGAAGCCGCCCTTGGCCGAGATCGACGGCTTGGGCGGCGCGGCGGCGTGCGCGGCGGGGGCGGTGATGACCGTCGTCGTCATGACGGCTCCGGCCGTGACGAAGGCGGCGGCCGAGGCCCGGCGCATGCCTGTTGTCCGGATTCTCAAGGTAGTAGCTCCATTGTCCCTGATACGTGAGTTGGGCGGCCCGCGCCCCAAATCCCCCTGAAGTACAGACGACATGGGGGAGCCGCCACGGACAAGACTCGCGAGGGGGCACGAAGGATGCACGGACGACGGAAAAAGTGACCCGAAAGTTGTCGCATGGTCACGTACGTACGAGTGCCGCGTCCGGGCGGGACGGGGTGGGGCGGGGCGTGCGAATGCCGCGTCCGGGCGGGACGGGGCGTGCGAGTGCCGTGTCCGGACGGGGGCGGGGCGTGCGAGTGCTGTGTCCGGATCGTGGACGCAAGATCCATCGCATACGTGTTGTATCTATGCTGTGCGCATGCCGACCGCGCCCGCCGCTCCCCCCGTCCCCGCCGCCCCCGTCGCGTCCGACCCCGCCGTCACGACCGGCAAACAGCCCCCCGCCGCCGAGCGCGTCTACGCGCACGTGAAGCGGGCCGTCCTGGAGCGGCACTACGAGGGCGGCACGCTCCTGACCGAGGGCGAGCTCGCCGAGGCCGTCGGGGTGTCCCGCACACCGGTGCGCGAGGCGCTCCTGAAGCTGGAGGTGGAGGGGTTGCTCCGGCTCTACCCCAAGAAGGGCGCGCTCGTCCTGCCCGTCTCCGCGCAGGAGATCGCGGACGTCGTCGAGACCCGGCTCCTGGTGGAGACCCACTCGGTGCGCAAGGCGGTGCCCGCGCCGCCGGGCCTGCTCGACCGGCTCGCCGAGCTCCTGGACAAGCAGCGGGAGCAGGCCGCGGCGGGCGACCTCGCGGGCGCGGCCACCACGGACCGCTGCTTCCACGCCACGATCGTCCGCAGCGGCGGCAACGAGATCCTGGCGCGCCTGTACGACCAGCTGCGCGACCGCCAGCTGCGGATGGGCGTCGCGGTGATGCACTCCCACCCCGACCGGATCGCGAAGACCCTGGCCGAGCACGAGGAGATCCTGGCCGCCCTGACGGCCGAGGACGCCGAGGCCGCGGTGGCGGTCGTCACCCGGCACGTCGGCTGGTTCCAGAACCTGGCCCGGGGGGCCACGCGATGAGCGCCGCCGAAGCCAGGCCCGGCCGGCTGCCCGGGGATCCGCCGGGCGGACGGCGGGCCGTGTTCGTGTGGTCCGTCGGCGTCGCCGTCTACTTCGTCGCCGTCACCTTCCGCACGTCGCTCGGCGTCGCGGGCCTGGACGCCGCCGACCGCTTCCACGTCAACGCGTCGGCCCTGTCGACGTTCTCGATCCTCCAGCTGCTCGTGTACGCGGGCATGCAGATACCCGTCGGCCTGATGGTCGACCGGCTCGGCACGAAGAAGGTCCTCACGCTCGGCGCGATCCTGTTCACCGCGGGCCAGCTCGGCTTCGCGCTCGCGCCCTCGTACGGGACCGCGCTCGCGGCCCGCGCGCTGCTGGGCTGCGGCGACGCGATGACGTTCATCAGCGTGCTCCGGCTCGGCACCCGCTGGTTCCCGGCCCGGCGCGGCCCCCTGGTGGCGCAGCTCGCGGGCCTGGTGGGCATGGCGGGCAACCTGGTCTCGACGCTCGTCCTGGCCCGGCTCCTGCACGACGTCGGCTGGACCACGGCGTTCGCGGGCAGCGCGCTCGCCGGAGTCGTCGTCCTCGTCCTGATGGCGCTGTTCCTGAAGGACCACCCGGAGGGCCACGAGCCGCCCGCTCCGCCCGCCCGGGACGCGGCGGGGCCCGGCTTCGTGCGCGAGCAGATCGCCAGGTCCTGGCGGGAGCCCGGCACCCGGCTCGGCCTGTGGGTGCACTTCACCACGCAGTTCCCGGCGATGGTGTTCCTGCTCCTGTGGGGCCTGCCGTTCCTGGTCGAGGCGCAGGACCTGAGCCGGGCCGCGGCGGGCGACCTGCTGACCCTCGTCGTCCTGTCGAACATGGTGGTCGGCTTGGTCTTCGGCCAGATCGTGGCCCGCCACCACGCGGCGCGGCTCCCGCTGGCGCTCGGCACGGTGTCCGCGACCGCGGTCGTCTGGGCCGGCGTCCTCGCGTACCCCGGCGAGCACGCGCCGCTGTGGCTGCTCGTGGTGTTGTGCGTGGTGCTGGGGGCGTGCGGCCCCGCGTCGATGATCGGCTTCGACTTCGCGCGCCCCGCGAACCCGCCGGAGCGCCAGGGCACGGCGTCGGGCATCACCAACATGGGAGGCTTCGTCGCCTCCATGACCACGCTGCTCGCGGTCGGCGTCCTCCTGGACGCGACGGGCGACGACTACCGGATCGCGTTCTCCTCGGTCTTCGTCCTGCAGGCGCTCGGCGTGAGCCAGATCCTGCGGCTGCGGGCGCGCGCGGCGCGCCGGGAGCGGGAGCGGCTCGTCGCCAGCCGGGTGGAGACGGTGCACGTACCCGCGGCGTGAGGCGGTGGGAGGGGGGCTCGCCCCCTCCCTCGGCCGCGTTCTGAGCAGGCCCCTTCGCGGGGCCCCGGGTCACGGGGTGACGGAGAAGTCCGCCAGGATCGCGTCCCCGAGCTCGTGGTCGCCCTCGACCTTCACCCGGTCACCGACCGCCGAGATCGGCACGCGCCCGCAGGCGAGGCGGGAGTACGTCTCCCAGTCCGTGGCGATGGTGACGAGCGGGCCCAGCGAGGGCGTGTTGTCGACGGTGCCTCTGCCCTCCGCGTCCACGCGCACCGTGCGCAGGAACTCCACGGGACCGCTCACGTCGAAGACGACGGCGGAGTTCGCGGGGGCGCCCGCCTTCTTGGCGACGACCTTCGGCAGGCCGAACAGCAGCAGATCGCGGGCGACGTACGCGCCCGGCGAGTCGAGGTTCCCCGGCCTGCCCAGGGTCACCCGCAGGTCCTGCTCGTGCACCCAGACGTCGAAGGCCCGGATCCGCATGGCGAGTTCGAGGCTCTGCTCGGTGCCGAGGGGGCCGCGCACCATGGTCTCCGGGGCGCGCGACTCGTTCCGGATCTGACGGTTGCGGCGGATGATCGTGTACTCCAGCTCGGAGGTCATCTCCGGTGCCGTGTGGTGGCGGCGGACGTCCACCTGCATCTCCATGTACCGCTGGCCCTCGGTCTTCACGTGGTACAGGTCGCGCGGCAGCGTGTGGATCGGACGCGGATCGCCCAGCATCTCGCAGTCCAGGCCGATGACGTGCGAGACGATGTCCCGGACGGACCAGCCCGGGCACGGGGTTGGCTGGTTCCACTCGCCCTCGGCGAGCGGGGTCACCAGCTCGGATATCGCTTCCACGGCGTGCGCCCAGGCATCGGCGTAGGTTTGCAGGCTGGGATGGAGACTCACGGGACCCCTCGGCGGTCGTACGCGGGCGGTGGGTGTCTTGGGCTTTAAGTTACGCTGCCCGTGGGCACCCCGGCAGTGCTTTCGTGTGACGATCGTAGGCCTACTTGACGGTTCGAATGCCAGGACGGTGGTACTGTGCGCGCCTCTCTCCTCCAGATCGCCGTAGAGGATGACGAATCAGTCAAGTCCCGGCGGCAGCGGGTCTCTTCGCTGGTGCGCGAGGTCGCCGAGCGGGAGGGTTCCGGCCTGATCGTGCTTCCCGAGCTGTGGACGACCGGGGCCTTCGGGTACGAGGCGTTCGCCACGGAGGCGGAACCGCTGGAGGGGCCGACGTACGAGGCGATGGCCGAGGCCGCGCGCGACGCGGGCGTGTGGCTGCACGCGGGCTCGATCCCCGAGCGCGCCGTGTCCGACAGCGGCTCCGCCGCGGGCGACGGCCCCCTCTACAACACCTCCCTCGTCTTCTCGCCCGCCGGTGAGCTCGCCGGTACCTATCGGAAGATCCACCGCTTCGGCTTCGACAAGGGCGAGGCCGTGCTGATGGGCGCGGGCCGCGAGCTGGTCACCGTCCGGGCTTCCGAGGCCGTGCTCGGCCTCGCCACCTGCTACGACCTGCGCTTCCCCGAGCTCTTCCGGGGGCTCGTGGACGCGGGCGCCGAGGTCTTCGTGGTGCCCGCGGGGTGGCCCGCGCGGCGGCGCGCGCACTGGTCGCTGTTCGCGCGGGCGCGGGCGGTGGAGGACCAGGTGTTCGTGCTCGCGTGCGGGACCGCGGGGGTGCATGCCGGGGTGCCGCAGGCGGGGGCGAGCGTGGTGGTCGACCCTTGGGGCGAGGTGCTCGCGGAGGCGGGGCCCTCCGGGGCGGAGGTGCTGACGGTGGACCTCGACCTTGCCAAGGTCGCGGAGACCCGGGAGCAGTTCCCGGCCCTCAAGGACCGGCGGTTGGGCGTGGCCGAGCCCCGGCTCTGACGGCTGGGCGGCGCCCCCGGAGGGGCGCGGGGAACTGCGCGACCGGCCACGGACGACCCGCAGGCGAAGCGCTCAGTCCGCGCCACGCTCCTTCTCCGCCAGGCGGATGACGCAGACCGCGATGGCCACCAAGAGGGCCGGGTCCGCGTCGTCGCGGGTGATGTGGAGGCCGTAGGTGTCCCGGACGCTGAACCAGCGGCGGGAGATGTCCGCGAGCAGCTCCCCCTCGTACTCGACCGCGAACTCGCGGTCGAGGATCTTGCCGCTGACGTCCAGGACCGTGCTGCCGTCGGCCAGTTCCACGCGGTAGTGGTTGCGCAGCAGCGAGAGCCGTTTGCGCTTCACCCTGGCCAGCGGCTCGCCCTCGCGCTCGATCACCATCGTGTCGCGCAGGGCGAGCATCTTGGCGTGGATGTCGATGAGCACCTGGCCCTGCGGGTCCTTCAGCTCGAAGGTGTCCCGCAGCCGCATGGCCTTGCCGTCGACGAGGAAGACCTTGCGGCCCCGGTCGTCCTCGATCCAGTAGTCGTCGCCGATGCCGAACAGTCGGTCGCGTACGAGAAGCCTCATGCGGCCATGAGTACCCGCAAACGGGATGTTTCCGCCTCCTCGCGGGGGAGTCGGCCCGAAAGGGGTCAGCCTTCGAGGAACGCCCGCAGCGCGTCCGCCAGCATGGGCGGGTCGTCGACGCCGCACAGCTCGCGCACGCTGTGCATGGACAGGATCGCGACGCCGATGTCGACCGTCTTGATGCCGTGCCGCGCCGCCGTGATGGGGCCGATGGTGGTGCCGCAGGGCATCGCGTTGTTGGAGACGAACGACTGGAACGGCACGCCCGCCCGCTCGCACGCGGCGGCGAACACGGCGCGGCCGCCGCCGTCGGTGGCGTAGCGGTTGTTGACGTTCACCTTCAGGATCGGGCCCCCGTTGGCGCGCGGGTGGTGCGTCGGGTCGTGCCGCTCCGCGTAGTTGGGGTGCACGGCGTGCCCGGTGTCGGACGACAGGCACACGGTGCCCGCGAAGGCGCGGGCCTTGTCCTCGTAGGTGCCGCCGCGCGCGAACACCGAGCGCTCCAGGATGCCGCCGAGCAGCGGGCCGTCGGCGCCGGTGTCGGACTGCGAGCCGTTCTCCTCGTGGTCGAACGCGGCGAGGACCGGGATGTACGGCAGCGCGTCGGCCTCGGGCGCGGTGGCCACGGCGGCGAGCGCGGCCGTACCGGCGTGCACGGACAGGAGGTTGTCCATGCGCGGGCCCGCGAGCAGCTCGCGGTCGCGGCCCAGGTACGCGGGCGGTTCGACGGAGTGGGTCATCAGGTCCCAGCCGGTCACTTCGCCGGGGGCGAGGTCGCACTCCTCGGCCACGAACCGGATCAGGTCGCCCTCGCGCACGTCGCCCAGGCCCCAGATGGGCTGCATGTGCTTCTGCTTGTCGAGCTTGAGCCCCTCGGTGGGCACCGAACGGTCCATGTGGATGGCCAGTTGGGGCACGCGCAGGAGCGGGCGGTCCACATTGACCAGGCGGGTGGAGCCGTCCCGCAGGGTGAGGCGGCCCGCGAGGCCGAGGTCGCGGTCCAGCCAGGAGTTGAGCAGCGGCCCGCCGTAGATCTCGACGGCGACCTGGCGCCAGCCGTGGGCACCGGCGTCCGGCAGCGGCTTCACCCGCAGGTTCGGCGAGTCGGTGTGCGCGCCGACGATGCGGAACGGGGTGTGGGCACCGGCGCCCTCCGGCACGAACCAGGCGATGATCGCGCCGCCGCGCAGCACGTACTTGCCGCCGCTGGAGGCGTCCCAGGCGTCGGTCTCCTCGACCTTCCTGAAGCCCGCTTTCTCCAGCCGCTCCGCGGCGCTCGCCACGGCGTGGTACGGCGACGGGCTCGCCGCCAGGAAGGACATCAGGTCGTCGGTGTGACCGCGATCAAAGCGGGGGCGTGTGCGCATGCCGCTCAGCCTAACCAGGCCCTCGGGCGTTGTGCCGTCGTCTCCGCAGGCCGATGGGCGCTTCCGCGGTGCCGCCGGCCGCCTGTGGCCCGCCCCCGGAAGGGAGCGGGCCGGCAGCGCATCGGCGGGGTCTAGAACGCCGCCTCGTCGAGCTCCATCAGGTCGAGGGCCACGCCCTCGGAGAGGGCGCGCTGGGTGGCGACGCCCGGCAGGACGTTCGCCGCGAAGAACCGGGCCGCGGCGATCTTGCCCTGGTAGAAGGGCACGTCCTTCGCGGTGGCGGTCTCCAGCTTCTCGGCGGCCACGGCGGCACCGCGAAGCAGCAGATAGCCCACGACCACGTCACCGGAGGCGAGCAGCAGGCGGGTGGTGTTGAGCCCGACCTTGTAGATGGACTTGACGTCCTGCTCGGTGGCGGCGAGGTCGGTCAGCATGACGCCGACCATGGCCTCCAGCTCGACGGCGGCCTTGGCCAGCTCCTCGCGGGCCCCGGCGAGCTCCTCGCCTCCGGTGCCGACGGCGAGGAACTTCTTGATGTCCTCGGCGAGGCCGTTGAGCGCGGCGCCCTGGTTGCGGACGATCTTCCGAAAGAAGAAGTCCTGGCCCTGGATCGCGGTCGTGCCCTCGTAGAGGGTGTCGATCTTGGCGTCGCGGATGTACTGCTCGATCGGGTACTCCTGCAGGTAACCCGAGCCGCCGAAGGTCTGGAGCGACTGGGCCAGCTGCTCGTAGGCCTTCTCGGAGCCGTAGCCCTTGACGATGGGGAGCAGCAGGTCGTTGAGCGCGTGCAGGGCGGTGGCGTCCTCGCCCGCCGCCTCCTTGACCGCGATCTCGTCCTGGACGGCGGCGGTGTGCAGCACCAGGGCGCGCATGCCCTCCGCGTACGCCTTCTGCGTCATGAGCGAGCGGCGCACGTCCGGGTGGTGGGTGATCGTCACCTTGGGCGCGCTCTTGTCCATGAACTGGGCCAGGTCGGGGCCCTGGACGCGCTCCTTGGCGTACTCCAGGGCGTTGAGGTAGCCCGTGGAGAGGGTGGAGATCGCCTTCGTGCCGACCATCATGCGGGCGAACTCGATGATGCGGAACATCTGGCGGATGCCGTCGTGCTTGTCGCCGATCAGCCAGCCCTTGGCGGGGTGCTGGTCGCCGAACGTCATCTCGCAGGTGTTGGACGCCTTGAGGCCCATCTTGTGCTCGACGTTCGTCGCGTACGCGCCGTTGCGGGCGCCGAGCTCGCCGGTCTCGAAGTCGAACTCGTACTTCGGGACGAGGAAGAGGGACAGGCCCTTGGTGCCGGGGCCCGCGCCCTCGGGGCGGGCGAGGACGTAGTGGAGGATGTTCTCCGACATGTCGTGCTCGCCGGACGTGATGAAGCGCTTCACGCCCTCGATGTGCCAGGAGCCGTCCTCCTGCGGCACGGCCTTGGTGCGGCCGGCGCCCACGTCCGAGCCGGCGTCCGGCTCGGTGAGGACCATCGTCGAGCCCCACTGCTTCTCGACGGCGACCTGGGCGATCTTCTTCTGGACGTCATTGCCCTCCTCGAAGAGGATCCCGGCGAACGCCGGGCCCGAGGAGTACATCCAGATCGCCGGGTTCGAGCCGAGGAGCAGCTCCGCGTACGCCCAGATCAGGGAGCGGGGCGAGGTGGTGCCGCCGATCTCCTCGGGCAGGCCGAGGCGCCAGTACTCGGAGTCCATGAAGGCCTGGTAGCTCTTCTTGAAGGACGCCGGGACGGGGGCGGTGTTGGTCTCCGGGTCGAACACCGGAGGGTTGCGGTCGGCGTCCTCGAAGGAAGCGGCCAGCTCGTTCTCCGCGAGGCGGGCGAGCTCGCTGAGGATGCTCTTGGCGGTCTCGACGTCCATCTCCGCGAACGGGCCGGTGCCGTACAGCTTGTCGCGGCCGAGGACCTCGAAGAGGTTGAACTCGATGTCGCGGAGATTCGACTTGTAGTGCCCCATGGCGACGGCTCCGTAGTGGCTTGGGAGGCGGGGACCTCGTAGGCGTACCAGTAAGTAGCTTGTGGGTTTAAATGATGCTACCCGCCGGTAATAAGAGGCAACCCCTGAGCGTCCAAGTGTGAGCTGGGTCTACTTCCTCGCGCCCTGAGGAGCGGGGAGGTCGCCCAGGAAGGCGGATATGAGCCGCCGCCACTGCGCGGGGTTCTCGGCGAAGGGCAGGTGGCCCGTCGCGAGGTCCGCCGTCCGGGCGCCCGTGATGCCCGCCGCCACCTCGCGCTGGAGCGCGGGCGGGATCAGCTGGTCCTCGGTGGTGGTGATCACGAGGGTCGGCGCCGTGATCCGCGCCAGGTCGGCCCGCACGTCGACCCTGGCCACCAGGTCGACGTGGTCCGCCGAGCCCTCCGGGACCGTCTCGGCCGTCCCCCGCACGGTCGCCTCCAGGTCCTCGGCGGACAGGGACTCCAGGGCCGCCGGGCTCAGCGCGAGCGGCAGCAGGAAGCGGGCCAGCGTGTCCCGGTCACCGGACGCGGCGAGGCCGCGCCAGACCTCGGCCGTGAGCCGCGTACGGGTGTCAGGGTGGGCGAAGGGGGCCGTCAGGACCAGGGCCGTCACCCGCTGCGGATGCCGCGCCGCCAGGTGCACCGCCACGGCCGTGCCCAGCGAATAGCCCGATACCGCGAAGGTCTCCAGGCCCTCGGCGTCGGCCGCCGCGACCAGCTCGTCCGCGAGCGCGTCGAGCGTCAGCGGGGTCCGTGTCCGGGGGGTGGCGCCCGTGCCCGGATAGTCGACGCCCACGACGCGGTGCGTCGGCGTCAACTCGTCCAGCAAAGGGCCGTAGTTGCCCGCGATCGAGCCGCCCGCCCCGTGGGCGAGCAGCACGCCGGGGCCGCTGCCCGCGACCGTGCGTGCGAACGGCGTGCCCGGCGCGGAGTGCGCGGGCGTCGGCGCGGCCGGTGAATCCGCCGCTGAGGTCGGCGTCTGCGGGTGCGCGGGCATGGTGGTCCCCCTCCGGTTCCGGCGGCCACGACTATCTGTAGCTGCCACTACAAAAACCGTAGCCGAGTCGCCGCGTCATTGTCTAGCGCTCGTTAGAGAAAGTTTCCGGCGGGCCGTCGCGCCGCTCTCGGTAGGCTGGGGGGCATGTACGGCTACGACCAACACGCCGGTGTCGGCCAGGGGTACGCCCCGCCGCAGCAGCCGCAGCAGCACGCGCAGATGCCCGGTGGTTACGGCCAGCAGCCCCCGCTGTATCCCGAGCCGTCGCCGCCGTCCCTCGCCGACGCGGTGCGCGCCTTCACCACGGGCTCGATGTCCGCGGAGGACTTCCAGCAGGTCTTCGCGACCTCGAAGGTCTACTGCCCGCGCGGCGACAACCCGGGCTTCCTCGCGCTGCACAACACCCAGCAGCCGGTCATCCCGATGTTCACCTCGCTCAAGGAGCTGCGCCGGTACGCGGGCAAGGACTCCAAGTACTTCGTCATCACCGGCGCCGAGGTGATCGACCTGCTGCCGACGGGCTACGGCTTCGTCCTGGACATGGAGGGCGAGCACCGCATGGTGTTCGACGCGAAGGCCGTCGAGCAGATGGTGGACTTCGCGATGCGCCGCATGTACGGCTGAACCCGCCGCGTGGCGCGGCGAGTTCAGCCGTACATGCGGCGGGTTCAGCCGCGGTTCAGACGTATCGGACCTTGTCGCGGTGGCCCACGTGGACGGTCCGCACGCCGAGCAGGCCGAGGAGCGGCACTTCAGCCGTGCGCTGGCCGGGCGCGACGATCAGGCCCGTCCTGCGGATGTGGCCGAGGAGCAGTTCGGCGAGCGGCATGACCAGATGGCGGCCCCAGCAGCGCTCGCTGACGTGGCCGAACGGCAGGTAGCCGGGGGTGTCGTCGGGGTCGAGGGTGTCCCAGCGCTCGGGCCGGAACTCGTCCGGGGCGTCCCAGAGCGCGGGGTCGCGATGGGTGAGCAGCGGCAGCATCAGGATGTCGTCGCCGGGGCCTATGCGGGCGTCGACGGCCGGGTACTCGGGCGACCGGTTGCGCAGCAGGTTCCACGACGGCGGCAGCAGCCGCATCGCCTCGTACAGGACGGCGCGGTCCGACGCGGAGTCGTCGAACGGGGAGCCCAGCCACAGGGCGTTGGCGACGAGCGTGGAGACGGTGAAGCAGACCGGGGCGGCGGCGCGGCGGTACATGCCCATGGCGTAGCGCCGGTCCTGGTAGGTCTCCGCGGCGGCGACGAGGTTCGCCAGGTGGGTCAGGTGCGGGCCGGGGCGCGGGCGCCGGGGCAGGGCCGCGCCGGTCACGATCGTGGTCCAGGTGACCTTGGTGTCGATCTCCAGGAGGCGGGACATCAGGAACCGCAGCCGCCACGGGTCGTCGCGCAGGACCAGGTCGCGCAGGAACCGGTGCCCGGTGATCGGCCACGGCCCGGACAGGTCCGTGTCCGCGGGGAGCGGGTCGGGCCCGTCCAGGGCGGCGCGGACGTCCCTGCCGACGGTCCGCATCACCGACGCGCCCTCGGTCCTGGAGATCGAGCGGCCGTGCAGCGGCTTGAAGGTGGGGCGCTCGGTCTCGGTGGCCCGGCGCGCGGCCAGGATGCGGTCGGAGAGCTCCGCGCCCGGGATGCCGATCGTGTCGGGTTCCAGCCGTACGAGGTCCTTGCCGGTGTGCTCGTCGAGCAGTGCCTGGAGCCGTGGCGCGAAAACAGTGGTGCGGCGATTCCGCGGATGCCGTCTGGCCGGTCCCGATGGATTTCCGAGGCCGCCGGTTCCGTGCGCCGCTCCGTTTTCTGAATTCTTTACCGAGGCGGCGTTCTCCGCCTTTTGACCCTGCCGATTCTGGGTGTGCTCTGTGGCTGACATACGGAGGTCTCCGGAATGAAGGGCCCGCGCGCGGCGGAACGGAAGGGAACCGGCTCCTGTGCCGTGCGCGGGCCCGCGCAGGGCGCTCAGTACCAGATGTACCAGGCGGACTGCTTCAGGCTGGGCTCGCTCTTCTTCGTGGCGGCCTTGAGGGCCTGGATGATCTTAGCCATGTAAAACCCCTCCCTCCATGCGTTCTCTGTGCGCGGCGAAACGGTTTAGGAGCGGCAATTCCCGGGCGTCCCGAAGGCTGCCGAGAAATGCGCTCCAGTTGTTGCGTGGTGAGTGAATCGGTCTGTGGCTCGCGTTGTCAATGGGTTGTTCTTTTTCCGGTGTGTCCCATGAAGTCGTTGTCTCTATATGTGGGACATGTGGTGATCCTGGGGCGGGTGCGGCGGAGTGTCGGGAGTGTCGGGGGGTGCGTTTCGGCCAGGGGGCGTTCGGCGGCGCGGCCGGAGGGAATGCCGTCGGGCTGTGCCGTGTTCCAGGTGGCAGAAAGTTCTACGTTCAACTAACCTGAGCGTAAGAGGAGGTCCGAACCATGCCCGCAGTGACCGTTGAGAACCCGCTGACCCTGCCCCGCGTGACCGTGCCCGCAGACACCGTGGCGCGGCCCGTGCTCGCCGTGAAGACCGCGCCGAGCGGCTACGAGGGCGAAGGGTTCCCGGTGCGCCGGGCCTTCGCCGGGATCAACTACAAGTACCTCGACCCGTTCATCATGATGGACCAGATGGGCGAGGTGGAGTACGCGGCCGGAGAGCCCAAGGGCACGCCCTGGCACCCGCACCGCGGCTTCGAGACCGTGACGTACCTGATCGACGGCACGTTCGTCCACCAGGACTCCAACGGCGGCGGCGGCACCATCAAGAACGGCGACACCCAGTGGATGACGGCCGGCTCCGGCCTGCTCCACATCGAGGCGCCGCCGGAGTCGCTCGTCATGTCCGGCGGGCTCTTCCACGGGCTCCAGCTGTGGGTGAACCTGCCCGCGAGGGACAAGATGATGGACCCCCGCTACCAGGACATCCGCGGTGGCCAGGTGCGGCTGCTCACCTCGCCCGACGGGGGCGCGCTGCTCCGGGTCATCGCCGGTGAGCTCGACGGGCACGAGGGGCCCGGCATCACGCACACCCCGATCACCATGGTCCACGCGACGGTGCGGCCGGGCGCCGAGGTCACGCTTCCCTGGCGGGAGGACTTCAACGGGCTCGCGTACGTGCTCGCCGGGCGCGGGACCGTGGGGGCCGAGCGGCGGCCCGTCGAGCTGGGGCAGACCGCGGTGTTCGGGGCCGGGGGGTCGCTCACCGTCCGGGCGGACGAGAAGCAGGACTCCCACACTCCGGATCTGGAGGTCGTCCTGTTGGGCGGGCAGCCGATCCGGGAGCCGATGGCGCACTACGGGCCGTTCGTGATGAACACCCGTGAGGAGCTGCAGCAGGCCTTCGACGACTTCCAGAAGGGGCTGCTGGGGTCCGTGCCTGCGGTGCACGGGATGTGAGCCGCGCGGGGCTCTGCCCCTGGCCGGGGGTGCCTGCCCCTGGCCGGGGCGGGGCCCCGCTGAACAGTTGCTCGGCGCTGTGGCTGTGCCCACCCCTCCCCAAGCTCTCGGCTTCGCTCGAGCAGGGGATGCCCCACCCGCCCTCTGGGCGGACCAGCTGCCCACAGAGGGGGCGGGGGAGGCGCCCACAGCCGAGGGGGCGGGACGGGTGCCCGCAGTGGGCACCCGGGCGGTTCACCCCGCGTGCGGCTCCCGGGGGGTCGTGGTCGGGTGGGTGGGTGTCTTCCCTCCTGCCTGAGGTGGTGCGGCGGCTCGCCGCCTGGTGTGTGGTGGCGCTGCTCGTCACGGGTGTCGCCGCCGTCGGGGTCTGGCTGTGCGTCGTCTTCAAGACCGCCGTCACCCCCGTACTGCTCGCGCTGCTCGGCACCGCGCTGCTCGGGCCGCTGTACCGGCGCCTGGTGCGGATGCGGGTGCAGCGGTCCCTCGCGGCGGGCCTGACCTGCGCGGCCGTGCTCGCGGTCGTCGGCGGGGCGACGTACATCGTCGTGAAGGCCCTGATCGACACCGGCGGCCAGATCGTGGACTCGCTGAAGAACGCCGCGCACGACCTGTCGAAGCACTTCGGCGCGGCCGGCACGTCCCTGGACGACCTGGCGTCCAACTCCAAGGACCTGCTCGGCAAGTTCGGCGGCACGGCGGCGTCGGGCGTGGTCAGCGGCCTCAGCGTGGTGGGCGAGATGATCGCGACCGCCGTCCTCGCGCTGCTGCTCGTGTTCTTCTTCCTGCGGGACTCCCACAAGGCGGCGAGCACGCTGCGCTCGCTGGTGCCCGCGCACTCCGGGGACACCGTGGAGGCCATGGCGCGGCGGGCCTTCACGGCCGTCGAGGGGTTCATGCGCGGGACCACGTTCATCGCGCTCATCGACGCGGTGTGCATCACCGTCGGACTGCTGGTCCTGCGCGTGCCAGGGGCGTGGGGGCTCGGCGCCCTGGTGTTCGTCGGGGCCTACATCCCGTACCTGGGGGCCTTCCTGTCCGGCGCCATCGCCATCCTCGTGGCGCTCGCCGACCGCGGCCTCGTCATCGCCCTGTGGGCGCTCGGCGTGGTGCTCGCGGTGCAGGTCCTGGAGGGGCACGTGCTCCAGCCGATGATCCAGAGCAGGACCGTGCAGATGCATCCCGCGGTGGTGATGCTCGCGATCACCGCGGGCGCGTCCGTCGCCGGGATCATCGGCATGCTGCTCGCCGTGCCGCTGACGGCCGCGGCCTTCGGGGTGGTCAGCGAGTTGCGGGCCCGCTACGCCGAGAAGGCGTCGGCCGCGCCTCCTGGCCCCTCTCCGGGGGCGCCTTCGGCGGAGGCCGAGCCTTCGTAGAGCTCGAACCAGATGCTCTTGCCCTCCCCGCGCGGGTCCACGCCCCACCGGTGGGCGAGCAGGTCCATGAGGACCAGGCCGCGCCCGGAGGAGGCGAGTTCGCCGGGGTGGCGCTTGTGCGGCAGGTCGTCGCTGCTGTCGGTGACCTCCGCGCGCAGCCGGCGCGTGCCGTTCTCGCCGGTGACCTCGGCGACGAGGAGGGCGTCGCCGTCGGTGTGCACCAGGACGTTGGTGATCATCTCGGAGATCAGCAGGACGGCGGAGTCGACCTGGTCGTCGTCCGCCCAGTCGTGCAGCAGGTCCCGCAGATGGCCCCGGGCGCCCGCGACGCGCTCCGGCTCGGCCTGCGCGATGGTCAGCATCGTGCGGCGGATGCGGGCGCGCTCCTCGGGGTGCCCGGTGCGGCGCAGCAGCAGGACGGCGATGTCGTCCTCGCGGCGGTCGGCGAGCGGCCCCGTGGTGTGGTGCGAGGAGGGGCCGTGCACCGCCTGGACGAGGGTGTCGGCGAGGGTCTCCAGGTCGTCGTCCGCCCCGGAGGGCCCCGACCTGGCCTCGTACTCCGGGCCCGCGGGCTCCGCGTACTCGGAGAAGCCGTCGTAGTTCTCCAGGATGCGCCGGATCCTCGTCCAGCCCGTCTCCAGGTCGTGGCCGCCGGTCTCTATCAGGCCGTCGGTGCAGATCAGCATCGTCTCGCCGGTGTCGAGGACGAGCCGGGTCGTGGGGTAGTCCGCGTCCGGGTCGATGCCGAGGGGCAGGCCGCCCGCGATGGGCCGCTGCAGGACCGTTCCGTCGGACATGCGGACGACGGGCTCGGGGTGGCCCGCGCGGGCGATCTCCAGGAGGCCGGTCGCCGGATCGGCCTCTACGTAGAGGCACGTCGCGAAGCGCGGGTCCGTGGCGGTGTGGTCGGGGTCGTCCCGGGTGTCGGTGGACCCGTAGGTGATGCCGTCCGTGATGCCGGACAGGAAGCGGGTGGCGCGGGACAGGACCGCGTCCGGGCGGTGGCCCTCGGACGCGTACGCGCGCAGGGCGATGCGCAGCTGCCCCATCAGGCCCGCCGCGCGCACGTCGTGGCCCTGTACGTCGCCGATGACGAAGGCGATGCGGCCGCTGGGCAGCGGGATCATGTCGTACCAGTCGCCGCCGACCTGGAGGCCGCCGCCGGTCGGTACGTAGCGCGCGGCGACGCTCATCCCGGGGATCTCGGGGCCGAGCGTGGGCATCATGGACCGCTGGAGGCCCTCGGTCAGCTCCCGCTCGGACTCGGCGACCCCGGCCCGCGACAGGGCCTGCGCCAGCATCCGGGCGACGGTCGTCAGGACCGACCGCTCGTCGGGCGTGAACGAGACGGGGTAGGTGAACGCGGCCATCCAGGCGCCCATCGTGCGGCCCGCCACGGTCAGCGGCAGGAACGCCCAGGACTGCCGCTTGAAGCGGGACGCCAGGGGCCACGTCGTCGGATAGCGGCGCCGGTACTCCTGCGGGGACGACAGATAGACGGCGCGGCCGGTGCGCAGCACCTCGGCGGCCGGGTAGTCGGTGTCCAGAGGCATGGCGGCGAGCGGATCGTCGTCTCCGTAGCCGTGGTGTCCGTGGTGGCCGACGACGGTGAGCCGGTCGCCGGAGGAGCCGAAGACGGCCAGGCCGTCCGGGGAGAACCCGGGCATGGACAGGCCCGCGGCGACCCGCAGCACCTCCTCCGTGGACCGCGCCTCCGCGAGCGCGCGCCCCGCGTCGAGCAGGAAGGCCTCGCGGGAGCGGCGCCAGTCGCCGGTGACGGGCGCGCGGGCGGCGGCGCCGGGTCCCGGCTCGGTGACCTCCTGGAGGGTGCCGATGAGCTCGTACGCGGTCGACGAGGAGTCGTGGACGACCGGCTTGGTGCGGCTGCGGACCGTGCGCAGGACGTGCCGGCCCTGCTCGTCCATGATCCGCAGCCGGGCCTCGGCGAGGGTGCCCTCGGCGACGGCGAGCTGCACGATGCCGTGGATCTCGTTCCAGTCGACCGGGTGGAAGCGGGAGCGCACGCCGACCTCGGTGGTGGTCTGGGCGCGCGGCGCGAGCCCGAGCAGCCGGGCGGCCTCCGCGTCGAGCGTGACGGTGCCGCTCGCGTTGTCCCAGCGCCACAGCCCGGTGGCGATGGCGGCGAGTACGTCCTCCACAGGGGGCAGGGCGCCCTGGCCGGGCGGCAGGGAGGCGTCACCCCTCTGCTCGCGGGGCTCATCGGTGCGCATTGCTTCACTGTAGAAAGAGGTACGGACCAGCCGCCACCGAGTGCCGGGCGCGGCATCGCTGGCGGGGTTGCGCCCCCGCCGTACCGCTTCGCTCGATTTCGCGGCTGCGGGCTTGCTGCGGCTGGGCGCGCAGTTCCCCGCGCCCCTACGGGGCGCTCACAAACGGTAGCCTTGCCAGCTAGTGTCCCCCGATCTCGAAAGACTGGATGAACGACGATGCATCGGTACAGGTCCCACACGTGCGGTGAGCTCCGCGCCTCTGACGTCGGCGCGGACGTCCGGCTGAGCGGCTGGCTGCACAATCGGCGCGACCTGGGCGGCATCCTCTTCATCGATCTCCGCGACCACTACGGCATCACGCAGCTGGTGGCCCGCCCCGGCACGGCCGCCGCCGAGGTCCTGGACAAGCTCTCCAAGGAGACGGTCGTCCGCGTCGACGGCAAGGTCGTCTCCCGCGGCGCGGAGAACGTGAACCCGGAGCTGCCCACCGGCGAGATCGAGATCGAGGCCACCGAGGTCGAGGTGCTCGGCGCCGCGGCCCCGCTGCCCTTCACGATCAACGCGGAGGACGGCGTCAACGAGGAGCGGCGCCTGGAGTACCGCTTCCTGGACCTGCGCCGCGAGCGCATGCACCGCAACATCATGCTGCGGTCGGCCGTCATCGCCTCGATCCGCCACAAGATGGTGGCCCTCGGCTTCAACGAGATGGCGACGCCGATCCTCACCGCGACCTCCCCCGAGGGCGCGCGCGACTTCGTGGTGCCGTCCCGTCTGAACCCGGGCAAGTTCTACGCCCTGCCGCAGGCGCCGCAGCAGTTCAAGCAGCTGCTGATGATCTCCGGCTTCGACCGCTACTTCCAGATCGCGCCCTGCTTCCGCGACGAGGACGCGCGCGCGGACCGCTCGCCGGGCGAGTTCTACCAGCTCGACGTCGAGATGTCCTTCGTCGAGCAGGAGGACGTCTTCCAGCCGATCGAGAAGCTGATGACCGAGCTCTTCACGGAGTTCGGCAACGGCCGCGAGGTGACGTCCCCCTTCCCGCGCATCCCGTTCCGCGAGTCGATGCTGAAGTACGGCAACGACAAGCCCGACCTGCGCGCCAAGCTGGAGCTCGTCGACATCACCGACGTGTTCGAGGGCTCGGAGTTCAAGGCCTTCGCGGGCAAGCACGTGCGCGCCCTGCCGGTGCCGGACACGGCCGGTCAGTCCCGGAAGTTCTTCGACGGCCTCGGCGAGTACGCGGTCGAGCACGGCGCCAAGGGCCTGGCCTGGATCCGCGTCGGCGAGGACGGCGCGTTCGCGGGCCCGATCGCCAAGTTCCTCACCGAGGCGAACGTCGCGGAGCTGACCAAGCGCCTCGGCCTGGAGGCCGGCCACGCCGTGTTCTTCGGCGCGGGCGAGTTCGACGAGGTCTCCAAGATCATGGGCGCCGTCCGCGTCGAGGCCGCCAAGCGCGCGGGCCACTTCGAGGAGGACGTCTTCCGCTTCTGCTGGATCGTCGACTTCCCGATGTACGAGAAGGACGAGGAGACCGGCAAGATCGACTTCTCCCACAACCCCTTCTCGATGCCCCAGGGCGGCATGAAGGACCTGGAGGAGAAGGACCCGCTGGACATCCTCGCCTGGCAGTACGACATCGTCTGCAACGGCATCGAGCTGTCCTCCGGCGCCATCCGGAACCACGAGCCCGAGGTCATGCTCAAGGCCTTCGAGATCGCGGGTTACGAGGCGGAGACCGTCGAGCAGGAGTTCGCGGGCATGCTGCGCGCGTTCCGCCTCGGCGCCCCGCCGCACGGCGGCATCGCGCCGGGCGTCGACCGCATCGTCATGCTCCTCGCGGACGAGCCGAACATCCGCGAGACCATCGCCTTCCCGCTCAACGGCAACGCCCAGGACCTGATGATGGGCGCGCCCACGGTCCTGGAGGAGGCGCGGCTCAAGGAGCTGAACATCGCCCTGCGCAAGGCTCCCGCCAAGGGTGAGCAGGCCGAGAAGTAAGCCTCGGTAAGCCTCTGGCTCAGGTAAGGGGGTTCGGGACCTTGGCGGTCCCGGGCCCCCCTTTCCGTTCGGGCCCTATTCGTCTGGGGCTTCGCCCCTTTCCCCCTTCGTCGGCGCTTCGCGCCTCGTCCTCAAACGCCGGACGGGCTGGATCCCTCCTCCGGTAGCGTTACAGTACGGATGTACTGTTCCTGCCTCGTAGGAGGGTCCATGGCCGCCGCCGAGCCCCGTCGGCGTGATCCCGCGCGGCGCGTCGAGGAGATCGCCGCCGCCACCGAGCGCGTCATCGCCGAGCGCGGCGTCGAAGGGCTCACGCACCGGGCCGTCGCCGCCGCGGCGGGCGTGCCGCTCGGCGCGACCACGTACCACTTCGCCACGAAGGACGACCTGATCGCGGCGGCCCTGCGCCGGTCCGTCGACCGGTTCGCCGCGTACCTCGACGAATGGGTGGCGCGGCGGCCGGAGCTCACGCCCGAGCAGCACGCCGTGCTGCTCGCCGACGCGGTCCTGCCGCCGCTCGACGGGCCCGAGCGGGCCCAGCAGGTGGTGGACCTGGAGCTGTACCTCGCGGCCCTGCGCCGGCCCGCGCTTCGCCACATCGCCGAGGAGCACCAGGCGCACATCCTGCGGGCCCTGGCCCACTACACGGACCCGGACACGGCCGCCGCCGCGGGCGCCGCCCTGATGGGCATCAGTCTGCGCTCCCTCGCCTCCTCAAGCCCTCCGTCCCGCGCCGAGGTCGAGGCGATCCTGCGCCGCATCCTCACCCCGAACCCGGCGCTCACCGGAGCCTGACGGCCAATCATGACGTGGCGGGGTCTCCTCAACTCCCCCTCCCAGCGCATACCCTGACGGCCAGTCACGCGGCGGGGCGCGGGACGGAATCGTGACGCTTCGGGGGACCGGTGTCCGACGACCTGGGATTCGGCAAGCTGCTGGACGACGACGGCCTGATCGCCCGGCTGCTCGGCAAGACGGCCAAGGGCCGCAACCGCCCGCTCCTGTACGGGCCCGACCTGCCGGTGGTGCTCCTCACCGGCGGCCCCGGCATGGGCAAGGGGCGGCTGTTGCGCTGCGTGCGCGACGAGTTCGGGCGCTATGTACCGGCCGCGCACGTCGACTGCGCGGCGCCCGCCTTCCGCGACGGCGCCGACCAGCGGCTCAGCACCCGCTCGGAGGCCACGGAGGTGCTGCGGGAGCTGGCCGTCCAGTTCGGCGCGTGGAGCGGCGACGGCGGGGCGATCGCCGTGCCGCGCCTGTACGCGGGCCTGGTGGCGGTCGCCGCAGGTGACGCCCTGGCCAACCCCGCCGACGGCCTGGGGGAGGTGCGCAGGTACGACGACCTGCTGCCCAGGGGCTCGTTCTGGGGCGGCGTGCTGCACCGCGCCTTCCGCGCCTACCTGGCCGCGCTCGGCGCGCTCCTCGTCGCCCAGCCGCTGGCCACCCCGCTGATCACCTCCATACTCGACGAGCTCTTCGAGCGGACCTCCGCCGAGGGCAAGGCCGCCCTCGAAGCCTGTTACGGCTCCTACTCGGGCGCCGCCGGACACCCCCGGCTCGGTCTGCACGCGCTCAGCGTCGACTTCCAGCAGGGCGGCGAGGCCCGCGCCAACGCGGAGAGCTTCCTGTTCCGGGCCCTGCGCGAGGACGTCGAGGCCGCCTACACCTCCGTACGCGGCCGCATCGCGCGGGCCGGACGCCCCGTCGTCCTGCTCGACCACGCCGACAACGGCGTCGGCCGCCGGCTCCTGAGGTCCGTGCTGCTCGACCGCGAGAGCGGCCACCACGACCGCGTGGTCGTCCTCGCCACCGCGCGCCGCGCGGACGGCGGCCGCTTCCTCTACCGCTCGCCGGACGCGGCGGAGGGGGCCGAGGACGGCCCCGCCGTCTGGGGCCCCGCCGACGGCGGACTGCCCGGCTGGGCGCGAAGACAGGGCGGCGTTCCGGGCCTGGTCGCGCCCGCGCGCGGCGCGCTGCTCGTCCGGATGCCGCTGTTGACCGCCGAGCAGCAGAACCACGAGCTGGCCCGGCTCCAGGGGCACGGCCACGACACGGGCCACCAGCCGGGCGAGCACGCCGCGCGGCTGCGCGTGGAGAGCGCCGTGCACCGGCTCGGCGGCGGCCGCCCCCGGTTCGTCACGCGCCTCGGCGAGGCGACGGCCGCGCTGCGCGTCCCCGACCCCGCCGCGCTCACCGACTGGGCCCTCCTCGACGCGCCGGTGCGCTCCCGGGAGACGTCCGACGCGCCCCCGCGGCCCGTCGCCGAACTCCTCCTCGACGACCTGATCGGGCGCCAGCTCCCCGAGGAACTGCCGCCCGAACAGCACGGCCACTGGCTCGACCTGCTCAGCCACCTCTCGGTCGCGCACACCGGGCCGTGCGCGCAGCGCCTGATCAGGGCCCGGCAGGGCGACCGGGACGAGCGCCTGTCCGCGTACCGCGTCGCCGAACTCCTCCAGGACAACGGCTGGCCGCACTGCCCGCACCACTTCATCGGCGACCGCGGCCTGCGCCACCTCCTGATGCGCCGCCTGTACGGGATGACGGACGGGCCGGAGCGGGGCGGGGTGTGGCGCGCCGACCACGCGCTGCTGCGGGACCACTTCGGGCCGCCGCCCCCCGACGCCGGGGCGGACGCCGCCGACGAGCTGTTCGGCTCGGCCGCCGCGCACGCCGCGCACCACGACCTGGCCGCCCACGGGGCCGCGCGGGCCGTCGACCACCTGACGCGGACCTTCCCCGGGCGGGACCCGCGCCGGGCCATGGCCGACTGGTGCGGGGAGCTGCTCGCCATCGCGGGCGCGCCCTGCGAGGCGCCGCTCGCGGGCACGCCCGACGACCGGCACGCCCGCGCGCGCGGGGAGGCCCCGGCGGCCGACGACGACGTGCTGCGCCGCCGCGTGGACCGGCTGCTTCACGCGGTGTGGCTGTACGAGGACCGCACGGGCCCGGTGGACCCGGCGGTCCCCGCCACCTGGCGACAGCTCCTCGACCGGCTCGGCGACGAGCCGGTGCCGGGCATCGAGGTGCTGTCGCGCACGGCCGGGGAGTGGGCCGGACGGGCCCGGGAGAGGCAGCCGCTGAAGCCGTGCGCGTGCACGCGGCACATCGGCTGACGGGCCGGGCGGACACCACGGGGCGAGCGCGGGCGAAGGGACGTCGGATGGCGGGGCGAAGGGGGCGGCGGTGCTGAACTGGCTGTACAACCACGTGTGGGCCACGCGGCTCAAGAAGGCCGTCACGATCCTGGTCGTGGCGGCCGTCGGGACCGCCGTGGGCATCCTGGTGCCACCCGCCGTCGGCGGGCCCGACCACTGCGCCGACGGCGTGCGGAAGCACGGCGGCGAGTGCGTCGGCGTCAACGGCTCCGGCTACGACTTCGGTACGCCCGAGATCGCCAAGGTGAGCGACGCGATCGCCGACGAGAACCGGCGGATCGACGGCGAGCCGCACGTCACCGTGGCGATGATGCTGCCCCTCCAGCCGGAGTCGGACGCCGAGCGGGGGCAGCTGCGCAGCGACGTCCAGGGCGCCTACCTCGCCCAGTACCGCGCGAACCGCACCGAGCAGAAGCCGCTGATCCGCCTGGTCCTCGCCAACCCTGGCCGGAACTACGCCCAGCAGGCCCGCGTCGTCGACGACTTGGCGGAGCTCGCGGACGACGAGAAGCACAACCTCCGCGCCGTCACCGGCTTCAACCTGAGCCTGCGGAACACCGTCGACGCCGTGGACCGGCTCACGAACGAGCTGCGCATCCCGGTCCTGATCAGCCGGGCCAGCGCCGACGAGCTCGCCAACGTCGAGCGGCGCGAGGGCAAGCCGCGCTTCCCCGGCCTCGCCCGGGTGATCCCCACCAACCGGCAGCAGGCGGCGGCCCTCGCCGCCTTCCACCACGGCCTTCGCGACGAGGAGACGGTCCTGGTCAAGGACACCCGCCCGGACGACATCTATGTGGAGTCGCTCGCGCGGGCGTTCAGCGGGGACGAGTCGGGCCCGGCGGGCGCGAAGGACCAGGAGTTCACCTCCCCGTCCATCGGCGACCCGGGCGAGACCGGCAACGACTTCTCACTGATCGGCCACAACATCTGCCAGTCCCGGGCGAAGGTCGTCTACTTCGCGGGCCGCCCCGTGCACTTGCGCCTGTTCGCACTGAAGCTCGCGGAGGTGCCGTGCCGGGGCAAGCGGTACACGGTGGTGAGCGGCTCGGGCGCGGCGACCCTCGACCGGTACATGAGCGACGCGGACTGGCGGAAGCTGCGGGGCGAGGCGAGCGCGAAGGAGCCCACGGTCACCGTGCAGTACACCGCCCCCGGACACCCCGACGCCTGGTCGCGGGCGCTTGCGGGGGCGAAGGACCGGCCCGCGCATCTGACCGAGCCGCAACGGCAGTTGACCGAGCTGCGCGCGCTCACCGACCGGCAGGGCGCCGGTGACATCGGGCCCGTCCGCTACGACGACTCGCGCACGATGCTCGTCCACGACGGCGTGCGCACGATCGCGGAGGCCGTCTTCCTCGCCAACGCCCGGTCGGCCGGGGCGGTGCCGCCCCGCGAGCGGGTCGCCGCCCAGTGGTCCCGTCTGGAGTCCGCGCACCGGGTGGCCGGAACCAGCGGGTGGGTGTGCCTGACCAACGCGGGCAACCCCTACGACAAGCCCGTGGCGGTGGTCGAACTCGATCCCCGCACCCGCAAGCTGAGGTTCGTGGGGCTCGGGTGGCCCGAGGGACGCGCCCAGCCGCGCGACTGCGTCGTGCCCAGCGGCTGACGCTACGCGGCTCTCGTCGGGGATTCCTGGTGGTCCGCGGCCTCCGCCGCGGCCCACTCCGTCACCAGGCGTTGGTACTCGCGTCGCTGGTCGGTGCTCAACCGCCCGCCGCAGCGCAGCCACAGCGCACGGATCTCCTCATTCACCTCGTCCGCCGTGCGCCGGGGGCGCCGCGTCTCGGAAGCGGGATTCGTGGCCATGCTGTGAAGCGTACGTGCGTGGGGGTGAAGAGGGAGTGAGTCCGGTCACGAAGTGATCAACAGCTCATTGACGGGGTAGAGATCAAGCCACTCGTGCGGGCCGTCGGCGCCCGGCCCGCACGCCCCGGCGGTCAGGCGGTCAGGCGGGCTTCTTCAGGAGTTCCACCAGCCTGCTGAAGCTGTCGGCGCCGTGACCCGCGTCCGCGCCCCGCCGGAAGGCGTCCAGGATGGCCTGCGGGAACGCCGTGTCCACACCCGCGTCCGCGTTCGTGTGGACGACGTGCTCCATGCTCGCCAGGCCCATCGAGATGCGGTCGACGTCCCCTTCGTGGTTGCCCGCGTCGATGCGGGGAGCGTAGAAGTCGATGAACTGCCGCATGCCCTCATGGTTGGCGGCGACGTACGGAGCCATTTCCGCGGCCGTGATGCCGTGCGCGCCGGCGAGGGCGACGGCCTGCCAGTAGGCGAGCATCGCGGGCCAGAAGACGACCATGTTGAGCTGGTACATCAGGGCCGCGATGCCCGGGTCCTCGCCCCGGTAGTCCGTCTTGCCGGTGATGACCTCAAGGGCCGCGCGGTGCGTGTCGTAGGCCTCGCGCGGGCCGCTGTAGAAGGTGGACATGTCCGGGCTGCCGATGGTGGGCGGCGGGGACAGGACGCCGCCGGTCAGATGGGTGCCGCCGAGCTCCGTCACCCAGCGGGCCGCGGCGCGGGCCTTCTCTGGCACGTCGGAGCTGAGGTTCACCAGGACGCGGCCCGCGACCGCGTCCTCGGCGCCCTTGAGCGCGGTGTACATCGCGTCGTAGTCGATCAGGCTGAGAACCACCAGGTCATTGGCGCGCAGGGCCTCCTCAGCGGTGGCGGCGAGCCGGGCGCCCCGCTCGACGAGCGCGGCGGCGCGCGAGGGGGTGCGGTTCCAGACCGTGACCTCGTAGCCCCGGTCCAGATAGGCGCCCGCCATGGCCTGCCCCATGGGGCCGAGTCCGATGACCGATACGGAGTGTGACATGAGTGTCCCCTGTTTCAACGAAGAGTGACTAGAACGAGCGCTCTATCTAGAGGCCGGGAGTAACGTAACACAGGACTAGAACGAACGCTCTACTTAGGAGATGGGTAAGGTGGCGGGATGAGTGAGTACAGCGCGCCCCCCAGCACGCGTGAGCGGATCGTCGTGGTCGCCGCGCGGCTCATCCAGCGCCAGGGCTACGTCGGCACCGGCATCAAGCAGATCGCCAAGGAGGCGGAGGCCACCCTGGGCTCCGTCTACCACTTCTTCCCCGGCGGCAAGGAAGCCGTGGCCGTGGCCGCGATCAAGCACGGGGAGAAGGAGTTCGGCTGGCTCCTGAGGGACGCCCTCGACCCCGAGGACGACCCGGCCGCCGCCATCGAGGCCTGTGCCGTCCAGCTCGCCGTCGGCCTCAGCGAGTCGGGCTGGACCGACGGCTGCCCCATCACGGCCGCCGCCCTGGAGACCCTGGGCACGGACTCGGAGATCCAGCGGGTGTGCGGCGAGGCGCTGCGCGGCTGGGAGAACATCGTCGCTGAGAAGCTGCTGAGCTGCGGCTTCGCGGAGACCGACGCGCGCGAGGTGGCCACGACCGTCATCAGCGCCCTGGAGGGCGCGGAGGTCACGGCACAGGTGAGCCGCAGCGAGGAGCCCCTGCGGGCGGCGGGCCGGCAGCTGGCCCGGCTCGTCGGGACGTACCGGAACTGACCACGACGAGAAGCGACGAGAAGGGCCCGGAACAAAGTGTTCCGGGCCCTTCTCGTGTGCTCTGCTGGAGGAGGCGGCTAGGCCTTCTTCGGCTCCTCAAGACGCGGGAAGAGCACCGCGCCCTTCGTCACCGTCGAGCCCGCGGGCAGCAGGCCCCAGGCGCCGGCCCCCTGGACCTGCTGGTCCGCGAGCGCGCCCAGGGACGCCTCGGCACCGAGGGAGTCCCAGAGCTTCTGGGAGGTGTCCGGCATGACGGCGTTGAGCAGCACGGCGACGCCGCGCAGCGACTCGGCGGCCGTGTAGAGGATGGTGGCGAGGCGGGCCTTGCCCTCGTCCGACTCGTCCTTGGCCACCTTCCACGGCTCCTGCTCCGTGATGTAGCCGTTGACCTGCTTCACGAAGTCGAAGACGGCGAGGATGCCGCCCTGGAAGTCCAGGTCTTCGCCGATCTTCCGGTCCGCCGCGGCGACGGCCTGCGCGAGGCCCTCGTGCACCGCGGTCTCCGCCGGGCCGTCCGCCGTGGCCGCGGGCAGCGCGCCGCCGAAGTACTTGCCGACCATGGCGGCCACGCGCGAGGCGAGGTTGCCGTAGTCGTTGGCCAGCTCGCTGGTGTAGCGGGCGGTGAAGTCCTCCCAGGAGAAGGACCCGTCCTGGCCGAAGGCGATGGCGCGCAGGAAGTACCAGCGGTAGGCGTCGACGCCGAAGTGCGAGGTCAGGTCCTGCGGCTTGATGCCGGTCAGGTTCGACTTCGACATCTTCTCGCCGCCGACCATCAGCCAGCCGTTCGCGGCGATCTTGCCGGGCAGCGGGAGGCCCTGGGCCATCAGCATGGCGGGCCAGATGACCGCGTGGAAGCGGAGGATGTCCTTGCCGACGAGGTGCACGTTCGCCGGGAAGGTCTCGCCGAACTTCGCCGGGTTCTCGTTGTACCCCACGGCCGTGGCGTAGTTGAGCAGCGCGTCGACCCACACGTAGATGACGTGCTTGTCGTCCCAGGGCACCGGGACGCCCCAGTCGAAGGTGGACCGCGAGATCGACAGGTCCTGGAGGCCCTGCTTGACGAAGTTCACGACCTCGTTGCGCGCGGACTCCGGCTGGATGAAGCCGGGGTTCGCGGCGTAGTGCTCCAGGAGCCTGTCGCCGTACTCGCTCAGCTTGAAGAAGTAGTTCTCCTCGCTGAGGAGCTCCACCGGCTTCTTGTGGATCGGGCAGAGCTTCTGGCCCTCGTACGCGCCCTCGCCGTCGAGGAGCTCGCCCGGGAGCTTGTACTCCTCACAGCCGACGCAGTACGGGCCCTCGTAGCCGCCCTTGTAGATCTCGCCCTTGTCGTAGAGGTCCTGGACGAACTCCTGCACCCGGTCGGTGTGCCGCTTCTCCGTCGTACGGATGAAATCGTCGTTCGCGATCTCCAGGTGCTCCCAGAGGGGGCGCCAGGCCTCCTCGACGAGCTTGTCGCACCACTCCTGCGGCGTCACGCCGTTCGCCTCGGCCGTGCGCATGATCTTCTGACCGTGCTCGTCCGTGCCGGTGAGGTACCACACCTTCTCGCCGCGCTGCCGGTGCCAGCGCGTGAGCACGTCGCCTGCGACGGTCGTATAGGCGTGGCCCAGGTGAGGAGCGTCGTTTACGTAGTAGATGGGGGTCGAGACGTAGAACGCCTTCGCGTTCTCGTCCGCTCCCTGCTTCTCGGATCCAGTGGCCGCCATGGTCGAAATCCTAACGGCCCAGAGAAGATCGACTCACCTCACGGCCGCGGGTGCCAGGTGGCCAGGAGGCCGTCGTAGAGCTGCTTGTCGGTGAGCTCCTTGGGGGCGGGGCCCGCGAGGAAGTGGGCGGCGTTGTCCGCCTTGAGGCGGCGCAGATAGTCGAAGGCCTTGCTGTCCTCGTCGCCGAAGGCGACGAAGGAGAAGAACAGCGGGTGCCGGGCGGCGTCCGCCAGGGCCTGGGTGGCGGGGCCCTTGGTGTCCGGGGCGCCGTCCGTCTGGAAGACCACCAGGGCGGGGCCCTCGCCGTCGGTCTTCTCGTAGTGGGCCACGACCTCCTCGACGGCACGGTGGTAGCTGGTGCGGCCCATGCGGCCGCAGGCCGCGTGCAGCTCGTCGACGCGGTTCTCGTGGTCGGCGGGGGTGAGGGTGCCGGTGCCGTCGATGTCCGTCGAGAAGAAGACGACGTGGACGGTGGCGGTGGGGTCCAGGTGGGCGGCCAGGGCGAGGGTCTGGTCGGCGAGGGCCTGGGCGGAGCCGTCCTTGTAGTACGGGCGCATGGAGCCGGAGCGGTCCAGTACGAGGTAGACGCGGGCGCGGGTGCCCGTCAGGCCCCGCTTGCGCAGGGCCGCGCCCGCCGCCTTGTACGCCGGAACGAGCCCAGGGGCCCGCCCCTTCACCCTGGCGAGGCTGACGGCGGGCTTGGCCGGGGCTTCCACCTCGGGCTCCGCCACGGCCCGGGGCTCCTCCGCCACCGGGGCCTCTGTGGCCTGAGGCTCCTCTGCGACCGGGGCCTCGGTGGCCTGGGGCTCCTCCTCCTCGGGAGTCTCTATGGGCGCGGGCTCCGCTGGGGTGGAGTCTGCTTCACGGTTGCTCGGCACCTGGGGCTGTGCCCACCCCTCCCCAAGCTCTCGGCTTCGCTCGAGCAGGGGATGCCCCACTCGCCCTGCGGGACGATTGCCCACAGCGGCAGCGGCAGTCTCTTCGGCGGGGGCCTCCGCCTCGGGGGGCGTCACGGGCTGTGACTCTTGGGTGCCCTCCAGGGGGGTGGGCTCCGTGGGGGCTTCGCTGGGGGG
>NZ_JOJM01000069.1 GCF_000720325.1 Streptomyces sp. NRRL B-1347
CCCGCCCACCCGTACCACCCCGGTGACCCGGCCCGGCCCCGGCCTAGCGGCTTGCACGTCGTCGTCCGGCTGCTTCGCCGCTTCGCGGCGAAACCCGCCTGCCCGCCCCCAAAAGGGGGCGGGCAGGCGGGAAAACGGCGGGCGGGCGGTTGGCGACGGCGCCCGGCCGGAGCCGTTCAGCCCGTCCGGCGATTGAGGACAAGCGCGTCAGCGCGGTGTTTGGAGGGGCGGGGATCGGGAGAGGGCGCTGCCGTCAGGTGGTGTAGTGGTGGCGGAGGCGGGCGTACGACTCCGGTGGGGCGGTGGTGGCGTCGAGGGCGAGGAGCGCGGCGCCCAGGACGGGGCGTTCGGAGACCACGCGGGGGACGGCCTTGGGCGCCCGCTCGGCGAGGCGGCCGCGGACGCCGTCGTCGAGGCGGCGGTGGCGCGCGGCCAGGACGCTGCCGCCCAGGAGCACCGGAGCCTCCTCCTCCAGGAGGCCGAGGCGGTCGAGGGCCACCGTCGCCATGGCGACGACCTCCTCCGCCATCCGGTCCACAAGCGCCCCCGCGACCGCGTCGCCCGCGGCGGCCGTGGCGAAGAGGACGGGCGTCAGCTCGTGCTGGCGCGCCGCCTCGATGTGCCCCAGGTGCAGCGCCTCGATGAGCGCGTACATGGAGTCGAGCCCGAAGTGCGCGGGCAGGTCGCGCATCAGCGCGGTGGGCCCGCCGCGCCCGTCCTCGGCGCGGGCCGCGTGCCACAGCGCCTCCTGGGCGAGCCCGCCGCCCCCGCCCCAGTCGCCGGAGATCTTGCCGATGGCGGGGAAGCGGGCGGTGCGCCCGTCGGGCAGCATGCCCACGCAGTTGACGCCCGCGCCGCACACCACGGCGACGCCGCGCGGCTCCGCGTCCTCGACGAGGCCCGCCCGCAGCACCGCGAAGGTGTCGTTGCGCACGTCGACGCTCGCGCCCCAGGCGCGGCGGCGCAGCGCGTCGGCCAACTCCCGCTCCTCCACGGGCAGATCGGCGTTGGCGAGGCAGGCCGACACGTACCCGACGGACGTCAGGCCCGCTTCGTCGAGGGCCCGGCCCACCGCGTCCGCGAGGACGTCCACGGCCGGTTCGACGCCGACCTGCGGGGGCCGGAATCCGCCGCCGCGGGCCGTGCCGACGACGCTGCCGTCGGCCGCGACCACCGCGACGTCGGTCTTGCTGTTGCCCGCGTCGATGGCGAGCACGGAACTCAGGCCCACGCGAGGTGCTCCCGGTTGTGCGCGATCAGCTTGTCGGTGAGCTGCTCCGCGTATGCGTACTGGCCGATCAGCGGGTGTGCGAGGAGGGCCTTGAAGACGCGGTCGCGGCCGCCGTGCAGGGCCGCGTGCAGCGCCAGGTCCTCGTACGCGGTGACGTTGGCGATCAGGCCGGAGAAGAGCGGGTCGAGGGCGGGCACGGCGAGCGGAGTGGCGCCCTCCTTGCCGACGGACGCCTGGACCTCGATGACCGCGTCGTCGGGGAGGAAGGGGAGCGTGCCGTTGTTGTAGGTGTTGACCACCTGGTACGGGCTGCCGCCGCCACCGAGGAGGGACGCCGCGAGGTCCACGGCCGCCTCCGAGTAGAAGGCGCCGCCGCGCTTGGCGAGGAGCTCCGGCTTCTCGTCGAGCGTCGGGTCGCCGTACATCGTCAGCAACTGCCGTTCCATCTCGGCGACCTCGGCCGCCCGCGAGGGCTTCGTGGCCAGCTCCCGTACGACCTCGTCGTGCTGGTAGTAGTAGCGCAGGTAGTAGGAGGGGACGACGCCCAGGCGGTCCACCAGGGTCTGCGGCATGTGCAGGTCGGCGGCGATGGCCTCGCCGTGCTCGGCGAGGAGCCCGGGCAGGACGTTCTCGCCCTCGGGGCCGCCGAGCCGGGCGCCCAGCTCCCAGGTCAGGTGGTTCAGGCCCACGTGGTCCAGGTGCACTCGCGCCGGGTCCACGCCCAGGTGCGCGGCGAACTTCCGCTGGAAGCCGATCGCCACGTTGCACAGGCCGACGGCCTTGTGCCCGGCCTGGAGCAGCGCGCGGGTGACGATGCCGACGGGGTTGGTGAAGTCGATGATCCAGGCGTCGGGGTTGGTGCGGCGGACGCGTTCGGCGATGTCGAGGACGACGGGGACCGTGCGCAGCGCCTTGGCGAGGCCGCCCGCTCCCGTCGTCTCCTGGCCGACGCAGCCGCACTCCAGGGGCCACGTCTCGTCCTGCTGGCGGGCGGCCTGGCCGCCGACGCGCAGCTGGAGCAGGACCGCGTCGGCGTCGGCGACGCCCGCGTCCACGTCGGACGTGGTGACGATGCGTCCCGGGTGGCCCTGCTTGGCGAAGATGCGCCGGGCGAGGCCGCCGACGAGTTCGAGGCGCTCCGCCGCGGGGTCGACGAGGACGAGCTCCTCGATCGGCAGGGTGTCCCTCAACCGTGCGAAGCCGTCGATGAGTTCGGGTGTGTAGGTCGAGCCTCCGCCGACCACTGCGAGCTTCATTGCTGAATCAGCCCTTTACTCCGGTGAGGGTGACGCCTTCCACGAAGGCCTTTTGTGCGAAGAAGAAGATGACGATGACCGGAGCCATGACCAGGAGGGTCGCCGCCATGGTCATGTTCCAGTTCACCATGTGGGCGCTCTTGAAGGACTCGAGGCCGTAGGACAGGGTCCACGAGCCCGGGTCCTGCGCCGCGTAGATCTGCGGACCGAAGTAGTCGTTCCAGCAGTAGAAGAACTGGAAGAGGGCGATCGCCGCGATGCCGGGCTTGGCCATCGGCACGATGATCGTGAGGAGCGTCCTGAACTCGCCGCAGCCGTCGACGCGCGCCGACTCGATGTACTCCTTGGGGATGGTGAGGAGGAACTGCCGGAGCAGGAAGATCGAGTACGCGTCGCCGAACGCCATCGGGATGATCAGCGGCCACAGCGTGCCGGACAGGTGGAACTGCTGCGCCCACACCAGGTACATCGGGATCACGATGACCTGCGGCGGCAGCATCATCGTGGAGATGACGAGCAGCATCGCGGTGCGGCGGCCGCGGAAGCGGAACTTGGCGAGCGCGTAGGCGACGGGGATCGCCGAGCACACGGTGAAGAGGGTGCCGAGCCCCGCGTACATCAGGGAGTTGCGCCACCAGGTGAGGAAGCCGTCGGTCTCGAAGACGGCCTTGTAGTTCTCCCAGTGCCAGGAGGACGGCCACAGGTCGCCGCTCATCGCCTGCGAGTCGCTCATCACGGACGTCAGGAAGACGAAGACGAACGGGAGGACGAAGAGCAGCGCGACGGCGATCGCCACGCTGTGCACGGCTATCCAGTGGAGCGTCCGCTTGCGGCGGGCGCGGGCGGTCGCCGGGTCGCGCCGCCCCGCGGGCGCGGAGGCCTTCGAGGACGCGGGCGCGCTGAGTGTCGTGGAAGTCATGGGGATCAGTCCTCCGCCGAGAGCAGGCCCGAGCGCTTGCGCATGAGCAGCAGGGTCGCGGCCATGGCGATGGCGAAGAGCACGAGCGAGAGCACGCACGCCGCACCGGTGTTGAAGTTCTGGAAGCCCATCTGGTAGACGAGCTGGGGGACCGTGAGGGTCGAGTGGTCGGGATAGCCGGGCTGGACCACCGAGCCGGGCCCGATGTTGACGCCGGAGGCGACCTTTCCGGCGACCAGGGCCTGGGTGTAGTACTGCATGGTCTGCACGATCCCGGTGACCACGGCGAACATCACGATCGGCGTGATCGACGGCCAGGTGACGTACCGGAACTTCGCCCAGGCGCCCGCGCCGTCGAGCTCCGCCGCCTCGTACTGCTCCTTGGGCACGTCGAGCAGCGCCGCCATGAAGATCACCATCAGGTCGCCGATGCCCCACAGGGACAGCATCACGAGTGATGGTTTGGCCCAGTTCGGGTCGTTGAACCAGGTGGGCGCGTCGATGCCGACCTTGGCCAGGATCTCGTTGACCGGCCCCGAGCCCGGGTTCAGGAGGAAGACGAAGGCGACGGTGGCCGCCACCGGCGGGGCGAGGTAGGGGATGTAGAAGGCGGTGCGGAAGAAGCCGACGCCGCTCTTCAGCTTCGTCACGAGCAGCCCGAGCGAGAGCCCGAAGAGCACGCGCAGGGCCACCATCACCACGACCAGCCACAGCGTGTTCCACAGGGCCGGGCCGAAGAGCGGCATCTGCTCGAACACGTACCGCCAGTTCTTGAGGCCCACGAACGTGGGCTCCTTGATCTGGTTGTAGTGCATGAACGAGAAGTAGACGGTGGCGATCAGCGGGTACGCGAAGAAGACGCTGAAGCCGATCAGCCAGGGGGAGAGGAAGCCGAGCGTGCGCAGTCTGCGGCGCGTCGGGGGTGAGAGTGTTGCCATGGCGGGGCCCTCCTCAGTTCTCTGACTGGAGGTTGTCGGCGTCGATCTGGTCGTCGAGCTTCTTCAGGCCCTCGCGCAGGTTCTTCTCGTGGCCGGCCTCGACGGAGTACGCGAAGTCCCCGAACGAGACGATGTAGGCGCCGCCGTTGACGGACGGGGGCATGGCCTGGCTGTGCTCGCTCTGCAGGATCTTGAAGAAGGTGCGGAATTTCGGATCGGCGTCCAGCTTCGGTGACTTGAGGGCCGCGAAGGTCGACGGCACGTTGTGGATGGCGTTGGCGAAGTTCACGACCTGGTCGGTGTCGGCGGTCAGGAACCGCACCAGCTCCCACGCCGCGTTCTGGTGCTTGCTGCTGTGGGCGATGCCCGCGACGGTGCCGGTGATGAAGCCGCGGCCGTACGCCTCCGCCTGGTCGTCGGGCACCGGCAGCGGCGCCACGTCCCAGTCGAACTTGGCCTTGGCGTCCTTGAGCATCAGGCCGCGCCACTCGCCGTCGAGGAGCATGGCGACCTTCTGGGTGAGGAAGGCGTTCTGGCTGGACATCTCGTCGCCGAAGGTCGAGCGGAACTTCTCCAGGTCCTTGAAGCCGCCCTGCGCGTCGAGCAGTTCGTTCGTCGTCTTGAAGTAGTCGTACGAGGCGGGTTCCCGCGCGAGCCGGGACTTGCCGTCGGCGTCGAAGTACCGCGGGCCCCACTGCGCGAAGAGGCGGTCGGCGCTGCCCTGGTAGAGGCGGAAGTTGGGCATGTAGCCGACCCGCTCGTACGAGTCCTTGCCGCTGCGCACGGTCAGCTTCTTCGCCGCGGCCTTCAGCTCCGACACGGTGCGCGGCGGGCGCGGGATGCCCGCGTCGGCGAAGGCGTCCTTGTTGTAGTACATGCCGTACGCGTCCGCGAGGAGCGGAAGCGCGCACTGGGTGCCCTGGTAGCTCGTGTAGTCGAGCAGGGTCTTGGGGAACGTCTTCTTCTTGTTGAGTCCGGTCTTCTTCATGAACGGGTCGAGGTCGACCCACATCCCGGAGTCGCAGTACTGGCCGACGTTGTTGGTGGTGAAGGAGACCACCACGTCGGGGGCCTCGCCGCCGCCCGCCCTGAGGGCCTGGTTGATGGTGGAGTCGGGGACGTTGCCGGTCGCCTTCACATCGATGTTCGGGTGCAGCTTCTCGAACCGCTCGATGCTCTCGTTGATGGCCTTGACCTCGCCGGGCGCCGACCAGCCGTGCCAGAACTTCAGCGTCACGGGCTTGGTCGGGTCGTCGTCGGCGCTGCCCGTGCTCGGGTTGGCGCAGCCGGACAGGAGCAGTCCGGCGGCGGCGAGCGCGACCGGCACGCGCGTGCGTATTCGCCATCGCGGCATGGCGGACTTCCTTTGCGGGAGGGGAGGTGGGGAGGGAAGCGGTGGCCGGGCCCGGGGCGGGCCCCGAGGCGGGGGCCTCAGGCCGTGTCGAAGAGCGTGTCGCGGGCCTGGGTGAGGGCGGTGCGCAGGGCGCCGGTGAGGATCGGGTCGCCGTCGAGCTCGCTGACGCGCAGGAGCGGGCGCGGCAGGGCGAGGCCGGTCAGCTCCTCCTTGACGCGCAGCAGCAGCTCCTCGCCGCCGGCCTGCGGGACCTGGCCGGACAGCACGACGAGTTCGGGGTCGACCACCGCCACCACCGCGGCGAGGCCGGTGGCGATGTGCCGGGCGAGCTCGTCGCGCGCGTCGGTGTCGGCGAGCGCGTCGGTGAGCGACGCGCCGCCCGCGCGCTTGCGGATCGCGTAGGCGGAGACGAGGCTCTCGAACCCGCCCCGGTAGGACTCGGGCGTCGGCTCGGGGCCGCGCAGCAGCGGGGCGCCGGGCACCGGCATGTAGCCGATCTCGCCCGCGCCGCCGGTCGCGCCGCGCAGCAGGGTGCCGCCGAGCACGATCGCGGCGCCCACGCCCTCGTCGAGCCAGGCGAGCACGAAGTCGTCGTGGTCCTGCGCGGCGCCCTCGTACTGCTCGGCGATGGCGGCGAGGTTCACGTCGTTCTCGATGGTGACCGGGGTGCCGAGGACCTCGGCGAGCTCGGCGCGCAGGGTGCGCGAGTGCCAGCCGGGCAGGTGCGGGGCGTAGCGGAGCCGGCCGTCGTGCGGGTCGATGGCGCCGGGCGTGCCGATGACGGTGGCGCGCAGGTCGTCGTGGTCGAGCCCGGCCTGGGTGAGCGCGCCGTCCACGGCCTCGACGACGAGCTGGGCGGTGCGGTGGCGCACGTCCTCGGAGACGGCGTCGGCCTCGATGCGGAAGCGGCCCACCTCGCGCCCGGTGACGTCGGCGACCAGGGCGGTCAGTCCGGTGGGGTCGGCGGACAGGGCGGCGACGCCGCCGACGCCGGGGTCGATCTCGTACAGGACGGCGTTCGGTCCGGGCCGTCCGCTCTGCCGGCCCGTGGTGCGGACCAGGCCCGCGCTCTCCAGGCGGCTGAGCAGCTGTGAGGTGGTGGGCTTGGACAGGCCGGTGAGCTCGCCGATGCGGGTGCGGGTGAGCGGCCCGTGGGCGGCGAGCAGATCGAGCGCGGCGCGGTCGTTCATGGCGCGGAGCACGCGGGGCGTGCCCGGAACGCCGGGCGACCCGTTGGACGGGGTGGTTCCGGCCATTGCTGACGACACCTGCCCTTCGGCGGCCCGCCTCCCCACTTCACTGTTAGGAAGGCTTCCTATTGGTTGCGAGGAACGTAAGCCGCCGTGAAGAGCCCGTCAAGAGTGGGCGCCGCGGGGGCAACCAAGTCGTTATCTGTGGGTGATCCACGGGGGCGCCCGCGCGGCCCTGAGACGCCGATGGGGGCGCCCGGACGGTGCCGGGCGCCCCCACGGGCGGAGAAACGACGCTGCGGAAGGTGTCCGAAAACAGCCTGAGGGCTGCCCCCGAGGGCCGCCCCGACGGCTGCTTCGGCAGCTGCCCCGACGGCTACTTCGACAGGTTCGGCGGCGGTATCGGCGACGCCGTCAGGGACTGCGGGGACGTCGTCGACGCGTACGCGGACGGTGCCGCCATGCCCGCCGTCGGGTCCGCCGCGGGGCCCTCCTCCAGCGGCAGCGGCAGACCGCCCACGATGCGGATGCCCGCCGCGTCGAAGGCCCGCTTGATGCGCCAGCGCAGCTCGCGCTCCACACCGAGCGACTTGCCCGGCATCGTCTTCGCCGAGACCCGCACCACCATCTGGTCGAGCAGCACGCTGTCCAGGCCGAGCACCTCGACCGGGCCCCACAGCTGCTCGTTCCAGGGCTCGTCCTTGCCGATCCGCTCGCCGACCTCGCCGAGCACCCGCTTGACCTTGTCCAGGTCCTCGTCCGGGCGCACGGTCACGTCGACGCCCGCGGTCGACCAGCCCTGGGAGAGGTTGCCGATGCGCTTGACCTCGCCGTTGCGCACGTACCAGATCTCGCCGTCGTCGCCGCGCAGCTTGGTGACGCGCAGGCCCACCTCGATGACCTCGCCGGAGGCCACCCCGGCGTCGATGGAGTCACCCACGCCGTACTGGTCCTCCAGGATCATGAAGACGCCGGAGAGGAAGTCGGTGACCAGGTTGCGCGCGCCGAAGCCGATCGCGACGCCCGCGACACCGGCGGAGGCGAGCAGCGGCGCCAGATTGATCTCGAAGGTGCCGAGGATCATCAGCGCGGCCGTGCCCAGGATCAGGAACGACGCCACGGAGCGCAGCACGGAGCCGATGGCCTGCGAGCGCTGCCGCCGCCGCTCCACGTTCACCAGGAGGCCGCCGAGCGCGGTGCCGTCCACGGCCTGCGCCGTGCGGTTCATCCGGTCTATCAGCTTGGTGATGGCGCGCCGCACGAGCACTCTCAGGACCATCGCGATCACGACGATCAGCAGGATGCGCAGGCCGATGGCGAGCCAGGTGGACCAGTTCTCCTCGACCCAGCTCGCGGCGTTCTGAGCGCTCTCGTGCGCGTCGTCGAGCGTGGGCGCGACGGGCTTCGGCGTCTTCGTCGGGTCCGGGTCCGTCCCGGCGGCCGAGAGCACGGACAGGAACACGGCGGGTACCTCCAGGCATAGCGGTCTGCCCAGGAGATGCACCGGGCAGACCCACCACACTAACGGGGCATTGTGTGGGGATCGTTGTCATGTTCGAAGGCCATCGGGTGATCACCCGGTGACCAGCGGCTGGTCACGCCTGGGGAAACGTGTCATCAGTGCTTCCGGCGGGGTGTGGTTGAAAACACTTCAAGGCCGTTACCGGGACATGGTGGCGCTACGACCAGGCATGAGGGGAAACTGGTCCACAGATCGTCCCGGCGCGAGCCACGCGCCGCCGGCGTACAAGGAGGCCTCCGTGCCGCATGTCCTGGTCCTCAACGCGTCGTACGAGCCCCTTGGCGTCGTACCGCTCCGCCGCGCGCTCGTCCTCGTCCTGGAGAACAAGGCACTCTGCCTCGAGGAGTCCGGCGCCTTCATGCACAGCGCGACCCGCACCATCCCCGCACCCAGCGTGGTCCGGCTCAAGCGGTTCGTGCGGGTCCCCTACCGGGGGCCCGTTCCTCTGACGCGACGTGCTCTGTTCGCCCGTGACGGCGGCCGGTGCATGTACTGCGGTGGCGTCGCAACCAGCGTCGACCACGTCATTCCGCGCAGCCGCGGCGGCCAGCACGTCTGGGACAACGTGGTGGCGTCCTGCCGCCGCTGCAACCACGTGAAGGCCGACCGGCACCTGCTCGAGCTCGGCTGGCGCCTGCGCCACAAGCCCGCTCCACCGACGGGGCTCGCCTGGCGCATCATCGGCACCGGGCATAGGGACCCGCGCTGGCTGCCGTACCTGCAGCCGTTCGGCGCGGACGACGCGATGGCCCGGATCGACGGCATCTCCGCCTAGGAGATCGATCGGTTCGGGCCTTTGTCGTGGTCGTCGTGGCCCCGACCGTCGTGTCCGCGACGCCGCACGGCCAGGATGTGCGGCGTCGCGGATACGACAAGGAACAAGGCGCGAAGAAGTGACGAAGCAAGGCGCGAAGAAGCAAGGAGCGAGGCGTCACGGGCGGGGGCCCGGGGCCGCCGCCCCCTGCCCCGCCGCCGCTCCGGCCACGGCGTAGGCCTCCACCGACCACAGCGAGTAGCCGAAGCGCGTCGCCCGCCGGTCGCCCTGCACCCGGACGAAGCGCGTGCCCGGCGCGTCCATGCGCACCGACTCGCGCCCGCCGCGCCCGTCCCGCACGGTGGCGGCCGTGCGCCAGGTCCTGCCGTCCGCCGACGTCTGGATGCGGTACGCGGACGCGTACGCGTCCTGCCAGCGCAGCACCACCTGGCCGAGCCGCGCGGGCTCGGCCAGCTCCAGCTGCCACCAGGCGCCGTCCTCCGCCGGTGAGGACCAGCGGGTGGCGGCGTCGCCGTCGACGGCGGCCGCGGCCGGGAAGGCCGCCGTCTCGTCGCCCGACGACGAAGCCCGCGCGCCGCGCGCCAGGTCCGGGCCGCCGGTGCGGGGGTAGGCCCGCACGGCCACCGTCCGCGTCTCACCCGCGAAGGACACCGGGATCTCGTACGTCCCCGCGCGCGTGCCCGCGGGGACGGTCACGTCGAGCGGCACCGCGACCACCGTGCCGCGCGGCAGCGCCGTCGTCTCCGGGACGCGCACCCGGAGGGCCCCGGGCGCCCGTGCCTCAAGGCGCCCGTACACGGTGCCGGGGCGGCGCGGGAGCAGCCTCGCCGTCACCCGCGCGGGGGCGCCGCCGATCTCCGCGTCGGCCTCGGCGCGGGCCAGCGTCAGCCGGGTCGCGGGCCCGTCGGCGAACCAGGGCGCCAGGTGCCGGACCGTTCCGCCGGACGCGGTGACCCGTACGGCGTCCGCGCGCGGCTCCCGCTCCGGGCGGACCTCGGTGAACCCGGACGCGGAGAGCCCGGTGAGGCGGCGCCAGCCCGCGCCCGGCACGTGTGCCTCCACCGCGCCCCGGGCGCCGGGGTCCGTCAGGACCGTCACGGCGGCCAGCGGCCTGGCCCGCCCCCAGCGGGCGTCAGGACCGTCGGCCGCGTGCTCGCCGTCGAGCCCCGCCCACCGTCCGTACGCCCGCTCGGCGCGGTCGAGGAACGGGTCCAGGACGCCCTCGCCGACCGTCACGCCGCCGGTCCGCAGCGCGCCGCGGAGGCCGCGCAGCGCGCGGGCCGCGCGCCAGGCGGCGGCGCCGTCGCCGCGGGCGGCCGCGCCCAGCATGTCGACGACCGTCCCGCCCGCATCGCCGTAGCGCGCCAACTGGGCTGCCCAGGGCGCCACTTCGCGGCCCACGTCCGTCCCGGCGAGGTGTTCGGGCGCCGCCCGCATCACGTCGAAGGCGGACCGCAGCTCGCCGGCCGCGGCGTCGGCGCGGGCCGGGTCGGGCTCCGCGCGGGCCGCCCAGAAGGCGCGCAGCAGGGGCCGCAGATAGGCCGACTCCTCGGCGCCGAGGACCGACGAGGCGTCGTTGCCCGCGAGGGCCCGCAGCGCGCGGCGTGCCCGCGGGTCGCCGCCCGCCAGGTCGTCGATCGCGGCGAGCCAGGACGCGTGGGGCCGGTAGCCGCGCGGGTTCCAGGCGTAGTCGGCGGCCGTGAACAGCGGGATGCGGGACGCGACGGGCTGTTCCATGGCGTTGCCGAGCAGGCCCGCGGAGCCCTGTGCGACGGCGGGCTCGCGGCCCGTGTAGGGGCCGAGGAAGATGCGGTCCCGCGCGAAGTCGTTCACCGGGTAGTTGTCCATCGTGACGAGCGGGTGCGCGCCGAACGCCTCGCGCGCGCCCGCCAGTTCACGGCCCGTGATGGTGCGCGGCACGACACCCACGCCCGTCCACGCCACCTCCACCCCGCCGTCGAGACGCCGCGCGAGCGCGTCGCGGTACGCGGTCGAGCCGTCCTGGAAGTACTCGGTCGGCATCAGGGACAGCGGCCGCGCCCCGGGATGCCGGTCGGCGAGGTGCCGCGCCAGGGCGTTGGCGACCCGGGCCTGGGCCCGTGCCGCCGCCCGGGGGCCCGAGCCGAAGGCCTCCGCGTCCTGCTCGCAGTGCCACTCGCTGTAGCTCACGTCCTGGAACTGGAGCTGGAAGGCGCGGAAGCCGAGCGCCCACATGGCGTCCACCTTGCGGGCGAGGTCCCGCACGTCCTGCCCGGACGACAGGCACATGCCCTGGCCCGGGGCGACCGCCCAGGCGAGCGTCACGTGGTTGCGTGCGGCCCGCTCGGCGAGCGCGCGGAACTCGGCGCGCTGCGCCGCCGGGTACGGCTCGCGCCAGCGGGCCTGGCGGTACAGGTCGCCGCCCGGCGCGTACAGGTACCGGTTCTGCTTCGTGCGGCCCATGAAGTCCAGCTGGGCCAGGCGCTGTCGGTGCGTCCACGGCGTGCCGTAGAAGCCCTCCGTGAGGCCGCGCACCGGGGCCGCGGGCCAGTCCCGGACGCGCACGCCGGGGATCAGCCGGGTCCGGGGGTCCGTCAGCTGCCGCAGTGTCTGCGCCGCGTGGAAGAGGCCGTCCGGGCCGACGCCGTCGAGCGCCACCGTGTCGCGGCCCGCGACCTCGCCCACCGCGAGGCGGTAGCCGCCCGGCGGCAGGTCGGCGCGCGGCCGGGCGCCGAGGAGGCGCAGCGCGTCGGCCGCGCCGGTGCCTCCGGCGCGGACCACCAGGTGCGTGCCGGGCGGGGGCGGGGTGCCGTCGGGCACCTCGGTGATCTCCCGCGCGCCCGCGGCCCGCAGGAGCGCGCGCAGGGCGTCGAGGGCGTGCGGGTCCGCGTTCGCGCCGTTCTCTGTGTTCTCTGTGTTCCCGATGGTCCCTGTGTTCCCGATGGTCCCGGCGATCAGTACGACCGTGTCGCCGACGGTGATCGGGGCGGTGGCCGTGCGCTCCATGTGGTGGGGGCGGGGCCACACCTGGAGGGGCTCGGCGGTGGTCCGCTCGCTCTCCGTACGGGGGTCTCCCGGGGGTGTCGGGGTGGCGAGCGCGGGTTCCGTCAGGGCGGTGATGGTGCCCAGGGTGCCCGCGATGACGGCTGCGGCGATGGCGGCCGCGCCCTTTCTGCCCCGCAGTTGCACGGCCCCCTCCTCGTCACTGTCGACACACGCGCGGTCACGTAGCGCACTGAGCCCACCATTGGGGCGGGGTGGGTGTCAACGCCGGGCCCGGCCCTCGCGGGGCGCTCCTGACCCGCCCCTTCCCGATCCTGGGGGCTCCGCCCCCAGACCCCCGCTCCTCGAACGCCGGAGGGGCTGGATCCTTCAGCCCGCCCAGTCGGCGGGGTCGCTGTGACCAGCGTCACCTTCGCGGGTCGTTTGCGTCTGCGGTCCGCCGCAGTGGGTATGCCCCCGGGAACCGAAGCCCGCGAAATCCCTCGCGCATCCGCGCCCACCCGCGAAACAAGGAGCGTCCCGTGCCCCCTTCGGCGAATCTTCTCCCGTCCGGCTTCCCCCTGGAGGTCTCGCACCCGGACTCCGGCCTCGACGGCTCCTGCTCCTGCGGCTGCCTGGAGCCGCCCCTGACCAGCGAGCCCCCGCTCGCCGACGCCGCGCCGCTGACCAGTGAGCCGCCGCTCACCGACGCCGCGCCCCTGACCAGCGAGCCGACCTCCACGGGCACGGCCGCGGGCCTGGACCCGGCCGGGATCTAGGGCGCGGGGTGACCCTGGCCCGGCTCGCCGCCCTGCACGGCGTGGCCACCTCCTACTCCCCGTCCCCGGGCCGCACGGTCCAGGCCTCCGACGCGGCGGTCGTCGCCGCGCTCGCCGCCCTCGACGTCGACGCGAGTACGCCGGACGCGGTGGGAGCCGCCCTCGCGGAGCGCGAACGGGCCCTGCGGGAGCAACTGTTGCCCCCGACCGTGGTGCGCTGGCGCGAACCGGAGGGCGGACAGGGGGAGTTACCGGAGCGCGAGGCCGCCCCCGACCCGCTCCGCGCGCTGCCCGACCGCACCCGCCTCCACCTCCGCACCGAGCAGGGCGGGACGCTCACCTGGGACGCCCCGGCGCCGCCCCCGCAACTGCCGCTGGGCGCCCACCGGCTGCGCGCCACCACCCCGGACGGGGCCGTCGCCGAGGCCCACCTCCTGGTCGCCCCGAGCCGCGCGCCCGGGCCGCGCGCGCGGGCGTACGGGTTCCTCGTCCAGCTGTACTCGCTGCTGAGCCGCCGCTCCTGGGGCATGGGCGACCTGGGGGACCTGGCGGAGCTCGCGGCGTGGGCGGGGCGCTCGGCGGGCGCGGGGTTCGTCCAGGTGAACCCGTTGCACGCGGCGGTGCCCGCGCCGCCCGGCGGCAGCAGCGACCCCTCGCCGTACCGGCCGTCGTCGCGCCGCTTCCCCGACCCCGTGCACGTACGGGTGGAGGACGTACCGGAGTTCGCACGCCTTCGCGGCGCGGCGCGGCAGCGGGCGGGCGCCCTGCTCGAACGGGCCGACGGGCTGCGGAGGTCGGTGCTGCGGGACGGGCAGCTGATCGACCGCGACGCCGTGTGGGCGGCGAAGGCCGAGGCCCTCGAACTGGCCGCGCGGGTGCCGCTCGGCCCCGGCCGCTGCGCCGCGTACAGCGACTTCCTCGCCGAGCGCGGCGAGGCCCTGGAGGCGCACGCCACCTGGTACGCGCTCGCCGAGCGGCACGGACCCGACTGGCGCGCCTGGCCCGCGCCGCTGCGCGACCCGGACAGCCGCGAAACGGCCCGCGCCCGCTGCGAGTTGATGGACCGCGTCGACTTCTACGAACGGCTCGCCTGGTACGCCGACGAGCAACTGGCCGCGGCGCAGCGGGCCGCGCGGGACGCGGGCATGGGCATCGGGCTCGTCCACGACCTGGCGGTGGGCGTGCATCCGGACGGCGCCGACGCCTGGGCGCAGCGGCACCACTTCGCGACGGGCATGTCGGCGGGCGCGCCCCCCGACGCCTTCAACGCGCACGGCCAGGACTGGAACCTGCCCCCGTGGCGGCCCGACCGGCTCGCCGAGTCCGGGTACGCGCCGTTCCGCGAGGTCCTGCGCGCGACGCTGCGGCACGCGGGCGCGGTGCGCGTCGACCACGTGATGGGCCTGTTCCGCCTGTGGTGGGTGCCCGCGGGCCGCCCGCCCACGGAGGGCACGTACGTGCGGTACGACGCCGACGCGATGCTCGCCGCCCTCGTCCTGGAGGCGCACCGCGCGGACGCGCTCGTGATCGGCGAGGACCTCGGCACCGTCGAGCCGGGCGTGCGCGACGCGCTGCGCGAGCGGGGGGTGCTCGGCACGTCGGTGCTCTGGTTCGAGCGGGACTGGGCGACCGAAGGGCCCGGCCCCGGCGGGTCGGGACAGGTGCTGCCGCCCGCACGGTGGCGTGCCGACTGCCTCGCCACCGCCACCACCCACGACCTGCCGTCCACGGCCGCCCGCGTCACCGGCGAGCACGTCGCGCTCCGCCACGACCTCGGCCTGCTGACCCGGCCGCCGGCCGCCGAGCGCGCCGAGGCCGCCGCCGACGTGCGCGAGTGGCTGGCGCTCGCCTCCCGGCTCGGCCTGCTGCCCGGCGGCGCCGGGCACGAGGAGGACGAGGTGCGCGCGGTGCACCGGCTGCTGCTCGCCACCCCGGCCCGGCTCGTCGGGGTCTGGCTCCCGGACACGGTCGGCGACCGCCGCCCGCAGAACGTGCCGGGCACCCTGGACGCGTACCCGAACTGGCGGCTGCCCATCGCCGGTGCCGACGGCCGCCCGGTGTCCCTGGAGGACCTGACGGCGTCGCCGCGGCTGCACGCACTGCTCGACGTCTTCCGGGAGTTCCGCACCGGCCGGTCCCGCGGGGCCTGTCGCGGCCCCGGCACCGTCCCCTGATGGCACCCCGGGCGCGCGGCCCGCGGAGCCGTTCGCTAGTTTGGCATCGTGGACAAGAAGAACGCTCTGCGCGCCGGTGCCGTTGCCGCCGGTACGACGCTGATGATGCTGCTCATGTCGTCCCCCGCGCTCGCGCTCACCCGCGACGACGGCGACGACCCGGCTCCCAAGCTGAGCGTCGCCGAGACGCTCGGCCTGTATGTCGTGGCGCCGATCGTCCTCTTCCTGGTGATCGCGGGTCTGGTCATGGTGGGTGACAAGTCCCGCAAGCAGCAGAAGCAGGGCTGACCCGCCCCCTTTCAGTGACGCCGAGGGCGCCCCTCGGCGACGTACACGAAGAGATCCCTCTTTCTGTGTGTACGCCGCCGAGGGGCGCCCTCGCGCGTGTTCAGGCGGGTGCGGCGCCCGCGAGCAGCTTCCTGAGCAGATCGGCGAGCTGAGCGGTCTCCTTCTCGTCGAGACCGGAGGCGCCGAGCGCCGCGCGCTGCGCCTCGAGCCCGGCCACGACGGCCCGGTCGACGAGTTCGCGCCCCGCGTCGGTCAGCGTGACCTGGAGCCCGCGCCGGTCGTTCGGATCGGGCGAGCGGCGCAGCAGGCCCGCCCGCTCCAGCTTGTCGAGGCGCCCCGTCATGCCGCCGGTGGTCAGCATCAGGGTGGCGGAGAGCTGCCGGGGCGAGAGCGTGTACGGCTCGCCGTGCCGGCGCAGCGTGGCGATGACGTCGAACTCGCCCCGGGTGGTGCCGACTTCGCGGTAGGCCTTCTCGACGCGGTCCCCGACCGCGTGCGCCACGCGGTACACGCGGCCGTAGATCTCCATGGGGGTCGTCTCCAGTTCGGGCCTGACGGAGGCCCACTGCTCGATGATCGCGTCGACGGCGTCGGCGTGCGGAGTGTCCTGGGAGTGCATGGGGGAAGTATCGGCCCCGCTTCAGATGCTTGCAAGTAAGCAGATTCGGCCTAAGTGAATTTTCGCTAAGTGGGTTGACGTTAAGTAGCTTGCGGCTAAGCTAATCACCATCAAGCTTCCACTCCGGCCTGTCGGGCCGCCGAGAGAGGTGTGCCATGAACCGCGCCGCCACGATCCTGCTCACCGCCTACGCACCCATCACCTGGGGCTCCACCTACGCCGTCACCACGGAGTTCCTGCCGGCGGACCGGCCCCTGTTCACGGCCATGATGCGGGCGCTGCCCGCGGGTCTCCTGCTGCTGCTCCTGGCCAGACGGCTGCCGAAGGGAGTGTGGTGGGGCAAGGCCGCGGTCCTCGGCGCGCTGAACATCGGAGCCTTCTTCCCGCTCCTGTTCCTGTCCGCCTACCGGCTGCCCGGCGGCATGGCCGCCGTCGTCGGCTCCGTCGGGCCGCTGTTCGTCGCCGGGCTCTCGGCCCTCGTCCTGAGCGAGCGCCCGACCACCCGCACGCTGCTCACCGGGATCGCGGCCGCGCTCGGCGTCAGCCTCGTCGTCCTCAAGGCCACCGGGAGCCTGGACGCGATCGGCGTGCTCGCGGCCGTGGCGTCCACCGCGTCGATGTCCACGGGCACCGTGCTCACCAAGCGCTGGGGCCGCCCCGAAGGCGTGGGCCCGCTGGCCCTGACCGGTTGGCAGCTGACCATGGGCGGTCTGCTCATCGCGCCGATCGCCTTCCTGGTCGAGGGCGCCCCGCCGGCGCTCGACGGCCGGAACATCGCGGGCTACGTGTACCTGTCCATCGCCGGTACGGCCGTCGCCTACTGGCTCTGGTTCCGCGGCTTCGGCCGCCTCAGCGCCACCCAGGTCAGCCTGCTCGGACCGCTCTCACCGCTGACGGCGGCGGTCATCGGCTGGGCGGCGCTCGGCCAGTCGCTGACGGCGGTGCAGGTGGCGGGCATGGCGATCGCCTTCGGCGCGACGCTGTTCGGCCAGCTCAAGCCGCGGGAGAAGGCGGAGCGGGCGGGGACGCGGACGGTGGCGGGCGCGCCCGCGGCCACCGAATCGTTCAGCTCGGCTACAAAGAACGGTCGGAAAGTTTCGATGGACCTGAGCGGTGAGCCGGTGCGACGGTAGTCCGGCAAGCGAACGCACCCACCGCCCCGGACCCCGGGGAGAGAGCCGAGGGACACCCGTGGCGACCGCCCTGGACCGGACCACCGAGTCGAGCGCGAAGGGCGCGGGGGGCGGGAAGGAAGCGGAGAGCGGGAAGAGCGGGAAGAGTGTGGAGGACGCGGCGGCCGCCGCCCGGGACACCCGGGCGGCGGCCGCCGTCGGTGGTCCGGTCGTCGGGCTCGGCCTCGCGCTGCTCGCGACCGTCGTCTGGTCGGGCAGCTTCGTCACGTCCCGCGCCCTCGCCGACAGCGTGCCGCCCGTCCAGCACGCCTTCTGGCGCTGGCTGATCGCCATCGCGGCGGTCGCGCCCTTCGCGGTCCGCGCGACCTGGCGCGCGCGGGCGGTCCTGCGCCGCCACCTCGGCTACCTCCTCGCCGCCTCCTTCCTCGGCGTCACCCTCTACAACACCCTGGTGAACCAGGCGGGCGTGACCACCACCGCGGGCAACATGGGCATGATCATGGCCGCGTCGCCGGTCCTGATGGCCGGCTACGAACGCCTCGGCGGGGCCCGGCTCGGCGCCCGCCGCACCACCGGCATGCTGATCGCCTGCGCCGGAGTGCTGCTCCTGGTCAGCAAGGGCTCCCTCGCCCTCGACCTCGCCGCCGGCGACCTGTGGGTGATCGGCGGCGCGTTCGCCTTCGGCTCCTACAGCGCGCTGCTGCGGCGCAGGCCCCCGGAGCTCGGCGGACTGCCCTTCCTCTTCGCGACGTTCGTGCTCGGCGCGCTGATGCTGCTGCCCGCGTACGCCGTCAGCCTCACGGTCCAGGGCGGCTTCGCGCCCACGGCGGGCACCGTGACGCCGCTGCTCTACGTCGGCGTCGTCTCGTCGGCCGTCGCCTTCTTCGCCTGGAACAAGGCCATCGCCCTGATCGGCGCGGCCCGCGCCGGAGTCGTCTACTACCTCCAGCCCGTGTGCGTGGCGCTGCTGTCCTTCGCCCTGCTCGGTGAGGACATGAGCCGGCCGCGGGCGGCGTGCATGGGCCTGATCCTCGGCGGCGTCGTGCTCGGCTCGACGGCGGGCCGCGGGCGGGGTGCCGCGGCCGTGGCGGGGAGGGGCGCGCCCGCCTGACTGAACGGGCGCGCCCGGCCGACGGGACGGGGCCCGCCCGGTCGGCCTGCTCCGATCCTTCCGGGCGGCCGGGCCCGGGGCATCGGCCCCTGGGTCGGTACCGCCTCCGCCGCACGGGGGAGACCGGCGGGGACCGCAGGGGGCGCGGGTACGTTGGCGGCATGAGTGAGTGGGACATCAAGAAGCTGCGGATCCTGCGCGCGCTGCGGGACCACGGCACGGTGACGGCGGCCGCAGGGGCGCTCAGCATGACGCCGTCCGCCGTGTCCCAGCAGCTGTCCAACCTCGCCAGGCAGTTGGACGTCCCGCTGCTCGAAGCGCAGGGGCGGCGGGTGCGGCTCACCGACGCGGCGCACCTCGTGCTGCGGCACGCGGAGGCGGTCTTCGCGCAACTGGAGCGGGCCGACGCGGAGTTGGCCGCCCACGCGCGGGGCGACGAGGGGGAGGTGCGGGTCGGGGCGTTCTCCACGGCGGTGCCCGCGCTCGTGGTGCCCGCCGTACGGGCCCTGCGGACCACCAGGCCCGGGGTGTTCGTACGGGTGCGGGAGGCCGAGGCGGCGCAGGCGTACGAGCTGCTCGCGGCGGGCGAGGTGGACCTGGCCGTGTCGCTCGCCGCGCAGGCCCCGGCGCGGCGCGACCCCCGCTTCACCGGAGTGACCCTCTTCGCCGATCCGCTGGACGTCGCCCTGCCCGAAGGGCATCCGCTCGCCCGCAAGCGGGGGCTCAGGCTCGCCGACCTCGCCGACGAGCCGTGGATCTTCGGGGGGTCCGGGCCCTGGTCGGACATCACGCGGGCCGCGTGCGAGGCGGCGGGGTTCGTGCCGGAGCAGGCGCACAGTGCCGCCGGGTGGACGGCGATCCTGGCGATGGTGGAGGCGGGGATGGGGGTGGCGCTGGTGCCGCGGATGGCTGGTGCCGCGGGGCACGGGGGCGTGCTGATGCGGGGGCTCGGGGCGGGGCGGCCCCACCGTCATGTCCTGGCGGCGACCCGGCGCGGGGCGGGCCCCGCGGTGGCCCACGTCCTGGCGGCCCTCCGCGCGGCGGCGCCGGGGGCCTGAGCCCCAGCGCGAACGGCTGGGCGGCACCTGGGCGCTGTGCCCACCCCTCCCCAAGCTCTCGGCTTCGCTCGAGCAGGGGATGCCCCACTCGCCCTGCGGGACGATTGCCCACAGCAATGGTGGGTGGGCGGGTATCCGCCCACCCACCGGCAGGATCAGGCCCGGTCGGCCGTCTGGGCTCGGAGGGCCCGGTCGACTCCCGCGCGGGACTCCGTGATCAGGCGGCGCAGAGCCGGGGTCGGCTCCGCGGCGGAGAGCCACGCGTCGGTGGTGTCGAGGGTCGCCGCGGACACCTGGACCGACGGGTAGAGGCCCACCGCGACCTGCTGCGCCATCTCGTGCGAGCGGGACTCCCACACCGCCTTGACGGCATCGAAGTACTTCTCGGTGTACGGCGCGAGCAGCTCCCGCTGCTCGGTCTGCACGAAGCCGGAGATCACGGCCTCCTGCACGGCGTTGGGCAGCGCGTCGGACTCCACCACGGACGCCCACGCGGCCGCCTTGGCCTCGGGGGTCGGCCGCGCGGCCCGCGCGGCGGCGGCGTGCCGCTCGCCCGCCGCCGTCCGGTCGCGCTCGGCCTCGGCCGCGATGCCCGCCTCGTCGAGGCGGCCCATGGCCGCGAGCCGCCCCACGAACGCCCACCGCAGCTCGGTGTCCACGGCCAGGCCCTCGATGGTCTCGGAGCCGTCGAGCAGCCCTTCGAGCAGCGCGAGGTCGGACTCCGTGCGGGCGGTCGCCGCGAACGCCCGCGCCCAGGCGAGCTGGTGGTCACTGCCGGGCTCGGCCGCGCGCAGGTGCTCCAGGGCCGCCTCGGTCCACCGCGCGAGCAGGGCATCGCGCCCGGCCGGGTCGGCGTACAGGTCGAGGGCGAGCTTCACCTGCCGGTGCAGGGACTGCACCACGCCGATGTCGGACTCCTTGGCGATGCCGGAGAGCACGAGCGCCAGGTAGTCGCGCGTCGGCAGCTCCGCGTCGCGCGTCATGTCCCAGGCGGACGCCCAGCACAGCGCGCGCGGAAGCGAGGCCTCGAAGTCGCCGAGGTGCTCGGTGACGAAGGCGAGGGACTCGGTGTCCAGGCGGACCTTCGCGTACGACAGGTCGTCGTCGTTGAGCAGGACGACCGCCGGGCGGGCCCGGCCGACCAGGGCCTCCACGGCCGTCAGCTCGCCGTCGACGTCGAGCTCCACGCGGTCGGTGCGCACCAGCTTGCCCGACTCGTCGTCCAGGTCGTACAGGCCGATGGCGATGCGGTGCGGCCGCAGCGTCGGCTCGCCGGTGGCCCCCGCGGGCAGCGCGGGCGCCTCCTGCTTGACGGCGAAGGACGTGATGACGCCCGCGGAGTCCACGTCCACGACCGGGCGCAGCACGTTGATGCCCGCCGTCTCCAGCCATTTCTTCGACCAGGTCTTCAGATCGCGGCCGCTGGTCTCCTCCAGGGCGCCGAGCAGGTCGCTCAGGCGGGTGTTGCCGAACGCGTGGCGCTTGAAGTACGCCTGCACGCCCTGGAAGAACTCGTCCATGCCGACGTAGGCCACCAGCTGCTTGAGGACCGAGGCCCCCTTCGCGTAGGTGATCCCGTCGAAGTTGACGAGCACGTCGTCGAGGTCGCGGATGTCCGCCATGATCGGGTGCGTGGACGGCAGCTGGTCCTGCCGGTACGCCCAGGTCTTCATGGAGTTCGCGAACGTCGTCCACGAGTGCGGCCAGCGCGAGCCCGGCGCGTACGCCTGGCAGGCGATGGAGGTGTACGTGGCGAACGACTCGTTCAGCCACAGGTCGTTCCACCACTCCATGGTCACGAGGTCGCCGAACCACATGTGGGCCAGCTCGTGCAGGATGGTCTCGGCGCGCACCTCGTACGCGGCGTCCGTCACCTTGGAGCGGAAGACGTACTGGTCGCGGATCGTCACCGCGCCCGCGTTCTCCATCGCGCCCGCGTTGAACTCCGGCACGAAGAGCTGGTCGTACTTCTTGAAGGGGTACGCGTAGTCGAACTTCTCCTGGAACCAGTCGAAGCCCTGCCGCGTCACCTCGAAGATCGCGTCGGCGTCGAGGAACTCGGCGAGCGAGGGCCGGCAGTAGATGCCGAGCGGCACGCTCTGCCCGTCCTTCTCGTACGAGGAGTGCACCGCGTGGTACGGGCCGACGATCAGGGCCGTGATGTACGTGGAGATGCGGGGGGTCGGCTCGAAGGACCAGACGTCGTCCTTGGGCTCGGGCGTCGGCGAGTTGGAGATCACCGTCCAGCCGCTCGGCGCCTTCACGGTGAACTGGAAGGTGGCCTTCAGGTCCGGCTGCTCGAAGGAGGCGAACACGCGGCGCGCGTCCGGCACCTCGAACTGCGTGTACAGGTACGCCTGCTGGTCCACAGGGTCGACGAAGCGGTGCAGGCCCTCGCCGGTGTTCGTGTACTCGCAGTCGGCGACGACCCGCAGCTCGTTGCGCCCCTCGCGCAGGTGCCGCAGGGCGATGCGCGAGTCGCGGAAGACCGCGCCGACCTCCAGGGCGTGGTCGTTGAGCACCACCTCGTGGACGGCCGGGGCGATCAGGTCGATGAACGTCTCGGCGTTCGCCTCGGCGCTGTCGAAGCGCACGGTGGTCACCGACCGGTAGGTGCCGCCCTCCTGCGCTCCGGAGAGGTCGAGATCGATCTCGTACGAGTCAACGGTGAGCAGCTTCGCCCGCTGCTGCGCCTCTTCACGGGTCAGATTGGTGCCGGGCACGCGGTCATCTCCTCAGTGCGACATGCGAAGTTTCTGTGATGTTTCCGGCCATCCTTCCATGCGGCGCGGCGGCGTGCCCCGGCCCATTGTTCTCGGCTCGCCCTGCGGTTAGCATCCGCGCGTCGGCTCAGGCCCCGGAGGCCTCTGCGGGCCCCAGCGGTGGCGGACACGGGCGGAAGCAGGTGTATATGGCACGGGGAGTACGGGGCCGGTTACGCGGGACGTCACCGCGCGCGGTCCTGGCCCCGGCGGCGGCCCTGGCCCTGCTGCTCGCCACGGCGGGCTGCGGCGGCTCCGGAGGCGACGACGGCGGCGGCACGGCGGACGGCGACGGCCTGGAGAAGGCCACGATCACCGTCGGCACGATGCCCGTGGCGGACACCGCTCCGCTGCAGCTCGCGATGGCCAAGGGCTTCTTCAAGGCGGAGGGGCTCACGGTCCGCACGACCACGCTCCAAGGCGGCGCCGAGTCGGTCAGCAGGCTCCGCGCGGGCGCCCTCGACATCTCCTTCGGCAACTACGTCTCGTACTTCCTCGCACACGCCAACAAGGCCCTGGACGTGCGGATCGTCGCCGACGCCTTCGCCTCCGCGCCCAAGACCCACGCCGTGCTGGTGCGCAAGGGTTCGTCGGTCAAGAGCCTGAAGGACCTCGAAGGCAAGAAGATCGGCGTCAACACCAAGCGGAACATCAGCTCCCTGCTCGTCCAGAAGGCCGCCAAGGCCGAGGGCGCCGAGTTCGACGAGGACGCGGACTTCGCCGAGGTCGACATGCCGAACATGGAGACCGCCCTGAAGTCGGGCAGCGTCGACGCCGTGCAGGCCGCGGAGCCGTTCGTCAGCGCGATCGAGGAGTCCGGCACCGGCCGCGTCGTCGCCGACCTCGGCAGGCCGCCGACCGCGGGCTTCCCGATCGCGGGGTACGCGACCACCGCGCGGTTCGCCGCGAAGCACCCGAAGACCGTCGAGGCCTTCCAGCGGGCCATGGCCCGCGCCCAGAAGCAGGCCGCCAACCGCGCGACGGTCGTCCGCACGCTCCCCGGCTACACCAAGATCACGCCCGATCAGGCCGCCCAGCTCCACCTGGGCGGCTATCCGGTGGCCCTGGACCCGGCACGCCTTCGCCGGGTGGTGGAGCTGATGCGGGAGTTCGGCTATCTGCGGCGGACCATCGACGTCGAGCCGCTCCTCGTGCGCACGGGGCCGTGAGGGCGATGCGGTGAAGAGCGCGGCGCGCTTCGGTCCCGGGACAGGCCGGGGGACGCTCGTCTCCCGGCGGTGGGGGCGGGCCCTGCTCGGCGCGCTCGGCGCGGGCGGGGCCGTGCTCGTCCTCGAACTCCTCGCCCGTACCGGCGTCTTCGACGGCGAGGCGCTGCCGCCCGCCACCTCCGTGCTCGCCCGCGCCGCCGAGATGGCCGTCGACGACGGCTTCCTCGGCCATCTGGGCACCACCGTCTCCGCCTGGCTCGGCGGGCTCGCCCTCGCCGTCGCCCTCGCGGTGCCCGCCGGGCTGCTCCTCGGCTCGCTGCCCCGGCTGGACGCCGCGAGCCTCGCCGTCGTCGAGCTGGCCAGGCCCGTGCCGTCCGTCGCGCTCATCCCGCTCGCGATCCTCGTGTTCGCCGAGCCGGTACGGGTCGAGCGGTCCCTCGTGTGCTACGCCGCGCTGTGGCCCATCCTCCTCAACACCCTGTACGGGCTGCGGGACGTCGACCCCGTCGCCAAGGAGACCCTGCGGTCCTTCGGCTTCGGGCCGCTGTCCGTCCTCTTGCGGGTGTCCCTGCCCAGCGCGGGCCCCTTCGTGCTCACCGGGGTGCGGATCGCCGCGTCCGTGGGGCTGATCGTGGCGGTCAGCGCGGAGCTTCGGGCCGGGGGCGACTCGGGGCTCGGGGTGTATCTGCTCCAGTCGCAGTCCGGGGGCGGGCGGCCCGATCTGATGGTGGCGGGGGCGGTGTGGGCGGGGGCCCTGGGGGTGGTGACCAACGGGGTGCTCGTGGCTTTGGGGCAGCTGGCCTTTCCCCACAGTGCCTATGTGGCGCGCTCGTCCTCGAACGCCGGACGGGCTGAATGATGGCCGGCCGCCGCGTTCGGCGAACCGTGCGCTTCCTCGTGCTGCGCGGCTGGCTGCTCGTGCTGCTGGTGCTCGTCTGGGAAGTGGCCGCTCGGCGGGCCGAGGACCTCTACTTTCCGCCGCCCGGTCGCATCGTGCGGGTCATGGCGAGCGAACCGGGGCTCGGTGAGCTCGGGCGGAGCCTTGAGCTGTTGCTGCTGGGGTGGGCCGTCGCCGGGGTGGTGGGGGTGGCCTTGGGGGTGGGGGTCGGGCTCTCGCGGGTGGCGCGTCATCTGCTCGAACCCGTGCTCCAGTTCGGCCGGGCCGTGCCGCCGCCCACGCTCATCCCGCTCTTCATGGTCGTCTTCGGGCTCGGCACGTCCATGCAGCTGGCGACCGTCGTGTTCGGCGTCGTGTGGCCGGTGCTCCTCAACACCGTCGACGGCGTGCGGTCCGTGGAGCCGGTGCAGCTGGACTCGGCCCGGGTCTTCGGCCTGGGCCGGGCCGCGCGGCTGCGGTACGTGGTGCTGCCCGCCGCCGCGCCGAAGATCTTCGCGGGGCTGCGCGTCGCGCTCGGCTTCGCGCTGATCCTGATGGTCATCGCCGAGCTGATGGGATCGGGCGACGGGGTCGGCGCCCGGCTCAACGCGGCCGAGCGGGAGTTCCGCCCCGACCGGATGTGGGCGGTGATCCTGCAGCTCGGGGCCGTCGGCTGCGTACTGAACGGACTCTTCCTCCTGGTCGAGCGGAGAGCGCTCGCCTGGCACCGGGGCGCCAGGCGCGGGCACACCTAGGGCATGGGGGCGCCCGCCGTTCCCCGTGCAACCGGTTCACCCGGCGCGGAGGGAACGACCGAAGCACGTGAGCACTCAATTCACATAGACCACGCGGTAGTTGGCTCCACGGGCACAGGGGGACAGGGGATGTTGGACATCACGGGGCTCAGTCATCGCTACGACGACGGGCAGCAGGCGGTCGACGGCGTCGAACTCTTCGTGGACCGGGGCGAACTGGTGAGCATCGTCGGCCCCTCGGGGTGCGGCAAGTCCACGCTGCTGCGGTGCGTCGCGGGCCTCCAACGGCCGAGCGCGGGCCGGATCACGGTCGGCGGCCGGGCCGTCGAGGGCGCCGTACCGGACGACCTGGCGGTCGTCTTCCAGGACTACACGCGCTCGCTCTTCCCCTGGCTGACCGTCCGCGACAACGTGGCGCTTCCGCTGCGCCGCCGCGGCCTCGACCGCACGGCCCGCCGCGCCCGCGCGCGGGACGCGCTCGCCCAGGTCGGCCTCGCGGACACGGCGGCCAAGTACCCCTGGCAGCTGTCCGGCGGCATGCAGCAGCGCGTCGCCATCGCCCGGGCCCTGGCGTACCGGCCCGCGCTGCTGCTCATGGACGAGCCGTTCGGCTCGGTGGACGCGCAGACCAGGGAGGACCTGGAGGACCTGCTCCTCGCCGTGCGGGGCGGCCGGACGGAGGGCGGCGGGGCGGCACCCGGGCGCATGACCATCCTCCTGGTCACCCACGACATCGACGAGAGCGTGTACGTCGGCGACCGCGTCGTCGTCCTCACCGGCGCCCCGGGCCGCGTCCACAGCGAGCTGCGGGTCGAACTGCCCGCGCCGCGGGACCAGATCGGCACCCGCGGCCTGCCCGAGTTCGTGAAGCTGCGGGCCGAGGTCGGACGGGCGGTGCGGCGGCCATGACCGTGGACGTACTGATCGCGGGCGCGGGCATCGGCGGCCTCACCGCCGCGCTGAGCCTGCACGCGGCGGGCATCGACGTGCGCGTCGTCGAGCCGGTCGACGTGCTGCGGCCCGTCGGCGTCGGCATCAACCTCCTCCCGCACGCCGTACGGGAGCTGACCGAGCTGGGCCTCGGCGACATGCTCGCCGCGACCGGCGTGCAGACGGCCGAGATGGTCCACTACGACCGGCACGGCAACCGCATCTGGGGCGAGCCGCGCGGGCTCGCGGTCGGCTACCACTGGCCGCAGTACTCCATCCACCGCGGCTCCCTCCAGATGCTGCTGCTCGACGCGGTGCGGCAGCGGCTCGGCGACCGGGCCGTGGTCACCGGCACGGCGTTCGTCCGCTTCATGGAGGACGGGAACGCGCTGCGGGTCGTGCTGCGGGACGTGGCGCGCGGGCGCGAGCACGCGGTGCGGGTGCGGGCCCTCGTCGGCGCCGACGGCCTCTACTCGGCGGTCCGCTCCCGGCTGCACCCCGGCGAGGGCCCGCCGCGCTGGAACGGCATACGCATGTGGCGCGGCGTCACGGAGTGGCACCCGGTCCTCGGCGGCCGCACGGTCGCCGTCGCGGGCAGCAACGCCCAGGCGAAGCTGGTGGTCTACCCCATCGCGCGGGAGGCCGAGCTGCGCGGCCGGGCCCTGCTCAACTGGGTGGCGGAGGTCCGCTTCCCGCCGGAGCCCGGCGGCGGACCGGGATCGGCCGACTGGAACCGGGGCGGCCGCCTCTCCGACGTCCTGCCGCACTACGCGGGCTGGCGCATCGGCGACCTGGACGTGCCCGCCCTGTTCGCCGCGACCCGCCGCATCCTGGAGTACCCGATGGTCGACCGGGAGCCGCTGCCGTGGTGGGGCAAGGGGCCCGTCACGCTCCTCGGCGACGCCGCGCACCCCATGTACCCCGTCGGCTCCAACGGCGGCTCCCAGGCCATCCTGGACGCCCGCGTCCTGGCCCGCTGTCTGGCCCTGACGGGCCCCGACCGGGTCGCGGGCCTGAGGGCGTACGAGGAGATCCGCCGCGAGGCCACCGCCGCCCTGGTCCTCGCCAACCGCGAGATGCCCGCCGACCGCTTCCTCGCGGCGGTCGCCGAGCGCGCCCCCGACGGCTTCGAGCGGGTGGAGGACGTCCTGACCCCGGCGGAGCTCGGCGAACTGGAGGCCGCGTACCGCTGGACGACGGGCACGGACGTGGCGGAGCTCAACGGGAGGGGGTCGTGGGGTGTGGGCTAGGTCCTGCCCGGCGGGTCGACGCGGCCCTTGAGGTCGCGGATCAAGGCGGCCAACGCGGCCCGGCTCGTGGTGAGTTCGACGCCGGGCTCGTCGCTCTCCCGGATCCTGATCGCGCCGGGGGCGGCGGCCACCTCCACACAGGCGTCGCCGTCGCTGCCGTCGGAGAAGCCGGACTTCTGCCAGCTCGTCGCCTCGGTCATGTCGCTGCCTCACACTTCCTTCGCCACGCGGTGGATGAACTCCCGCGACTGCGTCGGGGCGAGCGACGCCGTCTCCACCATCCGGAGCAGGGTCCGCAGCCGCCGCAGCTGGGCGTCGGCGTCGATCTGCCGCTTGTTCACGGGTGCGTCGCGGATCGCGGTGTCCAGCTTGGGCACCGGACCGCCGCAGTACATCATCGAGGCCCCGGCACCGGCGAAGCCGTCCTGGTCGACCGGGATCACCCGCACGCTGACGCCGTGCAGCTCGGACAGGTCGAGCAGTTGCAGGAGCTGGGCGCGGGCGACCCGGCGGTCGGCCACCCGGACGCGCAGCGCGAACTCGTGGACCACGGCCTCGTACGGAGTGGGGGCGTCGCCCTCGACGGCCCCGCGCCGCCGCATCCGGTGCTCCACCCGCGGTTCGAGGGCGCTCACCGGCAGTTCGGGGTTCATGTACGAGAAGACCGCGCGGGCGTAGTCCGGGGTCTGGAACAGGCCCGGCACGTGGGTGATGACGACCTCGCGCAGGAACCTGGCGTGGTGCTCCAGCTCGGCGAGGTCAAGGAACGTCTGCGGCAGCACGCCCTGGTACTCCTCCCACCAGCCCTGGGTCCGGTCCGTGGCCATGGCGACGAGGGCTTCGACCAAACCGCCGTCCGTGCAGGCGTAGTTGGCCGCGAGGCGGCGGACCCGCTCCTCGCTCACACCCGCGACCCCGGCCTCGATCTGGCTCATCTGGACGGAGCTCACCCCCAGCAGGGCCGCGGCCTCGGTGGCCTTGAGCCCGGCCGCGTCCCGCATCCTGCGCAGCTCGACCCCCAGGCGCACCTGCCGCGCGGTGGGGTTACGCCTCGTCGCCATCATCGGCTCCTTGGTCCAACTCGCCCTGCGGGGTTCCTCGTTCGGGTGTCAGATTACGCGAACGGCTTGCGAGGTCATAATTTTCAGGCCTACCGTCAGTGATGTGTCGCTCACGCTGCGAGACGATGGGAGTTCCGGAGGCGGGTCGTCCCCTCACGCCACGACGGGGTGATCCGCAACCGCCCGGAGTCCGTTGCGTGATGCAACTCCTCAGACCCTAAAGGGAGTTCGCGTATGTCCGAGGACGGCAGCAAACCTGAACCCTTTCCCGGGGCCGAGCCCTGGGAGTACACCCTCCATATTCCGCGCGAGCTCTGCGCGGTCACTGTGTGTCGCCATACGCTCCGCGTGATCCTCTCCGTGCACGGCCTCGGCGGCGTCGTCGACGTGGCGGAACTCCTGGCGACCGAGCTGGTCTCCAACGCCGTGCGCCACACCAAGGGCCCCGTCTCCTTCCGCCTCCTGTGGGCCGACGGGGTCCTGCGCATCGGCGCCTGGGACGCCGACCCCACGCCGCCCGCCCCGACCCCGCGCCCGGCCCCCCTCGAACTCGAGGACGGCCGGGGCCTCGACCTGATCCGCTGCTGCTCCGACACCTGGGGCTGGCACCCGCTGCCGAAGGAGGGCGACGCCGGCAAATACGTGTGGTGCGAACTCGGCGCGGCCGCCTAGGTCCTGCTCCGCCCCGCCGTCGCCACCACCCCCAGGGCCAGCACCGCGAGGCCGCCGCCGAGCCACAGGACGTCCGTCGCGCCCAGGCCGTCGGCGACCCGGCCGCCGAGCAGGGCGCCCAGGGCGATCGCCACGTTGAAGATCCCGGCGAAGAGCGCGGACGCGGCCTCGCGGGCCTGGGGGGCGGCGGCCATCACCCAGTTCTGGGAGGAGACGGAGACACCGCCGTACGCGAGGCCCCAGGCGACGAGCAGGGCGACGGTCACCGGCAGGGACGAGCCCGCCGGGACCAGGAGCAGCACCACGGCCGCAAGGGCGGCGGAGATCAGCAGCAGCGCGCGGCGCGGGTCGCGGGCCGCGAACGTGCCGCCCAGGAAGTTGCCCGCGATGCCCGCGACGCCGTAGCACAGGAGCAGACCGCTGATCAGGCCCGCGCCCACGTCCGGCACCCGCTCCAGGACCGGACGGACGTACGTGTACGCGGCGAAGTGGCCGACGACCAGGAGCGCCACCGCGATCAGGCCGACGCGCAGCCGGGGCAGGCGCAGCAGGCCGGGGAAGACGCCGAGGCGCACCGGCTCGCTCGGCGGCAGCGCCGGGAGCACCACGGCCAGCAGCGCGGCCACGCCCAGGCCGAGCGCGGCCACCGCGCCGAACGCCCAGCGCCAGCTGGCGAGCTCCCCGAGGAAGGTGCCCGCGGGCACGCCGAGGACCGACGCCACGGCTATGCCGCTGAAGATCACGGCGGTGGCCCGGCCGACGGACTCGGCCCGCACCAGGCGCACCGCGAGCGAGGCGGCGACGGCCCACACCCCGCCGATGCAGAGGCCGACCACGATCCGCGCGGCGAGCAGCACCTCGAAGGACGGCGCCAGGGCCGACAGCAGGTTCGCGGCGCCCAGGAGGAGCATCAGGCCGCACAGCACGGCCCGGCGGTCCGCGCCGCGCACCGCGACCGGGAGCAGCAGCGCGGCGAGCGCCGCGACGACGCCGGGCAGGGTGACGGTCAGGCCCGCCGTGCCGTCGGAGACGCCGAGGCCCGCGCCGAGCGAGGTGAGCAGGCCAACGGGCAGCATCTCCGTCGTCACGACGGAGAAGGTGGCGGCCGCGACGGCGACGACGGACAGCGGCAGGGCCCGCCGCCGCGCGTCCAGGTGGGGGGTCTGGGTCGGGGTTTCAGTGGGCGTTTCCACGGGCGTTTCCATGGGCACCAGCCAACGCCCGGCCGACGGCCGGGAACAACGCCGAAGATCTCATCCTTGAATGAGCGGGACTGATCGATCCCGGGACGAACGAGCGTGGGCGGGAGCTGGCGGCGGTGGGCGGAGTGGAGATACGGGAACTCGAGTGCTTCCTCGTACTGGCCGACGAGCTGCACTTCGGGCGGGCGGGGGAACGGCTGTACGTCTCGCAGAGCCGGGTCAGCCAGCTGCTCGCCGCGCTGGAGCAGCGGATCGGGGCCCGGCTCGTGGAGCGTACTAGCCGCCGGGTGCGGCTGACCCCGCTCGGCGAGCGTTTCCGTGCGGAACTGCGTCCCGCCTACGGGGAGTTGGCCGCCGTCGTCGACCGGGCGAAGGAGGCCGCGCGGGGGGTGGAGGGGCGCCTTCGCATCGGCTTCCAGGGCACGGCGGACGCCCGGCTCATGGAGGCCATCACCACCTTCCAGAAGCGGCACCCGGCCTGTGTCACGGAGATCGCGGAGGTGCCCTTCGCGGACCCGTTCGGCGCGGTGCGCCAGGGCGAGGTGGACACGGCGATCGTGCTCCTGCCGGTGGCCGAGCCGGACCTCGTCCTCGGCCCGCTCTTCTCCCGGCAGCAGCAGACGGTCGCCGTGTCGGTACGGCATCCCTTCGCGGGGCGGGACCGGCTCGCCGCCGCCGAGCTGCGCGGCACGCCCCTCATCGCGGCCGGGCCGCCCGCCCCCGCCTACTGGCGCGAGGCCCACGCTCCCTCGGACCTGCCCGCGCCCGCCGTCCGGACCCTCCAGGAGGGCCTCACTCTGGTCGCCGCCGACCGGGGCGCGATGCTGCTGTGCCGGCCCACGGCCGCGTATCACGGCCGCGAGGACGTCGTCTTCGTGCCGGTGGACGGGGTGCCCGACTCGGTGCTCGGCATGGTCTGGCACCGGGACGGCGAGACGGAGCGGGTGCGGGCGTTCGCGCGGGCGGTGACCGAGGCCACCGCCCTGGTGCCCGCGGCGTGACCCCCGCGCCGCCTCGCGGTCACGCGGCTTCGGGGCGGTGCACCACGAACTGGAAGCAGCCGTACTCCACGGCACGGACGTGCACCTGGGTGACCTCCGGGTCGGCGAACGCCTCCTCGAAGGCCGCGTCGAAGCCCGCCGTCGAGTCCTCGGGAACCTCCAGGAGGCGGCCGCCGACGATGTGACCGCGGGCGTCGTAGCGGCGGAAGGCGCGCAGCGCTCCCGCGCGCGCGAACGGGTAGCGGCCGTCGGCCCCTCCCGCCGGGCCTTCGCACGGCTCCGCGTGGATGAACACGGGGCCCTGCTCGTCGTACGCGCCCGGCCGGGCACCGGTCCGGGCCGCCCAGCGGCGGAGGGGCGCGTAGGCGACGAGGGCGACGCGTTCGCCCGGGCGGATCGGGCGCAGGCAGCAGCGCAGGGGGCTGCCGCCCTCCTCGTCGACGTACGGCACGCAGGCGCGGCCCGCGTCGTCCCGCTCGCGCAGCTGCGCCAACGCCTCGGGCTGGATGGGCAGCGGTGTGTACAGGGTGCTCATGCACCCCACCCTGCCTCCCTGGGCACCCCCTGCGCTGGCGCCTTTCGGACACCGACTTCCCACCCGCCCGCGCACCCCGTCCAGCCCGTCCGGCGTTTGAGGACAAGCGTGACAGCGCGGTGCTCGGACCGGCGGGACGCCGACGGGCGGGTGGGGCCGGTTCAGCTGTCCGGTCAGGACCTCGCGACCAGCTCAGCGATCTGTACGGCGTTCAGCGCGGCGCCCTTGCGGAGGTTGTCGTCGGAGATGAAGAACGCGAGCCCGTTCTCGACGGTCTCGTCACGGCGGATACGGCCGACGAAGGACTCGTCGCGGCCCGCCGCGACCAGCGGGGTGGGAACGTCGGTCACGACGACGCCCTCCGCGCCGGAGAGGATCTCCAGGGCGCGCTCGGGGCTGATCGGCCGCTCGAAGCGGGCGTTGACCTGGAGGGAGTGGCCGGTGAAGACGGGCACGCGCACGCACGTGCCGGAGACCTTGAGGCCGGGGATCTCCAGGATCTTGCGGGACTCGTGGCGGAGCTTCTGCTCCTCGTCGGTCTCGTTCAGACCGTCGTCTACGACGGAGCCCGCCATCGGCAGGACGTTGTACGCGATGGGGGCCACGTACTTGTCGGGCGCGGGGAAGTCCACGGCCGAGCCGTCGTGGGCGAGCTTCGGGGCGTCGGCGCCGACCTTGGCGATCTGCCCGTACAGCTCCTCGACGCCCGCGACGCCGGAGCCGGAGACCGCCTGGTAGGTGGCGACGACCAGCGAGGTGAGCCCGGCCTCCACGTGCAGCGGCTTGAGGACGGGCATCGCGGCCATGGTGGTGCAGTTCGGGTTGGCGATGATGCCCTTGGGGCGGTCCGCGATCGCGTGCGGGTTCACCTCGGAGACGACCAGCGGCACCTCGGGGTGGCGGCGCCAGGCCGAGGAGTTGTCGATCACGACGGCGCCCTGCGCGGCGACCTTCTCGGCGAGGGCCTTGGACGTGGCGCCGCCCGCCGAGAACAGCACGATGTCGAGGCCGGTGTAGTCGGCGGTCGAGGCGTCCTCGACCGTCACGCCGTCGACGACGGTCCCGGCGGAGCGGGCCGAGGCGAACAGGCGCAGCTCGTCGACCGGGAAATTCCGCTCGATCAGGATCTTGCGCATGACCGTGCCGACCTGACCGGTGGCTCCGACGATTCCGACCTTCACGGCTACTCCCTAAAGTTCTGGCACGTGCCTCGGCTGGCTTTCAGCCTTCCCATCATGCGGGGGACCCCAGGGCGCCTGTCCAATTCATTGGGGTCCCAACCGTGCGGCGGGGCGGCGCCGACCAGCAGGTGAGACGGCCGGGCCGGCGCCGCCCGGTCCTCAGCCCCGGTGCTCGATGCCCCAGCGGCCGCTCGTCCTGATCTGCAAGTAGCCGCCGGGAAGCAGCTGGAGGCCCGCCGCGGTGCTGATCCGCCGCACCGGTTCGAGCCGCTCGTCGAGCTCCCAGACCACGAGGAGGTCGATCAGGCCCCGGCCCTCGTGCGTGAGCATCATCTCGGTTTCGGTGCCGGTGTGACGTACGACTCCATAGCCCTGCCCGTCGACGCGCTCGCCCTTGCCGACGGCGGGCGCGCTCGTGACCGGGACCGGCTCGATCCGCCACGCGGTGTGGTCGCCCGCGCTGACCAGGACGTACGCGTGGCCCGCGGGGGAGACCCACAGCGGCCCGGTGACGGGTCTGCGGCGCCCCGAGGTGTCGGCGGAGATCACCGTGCGGCCGTGCGCCTGGACGGTGCGGGTGCTCAGGGGGTCGTCGTCGGAGCCGGTGCGGGCGAGGCCGAGCAGCGCGGGCGGCCCGTCGTAGCGGAACACCGCGCTGCCCGTGCCCTCGGCGGGGCCGGTCAGCGGCGGCGCCTGCTCGACGGGCAGCAGCCGCAGGCTCCAGTCGCCCGCGCCCGCCAGCTTGAGGCGCAGCTGCGCGGCGCCGTCGCGGAAGACCAGGGTGCGGCCGCGCTCGCCGTTGTGCTGCGCGCTGAGGAACTGCTCCTCGTCGTCGTACTCGTCGAGCAGCTTCGCCTCGTAGCCGAGGAACGAGTCCTCGCCCGTGATCGCGTAGTCGAGCAGCGCCGGGCGGCCGGGGGCCGGGTTGACCAGCGTGACCGTGGCCTGTCCTCGCCCCGTGTACACCCCGCTCGCCTGCGCGACGGCCTGGTCGACGACCGGCAGCGGGCGCGCGCTCAGCTGCCAGGGGCCGTCGGCCTCCAGGGCGAGCAGCAGCGGCCCGTCGGTGAGCGGCACGGTCTGGCGCAGCCGGTCGGTGTCGTTGACGAGCAGGTCGTAGTCGTCGAGGTCGCGCAGCCTGGTGGCGTCGTAGCTCTTCAGGCCGATGTAGCCGCCGCCGTCCTCGTCGCCCGCGAAGTCCACGTCGAGGTCGGCGGCCGTGCCGAGGTACGCGAGCACCTCGGGGCCGTAGCCCTGGAGCGCGCCGGGGCCGAGCGGGCGCGCCGCCGACAGCGGCAGGACCCGTACGCCCCACTCGCCGTCGGCCTCCACGCGCAGGCGCAGCGGGCGGCCCTGCGGGACCTTGACGAGCATGCGGCCCCGGAAGTCGTCCAGGGTGCTGTTGAAGAGGTAGTCGTCGTCCTTGTTGCGGCGGTTGAGCGTGGTCACGCCGAAGTAGCCGTCGCCGCGCTGCCACGCCTCGACGAGCACGGTGGCGCCGGGCGGCAGCGGCGCGTCGACGCTGACGACGCCGTTGCCGTGGCCCTGCTGGGCGAAGGGGTGGAACTCGGGGCCGAGGGCCGGGGGCGCGGCCGGTGCCACAGGAGCAGGCGGCGGCGTCGGCGCGGGCGCCGCGGGCGGCCCCGGCTGCTCCACCGCGATGCCGAAGTCCGTCGCGAGGCCCGCGAGGCCGGACGCGTAGCCCTGCCCGACCGCCCGGAACTTCCAGCCCCCGTCGCGCCGGTAGAACTCGCCGAGCACGAACGCCGTCTCGGAGGCGGCGTCGGTGACGGCGTAGTGCGCGACGACGCCGCCGTCACCGGTCATGGCCTGCACGTACAGGCCGGGCACCGCGCCGAACGTGCCGCCGTCGCAGGACCCGGCCACGAGCACCCGCTGGACCTCCGGCTCGATCCGCGGCAGGTCTATCTCCAGCCACTCGGCGAGCTGCCCGCCGCCCTCGGCCGTGCCCGCGTGCCGCACCGCGCCCGAGGGGTGCGCGGGCTGGTTGTAGAAGACGAGGTCGGCATCGCCCCGGACCGTGCCGCGCGCGTCGAGGAGCAGCGCGGAGGCGTCGACGACGGGCGCCCCGGGGACCTGGAGGCGGCAGACCGCGACCCGCAACGGAGCCACCGGGACAGGGGTGTTGGCCCCCTTGGAGATGTGCGTCATGGGGCTCATCGTGTCAGTGAAGATGGTGTGAAGTCGATGAGGAGAAGTGGCGGAGGATGTTCCGGATGTGCCGCCCCTGCCAGGTCGTTGACCTGCGCAGACGCGTCCCGCTCCGGCAACTCCCCGATCCTCCGAACGAAACGGCCCGCTTCCGCGTCGTAGGGGAAACGGAGGAGGGGGAGGGGCATTGCTGCGCGGAAAACCGCGCCGTCAGGCGCGCGACGCGGCCGACCGCCCGGCGGAGGAGGCGGACCCGCTCGATCCGGCCCAGGAGGACCGGGTGCGGGCCGTCCTGTCGCTCGGCGGGGTGCCGTACGGCGAACTCCAGGACGGGGTGCAGCAGGTCAGGCTGCGGCTCCTGGAGCGGGCGGCGAAGGGGGACCGGGCCCCGCGCGACGTGTCGGCCTGGGCGGCGGTCGTCGCCTCGAACTGGGCCATGGACTGGCACCGGGCCCGGCGCCGCCAGGAGCGGCTCGGCGAGCGGCTCGCCGCGCTGCGCCCGGAGCGGCCCGAGGAGGACGGCGCCGAGTCGCGCGTCCTGTCGCTCGCCGTGGCGAAGGGCCTGGACGAACTGCCGGACGGCCAGCGGCAGGTCGTGGTGCTTCGCTTCTACGCGGACCTGCCGGTGCGGGACATCGCCGCCGAGCTCGGCATCCCGGAGGGCACGGTCAAGAGCAGGCTGCACACGGCCGTACGGATGCTGCGCACGCGGCTGCACGAGGAAGAGGTGGTGTGACCGTGGCGCACGGCGAGTACGACGAGCACGAGGGCCACGACGGCCGCACCGCGCGGGGCGAGGCCGCGGGCGGGCCGCACGACGGCGCCGACGCGCTGATGCTGGCGGTCACGGACGAGCCCGTGCCCGAGGCGGCGCGCGCCGACGAGGAGTTCCTGGCCGAGCACGCGGCGGCGGTCGCGGACGTGGCGGCGCTGCGGGAGCAGTTGCGGGCCCTGGGGGACACCCTGGCGCGCGGCCCGGAGGAGGCGCCGCCGCGGCCCCGGCCGGTGCGCGGCCCGCGCCCCGGCGGGTCCGGGCGGCGCCGCGGGATGCTCGCCCTCGCCGCCACGGCCGCCGCGGTCCTGCTCGGCGGCGTGGTGTGGCTGGGCGCGCAGGCCGACCTCGGCTCCGGGGGCGCCGACAACGCGAAGGCGTCCGACGCGGGGGCGGGGCCAGGGCGGCCGGAGTCCGGCGACGACTCGGCCCAGCGGGACGCGGACGGCAAGCCGTCGCGCGCGGGCTACGTCGCCTGCGCCCGGCTCATCGTCGAGGGCACCGTCCGAAGCGTGGACACGCTGCCGGGCGGCGTCCAGGACCGGATCACCCTCGACGTGTCCCGCTCCTACAAGCCCGCCGAGGCGCCGGACGAGGTGACGTTCGTGATGGACGTGAACGCGGACCCGCCCCTGCGGGCGGGCGACCGCGCCCTGATCGGCATTCCCAAGGGCGAGGCCTCGCCGGACATCTGGACGACGGGCAAGGACATCGCGGCGGAGCGCGGGTGGATCGTCGCCGCGCTGCCGAGGGCGACCGCGCTGGAATCGCGCGGACTGGAGTGCTGAGTTCCGGTGACAGTTGGGTGAAGGCGGTGTTGCGCCCCGCGATAAACCCTTTGAACTGCGGTTTTTCCGGGCTAACTTCCTTCCACCGCGATCACTGATGATCACCCGCGATCAGCAAGGGTCGCAACTGATCACCGAACCCCCCAGGAAGGACCCCCGTGCGCGCACCCCGCAGCCGGGCGACGGCCGCTCTCGTCTCCGCGGCCGTCGCCGTCCCCGTCCTCTTCGCCGCCGCACCCCAGGCCGGCGCGCAGGGCGACCACAAGCCGCACCCGACCACGCAGGAGCGGCAGGCGAAGAAGCTCGCCAAGAAGCTCGTCGAGAAGTCCTCCGGCAAGAGCGCCTACCGCCACCTGGAGAAGTTCCAGGAGATAGCGGACAAGAACGGCGGCAACCGGGCCGCGGGCACCAAGGGCCACAAGGCGTCCACCACGTACGTGCACGACCGCCTGAAGAAGGCCGGTTACAAGGTCTCGTACCAGGACTTCACGTTCTACGAGTCCGAGACCCTGCGCGAGGGCGCGGCCGTCCTGTCGCCCGAGGCGCGCAAGCTCAACGCCGTGGCCTTCGACTTCAGCAAGGCGACGCCCGAGGGCGGCATCCAGGCGCCGCTCGCGGCCGCCCGCGTCGACGACACCCCCGGCTGCGAGGCCGACGACTACGCGTCCGACACCTTCACCGGCAAGATCGCCCTGGTGAAGCGCGGCTCCTGCACCTTCGCCGAGAAGGAGGCCGCCGCGACCAAGGCGGGCGCCATCGGCCTGCTCCTGTACAACCACTCCGGCGACAAGCCCGTCAAGGGCAACCTGGAGACCCCGGACAACGCGCACATCCCGGCCGCGGGCATCACCCTGGCCGAGGGCGAGGCGCTCGCCAAGCAGGTCGCCCAGGGCGAGGTGAAGGTCTCCCTGGACGTCGCCACCAAGGCCGTCCCGCACAAGACCCGCAACGTCATCGCGGAGACCCGCGGCGGCCGCGCCGACCGCGTCGTCGGCCTCGGCGCCCACCTGGACTCCGTGACCGAGGGCCCGGGCATCAACGACAACGGCTCCGGCTCGGCCGGTCTGATCGAGGTCGCCGAGAAGCTCGCCAAGGCGACCAACGGCGGCAAGAAGCTGAACAACAAGGTCCGCTTCTCCTGGTGGTCCGCCGAGGAGCTCGGCCTGCTCGGCTCCGACCACTACGTGAAGACGCTGACGGCCAAGCAGAAGAAGAACATCAAGCTGTACCTGAACTTCGACATGATCGGCTCGCCGAACGGCGCCGAGCTGGTCTACGACGGGGACAACTCCGACAACGTCGGCTCCGGTCCAGGACCGAAGGGCTCCGCCCAGATCGAGAAGCTCATCAACGGCTTCCTCGACAAGAAGAAGGTCCCGCACTGGGGCACCGACTTCGACGGCCGCTCCGACTACGGCCCCTTCATCGCCGAGGGCATCCCCGCGGGCGGCACCTTCACCGGCGCCGAGGGCCTCAAGACCGCCGACCAGGCGGCGAAGGCGGGCGGCAAGGCCGGTCAGCCGTACGACCCGAACTACCACGGCAAGGGCGACACCCTGAAGAACATCGACCGCAAGATCTTCGACGTGAACGTCGACGTCATCGCCAACGCGGTCGGCACCTACGCGCAGGACCTCGGCTCGCTCAAGCGCTGACCCGGCGCGGCACTCCCGCACACCGGCGCGGCACTCCCGCACCCACGAGAACGGGGCGGGCACCTGGACCAGGTGCCCGCCCCTCTTCGTGTGTCCGCCCGACTACTCGGTGACCTTCGCGACGGTCACGGTGCCGGTGCCCGCGACGGTGCCGCGCGCGTTCAGGAGGTTCACCTCGCCGAAGAGCACCCGGCCGGAGGCGGCGGGCGCGCCCGCGACGAGCTCCGCCGCGACGGTGGCGGTCTCGCCGTTGGCGAGCTTCACCGGCTTGGCCTCGTCGACCTTGACCTGGCCGAGCGACGCGGAGAAGAACACGTCACGGTAGTCGTACGCGGTCTGGCCCGACGGGATGGAGTAGCCCGCGACCTCGATCGTGTACGTGCCCGGGGCGGGCTTGGCGATGCTCACCGATTCGTCCGAGTCGCCGTCCGCCGACTGCCCGACGACCCGGCCGTCCTTGAGGACCGCGAGGTCGAGGTCCGCGCGGGCGTCCGAGGTGCCGCCGATCGCGGCGTCCAGACGCTCGGCGCCCTCGGGCACCACGACCGTCGTGGTCTGCTTCTGGCCCTGCTTGATCGTGGGCCGCGCGGTGACGGCCGAGCCGAGCGAGCCGCCCTTCAGCTTGCCGTCCACCGCGGCGTAGTCGTTCGTCGCCTTCCAGGTGACCGGGGTCGTCGTGCCGACCTTGGCCTCGTCCACCCGCTGCGGCGCCGGGGCGAAGGACACGCCGAGCGCGGACACGTCCAGCGTGTACGGGTTGTCGAGCACCGGCGACGTACGGCGGGACTCGACCTCGATCTCCCAGACGCCCGGCGTCGGGTCCTTGTACGACCGCAGGTCGGGACGGCAGGTGTTGTCCGGGTTCGGGAAGTTCGGGTAGCAGACGAGCGAGGACGTCTCCTCCGACGGCAGGCCGTAGGGGTGCACGGAGATGAAGCGCGTCTGGCTCTTGTCCGCGAGCCCGCCGAGGGCGACCTCAAGGGTCTTGGTGCCCTTGGGGACCGTCACGAAGTGCGACGCGGTGCTGTTGCGCTGCACCGAACCCTTGGTCCGGTACGTGAACTTCGGCTTGGCGAGCTCCTTGGAGACCACCACGGTCGTCATGATCTGGTGGTCGATGCCGCGCGTGCGCTTGTCGTTCACGGTCAGGCGGGCGCTGGAGACACCGGCCGACTTCGGCTTGGCCTCCACCTTGACGGTGACGGGCTTGTCGCGGGCCAGCAGGATCTCGGACGGGCCGACGAGCCGGAACGTCTTCTCGTGGTTGTTCGCGAACTTCAGCTCGTGCCGCACCGGGCCGCGCGGTCCCGTGGTCCGGGTGACGGTGACCTTGTAGGTCTTCTTCTCGCCCGCCTTCAGGCCGCCCTCACGGTCGTACAGGCCGGTGCCGGGCTTCTTCAGCTCCTGCTCCAGGGCCGTGTCGACGGGCGCCTTCACGGTGTACTCGTGCGCCTTGGCGCCGCCCTTGATGGCGTCCCAGGCACCCACGACGTCGATCCGGCCGGTGCCCTGTGCATAGGCCTGGACGCCGGGGATGCGGTCGGCGGACGAGGTCAGCGCGGTGCGCAGCTTCGCCGGGGTGAGGTCGATCCGCTGCTGCTTGGCCGCGCTGAGCAGCAGCGCGGCGGAGCCCGCGGCCTGCGGCGACGACATCGAGGTGCCGTTCAGCATGGAGTAGCCGGCCGGGAGCTTGTAGCCCGCCTCGACGACCGGGCCGCCGGGCAGCCAGGTCTGCGTGGTGTTGATGGCCGAACCCGGCGCGGTGATCAGCGGCTGGAAGCCGCCGTCCTCACGCGGCCCGCGCGAGGAGAAGTTGAACATCGCATACTTCTTCGCGACCTCGGAGCCGTAGTTGGCGGCCCAGGTCTCCTTGGAGATGGCCGCGCCCACGGAGATCACGTGGTCGGCGAGGCCGGGGTCGCCGATGGTGTTGGCGCCGGGACCCTCGTTGCCCGCGGAGATGACCAGCTGCACGCCGTACGTGTCGATGAGCCGCTTGTACAGCTCGGCACGGGCGTTGTTGCCGTCGTTGAGCGCGGGCAGGCCGCCGATGGACATGTTGACGATGTCGACACCGCGCTTGGTGACGAGGTCGATCATGCCCTCGGTCAGGGCCACGTTGGTGCAGCCGCCGGACCAGGTGCAGGCGCGGGACGAGACGATCTTGGCGCCGGGCGCGGCGCCGTTCATCTTGCCGCCGAACAGCTTGTTGGCGGCCGTGATGCCCGCGACGTGCGTGCCGTGCTCGGACTCGATGAGGCCGATGTTCACGAAGTCGGCCTTCTTGCCGACCCAGTCGCCGCCGTACGGGTCCGTCGGGACGTCCTTGCGGATCTCCACGACGAACGGCACGCGCTCGGCGACGTCGGTGGCCGGGTCGTCCTTGCCGAAGTAGGCGACCTGGTGCTTGTCGCCGTAGGGCTTCATCGGCTTGTCGTCGGTGAAGTCCTTGTTGTCGTTCAGGTCGACGCGGACGGTGCCGGCGGCCGGGTCGTACAGGACGCCCCAGCTGTCGGTCGTGTCGCCGTCCCGGTTGAGGTCGCCCTTGGCGTCGCCGCCGGTGGTGACGGCCTCGCGGAACCGGCTGATCTGGAAGGACCCCGAAGGCGCCTTCCACGTGTCCCCGTCCCACGTGAAGGCCGGACCGCTGACCGGGTTCGTCATCCGCCGCCAGGTGCCGTCGCCGTCGACGATCGGGTCGGTGGCCGTCACCCAGTCGGTGATCTTGCGCTCGCCGGTGGTGGTCTTCTGCAGCGCCGGGTGCCCGAGGTCGACGCCCGAGTCCAGGACGCCGATCGTGATGCCGCGGCCGTCGGCCTTCGGGTGCTCCTTCACGAAGTCCACGGCACCGGTCTCGAAGGACGGGTTGTACGGGTTCTTCGCGGGCGTGCTCTTGCCGGGCGCGGGGTAGGCGTCGGCGCCCGCGACGGGCTCGGCCCCCTTCGCGCTCTGCGGCTTCGGGTCGTCCAGCTCGATCTCCTGCCGCAGATCGATGCCGTGCACGGTGCTGAGCTTGCTCGCCGCCTTGATCGCGGCGTCGGCCTTCGCGGTCGGCACGGAGGCGCGGACGTAGCCGAGCTTGTCGTACGTGCGGCCCACCGAGCCGCCCTCGACGGCGTCGAGCTGCTCCGCGACCTGCTCGGTCGCGCCCGGCTGGGTCGCGACCATCATCGTGACGGTCTTGTCGCCGTCCGCCTTCGCGTCCGCGAGCAGCTCCGCGTCGGCCGCGCCGAGCTTGGCGGCGGCGGACTTGGGGGCCGGGGCGGGGGTTTCGTCGGCGAAGGCCAGGGGGAGCGGGGCCGCCGCGGTCAGGGCGGCGGCCACGGCTATCGCGGTGGCGAGGCGGGCGGTGCGTCTCGCGCCCGGTCTGTCCTCGGTGGAGTGCTGTGCTTCGCGGGTCATCTACATCCCTGTACGTGAATTCGAAGTGGTCAGGTTCGAAGTGGCCAAAGCGGTCCGGAAATCGGGGCCGGATGACCGCTCAGCTTTACGTAAGGGGTGCCTTCTTGGGGAGGCCTGCCTGCCCCGGGGTTGCCCGGTGGCGTACTCCCGCCATACGCCACACGGAACAACCCGTCCCATACCGGGACTTGCCCCCACCGCCCCTCGCGGGGCGCCCCAGACCCGCCCCTTCCCACTCCGGGGGCTGCCGCCCCCGTCCCCCCGCTTTACGGCGCTCCGCGCCTCGTCCTCAAACGCCGGACGGGCTGAATCTGTCCGCCGAAGGACGGCGGGAAAGCCGCTAGGTCGGGGCCGGGCGGGGCAGCTGGGGTGGAAA
>NZ_JOJM01000070.1 GCF_000720325.1 Streptomyces sp. NRRL B-1347
CTCGGGCACCGGGCTGGCCGTCTCTCCCGCCCGCCCGCCCCTCCATCGCGCTTGCGCGCTCGTCCTCAAGCGCCGGACGGGCTGGATCTGTCGCCGTGCGCCCCCCCCGGACGCCAGGGGCGCCGCGTGCCGACGTTGGGCCGCACGGGTGGGTTCTGGGGGGTGGGTCGCCGTGTCGGCGGTGGGTGTTGCGGGTCGTCCCGTTCAGTGGGGGCGATACATGTGATCAGCTCCATATTTCACCCGTAACACCGCCAATCGTGCACACCAGCTGAAACGTCACCGCACACGGCACCACGTCACCAGTCCCGGCCCCCTCCCATCCCGCCCGTCAGGGCGCACCGCGGCCGGGCGAGCCCCGGAGGTACCCGTCATGCCCCACGACCGCGCCAGGCCGCCGCGACCGGTCCGCCCGAAGGCCACGGTCCGCTCCGCCGTGTTCCTCGCCGCCGGAGTCCTCGCGCTGCCCGCCCTCGCGGGGTGCGGCGCGGACGACGAGACGAGCACCCCCGCGGCCGCGCAGGACATCGCGCCCGCCGCGCGGGACCTGGTGGCCGACGGCGGCACGGTGAAGTGGGCCGTCGACGCGCTGCCGGAGACCTTCAACACCTTCCAGTCGGACGCCGACGACGCCACGTCCCGGGTGGCCGGCGCCGTCCTGCCCTCCCTGTACCGCCTCGACGGGCAGGGCCGCGTCCAGCGCAACCCCGACTTCCTGGAGTCCGCGAAGGTCGTCGAGCGCGAGCCCCGGCAGGTCGTGCTCTACAAGCTGAACCAGCAGGCGGTGTGGAGCGACGGCCGGGAGATCGGCGCGGACGACTTCGCCGCCCAGTGGCGGGCCCTGTCCGGCAAGGACAGCGCGTACTGGACGGCCCGCAACGCGGGCTACGACCGCATCGAGAAGATCGAGCGCGGCGCCAACAACCTGGAGGTGCGCGTCACCTTCGGCAAGGCGTACGCCGACTGGCGCTCGCTGTTCTCGCCGCTGTACCCGAAGGAGGTCATGGGTACCCCCGACTCCTTCAACGACGGCGCGCGCACCAAGCTGAAGGTCACCGCGGGCCCCTTCGCCCTCAAGGGCGTCGACCGGGGCGCGGGCGAGGTCACGCTCCGGCGCAGCCCGCGCTGGTGGGGAAGGCCCGCCAAGCTCGACGCGCTCGTCCTGCGCGAGGTGCCGCGCGAGCGCCGCGCCGCCGCGCTCGCCGCGGGCAAGGTCGACCTGGCCGACGTGGACGCCGACGAGGCGGGCCGGATCGCCCTCGCGGCCCGCGACAAGGGCGCCCAGGGCCCGCTCGCGCACGGCCCCGGCGCCCGGCTCACCCCCGCCGACGCCCTGCGCTCCTGGGCGGTCGCCCACGGCACGGACGAGGAGGCGGCCGCCGTCGAGCAGGAGGCGCGCGAGCGGACCGGCAAGGCCGTCGAGCGGTACGCCGACGAGCAGACGGGCCTGCGCGGCTACGCGGTCCGCAAGTCCCTCGAACCCGCCTACACCCAGCTCGCCCTCAACGGCGCCGAGGGCCCGCTCGCCGACGACCGGGTCCGCCGCGCGGTCGCCCGCGCCCTGAACCGCACCGAGCTCGCCGAAACGGTCCTGAAGCCGCTCGGCCTGCCCGCGACCCCGGTCGGCAGCCATCTGGCCCTGGCCGGTCAGGACGCGTACGCGGACAACAGCGGGGCGCTCGGCGACCAGGACACCGCCGAGGCGCGGGCGCTGCTCGCCGACGCGGGCTGGACGCCCGGCGGCCCCCTCAAGGAGAAGTACGAGAAGGAGAAGAAGGGGGAGGCGGCGGAGAAGGCGGCCGGGAGCGAGGCGGACGCCCGCGCGCGGGCCGACGAAGCCGACGGCGGCACGGACGGCGGCGGCACGGACGACGACACCTACATCGTCGGCGAGGACGACCATAAGCCCGGCGACAGCGGCACCTCGGTCCTCGCGCCCGCCCCCGCGGCCGCGTTCCAGCAGGCCGTCCTGGTCCGCCAGGCCGACGCCCTCACCGCGCCCCGCGACGCCGACAAGGAGCAGCGCAAGGACCCGGCCGGCCCGGCCAAGAAGCAGGCGCGCAAGCACACCGAGAAGCACGCCAAGGGCGGCGCGCCGGGCGCGTACGCCCCCAAGGGCACCGCCGCCCCGAAGCCGGGCAAGAAGGGGGCGGCCGCCGCCGGGCCCCTCGCCAAGGACGGCAAGCCGCTCACGCTCCGCTTCGTGCTGCCGTCCGGCGACGGCTCGCAGGCGCTGCGCGGCGTCGCCGACCGCATCTCCCGGATGCTGGAGCGCATCGGCGTCCGCACGGAGGTCGCGAAGGTCGCGGACGAGAGCTACTTCAAGGACCACATCGCGTCCGGCCAGTACGACCTGGCCCTGTACTCCTGGCCCGCGTCCGCCTTCCCCGCCACCGACGCCCGGCCGATCTTCGCCAAGCCGGTGCCCGCGGCGGACGGCTCCCTCAACGTCGAACAGAACTACACCCGCGTCGGCACCGACCACATCGACCAGCTCTTCGACCAGGCCCTCGCCGAGCTCGACGAGGGCGAGATGCGCTCCCTGGTGAAGAAGGCCGACGCCCGCATCTGGGCGGCGGCGGGCTCCATCCCCCTCTACCAGCGCCCCCAGCTGGTCGCCGCCCGCCCGCACCTCGCCAACGCCGGAGCCTTCGGCTTCGCGACCCCGCTGTACGAGGACATCGGCTTCCTGAAGCCCGGTGCCAAGCCCGGCGAGAAGCCCTCCGACGGCTGATCCCACGGCCCCGCCGGGCCGGTTCCGGCGGGGCCACGTAGAATGGGGTAAGGCCGTGGCGTGTGTCTGCCCGGCAGGGCGCGCGTACCAAAAGAGAAAAGTACGCGCAGCCTTCCACTCTTCCCGGGAGAAGCGCACCTCGCATGCCCACGCGCCACGACATTCGTAACGTCGCCATCGTCGCCCACGTCGACCACGGCAAGACGACCATCGTCGACGCCATGCTCAAGCAGGCCGGCGCCTTCGCCGCGCACGCCGCTGAGTCCCTCGACGACCGCATGATGGACAGCAACGACCTGGAGCGTGAGAAGGGCATCACGATCCTGGCCAAGAACACGGCGGTCAAGTACCACCCGAAGGACGGTGGCGAGCCGATCACGATCAACATCATCGACACCCCCGGCCACGCCGACTTCGGTGGCGAGGTCGAGCGCGGTCTGTCGATGGTGGACGCGGTCGTCCTCCTCGTCGACGCCTCCGAGGGTCCGCTGCCGCAGACCCGCTTCGTGCTGCGCAAGGCCCTTCAGCAGCGCCTGCCCGTCATCCTGTGCATCAACAAGACGGACCGCCCCGACTCGCGCATCGACGAGGTCGTCAACGAGACGTACGACCTCTTCCTCGACCTGGACGCCGACGAGGACCAGATCGAGTTCCCGATCGTCTACGCCTGCGGCCGTGACGGCGTGGCCTCGCTGACCAAGCCGGAGGACGGCACCGTCCCGGCCGACAGCACCAACCTGGAGCCGTTCTTCTCGACGCTCCTGGAGCACGTCCCGGCCCCCGAGTACGACGAGTCGGCCCCGCTCCAGGCGCACGTCACCAACCTGGACGCCGACAACTTCCTCGGCCGCATCGCGCTGCTCCGCGTGGAGCAGGGCGAGCTGCGCAAGGGCCAGACCGTCGCCTGGATCAAGCGCGACGGCTCGATGTCCAACGTGCGCATCACCGAGCTGATGATGACCGAGGCCCTCACCCGCAAGCCCGCGGAGAAGGCCGGCCCCGGCGACATCTGCGCCGTCGCGGGCATCCCCGACATCATGATCGGCGAGACCCTCGCGGACCCCGAGAACCCGATCGCGCTCCCGCTGATCACGGTCGACGAGCCCGCGATCTCCATGACCATCGGTACGAACACCTCGCCGCTGGTCGGCCGCGGCGGCACCGGCAAGGGCGCGGACGCCAAGTCCGCCGTCAAGGACCGCAAGGTCACCGCCCGCCAGGTCAAGGACCGTCTGGACCGCGAGCTGATCGGTAACGTCAGCCTCCGTGTCCTGGAGACGGGACGCCCGGACGCCTGGGAGGTGCAGGGCCGCGGCGAGCTGGCGCTCGCCATCCTGGTCGAGCAGATGCGCCGCGAGGGCTTCGAGCTGACCATCGGCAAGCCCCAGGTGGTCACCCAGGAGATCGACGGCAAGACGCACGAGCCGGTCGAGCGCATGACCATCGACGTGCCCGAGGAGCACATGGGCGCCGTCACGCAGCTCATGGGCGTCCGCAAGGGCCGCATGGACAACATGTCCAACCACGGCTCCGGCTGGGTGCGCATGGAGTTCGTCGTCCCGTCCCGCGGCCTCATCGGCTTCCGTACGGAGTTCCTGACGAACACCCGCGGTACGGGCATCGCGCACTCCATCCACGAGGGCCACGAGCCGTGGTTCGGCCAGCTGCAGACCCGTAACAACGGCTCGCTGGTCGCCGACCGCGCGGGCGCGGTCACGCCGTTCGCGATGATCAACCTCCAGGAGCGCGGCGTGCTCTTCGTGGAGCCCGGCACCGAGGTGTACGAGGGCATGATCGTCGGTGAGAACTCGCGCTCCGACGACATGGACGTGAACATCACCAAGGAGAAGAAGCTCACCAACATGCGTGCGGCTTCCGCGGACAACACCGAGAACGTGGTGCCCCCGCGCAAGCTCTCCCTGGAGCAGTCCCTGGAGTTCTGCCGCGACGACGAGTGCGTCGAGGTGACCCCGGAGGCGGTCCGCATCCGCAAGGTGAACCTGGACCAGCGCGAGCGCGCCCGTGCGGCGTCGCGCGCCAAGCACGGCTAGTAGCTCCTGGCGCGGCCCGGCCGCGCCGTAGGACCGACCTGGAGGCCGGTTCCTCGCCCACCCGCCGGTGGGGGAGGAACCGGCCTCCGGCGTATCCGGGGAGCGATCCTCCCGCGCGTCCGGGGAGCGATAGCGTTGCCGTCGCGGAGCACCTGCGCCGGGGCCCCTTCGGCAGCCGCGCGGCAACCGGTTTTTGCCCACGATCTGTCCGCTATACGGACTCTCTTGACCGTTAGATGGGTAACACGTCCGTTTCGCAACCATCTATCTGGGATCGGTTTGTCCGGATTTTGGAAGTTGTACTGGCCAGGTGTGATTGAACCGAGACCAAAAGGGTGTGGTCGGGCCGTATCTCATGGCTAATAGTTGACCGCGTATAGCTCGGGTCAATGGGTCACGCGCTGTGGGGAGCGCCGACTCACGAGCACACTGGGGTACTCGATCTTCGTCGGCAGGGGTGTCGACGCTGCTTCACGTACCCCCTCTTGTAGTGAACAAGTGGACTCATGAGGAGGAACCCCATGCGTGGTGCCAGGAGCGCCAAGTGGGTTGGGGGCGCGATTGTGATCGCCCTTGCCGCGACGGCCTGTGGTGGTGGCGACAGCGGCAGTGACGACAAGAACCGGGCGATCGACAAGAACGGCACCTTCGTCTACGCGAGTGGCGAGCCGCAGAACCCGCTTCAGCCGGCGAACACCAAGGAGGCGTACGGAAGCGACGTCATCCACACGCTGTTCACCGGTCTCGTCGACTACACGCCGGGCACCGGCAAGCTGGTCAACATGAACGCGGAGTCGGTGACGCCGTCCAAGGACAACAAGACCTGGACGGTCAAGCTCAAGCCGGGGTGGAAGTTCCACAACGGCGAGGCGGTCACCGCGAAGTCGTACGTCGACGCCTGGAACTGGGCGGCCTACACGCCGAACAACCAGACCAACAGCTCTTGGTTCGCGGACATCGAGGGTTACACCGACGTCCACCCCGAGAAGGGCAAGCCGAAGACCGACAAGATGTCGGGTCTGAAGGTCAAGGGCGCCAACGAGTTCACGATCACGCTGACCACGGGCATCCCGTACTACGCGTACAAGCTGGGCTACGAGGTCTTCTCCCCGCTGCCCTCGGGCTTCTTCAAGGACCCGAAGGGCTACGGCGAGAAGCCGGTCGGCAACGGCCCCTACAAGTTCGCCAGCTGGGACCACAAGAAGTCCATCAAGGTCACCCGCTACGACGGCTACCAGGGCCCGAACAAGGCCAAGAACGGTGGCGTCACCTTCAAGAACTACGCCTCCTCCGAGGGCGCGTACAAGGACCTGGTGTCGAACAACGTCGACTCCATGAACCAGGTTCCCGAGGGTGAGCTGGCCAACTATCAGGAAGACCTGGGCGATCGCGCGATCAACCAGGACTACTCGATGATCCAGACGATCGCGTTCGCCCGCTACACCAAGCAGTGGAAGAACATCGACGTCAAGGTCCTCCAGGGCCTGTCGATGGCGATCGACCGCGACACCATCATCAAGACGGTCCTCAACAACACCCGTGAGGCCGCCACCGGCTGGGTCGCCAAGGACGTCATCGGCTACAAGGCCGGTGCCTGTGGCGAGTACTGCAAGTACGACCCGAAGAAGGCCAAGGACCTCATCAAGGCCGGCGGCGGCGTCCCGGACAACAAGGTCTCGATCCAGTACAACGCCGACCAGCCGCACAAGGGCTGGGTCACCGCCGTCTGCAACAGCATCAAGCAGGCGACCGGCGTGAACTGCGTCGGCGACCCGAAGACCGACTTCCAGGCCGACACGCAGACGCGTGACGCCAAGAAGGTCAAGTCGATGTACCGCTCCGGCTGGGTCCTCGACTACCCGTTCAACGGCAACTTCCTGCGTGACCTCTACGGCACCGGTGTCGGCGGCAACCAGTCCGGCTTCTCGAACAAGGACTTCGACAAGCTGACGGCGAAGGCCGACAAGGCCCCGACCACCGAGAAGTCCGCGGAGCTCTACAACGAGGCCGAGACCAGCCTCCAGAACAGCTTCCCCTCCATCCCGCTCTGGTACGGCAAGCTCCAGACCGGCGCCTCCACCAATGTCACCGGCGTGAAGTTCGACCAGCAAGCAGCCCCGATCTTCACTGAAGTCCAGGTGTACAAGAAGTAGTTCGCGAGGGCTCAGTCCGTGGTGCCGGCCGGTGATCCCGGCCGGCACCACGGGCGGCTTCGCACAGGACGGAGGCTTCCATGGGGCGCTACGTCGCGCGGCGACTGCTCCAGATGATCCCGGTCTTCATCGGGACCACTCTTCTCATTTTCTTGATGGTCAACGTGCTTCCCGGCGACCCGGTACGGGCGCTGTGGGGGGACAAGCCGCCGGACCCGGCGCAGATGGAGGCCATTCGCCACCAGCGCGGTCTCGACCTGCCGCTCTGGGAGCAGTACCTGCACTACATGAAGAACCTGGCCGTCGGTGACCTGGGCACCAACATCGGTGGCCGGCCGGTCGGCGACATCCTCAGCCAGGCGTTCCCCGTCACCGTGCGGCTCGCCCTCCTCGCCTTCGGCATCGAGATGGTCCTCGGCATCGCCCTCGGCATGCTCGCGGGCGTGCGCCGCGGCCGTGTCGTGGACAACCTGATCCTGGTCTTCACGCTGCTCGTCATCTCGATTCCGGTGTTCGTGCTCGGCTACATCGTCCAGACGGTGTTCGGACTGCAACTCAAATGGACCGAGCCAACGGTCCAGGACGCCACGGACATCACGCAGCTGATCCTTCCGGCGATCGTGCTCGGCTCGCTCTCCCTCGCGTACGTGGCGCGTCTGACGCGCACGAGCATCGCGGAGAACCTGCGCGCCGACTACATCCGCACCGCCGTCGCCAAGGGCCTGCCCAAGAGCCGGATCATGACGCGCCACCTGCTGCGCAACTCGCTGATCCCGGTGGTGACCTTCCTCGGCACCGACATCGGCACCCTGATGGGCGGCGCGGTCGTCACGGAAGGCATTTTCAACGTGCCGGGCGTCGGCAACACTCTGTTCGACGGTCTCATCCGCCGTGAGGGCCAGGTCATCGTCGGCACGGTGACCATCCTGGTGCTCGTCTATCTGGCCATGAGCCTGATCGTTGACCTGCTCTACGCGGTCCTGGACCCGAGGATCCGTTATGCCTGACGTCACCAAGACCACTCAGCAGGACGCGGCCTCCGACGTCGCGGCCAAGGCCACGGCGGCCACCGAGAGCGCGGCGGGACCGGCGCCCGGCAAGCCCCGCTCGCTTGCCGCGGACGCCTGGCGGGACCTGCGCCGCAACCCGTTCTTCGTGATATCCGCGCTCCTCATCGCGGTGCTCGTGGTGATCGCGTTCTTCCCGGGCCTGTTCACCAGCGCCGACCCGACCAAGGGCGACCTGCGCAACCACTTCCTGGAGAAGCCGAGCTACACGCACTTCTTCCAGCCGGAGTGGTTCGGCTACGACGTCCAGGGCCGGTCCATCTACGCCCGCGTGCTGTACGGAGCCCGCAACTCGATCACCGTCGGCATCTGCGTCACCATCGCCGTCACCATCATCGGTTCGATCCTCGGCATGCTCGCCGGCTACTTCGGCGGCATCTGGGACGCGATCATCTCGCGGATCACCGATGTGTTCTTCGGCATCCCGTTCCTGCTCGGCACCATGGTCGTGATGAACGCCGTGACCGACCGCACGGTGTGGACGGTGGTCGGCGCCCTCGCGGTGCTCGGCTGGACCCAGATCACCCGCGTCATGCGCGGTTCCGTGATCACCACCAAGCACTCCGACTACGTGGTCGCCGCCAAGGCGCTCGGCGCGAGCACCTGGCGCATCCTGATCCGGCACATCCTGCCGAACGCGGCCGCACCCGTGATCGTCGTCGCGACCATCGCGCTCGGCGGCTACATCACGGCCGAGGCGACCCTCTCCTTCCTGGGCCTTGGCCTGTCGGACGACGCGATCTCGTGGGGCAGCGACATCTCCGATGCCGCCAAGCAGCTCCGCAACGATCCGTACATCCTGTTCTTCCCGGCCGGCATGCTGAGCCTGACCGTCCTGGCCTTCATCATGCTGGGCGACGCCGTGCGCGACGCCCTCGACCCCAAGCTGCGCTGAGGGAGGCGTACGTGACCACCATCGAGAAACAGGCGGACGTGCCCGCCCCGCGCAGCGCCGAGCAGGCGCCCCTCCTCGAAGTCCGGGACCTGCACGTCGAGTTCCACACGCGCGAGGGCGTGGCCAAGGCCGTCAACGGCGTCAACTACACCGTGGAGCCGGGTGAGACGCTCGCCGTGCTCGGTGAGTCGGGCTCCGGCAAGTCCGTGACCGCGCAGGCGATCATGGGCATCCTCGACATGCCGCCGGGACGCATCCCGCAGGGAGAGGTCCTCTTCCGCGGCCAGGACATGCTGAAGATGTCCAACGAGGAGCGCAGGAAGATCCGCGGCCGCAAGATCGCGATGATCTTCCAGGACGCGCTGAGCTCCCTGAACCCGGTGCTCAGCGTGGGCTACCAGCTGGGCGAGATGTTCCGGGTGCACCAGGGCGCCAGCCGCAAGGAAGCCAAGGCCAAGGCCATCGAGCTGATGGACAAGGTCAAGATCCCGGCGGCCAAGGAGCGGGTCAACGACTACCCGCACCAGTTCTCGGGCGGCATGCGCCAGCGCATCATGATCGCGATGGCGCTCGCCCTGGAGCCGGACCTGATCATCGCCGACGAGCCCACCACGGCCCTCGACGTGACGGTCCAGGCGCAGGTCATGGATCTGCTCGCGGAGCTCCAGCGCGAGTACAACATGGGCCTGATCCTCATCACCCACGACCTCGGCGTGGTCGCGGACGTGGCGGACAAGATCGCCGTCATGTACGCGGGCCGGATCGTGGAGACGGCACCGGTGCACGAGCTGTACAAGCGCCCGGCGCACCCGTACACGCGGGGTCTGCTCGACTCGATCCCGCGCCTGGACCAGAAGGGCCAGGAGCTGTACGCGATCAAGGGGCTGCCGCCCAACCTTCTGAAGATCCCCTCGGGTTGCGCGTTCAACCCGCGCTGCCCGAAGGCGCAGGACATCTGCCGCACCGAGATCCCGAAGCTCGCCCCGGTCACGGAGCGGGACGGCGGGGAGCTCGTGGGCCGCGGCAGCGCGTGCCACTTCTGGAAGGAGACGATCCATGGCTGAGAACCTCAAGAAGGACGCCCCGGACGTCACCGACGCCACGCCGAACGTCACCGAGGTCGAGACGGTGGACGCGGCGACGCCCGAGGAGGCCGTCGCGGCCATCGAGGCCCCCGCCGAGCGCGGCGAGCCGATCCTCCAGGTCCGCAATCTGGTGAAGCACTTCCCGCTGACCCAGGGCATCCTGATCAAGCGCCAGATCGGCGCGGTGAAGGCGGTCGACGGGATCTCCTTCGACCTCTACCAGGGCGAGACCCTCGGCATCGTGGGCGAGTCGGGCTGCGGCAAGTCCACGGTCGCCAAGCTCCTGATGACCCTGGAGCGGGCCACCGCGGGCGAGGTCTTCTACAAGGGCCAGGACATCACCAAGCTGTCCGGCCGGGCCCTGAAGGCCGTGCGCCGGAACATCCAGATGGTGTTCCAGGACCCGTACACCTCGCTCAACCCGCGCATGACGGTGGGCGACATCATCGGGGAGCCCTTCGAGATCCACCCCGAGGTGGCCCCGAAGGGCGACCGGCGCCGCAAGGTCCAGGACCTCCTGGACGTGGTGGGCCTCAACCCCGAGTACATCAACCGCTACCCGCACCAGTTCTCCGGCGGTCAGCGCCAGCGCATCGGCATCGCCCGCGGCCTGGCCCTGAACCCCGAGATCATCATCTGCGACGAGCCGGTCTCGGCCCTGGACGTGTCCGTCCAGGCCCAGGTCATCAACCTGATGGAGAAGCTCCAGGACGAGTTCAACCTGTCCTACGTCTTCATCGCGCACGACCTGTCGATCGTCCGGCACATCTCGGACCGCGTGGGCGTGATGTACCTCGGCAAGATGGCCGAGATCGGCTCCGACGAGCAGATCTACGACCACCCGACGCACCCGTACACGCAGGCGCTCCTCTCGGCCGTCCCGGTCCCCGACCCGGAGGCCCGCGAGGGCCGCGAGCGCATCATCCTCACCGGCGACGTGCCGTCCCCGGCCAACCCGCCCTCGGGCTGCCGCTTCCGCACCCGCTGCTGGAAGGCGCAGGACAAGTGCGCCGAGGAGATCCCGCTGCTCGCCATCCCCGAGCGCTTCAAGGGCGTGGACACCCCGGCCGCCCACGAGTCGGCGTGCCACTTCGCGGAGGAGAAGGACGTGGTGCACGCGGCGTGAGTCGGCACCGCGCCGCACTACGCGACTGTTTGTGATCGGCCTTCAGCAATTTGAAAGGCGCTCGGCTGGATTTCTCCAGCCGAGCGCCTTTGGGTGTTCCAGGTCGCTATACCTCAGACGACCTTTCCGTTGCTCACTCTGAATTCAGACCCCAGCATGTTGCACTCGACGAACTTCTTCTTCTTTGCTCTGTACGTGCATGTCTTCACCCAGAGTGTGCTGTTTTCATAAAAGTCCTTGCCGCAGTAGGCCCAGGTGCCAGCGCCGTGCTTGTTGACGCATACTCCCTCTCGATACGGACTACCGTTGCGGTAATTCGTCCACCGTATCGCGACGGAGTAACCGTCTCTGGCTGTGTCGGCGATCCAGAACTTGTCACCGTCGGCCTGGAAGGCGCCGACACCGCCAGCATGCCCGAATTTTCCAGCCCCTTGCCACCACCAGCCGCTGCTCGTGTACCTGGGGTCTTCTCCCCGATGGTATGTGGCATTGTTTCTTTCATAGGTAACGGCTGCGGCTGGAGACGCGGAAGCGAACCCAAGCGCGAGGCTGAAAAATACAGCTCCGGCAGCGCCGGAGGCGGTGCGCACCCTCATGTACCTCTACTCTCTTTTCGTGCCTGAAGACAATGAAATGAATATTGCGGTCGTGTCACATGGTTGCAGCTTGCACACGTTGAGTCAAGATTACTCTTCTGTGGTTTTGGCAAGATATCCCCTTGCTGTTCCAGTGTGGATGGCCTAGGAGTAGGCGCGACGAATAGTGCGGGGAGTGCTAATCGGGTCTGTATGGCGCTCCACTCATCTGGAACATCGGCGCCAGGCTGCTTCTTTAGGCCACCTGATCGCTGGTCGGCGCGTGTCGTTGGCTGATGCCCAGGGGGTACGGCTTTGAGTCGTTACTGCCGGACCGGGCCCTCGGCGGGGTGAAGGGTGACGGGATCGTCGGCAGGTGATCGACACGATCGCGTTCAAGTGCCGCACCGGAACACCGCGGATGGACTCACCCGAGTGTCGGGCTTCATCGCCCTGCTCACCTCAGTGGACTGATCGTCGAGATCCACCTTGCTGTGGGCGGCCGCTGACATTTGTCCTCACCCCGGCCGGGCCGGTGGCGCTCCCGCATTGGATGAGCAGGTCAGGATCCGCTTACGGGTGCCCCGGCGGATCGGCCGTGCCGTGGTGCCCTGGCGCTGTCCTGGCTGACAACGTGTACTTGCCCCCGTCGACCCACCATTCCCCGGGCGACGTGGAATCTGGACGGTGACCCGCAGTCTGCCGATCAGGTCCGCGAGTCGAAGGTGACACGGCAGCCGCAGCCGCCGCCCGCCATCCTTCGGCTGAGAGGCTTGCGAACAGTGCGACCCCGTCGGGCGCGGCATCGGCAAGCTCAAGCACTGGCGCGGCCCGGCTGCCCACTTTGACAAGGCCCAGCCGGGCTCCAGCGTGCCGCCGCCCTCATGCGGTCGGCAAGGTGATTCGAAGGAGACGGCCCAGCGCCTGCGTCGCGTTTGCTGGTAGCGGCCGGATAGAAGCCTTCGGGTGGCGTCCGGGCGCGGCGGCCGTCGAGAGAGGGCCCATCAGGCTGTGCGGCCTTGGCTTTTTAGAGGTAGGCCGTAAGGAGGCGTGCCATGGGCGCCCGGCCCTGCGGATACGTACATCCGGAGGGCCTCCTCCCTCATACGGCCGGGCTAAATGTGCCGCTTGCTCCCCATAACGCGATATTGGCGATAGTGCGCGCGGCAGGCGCGCGGCGGAGGCGAGGAGGCAGTTCATGCGTGGAGCCACGCACGCCAAGTGGGCCGCTTGTGCGGCGGCGGTCGCGCTCGCGGCGACAGCCTGTGGTGGCGGGGGCGGTGGCGGCGACGGCTCCGGGGTCGTGAGCTCCTCCTGGGGCGATCCGCAGAACCCGCTGGAGCCCGCCAACACCAACGAGGTGCAGGGCGGCAAGGTCCTCGACATGATCTTCCGGGGGCTCAAGCGGTACGACCCGAAGACCGGCGAGGCCAAGGACATGGTCGCGGAGTCCATCGAGACGGAGGACTCGCGGACCTACACCGTCAAGGTCAAGGACGGCTGGAAGTTCAGCAACGGCGAGGCCGTCACCTCGAAGTCGTTCGTGGACGCCTGGAACTACGGGGCGCACCTGAAGAACAACCAGAAGAACGCCTACTTCTTCGGCTACATCGAGGGCTACGACAAGGTCCACCCGGAGAAGGGCGACCCGAGCGCGGACACCCTCTCGGGACTGAAGGTCGTCGACGCGCGGACCTTCACCGTCAAGCTCTCGCAGAAGTTCTCCACCTGGCCCGAGACCCTCGGCTACCCGGCCTTCGCACCCCTGCCCAAGGCGTTCTTCGACGACCGCGCGGCCTGGCTCGCCAAGCCCGTCGGCAACGGCCCGTACAGCATCAAGTCGTACCAGAAGGGCTCCAAGATGGAGCTCCGGAAGTGGGACGCGTACAGCGGCGACGACAAGGCGCAGAACGGCGGCGTGGACCTCAGGGTCTACACCGACAACAACAGCGCCTACAACGACCTGATGGCGGGCAACCTCGACCTCGTCGACGACGTCCCCGCCGCCCAGCTCAGGAACGTGAAGAACGACCTCGGCGACCGCTACATCAACACCCCGGCCGGCATCATCCAGACCCTGTCCTTCGCGTTCTACGACAGCAAGTGGAGCAAGCCGGGGATGGAGAAGGTCCGCAAGGGCCTGTCCATGGCCATCAACCGCGAGCAGATCACCGACACGATCTTCCAGAAGACGCGGACGCCCGCCAAGGACTGGACCTCGCCCGTGCTCGGCAAGGACGGCGGCTACAGCGACAGCATCTGCGGCGACGCCTGCAAGTACGACGCCGAGCAGGCCAAGAAGCTCGTCGCCGAGGGCGGCGGCATCCCCGGCGGCACCCTGAAGATCTCGTACAACGCGGACACCGGCTCCCACAAGGAGTGGGTGGACGCCGTGTGCAACTCCATCAACAAGGCCCTCGGCAACAACAGGTCCTGCGTCGGCAACTCCGTCGGCACCTTCGCCGACTTCCGCAGCCAGGCCTCCCAGCAGAAGCTCGACGGCGCCTGGCGCGCGGGCTGGCAGATGGACTACCCGCTGATCCAGAACTTCCTCCAGCCGGTGTACTACACCGACGCCCCGTCCAACGACGGCAAGTACAGCAGCAAGGAGTTCGACAAGCTCGTCGACGAGGCCAACGCCGAGACCGACACCGGCAAGGCCGTCTCCACCTTCCAGGACGCGGAGAAGGTGCTCGCCAAGGACATGGCGGCGATCCCGCTCTGGTACCAGAACGGCAGCGCCGGCCACTCGGACCGGGTCTCGGACGTGGCGCTGAACCAGTTCAGCGTCCCCGTGTACGCGGAGATCAAGGTCAACTGAGCCGCGCGGAGCGGCCGTCCGGTCCCCAGGACATCCCGGCGGCTGCTCCCCCTACCTCCGGAGCCAGCCCATGGGGCGATATGTGATCCGGCGCCTGCTGCAGATGATCCCGGTCTTCTTCGGCGCCACGCTGCTGATCTTCCTGATGGTGAACGTGATGGGCGACCCCATCGCGGGCCTGTGCGGCGACCGCAAGTGCGACCCCGCGACGGCCGCCCAGCTGAAGAAGGAGTTCGGCCTCGATAAGCCCGTCTGGCAGCAGTACGTGACCTACATGGGCAACGTCTTCACCGGCGACTTCGGCACCGCCTTCAACGGGCAGAAGGTCACCGAGCTGATGTCGACCGCGTTCCCCGTGACCGTCCGGCTCACGCTCGTCGCCATCGTCTTCGAGATCGTCATCGGCATCAGCCTCGGCGTGCTGACCGGGCTGCGGCGCGGCCGGCCCATCGACACCACGGTGCTCCTGATCACCCTGGTCGTCATCTCGGTCCCGACGTTCGTGACCGGTCTGCTGCTCCAGCTGCTGCTCGGCGTGGAGTGGGGCGTCATCAAACCGGCCGTGTCGTCCGAGGCGCCCGTGGACGAGCTGATCGTGCCGGGCCTCGTGCTCGCCTCCGTCTCGCTCGCCTACGTCACCCGGCTCACCCGGACCTCCATCGCCGAGAACCGCCGCGCCGACTACGTGCGCACCGCCGTCGCCAAGGGCCTGCCCCGGCGCCGCGTCGTGCTGCGGCACCTGCTGCGCAACTCCCTCATCCCGGTCGTCACGTTCATCGGCACCGACGTGGGCGCGCTCATGGGCGGCGCGATCGTCACCGAGCGCATCTTCAACATCCACGGCGTCGGCTTCCAGCTCTACCAGGGCATCCTGCGGCAGAGCACCCAGACCGTCGTCGGCTTCGTGACCGTGCTCGTCCTCGTCTTCCTGGTCGCCAACCTCATCGTCGACCTCCTGTACGCCGTACTCGACCCGAGGATCCGCTATGCCTGAACCCCAGGAGCCCCAAGGCGCCATCGCGGGGACCGGCGCGGGCGGCGCGATGGACCTCGCCGCCAGCGAGGCGACGACGCTCGCCCCCGGCGCCCCCGGAAGCCCCGGCGGCGGGCCCACCGCGCCCGCCCGCAGCCTGTGGTCCGACGCCTGGCACGACCTGCGCCGCAACCCCGTCTTCATCCTCTCGGGCCTGATCATCCTGTTCCTCGTCTTCATCTCCCTGTGGCCCTCCGCGATCGCCTCGGGCGACCCGCTGGACTGCGACCTCGCCAACGCCCAGAAGAGCTCGTCGCCGGGGCACCCCTTCGGCTTCGACGGCCAGGGCTGCGACGTCTACACCAGGACCGTCTACGGGGCCCGCGCCTCGGTCACCGTCGGGGTGTGCGCCACCCTCGGCGTCGCCTTCCTCGGCAGCGTGCTCGGCGGGCTCGCCGGGTTCTTCGGCGGCGTCTGGGACGCGATCCTGTCCCGCATCACCGACATCTTCTTCGCCATCCCGGTGGTGCTCGGCGGTCTCGTCCTGCTCTCCGTGGTCACCTCCAGCACCGTCTGGCCCGTCATCGGCTTCATGGTGCTGCTCGGCTGGCCGCAGATCTCCCGCATCGCCCGCGGCTCGGTGATCACCGCCAAGCAGAACGACTACGTGCAGGCGGCCCGCGCGCTCGGCGCCTCCAACTCCCGGATGCTGCTGCGCCACATCGCGCCCAACGCGGTCGCCCCGGTCATCGTCGTCGCCACCATCGCGCTCGGTACGTACATCGCCCTGGAGGCCACGCTCTCGTACCTGGGCGTCGGCCTGAAGCCGCCGACGGTCAGCTGGGGCATCGACATCTCGGCCGCGTCCGCGTACATCCGCAACGCCCCGCACATGCTGCTGTGGCCCGCCGGTGCCCTCGCCGTCACCGTGCTCGCGTTCATCATGCTCGGCGACGCGGTGCGCGACGCCCTCGACCCGAAGCTGAGGTAGGCGCCCATGGCACCCACGGCACCCCCGGAACCCGCAGCGGCCGCCGAAGCCGCCGCGGCCCCGCAGGCCAAGCTGCTCGAAGTGCGCGACCTGCACGTGGAGTTCCGCACCCGCGACGGCGTCGCCAAGGCCGTCAACGGCGTCGACTACGCCGTCGCGGCGGGCGAGACGCTCGCCGTGCTCGGCGAATCGGGCTCCGGCAAGTCCGTCACCGCGCAGGCCATCATGGGCATCCTCGACATGCCGCCCGGCCGCATCACCGCGGGCGAGATCCTCTTCCAGGGCCGGGACCTGCTGAAGCTCAAGGAGGACGAGCGGCGCAAGGTGCGCGGCGCGGGCATGGCCATGATCTTCCAGGACGCGCTCAGCTCCCTGAACCCCGTGCTCAGCGTCGGCGACCAGCTCGGCGAGATGTTCGTCGTGCACCGGGGCATGTCGCGCAAGGACGCCCGCGCCAAGGCCGTCGAGCTGATGGACCGCGTGCGCATCCCCGCCGCGCGGGAGCGCGTCGGGCAGTATCCGCACCAGTTCAGCGGCGGCATGCGCCAGCGCATCATGATCGCCATGGCGATGGCCCTGGAACCGGCCCTGATCATCGCCGACGAGCCCACCACGGCCCTGGACGTCACGGTCCAGGCCCAGGTGATGGACCTGCTCGCGGAGCTGCAACGCGAGCTGAACATGGGCCTGATCCTCATCACCCACGACCTGGGCGTGGTCGCGGACGTCGCCGACACCATCGCCGTCATGTACGCGGGCCGCATCGTCGAGAAGGCCCCGGTGCACGAGATCTACAAGGCGCCCGCGCACCCCTACACACGGGGCCTGCTGGAGTCGATCCCGCGCCTGGACCAGAAGGGCCAGGACCTCTACGCCATCAAGGGCCTGCCGCCCAACCTCACGAACATCCCGCCCGGCTGCGCCTTCAACCCGCGCTGCCCCATGGCCCAGGACGTGTGCCGCACCGACGAACCGCCGCTCGCCCAGGTCACGTACGAGGGGCTCGCGGGGGAGCGGCACAGCGCCTGCCACTTCTGGAAGGAGTGCCTCCGTGGCTGAGCCCATTCTGGAAGTGCGCGGCCTCGTCAAGCACTACCCGCTCACCCAGGGGATCGTGCTGAAGAAGCAGGTGGGCGCCGTCAAGGCCGTCGACGGCGTGGACTTCGACCTGCGGCGCGGGGAAACCCTCGGCATCGTCGGGGAGTCCGGCTGCGGGAAGTCCACCGTCGCCAAGATGCTCGTCAACCTGGAGCGGCCCACGGCGGGCGCGATCCGCTTCAAGGGCGAGGACATCGCGGGGCTCTCCGGCCGGGCCCTGAAGGCCGTCCGCCGGAACATCCAGATGGTGTTCCAGGACCCCTACACGTCCCTGAACCCCCGCATGACCGTCGGCGACATCATCGGCGAGCCCTACGAGATCCACCCCGAGGTCGCGCCGAAGGGCTCGCGCCGCACGAAGGTCCAGGAACTCCTCGACGTGGTCGGGCTCAACCCCGAGTACATCAACCGCTACCCCCACCAGTTCTCCGGCGGCCAGCGGCAGCGCATCGGCATCGCGCGCGGGCTCGCCCTCCGCCCGGAGGTCATCGTCGCGGACGAGCCCGTCTCCGCGCTCGACGTGTCGGTGCAGGCGCAGGTGGTGAACCTCCTGGAGCGGCTGCAGAGCGAGTTCGAGCTCTCCTACGTCTTCATCGCCCACGACCTGTCGATCGTGCGGCACATCTCCGACCGGGTCGGGGTCATGTACCTCGGCCGGATCGTCGAGGTCGGCACGGACGCGGAGATCTACGAGCACCCGACGCACCCCTACACGCAGGCGCTGCTCTCCGCCGTGCCCGTGCCCGACCCCGAGGCGCGGGAGCACCGCGAGCGCATCATCCTGAGCGGGGACGTGCCCTCGCCCGCGAACCCGCCCTCGGGGTGCCGGTTCCGCACGCGCTGCTGGAAGGCCCAGGAGCGCTGCGCCCTTGAGGTCCCGGAACTAGCAGTCCCCGCGGAGTTCCGCCTGGCCACGGGCCCTGCGGCGCATGATTCGGCGTGCCATTTCGCGGAGGAGAAACACGTGGTGCCGTAGCCCGCGCGGGTGCGCCCCCCGGGCTGGATGTTCCAGCCTCTCCGGCGTTTGAGGAGCGGGGTCTGGGGCGGAGCCCCAGGCCGGGAAGGGGCGTCCCACGCGGGTCGGTAACAGGGCGGCAACCCCGGCGACTCCAGAAGGTAAAGAGAGCGCGCCAGCCTGGTGGCGTACGGCCGTGCGGGTGCCGTTGGACCGGCCGGGGAATGCCATGTGACCCCGGCCGGTCGTCACCGCCTACAGGCCGAGGGACCGCTTCAGGAAGTCGACCTGGAACAGCAGGAGGTTCTCCGCGACCTGCTCCTGGGGCGTCATGTGCGTGACCCCGGAGAGGGGGAGCACCTCGTGCGGCCGCCCGGCCGCGAGCAGCGCGGAGGACAGCCGCAGCGAGTGCGCGACGACCACGTTGTCGTCGGCGAGGCCATGGATGACCAGCAGCGGCCGGTGCGGCTCGGCGGCGTCGACGAGCCCTTCGTCGGCGACCAGGGAGCTGGTGCGGTAGGCCTCGGGCGAGGTGTGCGGGTCGCCCAGGTACCGCTCCTGGTAGTGCGTGTCGTACAGGCGCAGATCCGTCACCGGTGCCCCGGCCACCGCCGCGTGGAAGACGTCGGGGCGGCGCAGGACCGCCATCGCCGAGAGGTAGCCGCCGAAGGACCAGCCGCGGATGGCGACGCGGTCCAGGTCGAGCGGGAAGCGCTCGGCGAGCGCGTGCAGGGCCTCCACCTGGTCGTCGAGGGTGCGGGTCAGATCGCCCTTGACGGCCTTCTCCCAGGCGGGCGAGCGGCCCGGCGTCCCGCGTCCGTCGGCGACGACGACCGCGAAGCCCTGGTCGGCGAACCACTGCGAGGTGAGGAACACGTTCCGCGCGCTGAGCACCCGCTGGGCGTGCGGGCCGCCGTACGGATCCAGGAGGACGGGGAGCCGCGTTCCGGTGGACGGGTCGTACCCCGTCGGAAGCAGGACGGCGCACGGAATCCTCTGTGCGCCCCCCTCGGTGAGCGTCACGCGCGGGGTGAGCCCCGGCTGCTGCGCGTGGGAGACGACGGTCGCGATCTGCTTGCCGTCGCGCAGCACGCGGACCCGTGAGCCGTAGTGGTCGAGCGTGGCCGAAACAAGCACCGTGACGTCGCCCGCCCGGACCGCCGAGTGCACCCCGGGCTCCTGCGAGACCCGCTCCACGCCGAGCTCGTTGACGCGGTAGACGTGCACCTCGCCGAGGGCCTGCTCGGTGGCGGCCTCGCCCGCCGACGCCGAGACCAGCACCGAGTCGTCGGTCACGTCGAGCACGGCGCGGACGTGCAGCTGCGGTCCCGTCAGCGGCCGTTCGCCGACCGCGAGGACCCGCGCGCCGCCCTCGTCCGCGATCCGCACGAGCTGCCCGCTGGGGGACCAGCAGGGCACGCCGGGGAACAGTTCCAGCCAGTCCTCGTCCTCGTCGGCGTGCACCATCCGCGTCGCCCCGGTGCCGGGGTCCACGGCCAGATACAGCGCGCTGCGCTGGTCCCGGGCCTGGACGAGGAGCAGCGGCGCCCCGCTCGCCGACCAGTGCACGCGGGCCAGGTACGGATAGCGCTCGCGGTCCCAGACGACCTCCGTACGGCTGCCGTCGAGGCCGATCACGAAGAGCCGCACGTCCGCGTTGGGCGTGCCCGCCGCGGGGTACGCGACCTGCTCCGGCTCCCGCTCCGGATGCGCGGGATCGGCGATCCACCAGCGCCGCACCGGGGCGTCGTCGACCCGCGCGACCAGGAGCCGGTCGGACTCCGGCGACCACCAGAAGCCCCGGGAGCGCTGCATCTCCTCGGCCGCGATGAACTCGGCGAGCCCGTACGTCACCGTGCCGGCCTCGTCGCCCGTCGGCTCCGCGAGCGCCCGGTCCGCCCCGCCGTCGGCGCCCGTGACGCGCAGCGCGCCCTCGGCGACGTACGCGACGTGCCGGCCGTCCGGCGACGGGCGCGGGTCGATCACCGGTCCCGGCACGGGCAGCTCGCGCGCCGTGCCCGCGCGCAGCTCAGCGGCGAAGAGACGGCCCGAGAGGGCGAACGCCGCCAGCTCCACCGCCGCGTCCGTGGCGTACCCGACGACTCCGGCACCGCCCTCGCGGCTGCGCTCCCGGCGCGCCCGCTCGGCGGCGGAGAGGTGCTCGGCCGAGCCGCCGAGCAGGGCCTGCGGATCGGCGGCGACGCGCTCCACGGGCGACCCGTCGGCGGCGAGGTCGAGGACCCACAGCTGGTTCGCGCGGTCCGTGCCGGACGCGGAGCGGACGAAGACGACGCGGGAGCCGTCCGGCGCGATCGTGAACGCGCGCGGCGTCCCGAGGGAGAAGCGCTGCGTACGGGCGTGCCGGCGCGGGAACGAAAGCCGCTGCGCGGCGGCGCCCGGCGTGGTCTCGGGCCGCTCGGAGTTCTCGGCGGTCTCGGGGTTCTGGGTGGTCATCCTCCGAGCCTAAGTGTGATGCGCCCCCCGTGTTTCGGTGCTCCGACTCATGTGATTCCACGGATAGTTATGATCCGTAGCGCGTGGTGGGTAGGACCTTGCTGGCACGGGTGGAGGACTCCGCCGGCGAGGCAGGGGTGAGGCTCGGGGAAGTGGGAGGTGATCCGGCGTGGTGCTGTCGGTCTCGGTGGTGCTGTTGCTGGCCATCATCGTGGTCATGTTGGTGCGGAAGCAGGGGCTCAAGATGATCCACGCGATCGTCTGCGCCCTGCTCGGGTTCTACCTGGCCAGTTCGTCGGTGGCGCCAACCATCGACGAACTGTCGACGAACCTGGCGGGCGTGATCGAGGACATCGACCCCTGAGGTGTCTCCACCGCTGCCGTGGCGCCGGCCGACCGGCGCCACGGGGCGGACGTGCGCCGTGCGGGCGGGGGCGGGTGCGCCGGGCTCGTAGGCTGTTCCCATGACGGAACTGCCCGCCCGGCGCCTGCTGCTCGTGCACGCGCACCCCGACGACGAGTCGATCAACAACGGCGCGACGATGGCCGCGTACGCGGCCGCCGGTGCCCGTGTCACGTTGGTGACCTGCACGCTCGGCGAGGAGGGCGAGGTCATCCCGGCGGAGCTCGCGCACCTCGCCCCCGACCGCGAGGACGCGCTCGGCGCGTACCGCGTCGGGGAGCTGGCCGCCGCGATGAAGGAGCTCGGCGTCACGGACCACCGCTTCCTCGGCGGCGCCGGGCGCTACCGCGACTCCGGGATGATGGGCGTCGAGCAGAACCACCGTCCCGGCGCCTTCTGGGCCGCCGACGTGGACGAGGCCGCGGCACACCTCGTCGAGGTGATCCGCGAGGTGCGGCCGCAGGTGCTCGTCACCTACGACCCCGAAGGGGGCTACGGCCACCCCGACCACATCCAGGCGCACCGCGTCGCCATGCGCGCCGTGGACCTCGCGGCCGAGCCCGGCTTCCGCACCGACCTGGGCGCGCCGCACGCGGTCGCCAAGGTCTACTGGAACCGCGTGCCGCGCCCGGTCGTCGAGGAGGGCTTCCGGCGCCTCGCGGACGCGCTGCCCGCCTCGCCCTTCACGGCCGCCGCGAGCACGGCCGACGTGCCGGGCGTGACGGACGACGAGCGGATCACCGCGGAGATCGGCGGGCCCGCCTTCGGCGCCGCCAAGGCCGCGGCGATGCGGGCCCACGCCACCCAGATCGAGGTGCGCGAGCCGCTGTTCGCGCTGTCGAACGGCCTGGCCCAGCCGATCTTCGCCACCGAGTACTACGAGCTGGTGCGGGGCGAGTCGGGGGCGGCGCCCGGCGCGCGCGAGACCGATCTGTTCGCCGGGCTCGGCACCGAAGGGATGGACCAGTGAGCACGCGATCCAGGGCCTCGTCCGCCGCCGAGTCGGCCGACTCGGGCAAGTCCAGCAAGTCCGGCAAGTCCGGCAAGTCTGCTGCGAAGTCCGCCACGAAGTCCGCTGCGAAGCCCGCCCGGCCCGCGAAGCCGTCCCCGGCCGCCGGTTCCGGCGCGGCGGCCGCCGCCGTGCCCGGCAGCTTCCTCGCCCAGCCGCTGAACGCCGCCCGGATCGTGGCGTACGTCGCGCTCTTCCTGCTCGGCGCCTTCGTCGGGGTCGCGGGGGCGCTCGTCCAACAGGGCTGGTTCCCCGGCGGGTTGCTGCTCGCGCTCGCCGGAGCCGCCGGTGCCTTCTACGGCGGCTCGCGCGCCACCGGCACCAGAGCCGGGGCCCTCGCGCCCGCCGGAGGGTGGCTCGCCGCCGTCATGCTGCTCACGGCGACCCGCCCGGAGGGCGACTTCGTGTTCGGGGCCGGACTCGGCTCGTACGTCTTCCTGCTCGGCGGCATGGGCGTGGCTGTGATGTGTGCCACGCTCTGGCAGCGGCCGCAACCAGGCGCGTCCGACGCCCGACTTGGCAAGTGACGTACCACTTGAGACCGTCCCCGGCAGGGGTTTGACGCCGGTCACGGGATGCCTGCCGACGGCGGCCAGTATGGTGGTGCGCGCCGCCGAGCCGCCCGAGTGGTCGAGACGGGCGGCGGAGCCAACCAGGAGAACCTGCCTTGAGTCGTGAAACTGACAGTTCGTCCTCCGGTCCTCACGGGCGCGCGGGAGCCGCGTACCCGTCGGGGACGCCGCCGTACGGCTCGCCCGCTCAGGGCGTCGGCCCGGACGGCGGACCGGACGGCGCCGGGCTCGGGCCCGGCGACCGGCGCTCCGACGAACCGAAGACCGAGACCACCCTGACCACCCGCATCCGGATCAACATCCCCGGATCGCGTCCCATCCCGCCCGTCGTGATGCGCACGCCGGTCGGGGACGCCGACGGGGACAGAGGCACGGAACCGCAGGGCCTGGACGACACCGCCGCGGGCCCGGGCGGGTCCGCTTCGGCGCTGTCGGGACCCGCTCCGGTCGCGCCCGCCCCCGGTGGCACGGTGAACGGCGGTGCCGTTCCGCAGGCGTCCGCGGGGCCCGCCGGAGGTTCCGCTTCCGGTGACGACGGCGGGGAGCCCGCGAGCGACTGGTTCGCGCCGCGCAAGGCCTCGCCCAAGGGTCCGTCCACCCCGGCGACCCCTTCTCCCTCTTCGGGCACCGGTTCGGGTGACTCCGGCACGGGGGGCTACGACGTCTCCGCCGCCGTGGCGGCCGGACCGCTCGGCTCCGGCGGGGAGCCGCACCGCGACGACCTCCCGTACTACTCCGGCGACGACCGGCCCGCCGGTCCCACCGGGGGACCGGTGACCGGTGACGGCCCGATGCTGACGCCGGAGCCCCCGGCCGAGCCCGGCCCGTACGGGGCCGGCGCCGCCGACCCGTACGGGACCGGCACCGACCCCTTCGCGACCGGTCCCGCGGACCCCGGCGGCCCGGGCGGCCCCGGCCGTCTCAGCGACGACACCGCGATCCTCACGCCGCAGAAGCCCGTGCCCGGCGCGGGCGGCCCCGGCGGCACCCGGCCGCCCGCGCCCGGCGGCCCCGGGATCCCGGGCGGCCAGAGCGGCCAGGGCGCCCCTGGAGTGCCCGGTGTCCCAGGCGTCCCCGGTGTCCCCGGAGGAAACGTCTCGGGTGACACCCTGAACAGCGGCATCCCGGTCGTCCCGCCCGCCCAGAACTCGCCGTTCGCGCCCGGCGCGCCCGGTGACGGACCGGTGCCGCACACGCCCCCGAAGCTGCCCGAGCCCGTGCAGCAGAAGGCCCCGGCCGCCCCTGCGGCCAAGAAGGCCAAGAAGAAGGGCCGCAGCAAGCTGGTGATGCTCGCCGGTCTCGTCGTGGTCATCGGCTGCGGCGCGTACGGCGCGGGCCTCCTGATGAACCACGCGGACGTGCCCAAGGGCACCACCGTCCTCGGCGTCGACATCGGCGGCGGCACCCGCGACGAGGCCGTCAAGAAGCTCGACGCGGCCCTCGGCGAGCGCGTCAACAAGCCGCTCAAGCTGACGGTCGGCGGCGACACGGTCACCCTCAAGCCGGACCAGGCCGGGCTCACGCTCGACAGCCAGGCCACGGTCCGCTCCGCCGCGGGCAGCGACTACAACCCGGTGTCGGTGATCGGCGGCCTGTTCGGCGGCGAGCGCGTCGTCGAGCCCGAGATGCCCGTCGACGAGGAGAAGCTGGCCGCCGCCCTGGAGCGCGCCGCGGGCGGCTCCGGCTCCGCCAAGGAGGGCACGGTCAAGTTCGAGCCCGGCAAGGCCGTCGCCGTGCACGGCAGGGCGGGCAAGGGCATCGACGCCGAGAAGGCGTCGGCCGCGGTCGCCGAGGCGTACAAGAAGCAGGTCGAGACCGGCAGCGCGGGCAGCGTCGCGGTGCCCGTCACGAACCGGAAGCCGACCGTCTCGGACGCCGAGGTCGACCGGTTCATGCGGGAGTTCGCCAAGCCCGCCATGTCCGCCAACGTCACCATCAAGGCGGGCGCGGGCGGCGGCATCCCGCTCGGCCCGGCGCGGTCGCTGCCGCAGGTCCTCGGCGTGAAGGTCGTGGACGGCAAGCTCGTCGAGACGTACGACCTCAAGGCGCTCAAGGCGCTCTACGGCAGCACCTTCGACGGCGTCCTGATCCAGCGCGGCAACGGCAAGAAGACGCCGGTCCAGCCGACCGACGTCGCCCAGGCCATGGGCAAGGCGCTGCGCGGCAAGACGCCCGCCGAGCGGATCGGCGTGATCGAAACGAACGCGAGTTAGCTTCGCTGGATCTGCCGCGATGGGCCCGTCGGTTGACTGCGGGTCCGTCGCGGCTGGTCGCGCAGTTCCCCGCGCCCCTTCGGGGCGCTGTCGTCAGGGCCCGGCGCCGTCGGTCACCCCTCCCGCATGACATCTGTCATGCGGATGTCACCACACCCGACACTGCCGTCACACCGCTCTGACCAGCGACGATGATGCACATGACGACGACAGTGACAACGGCGGCGGGCCCCTCGGAGGCCTCGGTGAGCGCCGTGCGGTTCGACGCGGTGACCAAGTCCTACGGCGACGTACGGGCCGTCGACGGCCTCAGTCTCGACCTGCGGCCCGGCGAGACGGTGGCGCTGCTCGGGCCGAACGGCGCGGGCAAGTCGTCCACCCTGGACCTGCTCCTCGGCCTGCGCCGCCCGGACAGCGGCACGGTCAGCGTGTTCGGCACCGGACCGCGCGAGGCGATCACCGCGGGCCGCGTCGGGGCGATGCTGCAGAGCGGCGGCCTCATGGACGAGGTCTCGGTGCGCGAACTGGTGCGCCTCGCCTGCGCGTTGCACCCGCGGCCGTACCGCGTGAACGACGTCCTCGCGCACGCGGGCATCACGCAGATCGCCGACCGCAAGGTCAACCGGCTCTCCGGCGGCCAGGAGCAGCGCGTCCGGTTCGCGCTCGCCACCGCGGGGGCCAACGACCTGATCGTCCTGGACGAGCCGACCACCGGCATGGACGTCAGCGCCCGCCAGGCGTTCTGGGCGACCATGCGGGAGCAGGCGGACCAGGGCCGCGCGGTCCTGTTCGCCACGCACTACCTGGAGGAGGCCGACGCGATCGCGGACCGCGTCCTGGTGCTGCACCGCGGCCGCCTCCTCGCCGACGGCACCGCCGCGGAGATCAAGGCGCGCGCGGGCGCCCGCAAGGTCAGTTTCGACCTGGCGGAGCTGACGGGACCCGGCGGGGACATTGCCGCCGAGCTGCGCGGACTTCCGCACGTCAGCGCGCTCGACGTGTCCGGGCGCACGGTCCGGCTGCAGTCCACCGACGCCGACGCCACCGTGCACGCGCTGTACGGCCTGGGCGTCTACCCCCGCAACCTGGAGGTCGCGGGCCTCGGCCTGGAGCAGGCCTTCGTCGCGATCACCGCGGCCGAGGAGGCGAGGACGGCATGACCGGCACCTCCACCACGGCCCGCACCGGCGCCATCCGGAACACCGGCACCATCCCGCACCCCCACACGACCACGGAGACCGACGTGACCACGGCGACGCACACGACGACGGCGACGCACACGACGAGGGCACGGGCGGGCGCCCGGCGGGGCGCGGCGGGCTTCTCCTCCGCCGCCCTCGTCAAGCTGGAGATCAAGCGCTCCCTGCGCAACCGGAAGTTCCTGTTCTTCTCGGTGCTCTTCCCCGCGCTGCTCTTCCTCATCACCGCGGGCGGCCAGGACGCCGACGTCAAGATGCCCCACAGCGGCGGCCTGAGCGTGCCCGCGTACCTGATGGTGTCCATGGCCTCCTTCGGGGCGCTCACCGCCGTCCTGATGGGCAACAGCGAGCGCATCGCCAAGGAGCGCGAGAGCGGCTGGGTGCGCCAGCTGCGCCTGACCAGCCTGCCGGGCCGCGGCTACGTGCTCGCCAAGACGGCCAGCGCCGCCGTCGTCAGCCTGCCGTCGATCGTCGTGGTCTTCGCGGCCGGCGCCGCCGTCAAGGGCGTCCGCCTGGACGTCTGGCAGTGGCTGGCCCTGACCGGCTCGATCTGGGCGGGCAGCCTGTGCTTCGCCGCGCTCGGCGTGGCCGTCGGCTACCTCGCCACCAGCGACACGGCGCGGCCGATCGCGATGATCCTGTACTTCACGCTCTCGGTCCTCGGCGGCCTGTGGATGCCCTCGACGACGTTCCCGCACTGGCTCCAGACCCTCGGCGAGTGGCTGCCCACGCACGCGTACGCGGCGCTCGGCCGCGCCATCGAGCTGGGCGGCGCCCCGCACGCCAAGGACGTCGTCCTGCTCGTCGCGTACTTCGCGGCCTTCGCCGTGGGCGCGGCCTGGCTGTACCGGAAGGACACACTGAAGGCGTGAACGAACCACTCGACATCGAGGACCGCCACCCCCTGCACAGCTTCGGGCAGCCCGCCACGGACCGCCGCGCGGCCCGCGCGAAGGCCGGCTGGATCGGCATCTGGCTGGTCTTCATGGCGGCACCGGTGAAGGACCTGGCCGACGGCGGCCGCTCCACGGCGGCGACGGTCCTCGGCTCCCTCGGGCTCGCCGCGTTCGTCGCGTGCTACCTCACCCTGGTCTTCCGGTACACGACGCGGGTGCTCACCTGGTGCTGGGTGTACGTGACGTACGCGGCCCTCGTCCTCCTCGCGGCCGCCCTGTCCACCTGGATGGACTCGGCCTGGCTCGGCCTGTGGGTGTACGTCGCGGTGTCCGCGGGCGCGGTCCTGCCGATGGGGCAGGCCCTGTGGGTGGTCCCGGCCGTCACCGGGGCGATGGTGGCGATCGGCGTGTACGCCCAGGGCGTGGGCGCGGCGGACCTGGTCACCGGGCTCGGCGTGACGACCTTCCTCGTCGGCTTCGCGATGACCGGCGTCCGCCATCTGATCCGGACGACCGTGCAGCTGCGCCAGGCCCGGGCCACGGTCGCCCAGCTCGCCGCGAACGAGGAGCGCCTGCGCCTGGCCCGCGACCTGCACGACCTGCTCGGCCACTCCCTCTCGCTGATCACGCTGAAGAGCGAGCTCGCCGGGCGGATGCTGCCCGACCACCCGGACCGGGCCGCCCAGCAGGTCGCCGACATCGAGCAGGTCAGCCGCCAGGCCCTGGTGGACGTCCGCGAGGCGGTCACCGGCTACCGCAGGCTCACCCTGCCCGGCCAGCTCGCCGGGGCCCGTACCGCGCTGACCGCCGCGGGCGTCGAGGCCACCATCCCCTTGGCGGCGCCCGAGGCCCCGCACGCGCCCGACGAGGAGCGGGAGGCCGCGCTCGCCTGGGCGCTGCGCGAGGCCGTGACGAACGTCGTGCGGCACAGCGGGGCGAGCCACTGCACGGTCACGCTCACCCGCCGCCAGACCCTGGCGGGCCCCGTGCTCGAACTGGCCGTGGAGGACGACGGCGTGGGCCCCGCGGCGGGCACCGGCCACGGCAACGGCCTGACCGGGCTCACCGAGCGCCTGGAGGCCGTCGGCGGCGTCCTGGAGGTGGGCTCCGGCGGCGGACGCAAGGGCCGCGGCTTCCGGCTCGCCGCGCGCGTGCCGCTGACGGCGGACCCGGCGGCGGCCGCCGCCGCGACCGCTCTAGGATCACCCGCATGACCGGCACGCACAGCCCCGCCGACTCCTCCGGCCCCGGTGACGCCCGTGACACCAGCGGCCTCACGGCCACCGGCGGCCCCGTCCGCGTGCTGCTCGCCGAGGACCAGTCCATGGTCCGCGAGGCGCTCGCGGCACTGCTCGGCCTGGAGCCGGACATCGAGGTCGTCGCCCAGGTGGCGCGCGGCGACGAGGTGCTCGCCGCCGCCCGCGCCCACCCCGTGGACGTGGCGCTCCTCGACATCGAGATGCCGGGCCGCACGGGCATCGAGGCGGCGGCGGAGCTGCGCGCCGCCCTGCCCGCGGTGAAGGTCGTCGTCCTCACCACCTTCGGCCGCCCCGGCTATCTGCGCAGCGCCATGGAGGCCGGGGCCGTGGCCTTCCTGGTGAAGGACGCGCCCGCGGCCCAGCTCGCCGACGCCGTGCGCCGCGTCCTCGCGGGCGAGCACGTCATCGACCCCACGCTGGCCGCGGCCGCCCTCGCCGAGGGCGCCAACCCGCTGACCGACCGCGAGCGGGAGGTCCTGCGCGCCGCCGCCGACGGCTCCACCAACGCCGAGCTGGCCGCCGCGCTCCACCTGTCCCAGGGCACCGTCCGCAACTACCTGTCGACGGCCATCCAGAAGCTCGCCGCGCGCAACCGCGCGGAGGCGGTGCGGGTCGCCCGGGACAAGGGCTGGCTGTGAACTCCCGCCCGACGGGCCTCAGTTGAGCCGCGCCCGGGCGGCCCGCGCCTGCCGCCGCACCCGCTCGGCCGCCACCGCGTCGCTCGGGCCGAGCGCGTCGGCGTAGGTCTCCAGCTCGCCGGCGCCGGCGCGGAAGTCGCCGCGCTGGACCAGGAGCTGGGCCCGGTCGTAGTGCAGCCGGTCCGCGGGCGCGGGAAGCAGCAGCGACAGCTCCACGGCCCACAGGGCGACGTCGGAGCGCTCGGGGCGGGCCGCGGCCCAGGCCCGGATGTTGTTCAGGACGCGCAGTACGATCTCGTGCGGCTGCGCGGGCCGTAGCATCGCCGGTTCCAGCGGCGCCCCGGTGGCGCCCGCGACCAGCAGCCGCGCATCCGTACAGCTCAGTAGGCGCCCTCCGCCGAACGGGTCGGCGAGCACGCGCTCCTCGCACCCGCCCTGGCCGCCGCAGGAGTCGTACGCGCCACAGCCCTCGCCCGGGTACGCGTCCGGGCTGCCGAAGGCGACCACGAAGTGCCCGGGCAGCGCGACGCCGTACACCGGGGCGCCCGCGCGCCGCGCCACCTCGATCCACAGCACGGACAGCAGGATCGGCAGGCCGCGTCTGCGCCGCAGGACGCGGTGCAGCAGGGCCGACTCCAGGCGCTGGTAGTCACCGGGCCGCCCGGCGAACCCGAAGCGCCCGCCGAGCAGTTCGGAGAGCGCGGCCGCCCAGGCGCGGGGCCCGCCCGGGCTCGGCGGCAGCCGCCGCGCGAGCAGGTCCAGCTGGCGCCGCGCCGCCGCCATGCCGGTCCCGTCGAGCGCGGGGTCCGCCTCCGTGCCGATCAGCAGGCACAGCAGCGCGAGGTCGGGCCGCTCGGACCCGGCCTCCGCCGCGAAGGCTCGACGCCACGGATGCATAGGACGGTGGTGCCCGGCGGGGGGCGCCTCAACCGGAGCGCGCCCATGGATGCGGCGGGGCGCCCCGCGCGGGGTCAGTTGAGCTTGGCGCGGGCCGCGCGGGCCTGGAGGCGGACGCGGTCCGCCGTGGTGGGCTCGATCGACTCGACGACGTCGGCGTACTCGTCGAGGCCCCGGGCCCCCTCCATGAAGTCGCCGCGCTCGACGAGCAGCTGCGCCCGCTCGTAGCGCAGCCGGGCCGGGTGCGAGGGCAGCAGGAGGGACAGTTCGAGGGCCCACAGCGCCACGTGGGAGCGCTCGGAGCGGGCCGCGGCCCAGGCCCGGATGTTGTTGAGGATGCGCAGCATGATGTTCAGCGGGGCGGCGGCCGTCAGGAGCGAGGGGTTGAGCTTGCCGCCCGTCGTCTGCGCCACCAGCTGCTCCGCGTCCTCGCGGCTCAGCAGCCGCCCGCCGTTGAACGGGTCGGCGAGCACCTGCTCCGTGCCGCCGTACCCGTCCGGGCCGCCGAAGCCGACCACGAAGTGCCCGGGCAGCGCGACGCCGTACACCGGGGCGCCCGCCCGCCGCGCCACCTCGATCCACACCACGGACAGCAGGATCGGCAGGCCCCTCTTGTGCCGCAGCACCTCGTGCAGCAGCGAGGACTCCAGGCGCTGGTAGTCCGTCGCCGTGCCGTGGTAGCCGTGCCGCCCCCCGAGCAGCTCGGACACCGCCGTCGCCCACGCGTGCGCCCCGCCCGGCCGGTAGGGGAGCTGCCCGGCGAGCGCGTCCAGCTCGATCTGCGCCGCGTCGATGCCCGCCTCGTCGAGCTCCGGGTCCGCCTCCCCGCTCAGCAGCAGGCACAGCAGGGACAGGTCGGGCCGCTCGGACCTGGCCTCGTCGGCGAATCTGCGCCGCCATTCACTGGACTTCGCGGGCTGTGCGCGCATCCGTGCCTCTGTCGTTTCTGTGTGGGCCCGGCCGGGCCGAGGGGTGGTGCCGGGGTGCTGCTTCCCGTGCTGTCTTCGTCGTACGCGTACGCCGCCGGATGCGCCGCCGCGCCCGGTCCTGGGGCGACCGGCCGCGGGGCCGCGGCCGCCGAGGCTTCCCGTCGCCGCTCACGCTCCGGGCCGACCGGGCTCCCGGTAGTGGTGGTAACGGTGGTGGACGGCGAATCCCATCCCGTCGTACAGCGCCCGCGCGCCGCCGTTGTCCTCCTCCACCTGGAGCCAGGCGGCCGACGCCCCCTCGTCGAGCGCCCGCCGCGCGAGCGCCGCCATCACGGCCGTGGCCAGGCCCTGCCGCCGCACCGCCGGGTCCACCTCCACTGCCATGAATCCCGCCCACCGCCCGTCGACCACGCACCGTCCGATCGCCGTCGGCGCGCCCGCGTCGCCGGGCACGGAAGCGAACCACACCGAAGGCCCGCTCGTCAGTACCTGAACCACATGTGGTCCCGGCACCCCGGCCCGCTGGTACCGCCGCAGCCACGCCTCGTCGACGCTCCGCGACAGCGTCACGCGCCCGGTGTCGACGGGCAGGTCCCCGATCGGGGCGAGCGCGCCGACCAGCACCTCCGTGGTCACCTCCCGCGCCCAGCCGCGCCGTTCGAGCTCCGCGCAGAGCCGTTCCTGCACGTCGTCCGCGCCGGTCGCCGCCTGTACGTACGCGGGCAGGCCCCGGTCCGCGTACCAACTCCGCACCCGCGCAAGCGCGTCGTCGAGGGGGCGGCCCGGATCGCCGATGGGCAGCACGGAGTTGGCCCGCCGGGTGAAGCCGGAGGCGGCCCGCAGCGTCCACGAGCCGAGGCGTTCGCTCTCCACGGGCTGCCAGGAGCGCGCCCCGGCCCGCGCCAGCTCCTCGTACGTCGCGGCGGGCCCCCGTCGGCGCGCGGGCGCGGCCGGCACGACCTTTCCCGCGACCAGGGCACTCTCCGCAATCCGGACAGCCTCGCCACTCTTGCGTGTGATCACCAACACACCGGCGTCCCATGATGTGAGAACACCCACCGTGTCGGTGAACCGGGCGCCCGGGGCGCCCGCCTCGCTCACACGTCGAACCGATACGCGTTTACCCACGTCAGAAGGGGTGATTCGGACCTCGAGCCGTCCGCCCGCAGTGAATTCCACAGCTCTGTACGCCCCTCCTGTTCGGATCTTGCCCGGGAACGGAGATACTAGGTGCGGGCATCGACGACGCCGCGCTCCCGCGCGCCAGGCGAGCGGAGCCTGAGGACGGCCCGCCAACGCCCGTATCGAGGAGGAACGACAGCGTGACCTACGTCATCGCGCAGCCTTGTGTCGACGTCAAGGACAAGGCGTGCATCGAGGAGTGCCCGGTCGACTGCATTTACGAGGGCAACCGGTCCTTGTACATCCACCCGGACGAATGCGTCGACTGCGGAGCCTGCGAACCGGTCTGCCCGGTCGAGGCGATCTTCTACGAGGACGACACTCCTGAGGAGTGGAAGGACTACTACAAGGCGAACGTCGAGTTCTTCGACGAGCTCGGCTCGCCCGGTGGTGCCAGCAAGCTCGGCCTGATCGAGCGCGACCACCCCTTCGTCGCAGCGCTGCCGCCGCAGAACCAGTAAGCGGCCGCCTGAGCGCCGCCCCGGTCCCGTACGGCCACGTCCGCTGTACGGGGCCGGGGCGTTTGTACAACCCCTCCGTACCGCACCGCCTGGAGCCCTCTCGTGTCAGCAGTCTCGGACCGTCTTCCCACGTTCCCCTGGGACAAGCTCGAGCCGTACAAGGAGACGGCGGCGGCGCACCCCGACGGCATCGTCGACCTGTCGGTCGGCACCCCCGTCGACTCGGTGCCCGAGCTCATCCAGAAGGCACTCGTCGCGGCCGCCGACTCGCCGGGCTACCCCACGGTGTGGGGCACGCCCGAGCTGCGCGACGCGATCACCGGCTGGTGCGGCCGCCGCCTCGGCGCCCGCGGCCTCACCCACCACAACGTGCTGCCGATCGTCGGCTCCAAGGAGCTCGTCGCCTGGCTCCCCACCCAGCTGGGCCTCGGCCCCGGCGACAAGGTCGCCTACCCGCGCCTGGCCTACCCCACGTACGAGGTCGGCGCGCGCCTGGCCCGCGCCGAGTACCTGACGTACGAGGACCCGCTGGAGCTCGACCCCACGGGCCTGAAGCTCCTGTGGCTCAACTCGCCCTCCAACCCGACCGGCCGTGTCTTGTCAAAGGACACGCTGACCCGCGTCGTGGCCTGGGCGCGCGAGCACGGCGTCCTCCTGGTCAGCGACGAGTGCTACCTGGAACTCGGCTGGGAGGCCGACCCGGTGTCGGTCCTGCACCCGGACGTCTGCGGCGGCTCGTACGAGGGCATCGTGGCGGTCCACTCCCTCTCCAAGCGCTCGAACCTCGCGGGCTACCGCGCGGCGTTCGTCGCCGGTGACGCCGCCGTGCTCGGTGACCTCCTGCAGATCCGCAAGCACGGCGGGATGATGACGTCCGCCCCGACGCAGGCCGCCGTGATCGCGGCCCTCGGGGACGACGCCCACGTCCAGGAGCAGCGCGAGCGCTACGCGGCCCGGCGCGCCGCCCTCCGCGAGGCCCTCGTCCGGCACGGCTTCCGCATCGAGCACAGCGAGGCGAGCCTGTACCTGTGGGCCACCCGCGACGAGTCCTGCTGGACCACGGTCGCCCACCTGGCCTCCCTCGGCATCCTCGTGGCCCCCGGCGACTTCTACGGCGAGGCGGGCGACCGCTTCGTCCGCGTGGCGATGACGGCAACGGACGAACGAGTGGCAGCAGCGGTGGCCCGCCTGAGCTAGTCCAGCCGCCCCGCTGGGGGGGGCACCCGGTCCGCCCCCCCTTCCCCCTCCCCGCTCCCGCTGTGGGCACCTGGTCCGCCCAGGGGGGGGAACGGGTGGGCACAGCCCACGACGGCGCGCAACGGGCAACGCAAAGGGGCGCGGGGAGCCATTCGGCTCCCCGCGCCCCTTCCGCGTACCCGGACCCGGAGGGTCAGCCCAGCGGCAGGCTCTTCACCGGCAGCTGCTCGGTCGGCAGCCCCTTGCCCGTCGTGTCCCCGAGCACCTCACCCGCCCCTTCGGTGACGTCGTCCGCCGCCCCCTTGGCCGCAGGCGTCGTCGTCTTCGCACCCTTGCCCACCGCCTTGCCCGCGGTCGGCACACCCTTCTTGACGGCCTTGCTCCCGGCCTCCGTCGCGACGCCACTGGCCTTCTGCGTCGCACCGTCGACCGTGTCGCCCAGGCTGCTCGGGTCGACGGCGCTCAGCCCGCCCAGCTTGGACGGGTCCGGCAGGTCGGCGGCGTTCGCGGAGCCGGCCGCACCGACCACGGGCGCCACTCCTGCCGCGACGAGCAGCGCGGCACGGGCGATCCGGCGGGTCAGGGGGAGGGACATGATGCTCCTTAGCGGGAGGGGAAGGTGAGGTGTCCGACCGGAGGATCTCCGGCGTCAGACGCAGTGACTACCGCTCGAAGCTCCCGAAGGTTGCGGTGGGCCAACGTAAAGAGTTGGCAATGCGTCGCATTATCGGCTGCGGATAAATTCGGGCAAACACCATTCGTGAAAATGTCGAACGGCCCGCTCAACACCCCTTGTTCTCAAGGAATTTGAGGAAGGTGCCGCACTCGCCCGAAGAGGACCGCGGAGCGTCTCCGTGCAGCAATCGCCGTCCCTCATTCGAGGGACCCTTCCGCACTACTGCCCAGCGACGATTCGGACTTCGCGGGTGCGCGCACCGGTCGTGCGCCACAGCGCGCCGGAATCCCCGGCCTGCCACTCCAGGTCCCCGTACGAGACCCGCTCGATGTGCAGCGCCGTCGCGTTGGCCACGGCCCAGTGCGCCAGCTCCCAGCCGCGCTGCGGAGTGCCGCTTTCCGGTGAGGCGCCGTTCGCCCCGGTGACGGGAACGCTCAGCACGCGCCCGCGTGCGGGCGCGCCTTCGGGCAGCACGCCCCGCCCGAAGTCCCGTGCGAGCGCCCGCCGCACCTCGTCCGGGCCGCCCGGGTCGATGCCCGGCAGGCCCTGGCAGCTGAGCGTCGCGGGCGTGCGCCCGGTGAGCGCGGCGGCGAGCAGCGCCGCGTCCGGCTCGTGCTTCGCGTACGCCTGCGGGAAGCCGCTGCGCTGCACGCGCTGGGCGGCGACCGTCAGCGGCAGCCGCGAGTAGCCGGGCACGTCCTTGAGGTGGTCGTAGAACCGCACCGACGCGTACACCGGGTCCATGATCTGCCGCTCGGAGCCCCAGCCCTGCGAGGGCCGCTGCTGGAACAGGCCGAGCGAATCCCGGTCGCCGTGGCGGATGTTGCGCAGGCCCGACTCCTGGAGGGCGGTCGCGAGGGCGATCGTCACCGCGCGCTCCGGCATGCCGCGCCGGGTGCCGACGACGGCGATGGTCGCGGCGTTGACGGCCTGCTCCGCGTTCATCTCGTACGTCGCCCCGTCGCCGTTGCCCGACACGACCGTGCACCGGGGGTCGGAACGGCTCCCGGAGACGTACTGGACCACTACGTAGGCCACGACGGCGAGCAGCGCGGCCAGGGCCGCCCCGGCGCGCGGGAGGCGGCCGCGCCGGACGAGGGGGGACGGCTCGGACACGCGCACCAAGGTACTGGAGCGGACTGACAGTGCCGAAACGGGCACGGAGAGAGACGGGCCGGGTGTGCGGCTGCGGGCCCGGACTGGAGGCGATCCGGAGCGGGGAGTTGCGGAGAGTTAGGGTCGAAGCCATGGATCAGACCCCGGCCCAGCCGCCGCTCGACCTCACTGTGGACGCCGCCGCGCTGACGGCCGCGCTCGTCGACTTCCCGTCCCCCAGCGGCCAGGAGAAGGCGCTCGCGGACGCCATCGAGACCGCGCTGCGCGCCCTGCCCCACCTGACGGTCGACCGGCACGGCAACAACGTCGTGGCCCGCACCCACCTGGGCCGCGCCGAGCGCGTCATCCTCGCGGGTCACATCGACACCGTCCCGATCGCCGGGAACGTGCCCTCGCGCCTGGACGAGGACGGCGTGCTGTGGGGCTGCGGCACCTGCGACATGAAGTCCGGCGTCGCCGTCCAGCTGCGCATCGCCCAGACCGTGCCCGAGCCCAACCGCGACCTCACCTTCGTGTTCTACGACAACGAAGAGGTCGCCGCGCACCTCAACGGCCTGGGGCACGTCGCCGATGCCCACCCCGACTGGCTCGCGGGCGACTTCGCGGTGCTCCTGGAGCCCACCGACGGCCAGGTCGAGGGCGGCTGCCAGGGCACGCTGCGGGTCCACCTGAAGACGACGGGGGAGCGGGCCCACTCCGCGCGCGCGTGGATGGGCTCCAACGCCATCCACGCGGCCGCTCCGATCCTCGCGAAGCTGGCCGCGTACGAGCCGCGCACGCCGGTCGTCGACGGCCTCCAGTACCACGAGGGCCTCAACGCCGTCGGCATCGAGGGCGGCGTCGCGACCAACGTCATCCCCGACGCCTGCACGGTGGTCGTGAACTTCCGCTACGCGCCCGACCGCACGCCCGAGGAGGCGGAGGCCTTCGTCCGCGACTACTTCGCCGACTGCGGGATCGACGAGTTCGTCGTCGACGACCACACGGGCGGCGCGCGCCCCGGCCTCACGCACCCCTCCGCACAGGCCTTCCTGGCGGCCGTCGAGGCCGAGGCCCGGCCCAAGTTCGGCTGGACCGACGTCGCCCGCTTCAGCGCCCTGGGCGTGCCCGCCGTCAACTACAGCCCCGGCGACCCGCTCCTCGCGCACAAGGTGAACGAGCGGGTCAAGGCCTCCCTGATCCCCGAGGCGGAGGCCAAGCTGCGCGCCTGGCTCACCTCCTGAACCCGGCCGCCTCGTGGAATTACGCCGCGCGTAACGCCCGTAGACCTACGCTGAAGTGGCACAACGAGTGAGTTGGGCGCGGCCGGGGCCACCGGGCCGCGCCTCGACCGGCAGTGGAAGGGGATGTTCATGGGCAATCCGGAAGCGCAGGGTCCGCCGGAGGAGCAGCACCTGGGGCCGGTGGTGCGGCGCCGTGAACAGATCACGCCCGGCACCACCGACCAGCGGCTCCTTGACACCGAGGGCGGCGACTCCGAGTGGGTGCACACCGACCCCTGGCGGGTCATGCGCATCCAGTCCGAGTTCGTCGAGGGCTTCGGCGCCCTCGCCGAACTGCCGAGCGCCATCAGCGTCTTCGGCTCGGCCCGCACCCGCCCCGGCACCCCGGAGTACGAGGCGGGGACCCGCATCGGCAGGGCCCTCGTCGAGGCGGGCTTCGCGGTGATCACCGGAGGCGGGCCCGGGGCGATGGAGGCCGCCAACAAGGGGGCCCGCGAGGCGAAGGGCGTCTCCGTCGGACTCGGCATCGAGCTGCCCTTCGAGCAGGGGCTCAACCCGCACGTCGACATCGGGGTCAACTTCCGCTACTTCTTCGTCCGCAAGACGATGTTCGTGAAGTACGCGCAGGGGTTCGTGGTGCTCCCCGGCGGGCTCGGCACCCTCGACGAGCTCTTCGAGGCGCTCACCCTCGTCCAGACCCGCAAGGTGACCCGCTTCCCCATCGTCCTCTTCGGCTCCGCCTACTGGGGCGGCCTCGTCGACTGGCTCCGCGACACGGTCGTCGCCCAGGGCAAGGCCTCGGAGCACGACCTGCTGCTGTTCCACGTGACGGACGACGTGGACGAGGCGGTCAGCCTGGTGACGAAGGAAGTCGGCCGCTAGCCCCGCACGCGCCCCGGACGGACTGGAAGCAGCCCGTCCGGGGCGCCACGGGGACTACGCCAGGCCCCGGCGGGCGACCGCGGGCGGCCGATGCCCGGCGATCGTCGCCACCATGTCCACGACCTGCCGCGTCTCCGCCACCTCGTGGACCCGGTACACCTGCGCCCCGAGCCACGCGGACACCGCGGTCGTGGCCAGCGTCCCCACAAGCCGCTCCTTGAGCGGCCGGTCCAGGGTCTCCCCGACGAAGTCCTTGTTGGAGAGCGACACGAGCACGGGCCACCCCGTGTCCACCAGCTCCCCGAGCCGCCGCGTCGCCTCCAGGGAGTGCCGCGTGTTCTTCCCGAAGTCGTGCCCGGGGTCGATGAGCACGGACTCCCGGGGGACCCCCAACTCCACGGCCCGCTCGGCGAGTCCGACCGTCACCCGCAGGATGTCGGCGACGACGTCCTCGTACCGCGTCCGGTGCGGCCGCGTCCGCGGCTCCACGCCGCCCGCGTGGGTGCACACGAGCCCCACCCCGTACCGCGCGGCGACCTCCGCGAGCTTGGGGTCGACCCCGCCCCACGCGTCGTTGAGCAGATCGGCGCCGACGTCGCACACGGCCTCGCCGACCTCGTGCCGCCAGGTGTCGACGCTGATGACGACGTCGGGGAAGCGCCGCCGCACCTCGGCCACGAACCCCACGGTCCTGCGGGCCTCCTCCTCGGCGGTCACCTCCTCGCCGGGACCGGCTTTGACGCCGCCGATGTCGATGATGGCGGCGCCCTCGGCCACGGCCTGCTCCACGCGCGCGAGGGCGGGTTCGTCGCGGAACGTGGCGCCCTGGTCGTAGAAGGAGTCCGGGGTCCGGTTCACGATCGCCATGATGACCGGCTCATGCGCCTCGAACACGCGCGTGCCCAGCTTGAGCATCCCCTGTGCGCCTCCCTTTCGTTACGTGGCGGACCACGTGGCCGTCGCCGCCTGCGACCTTAACTGTCAGAGGCGCATGGCACGATCGGAGCCAGACAGTTAGCCAACAGTTCCGTGCCGACCGGCCGCGGTCGGCATCCGAGCGTGGGGACCCGCACAGATGGTCATGTTCCTGTTCTTGGTCGTCGCTCTCGTGGTGGTGGTCGCCGCGGTGACGCTGGCCGTCCTCGGCGGCTCCGAGGGCGGCGCCCTGCCGGACGTGCCGCCGGAGCGCTTCGCCGACCCGCTGCCGCCGGACCGCCCGCTGCGCCGGGCCGACGTGGACGCGGTGCGCTTTCCGATGACCGTCCGCGGCTACCGCATGGTGGACGTGGACGAGGCGCTCGACCGCCTGGGCGCGGAGCTGGCCGAGCGGGACGCCCGCATCGCGGAGCTGGAGACGGCGCTCGCGGGCGTCCAGGCCACGGCCGTCGGCGGCCCCGGCCTGTTCACGACGTACGGCGGCCCAGGCGGCCCGAGCGGCCCGGACGCCCCGGACCCGGGGGAGTACGGCCCGAGAGACCGCGCCCCCGGCGCCCCCGGCGACCAGAGCCCGGCGGCGCCCCCGGCCGAGCGACCGGAGGACGACCGATGAGTGACGCGATCCCTGGCCCGGACGGCGCCCTGCGCTGTCCCTGGGGCCTGTCCACCGAGGACTACGTGGCCTATCACGACGGGGAGTGGGGCCGCCCCGTCCACGGCGACGACGCGCTGTTCGAGCGCCTCTGCCTGGAGGCCTTCCAGTCGGGCCTGTCGTGGATCACGATCCTGCGCCGCCGGGAGGGCTTCCGGGCCGCCTTCGCCGGCTTCGAGATCGCCGCGGTCGCGAAGTTCACGGACGCCGACCGCGAGCGGCTCCTGGCCGACGAGGGCATCATCCGCAACCGCGCGAAGGTCGACGCGACTCTCGCCAACGCGCGCGTGCTCGCCGACTGGCCCGAGGGCGAGCTCGACCGGCTGATCTGGTCGTTCGCACCGGACCCCGCCACCCGCCCGGCGCCGCGGACGCTCACCGACGTGCCCGCGGTCACGGACGCGTCCACGGCCCTGTCCAAGGACCTGAAGAAGCGCGGCCTGCGCTTCATCGGCCCCACCACGGCCTACGCCCTGATGCAGGCCTGCGGCCTGGTGAACGACCACCTCGCGGACTGCGTGGCCCGCGAGGCGAGCGGCTCCTGAGCGGTGCCCCCGCAGGGGCTCCGCTAGCGGCCCAGGTAGCTGGGCTTGGCCTTGTCGAGGAAGGCCTGCACGGCGATGGCGTGGTCCTCGGAGGCGCCCGCCTTCGTCTGTAGCTCGTCCTCCTTGTCCAGCGTCTCGTCCAGGGAGTGCCCGGCGGCGTACGCGAGGGACTCCTTGAGCGCCGCGTACGCGAGGGTCGGGCCCTCGGCCAGCGCGCGGGCCACCGCGCGCGCCTCGTCGGCGAGCGCGTCCGCCGGGACGACCTTGTTCGCGATGCCCAGGTCGTGGGCCTCCTGCGCCTTGATCGTGCGCGGGAAGAGCAGCAGGTCGGCGGCGCGGCTCTGGCCGATCAGCCGGGAAAGCGTCCAGGACACGCCCGAGTCGGCGGTCAGCGCGACCCCGGCGAACGAGGTGTTGAACGCCGCGGTGTCCGCGACCACGCGGTAGTCGGCGGCGAGGGCGAAGCCGAAGCCCGCGCCCGCCGCCACGCCGTTGACGCCCGCCACGACCGGCTTGGCCATGCCGGTCAGCGCTCGCACGATCGGGTTGTAGTGCTCGCGCACCGTGCTCATGGTCTGCCCGGAGCCCGACGCGCGCGACTCCTGGAGCACTCCGATGTGCTCCTTGAGGTCCTGGCCCACGCAGAAGGCGCGGCCGGTCGCGGTGAGCAGCACCGCCCGCACCTCGGGGTCGGCGCCCGCGGTGCGTGCCGCCTCGCGCAGGGCCACCTTGGCCTCGGTGTTCATCGCGTTCATCGCGTCAGGACGGTTCAGCGTGATCGTCGCGAGCCCGTCGCTCACTTCGTAGAGCACGGTGTCGGCCATGGTGGGGTCCCCTCCGCTGGTCCTGTGTGGGTGGTCCTGTGGGTGTGTGTCCCTGGGCCTCGGTGCGCCCAGCATGACCTAGATCATCGGCCACCGGTACGCCGTCGGAGATGTGACCTGCGTCAAAGAAGCAGAGGCGCAAGGAGCGCCTGGGGCGGCGAAGTATTGCAGCCACATCGCCGAATTGAGTGGTTTTGCGGGCGCGCGTTGCGCAAGCGATGCCGACTCATGTTGGTCATCGGGTCCCGCCATGCGGGATAATGACCTGGAAGCAATGTGTTCGATGCCGGTGACACCTGGGTTGTCGGCTGCGACAAGCTGGTTTCAGGAAGGGGAACGAGCATGGCGGCCATGAAGCCGCGGACGGGCGACGGCCCGCTCGAGGTGACCAAGGAGGGGCGGGGCATCGTCATGCGCGTTCCGCTCGAAGGCGGCGGTCGACTTGTCGTCGAACTGACCCCGGATGAGGCCGACGCACTCGGCGACGCCCTGAAGAAGGTCGTCGGCTGACGCGCAATCGCCCACACTTTTCCACTGCCCCGGCATCGTACGACGAGCCGGGGCAGTGCTGTGTGCGGAAGATCGACAGACGGCGGAAGGCATACGCGAGTTTGACGCGCACCGCGCGCGGACGCCTGCGGTGACCGCGCGAACCCTGCCGCGGCCCGGGCGGACCCCGCCGCGACCCAAGCGGGTGCGGCGAAGTCCGCTGCGGTACGGGAGCGCCCCGAAGGGGCGCGGGACCTGTCGATCTGCGGCTCCGCCGCGCGGGCGCGACCAGCCACGACGGCGCCGCAGCAGAATGACGGCACAGCGCGTTACTTCCACCGGAGTCGACGGTGCGGCCGTCGAAGAACACGCCCTCGAAGCAGACGAGGCCGCCCGGCCGCAGCAGGCGCAACGATTCAGCGAGGTAGTCGAGGCACTCCAGGCGGTCGCCGTCGCAGAACACCAGGTCGTAGCCGCCGTCGGCGAGGCGCGGCAGGACGTCGAGGGCGCGGCCCGGGATGAAGCGGGCACGGTTCCCGGCGAAGCCCGCGGCCCGGAAGGCCATCCGGGCGAACTGCTGGCGCTCGGGCTCCGGGTCGACGGTGGTCAGGACCCCGTCGGGACGCATGCCGTGCAGCAGATGGATGCCGGAGACCCCGGTGCCCGTGCCGATCTCGGCGACGGCCTTGGCGTCCACGGTGGCGGCGAGCAGCCGCAGCGCGGCGCCGGTGCCGGGCGACACGGAGCGCAGCCCCGCGTCCCGCGCCCGGTCGCGGGCCCAGAGCAGCGCCTCGTCCTCGGCGACAAAGGCGTCGGCGAACGCCCAGCTCGTCTGCCGGTTGCCGCTAATGGCCCTCTCCTGTCCCCGTGGTTGCCTGGCGGTGACTGTATCCGTTGGGCCCGGGAACCCGCAGATGGGACCGTGCGTTAGTCAGGTGTGACGCCGACCGGGGCAGCCCGGGGGCAGCCGACGGGGGAATCGGGTGGATCAAGGCACGATCGAGAAGGTCGTATCGAGCGCCCAAGAGGCAAATCTAGGTAAAAACGCTTATCCGGAGCTAACGGGCGAGGTGGTTATGGTAGGGGCTCCACTGGACACCACCAGAGCCGACAGGGGAGGTGCGGCCGAGTCCGCGGATCGGGGAGGAGCGCTCCGGCGTTTTCTCAGGTTGGCGGGTAGGCCGAAATCCGTGACCGACACCGCTGACCGCGCTAACTCCGCTCAGACCGCGACCTTTGCCGCTGACGCGGATGCCCAGGCGTGGACTCCCCCCACGTGGGAGGAGATCGTCAGCACGCACAGCGGCCGCGTCTACCGCCTCGCCTACCGCCTGACGGGCAACCAGCACGACGCCGAGGACCTCACGCAGGAAGTCTTCGTCCGCGTCTTCCGCTCCCTGTCGACGTACACGCCCGGCACCTTCGAGGGCTGGCTGCACCGCATCACCACGAACCTCTTCCTGGACATGGTGCGCCGCAAGCAGCGCATCCGGTTCGACGCCCTCGGGGACGACGCCGCCGAGCGCCTCCCCAGCCGTGAGCCGTCGCCCCAGCAGGTGTTCAACGACACCCACTTCGACGCGGACGTCCAGCAGGCGCTCGACACCCTGGCGCCCGAGTTCCGCGCCGCCGTCGTCCTGTGCGACATCGAGGGCCTCTCGTACGAGGAGATCGCCGCCACCCTGGGCGTCAAGCTCGGTACGGTCCGCAGCCGTATCCACCGTGGCCGCTCCCAGCTCCGCAAGGCGCTCCAGCACCGTTCACCCGAGGCCCGCGCCGAGCGCCGTTCGCTCGCCGTCACCGGTGCCGTGGCGCTGGGAGGAGGGGGCGCGACCGCGTGAGTGGATCACGGTCCAATCCTGCCGAGCGGCATTTCGCCGAGCAGCACCTGGGGGACCGGCTCGCCGCGCTGGTCGACGGTGAGCTCGGTCATGACGCGCGCGAGCGAGTGCTCGCCCATCTGGCCACCTGTCCTACGTGCAAGACGGAAGCCGACGCCCAGCGCCGGCTCAAGAGCGTGTTCGCGCAGACGGCGGCCCCGCCGCCCAGCGAGAGCTTCCTCGCCCGGCTGCAGAACCTCCCGGGCATGAGCCTCGACGACATCGAGGGCCAGGGCGGCCCGCGCACCCCCGTCGACGACGGCTTCGCCACCGGCTCGTCCGGGACGACGGGCCTGCCGGGCGGCGGTGTGTTCTCCGTCGGCGGCCCGCGCCCCGACCCCCTGCTGGAGTACGTGCCCTCGGGCGCCCACGCGGCGGTGCTCCCCAGCGAGCAGCGCGGCTTCCGGATACACGCCGTCGGCAGGACCGAGGCCGAGCGCTCCGGCTGGCGGGGGCGACGGTTCGCCTTCGCCGCCGCCGGAGCCGTGTCCCTCGCCGCGATAGCGCTCGGCGGGGTCACGGTGAGCGCTCCGCTCGGCTCCGCCGACCAGCGCGCGGGCGGCTCGGGCACGAACAGCAACGCCTCGCCGCCGCGCTCCCAGACCACCCCCGCCACCGGGGCCCCCGAGTCGACGCGCCGCCGCGGCAGCAGCCCCTTCTCCGTCCAGGGCCAGCGGCCCCAGGCGCCCGCACCGACCACGGCCGCCGTGCCGCTGCTCTCCGGTGCGCCCGGACCGGCCACGCCCACGCCCCAGCACCTCACGGCCCCGCTGCTCGCCGGTGCCGGAGTGATGTCGCCCCTGGTGCGCGCCGCCGCCCCGGACGACCCGGAGAGACCGGGCGTCCCCGCCACCGGCCTCACGCTGAACGCCGCGGCGGACGCGGCACCCCGGGCGACGCCTCCCCCCGGCCTCGCCCAGCGACGGGGCACGGCCGAGATCCACTGACGTCCGGCGCGCGGACCTGGTTGAATTCCCCGGTGTGCCCGACGGGCACGGAATCGGCGTCCGCCGTGGGGCAGTTGTGGGGAGAGCATGGACGAGGTCGTGGGTACGGGGCCGGGCGGAGACGTGGGCACGGGGCCACGCGGAGAGGCGGACGCGTCCCGCCCCTCCGGTACGCCCGAGGCCCAGCCCCCGGCCCCCGGCTCCCCGGCCGGGGCACCGGGCGGAGCACCGGTCCCCGGGGACGCCCCGACGGCCGACCGCCCCAGGCCGCTGCACGACCCCGACCCGTACAGCACCCCGCCGTACGGCGAGCCCGGCCCCTGGGCCCCCGCTCCGCCCGTGCAGCACCCGATCACCACCCCGGCGCACGGCACGCCCGCGTACGGCACGGCCCCGGCCGCCCCGGCGCCCGCCGCGCCCGTGGCCCCTGCGGCCCCTGCGCCCTCCACAGCCCCCGTGGCCCCCGCGGC
>NZ_JOJM01000071.1 GCF_000720325.1 Streptomyces sp. NRRL B-1347
GGCGTCGGGGGGGGGAGTGGGGCCCGGGATGTGTCCCGGGGGAGCCGGGCCCGGGGGCGCGGTGGGCGGCAACGGGGCAAACCCGTCTACGCTGCACGCAGCAGACCCGTACCCCCGTCAGGCCCGTCAGGAGAACCAGCCGATGTCCCAAAGCCCCGCCACCCTGCCGCCGGTGCTGCTGCACTCAGAAGCGGAGCTCGCGCGGGACGCGCTCGCGACCCCCCTGCTCGCCCGTGCCGTGCGGCTCGCCCGCTGGGCCGGGCCCGACACGCGGGTCGGCGCGGGCGGCGAGCTCGTCGACGAGCAGCTGCCCGCGGCGGCGGCCGAGCTCGGGCTCGTCGACGGGGCCGAAGGACTGGAGCCCGGGGACGCGGCGGCGTACGCCAGCGAGGCCTGGCGGGTCGCCGTCGACACCGGCCTCGTCGAGGTCGAGGACGCCGACGAGGACGACGCCGAGGGCACCGTGGCCACCGGCGAGGAGCTCGCGCTGATCACCTCCGGCGGACCGCAGGACGTGCTCGGCATCTGGCTCGGCGCCCTGGACACCGTCTTCGCCGACGCGACGGTGCCCGACCTGGAGGACCTCGTCGACGTCATCCAGGGCGGCGGCGAGGTCGACTTCGCCGAACTGGGCTGGGACCCGCAGGCGGAGGCCGAGTTCCTGGAGGGCGTCCTCGGCAACCTGTACCTGCTGACCGTCAGCGAGGGCGCCCCGGAGGACGGCGCGGTGCCGCTGCCCGCGCTCGCCGCGTCCATGATCGTGCCGGACGACATGGGCGAGCCCACCGATGACATCCTGGAGCAGGTCTCCGACGCGATGATGCGGCTCGACGACCAGTTCCGGATGCTCGAACCCGTCGGGCTCGTCGAGTACCAGCCCGTGGACGAGGCGCTCATGGCGGACGTCGACGAGGCGGCCGAGGCCGCCGAGGCCGCGGGGGAGCCGCTGCCGCCCGTCGACGACGAGGACGTCACGCGGTACGGCATGGTCCGCCTGACGCCGCTCGGCCTGTACGGGGTGCGGGCGCGGATGCTGGACGCCGGGGTCGACGCGCCCGCCGTCGGCGACCTCGCGGACAAGGGCGCCGACTCGCTGCTCGACGCCACCGCCGCGTTTCCGCGGGCCGCCGCGCAGGCCGAGATCGAGCGGTGGCTCGGCGGGCGCGAGCCGCTGGCCGCGGCGCGCGAGCTGCTCGCCGCCGCGCGCGGGGCGGACGAGGGCGCGCCGCTGCGGCGGCTCCACTGCCAGCAGGCGCTCTCCCTCGTCGGGGACGCGGCCGAGCCCGCGCTGCGCGAGGTCCTCGACGACGCGGAGCTCGGCGGCCTCGCGCGCGTGTGGCTCGCCGAGCACGGGGCGGCGGACGTGCCCGCCCCGTCCGAGGGCCTGGTCTTCTGGCTGACCATCGACACGGTCGCCGCGCAGCTGGCGGCGGAGGGGAACTCCGACGAGCTGCGCGCGCTCGTCGAGGGGCTCGCCGCGCAGCACAGCGGGTTCTTCGCGGCGGCGTGGCGCGTCGACCACCCCGCGACGGCGGAGGTGCTCGAGGCGATGGGGCGGCTGCACTCGGACAAGAAGGTGGCCAAGGAGGCCCGCAAGGCGGCCTTCAAGGCCAGGTCGCAACAGCCCTAGCCCACACCGGCCCTTCCCCCGCCCCGTCAGCGCGCCGGCCCGCTCGTCCTCAAACGCCGGACGGGCTGGATCCGTCGCTCGCACGCCGCCGTTCTCCGGACGACGGCGTGCGAGCCGCTGGGTCGGCGCCTAACACTCGTAGCGCGTCGTGTGGCGGAACGAGGACGTCGCGCCCTCGAAGCCGTACGTGCCCCGGTACGCCGGCGGATTCTGGTACTGCCCGACGATCGTGATCGTCGACGCGCAGGACCCCTGCCCCGCCCGCTTCGCGTCGAGCCGCAGCGTGTCGCCGATGTGGCCGCCGGTGATGTCCCAGGGCGCGCCGCAGATGCCCGCGGTGATCTGGCCGCCGATGACGACGTGCGGATACGTGTTGGGGTTGTACTTCACCTCCATCTCGAAGGTGACCTGCCCGTTGTGGAGGGTGAGCTTGCAGGCCGTCGCGACGGCCTCCGCGGAGACCTCCAGCTGCGCGGGCGCGGCGAACGCCTCGTCACGGGTCTTGACCTGCGCGCCCTGCGGGTTGAAGAAGTGGTGCTCCGCGCGCGACCGGTCCTTCTGCTTGCGTGCTTGGGTGGTCATGGGGTGGGCCCTCCCTTCCCGGCCGTCAGGCCAGCTGCTCCGCTATCTCGACGCGCAGCAACGCGCGGACGTTCTCGATGTGGTTGATCACGGTGACGGTCGACGAACCGGCGAAGAGCAGCCCGAGCGCGACGTTGTCGAAGGTCGTCACCAGGGACCCGGAGTCGCCTCCCGCGGAGATGTTCGTGGTGAGGATCTGGTCCTTGAAGCGGGCGGTCCCCGCCGTGCCGTAGTTGACGTCGACGGTCGCGTCGACGGAGATGATGCGGCCGAAGCTGATGTTGGTGGTGCGGCCGGACTTCTTCACGCGGTCGCCCACCGCCACGTTGGTCTTGCGCCGCCAGGCGCGCGGCGCCCCGCTGAAGTACTGCTCCCGCGTGGCGTCCTGGAAGTTCACGGCCGCGAGGGCCGCGTCCACCACGTTGTTGTGCCGGTCGAGCGGGATCTGCGGCGCGAACTGGATCGTGATGAAGCGCTCCAGGGTCGCGATGCGGTCGGCGGGGTCCTGGCCGCCGTCGAAGACGCCGGGCTGCACGACGGGGCTGCCGAGCTGGGCCCGGTTGGAGTCGGCGAGCACGTGGTTGTTGGACAGGATGTAGAACTTCGCCGGTACGCCGAGGCCCGCGGCGGGCGGATCGACGGAGGCGCCGGGCAGGAAGTCGTAGACGACGCTGCCGAGCGTGCCCGCGGTCACGCGGACGTTGCCGACGGAGAAGCCCGAGGGGCACGGCCGCATCCGGCGCTTGAGCAGCTGCGGCTCGAACGCGCCGAGTCCGCCGGGCTCCTCCAGCCGCGGCTGTCCGATGCCGGCGAGCTGCTCGCCGATGGCGCCGTCGCCGTCGTACGCGCGCTGTGCGCGGTCGTCGGCCCGCACGCCGGCGCGCTGCCGCCGCTGGGCGGCGATGTGGCCGACGGCGATGATGTCGGTGGGCGTGCCGTCGTCCATCTGACGCGGAATCACATCCCGTTCGGGAAGCAGTGACTCCGGCACCTTCTGGGTCACGAAGACCAGGACGGCGGGCTCGCCGGTGGGCTGCCCTCCGGTCCACTTCACGCCGTGCCCGAAGCCGACGACGTTCGCGAGCGGTTCGTCGCGGCGCAGGAAGTCGCCGAGCGCCTGCTGCCGGGAGCTGTCGCTGAGGGTGCCGCCGGTGGGTCCTCGCATCCATTCGGACTGGCTCACGCCAGACCACCCCTTTTCCTGAGTTTCCCCTGGCTGGAGGTCCGGGCCCGGAACGCGCCGTCAGGGGCCGCCCTGTGCGCCGACGTCGCCGATCGCAAGGACGCGCACGGGGACGCCTTCGAGTGTGTCCGGGACCACGTCTTCGTCCCGGAGCCGGTCGCGAGGCACTCGGCGGGTGACGAAGACGATGATCACGTCCGCGCCCGAGTGTTCGTCCCTCCCGACCCCGACCCCGGTCACATTGGCCAGCCTCATCAGCTGGTCCTCGTGCAGGCGGCGTGCCTGGCGTGCGTCCACTCCGGCTCGCCTCCCGCGTGGGTGATGCAGGTAGGGGTTGTTTATTGCCGTGGACATCGGCGGTCAAGGCGGTCTGCGGTAAATCATGGCTTTACAGCCGGTCCGCGTCTGTTGACCTTGTTTACGAAGTCCCTTCCGACCAGTTACGCGCCCGTCATCTTCGTACACCTGAACGGTGCGCGTACGGACCCCGCGGCGGAGTGCTCAAGTCCGCAGGTACGAGGCGCCGTTGAGGTCCATGACCGTGCCGGACGCCCACTCCGCGGCGGGCGAGGCCAGCCAGAGGACCGCCGCCGCGATCTCCTCCGCGGTGCCCGCGCGCCCGAAGGGGCTCTGCGCCCGGATGGCCTCGCCCTCCGCGCCGTCGAGCCGGTGCGCGACGCGCTCGGTGGCGAAGAAGCCGGGCGCGACCGACGCCACCGCGATGCCGTGCGGGGCGAGCGCCACCGCCAGGGACTGGCCGAGCGCGTGCACCGCCGCCTTGGTCGCGCCGTACGCGGGGTGGTCGGGCTCGCCCCGGAAGGCGCCGCGCGAGCCGATGTTGACGATGCGGCCGCCCGTGCCCTGGCCGATCATCCGGTGCGCGGCGAGATGGCTGAGGTTCGCCGTGGCCAGCAGGTTGACGGCGGTGTGCCGCTGCCACAGGGCCGCCCAGTCCTCGTACGAGGTGGTGACGGGCGGGTGCGGCAGGTTCACGGCGGCGTTGTTGACGAGCACGTCGATGCCGCCGAGCGCGTCGGCCGCCCGGTCCGCGACGTCCTTCGCCCTCGCGGGGTCCGACAGATCGCCGCCGACCAGCGCGTGTCCGTCACCGGCGAGCGAGTCGAGCGTCTCGCGGGCTTCGGGCTCGCGCGCCCCGAAGTGCACCGCGACGCGGTCGCCGTTGTCCGCGAACGCCCGGGCGAGGGCCCGGCCGAGGCCGCGCGAGGCGCCGCTGACGAGAACGCGGCGACCGGTGTTCTGCAGAGTCATACGGATCTCCCCCTGTTGTCACTTGACGTGCCCCGGCATTCCTCGACATCCCCTGGAATGCCGTGCTCCGGAAGTCGACCGCCGAAGTCGGACGGCGTTCAACCGCCGTTTATACGTGAGCGGGAATCTGGCGCCGACAGCGGCCCGGTGGTACGCACGCCCCCAGGACGGGCCCGAACGCCCCGCATTCGCTCCCTCAGGTCCGAGGAGAAACCATGTCGTCGCTCACCCGCAGGGACTTCGCCAGACGATCCGCGCTCACCGGGGCGGGCGTCGCGCTCGCCGGCAGCGTCGGCGCGCTCGCCACCGCGCCCGGCGCCCTCGCCGCGCAGGACCTCGACGTGACGGACGCCGCCGACGCCGCAGGCCACGGCGGGCCCGGCTACGGCCCGCTCCTGCCCGACCCGAAGGGCCTGCTCGCCCTGCCCGCCGGATTCTCGTACCGCGTCCTCACGCACAGCGGCAGGACCACGCTGGAGACCGGCGAGTTCACGCCCTCCAACCACGACGGCACGGCCACCTTCGACGGGCCGCGCGGGGTGACGCTGCTCGTCAACAACCACGAGCTGAGCGGCGCCCGCACCAAGTGGAAGCACCCGGTCCCGCTCACCGAGGGGCTCGTCTACGACCCGGCGGCCGCCGGCGGCTGCACGGTCGTCGAGCACCGGCGCGGCGGCCAGGTCGCCGAGTGGGTGGGCGTCGCGGGCACCAGCACCAACTGCGCGGGCGGGTCCACTCCCTGGGGCACCTGGCTGACCTGCGAGGAGACCGAGGACAAGGCCGGCCAGAACGGCATGACCAAGGACCACGGCTACGTCTTCGAGGTCGACCCCTACGACCGGCGCGCCAACCGCGACCCCAAGCCGGTCAAGGCCCTCGGCCGCTACGCCCACGAGGCCGTCGTCGTCGACCCCAAGCGCGGCCACCTGTACCTCACGGAGGACGCCTCGGGCCCCAACGGCCTGTTCTACCGCTGGACCCCGCCGCACGGCTTCAAGCACGGCCGCGGCAGGCTGCGCCGCCTCGCCGACGACGCGGGCGTCCTGAAGGCGCCCAAGTGCTTCGACTCCGGCGGCCGGTTCGTCGACGACCTGTCCCGGGCCACGCGGATCGGCACCGTCTACGGCGTCGACTGGGTGGAGGTCCCCGACCGCGACGCCCGCACGGTCCCGGTCCGCAAGCAGTTCACCGCCGGAGCCGTCACGCGCGCCCGCAAGCTCGAAGGCATGTGGTGGGGCGACGGCGGCGCGTACATCGTCTCCTCGTACGCCCGTGCCGAGAGCCCCGGCGCGCAGCACGACGGGCAGGTGTGGTTCTACCACCCGGGCCGCCGCACCCTGACCCTGAAGGTGCTGCTCGGCGTGGACCAGGAGCCCGGCAAGGACGGTGCCTTCGACGGCCCGGACAACATCACCGTCTCGCCGTACGGCGGACTGGTCATCGCCGAGGACGGCGACGGCGTCCAGCACCTGTTCGGCGCGACGGAGCGCGGCCGCACCTATCCGATCGCCCGCAACGAACTCAACGAGGGCACGCCCGAGAAGCCCGCGTACAGCGAGTTCACCGGCGTTACCTTCTCCCCGGACGGCAGGACGCTGTACGCCAACATCCAGACCCCCGGCATCATGCTCGCGATCACCGGCCCGTGGCGCCGCCAGCGCCCCTGACCCTCGTCCGGCGGGCGCGAGCACACCGAGGCGGGGGCCGGCGCTGACGTCGGCCCCCGCCTCGCGGTGCTCTCCTACAGGGCCTGCGCGGCGGGCTTCACCATGCCGCGGACCGTGCGGGACTTCACGAAGTCGCCCATGGCCGTCATCTCCCACTCGCCGGAGAACTGGCGGATGAGCTTGGCCATCATGACGCCGGTCTGCGCCTCCGCGTTCGTCAGGTCGAAGCGGACCAGCTCCTCGCCGGTGGCCGCGTCGATGAGGCGGCAGTAGGCCTTGGCGACCTCGGTGAACTTCTGGCCGGAGAACGAGTTCACCGTGAAGACCAGGCCGCTGACCTCCTGGGGGAGACGGCCGAGGTCCACCACGATCACCTCGTCGTCACCGCCGCCCTCGCCCGTGAGGTTGTCGCCGGAGTGCTTGACGGAGCCGTGCAGGATCGACAGCTTGCCGAAGTAGCAGCTGTCGATGTGGTTGCGCTGCGGGCCGTACGCGATGACCGAGGCGTCCAGGTCGATGTCCTTGCCGCGGAACGCGGGCTCCCAGCCGAGGCCCATCTTGACCTGGGAGAGCAGCGGGCGGCCGCCCTTGACCAGGGACACCGTCTGGTTCTTCTGGAGGCTGACGCGGCCCTTGTCCAGATTGATCTTCCCGGCGCCGGGGGCGGGGGCGGCCGGGGCCGCGGGGGCCTGCGGGGCGGCGGCCTGCGGGGCGGCGGCCTGCGGGGCGGCGGCGGGCGGCGGCGGGCCCTGGACCGGCGCGCCGGTCGGGGGCGCCATGGCGGGCGCGGCGGGCTGCGGGGGCGCGGCCGCCGGGGCCGGCTCCTCGACCGAGACGCCGAAGTCCGTCGCGATGCCCGCGAGGCCGTTCGCATAGCCCTGGCCGACCGCGCGGGCCTTCCAGGCGCCGTTGCGCAGATAGATCTCCACGATGACCAGGGCCGTCTCCGCGCCCAGCCGGGGCGGGGTGAAGGTGGCGAGGACCGAGCCGTCGTCCGCGTTGCGGATGGTGGCGGTGGGCTCTACGCCCTGGAAGGTCTGGCCGGCGGCGTCCGGGCTCGCCGTGACGACGATCTTCTCGATGCCGGGCGGCACGGCGCCGGTGTCCACCGTGATCGCGTCCGGCGTGCTGCCGCCGCCGGAGCGGTACGTCACGCCGGGGCCCGTGGGCTGGTTGTAGAAGATGAAGTCGTCGTCGGAGCGCACCTTGCCGTCGGCGGTGAGCAGCAGGCCCGATACGTCTAGCCGCACGGGGGCGGAGACGTCCACGGCGACGCGGGTCGCGGCGAGCGGGATGTTCGAGCCGGGGGTCATAGCTGTCATGCCTGGGGTAACGAGCGGGGGGACTTTGCCGTTCCCTTACCCCGGTGCCTTTTCCGCCCACCCGAGTGACCCTCGCGGGGCGCCCCGCTGTGTCCGTCAGCACGCTCCGCGCGCGGGCGCCCCTTCCCGAACCAGGGGCCGCCGCCCCTGGCACCCCGCTTCATCGCGCTGGCGCGGTGCGGAGCGCCGGTGAACCCGCTCAGGGCAGCACCACGATCTTGCGGCCTTCGCCTGCCGCGAAGCGGGCCAGTGCCTGCGGGTAGTCCGTCAGGGGCACCCGATCGCTGATGAAGACGTCCGGGTCGAGGACCCCGCTCGCGAACAGTTCCGCGGCCCGCTCGTAGCTGTGCAGGACGGCCATCGAGCCGGTGATGGTGATCTCCTGGTTGTAGATGCGGTACGGGTCGACGGTGACGCGGGTCGCGTAGTCGGCGACGCCGAACTGGAGGAACGTGCCCGCCTTGGCGACCCGCCCGAGCCCGTCCTGGATCGCGGCCGCGTTGCCGGTCGCGTCGATGACGATGTCCCAGCCCTGGGGCCGGTCGAGGGCGTCGGCGCCGGTGGCGGTGCCGGTGACGCCGAGGCGCGCGGCCGTGGCGAGCCGGTCGGGGTTGAGGTCGACGACGTCCACGCTCGCCGCGCCGGTCCGCTTGGCCAGCTCCAGCATCATCAGGCCCATGGTCCCGGACCCGTAGATCAGCACGTGCGCGCCCAGCCGCGCACGCAGCACGTCGTAGCCGCGAACCGCGCAGGACAGGGGCTCGATGAGCGCCGCGTCCTCGGTGCGCACGTGCTCGGGCAGCCGTACGCAGTTGGCGACGGGGGCCACCGCGTACTGGGCGGCGCCCCCGGCCCGGGTGACGCCGATCGCCGCCCACCGCTCGCACAGGTTGTTGTGGCCGGTGCGGCAGTAGCGGCACTCGTAGCAGTAGAGGGAGGGGTCGACGGCGACGCGGTCGCCGGTCCGCAGCTCCGTGACGGCGTTGCCGACCGCCACCACCGTGCCCGCGAACTCGTGCCCCGGTACGACGGGCAGCGTCGGCGCGAACTCGCCCTGGAGGATGTGCAGATCGGTTCCGCACAGGCCGCACGCGGCGACTTCGACGACGACGTCGCGCGGCCCGGGTACGGGGTCGGGCACCTCGCCGACCACAGCGGTGCCGACGGACTCGATGATGGCGGCCTTCACTTGACGGCTCCCAACGACAGGCCCTGGACCAGTTTGTCCTGGGCGGCGAACCCCGCGGCGAGCACCGGCAGGGAGATGACGAGCGACGCGGCGCACACCTTCGCCAGGAACAGGCCCTGGCTGGTGATGAAGCCGGTCAGGAACACGGGTGCGGTCTGGGCGACGACGCCGGTGAGCACCCGGGCGAAGAGCAGTTCGTTCCAGCTGAAGATGAAGCAGATCAGGGCGGTCGCGGCGATGCCGGGCAGGGCGATGGGCGCGACGATCCGGGCCAGGACGGTGGGCAGGCGCGCCCCGTCCACCTGGGCGGCCTCGATGACGGCGACCGGCACCTCGGACAGGAACGACTGCATCATCCAGACGGCGATCGGCAGGTTCATCGAGGTGTAGAGCAGGACCAGGAGCCAGATGTTGTCGAGGAGGCCGGTGTTCTTCGCGAAGAGGTAGATCGGAAGGAGGCCCGCCACCACCGGCAGCATCTTCGTGGAGAGGAAGAAGAACAGGACGTCGGTCCACTTGCGGACCCGGCGGACGGACAGCGCGTACGCCGCGGGCAGCGCGAGGACCAGGACGAGCAGGGTGGACGCCGTCGACGCCACCAGGGAGTTGATCAGCGAGGGCCAGGGGCTCGCGCCGCCGCCGGCGCCGAAGAACTCGCGGTAGCCGTCCAGGGTGAGGGACGCGGCGAGCGAGGGCGGGTTGGTCGCCGCGTCCTCCTCGGAGTGGAAGGACGTCAGGGCCATCCAGGCGATCGGCAGGAAGAACACGATCCCGGCCAGCCAGGCGGCGAGACCCAGGCCGAGCCTCCTGGCGCGGACGGTGCGGTCCGTGCGGTCCGTACGGACCGGTCGGGGGGCGCGTGGGGCGGTCATGCGCGGGACACCTCCTCGCGGAACAGCGACGACACCACGCGCAGCGCGAAGGTCGCGATCACGATCGAGCCGATGACGACGAGTACACCGGCGGCGGACGCCAGGCCGTTCTCGTGGGCCTGGTAGAAGCTCTGGTAGACGGTGTAGGGCAGGTTCGCGGTGCCGAGGCCGCCGGAGGTGATCGTGAAGACGGCGTCGAAGTTCTGCACGATGTAGATCGAGCCGAGCAGGGCGCCGAGTTCGAGGTAGCGGCGCAGGTGGGGGAAGGTCAGATGGCGGAACACCTGCCAGTGGCCCGCGCCGTCCATGCGGGCCGCCTCGATGAGTTCGGGGTCGCGGCTCTGCAGCCCGGCCAGCAGGATCAGCATCATGAACGGCGTCCACTGCCAGATCAGGGCCAGTTCGACGGCGATGAGCGGGGTGTTGGAGATCCAGTCGGGCTGCGCCGCGCCGTCCCCGCCCAGCCCGTGCAGGACCCCGTTGAACAGGCCGTACTCGGGGTTGTAGAGGACGTGCTTCCACAGCAGGGCGGCCGCGACGGGCACGAGCAGGAAGGGCGCGATGAGCAGGGTGCGGACCACGCCCCGGCCGCGGAACCTCCGGTTCAGGAGCAGGGCGAGCCCGAGTCCGATGACGAGGCTCGCGAGGACCACGGTCGCCGTGAGGACGATCGTGGTCAGCACGGACTTGCGCAGGTCGGCGTCCGTGAGGACCTCTTGGTAGTTGGCGAGGCCGGTGAAGCTGCGCGCGTCGGGGTAGAGCGCGTTCCAGTCGAAGAACGAGATCACCAGCGTGGCCACGAACGGCAGCTGGGTCACGGCGATCATGAAGATGAGGGCGGGGAGCAGCGGGGCCCGGGTGGCCCAGGCGCGCAGCCGGGGCGAGGGGCGCGGCGCGGAGGCGGGCACGCGCGGGCGCGTGCGGGCGGCTGTCGTCGTGGCGGTCATCGGCCCTCGTACTCCTCGGAGATCTTCTCGGCGAGGTCCTGGGCCCTGCCGAGGGCGGACTCGACGGAGGTGCGTCCGGCGATGGCCGCGCTGATCTCCTGCGAGACCTTCGTGCCGAGGTCGGTGAACTCGGGGATGCCGACGAACTGGATGCCGGGCGCGGGCCGGGGCTGCACGCCCGGGTCGCGCGGCCGGGCGCCCGCGATGGCGGCGCGCGTCACGCCCTGGAAGGCGGCCGCCTCCTTGCGGTAGCGCGGGTCGGCGTACGTGGAGGCGCGTTTGCCCGCGGGCACGTTGGACCAGCCGATCTTCTCGCCGACGAGTTCCTCGTACTGCTTGCCGGATGCCCAGGAGATGAACTTCCAGGCCTTGTCGTGGTTCCGGGACGCCTTCTGCAGGCCCCAGGCCCAGGTGTAGAGCCAGCCGGAGCTCTCGGTCCGCTCCACGGGCGCGGCCACGTAGCCGATCTTCCCCTTGACCGGTGACCTGGCGGACTCCAGGGAGCCCGCGGCGGCCGTGGCGTCGTACCACATGGCGGTCTTGCCCTGGGTGAGGTTGTTGAGGCACTCCGCGTACCCGGACTGTGCCGCCCCGGACTGTCCGTGCTCGCGTACGAGGTCCACGTAGAAGCGGGTGGCCCGCTCGAACGCGGGGGAGTCGAGGCGTGCCTTCCAGTCCTTGTCGAACCAGGTGCCGCCGAAGGTGTTCACGACGGTCGTCAGCGGCGCCATGACCTCGCCCCAGCCGGGCAGGCCGCGCAGGCAGATGCCCTTCATGCCGTCCCGGGCGCCGTCGGCCTTCGCGGCGAGGTCGGCGACCTGGCGCCAGGTGGGGCGCGCGGGCATGGTGAGCCCGGCCTCCTCGAAGACGTCCTTGCGGTACATCAGGAACGACGACTCGCCGTAGAAGGGCTCTCCGTAGAGCTTGCCGTCCTCGCCGGTGAGGGACTGGCGCATCGGCGGCAGGATGTCGTTCTGGTCGAAGGCGCGGTCCTTGCGCGCGTAGTCGCCGAGCTGGCGCAGCCAGCCGTTCCGCGCGTAGATGGGTATCTCGTAGTTGCTGAGCGTCGCCACGTCGTACTGGCCCGCCTGGTTGGCGAAGTCCTGGCTGATCTTGTCGCGGACGTCGTTCTCGGGCAGCACGGTGAAGTTGACCTCGATGCCCGTCTCCTCGGTGAAGTGGGCGGCCGTGAGCTTCTGCAACTCGACCATCTGAGGGTTGTTCACCATCAGGACGTTGACGGCGTCGCCGCCGGATCCGGACCCGCCCGCGCCGGCCCAGCAGCCGGACAGCGTCGGGGCGAGCAGCACTCCGGCGGCGGCAGCGGCGAGCAGGGACCGCGGCCTCCGCCGGCTCTGGGTTCGCATGAATCGCTCCTGGGATAAAGGGGGAGATATGGGGCATCGCGGGGCGTGCGGGGCCCGCGGGGGAGTGGGAGGTGCGCGGACGCCGCCCGGGGTGGCGCTCAGGAGTGGCCCGGACCTCGCCCGGGCACCGTTCAGACGCGGATGACCTGCGGTCCGAGGAGCGCGTAGCGGTGGGCTTCGGACGCGGGCAGGCGGGTGCTCGTGACGATGGCCTCCAGATCGCCGACGGAGGCGAACCTGCAGAAGCTCGCCGCCCCGAACTTGGTGTGCACACCCGCGAACACGGCCCGCCGGGACGCCCGCAGCGCCTGCGCCTTCACCTCGCTGACCGCCGGGTCGGGGGTGGTGAGCCCGTGCTCGCGGGAGATGCCGTTGGAGCCGATGAAGGCGAGGTCGATGACGAAGCCCGCCAGCATGCGGGTCGTCCAGTGGTCGACGGTCGCGAGGGTCCCGGGGCGGACCCGGCCGCCGAGCAGCAGCACGGTGACGTGGTCGGCGGTGGCGAGGGCGCTCGCCGTGGCGAGCGACGCGGTGATCACGGTCAGCTCGCGGTTCCTCGGCAGCGCCTCGGCGATCAGCTGCGGGGTGAACCCCTCGTCGACGAAGACGGTCTCGGCGTCGCCGAGCAGCTCGGCCGCGGCGGCCGCCACCCGCCGCTTCTCCGGCACGTGCATGGTCGTGCGGAACGCGAGGGTGGTCTCGAAGCCCGAGCTCTCCACCGGGTAGGCGCCGCCGTGGGTGCGCCGGACCAGGCCGTGGTCCTCCAGGGCGCGCAGATCGCGGCGCACGGTCTCCTTCGCGACGCCCAGCTCGGCGGCGAGCGCGCTGACGTCGACGGATCCCGAGCTGCGGGCCGTGCTGACGATCTGCCGCTGGCGCTCCTCCGCCGTCATGGCGCCCCCTCTTCCCCTGGCTCGATCCGGGTGCCCGTTCGGGCCCTTGGGGTCGTTTCTACAGGGCGATCAGGGGGCTGGACAGGCGGAAAGCGGACTCGATGATGCCCGGATGTGCCCGTGCGGAGCGGCCCTGACCTGCGGCACGGGGGGCGTGGGTGCCCGTTCGCGGTGCGGGCGGCGTCCGTTCGCCGCCCGCACCGGGTGTACGGATCAGGGCTGGTGGAAGCTCACCTCCGGGTTGCCGGGGGTCGGGCCGTTCAGGAGCGGCCGCTCGATGCCGCGCAGGTGCTGGTCGTAGAAGGCGGCGATGTAGGCGCGGGTGATCTCCGCGGCGCGCTTGCCGGAGATCGGCGCGTCGGGGTCGACGTCCCCGAGCTGCTGGAGCACGACCGGGGCGTCGGTGAAGGTGAAGTGCCCGGACCCGGCGACCGCGAGCCAGCGCTTCCAGCCGTCCATGAGCGGCCAGGCGCCTGCCCAGTCGTAGGGGTCGTCCGGTTGCGTGGTCTGCTGGGTGCCGAGCATCAGGAAGGGGCGGCCGCGCAGGCCTTCGGGCTTGATCTGGATGCCGCCGTCCATGTTCATGCCCGCCCGCACCCGGCGGTCGGTGTTCATCAGGGCGATGGTGGCGGCGCCGCCGATGGAGTGGCCGCCCGACCCGATCCGCTCGGGGTCGATCATCTTCGCGTGCCGCCAGGCGGACCCGGCCGCCTGGCCGGGGCTGCCGGAGCCGCCCGGCTTGTCGGCCTTGTCGGCCTTGCTGCCGACGAGGCGGTCCAGGACGTACGACAGGTCCTGCGCCCGGTTCTCGGTGATGCGCGGCCCCGGAACGTTCGTGTTCGGGTCGCAGCCCAGGCACGGCGGGACGCGGCCGCCCTCGAACTCCGCGCCCGCGGCCTCGTGGGCGTGGTCGACGGTCGCCACGACGTAGCCCCGGCTCGCCAGGTCCTCGGCGAGGTGGGTCAGGGTCGAGCGCGGCGCGGTGAAGCCGGGCGAGAGGAGCACGAGCGGGAACCGGCCACGGGCGGCGGGCGCCCCGGCGCGGGCGTAGGTGCGCGTCGAGCTGTAGGCGGCGGGCGGGACGGCGAGGTCGTAGTGCGCGATCAGGGCGCGGGCGGCCTTGAGCGACGTGTACGCGGTGGCGTGGCCGCCCTCTCCTCTCGCCGGGTAGTACATCGACGCCATCAGCTCGCGCGGCTTCGACGGGTCCCACAGGTCCTTGCGGCTCTTGTCGACGAGGTGCAGGGTGTCGCGGCCCACGGCGTACTTGCCGGTGGGGCGCGGGAGTTCGGGCCGAGTGACGGGCGCGTCCGCGGTGGTGGTCCGGTCGGCGGCCCGCGGCGCGGCGAGCGCTCCCGACGCCGCCGCGAGCGGCAGGGCGAGGGCCAGCGCGAGCACGGTCGCGACAGCACGGCCGCGCGCGGTGTTCCGGGTCGTTGTCATGTCAAGTCAGGCTAGGGGGCGTGCTGTTCGCGCACGTCAGCCGACGGTCTGACCCGGGCGCGACCCCAGGCTGACGCGGGTCTCCCCTCCAGGGATGAGGCTCAATGCGGCCACACTGGCGGGTTCGTGCAGAAGCGGCCGCCGAGGTGGGCGTGGTCGGGGTTGGCGGGGTCGAGCTCCCCCTGCTCGGCGACGAGCTTCTCGGCGAACCGCTCGGAGTCGTCCAGGGGTGCGTACCCGAGCGCCCGCGCGGGCTCCAGGTCCCACCACAGCCGGGTGTTGGCGGACGAGCCGTACACGACGGTGTGCCCGACGTCCGGGGCGGTGAGCGCCGCGTGGAAGAGCCGCGCGCCGTCGTCGGGGGACATCCACACCGACAGCATCCGGACGTCGACGGGCTCGGCGAAGCAGGCGCCGATCCGCACGGACACCGTCTGCACGCCGTGCTTGTCCCAGTAGAACTGGGCCAGGTCCTCGCCGAAGGACTTCGACAGGCCGTAGTGGGTGTCGGGGCGGCGCGGCGTGTCGACGGGGATCAGCGGGTCCGCGCCGACGGGGCGCGGGGTGAAGCCCACCACGTGGTTGGAGGAGGCGAGGACGACGCGCGGCACGCCCTCCTCGCGCACCGCTTCGTAGAGGTGGTACGTGCCTTCGACGTTGGCCTTGAGGATCTTGTCGAAGGTGGACTCCAGGGAGATGCCCGCGAGGTGGAGCACCGCGTCCACGCCGCGCACGGCCTCGCGCAGCGCCGCCCGGTCGGCGAGGTCGACGGTGAGCGCGCCGGGCTCGCCCTCGACCGGGCGCAGGTCGAGCAGGCGCAGCTCGTAGCCGTACGCGGGCAGCAGGCCGCGCATCAGGGTGCCGAGACCGCCGGCGGCTCCGGTCAGCAGGACGGTGCGGGGAGCGGGCATGCGGCGGTCTCCTTGGGGGCGAGGCGGCGGGGTGGGGTGGCGACGGGGTGGAACGGCGGGGCGGGGCGGGCCGCGCTTCGTGCGTACTCGTGTCCGGCATTCACATCCATGGACACGCTAGGGAGCGACCGCGGGTGCAGTCAAGGGGGCGCGGAGCCGCTAGATCCGTTCCCGCGCCGAGTGGTTGCGCGCTTGACCCGCGCGAAGAGCCGCCCTAGCGTGGGCGCGTTCAGGGACATGGACGTGAATCAGAAACGTGCACGCTAAGGGAGAGCCCGTGACGTCAGGCAGGTCAGGTCCGTCAGCATCCCTCGCCTCCCGGCTCCGCGTTCCCAGCGGGCCGTTGTTCTTCCCCGTCACCCCCTTCGGACCCGACGGATCCGTCGACGTCGAGGCGCTGCGCACGCATGTGCGCCGGGGCGTGGAGGCGGGCGCGGCGGCGGTGTTCGCGTGCTGCGGCACGGGCGAGTTCCACGCGCTGACGCCCGAGGAGTTCCAGGAGTGCGTCGCCGCCGCCGTCGCGGAGACCGCGGGCCGCGTCCCGGTGGTCGCGGGCACCGGATACGGCACTGCGCTCGCCGTGCGGTACGCGCGCCTCGCCGCGGACGCGGGCGCCGACGGACTGCTCGCGCTGCCGCCCTACCTGGTCGTCGCCGCCCAGGAGGGCCTGCTGCGGCACTACGCCGAACTGGCCGCCGCGACCGCCCTCGACGTCATCGTCTACCAGCGCGACAACGCCGTGTTCACGCCGGGCACGGTCGTCGGGCTCGCCCGCACCGACGGCGTCATCGGCTTCAAGGACGGCGTCGGCGACCTCGACCTGATGCAGCGGATCGTCAGCGCCGTACGCACCGAAGGCCCCGCGGACTTCCTGTACTTCAACGGCCTGCCCACCGCCGAGCTGACCGGGCTCGCCTACCGGGGCATCGGCGTGAGCCTGTACTCGTCGGCCGTGTTCTGCTTCCTGCCCGACCTCGCGCTCGCCTTCCACCGGGCGCTGAACTCCGGCGACGACGCGACGGCCGCCCGCCTGGTCGACGGCTTCTACCGGCCCTTCGTGGAACTGCGCGCGCAGGGCAAGGGCTACGCCGTCTCGCTGGTCAAGGCGGGCGTGCGGCTCGGCGGCCTCGACGTCGGCGGGGGGCGCCCGCCGCTGCACGAGCCGTCCGACGACCACGTCAAGCGCCTGGCCGAACTCATCGAGCGGGGCCGGGCCCTGGTGGCGGAGACCGGGGCGTGAGGGCGGCCGCGTTCCTCTACCCCTGGGACGTCGTCGGCGACCCCGCAGCCGCCGACCGCGTCGCCGCCCTCGGCGTGCGCCAGGTGACCCTCGCCTCCGCCTACCACTCCACGCGCGCCCTCACCCCGCGCCATCCGCGCCACCGCGTCGTCACCGCGGCACACGCCGCCGTCCTGTACCCGCCGGGCGAGCGCTGGCGGGGCCGGGTGCCGCGGCCGTACCCCGCGGGGGACTGGGCGCCGGGCGACGCCTACGGCCGGGCCGCCGAAGCCCTCGCGGCCGCCGGGCTCGACGTGCACGCCTGGGTGGTGCTCGCGCACAACTCCCGCCTGGGCGCCGAGCATCCGGACACCAGCGTGGTCAACGCCTACGGCGACCGCTACCCCTGGGCGCCCTGCGTCGCGCGGCCCGCCAACCGCGCCTATCTGATCAACCTCGCCGCCGAGGCGGCCGTCCGGCCGGGCACGGCGGGGGCCGAGCTGGAGTCGTGCGGCTGGTACGGCTTCGCGCACCTGCACGCCCACGACAAGGTCGCGGGCGTCGACCTCGGCGAGGCGGGCCAGTACGCGATGTCGCTGTGCTTCTGCGCCACCTGCCGCGCCGGGTACGGCGAGCACGGCCAGGACCCCGACCGGCTCGCCGCCACCGTGCGCCGCGGCCTGGAGCCGGTGTGGCGCGGCGCCGCGCCGGCGCCCGGCTGGGCGGGCGTGGAGCAGCTCATCGGCGCCGGTCCCGCGGCCGCCACGCGCGCGTGGCGCGAGCACAGCGCCCGCACCTTCCAGGAGGCGGCGGTCGCGGCCGTGCGCGCCGAGGCGCCCGACGGCTTCCAGGTGCTCCTGCACGCGGACCCGGTGGGGTACCGCTGCGGGGCCAACGCCGGGGTCGACCCGGAGCACGTCCTGTCCGTGGCCGACGGCGTGGTCGTGCCCTGCACCGGCGGCGCCGAGCCGCTCGCGCCCTTCGCCGCCCACGCGCGCGAGCACACCGTCGTCGCCGCCAACCTCACGGTGGTGGCGGGCCTGGGCGGAAGCCCCGCCACGCTCGCCGCCGACGCCCGGCGCGCGGCGGCGCTCGGCGCCACCGAACTGCGCCTCTACCACGCGGGACTGGCCTCCGACCAGGACCTCGCGCACGTCGGGACGGCCCTGTCGCGGCTCGCCTGACAGCCGTTACGATCCGCGCACCACCACATCGCTCACGGGGCGGGGAACAGAGGAGACAAGGTGCGCAACAAGGGGATATCCGCGCTGGTCTGCGCCGGGCTCACGGCGGGCGCCGCGGTGCTCGCCACCGCCGGGACCGCGGCCGCGCGGGACGGGGCCGGGCAGACGGGGGCCGTACGGGCCGACTCCGTACGGGCCGGGTCCACGGCGTCCGCCACCGCGGAGGACGTCCGCGAACGCCTGGAGAAGATACCGGGGATGACGGTCGTCTCGGTGACGGACAAGGAGGGCTACCCCTTCTACTCCTTGACCTACCGTCAGCCGGTCGACCACAAGCGTCCGCACAAGGCCACCTTCACCCAGCGGCTGACGCTGTGGCACAAGTCGACGGACAAGCCGACCGTCCTGTACACCACCGGCTACGGCATCGGCTCGGGCACCACCGCCGTCACCAGACTCCTGGACGCCAACCAGGTCAGCCTCGAACACCGCTACTTCCTGCAGTCCCGCCCCCAGGGCGCGGCGGGCGACGACTGGACGAAGATGACCGTCCAGCAGGAGGCGGCCGACGAGCACCGCGTCACCCAGGCCCTGCGCTCCATCGAGAAGGGCAAGTGGATCGGCACCGGCGCCAGCAAGGGCGGCATGACGGCCACGTACCACGAGCGCTTCTACCCCGAGGACCTGGCCGCCGTGGTCGCGTTCGTCGCGCCCAACGACAAGAACAACCGGGACGACTCCGGCTACGAGCGCTTCTTCGGATCCGTCGGCACCAAGGAGTGCCGTACGGCCCTGAACGCCGTGCAGCGCGAGATGCTCGTCCGCCGCGACACGCTCCTGCCCAAGTTCGAGGCGGACGCCCAGGCGAACGGCCAGACCTTCGAGGAGACGCTCGGCACGACCGACCGCGCCTATGAGTTCGCGGTCCTCGACCAGGTGTGGAACTTCTGGCAGTCGGGCACCATCGACAACTGCGCCACCGTCCCCGACGCGAAGAAGGCCACCGACGACGAGCTCTACTCCTGGTCGAAGGGGCACGGCCTGAGCGTCTACTACGACGAGGACCTCGGCGTGAACAGCTCGGGCCCCTACTACCGCCAGGCCGCCACCCAGCTCGGCTGGGCCGACCTGAAGTTCAAGCACCTCAAGGGAGTGCGCCACTACCCGGACATCTACCAGCCGAACTCGGTCCTGCCCGCCGCCATGCGCGGCTCGTACAACAACGCGACCATCGCCGACGTCGACCGCTGGGTGAAGACCCGGGGGCAGCGGATGATGTTCATCTACGGCGAGAACGACCCGTGGAGCGCGGAGAAGTTCACCCCGAGCCACCGCGACTCGTACCGCTACGAGGTGCCGGGCGCCAACCACGGCGCGTCCATCGCCAAGCTGCCCGAGCCGCAGCAGTCGCAGGTCATCGCGACGATCAAGCGCTGGGCCGGCGTGAAGTAGCCGACCGCGACAGCGAGTGCCCCGGCGGCGATGAATTCCGGCCGCCGGGGCAGTCACGTTAGGGAGAGGGCCCCACCGGGGCGAGCTTTCCCAGCGTGAAGGAGACGGCCATGCCGGAGACGACGAACCCCCTGCCGGACGCGGTGGACCCCGCGGGGGAGCCGCACGAGCTGCCGGACCTCAGGCCGCAGGCGCGCCTGGTCGCGCGCCTCGCCGCGGGCGTGACCGACGACCAGCTGGACGGGCCGACGCCCTGCCCCGACTACGCCGTGCGTCATCTCATCGGCCACCTCGTCGGGCTCGCCGCCGCGTTCACCGACGCCGGGCGCAAGGACCTCGGGGCGCGCACCGACACCGACCCGTCGAGCGGGCTGCCCGACATCGGCGCCGACTGGCGCGACGAGCTGCCGCGGCGCCTCGCGGAGGTCGCGGAGGTGTGGCGCGACTCCGCCGCGTGGAGCGGGCAGACCCGGGCGGGCGGCGTGGACCTGCCGGGCGAGCTCGCGGGCGTCATCGCCCTCGACGAACTCGTCGTGCACGGCTGGGACCTGGCGCGGGCCACGGGCCAGGCGTACGCGCCGGACGCGGCGAGCCTCGGCGTCTCCCACGAGCTGCTGGCCGCCGCCGCGACCGAGGACCCGGCGGCGCGGGGCACGCTCTTCGGGCCGCCGGTGCCCGTCCCGCCGGGAGCGTCCCTCCTGGACCGGGTCATCGCCCTCAGCGGCCGCGACCCGCTCTGGCGCCCGTAGCCGCGGCGGCGGGATTCCGGCGCCCGGAGTTGGCTTGTGTGACTGACTTGCTCGCTCTACGGTCTAGCCCTGACCAGCACGTTCTCGTGCGCCCGGCGTGTGCGCACGTTCGCAGTCCAGGGGGACCCATGACGATCTCGCCCGACCTCTCGGTGGCCGCCACGGCCGTCGGCGGCGCGCTCGCCGCCTATCTGCTCCTCGGCGAGCCGTGGCTCGGCCGCCGCATGTACGCGTCGCTCGCGCGCCGCCGCGGCACCGAACCGGGCGCCCTCGTCCGCTACTTCACGTTCACGATCGTCGCCTGGTGCGCCTTCGCCGCGCTGACCGTCGCGGCCCTGCTCCTGTCGCCCGGCACGTCGGCCGCCGACCTCGGCATCGCGATGCCCGACGACCCGACGTTCGCCGTGCCGCTCGTCCTCCTGTGCGGGGTGGCCGCCGCCCTGTCCGGGCGCCACTTCCGGGACCTCGCCAAGGAGGGCAAGCAGGTGCCGGGCCGCGCCGCGATCGCGGCCATGCTGCCGCGGACCGAGCGGGAGCGGCGGTTCGCGGTGGCCGCCGCCGTGACCGACGGCATCTGCTCCGAACTCGTCTACCGCGGTCTGCTCATCGCCTTCGGCGTCGGCGCCCTCGGCCTGCCGCTGTACGCGGCGGCCGCGCTCTCCCTTGCCGTGTACGCGCTCGCCGGGTGGTACCGGGGCGGCACCGGCATCGTCGCCTTCGGGCTCTTCGGGACGCTCCTGACCGGCCTGTACCTGGCGTCCGGCAGTCTGCTGGTGCCCATCGCCGTGCACGTGGCGCTCTCGGCCCGCGACCTCACGATCCCCGCGCCCGAACTGTCCCCTGCCGAGGGCGGCACGGCTGCCGAGGGCGGCACGGCCTGAGCGCGGGCCTCAGCGGAGCGCGGCGCGCATCATGGCCGTGGCGATGGGGGCCGCGAGGCCGTTGCCGCTGACCTCGGAGCGGGCCGCGTCCGATGACTCCACGATGACCGCGACGGCGACCTCCTTGCCGTCGGAGCCCTTGGCGTAGGACGTGAACCAGGCGTACGGCGTCTTGCTGTTGTTCTCGCCGTGCTGCGCGGTGCCCGTCTTGCCGCCCACGGTCGCCCCGCTGATGCGCGCGTTGGTCGCCGTGCCCTTCTCGACGACCGACTGCATCGCGGATTCGAGCTGCTCGGCGGTGGACTCGCTGACGACGCGCTGCGAGCCCGCGTCCTCGTCGTAGTCCTTCAGGACGTCGCCGTCGGCGTCCGTGGTCCTGGAGACCATGTGCGGGGACTTCAGCTCACCGCCGTTGGCGATGGCGGCCGACACCATGGCCATCTGGAGCGGCGTCGCGGTCACGTCGAACTGGCCGATGCCGGTGAGGCCGGTGCTGGCCTTGTCCATGCCCTTGGGGTACAGGCTGACGCCCGCGCGCACCGGCACGTCCAGCTTCTCCGCGTTGAAGCCGAACTTCTCCGCCTGCGCCCGCAGCTTGTCCTGGCCGAGGTCGACGGCGAGCTTGGTGAAGACGTTGTTGCACGACCACTGGAGCGCGGTGCGCAGCGAGGCGTTCTCGCAGGGGGCGGACTTGACCTCGTTCGGGATGGACGTGCGCGTGCCGGGCAGCGTGTACGGGTCCGGGCTGTCGGTCTTCTGGTCGACCGAGTCGTACCGGCCGTCCTCCAGGGCGGCCGCCGCGACCACCAGCTTGAACGTCGAGCCGGGCGGCAGCGGCTGCCGGATCGCGCGGTTCACCATCGGCTTGTCCTTGTCGCCGGTGAGCGCCTTCCACGCGTCGCCGTCGGCGGTGCCGCTGATCTTCGACGGGTCGTAGGACGGCGTGGAGACCATCCCGAGGATCTTGCCGGTCTTGGGGTCGATGGCGACGGCGGCGCCCTTCTTGTCACCGAGCGCCTTGTACCCGGCCTTCTGCACGGCCGGGTCGATGGTGGTCACGACGTCGCCGGGGTCGGCCCGCTTGTTGGTGAGCGTGTCGAGCGGGTTCTTCAGCCGGTTGTCGCTGCCGTCCAGGAGGTCCTTGTAGATGCCTTCCAGCTGCGTGGCGCCGTACGCCTGCGAGCTGTAGCCGGTGACGGACGAATACAGCAGTCCGTTCTTGTACGTGCGCTTGTACGCCAGGTCGCCGCCCGTCGTGCGCTTGGAGCCGGTGATGGACTCACCGGCCACGATGATGTCGCCGAGCGGGTGCGCGTACGTCTTCATCGCGTTCCGTCGGTTCAGCTTGTCCTCCGCGAGCGCCTTCGAGTCGTGGAACTGCACCCAGGTGGCCCGCACGAGGAGCGCGAACACCAGGAGCAGCGTGAAGACGGCGGTGTGCCTGATCGTCTTGTTCATCCCTGACAAGGACGAGCATCGGGGCCCCGGGCGTTCCCGGCTTGCGCGGATGTGTCCTGTTTCTCAGGCGTTCTTCATGAAGCCCGCCTCGTACGCCGCGATCACGGCCTGCGTGCGGTCCCGGGCGCCCGTCTTCGCGAGGACCGCCGCCACGTGCGTCTTGACCGTGGCCGGGCCCACTTCCATGCGCCCGGCGATCTCGGCGTTGGTGAGCCCGGCCGCCATCAGCCTCAGGACCTCGCTCTCCCGGCCGGTGAGCCTGGCCACCCAGGGCGCCCGCACGGTCGTGGCCCGCGCGTGCTCGTCGGCCAGGGCGCGCACGGCCGCGGGGAACAGCAGCGAGTCGCTGCGCGCGACCAGGCGCACCGCCTGCACCAGGGCGTCCGCGTCGGCCCGCTTGAGCAGGAAGCCGGACGCTCCGGCGCGCAGCGCCTCGTACACGTACGCGTCGTTCTCGAAGGTGGTGACGACCACGACGCGCGGCGGCTCCGCCATCGTCTGGAGGATCTGCTCGGTGGCGCGGATGCCGTCGACCTCCGGCATGCGCACGTCCATCAGGACCACGTCGGGCCGCAGCTCCCGCACGACGGACACCGCCTCGGCGCCGGTCGCCGCCTCGCCGACGACCTCCAGACCGGGCTCGGCGGTGAGGATGACGCGCAGCGCGGTGCGCACCATGCGCTCGTCGTCGGCGAGCACGATGCGCAGCGGGGTGTCGGTCATGGGCGGGCCTCCAGGGCGGTCGTACGAGTGGAGCGGGCAGGGCGGGCGGGGGAGGGGGCGGGCGGTGCGGTCACGCGGGCGGGCGCAGCGGCAGGCGTACGCGCAGCCGCCACACCCCGGCCGCGGGCCCGGACTCGGCGGTGCCGCCGAGGAGCCGGGCCCGGTCGGCGATGCCGCGCAGGCCGTGGCCGCCGCCCGCCCGGTCGGCCGGGGCGGCGGGCGGCGCCGACGGCAGCGGGTTCTCGGCACTCAGGTCGAGGCCGGTGTCGTCGCGCGCGATCCGCAGCGTCACGGCGGTGTCGGCGCCCGCGTGCTTGAGGGCGTTGCTGAGGGCCTCCTGCACGATGCGGTAGGCCTCCCGGGACACCATCGGCGGCAGCGTGTCGGCGCCCCCGGGGCCGAGGGCGACGGCGGCCTTCACCCGCAGGCCGCCCGCGCGGGTGCGGCGCAGGAGCCCGTCCAGGTCGGCGGCGAGCGTGGGCGCGGGGGCCGTCGAGGCCCGCTGGTCGCCCTCGCGCAGGACGCCGAGGACCGCGTCCAGCTCGCCGACGGTGCGCCGGGTGGTGTCCTCGATGGCGGCGAGCGCCTCGCGGACGAACTCCGGGTCGTGGTCGAGGACGCGGCGGGCCGCGCTCGCCTGGAGCGTGACCGCGCTCAGCGCGTGGCCCACGGAGTCGTGCAGCTCGCGGGCGAGGCGGTTGCGCACGGCGAGGTCGGCGGCGCGCTGCTCGGCGGCGGCGAGCCGGTCGGCGGGCGTGGGCCCGAGCAGCCGGGGCGCCCACCGCGCGAGCAGTCCGCCACTGGCCGCGGCGCACGCGGCGAGCACGAGGAGGGACAAGGTGCCCGACACCGGTGCGAGGGCCAGCGTCCAGGGGCCGCGGAGGTGGTCGGGGAGGCCGAGCCAGAAGTCCCCGATGCCCACGGTGAGCGGCAGCACGAGCTGGAACGACGCGAACGGCACGAGCGCGAGCGTCATCCCGCTGATGATCCCGCCGAACCCGAGGTGCAGCGTGAACCACGCGACCGTGCGGCCGCGCTCCTGCCGGGTGCGCGGCGGCCCGTCGGCCAGCGCCTCGTCCGGCACCCCGCACAGCGACCGCACCGCCGCCACCGACATGGGCCGGGTCAGCGGGAACAGCGCGGTGACCGAGGCCAGCGGCAACCCGATGCCGAACGCGAGGAGTTGGGCGCGGAACGAGCCGAAGAACCGGTCGTCGCCGAACAGCGGCCCGGAGAGGATCGAGCCCACGAAGACGTACGGCATGGCGAGCGCGCCGCCGAGGACCAGATGGATCCACCGCCGCCGCGCCCGCCGCCCGAGCAGGGCGGAGCCGATGCGTCTCACGCGGTCCCACCGCGGCCGGCGCGCTCCTTGAGCAGGCGCACGCCGACGGTGGCCACGAGCGTTCCGATGATCATCTGTACAGCGTAGGACAGGAGCATCGCCGCCGTCGGCTGGTCGGCCACGTCGTCCACGGGCCCCAGCGAGGCGAGGAAGAGCCAGGCGCCCCAGCACGCCACCGCCCCCGACCCCAGCCAGGTGAGCGCCAGCGGCACCCGCACGGGCAGCGTGCGCCCCCACCGGAAGGCGAGCGCCAGGGCGCCCGCGACGGCCGCCGCGAGATAGCAGGCGTCCAGCGCCTGGAGGACGTAGAAGTCGCTGGTGCGCTCCGCGGCCCGGGTCTCGTTCAGGCCGAGCGTCGAGCCGCCCGCCCACAGCAGCCGCAGAGCGACCGGGTACAGCGCGAGGACGGCAGCGGCGAGCGCGCACCGCCGTGCGGCCCGGCCGGGGGCCGCGAGCCCCGCCACCCGGCCGCGCCACACGTGGCCCCACCGGTCGCGGGCGTACAGCGCGAACAGCAGGCCCAGGCTGAGGCCTTGGAGGATGAAGCCGCCGTACACCACCCCGAAGACCCACTCGTCGAGGAACGGCTCGCGGCCGGTGTCCTCGGCGCTGTTCACCGAGCCGCCGAGCGCCCGCACCGCGAGCTGCGCCGGGAACCCGGCCATGATCGGGGCGAGCAGCCCGGTGGCCGCCCACATCGGCAGGGCGAGCAGCCAGGCCGGGACGCGGTGCCCCCAGGGCCGGGTGAGCAGCAGCGCGAGGACGATCACGGCCGCGTCCATGAGCACGGTCAGGGTGTTGGCGGCGATCATCACGCCGCGGTGGTCGAGGAGCGCGCTGCCCTCCGGGATGCCGACGTGGCTCCCGGCGATCCAGGCGACCTTCAGGGAGAGGTACGGCAGACAGGAGGCGACGGCGACGGCCCGCAGCGCGCGGCGGGCCCTGGTGGGCCGGCCGTCGGCGGGGAGGCCGGGGGCGGGAGCGGGAGCGGGGGCGATGAGGCGGGTCATGCCTCCACGCTCCCGCGCGGCCGCCCGCGCCACCTCCTGCCGGGCGACGAACCGCCTCCGCCGCACGGGGGAGGAGGACCGCCGGGAAAGCGGAGGTCAGAGCCGCCGCGTGGCCAGGGTGAGCCGGTCGCGGGCGTCGAAGAGCGCGTCCTTGACCATCTGCTCGTGCGCGGGCGTGAGCCGGGCCACCGGCACGGAGCAGCTGATCGCGTCCCGCGCGGGGGTGCGGTAGGGGATGGCCACGCCGAAGCAGCGCAGGCCGAGGGTGTTCTCCTCGCGGTCCACGGCGAAGCCCTGCTCCCGCACGGCGCGCAGCTCCTCGATGAGCTGCTCGCGGTCGGTGATCGTGTTCTCGGTCAGCGACGGCAGGGTCTCCGGCAGGAGCTTGCGCACCTGTTCGTCGGTGTGGGTGGCGAGCAGGGCCTTGCCGAGCGAGGTGGAGTGCGCGGGCAGGCGGCGGCCCACGCGGGTGAACGGGCGCAGATAGTGCTGGGACTGACGGGTGGCCAGATACACCACGTTCGTGCCGTCGAGCCGGGCGAGGTGGATCGTCTCGGTGGTGTCGTCCGAGAGCCGGTCGAGCGTGGGCCGGGCCGCCGCGACGACCTCGTCGCCGTCGATGTACGAGGTGCCGACGAGCAGCGCCCGCACCCCGATGCCGTACCGCGTGCCGGTGGCGTCCGTCTCGATCCAGCCCAGCTCGACGAGCGTGCGCAGGAGCATGTAGAGGCTGGACTTCGGGTAGCCGACCGCCTCCTGGACGTCGGCGAGGGAGTGCATCCCGGGGCGGCCCGCGAAGAACTCGAGCAACTCCACCGTCCGCACCGCGGACTTGACCTGCGCGCCCCCGCCCGTCTCAGCACCCGCCATCGCCCTTGACCCCTCACGTGCGACGAGAAATAGTCTCCACTGTCCCCCGGGGATTCACCATGGGAGACGGCGTTCAGTATATCGAACGGCCTTGACGGGCGGCAGTAAACGGCGGCGGCTCACGCCACGTCATTCGCGGATGTCTGGGAAACCTGGAGGACCCCCGGTGGCAGCAGCACCAGTCTGGAGTGTCGACCCCCGAACCGGGAAGCGGCGCGAGCAGGTCGCCGTCGAAGCCACGGCCGACGAGGTCGGCAGGACCGTCGCCGCCGCCCACGCGGCGCGCTCCGCCCTCGCGGACCGCACGACCCGCGCGGCCTTCCTGCGCACCGCGGCGCGCCTCCTCGAAGGCGCCGCGGGCCCGCTGGTGGAGGCCGCCGACGCGGAGACCGCGCTCGGCCCGGTCCGGCTCGGCGGCGAGCTCGCCCGTACCTGCTTCCAGCTGCGCGCCTTCGCGGACGTCGTGGACGAGGGCGCCTACCTGGGCGTCGCCATCGACCACCCCGACGACACCACCACGCCCCCCACCCCCGACCTGCGCCGCTACCGGATCCCGCTCGGCGTCGTCGCCGTCTACGGCGCGTCCAACTTCCCCTTCGCGTTCTCCGTGCCCGGCGGCGACACCGCGAGCGCGCTCGCCGCGGGCTGCCCCGTCGTCGTCAAGGCGCACCCCGACCACCCGGCCACCTCCGAACTCGTCGCGGCCGTGCTGCGCCGCGCGGCCGCCGAGCACGGCGTCCCGCAGGCCGTCGTCGGCCTCGTGCACGGCTTCGACGCGGGCCTCGAACTGATCCGGCACCCGCTGGTCGCCGCCGCCGGGTTCACCGGTTCGGTGCGCGGCGGGCGCGCCCTGTTCGACGCGGCCGCCGCGCGCCCCGTGCCGATCCCCTTCCACGGCGAGCTGGGCTCGCTCAACCCGGTCGTCGTCACCGAGGCCGCGGCCGCCGAGCGCGCCGAGCAGATCGGCACCGGCCTCGCGGGCTCCATGACGCTCGGCGTCGGCCAGTTCTGCGTGAAGCCGGGCCTCGTCCTCGCCCCCGCGGGCGCGGACGGCGACCGCCTGGTGAAGTCCCTCACCGACGCCGTCAGCGACACCGAACCGGGCGTGCTCCTGGACCACCGCATGCGCGACGCCTTCGTCACCGGGGTCGCCGAGCGCGCCGGACTCCCGGACGTGAGCGCGCCGGTGACGCCCGGCGCGGGCGGCGTGCACACGGTGGCGGCGGGCTTCCTCACCGTCCCGGCGGCGCACCTGGCCGCCGGGGGCACGCACGACCTGCTCCTGGAGGAGTGCTTCGGCCCGGTCACCGTGGTCGCCCGCTACGCGTCCCCGCAGGAGATCACGGCCGTGCTCGCCCGGCTCCCCGGCAACCTCACGGCGACCGTGCAGCTCTCGGCCGAGGAGGCCGCGGGCGAGGGGCGGGGCACCGAGCTGCTCGCCGAACTGACGCCGCTCGCGGGCCGCGTCCTGGTCAACGGCTGGCCCACCGGCGTCGCCGTGGCCCCCGCACAGCACCACGGCGGCCCCTACCCGGCGACGACCAGCACCGCCACGTCCGTCGGCGGCACCGCCATCGAGCGCTGGCTGCGCCCCGTCGTCTACCAGAGCACCCCCCACGCGCTCCTTCCGCCCGAGCTCCACGACGCCAATCCCCTGGGTCTGCCCCGCCGTTACGACGGCCGCCTGGAACACTGACGGGCATGAACGCCAAGGACACCGGCAGCCTCGCGCTGCCCGAACTGCCCTTCCCGCTCAGACCGTACGGGCCCGACGGCGACTGGGGTTACGAGGACGGGGTCCTCACCGGCTGGGCGGGCCCCCGCCAGGACCGCTTCGTGCCGCCCACCGGCGAGGCCCTCGACCCCGCCTCCGACGCGCCCCGGCTGCTCGGCGCGCCCGAGGGCGACTTCCAGCTGATCGCCCGCGTCACGGTCGGCTTCGCCGCCGCCTTCGACGCGGGCGTGCTCTATCTGCACGTCGGCGAGCGGGAGTGGGCGAAGCTCTGCCTGGAGCGCTCGCCCGACCTGCCCACGATCTGCACCGTCGTCACCCGCGGCCGCTCCGACGACGCCAACGCCTTCGTCGTGGACGGCTCCAGCGTGTGGCTGCGGATCAGCCGCACCGGCGCGGCGTTCGCGTTCCACGCGTCGACGGACGGCGAGCACTGGACGTTCGTCCGCATCTTCCAGCTCGGCGACGAGGCCTCGGCCGGCGCCGCGCTGGTCGGCTTCCTCGCGCAGTCGCCGCAGGGCGAGGGCTGCGTGGTGACCTTCGACCACATCGAGTTCCGCCCCAACTGGCCGAAGGGCCTGCGAGACGGCTCCTGAAGGTGTGAGCGCCCTGGAGGGGGCGCGGAGCTGTGACCACCTGCGGCTCCGCCGCGTGGGCGCGACCAGCCACAACGGACCCGCAGGCCTCCGGTCACAGCGCAACACGTGAACCCGCGCCGGCGGCCCGCTCGATCCCGTCGAGCAGCCGCTGACGCCGGACCGCGTGCCCGAAATCCGGCACGGTCGACGTGCCGTCGCGCAGGTCGCGCAGGACGTCGGCGTACTGCGCGCCGACGTTGTACGGCACCTGGTCGCGCACGTCGTCGAGCGCGGCCACGGCGAAGTACCGCTCGGGCACGGGCAGTTCCCGCGTGCCGCGCGCCGCGCCCCGGGCGCCGCGCACGGTGAGGCGGGCCTGCTGGAGGTGGCCGTGCTCGCCGGTGACCACCAGGTCGCCGTCGGTGCCGTTGATCTCCCAGTGGAACGTGGTGGCGCGCGCGAGGCCGCCCCGGAAGTGCAGGGAGGCGACGGCACCGGACGTCAGCCGTCCGCTCACCGCGATCTGGTCGTGGACCGTCATGGCCGCGGTGCGCCCCGAGCCCTCCTCGCGCACGACGGGCCGCCGCGTCGCCGTCGTCGCCGACACCTCGGTGAACTCCCCGAGCACCATGGCCAGGGCGTCGACGGTGTGGCCGAAGGGGATGGTGAGCATCGTGCCGCCGTTGTCCCGGTCCAGGAGGTAGCGGCCGCCCGGCTCGAAGGTGGCACCCCAGCGGCGCCCCGACGCGACGAGGCTGGTGGACAGGACCTCCCCCGCGAAGCCGTCGGCGACCAGGTCGCGCACGTACCGCACCGCGGGCGCCGAGCGCGCCTGGAGCCCGGCGAAGGTGCGCACGCCCGCGGCCGCCGCGGCGGCGGCCAGCTCCTCGGCCTCCGCGAGGCCGTTGCCGAGCGGCCACTCCGACAGGACGGCCTTGCCCGCCGCCAGCGCCGCCAGGATCACCTCGCGGTGCAGCGGCACCCGGACGCTGACCACGACGAGGTCGACGTCGGGGTCCCGGACCAGCTCGTGGGCGCTGCCGTACGCACGCGGGACGCCGTACGCCGCGCCCGCCGCGGCCGCGGCGCCGGGGCTGGACGCGGCGAGCGCGAGGACCTCGTAGCCGTCGAGTCGGGCGAGGGCCAGCAGATGCGACTGCGGGGCCCAGCCGCCGCGCGCGGACAGGCCGACGATGCCGGTCCTGATCGGGTTCTGGGTGCGGATCTCCATGCCGGAAACGTAGGAGCGGACCCCTGATCACCCGCAAGGGCACCAACTATATTCTGGAAACCATGACAGGTCAGAGCGGTGTTTCCGCAGCCGGCGCCCGGACGGACGCCGCGTACCGGCACGACATCTACGGCCTGCTGTGCCCCGGCCGGGAGGTCTTCGAACTGCTCGCCAACAAGTGGACGGGCCTGGCGATCACCGCCCTCGCCGACGGGCCGCGCCGCTTCGGCGAGCTGCGCCGCAAGCTGGAGGGGGTCAGCCCCAAGGTGCTCACTCAGACGCTGCGCCGCCTGGAGGACCACGGCCTGGTGCTGCGCACGGTCTACGCCGAGGTGCCGCCCCGCGTCGAGTACGAGCTGACCCCGCTGGGCCGGGGCGCCCTGGAGCCGCTGGCCCACCTGCGCAGCTGGATCCGGGCGAACACGGCACATTTCACCCGGGCCGAGGAATGGACCGGCCCCGCCGGGGGTTGAACCCCAGGAGCGGAGGCCGTCTCCGCATCGCACGACCTGGAGATGAGTCACACCATGCGCGTCGAGATCTGGAGCGACATCGCCTGCCCCTGGTGCTACGTGGGCAAGGCACGCTTCGAGCGGGCCCTCGCGGAGTTCCCGCACCGCGATTCCGTCGAGGTGGTGCACCGTTCCTTCGAGCTCGACCCGGGCCGCGCCAAGGGCGACACCACCGCCGTGCTCACCATGCTGGAGCGCAAGTACGGGATGTCCACGGCCCAGGCCGAGGCGGCCGAGGAGGGCGTCGGCGCCCAGGCGGGCGCGGAGGGCCTCACCTACCGCACGAAGGGCCGTGACCACGGCAACACCTTCGACATGCACCGGCTGCTGCACTTCGCCAAGGCCGAGGGCGCGGACCGGCAGGACGCGCTGATCGCCGCACTGTACCGGGCGAACTTCGCCGAGGAGGAGTCGGTCTTCGACGACGACGAGCGCCTGGTCGCCCTCGCCGCCGAGGCGGGCCTCGACCCCGAGGCGGCCCGCGCGGTCCTCGCCGACCCCGCCGCCTATGCCGACGACGTGCGCGCCGACGAGCGCGAGGCCGCGGAGCTCGGCGCGAACGGCGTGCCGTTCTTCGTCCTCGACCGCACGTACGGCGTCTCCGGCGCCCAGCCCGCCGAGGTGTTCCAGCAGGCCCTCGAACAGGCCTGGGGCAGCCGTTCGCCGCTGACGGTGCTCGGCCAGGGCGCCACCGGCGGGCAGGACGCGGACGCCTGCGGCCCCGACGGCTGCGCGGTGCCGCAGGCCTGACCCGCCCGGTCCCGCAGCCACGGGTTAGCGGTGCTTACCGGTACCGCTCACACAACCGTGATGGACCGGCGCGCGCTCAGGGGGCACAGTGATCTCATGGAGACCACCGGACCGCGCACCGGCCAGAGCCTCGACCCGACTCTCGTACGCTCCGAATTCGCTCCCAGGACCACGTATCTGAACAGTGCCAGCACGGGCCTGCTCCCGGCCCGTGCCGTCACCGCGATGCACGAGGGCGCCCTCTCCGTGGCCCAGGGCCGGCCCGCGGACATGTTCGCGGACGTCGAGGCGGCCCGGGCCGCCTTCGCGCGCCTCGTCGGCGTGCCGGTGAGCCGGGTCGCGGCGGGCGCGTCGGTGGCCGTCTACAGCGGCCTGGTCGCCGCCTCGCTGCCGGAGGGCGCCGAAGTCCTCACCGCCGAGGGCGACTTCAGCTCGACGGTGAACCCCTTCCACGTGCGCGCGGACCTCAAGGTGCGCGCCGTACCGCTGGAGCGGCTCGCCGAGTCGGTCCGCCCGGGCACGGACCTGGTGGCGGTCAGCGTCGCGCAGTCGGCCGACGGCCGGATCGCGGACCTCGACGCGCTCCGCGCGGCGGCCCGCGCCCACGGAACCCGCGTCTACCTCGACGCCTCGCAGGCCACCGGCTGGATGGACCTGGGCGACCACGTCGCGACGGCCGACTTCACGGCGTCCGTCGCGTTCAAATGGCTCACCTGCCCGCGCGGCGTCGCGTTCTTCGTCGCGCCCGAGGAGGCCGAGGGCTTCGGCGGACTACGGCCCCTGCTCGCGGGCTGGGTCGCGGGGGAGCGCCCCTGGGACAGCTGCTACGGCCCCGTCGAGGAACTCGCCCGCTCCGCGCGCCGGTTCGACGAGAGCCCGGCCCTGCTCGCGTACGCGGGCGCGCGGCACTCCCTGGAGCTGGTGGAGGAGCTGGGCGTGGCCGCGATCGGCGCGCACGACCTGGCCCTGGCGGACCGCTTCCGCGCCGGGCTCGCCGAACTCGGCCACGAGCCGGTGCCCGCGCCGGGCTCACCCGTCGTGGCGGTGCCGGGACTCGGCGCCCGCCAGCCGGAGCTGAGCGCGGCGGGCATCGAGGTGTCGGACCGCGCCGGGAACCTGCGAGTCGCCTTCCACTTCTACAACACGGCGGCGGACGTGGACCGTCTCCTCGCCGCCCTCAGCGGCTGACGCCCGGGCAGTCGGCCGTCTCCGCGCACAGATTGGCCTCGACCCGGGAGAGCAGCCGCCGCAGCTGGGCGCGCTCGTCCGGGTCGAGGCCCGCCAGCGTGTGCTCCTCCAGGTCGGTCCAGGCGCGCTCCACCGCGCGCATGAGGTCACTGCTGTCGTCGGTGGCCTCGACGAGCACGGCACGCCGGTCGGCGGGGTCGGGGCGGCGCCGGACGTGCCCGGCGTGCTCCAGGCGCTGGAGCATCTTCGTGACCGTCGAGGGGTCGAGCTCCACCAGCCTGATGAGCTCCGACTGACGCACGGCCCCCGACTCCCAGAGGTGCATCATCATCAGCTCCTGGCCGGGGTAGAGCCCGGCACCCTTCAGGAGCTTGCCCGCGGCGGTGCGGTGCAGGCGCGCGACCCGGGCGATGGCGGTGCTGACGGGGCCGCCCGCGGCCGCGGACGGACACGCGGGCTCGGCCCGCTCGGATTCGGTCTTCATCACAAAGCTCCTGGTCGGTGCGGGCCGAGGGCGGCCGTCCGGTGTCGTCGACGTCTTCTCCCCGCGCTTCCCGACGTCTCCTCCGAGATTACCTTGGCCGACCAAGGAATGCGCTACAGTGGCTCTCGGTTGAATTACTTGGCCGACCAAGAATGGTGGGCCAAGACCAGCTACGCATGCTTTGGAGCCCGCCATGACCACCGCGTTCGACCCGATCGACCTCGCCGGCACCCCGCTCGCCAACCGCATCGCGCTGGCCCCGATGACCCGCAGCCGGGCCGCCGCGGGCGGAGTGCCGACGGACCTCAACGCCGAGTACTACGCACAGCGCGCCACCGCGGGCCTCGTCATCACCGAGGGCGTCCAGCCGTCGGCCGTCGGCCAGGGCTACCCGGACACCCCCGGCCTGCACAGCGCCGAGCAGATCGCGGGCTGGCGCAAGGTCACCGACGCCGTGCACGCCGCGGGCGGCCGGATCTTCGCCCAGCTCATGCACACCGGGCGCATCGGCCACCCGGTGCTCCTGCCCGACGGGCTCGTGCCCGTCGGCCCGTCCCCGATAGCCGCCGCGGGCCAGGTGTACACGCACGAGGGCCCCAAGGACTACGTCACGCCGCGCGAGCTGACCGGCGACGAGGTGCGCGCCACCGTCGGCGAGTTCGTGGCCGCCGCGCGCAACGCGATCGAGGCGGGCTTCGACGGCGTCGAGCTGCACGGGGCCAACGGCTATCTGATCCACCAGTTCCTCGCGCCGGGCTCCAACCGGCGCACCGACGAGTGGGGCGGCTCGGTGGAGAACCGCGTCCGCTTCGCCGTCGAGGTCGCCAAGGCGGTCTCCGCCGAGATCGGCGCGGCCCGCACCGGCATCCGCCTCTCGCCCGGCAACCCGCTCAACGGCATCCACGAGCCGGACCCCGACGAGACCTACCTCGCCCTCGTCGAGCAGCTCTCCCCGCTCGGCCTCGCCTATCTGCACGTCATGGAGGTCGGCCCGATCAGGGACCTGGTCACCGCCCTGCGCAAGGGCTTCGACGGGCCGTTCATCCTCAACCCGGCCACCGAGGGGCCGACCGGCCCCGAGGAGCTCGCGCTCATCGAGGACGGCACGGCCGACCTTCTCTCGTACGGCTCCCTGTTCCTCGCCAACCCGGACCTGCCGGCGCGGCTGCGGGCGGGCGGCCCCTTCAACGAGCCCGACCGCGCCACGTTCTACGGCGGCGACGCGAAGGGCTACACGGACTATCCGGCCCTCTGAACCCTCGCGCACCGGATCCGGCGCGCGCAGGCCCGGCACCCCGCGGTGCCGGGCCTTCGCACGTTCGGCACGGGGTCACTTCACCGGCGTGAAGTCCCGCGCCCCGATGAACTCCGGCCGCCTGACCGGCGCCGCGAACGGCTCCACCGCCGTGTTCTCCACGCTGTTGAACACGATGAAGACGTTCGAGCGCGGGAACGGGGTGATGTTGTCGCCCGAGCCGTGCATGGCGTTGCAGTCGAACCAGGTCGCCGAGCCCGCCTCGCCCGTGAACAGCTTGATGCCGTACGCGGACGCGAGGCCGGTCAGCGCCTCGTCCGACGGCGTGCCCGCGTCCTGCATCTGCAGGGACTTCTTGTAGTTGTCCTTCGGCGTCTCGCCCGCGCAGCCGAGGAACGTCCGGTGCGAGCCCGGCATGATCATGAGCCCGCCGTTGGTGTCGTGGTTCTTGGTGAGCGCGATCGACACCGAGACGGTCCGCATGTTCGGCAGGCCGTCCTCCGCGTGCCAGGTCTCGAAGTCCGAGTGCCAGTAGAACCCGGAGGCCCCGAAGCCCGGCTTCACATTGATCCGCGACTGGTGGACGTACACGTCCGAGCCGAGGATCTGGCGGGCCCGCCCCGCCACGCGCGGGTCGGCGGCCAGGCGCGCGAAGACCTCACTGATCCTGTGCACCTCGAAGATGGACCGGATCTCCTGCGAGCGCGGCTCGACGATGGAGCGCTCGTTCGCGCGCATCTCGGGGTCGTTGACCAGCCGTTCGAGCTCCGCGTGGTACGCGGCGACCTCGTCGGGCGCGAGCAGCTGCTCGACGGCCAGGAAGCCGTCCCGGTCGAACCCCGCGAGGTCCTCGTCGGTGAACGGCCCCCGCGTGCCCGGCGCGGACCACACCACGGGGTCCTTGCGCTCGACGAGCACCTCCTCGGCGCCTCGGGTCGGGTACAGATCGCCGGTGCGTTCGGGTGCGGTGGTCATGGTGGTGCCTGCCTCTCCTCTCGTTGCGGCCCGTGTGGGGATGTCGGGGTGTGCTGCCCGGTGCCTCGGCTAGTCGGATTCCGGCTCGGTGAGCAGCGGGTAGACGCCGTTCTCGTCGTGGTCCTCACGGCCCGTCACCGGCGGGTTGAAGACGCACAGGCAGTGGAAGTCCTCCTTGACGCGCAGCGTGTGCTTCTCGTGCCCGTCGAGCAGGTACATGGTGCCGGGGGTGATGCGGTACGTCTCACCGTCCGTGTGGTCGGTGAGCTCGGCCTCGCCCTTGGTGCACACCACGGCCTCCACGTGGTTCGCGTACCACATGGCGGTCTCCGTACCCGCGTACAGGATGGTCTCGTGCAGCGAGAAGCCGACGCGCTCCTTGGCGAGCACGATGCGCTTGCTCTCCCAGGTGCCCGACGCGGCCTTCACGTGCCGGTCGGTGCCTTCGATGTCCTTGAACGAGCGGACGATCACGGTGAGTCAGTGCCTTTCTTGCGAGGGGGGTTGGTACGAGGGGGGTCAGGCCGTCTCGCGGACGGCGCGGGTCAGGGTGCGCAGGCCCTCGTCGAGCTCGTCGGCCGTGATGGTCAGGGCCGGCAGGAGCTTGACGACCTCGCTCTCGGGGCCCGACGTCTCGATGAGCAGACCGAGTTCGAAGGCGCGCTTGGCGACCCGGGCGGCGCGCTCCTTGTCGCGGAACTCGATGCCCCACACCAGGCCGCGGCCGCGGTACTCCACGACGTCGGCGCGGTGTTCGTCGACGAGCGCGACCAGCGTCTGCTCGATCTGCTCGCCGCGGGCGCGGGTCTGCTTCTCCATCGCGGGCCCGTCGGACCAATACGTCTGGAGGGCGGCGGCGGCCGTCACGAACGCCGGGTTGTTGCCGCGGAAGGTGCCGTTGTGCTCGCCCGGCTCCCAGACGTCAAGCTCCGGCTTGAAGAGGGTCAGCGCCATCGGCAGTCCGTAGCCGCTGATGGACTTGGAGACCGTCACGATGTCCGGCGAGATGCCCGCCTCCTCGAAGGAGAAGAACGCGCCGGTGCGGCCGCAGCCCATCTGGATGTCGTCGACGATCAGGAGCATGTCCTGGCGGCGGCAGAGGGCTTCGAGGGCGCGCAGCCACTCGGCGCGCGCCACGTTGATGCCGCCCTCGCCCTGCACGGTCTCCACGATCACGGCGGCGGGCTTGTTCAGGCCCGAGCCCTGGTCCTCCAGGAGCCGCTCGAACCACAGGAAGTCGGGGACCTTGCCGTCCAGGTAGTGGTCGAAGGGCATCGGCGTGCCGTGCACCAGCGGTATCCCGGCGCCCGCCCGCTTGAAGGCGTTGCCGGTGACCGCGAGCGAGCCGAGCGACATGCCGTGGAAGGCGTTCGTGAACGACACGATCGACTCGCGGCCCTTGACCTTGCGGGCCAGCTTCAGCGCGGACTCCACCGCGTTGGTGCCCGTCGGGCCCGGGAACATGACCTTGTACGGCAGGTCGCGCGGGCGCAGGATCAGGTTCTGGAACGACTCCAGGAAGGCGCGCTTGGCGGTCGTCGACATGTCGAGGCCGTGGGTGACGCCGTCGCGCTCCAGGTAGTCGAGCAACGCCCGTTTCAGGACGGGGTTGTTGTGCCCGTAGTTGAGCGACCCGGCACCGGCGAAGAAGTCCAGGTACTCGTGGCCGTCCTCGTCGTACATGCGGCTGCCCTGCGCGCGGTCGAAGACAGTGGGCCAACCGCGGCAGTAGCTGCGCACCTCCGACTCAAGGGTCTCGAAGACGCTCAGGTCCGGCTGGGTGATGGTCACAGCGAATCTCCTGGGAGATGAAGGGGCGTGCGAGGAGTGAGGAGAGGAGGGGGAGGCGGTGCGCCGCAGCGGCTCAGGGGGCCAACGGGCCGATGACGTACAGGACTTCGGGCTCGTGCCTGCCGTCGTCGCCGGGGAACAGGGCCGCGTCGAACAGGACCGTGCGCTCGACGCCGGCGCCGTGCCGCTTCGCGTACGAGGTGAACAGGCGCTCGGACGCGGTGTTGCCCGGCGTGATGGTCGTCTCCAGGGTGGTGAGCCCGCGCGGCACCACGACCTTCGCGGTCAGCCCGTCGAGCAGCGCGCCGGCGAGACCGCGGCCGCGGTGCGCGTGGTCGACGGCCGCCTGCCAGACCACGAGGGTGCGCGGCGCGTCCGGGCGGACGTAGCCGGTGATGAAGCCGACCGGCTCGCCGTCGGCGTCCCGGGCCACCACGGACGTCGCCGCGAAGTCGCGGCACCACAGCAGATAGCTGTACGAGGAGTTGAGGTCGAGGACCTTCGAGTCACGGGCGAGGCGCCAGATCGCGGCGCCGTCGGCGACATCCGGGGTGTCGAGTCGCAGTCCTTCGGGCATTCCGAGGAAATTCGCTTGCAGGTCGGTCGGTAGATCGGCTTGTGCAGCGGTCATGCGGATTGAATTTACCGAGCAATTTCTGGGATTGCATCGAGGGAAGGGGTTACGTGGCGCGCCTTCATGTGTTATCGCGCAGGCGCGCCCGCCCGCATGAGATCTTTGGGGTTTGTGGTGATTTACCCGCGGCATTCCGGGCCAATCGGGCGTGATGTGGAGTGCGTCACAGCTCCGTATTGCGCCGATTTACGCTGACGAAACCCTAGTGTTTAGAGAGATGGAAAGCGGGCAGACGAATACGGGAAGCTGTTCTCTTAAGGAATTCATGAAGGCAGAGTTAAAGGGGCCTGAAAAGCGCCCTGCTAAACCTCGGACAAAAAACAACCCCGCCCGTCGGGCCCCTGACGGGCAGCCGACGGACGGGAAGCGGGGCGGGACGGGGCTAGGCCTGCCAGGTCTCGGTGACGGCGCGGCGGGCCGCCTCCAGGTCCACGGCGAGCCCGAGCTCGCCCATCGCCGCGCCGAGCGCCGCGATGGACGCGTGCACCGTGCCGCGGGTGGCGTCCGGGCCGTAGTGGTTGACCCGGATCATCTCCTTGGCGAGCGCCCCACCGCCGGTGACCAGCGGCAGCACCGGGTCGGCCGCGAGGGACCTGGCCACGAGCTCGGCCGCGTCGACCCCGCGCGGGGCGCGCAGTGTGGTCGCGACGGGCGCCGCGTCCCCGGCCTCGTACACGTACGGCTCCAGGCCCCCGCCGAGCGCCACCGCGCCGGCCCGCGTCGCCGCGGCGGCCGTCGCGTGCCGCGCCATCAGCGCGTCCAGGCCCTCGGACTCGATCCGCTCCAGGCACGCCTCCAGGGCGAGCATCTCCAGCTGCGCGGGCGCGTGCAGGAGCGCCTTGCGGCCGCCGTCGATCCAGCGCTGCTTCCAGTCGAGCAGCGACAGGTACGAGCGGCGCGGCGCCTGCGGGTTGGCGGCGATCCGCTCCCAGGCCCGCTCGCTCACCGACACCGCGGACACGCCCGCGGGCCCGCCCATGGCCTTCTGCGCGCCGATCACGCACAGGTCCACGCCCCACGCGTCCGGAAGCAGCGGCTCGGCGGCCACGGAAGCGACGGCGTCCAGCATGAACAGGGCGCCGTGCGCGCGCACCACCTCGCCGATCTCCGCGACCGGGTTGGTGTTGCCGGTCGCCGCCTCGGCGTGCACCAGGGACACGAAGTCGATCTCGGGGTGCGCGGCGAAGGCCTCCTCGACCTGCGCGGCGGTCACCGCCGTGTGGAACGGCACCGCGAGGTCGACCACCGTCGCCCCGCAGTCGCGCAGCCAGTCGCCGAAGGTCTGCCCGTACGGACCCGTGATCACGTTCAGGGCGGTGGTGCCGGGCCGTGCGGCGCCCCGGATGCAGCCCTCCAGCGGCAGGAGCGCCTCGCCCTGCATGATCACGACGTCCTGCCGGGTGTCCAGGAGCCGGGCGACGCGGTCCTCGATGGCGGCGAAGTGCGCGGCGCTCAGCGGCGCCAGGTCGAGAAGGGGGTGTGTCATGGTGCTTCGGCTCACTTCGCGCGGTGTCGGGACGGGCTGTCCCGACCGAGCCTACCGAGCACCCCAGGTCAGGTCCTACGCCTCCTAAGCTGCTGTCCATGAGCGATCACGCGGTGCTGCACGTGAAGGGGCGGGTGCTCGTCGGGCCCGAGGACGTACGGGACGAGCTGTGGGTGGTCGGCGGGCGGGTGACGTTCGAACGCCCCGCCGCACGCGACGCGGTGACGGTCGAGGGCTGGGTGCTGCCCGGCCTCGTCGACGCGCACTGCCACGTCGGCCTCGACGCCCACGGAGCCGTCCCGGCCGATGAGGCCGAGAAGCAGGCGCTCACCGAACGCGACGCGGGCGCGCTGCTCCTGCGCGACGCGGGCTCGCCGTCCGACACCCGCTGGATCGACGACCGCGAGGACCTGCCGAAGATCATCAGGGCGGGCCGCCACATCGCCCGCACCCGCCGCTACATCCGCAACTACGCCCACGAGATCGAGCCCGGCGACCTCACCGCGTACGTCGCGCGGGAGGCGCGCCGCGGGGACGGCTGGGTCAAGCTCGTCGGCGACTGGATCGACCGCGAGGCGGGCGACCTCACGGCGTGCTGGCCGCGCGGCGCCGTACAGGAGGCGATCGCCGAGGCGCACCGGCTCGGCGCCCGCGTCACCGCGCACTGCTTCGCCGAGGACTCGCTCCGCGACCTGGTCGAGGCGGGCATCGACTGCGTCGAGCACGCGACGGGCCTGACCGAGGAGACCGTCCCGCTGTTCGCGGAGCGGGGCGTCGCGATCGTGCCGACCCTCGTGAACATCGCAACGTTCCCCCGGCTCGCCGCGGGCGGCGAGGGGAAGTTCCCGAAGTGGGCGGACCACATGCGCCGCCTCCACGCGCGCCGCTACGACACCGTCCGGGCCGCGTACGACGCCGGAGTGCCGGTGTTCGCGGGCACCGACGCCGGGGGCTCCCTCGCGCACGGCCTGATCGGCGGCGAGGTCGCGGAGCTCACCAAGGCGGGCATCCCCGCGGTCGACGCCCTCTCCGCCGCGACGTGGGGCGCGCGGGCCTGGCTGGGGCGCCCCGGGCTCGTCGAGGGCGCGCCCGGTGACCTCGTCGTGTACGAGACCGATCCGCGAGCGGACGTACGAGTGCTCGCCGCGCCCCGGCGCGTGGTGCTCGCCGGCCGCGTCGTCGGCTGACGACCCTTCACGGGCACGGCGTTGACGGACGGTGACGAACGGGATGCCGGGCTCGTTGGACGGGGTCCCGCCGTGCCCGGTGCCCCACGCGCCGACGTGATGCGGGGGGTTCGGGGGAACGCCCGTGTCAGCCGATTCGAAAGCAGGGGCGGAAACCTCCCGATGGAGTGAACTCACGCCAGGTTGCTGCCCGTTCACTCTCAGTGCGTAAAGATGCCGGAGTCGGCGGCGCCTCCCGGCGCGCGCCGGCCTCAGTGGCGCCCCGCGCACGCGATGTCCCCGTGTGGCGTGCGCGGCGGCGCCTTCATGACTCATGTGGGGGTTCCACCACCTTGACCAGCAACGCCTTCCGCCGCCTGCCCACGCGCCGCATCGGCGCGCTCGCCGCCGCCACCGTGGTCGCCGCCGGTCCCGCGGCGCTCGGCACCGCGGCCACCGCGCACGCGACGGACGACCACCGAGGCGGCCGCGCCGGAGCCGTCGTGCTCCGCACCGGCCTAGAGGTCTCCCTGCTCAACAAGACCGTACGGGCACCGCTCAACGTCGCCCTGAACGACGTGAGCGCGCCCGCGAGCGCCAGCCGGACCACCCTCACCGCGAAGCTCGACGGCGTCGAGGGCGGGCAGCCGTTCAGCGTGCTCCGGGCCGACGTCGCCACCGCGCGCGCCACCGTGAAGGGCGGCACCGCCGAGGGCTACAGCAACGTCGCCCGCGCCAAGGTGCACGTGCCGGGCCTGCCGCTGCTGCCCCTGGTGGCGGTCGACCAGGTCACCTCCAAGGCCGTGTGCACCGCGGGCAAGCGGCCCGTCGCCTCGTCGACGTTCGTCGGCAGCGTGACCGTCCTCGGCAAGAAGGTCAGCGTCAAGTCCGCCGGTACGACCCAGGTGTCCGTCCCCGGCGTCGGCGAGGTCCGGCTCGACCTCTCCGCGACGCGCACCACGTCCCGTACGGCCGCCGCGACCGCGCTCCGGCTCCAGGTGTCCGTCGATCCGCTGAAGCTCGGCGTCGCCGCGGTCAAGGGCACGGTGACCCTCGCGGGGGCGACGTGTGAGGCCCCCGGGCCCGGGGCCAAGCCGCTGCCCGAGCCCCAGGGCGGGAAGCCCGCCGAGCCCGTCACGGCCAAGAAGGAGGCTCCCCGGAAGGACGACCTCGCGGAGACCGGGGGCTCCTCCCTGACGCCCTACGTGGCCGGCGGGGCCGTGGTCCTCCTCCTGGCCGGAGGCGGGACCCTCTTCTACACCCGCCGCCGCTGACTCCTCCGGGGCGCTTCCGCCGGGGGCGGGCCTCTCCCACCCACCCGCCCGTCACGGGCACCACCAGGCCCGGGCCGGAACCCCGCTGCTCCGCAGCGGCCCTTTCCC
>NZ_JOJM01000072.1 GCF_000720325.1 Streptomyces sp. NRRL B-1347
CGCCCCTGCCGCCGCTGCCCCGCCCCAAGTCCCACGCCCCGCTCCTCCCGTTCGTCTGCCGCCCGGTGGGTGTTCCGCCGCTGCCGCGGCGGGGTTTCCCACCCGCCCGCCCGGACCCGATGGCCAGGAGTCTGTACAGTCATTGGCCTTGAAAGCATGGCCAATCTTCAGGGAGTGGTATGGCCGAGCGGAGTCTGGGCAGTCAGCAGCTCGCCGCGCTGCTGCCCGGCGCGGCGGGGGCCAGGCCCGCCTACCGGCATCTGGCCCAGGCCATCGGCGACCTGGTGCTCGACGGACGGATCGCGCTGCGGGTGCGACTGCCCGCGGAGCGGGAGCTGGCCCTGGCCCTCGGGGTCAGCAGGCCCACCGTCACCGCCGCCTACGACCTGCTGCGCGAGAGCGGCTACGCGCACAGCCGCCGGGGCTCCGGCACCTGGACCGCGCTGCCCGAGGGGCGGGCGCCGAGCGGGGTCGCCCGGGCCCTCGCGCCGCCGGACGCCGCCATCGACCTGGCCAGGGCCGCGCCGAGCCCGCCGGAGGAAGCCGTGGCCGCGGCCCTCGCGGCGGTCGCGCCCGGTGTCGCCGGCCATGCGCGGAGCCCGGGCTACCACCCCTACGGGCTCCCGGAGTTGCGGGCCGCCGTCGCCGAGCGGTTCACCCGGCGCGGCCTCGCCACCGTGCCGGAGCAGATCCTGGTGACCTCCGGCGCCCAGCACGCGCTCACGCTGGTCCTCGGGCTCCTGTCGAGCCCGGGCGACCGGGCCTTGGTGGAGAGCCCGTCGTACCCGAACGCCCTGGAGGCGGTGCGCCGCGCCCGGCTCCGCCCGGTGTCCGTCCCGGTGACCGACGACGGCTGGGACGCCGAGCTCCTGGAGTCGACGCTGCGCCAGGCCGTGCCCCAACTGGCCTACCTCATCCCCGACTTCCACAACCCGACCGGGCTGCTCATGCCGGACGGCACCCGCGACCGCGTGCTGCGCGCCGCGCACCGCACCGGCACCTGGCTGGTCGTCGACGAGACGCTCACGGACCTCGCCCTGGACGTCCCGGCGCCGCGCCCCTGCGCCGCGCACGCGGCGCCCGGCGGGTCCGCGCAGGTCATCACCGTCGGCTCGATGAGCAAGAGCCACTGGGGCGGCCTGCGCGTCGGCTGGCTGCGCGCGCCCGCGCGCCTGGTGACCGAGCTGGCCGCCCAGCGCGTCGCGAACGACCTCGGCGGCTCGGTCGTGGACCAGCTCCTCGCCCTGCACTTCCTGGAGCGGGCGGAGGCCTCGGTGCCGGAGCGGGTCGCGCGGCTGCGCGAGCGGCGGGACGCGCTCACCGGGGCGCTCGCCGCGCACCTTCCGGGGTGGACCTGGCGGCAGCCGCCCGGCGGGCTCTCGCTCTGGGTGGACCTGGGCGCGCCGGTCGCCGCCGCGCTCGCCGAGCGGGCCCTGGACTACGGCGTGCGGATCGAGGGCGGCGCCTGCTTCGCCGCCGACCCGGGCGTGTTCGAGCAGCGCCTGCGCATCCCGTTCGCCGCTCCCCCGGACGCGCTGCGCGAGGCGGTGCGCCGCCTGGCCGCCGCGCTCGCCGACGACCGGCCCCTGCCGGCGGGCGCCCCCCGCCCCCGGTGGGTCGTCTGAGGACGGGTCGTACGCGTACGCCGACGGGTCCGGGCCCGCGTCCGAGTCGTCCGCGTATCATCCGGACACCTATTCGATCTTCCGGTGGCCGGGGGGCCGCCGTGAACAATGGGGGGGACCCATGCGCCATAGAGCGCTCACCGCGGCGGGCCTGTGCGCCGCCGTCGTCCTGGGAGCCGTCGGCCTGGCGCCGGTCGCGAGTGCCGACGCGCCGGAGAAGGCGCCCGGCGGCGCCCGACCGGCCGTCGAGGGGCCGGACTTCAACGGGGACGGCTTTCCGGACCTGGCCGTCGGCGCGCACACCGCGACCGTCGACGGCGTCAAGCGGGCGGGCGCCGTCACCGTCGCCTACGGCTCCGCGCACGGTCTGACGTACGACACCGCGCAGGTCCTCGGTCAGGGTTCGCCGGGCGTCCCGGGCGAGCCCGTGCCGGACGCGCGCTGGCGCGAGGTCAGCGACTACGGCGACCTCGACGGCGACGGCTACGACGACCTGGTCGTGCACTGGCTCCAGAAGAACACGGTCCTGTGGGGCAGCGAGGACGGCATCACCGGCGCGGGCACCGCCCTGCCGCCCGGCGACTACCGGGCCGACTCGCCGAAGCTGCTCGGCGGCGGCGCCGGTGTGGGCGACGTCAACGGCGACGGCGTCGACGACTTCGTCAGCCGCGGCCACAACGGCCTCTCGTACGGCGTCTCCGTGCTGCTCGGCCCGCTGAACCGGGAGACGGGCAAGCCCGCGGGCATCTGGCACCGCGACTCCGCGAAGGCCGACAAGCTCGTCATCGGCACCGTCTACGTGGGCGACCTGACCGGCGACGGCATCGACGACGTCGTGGCCAGCGGAGGTGTCGTCCTCGGCAGCGGCAAGCCGGGCGGCGTCGTCCTCAAGGGGTCCAAGGACGGCCTGGTCAAGGGCAGCGCCTTCAAGGCCCCGTACCGGCACGGCACCGTCCTGCCGTCCGCGTTCGGCGATCTGAACAAGGACGGCTACCAGGACCTGGTCACCGGTCACCCGGACCAGAACAAGGTGTACGTGACGTACGGCGGCCCGGACGGCACGAGCGCCACCCTGAAGTCCCGCTCGTACTCCCAGGCGAGCGCGGGGGTGCCGGGCGTCGACGAGGCGGGCGACAAGTTCGGCTCGGCGGTGGCGGTCGGCGACACCGACGCGGACGGGTACGCGGACCTTGTCGTCGGCGCCTCGTACGAGACGGGCTCCGACCCGGTGGCCACGGCGAAGGCGGGCGCGGTGACCGTGCTGCGCGGCGGCCCGTCCGGGATCACCACCGAGGGCGCGAGGACGCTCACGCAGAACTCCAAGGGCGTGCCGAGCACCTCGGAGGCCGACGACCACTTCGGCGCGGCGGTGGCCGTGACCGGCGCGGGCGGCCGCCCCGAGGTGCTCGTGGGCGGCAACGGCGAGGACGGCTTCAAGGGCCGCGTCTGGCGGCTGCCGACGGGGGCGGACGGCGTCACCGGCACCGGCTCCACCAGCTTCCGGCTCGACGCCCTGGGCGGCCCGGCGGGCGGGGGCAACTTCGGGTACCGGATGGTCGGTTGATCCTGGCGGCCCCGCGCCCGCGCGGGGCCGCTCAGCGGTTGGCGACCCGGTTGAAGGAGGCCTTGGCCCACACGTAGCCGAGCACGGTGAGCGCGGTCAGCCAGGCCAGGGAGATCCAGGCGTCGTTGCCGATCCCGGTGCCGAGCAGCAGACCGCGGACCGTCTCGGTGATCGGCGTGAAGGGCTGGTACTCCGCGAACCAGCGGATGCCCGCGGGCATCGAGTCCGGCGGGACCACCGCCGAGCCGAGGAACGGCAGGAAGGCCAGGGGCAGCGGCGCGTTGGACGCCGTCTCCACGCTCTCGGAGCCCAGGCCGATCGCCGCCGAGAGCCAGGCGAGCGCGAACGCCAGGAACAGCAGCAGGCCGATGACCGCCGCCCACTCCAGGACGTGGGCGTTGGCGCGGAAGCCGACCGCGAGCGCGACGCACACGATGAGCAGCAGGCTGACCGCGGTCTGCACCACGTTGCCGAGGACGTGTCCGACGAGGACCGAGGCCCGGGAGATCGACATCGTCCGGAAGCGGTTGATGATGCCCTCGGTCATGTCGGTGCACACCGACACGGCCGTGGCGATCGAGCTGGTGGCGATGGCCATCAACAGGATGCCGGGGGTGATGTAGTTGGTGTACTCCTCCCGGCCGCCGCCCCCGACGCCGGGCACGTCGATGCCGTTGCCCAGCGGGGCGCCGAAGACGTACACGAACATCAGCAGCATCAGGACCGGAAGCACCACGACCGACAGGGTCAGCGACGGATACCGCTGCGCGTGCTTGAGGTTGCGGCGCAGCATCGTCATCGAGTCGCGCAGCGCGTAGGTGGTGGTGCTCATCGCAGGGCCTCCTTCACGGCGGTGCCCACGGCGGCGGTCCTGCGGTCCTGGCCGGTCAGGGCCAGGAACACGTCGTCCAGGTCGGGGGTGTGCACGGTGAGCGCCTCGGCCTGGATGCCGGAGCCTTCGAGGACGTCGAGGACCGCGCGCAGGACGGGGATGCTGCCGTCGCTGGGGACCTGGAGCGTGAGCTCGTCGTCGTCGCGCGTGACGGTGCTGAGCGCGAGGCGGTCGGTGGCGGCGTTCAGCTGGTGGACGTCGTTGAAGCGCAGGCGGATGTGGCCGCCGGGGATGCGGCGCTTGAGCTCTTCGGCGGTGCCCTCGGCGACGATCTTCCCGCCGTCGAGCACCGCGATGCGGTCGGCCAGCTGGTCGGCCTCTTCCAGGTACTGCGTCGTCAGGAAGATGGTGGTGCCGCCCGCGACCAGGTCGCGGATGAGGTCCCACATGGTGCGGCGGCTGCGCGGGTCGAGGCCCGTGGTCGGCTCGTCGAGGAAGATCACACTCGGCCGGCCGACCAGCGTCATCGCCAGGTCCAGCTTGCGGCGCATGCCGCCGGAGAAGGTCGACGCGGGCTTCCGCGCGACGTCGGCGATCTCGAAGCGCTCCAGGAGTTCGGCGGCGCGGCGCCTGCCCTCGGCCCGGTCGAGGTGCAGCAGGTCCGCGATGAGGAGCATGTTCTCCTCGGCCGTCAGCAGACCGTCGACCGCCGCGAACTGGCCTGTCACGCCGATGGACTTGCGCACGGCGTCGGAGTGCCGGTCCAGGTCGTGGCCCGCGATCTCGGCCGTGCCCCCGTCGTGGGTGATCAGGGTGGAGAGGATCTGCACGGTGGTGGTCTTGCCCGCACCGTTCGGACCGAGCAGCGCGAAGACCGTGCCGGGTGCGACGCTCAGGTCGATCCCGTCGAGCACGACCTTCTCGCCGTACGCCTTGCGCAGCCCTTGTGCGGCGATCGCTTTCGGCGGAGCGGTCACACCGGTGGTGGCAGTCATCGTGCCGCCTCCTTGTTTCGTGTCTTGCGTGGCTGGTTCGAGCCCGTACGTCGTGCGCCCGCGGCGGCGTCAGACGGAGGCGGCGCGGACCACGATGTCGCCGTAGCCGGTGCGGGCCGAGATCTCGACGGTCTCGGCGCCCGGCGCGGGGCCCGCGGCGGAGCCGAGCGCGTTGCGGACCGCGCCGAACTGGGAGTTGGCCTCCAGCCAGGCGACGCTGGAGTCGCGGATGCCGACCTCCAGGTCGCCGATGGCGGCCTCCATGGTGACCCGGCCGCGGGCCACGTCGCCGAGCTTGATGCTGCCGTTGTCCGCCTTGGCGTCGACGGCGGCGTGCGCGACGCCCACGTAGATGTTGCCGTTGGCGGTGGTGGCGCGCAGGTCGCCGGTGATCTCGCCGATGCTGGTGTCGTTCTGGTGGTTCCTGACGGTGGCGGTGCCGGTGATGTCGCCGAGGTCGACCTGTCCGGCCGCCTCGACCACGACGTCGCCGGTGGCGCGCTGCAGGCGGACCGCGCCGAAGCCCGTCTTGAGGAAGGCCGCGCCGGTCTCCGCGACGTGGATGTCACCGGCGGACGACTCGAAGCGGCAGTCCCCGAGGCGGCCCTGGGTCCAGAAGGCACCGGCGGCGGTCGTGCCCCGGACGTCGGACCCGGACGGGAGCTCCACGGTGACCTCCACCGAGCCGCTCTTGCCGAACACGGACCGCTGCTTGGGGCCCTTGACGGTCAGGCGGCCGTCGACGCAGGAGATCTCGACCTGCTCGGCGGCCTTGACGTCGGCGCTCTCGCGTTCGTCGGTCGGCGTCACCGTGACGACGGTGTCCAGGCGCTTGGTGGCGGTGAAGCGGGCGGTGCCCATGTCGAACTCGACGAGGGCGGAGAGCGGTTCGGGGGTGTCGAAGGTAGGCATGGCCGTCCTGTTCCGGTCGATGGGGTCCGGCCCGCCGGTGGGCGGGCGTCCTGGGCCGTGCGGGCCGCGGGGGCGCGGCCCCGGAGCCCTGAACTTCATGACGCCAGCATGGCATCACCATGGCGCCAACGCAAGCCTCCTTGGCGCAAGCGTGGTGCCACGGGGTGTAGTCCAGGGCGCACAGCGCGTACGACCAGGCGAATGAACACGCCCTGACCTGCTGTTATCGCTACGCGAGCAGGCCAGGAGCAGGGTGCGCCACGGGCGCCAACTCGGTGTCAAACTCCGTCGCCGAAGGCGTCACACGAGGGGCGTGAGGGATGCGTGGCACCGCCAGTGCGCCACAGAGGCGCCGGTCAGGGCAGCAAAGGAGCCACGGCCATCCGGGCCGCCTCGCGCAGCGCCTGCCGGGCCGCCGTCACCGCGGGACGGCCGCCACCACCGCGGCGTACGACGGTGAAGATCCGGCGCGCGCCCAGGCCCGGCGGCAGGTCCCGCAGCGCGACCGTCGGCGTGGCGGGCGCCACCGAGCGGGGGCCCGCGCCCCACACCAGGTCCGGCAGGAACGCGGCGGCCAGCCCCCGCTCGGCGAGGCGCAGATGGACGAGCAGGTCGGCGGACTCGTACCGCACGTCGGGCTCGAACCCGGCCTCGCGGCACACCGTCGTCGCCCAGCGCCGCGCGGCCGTGCCCTCGGGCTCCATGACCCAGGGGTGGCCGGACAGGGACCGCGGGTCCGGGTCCGGCTCGCCCGCCGGCCCCGGCACGGCGAGCCGCAGCGGGTCCCGGCACAGCTCCTGCCGTTCGAGGACGTCGGAGCGCGGCCCCGCGCCGCCCGGGTACTCCTCCGCGACGACCAGGTCGAAGTCCCGGGCGAGCAGCGCCGGAAGAGCCGCCTCCGGCTCCAGCTGCGTGACGTGCACGCGCAGCCGCGGATGGGCCGCGCGCAGCGAGGTGAGGGCGGCCGGGACGAGCGCGAGGGCCGCGGTCTGGAAGGCGGCGACGCGCAGGGTGCCGGTGAGTTCGGTGAGCGACGCGGCGATGTCGGCCTCGGCCCGCTCCATGCGCTCCAGGAGCGCCTCGGTGTGGGCGACGAGGATCTCGGCCTGCGCGGTGAGCCGCACCCGCCGCCCGACCGGTTCGAGGAGCGGGACGCCCGCCTCCGCCTCCAGCTGCGCGAGCTGCTGGGACACGGAGGAGGGGCTGTACGAGAGCGCGGCGGCGACGGCGGCGAGGGTGCCGCGGTGCTTCAGCTCGCGCAGCAGCCGCAGTCGGCGGAGGTCGTACACGTGCGGCGGCTCCAACCCTTCGGGATTCCTGACGAATATAGGTCGGAAAGATCCGCTGGACCGAAAGATCGGACCGGCAGCAGGGTGGGACGCATGACCGAGACCTCCGCCTCCTCCCGTACGACCCGTACGACGCCGTGGTTCGCGCACCCCGGAGCCCGCGCCTGGTCCTGTGCGCCCGCCCCGGACGACGTCCGCGCCTTCCACGCGTCGCTGCCCGGCTACGCGCCCACGCCGCTGACCGAACTTCCCTCCCTCGCAGCCGAGTTGGGGGTGGGCCGGGTCTTCGTGAAGGACGAGTCGGCGCGGCTCGGGCTGCCCGCCTTCAAGGTCCTCGGCACGTCCTGGGCCGTGCATCGGCTGCTCGCGGACCGCCCGGCCGGGGAGCGCGTGCGGTTCGTGACCGCGACCGACGGCAACCACGGCCGCGCGGTGGCCCGCGAGGCACGGCGGCTCGGCCACGACGCCCACGTCTTCGTCTCGCAGGGCGTGCACCCCGGCGCGGCCGCCGCGATCGAGGGCGAGGGGGCGCGGGTCACCCGGGTCGACGGGGACTACGACCGGGCGGTGCGCGAGGCCGCCGCGACGGCGCGCGACACCGCGCACGCGGTGCTCGTCCAGGACACGGCCTGGCCCGGCTACGAGGAGGTGCCCGCGCTGATCGTGCAGGGGTACGCCACGCTGTTCGCCGAGGTCGACGAGCAGCTCGCGGCCGCAGGGGCGGGGGCGGCAGGGCTGGTCGCGGTGCCCGTCGGCGTGGGCTCCCTCGCGCAGGCCGCGATCACGCACTACCGCGGCCGCCCGGCCCCCGGCACCGGCCCCGCGCTGCTCGCCGTCGAACCGACCGCGGCGGCGCCCGCCCTCGCCGGCCTGACCCGCGGCGAGCCCGTCACCGTGCCCACGCGCGCGACGGCCATGGCGGGCCTGAACTGCGGCACCGTCTCCAGCCTCGCCTGGCCGTACCTGCGCGACGGCCTCGACGCGGCCACGGCCGTCTCCGACGAGGCGGCCGCCACGGCCCTGCGCGACCTGACCGCGCTCGGCGTACCGTCCGGGCCGTGCGGCGCCGCGGCCCTGGCGGGGGCCCGAGCCGCACTCACCGGCCCCGACCGCCGGGCCGCGCTCGGGGTGACACCGACCACGACGGTGGTGCTCCTCAGCACGGAGGGCCGGGAGGCCAACCCGCACGGCTGAGTGCCCGCCGGACGGGCCGAATGGTGCCGCTCAGCGTTCCAGCAGGCGGCCCGCCAGTCGCTCCACCCGTGCGTGCCACGCCGTACGTGCCGCCGCCGGGTCCCCGGACCCGACGTGCGTCAGCAGGAGCCGGGCCCCGTACCCCGTGCCCGGGGCGAGGCGGATGCTCACCTCGCCGCCTCCGGCCACCTCGTACGTCACCGTCTCCGGCACCCGCACCTCCGTGACCTCCCCGGCCGGGATGCCGTCCGCGACGATTCCCTCCGGGGCCTCGGAGCCCTGCAGGACCACGTCGCCCTCGGTGAGCGCGGCCCAGACGACGTCGGCTGGCCGCACCAGCTGGCGTTCGAAGCGGACGGTGCCGTCGGCCGTGATCTCGCCGCCGCCGAGGTCGAACTGCTCCAGATACGCCTCGTGCAGCTCGCCCGTGTCAGGGGTGCGGGCCGGCTCGGCGACGCCGTCCAGGTGCTCGCCGAGCGCGCTGACGCACAGGTGCCACCCGGCGCCGAAGCTGGGGGCGCCGAACCGGTCGTCGAAGGTGTGCGTGAGCGTGAGCAGCGCACCGCCGGTCCCCGGGTCCGGCGCGACCTCCCAGCGCAGGTGGCCGCCGCCCCAGGCGAACGCGAACAGGCGCGGCGCCTCGGCGTCGGTCACCTCGCCCGGCGGCTCGGAAGGGAACCAGTGCTTCAGGTGCTCGGGCCGGGTGAGGGCCGCCCAGACCCGCTCGGGCGGGTGGCCGACGCGGCGCTCCATCCGCAGCACGCTCCGCCCGTCGGGGGCCGTGGTCAAGGTGTCGGCACGGGGGTTCATGACGGTACGTCCTCCATCACGGGGCCGAAGGCGGAGCAGGACGACTTCTTGTCCCGGTGTGAATAGAACCATCTATCCAATGCCGGATGAGGAAGGGACACCCCGGACGCCCCGGCCCCGCCCCCGGCCCCAGCCCCGGCCTCCTAAGCCGCCTTCCACGGCAGCTCCCTGCTGTGCACCACCGCGAGGCTCGACACCGCCCGCGTCAGGACCACGTACAGCCGGTGCCCGCCGCGCTCCTCCGCCTCCGCGATCGCGGCCGGTTCGACCGCCACCACGTGGTCGTACTCCAGGCCCTTGGCCACCGACGCGGGGACGACCGTGACGCGCGCGCCCAGCTCGTCCGGGCCCGCCGCCTCGATGCCCGCCCCGGCGAGCGCGGCGCGCAGCGCGTCCGTGGCGGCGTCGGCCGCGATGACGCCGATGGAGCCCTCGCGGGCGAGCGCACCCCGCACCGCCGCCACGGCGCCGGCCACCGCGTCCGGCACCCGCTGGACCGCGAGGTCGCCGTCCCGGCGCAGGGAGCGCGCGGGCGGCACGTCGACGTCGAGCCCGGCGAGCAGGTCGTTGGCGAGCGTGACGATGGCCCGCGGGACGCGGAAGCCGGTGGTGAGCGGGGTGACCGGCGCGTCCGGCTTGCCCAGGTGGGCGAGGAGTTCGGGCCAGGCGCGGGCGGCCCACGGCGTGGTGCCCTGGGCGAGGTCGCCGAGGACGGTGACGGAGCCGAAGCCGACGCGGCGTGCGATCGCGCGGCACTCCATCGGGGAGAGGTCCTGCGCCTCGTCGACCACGATGTGGCCGTAGCCCTCGGGCCGCTCGACGAGGCCCGCGAGCTCGTCGAGGAGGACGAGGTCGGCGGCCGACCACTTCGCGGACTTGTACGAGCGCGGGGGCCGGGCCCACGCGATCGCCCGCTGCTCCGCGGGCGCGAGGAGGCCGTCCGCGGCCCGCGCCAACGCGTCCGCGTCCCCCAGGAGTTCGCAGAGCACCTCCTCGGGGCGGGCCTTGGGCCAGGCCGCGTCGACGAAGGCGGAGACGGGCCGCGCCCGGGAGACCTTCTGCACCCAGGTGTTGCTCATCGGGCCCGCGCGCCGCTCGGCCTGGTCCTGGACGTGGCGGACGGCGCGGCTGCGGACGCGCTCGCGGCCGGTGTCGTAGGGCGGTTCCTCCGCGCGGACGTCCGCGACGATCCGTTCGAGGTCCGCGGCCGGGATCCGCCAGCGGTACGAGCCGTCCGGCAGCGCGAGGTCGGTGGCGACGGGCGTCACGCGCGCGTAGAGGGCGCGGCGCAGGACCTCCGCCATCCGGGCGTCGTGCTTGACGACCGCGGCCCGCTCGTCGTCGTACGCCGTGACGGGGTGGCGGGCGATCTCGTCCTGGACGGTGGACTGGCGCACCCCGGTCTCGCCGAGCGAGGGCAGGACCTCGGCGATGTACCGCAGGAAGGTGCGGTTGGGGCCGAGGATCAGCAGTCCTGAGCGGCGGACGCGCTGCGGATGGGTGTAGAGGAGGTACGCCGCGCGGTGCAGGCCGACGGCGGTCTTGCCGGTGCCGGGGGCGCCCTGCACGCACACGGACGCGGTGAGGGCGGCCCGGACGAGGTCGTCCTGCTCGGGCTGGATGGTGGCGGCGATGTCGCGCATCGGGCCGACGCGGGGCCGCTCGATCTCCCCGGCGACGATGCGGCTCGGCGTGGCGGCCTCGCCGGACGTCAGGTGCTCGTCCTCAAGACCCGTGAGGTCGGCGGACGCGCCCTTGCTGCCGGGTGCCCAGCCGAAGCGGCGGCGGACGGCGACGCCCTGCGGGTCGCGGGCGCCCGCCTGGTAGAAGGCGCGCGACACGGGTGCCCGCCAGTCGACGACCAGCGGCGGCGCGGCCGGGTCCTCGGTGATGCGCTGCCGTCCGATGTGGTAGCGCTGGCCGCGGTGGTCGCCCGCCTCCGCCGCCGCGGCGTCGAAGTCGAGCCGCCCGAAGTACAGGGGTGCCTGCGGGAGTTCGCGCATCTCCTTGGCCTTGCTGCGCAGCTGGTAGCCGAGCACCTCGGCGTCGGCGCCGGACGCGGAGGCGTTCTCGCCGCTGACCACCTGCTCCTGGGCCCCGTCCACCATCGCGGCGAGGGCGGCGCGGCAGGTCTCGTGGTAGCCGCGCTCCCGTGCGAGCTCTTCGTCGAGTGGTGTCATGCCGACGAGCGTAGCAAAAAACGTTACTGGGTAACATTTATTACTGAGACTCACTGTGCGCTACGCTGGAGCCATGACCGGCACGACGGACACGCCCCCGCACGCCGCCCCGGCCCCCGTCGGCCTGCGGCAGCTGAAGAAGCTGCGCACGCAGCAGACGATCTCCGACACGGCGGTCGCGCTCTTCCTGGAGCGCGGCTTCGACAAGGTGTCGGTCGCGGAGGTGGCGGCCGCGGCGGAGGTCTCCAAGCCGACGCTCTTCCGGTACTTCCCGGCCAAGGAGGACCTGGTCCTGCACCGGTTCGCCGACCACGAGGACGAGGCGGCCCGCGTGGTCACGGACCGCGGCGACCGCTCCCCGCTGACGGCCCTGCGCGACCACTTCCGGGCGGGGCTCGACCGGCACGACCCGGTGACCGGCCTCAGCGACGACCCCCACGTGCTCGCCTTCCACCGGCTGCTCTACGGCACCCCGTCGCTGGTGGGCCGCCTGTACGCGTACCAGGAGCGGGCCGAGCGCGCCCTCGCGCACGCGCTCGACGGCACGGCCGGGCCCGGCGACGCCACCCTCGAAGCACGCCTGGCCGCCGCGCAGATCCTGGCGGTGCAGCGGGTGTTGGCCCTGGAGAACTGGCGCCGGATCGCGGCGCACGAGGCCGCGGCGGCGGTCCTGCCCGAGGCGCGGGCGGCCGCCGAGCAGGCCTTCGCCCGCCTCGCCGCGGGCCTGCCGGAGCACTCCTGAGCGCCAAGCGGGTGCGGCGAAGTCCGCTGCGTTACGGGAGCGCCCTCGAAGGGGCGCGGGACCTGTCGATCTGCGGCTCCGCCGCGCGGGCGCGACCAGCCACGACGGCGCCGCAGCAGAATGACGGCACAGCGCGTTACTTCCACGTCGACGAGCTGCTCCCGCCCGATCAGACAGAAGCCGGGGAACGGCGTCAGGTGCAGGGCCCGGAACTCCCCGTCGAGCCGGGCCTGTTCACCCCGGGCGAGGGCGCTCCGCAGGGTCGCGACGTCCTGCGCGTGCCCGAGCACCCGCCGCAGCAGCGCCCGCCGCGCGGCCGCGTCGTCCGCAGCGGCCTCGGCGCCCTCTCCCCCGGCACCGCTCCGGCCCGGCAGGGGCGTCGGCCGGGTGAAGTCCGGCACGATGACCCGCAAGGTGACGTGCGGCCGCACCGACAGGCCGGGCCTGCCGAGGCAGCACATCACCGCCCGCACCACGTCCTCGCCGGTGAACGCGACGGCGTCGATACGGGGATCCCGGTCGAGGGCCGCGTCGAGGCAGTGCTCGAGGACGGCAGCGGCCCCTGCCGCCGTCGACGCGTACTGCCGCCCCGGTGGCCGCAGTGATTCCTTCACGTCACGTCCCTCGTCGTTCCGCGCGTCTCCGCCACCCCCAGGAGGGATCGCCGCCCGGACCGGCGGCCAGCGACATGATGCCCGCCGCGGGGGACGCCCAGGAAGACGGCAGGACCCCCGGAAACACCGCTCCACCGCGCTACCGGGGCCCGCGCTCCCCTTCCAGCCAGGACCAGCGCTTGAGGGCGTCCATGACGTCGGCATGCGACGGGGTGGACCCGAGGCCCAGGGCGTCCCGGGCGGCACCGAGGGCGGTGTGCACGCGCCCGGCCGCCCGCTCCAGGGCGCCCACCGCCCCCTGCTCCGCCTCCAGCACCAGGGCCGCCCGGATGACGTCGGTGAAGACGGACTGGGCCCGCTTGTAGTCGAGCAGCCGCGGCAGGTCCCGCCACCACCCGGCGCGGCTCCCCGGCCTGGCCGCCGACACCGCCTCGCACCAGCGCCGGACCACCTGCCACTCCTGGCCCGGGGCGTACCGCATGAGGTGCAGATGCGTGGCCAGGTCGTAGAGGGGGTCGCCGACCATCGCGAGCTCCCAGTCGATCGTCCAGAGCTGGCCGCAGCGGTCGAGGACGAAGTTCTCCCGGTGCAGGTCGCCGTGGAGCAGGCAGAAAGGGCGGCGCGTCAGCCCCGCCACCCGCTCGCGCAGCACGGCGAAGGAGTCCCGGCCGATCCCGAACTCCTTGAAGAGCGGGCCGAACCGCTCCTCGTTCTTCAGGTAGACGTACTCCTCGGTGAAGAAGACGAGGCGCTCGATGAAGCCGTTGGTGTCCCCGTCCCGCGGCCGGTCGGCGGCGACGCACCGCCGCTCGGCCGCCACGCCGTCCGGGCCCACGCCCGCGAGCTCGCCGAACAGGCCGGCGATCTGGTCGATCACCCCGGCCGGGATGTCGGCGCCGCGCCCCGTGCCGGGTCCTGCCTCGAACTCCGCGGCGCCCTCGTCCTCCTCCGAGCGCGCGCAGGAGCCCAGCGTGCGCCCCTCGATGAACCGCTGGAGCCGGAATCCGTCCTTCTGGATGACCTCCGGAATGCGCGTGACGTGCCCGGCAAGCGCGACGAGCAGCTCCTCCTCCGACCAGAAGCAGCGGCGGTCGAACCACAGCAGGCCCGGCCGCGGCTCCCGGCACTTCCAGCGCCAGGTCACCCCCGACTCGTCCGGCAGCGGAAAGACGTACGTCTCGTGGTGGTAGCCCCTGAGCGGCCCTTCGAGCGCGGCCAGGCCGCCGCTCACACGGGCGGCGCGGGCCCGGGCCGCGGAGGTCGACTCAGAGGGCATGGCACGTTTCTCCCAGCCTGGGAAACCGGTTCTTCCGGACGGGAAAACCGGTCCGTTGGAGACGAACGAGAGGAGCGGAGCAAAAGTACCCCCTGAGTCACGGCCTCCGACGGCTCAACTCCCCATAGTTGAAACGTTTTGTCACCGGCCCGGGGCGAACGGCCCCGCGTCAGGTCGACAGGACGGGAATTCCGGGGCGAACCGGGCGAACAAATCTCCGTGGGCCCCCGTGTGCGAAACCCCAACCGCCCCTCCCGCACCGCACAGTTGGTCACCCCGGCGCGCCCAGGCCGTACACCACGTCGAGCACCGGCTTGAGCGAGGTCACGATCCGGTCGGCGCCGGCCTCGCGCAGCAGCCCCTCCTTGCGGGCGTCGCGCGCGTACCCCAGGAAGTGCACCCCGGCGGCCCGGGCGGCGTGGAAGTCCGACGGGGTGTCGCCGATCATCAGCGAGCCCGCCGGGTCGGCGCCCATCGCGCTCAGGGCGCGCCGGACGCAGTACGGGTTCGGCTTGAGCAGCCGCAGGTCCTGGGTGCGGCCGTATATGTGCGGCGCGAAGCAGTCGAGCAGGCCGCGCCCGGCGAGGTAACGGACGGCGGCGCGCGGCGAGTTGTTCGTGGTGATGGCGAGCCGGGCGCCGACGGCCGACCAGGTGCGGATCAGCGCGTCGGCGTACTCCGTCGGCCAGGCCGACGCGACCGCCGTCAGCTCCTCGTGCGTGAGCCGCTCCTCCAGTTCGACGACGAGGTCGCTGCCGGGCCTGCGGCGGTCGACGGCGCGCAGCACGACCTGCGGGTCGGGGTCGTTGCGCACCCCGTTGGTGAGCAGGCCGTGCAGCCCCCGTCCCTCCAGCCAGCGCACCTGTTCGCGCGCCACCCCCACCGCCGAGTGCCGGGCGAACAGGCGGCAGATGGGGCCGTCGAAGTCGAAGAGCACGAAGCGGGCGAGCTCGATCAGCTTTTGTAGGCCCTCGGTCGGATCACTCGTGTCAGAAGTCACCTAAGAGAGTGTTAGGTCCGTCGTGATCGTTTCCCAGAGTGCGTCGAACCACTTCTGAGATTCCTCCACGAAGCCGGAGTCCCGCGGATTGGTGCCGCCGGTGAAGGAGAACAGCGGCGTCTTGAGGCCGCCCGCGTCCCACAGCTCAAGCGTCTCGCCGCCCTCCGCGTCCAGTTCCACCCGGTCGCGATGCAGCGTGTAGTACGCGAGGAGCGCCTCGTGTCCGTTGAGTACGTAGAGCTTCACCGGAGAGGTGAACGGCAGGGCCCGGAAGGTGACGTGGACGTCGATGCCGTGCGGCTCGTTGCGCAGCGTGAGCAGGTTGTGGCGCAGGACCTGCCCCTGCGCGTTGCGCTGCGCCAGCCAGCGCTGGTGCAGCCGGTCGCGGCCCTCGTCCTCCGCCTCCGCCGCCACCGGCACCGGGAAGGCCAGCTCGATGTCGCTGCTCGGCAGCAGGATGCGTACGTCGATGGAGTTCGGGTGGAGCAGGCCGGCGTGGATCTGGCGGATCGGTTCGGTGAGGGCGTTCATCAGGGTCTCGGCGGTGAAGGAGACCGCGTCCACGCGTACGTGGGGCTGTTTGAAGGCCGCCACCAGGCGCGGGGCGAGCGCGACCATGGAGGGCTGGGGTTCCGGTGTCGCGGAGACGGCGGGCTCGGCGGGGGCCGCCACGCGGGGCGGGCTGCCCTTGGTGACGTGGTTGATCAGGCCGTCGCGGTGCAGGCCGTGCAGGGCCTGGCGCACGGTGCCGCGCTCCACGCCGAACTCCTCGGCCAGCCGGGCCTGGGTGGGCAGCCGGTCGCCCGGTTTGAGGGTGCCGGTACGGATGCGGTCGCGCAGGGCGTCGGCGATGTCCTGGGGCGAGGGCTTTCTGCTGCCGGTCACTGCACCGTTCTCCTTGGTCACGGCCAGACGATACAACTACCCACCATCTTTGGGGAGTTGGGCGCGAAGTTGTTTATGAACACCTGCCAAGTGGGGACAACTTCAGTGAGTTGGTTGCCAACTCTCCCGAGATGGCAGAAGGGGGAACCACCATGCCCGCCATAGCTCTCCTCGCAGCCGTGTTCGCCGTCGTCGTCGAGCAGCTCGTGCAGTGGAAGTACGGCACCCTCGGCATCGTCGGACTGCTCCTGCTGACCGTGGGCGCCAAGGCGCGGAACACCACGTGCAGCTCCCTGGGCGCGCTCGTGCTCGCCCTGATGGTGACGGGGCCCGCCCTGTAGCCGGGGCTACGGTCCTGGGTTCAGTCTCAGATCCCGACTGATCGTGTTCCACAAGGCGTTGAACCACAGGTGGGACTGCTCCACGAAGGTGGTGTCCCGCAGCCCGTCCCCCTGCTGGAAGGGGAAGAGCATCGACTGCGTGCCCTGCGCGTCCCACATCTCCAGATACTCCTGGCCGATCTCCTCGCCCCGCTTGGCGAGGGTGTAGTACGCGAACAGCGCCTCGGAGCCGTTGAGCAGATAGAGCTTCACGGGGGGTGTGAACGGCAGGGCGCGGAACTCCACATGCACGTCGATGCCGTGCGTGCCGCGCAGCGTGAGCAGGTTGTGGCGCAGGACCTGCCCCTGCGCGTTCCGCTGGTCGAGCCAGCGGCGGTGCACGGGGCCGTCCGCGCCGCCGCCCCCCACCGGCGCCGGGAAGGCGAGGTCGATGTCGCGGCTCGGCAGCAGTACGCGGACGTCGACCTTGGCCGGTTTCAGCCGTCCGGCGTGGATCTGCCGGAGCGGCTCGCCGATCGCCATCGTCAGTGAGACGGAGGTCAGACACAGCGCGTCGATCTCCACGTGCGGCGCCTGGAACGCGGCGGCGATGCGCGGCGCGAGCCCGACCATCGTGGGCTGCGGGCGCACCGCGTCGCGGCTGGGCGCGGCGGGGGTCGCGACCGTGGCCGGGCTGCCCTTCGACACATTGGCCAGCAGGTGTTCGCTCTGCAGGATGCGCAGGGCCTGGCGCACCGCGCCGCGCTCCACGCCGAACTCGGACGCCAGCTCCGCCTGGGTGGGCATGCGCTGCCCCGGCCGCAGCAGGCCGGACCTGATCCGGGCCCGCAGCTCGTCCGCCACGTCCCGGTGCGAGCGGTGCGGCGGCATGCCCGGCCTTTTGCGATCGTTGACGGAGGCTTGGTCCGTGCTCACAACCAAACCGTACAACTTCCCGCCATCTTTGGGGAGTTGCGGGGTAGGTGGTTATAAGACGCACCAGGGCGGAGATAAGTTCAGTGGAGTTGGTGGCCAACTCGGGCGAACATGGTCGGAACCATTGGAGGGTTGGCTGCCAGCTCCACTCCCAGGTCGGGCTGACCGGGCTCTCATCCGGAGGGGAGCCGGGAGTTCGGTCAGCCGTTGAGCGGGGCGGGGGTGCCCCCAGGCCGTGGGGGCGGCGGCACATGGGGCCCGCCACCCCCACGGCAACCCACCCCGAAGGGGCCTGAGGCCCCTCCCACCTCTTGCTCCAGAGCTTCGCCGGGCCGGTCCCGCAGCACGAGGCCCCGGCCGGCTAGAAGGCCGCTCGGATTTCGCCCACGCGGGTGGCGCCGCCGTGCAGGGGGGCGTCGGCCAGGCGGGGCAGGAGCGGGGAGTCGACGCCCGCCAGGGCGAGGGCGCGGGCGAGGACAGGTCCCAGGACCCGCGTGCCGCCGTCGTCGATCTTGAAGGCCAGCGCACGGCCGTCCGCGAGGGCCACGGCCTGCACCGCCTCGGCCCCCATCTTGGACAGCGTCCCGGGCACCTCCCGCATGAGCCACGTGTCCGGCCGCCGCGTCCCCGCCACGTACTCCGGGTGCGCCCGCATCGCGTCGGCCACGCGCCGCTCGGCCGTGCCGGGCGCCGCGAGGACGAAGTGCCGGTAGGCGCGGGCGAGCCCCGTCAGGGAGATCGCCATCAGCGGCGCCCCGCAGCCGTCCGTGCCGACGGCGGCCACCGGCTCCCCCGCCGCCTCCTCGATCACGTCGTGCACCAGGCGCTGGAGCGGATGCGCCGGGTCCAGGTAGGTCTCCTTGTCCCAGCCGTTCACGTCGCAGACGGCGAGCATCGCCGTGTGCTTGCCGGAGCAGTTCATGGTGACCCGCTCCCGCACGGCGCCCGCCGCCAGGTACGTCTCGGCCTCGACGGGGTCGAGCGGCAGGTCCGGCGGGCACTGGAGCTCGGCGGCGGTCAGCCCGTGCTCGGCGAGCATCTTCTGCACCAGGTCCCGGTGAAACGTTTCCCCGGAGTGGCTGGCGGCCGCCAGGGCGAGCCGCTCGCCGGACAGGTCGAGCCCGGCCCGCAGCACCGCGGCGGCCTGCATCGGCTTGTTCGTGGAGCGCGGGAAGACCGGCGCGGCGACGTCCCCGAGCGCCAGCTCGACCTCGCCGTCCGCCCCGAGCAGCACGAGGCTGCCCCGGTGGCGGCCCTCGACGAAGCCGGAACGTACGACTTCGGCGAGGACCGGCGGTATGACGGGGGTGGCGGCGGACGTCGGCGTCATCGGGGGCCTTCCGGGTGCGGGTGGTGCGACGGACCGGCCGCGCCCGGAGGGGTCACGCGAGCAGGTCGTCCACTTGTGCTTCACCTTCACGGTACCTGCGCGCGATCTCCGCACTGCAATCGTCCGCGGTCCGCTGCATCTCCTGGCGCCGCCGCGACACCTGCTGCTCGTACCGCACGAGGCGGCCCATGGCCGTGTGCAGCTCGTCGTCCGTGCGGGCGGCCAGGTCGGAGAGCGCGACCTCGGCGAGCATGTCGGCGGCGAGCCGCCGGTACTCCTCGCGGTGCGGCGTGCCGAGCGTCACGTGCCGGGCCGAGGCGCGGCGGCGGGCCGGGCCGTCCATGAGGATCTCCGGGAGCCGGTCCACGACGAGGGCCGCCGCCCCGTCGCCGCCCGGGGCGTCCGCGCCGCCGTCCTGGGGCGCTCCCGCGCGCGGCCGCGCGCGGCGCGCGGTCTCGGCGCGCAGGATGTCGATGCGCCCCTGGAGCAGCCGTCGTACGTAGCTCAGATCGGCCTCGTCCTGCTGTGCGGTCCTGCGCAGTTCGCGCAGCTCCGGCAGGCGCAGCGCGGCCAGGTCGTGGGCGGGCGCCTCGGGCAGGACGGGGCTGTCGGTGCGCTGCGCGGGCGGGCGGGGCACGGGTGTGCCGCCGAAGCCCGCGCCGCCTGTCCCGCCTGTTCCGCCCGCGGGCCTCGCCCTGGGCGCGCTGGGCGTACTGGGTGTGCTCATGTGGCTCTACCGTCCCCTCAGCCGGCGCGGTACACCGCGTGTGAGCATGGTGCCACCCCTCGTGGCCACTCTGTGACCGAGTGCCCCCAATCGGCCCCGGATGGGGGGTTCCGGACCGGCGCACGGGCGGCGCGCCCGGCAGGGCATGATGGCGGCATGCGTGCGGTGGTGCAGAGGGTGGACGGCGCGAGCGTCGTCGTGGACGGCGAGACGGTCGGCGAGATCTCGGGCGAGGGCCTGTGCGTGCTCGTCGGGGTCACGCACGACGACACCAAGGAGAAGGCCGCGCAGCTGGCCCGCAAGCTGTGGTCGCTGCGGATGCTGCACGACGAGAAGTCCTGCTCGGACGTCGGTGCGCCGCTCCTGGTGATCAGCCAGTTCACCCTGTACGGCGACGCCCGCAAGGGCCGCAGGCCCACGTGGAACGCGGCCGCGCCGGGGGATCTGGCGGAGCCCCTGGTCGACGAGGTGGTGGCTCGGCTCAGGGCGCTGGGCGCGACGGTGGCCACGGGACGCTTCGGCGCGAGCATGCGGGTGGGCCTGACGAACGACGGGCCGTTCACGGTGCTGCTCGAGATGTGACCCGCGCGGGGCGCTACGCGGGGCGCCCCGCGGCATCCATGAGCGCGCTCCGCGCGCGGGCGCCCCTTCCCGAGCCGTGGGCTACGGCTCGACCACGGTTTCCTGGGCCGCGGCCGTGGTGCCCGCCATCAGCTCCGCGTCCACGGGCACGTTCCGCTTCACCAGGGCCAGGGCGATCGGGCCCAGTTCGTGATGGCGGGCGGACGTCGTGATGAACCCGAGCTTGCGGCCGTCGGGCCCGTCCGCGGCGAGGTGGATCGGCGTCCCGTGCACCGGCAGGTGCACCTCGCTGCCGTCCAGGTGCAGGAAGACCAGGCGGCGCGGCGGCTTGCCCAGGTTCTGCACGCGGGCGACGGTCTCCTGGCCGCGGTAACAGCCCTTCTGGAGGTGCACGGCGGTGCCGATCCAGCCCAGCTCGTGCGGGATGGTGCGGTGGTCGGTCTCGAAGGCGAGCCGGGGCAGGTGGTGCTCGACGCGCAGCGCCTCGTGGGCGAGGAGCCCGGCGGCGGGGCCGTGCGCCTCGGCGAAGGCGGACAGTCCGGCGCGCGGCAGGAAGGCGTCGCGGCCGTGCGCGGTCTCGCGTACGGCGACGGCGTCGGGCAGGGCGGCGATCGACCCGGCGGGCAGGTGCACGACCGCGAAGTCCTCGGTGCGGTCGGCGACTTCGACGCGGTAGAAGAACTTCATGCTCTCCAGGTAGGCGATGAGCGCTTCCTGGGTGCCGGGCTCGACGTGCGCCCACATCGTCTCGCCGTCGTCGACGAGGTAGAGGGCGTGCTCGATGTGCCCGTTGGCGGAGAGGATCAGCGCCTCGGTGGCCCGGCCCGCCGGGAGGTCGCTGACGTGCTGGGTGAGCAGCAGGTGCAGCCAGCTCAGCCGGTCGGCACCGGTCACGGTGACCACGCCGCGGTGCGAGAGGTCGACGAATCCGGTGCCGTCGGCGAGGGCGCGCTGCTCGCGGAACAGGTCGCCGTAGTGGGCGGCGACGCCTTCGTCCACGCCCTCGGCGGGGACGGCGCCGGGCAGGGACAGCAGGGGGCTCTTCATGTTCACAAAGACTACGACTCGCGCGGCCGCGAGTTTATTTCTCCCCCGGGCCCTCGCCGGCGGTCATTTCCGGAGCCGCCCCCGGGGCCCCGTCGGATTCGTCGGGGCCTTCGGCGGGGCCGTCCGTCGCACACGTCCCGCACCGGCCGAAGATCGCGAAGTGCTTCATGTCCGTCTCGAAGCCGAACATCGTGCGCAGCTTCTCGGTGAAGTCCGCGGCGACCTCGACGTCGGCCTCGATGACCTCCGTGCAGTCCCGGCACACCAGGTGGATGTGGTGGTGGCGGTCGGCGAGGTGGTAGGTGGGCGCGCCGTGCCCGAGGTGGGCGTGGGAGACGAGCCCGAGCTCCTCCAGGAGCTCCAGGGTGCGGTAGACGGTGGAGATGTTGATCCCCGACGCCGTCCTGCGGACCTCGCAGAGGATGTCGTCGGGGGTCGCGTGCTCCAGTTTGTCGACGGCTTCGAGCACGAGCTGACGCTGCGGTGTCAGGCGGTAGCCGCGCTGCCGCAGGTCGCTCTTCCAGTCCGTCGTCACGTCCGGGTCTGTGGTCACCACACCCCCGAGTCTAAGGACTACTTGAAGAAGGCGATGCCGTCGTCCGGGAGGTCGCCCAGGTTGCGGGCCATCTCCGCGACCTCTTCGGGGGACACGACCTTCTTGAGCTGGGCCGACATGTAGGGGCGCAGCGGCACCTCGGGGGTCTGCTTCTCGCCGACCCACATCAGGTCGCTCTTCACGTAGCCGTACAGGCGCTTGCCGCCGCTGTACGGGCCGGAGGCCGCGGTGCGGGCGACGGCGTCGGTGGCCAGGTCGATCTGCGGCTTCTGGTCGGCGAGCTCGCCGTACCAGACCTCGACGACGCCGTCCTGGCGGACCATGACGACCTCGACCTTGCGGTCCTTGTCGACGCGCCAGAAGCCGGACTCGGACTCCAGCGGCTCGGTCTTCTTGCCCTCGGCGTCGAGCACCCACGTGTGCGAGTGGTACTCGAGGAAGTCCCGCCCGTCGTGCGTGAAGGTGACCTCCTGGCCGAAGTTCGCCTTCGCGGAGCCGGGGAAGTCGGTGACGCCCGCGCCTTCCCAGGTGCCGAGGAGCCAGACGAGGGGGACGAGGTCGGGGTGCAGGTCGGACGGAATCTGGATCATGGGTTGCTCAGGAGTCTCTCGTGGGGGTCCCGGTGGGGGGTCAGCGCTGGCCCTGGTACAGCTTCTTCACTGCCAGACCGGTGAAGGCGAGAACGCCGACGCAGACCAGGACAAGGAGTGCGGAGAAGAAGGCCTCAAGCACGGGGTGCTCCTCGGTGAGCTGTGGTGAGCGGTAACAGAGCCAGGCTCCACTGTAGTGGGGCCCGGCGGCCGCTTCTCGGTGAGGTCCGCCGTACGCTGGACGTATGTACGCGCGACGGCGTCATGTGTACTTCACCATGATGGGCACGTGCCTCGCCCTGTTCGTCCTGGCCTGGGGCGTCGTGCGGCTCTGGTCGGTCCCGGTCGCGGTCGGGATGTGCGTGGTGGCGATGGTGATCCCCCCGCTCGCGGCCGTGGTGGCGAACCGCCGCGGCCCCGACGACCGCTGGTGGGACGACCCCTCCGGAGACCCCAAGTCCGACGAGTGGTGGGACGAGCTGGACGGCAAGCGCCGACCCTAGCGGGCGCGTCCGGCGGTCGATCGGGCTTCGGCCTCGTCCGCGCAGCGCCGATGAACCCCCGCACAGGCCGAAGGCCGCACCCGTGGCGTCCAACCCCTGGGTGCGGCCCCCGGCCGGGAAAGGGCTCAGACGGCGATGGCCACCTCGGCGAGCCCGCCCTTCTGGGCGACCACGGTGCGGTCGGCACTGCCACCCGGCACCAGGGCGCGCACGGTCCACGTCCCCTCGGCCGCGTAGAAGCGGAACTGACCGGTCGCCGAGGTCGGCACCTCGGCGGTGAACTCGCCGGTCGAGTCCAGCAGCCGGACGTAGCCGGTCACCGGCTCGCCGTCGCGGGTCACCTGGCCCTGGATGGTGGTCTCACCGGGCTTCGCCGTCGAGGCGTCGGGGCCGCCGGCCTTGGCTCCACACATGACGTACTCCTAGGAATGAAGGGGGAAGGGGCGGCGGACTACTTGTTGGCGCCGAGCTCGATCGGCACGCCGACGAGGGAGCCGTACTCGGTCCAGGAGCCGTCGTAGTTCTTGACGTTCTCGACGCCGAGCAGCTCGTGCAGCACGAACCAGGTCAGGGCCGAGCGCTCACCGATGCGGCAGTACGCGATGGTGTCCGTGGCCAGGTCGACGCCCTCTTCGGCGTACAGCGCCTTGAGCTCGTCGTCGGACTTGAAGGTGCCGTCGTCCTTGGCGTTCTTCGACCACGGGATGTTGCGGGCGCTCGGCACGTGGCCGGGGCGCTGCGACTGCTCCTGAGGCAGGTGGGCCGGGGCGAGCAGCTTGCCGGAGAACTCGTCGGGCGAGCGGACGTCGACCAGGTTCTGCGTGCCGATCGCGGCGACGACGTCGTCGCGGAAGGCGCGGATGGAGGAGTCCTGCGGCTTGGCCTTGTACTCGGTGGCCGCGCGGCTTGGGACCTGGGAGCCGTCGACCAGGTCGCGGGAGTCGAGCTCCCACTTCTTGCGGCCGCCGTCGAGGAGGCGGACGTCCTGGTGGCCGTAGAGCTTGAAGTACCAGAAGGCGTAGGACGCGAACCAGTTGTTGTTGCCGCCGTAGAGCACGACGGTGGAGTCGTTCGCGATGCCCTTGGCGGAGAGGAGCTTCTCGAAGCCCTCCTGGTCGATGAAGTCGCGGCGGACCGGGTCCTGGAGGTCCTTGGTCCAGTCGATCCGGATCGCGTTCTTGATGTGGTTCTTGTCGTACGCCGAGGTGTCCTCGTCCACCTCGACGAGGACGACCTTCGGGTCGTCGATGTGGGCCTCGACCCAGTCGGCGTCTACCAGGACGTCGCTGCGGCTCATGCGTTTCTCCTCCGGAGCAGGTGCGGCGAAGCTGAACGGTGAGGTGCGGTCACGCGGGTGCGGGGAGGCACGGGCGTACGGCACGTGTCGGCCCTGACGGCAGTCAACGGGCCGGGGGGATACGGGAGTCGGGCATCCCGCTCAGAGAGCGCGACAGAGCATGGCGGCGACGCGGCACAGGTCCACTGCCCGCCGCTTCGTGAGGTCCGCCTGTCGGTGCATGGGTCCGATCGTAGGGACGCCGACGCGGCCGTGTCACCGGCATGTCGGATGTTGAGACGATTTCGTCCAGCATATGAGCGGAGCATTGCTTTCCGGCCGCCGCCGGGGGCGCGCCGCCCCGTCCCCACGGGGGGAGTACGCGCCCGCCATCTGAAGGACGGACACTTGCGTCTCGTACTACGGACAGCGCCCGTGCCAAAACCGGCGCGCCGGAGGAACGCGCCGGAGGAACCCGCAGACCCGGGGCTCAGGACACCAGGTCCACGTTCTCGCCCTTGACCGCCACGTCCACGCCGTCCGGCGCGGCCTGCACCGTGTCGAGCTGGATGCCGCCGGGCAGGTCGGAGACCTTCTCCTGGAAGTCGGTGACGTCGCGGACCAGGCCCTCGGGCAGCGGCACGCTGACGCCGAGCACGTTCAGCTTGTCCGGGATCTTGTCGGCGTGCACGCGGATGGTGTCGCCCTCGACGCTGACCGTGCTCAGCACGTCCACGGGCTCGGGCAGCTTCGTGCCGCCCTTGCTGACCTCGACCGAGACCTTGATCTTGCCGTCGCCGCCGTCGGAGAGGCCGACGACCTCGCCCTTGGCGCCGAGGGGCAGCTCGACCGGCTCGGCCTTCGCGGCCTTGAGCAGCTCGTCGTAGGAGATCCGGGCGACCCCCGCGGCCCGGTCGGCGGTGGCGGAGCTGTAGTCGCTGGAGAAGTCGACGCCGTGCATGGTGGCGCTGAGGTCGGCGACGCGGATGGTGTCGCCGTCGGACTTGGCGTCGTAGTCCTTCATCGTGATCTCTACGTCGTCGAGCTTGCCGCCGATGACCTGGGTCAGGAACGGGAAGCCCTTGATCGACACGTCGGGCGTGCTGCTGAGCCCCTCCTGACTCTTGATCTTGTCGGCCGCCTCGCTCTCCGCGTACGAGACCGCGAAGCGGTCGGCCGCGACGAACAGGCCACCGAGGACCACGACGACGATCAGGAGTATGCGTATCGCGCGCTTGCTCATGCCTGGTTTCCCGTTCCCCCGCCTCAGAGTCAGTTGCCGCGAGCCTAAAGGACGGGTCCCCGGCCGGAGCGCCCGGACGGGGACCTGTCGAACAGCTGTGACGATCGCCTCGCACCTGTACGAGACGGACACGCGAGGGGCCGCGGGTCAGCCGATGGCACGCCCCAGGAGGTACACGGCGGGCGCCGCGGCGGCCAGCGGCAGCGCGACACCGGCCGTGAAGTGGACGAACCGCGACGGGTAGTCGTAGCTGGCCACCCGGTGCCCCACGAGCGCGCACACCCCGGCGGCGAGGCCGAGAAGCGCGCCCTTGGAACCGAAGTCGGTGGGCCCGCCGACGGCGATGCCCGCACCGGCCGCGGCGAGCAGCGCCACGACCACCGACGCGGGGGTGGGCAGCGGCAGCGCGCGGGCGAGCACGGCCGCCGCGACCGCGATGCCGCCGACGGTCGCCGCCTCGTGCGCGGCGGCCAGGTGCCCGGCCGCGATGATCGTGAGCGCGCTGGAGGCGACGGTCGCCATCAGGCCGTACATCCGCTCGTCGGCACCGGCGTGGCTGCGCAGCTGGAGCACGAGGACGAGCAGCACCCAGACGCCGAGGGTGCCGAGGATCGCGGCCGGGGCGTTGCCGTCGCCGGTGGCGAGCAGCGCGGCGTCGGCGACGAGCCCGCCGAGGAAGGCGAGCGCGATGCCCTGCCGGGCGGGCCACATGCCGTTGAGCCGGAACCAGCCCGCGGCGGTCACGGCCTGGAGGATCACCAGCGGTACGAGCAGCGCGTACTGCCCCATCGCGGCGCCCCCGGCGAGCAGCAGGCCGAGCACCGCCGTCAGGGCGGCGGGCTGCATCCCCGGCTCGATGATCGGGGAGCGCCCCTCGGCCCGCGCCCGCTGCGCATCGGTGACCCGGGTGTTCCCGGTGGTGGTGGCGGGACCGTAGGAGGGCCCGGCATCGGACTCAGGCTCCGGCCGGGGCTCCTCCTCCGCGGACGGCTGGTACCCGCCCACCCCCTCTGTGGGCGGCTGGTCCGCCCAGGGGGCGAGTGGGGTCTCCCCTGCTCGAGCGGAGCCGAGAGCTTGGGGATGGGCGGGCACAGCGTGGGCGCCCTGATCCGTGTACTGGGCCTGGGCGTAAGAGGCCGCAGGAGCAGGGGCCCACTGATCGGCCGGCTGCGACGGCAGGTACGCGGTCTCGCTCATGTCGGCCAGCGGCGCCGCGGGCTGAATCTGCGTCTCCCAGGTCTGCCCCTGCCACTGCTGGGTGTGGTCCTGGTGATCCTGCTGCCCGGCGTAAGGGTCCTGATACCCCCACTGCTGCTGGGCCTGCTGCTGATACGGGTCATAGGGGTCGTACCCCTGCTGCGCCTGGTACGGGTCGTACCCTTGGTGCGGCTGGTCGCTCAACGTCATCCTCCTGCGAACGGCGGGAGCACCTCGACCGTGCCGCCCTCGGCCAGACGTACCGTCTCATGGGCGCGCGTGCCCACGGGGTCGCCGTCGACGAGGAACGAGCAGCGGAGCAGGACGCGCTCCAGTTCCCCGGGGTGTCGCGTGCGGGCCGCGCTCAGCGCGTCGGCCAGCGTGGCCTCCGCGTACGGCTCCTCGGCAAGGCCCGCGGCCGCCTTCGCCGCGGCCCAGTACCGGATCGTCCCGGCTGCCATGGTGCCCCTCCTGCCACTCGTCACTCGGCGGTTGCCGACGTCCATGATGCCGTGGCCCAGTCGGCGATCCGCCCCAGGAGCGCGTCGTCCGCCGCGTGCTCGGCGTGGCCCATGCCCGCTTCCAGCCACAGCTCGGCCGCGCCGGACGCGGCGGCGGCCAGCATCCGCGGATGGTCGAGGGGGAAGTACGGATCCCGGTCCCCGTGCACGATCAGGAGCGGCGTCGGCGCGAGCAGCGGCACCGACTCCGTCGGCGACAGGGGCACCGGGTCCCACTCGCGCGGATGGATGCGGGTGCGCAGGCCGAGGCGGCCCACGGCCCGGCCCGCGGGGCGGGTGACCAGCCAGTGCAGCCGCCGCATCGGCGCGGTGCCCCGGTAGAACCAGCGGGCCGGGGCACTGACCGCGACGACGGCGTCAACCCGCGCTTCCGTGCGCCCCCTGTGCAACGCCGCGTGGCGCAGCACCACGGAGCCGCCCATGGAGAAACCGACGGTCACCACGCGCGTGTGCCCGAGCGAGCGCGCCCAGGCGACGGCCGCCGCCACGTCGAGCACCTCGCGGTCGCCGACCGTGGACCGCCCGCCGGAGGCCCCGTGCCCCCGGAACGAGAACGTGACCACGGCCGCACGCTGCGCGAAGGCCCGCGCCGCCCGCCGCACGTGCGGCCGCGCCCGGTCCCCCGTGAAGCCGTGCGCCACCACGATCGCGGGCCCGCCGACCGGGCCGGGACCGGGGTCGTACGCGGCGTCGAGGCGTACCCCGTCCGCGGTACGGAGCGTGGTACGCAGCGTTGCGCTCCGCTGAACGCGAGTGATCGGGGGCACAGAAGATCGCGCCGTCTGACCTGCCGGACCGGAACTCATGTGGGCTATTCTGCTGCGCAGAGGATCCGGGCAACGCAGCCCCCGGGTCCTTTCGTGCTTTCCGGGCCCGTTGGTACGGACCGCGCGGGACGCGGTCGGTAAACGTAGCCTCAAGACCGGCGAGCACGGACACCTCCCCGGGCGCGGGAGGTGTAGCAACGTACGAAGCAGTGCCCCCACGTCCTCGCACGGGACCCGAGGAGGAACCGACGTAATGGGCGAGCGAAACGTGCACGGCAGTAGGCAGACCCCGTCCCCCCAGGCAGGTGGGGCGCGATGAGCTCTCTGCTGCTCCTGACCAACGCCCTCCAGCCGTCGACGGAGGTGCTCCCCGCCCTCGGACTGCTCCTGCACAACGTACGGGTGGCCCCCGCCGAGGGCCCGGCCCTCGTGGACACCCCCGGTGCCGACGTCATCCTGGTCGACGGGCGCCGCGACCTGCCGCAGGTCCGCAGCCTGTGCCAGCTCCTGCGCTCCACCGGGCCCGGCTGTCCGCTGCTCCTCGTCGTGACGGAGGGCGGCCTCGCCGCCGTCACCGCGGACTGGGGCATCGACGACGTCCTCCTGGACACCGCGGGCCCGGCCGAGGTCGAGGCGCGCCTTCGCCTGGCCACGGGCCGCCAGCAGATCACCGCCGACGGCTCCCCCATGGAGATCCGCAACGGTGACCTGTCCGTGGACGAGGCGACGTACAGCGCGAAGCTGAAGGGCCGGGTCCTCGACCTGACCTTCAAGGAGTTCGAGCTGATCAAGTACCTCGCGCAGCACCCGGGCCGGGTCTTCACCCGCGCCCAGCTGCTGCAGGAGGTCTGGGGCTACGACTACTTCGGCGGCACGCGCACGGTCGACGTGCACGTACGGCGGCTGCGGGCGAAGCTCGGCGTCGAGCACGAGTCGCTCATCGGCACCGTGCGCAACGTGGGCTACCGCTTCGTCGTCCCGGAGAAGCCGGAGAAGTCCGCGAAGCCGGAGGCGCCGGCGAAGCCGCCGCGGTCGGCCCGTCCGGGCGACGACGCGGGCGGGCGGAAGGACGAGGGCGAGGGGACGCCCCCTTCGTCCGCTTCGTCACGACGGACGCCCGCGTCCGTGGCCCGGACGCCCGAGGAAGCGGCCGCACGCCCTGCTCAGGGCTGACTCCATCCGCGTAGACTGCGCGCGTGGCCAAGGTGACGCGGGACGATGTGGCGCGACTGGCGGGTACTTCGACCGCGGTCGTGAGCTACGTCATCAACAACGGACCCCGGCCGGTCGCCCCGGCCACGCGCGAGCGTGTCCTCGCCGCGATCAAGGAGCTGGGCTACCGCCCGGACCGGGTCGCCCAGGCCATGGCGTCCCGCCGCACGGACCTCATAGGCATGATCGTGCCGGACGCACGGCAGCCGTTCTTCGCGGAGATGACGCACGCGGTGGAACAGGCGGCGTCCGAGCGCGGAAAGATGGTCCTGGTCGGCAACTCCGACTACGTGGAAGAGCGTGAGACCCACTATCTGCGGGCCTTCCTCGGCATGCGGGTCTCCGGTCTGATCCTGGTCAGCCACGGTCTGACGGACCAGGCCGCGGCCGAGATCGACGCGTGGGACGCACGCGTGGTGCTGCTGCACGAGCGGCCCGAGGCCATCGACGACGTCGCCGTGGTGACGGACGACATCGGCGGCGCCCAGCTCGCCACCCGGCACCTCCTGGAGCACGGCCACGAGTACGTGGCCTGCGTCGGCGGCATGGCGGACACCCCCACCGTCGGCGACCCGGTCTCCGACCACGTCGAGGGCTGGCGGCGCGCGATGCGCGAGGCGGGCCGGTCGACCGAGGGCCGCCTCTTCGACGCCCCGTACAACCGCTACGACGCGTATCAGCTGGCGCTGGGCTTCCTGAGCGGCCCCGACCGGCCCACCGCGATCTTCTGCTCCACCGACGACCAGGCCATCGGCGTCCTGCGGGCCGCGCGCGAGCTGCGGATCGACGTGCCGGGCGAGCTGGCCGTCGCCGGTTTCGACGACGTGAAGGAGGCGGCGCTCACCGACCCGCCCCTCACGACGGTCGCCTCCGACCGCCCGGCGATGGCCCGCGCGGCCGTCGACCTGGTCCTGGACGACGGCCTGCGGGTCGCCGGGTCGCGCCGCGAGCGGCTGAAGGTCTTCCCGTCACGCCTGGTGGTGCGCAGCTCCTGCGGCTGCGAGGGCTGACGCGGGGGCGACGGCCGCGGGCGACCGCTCAGCCCGTCGGCAGGTCGGGGGTGCGGGCGGCACGAGCGCGGATCAGACCAGCCACAGCTGGCGGACCGACTTGCCGTCACGGGACTTGAGCAGGACCTCGTTGCCCCCGGCCGACTCTCGCTCGACGAGATCAAGCAGCGCCACGGCTCGCCGGATGGTCTCGGTGATCGAGATGCCCTTCTGCTCCTTGTACCAGCGCAGCTTGGCCGCTGTCTCCGCGTTGATGTTCACGCTGAGGCGGGTGACTTGAGTGTCTGCCGCCGTGGTGGGCGTCTCGGTCGTGTTGTCAGCAGGCATGCCAGTTCCCCTCAGAACCTCAGTAGGCAAAGATGTCGCGGGAGCTCCGGACACACGGCGGCCGGGCAGCCCTGTCCAGGTGATTCCCTGAACGCTCCCCGAGCGATCGCAAGCATCCGGGGCCGACCCCGGCGCTGCGGATATGGGCGCTACCTCTCACAGGTCCGCGCCGGCGCACTCCGTGCGCCAGAAATCCAGGTCAGCGCGTGCCGACACCGGCGGTCCCACCGGCGTACGCGCTGGATCTCACGGGGCCCATAAACGGCCGATGAACGCACCCATGACCTGCTCCTCCCAGCCGTGCCCCTCGGAACGTGGCTTCCATGTTGCCCTCCCGCACACATCATGTCAAGCAAATCCGTACCCGATGTGCCTTCAGTACACTTCCAGTGTGCATCAAATCCACATCGAATGTGCGTCGGATGTTGAAATAGATCACATGGAATGTGCTAGCCTCGCTCAGGTGAAGCTTGGGGGTCCTGAGCTGTGGCACGGCCCCCTCGCCCACAGGGCGAGCACCGGAGGGGGCACCACGGATGAATGAGCCGACACCTGCGCACGGGGCGCGCGGGAAGATCCGGCACGTGGCCGTGCAGTTCTGCTGCGCGACGAAGGTGGGCCACCTCACGCCCTACCGCGAATGGCACAACGAGCTGCAGCTCACCGAGGTGCCCGAACTCCCAGCCCCCTTCGGGGAGTTCATCGAAGCGGACGACGAAGACCCCGCGCTCGGCCCCGAAGTGCTGCTGCGCGAGGATGAACTGCCCCTGCCGGACGGCGAGATCTGCCGGATCGGCCCTCCCCTGCCGGTGGAGCGCTGCGACGCGGCGGGACAGGGGTGCCCCACCCACGAATGACGCACACCCAACGCCGGACGACCAATGGCACGAGTAACGAGACGGGGCGGTGCCGCCGACGGCGGCACCGGACCCGGCCCGGGAGGACGAGCAACCGTTGACGGACGCACCGACGTGGCGGCCGGGGCCGCCGGTCCCCTGCTCGCCGGAGTCACCGCCGCAGCCCGTCCCCTGCTCGCCGCACGCGGGAGGATGCCGTGACCACCGGACCCGGTGACGACCTGAGCGAGACCGAACCGCCCTCCGGGGACGGACTCGACCTCGGCTTCCTGCGCGAGCACGTCCAGCCGGGCGGCCGCGGCGCCGAGCGCCCCGCCGAGGCCGGGCCCGCGCTCATCGAGGACGAGCCGCCCTCCGCCGCCGGCCTCGACACCGAGAACTGGCTCAAGATCAGCAAGCAGCGGCACATGAACGAGACCCGGCGGGTGCTGGCCCTCGGGCTCTTCTGGCTCGTCTGCGTCCTGGCCGTGGTCCCCAGCCTCGCCCTGGTCTTCAGCCACTGGACGCACTTCAAGGCCGACAACTACCGCGAGCTGAGCCTCGTCTTCACCCCCGTGGTGGCCCTGGCCAGCGCGGCCTTCGGCTTCTTCTTCGCCAGCGACGAACGCAGCCGCGACCTGTGAGCGCGAGGCCTTTATGTCGGGCAAACAGGGTTCTGCCGGGCTTCTCAGCGCGCGCTCAGAGGGCTCTCATCTACGGCCGTGATGCTCAGGTACATGACCGAGAGCTTCCGCCACAGCGGCGAGTACCTCCAGCAGCAGGCCTCCCCTGGGCACCACGGCGGTACGCAGGGCGCGTACCCGCCCCCGCCCGCCCATGAGCCGGAGCCCGCCGGGCCGCCCGCGGGCGCGCACCGGCGCCGCGCCAAGGGGCCCGTCGCCCTCCTGGCCGCGGTCGCCCTCGCCGCCGCGGCCGTCGGCGGCGGCACCGCCTACGCCGTGCAGACCCTCACCGGCGACGACAGCGGGACCGGCGCGAAGAACATCAACGGCACGAGCGTCTCCGCGGGCAGCAAGGGCACCGTCTCCGGCGTCGCCGCCGCCGTGACGCCGAGCACCGTCGAGATCAACGCCACCGGCAACGCGGGCAAGTCCACCGGCTCCGGCGTGATCATCACCTCCGACGGCGAGATCATCACCAACAACCACGTCATCTCCGGCGCCACCGCCATCACCGTGCGGACCAGCGACGGCAAGACGTACCAGGCCAAGACGGTGGGCACGGACAGCAAGAAGGACCTCGCGCTCATCAAGCTGGAGGGCGCGTCGGGCCTGAAGGCCGCGAGCCTCGGCGACTCCGACAAGGTCCAGGTCGGCGACGAGGTCGTCGCGATCGGCTCGCCCGAGGGGCTGACCGGGACCGTCACCAGCGGCATCATCTCCGCCCTCGACCGGGACGTGACCGTGTCCGCGGACCCCGGCAAGGGCGGCGGCCAGGAGCGGCAGGGGTCCGGCGGCGGCTGGCCCTTCGAGTTCGGCGGCCAGGAGTTCAACGGCGACACGGGGTCGTCGAAGACGACGTACAAGGCGCTGCAGACCGACGCGTCGCTCAACCCCGGGAACTCCGGGGGCGCCCTCATCGACATGAACGGGAACATCGTCGGGATCAACTCCGCGATGTACGCGCCCAGTTCGGGCAGCGGTGGGGCCGGGGGGTCCGGCGACTCCGGCAGCGTCGGGCTCGGCTTCGCGATCCCCGTCAACACGGTGAAGGCGGACCTGGCGAAGCTGCGGGCGGGCGCGGACGGCTGAGGCCTCGCGGGGCGCCCCAGGCCCGCCCCTTCCCGCTCCGGGGGCTCCGCCCCCGTACCCCCGGTCCTCAAACGCCGGACGGGCTGAAACTTCCAGCCTCTCCGGCGTTTGAGGAGCGGGGTCTGGGGCGGAGCCCCAGTTCGGGAAGGGGCGGGCCTGGGGCGCACCCGCGAGGGCCCGTGCGACGCTGATAGCACCCCTGACCGCACCGGACCCGAGGAAGACCCACACCCATGAGCCCCGCCGAAGGCGACCCGCAGCGGATCCTGATCGTGGACGACGAGCCCGCCGTACGCGAGGCGCTCCAGCGCAGCCTCGCCTTCGAGGGCTACGGCACCGAGGTCGCCGTGGACGGCGCGGACGCCCTGGAGAAGGCCGCCGCGTACCGCCCCGACCTCGTCGTGCTCGACATCCAGATGCCCCGCATGGACGGCCTGACGGCCGCCCGCAGGCTCCGCGCCACCGGCTCGACGACGCCGATCCTGATGCTCACCGCCCGGGACACGGTCGGCGACCGCGTCTCGGGCCTGGACGCGGGCGCGGACGACTACCTGGTCAAGCCCTTCGAGCTGGACGAGCTCTTCGCCCGCATCCGCGCCCTGCTGCGGCGCAGCTCGTACGCGGTCGCCGCCGGGCGGACGACGGAGAGCGAGGTGCTCGCCTTCGCCGATCTGCGGATGGACCTCTCCACCCGCGAGGTGACGCGCGGCGCGCGCACGGTGGAGCTGACCCGCACCGAGTTCACGCTCCTGGAGATGTTCCTCGCGCACCCGCGCCAGGTGCTCACCCGGGAGCAGATCCTGAAGGCGGTGTGGGGCTTCGACTTCGAGCCGTCGTCCAACTCCCTGGACGTGTACGTCATGTACCTGCGCCGCAAGACCGAGGGCGGTGGCGAGCCGCGCCTGGTGCACACGGTGCGGGGCGTGGGGTACGTACTGCGCGCGGACGGCGCGGGGACCGGCGGCCGCGAGTGAAGGGCCTGGTGCGCCGTCTGAAGGCGCTGCCGCTGCGCTCGCGGCTCGCGCTGCTGGTGACGGCGGCGGTGGCGTTCGCGGTCGCCGCGGCGGCGGTGGCGTGCTGGTTCGTGGTGCGCAACGTGCTGGTCAGCTCGCTGGACGACGCGCTGAGCGAGCGCCGCACCAGCTCGCTCGACGACCAGGTCCGCAGCATGATCGACGACACCGGACGGTGCGGGCGCGCGTCCATCGGGCGGACCAACAGGCCGGATCTGTATCAGCAGATCTTCCAGGTGGTCGACCAGAACGGCAACGCCTGCATCGTCCTGGGGCGGCCGGACATCACGCTCCAGCTGAAGAAGTCCGACACCGAGGTCGCGCTGCGCGAGCGGGCCGAGTCCTTCCACGACGCCACCACGTCCGACGGCGTGAAGTACCGCGTCTACACCTATCCAATGCCCGGTCAGCCCCTGGCGATCTCCATCGCCCGGCCCCTCAACGAGGTCCAGGACACCCTGAGCAACCTCGTCCTGGTGCTGTCCCTGGTGGCCGGGGTGGGCGTCGTCGGCGCGGGCGCCGCGGGCCTGTGGGTGGCCCGCACCGGCCTTCGTCCCGTGGACGAGCTGACGGCCGCCGTCGAGCACGTGGCCCGTACCGAGGACCTGGGTCTGCGCATCCCGACGGAGGAGGCGAGCGACGACGAGATCGCCCGTCTGTCCCGGTCCTTCAACGCCATGACGTCGGCCCTGGCCTCCTCCCGCGACCTCCAGCAGCAGCTGATCGCCGACGCGGGGCACGAGCTGCGCACCCCGCTCACCTCGCTGCGTACGAACATCGAGCTGCTCGCCCGCAGCGAGGAGACGGGCCGCGCCATCCCGCCCGACGACCGCCGGGCGCTGCTCGCGTCGGTCAAGGCGCAGATGACGGAGCTCGCCTCGCTCATCGGCGACCTCCAGGAGCTGTCGCGCCCGGACGCGGCGGGCGAGAGCAAGGTGCAGGTCGTCGCGTTGCACGAGGTCGTGGACGCGGCCCTGCAGCGGGCCCGGCTCCGCGGTCCGGAGCTGACGTTCGAGGCGGACCTCACGCCGTGGTACGTCCGCGCGGAGCCGCCCGCCCTGGAGCGGGCCATCGTCAACGTCCTGGACAACGCGGTGAAGTTCGGCCCGCCGGGCACGGCCATCGAGGTCGCCCTGAAGCAGGGCGTCCTGACCGTGCGGGACCACGGCCCCGGCATCCCGCCGGACGAGCTGCCCTACGTCTTCGACCGCTTCTGGCGCTCCCCCACCGCCCGCAGCCTCCCGGGCTCCGGGCTCGGCCTCTCCATCGTGGCCCGCACGGTCCGCCAGTCCGGCGGCGAGGTGACCCTGGGCCCGGCCCCCACCACCGGAACGGTCGCCACGATCACCCTGCCGGGTGCCCCGACGCCGCCGCCCGCGGCGCCCTGACGAACCCCGTACGAAAACAAACGAGACGCAACGTCTTGCCAAGGCGTCGCGAAGGCGCTATGGTGAAGCCACTTCGAACGAGACGGACCGTCTCGTCTCGGAATTTGACCCTATCGCCTGCGAAAGAAGCCTCATTTGTTCCGTGTTCCCGCAGTCACCGCCGCCCGTACCACCGCCGCCTCGCAGCTCACGCTCGCCGACGTCACCAAGCGCTATCCGCACCACGTCGTTCTCGACCGCGTCTCGCTCACCGTCCGTCCCGGCGAGAAGGCCGGGGTCATCGGGGACAACGGCTCGGGGAAGTCCACCCTGCTCCGGCTGCTCGCCGGGGCGGAGCGGCCCGACAACGGCACGGTGACCGTGGTCGCGCCGGGCGGGGTCGGGCATCTCGCGCAGACCCTCGACCTGCCGGGTTCGGCGCGCGTCGGCGACGCCGTCGACCTCGCCCTCGCCGAACTCCGCGCCCTGGAGCGGCGGATCGAGACCGCGGGGGCCCGGCTCGACGAGCGCGAACCGTCCTCGTACGCGAAGTACGCCGAGGAGTACGCCGCCCTCGTCGAGGAGTTCGAGGCCCGCGGCGGCTACGGCGCCGACCGGCGCGTCGACGTCGCCCTGCGCCACCTGGGCGAGCACACCGGCCTCGACCGCGCGCGGCGGCTCGGCACGCTCTCCGGCGGGCAGCGCTCCCGCCTGGCCCTTGCCGCCACGCTCGCCTCCGCGCCCGAGCTGCTGCTGCTCGACGAGCCCACCAACGACCTCGACGACGAGGCCGTCGCCTGGCTGGAGGAGCGGCTGCGCGCCCACCGGGGCACGCTCGTCGCCGTCACCCACGACCGGACGTTCCTCGACCGCGTCACCGACACCGTCCTGGAGGTCGACCACGAGACCCGTTCCGTACGCCGCTACGGCAACGGCTACGCGGGATATCTGACCGCCAAGGCCGCCGAACGGGCCCGCCTCGAGCGGGAGTACGAGGAGTGGCGTGCCGAGGTGGCCCGACAGTCGCGGCTCGCCGACTCCCACATCGGGCGGCTCGACGCGATTCCGCGCAAGGCGCCCGCGGCGTTCAGCGGCGCGGGGGCCTTCCGCGCCCGGTCGCGGGCGCACGGCGCGATGAGCCGCATCCGGGACGCGCGGGAGCGCCTCGCGCGGCTCGCCGCGAACCCGGCACCCCGGCCGGCCGAGCCCCTGCGGTTCACCGCGGCCATCGCCGGGGCCGCGGACCGGGCCGTCGAACTCGCCGACGTGCGCGTGCCGGGGCGGCTCTCGCTCGACTCCCTGCACGTGCCCGCGGGCGGGCGCCTCCTCGTCACCGGGCCCAACGGCGCGGGCAAGTCCACGCTGCTGCGCGTGCTCGCGGGCGAGCTGGCCCCCGAGCCGGGCGCCACGGTCCGCAGGCCCGCGCGGGTCGGCCTCCTCCGGCAGGTGGAGGAGCCGCTGACCCGGCTCGGGGAGACCCGCTCGGTGCTCGCCGCGTTCGGCGCCGACCGCGCCGACGAGCTGCTCGCGCTCGGGCTCTTCCGGGAGCGGGACCTGGCCCGGCCGGTGCGCGACCTGTCCACCGGGCAGCGGCGGCGGCTCGCCCTGGCCCGCCTGGTCAGCGAGCCGTACGACCTGCTGCTGCTCGACGAGCCGACGAACCACCTGGCGCCCGCCCTCGTGGAGGACCTGGAGGCGGCGCTCGCGACCTACCCCGGCACGGTGGTCGTGGTCAGCCACGACAGGAAACTCCGGGAAGCCTTCCCGGGCCCGACCCTCAGCCTCGGCTGAGGCACCGCGCCCTGCCGCCCACCACCCTCGCCGGGCCTAGTCGCCGAAGCCGATGCCGTAGCCCTCGACGCCCGCTCGGATTCCGTCCCGTTCGACCGTCACGTCGCGCAGCGCCACCGCCCCCTCGCCCGGCAGCTCCGGGAGTTGGAAGGCGAGGGTGAGGCGGTCGACGAGGACGGGGCGGGTGAGTTCTTCGAGGCCCTTGAGGAGGGCGGGGTCCAGGCCGAGGCGGCGGAGCAGCTCGGGGTGGCGGCGGGCCACGTCCAGGAGGTTCAGGCGCATCACGTCGTCGACGAACCGGGGCGACCCGGTGAGCTCGTTGAGCTTGGCGTCGCTGCGCAGCGCCTCGCGCACGGCCGCGTCGGGCAGGCCGAGCCGGTGGGCGATCGCCGGCACCGCGAGGAGCGCCTCGGCCCGGTCCGACTCGCGGGCCACCCGCCCGGCGGACTTCCGGCTCAGGTGCAGCCCCTCGGAGGCCCGCGCGCCGGGCCGGTACGTCGCCAGGTCGCCGATGTCGAGCCGCATCCGGTCGATGTCGGTGGCCACGCCGCGCACGCCGACCCGCTCGATGTGGGCGTCGGCGCGCACCTTCAGGTCGTGCCCGGCGACGGGCAGCGTGCCGCGTGCCAGGACCTGGTCGCGGCCGTGCCCGGTGAAGGTGACCTGCGAGGCGCCGAGTTCGCGGTTCAGGTCGTCGAAGGAGAGCAGCACCTCGCCGTGCATCTTGTCGATGAGGGCGCCGGTGAGGGAGGTGGGCCCGTCGCCCTTGAGGGTCACGTCCGTCGCGGTCGCCGAGACCTTCGCGAGCGAGACCCGGTCGGCGGCGACGTCGGGGACGGTGACCTCGACCTCGTCCAGGCGCTGGTCGAGGACCTGGGTGAGGAAGGGGAAGCCCTCGATGTCGACCTCGGGCGCCGCGCTGAGGTTCAGCTGGTCCTTGAGCTTGGCGGCGGCCTCGTGCTCGGCGTACAGCAGCGCCCAGCGGTCGGCGAGGACGAGGAAGGCGGCGCCGACGGCGAGCGCGACGAGGGTCTTCGCGGCGAACGGGAGCCCGGCGAACCGGTTGCGGCGGCGTCGGCTGCCGCGCCGGTGGTTGGGCGGGGACCAGGGCTCGTCGTCCGCGTCCCCGACGTCCTCTTCGAGGAAGTCGTCCAGCGGGTTCGGCGCGAGCTCGGCCAGTTCGTCGTACGGGTTGGGCTTCGCTATGGGGTCAGTCGTGGGGGCTATGCGGTGGGGGGAACGCATCAGGTGATCTCACCACACGCTCACACCCCACCCCAAGCCTCACTGCGGAGAGTTACTTCACAACCGTGATCCGGTCGGCCTTCGGCGGCGCGATCGGCTTGGCGGCCGAGGAGTTCGCGGCGAAGTAGTCGTTGAGCGCCTTCAGGTCGTCCGCGCCGACCAGCGGCTTCGTGCCCTTGCCCAGCTCGGCGAAGCCGTCACCGCCGCCCGCGAGGAAGGAGTTGAGGGCGACGCGGTAGGTGGCGTTCGCCGCCAGCGGCTGACCGTTCAGCTTCACCGATTCGGTGACGATCCGGTCCGCGCCCGTCTTCGTCATGTCCAGCGTGTACGTGAGTCCCGCCGAGATCTGGAGGATCTTCGGGGAGGCCTCGTTCGGGCCGCTGACCTGCTGGCGCAGGGCGGTGAGCAGCTGCGCGCCGGTGAGGTCGACGAGGTTCACGGTGTTGGCGAACGGCTGCACGGTGAACGCCTCGCCGTAGGTCACGACGCCGTCGCCCTCGCCGCCGCTCGCCTTGTGGACGAGGTCGGAGCGGATGCCGCCCGGGTTCATCAGGGCCACGGCGGCCTTCGGGTCCAGGGACTTGGCGTGCGCGAGCTGCGCGTCGGCGATGAGGTCACCGAGCGGCGACTCGGGCGTCGCGGCACCGCGGCCGGGGATGTCGCCGGAGATGTAGCCGACGGGCCTGTTGGCGATCGGCGCGGCCAGCTTGTTCCAGCGGTCGATCAGGCGCGTCATGTCGGCGGCCTTGGGCTGCGTACGGCTGACGACGTGGTTGGCCGACTTCACGCCGGTGCGCACGATGTCCTTGGTCTTGCGGTCGTACGTCAGCGTGGTGTCGGTGTAGAGCTTCCCGTAGGAGGACGCCGACGTGACCATGCGCGGCTTGCCCGCGGGGTCGGGGATGGTGCAGACGTACGCCTGGTGCGTGTGGCCGGTGACGAACGCGTCGACCTTGGGCGAGGCGTTCTTGGCGATCGCCGCGATCGGGCCGGAGATGCCGTCGCCCGCGCCCGGCGAGTCGCAGTCGTAGTTGTAGGCCTGGCTGGCCGGGGAGCCGCCCTCGTGGATGAGGGTGACGATCGACTTCACGCCCTGTTTGTCGAGGACCTTCGCGTACTTGTTGATCGTCTCGACCTCGTCGTGGAACTTCAGGCCCTTGATGCCGTCGGCCGAGACGATGTCCGGGGTGCCTTCGAGGGTGAGGCCGATGAAGCCGATCTTCACGCCCTTGTGCTTCCACACGTAGTAGGGCTTGAGGAGGGACTTGCCGGTCTTCTCCTTGGTGACGTTGGCCGTCAGGTAGGGGAAGTCGGCGCCCTCGAACTTCTTGGCCTTGCCGTGCTTGTCCTTCTCGTAGCAGCCGTCCTTGGGGTGACAGCCGCCGTTCTGGATGCGCGACAGTTCCTTGGCGCCCTCGTCGAACTCGTGGTTGCCGACGCTGGAGACGTCCAGGTCCATCTTGTTCAGGGCCTCGACGCTCGGCTCGTCGTGGAAGAGGCCGGACAGGAGCGGGCTCGCGCCTATGAGGTCGCCGGCCGCCGCGGTGATCGAGTACGGGTGGCCCTTCCGGGCCGTGCGCAGGGAGGTCGCCAGGTACTCGGCGCCGCCCGCGTCGACCTTCTTCTCCGTGCCGTCCGGCTGCTTCTCGGTGACCTGGCCCGAGGACCCGGCGGGCGCCTGGAGGTTGCCGTGGAAGTCGTTGAAGGAGAGCAGCTGCACATCGACCGTGCGCTTCTTGCCGTGGTGGCCCACGGCCGCCATCCGGTCCTGACCCTGCTCCTGGCCCGCGGCGGCGGGCAGCGCGGCGGCGAGCGCGCCGACGGTGGCGAGGCCCGCCGTGAGGGCGAGCACCCGGGCGGCTCTGCGCCTCGGCCTGCGTGGCTGGGATGTGGCTGACACGTGTTCCCCTGGGGTGGTGTGGACGACTGGGGCCGTGCGGAAGCCTATGGTCAACGCGCGTAGCGCAACAGAGTCCCGGTGGTTACAGCCTGATAGCCATTCACCGCCGCCCAGGCGCTGTCGTGCCGTCGCCACCCTTCGACTTACCCTCGGATCCATGACAGACGAGACGCCCGCCAGGACCCCCGCCGCCCTCCGCCAGATCGACACGTACGACGTGCTCACGGACGAGCAGGCCGCCGCCGTGCTCGCGCTCCTCGCGGAGGCCGCGCGCACCGACGGCCAGCAGGCCGTGTCCGAGCAGGGGCGGCTCCAGCTGCGGAACTTCACAGCGTCGCGCAGCGACTCGGTTGAGGGTGGTGGTGGGCGACGGGCGGGCGGCGCCCGCGAGGGCGTGCGGCATCTGCTCCTGACGGTCGACGGCGAACTCGTGGGCTACGCACAGCTGGAGGACAACGACCCCGTGGAGGCCCCGGCCGCCGAGCTGGTGGTGCACCCGGCGCACCGCGGCCACGGGCACGGGCGGGCGCTCGGCACCGCGCTGCTCGCGGAGTCCGGCAGGCGGCTGCGGGTGTGGGCACACGGCGGGCACTCCGCGGCCCGGCACCTGGCGCAGGTGCTCGGCCTCACCCTGTTCCGCGAGCTGCGCCAGATGCGGCGCCCCCTCGACGGCCTGGACCTCGACGAGCCGGTGCTGCCCGAGGGCGTGCGCGTGCGCGCCTTCGTCCCCGGCGCGGACGACGCGGCGTGGCTCGCGGTGAACGCGGAGGCGTTCGCGCACCACCCGGAGCAGGGCTCCCTGACGCAGCGGGACCTCGACGACCGCAAGGCGGAGCCGTGGTTCGACCCGGCCGGGTTCTTCCTCGCCGAGCGCGGGCCCGAGGGCGGAGCCGAACTGATCGGCTTCCACTGGACGAAGACGCACGCGGCGGAGCGCCTCGGCGAGGTGTACGTCCTCGGGGTGCGCCCCGGCGCGCAGGGCGGCGGCCTCGGCAAGGCGCTCACCGCGATCGGCCTCCGCCACCTGGCCGCGGCGGGCCTGCCGACGGCGATGCTGTACGTGGACGCGGACAACAAGGCGGCGGTGAACGTGTACGAGCGCATGGGCTTCACCACCCACGAGACGGACCTGATGTACCGCACGGAGTCCTGACGGGGGACCTCCGGGACGGCTCGTCGCGCTGCGCGCTCGTCCTCAAACGCCGGACGGGCTCAGCCCCCCGGCACGGGCCCGCCGCCACGAACGCCGACCCGCGCCGCTCGCGTCCGGGGCGAACTCGGAGCGGGGCCGCACCAGTTCGTCCGGGCCGCGCGGCTGACCGGGGCGCCGTGTAGACGCCTGGGAGTCCCCATGCGCACTCCCAGGCGTCATGTCGGCGTAACCAATGATTCAGACAGGCTTGCGACGCTCAGGCAATGCAGCCCCCCACCGTGCCCGACCCGGTGCAGGACCGTGCGCGCCACAACGGCCGGGTCCGTCCCGCGCCCGCGCTCTCCGGCGCGCCCGCCGGGGGTGGCGCGCGGAAGAATAAGACCATGAGCGAGCCCACCGCGCAGACCGAAGCCCCGAGCCCCGACTCCGACGGCATCCGGCACGTCCAGCCCTCCGTGGGCGCCCTCGCCGCGCACCGGCCGCACACCGTCGCGGCCGCCGTGTCCGACCTCGATCCGGACATCGACGCCGACCTCGACGCGTACGACGAGGACGCCCAGACCGGCCACGACGGCACCGCGCTGCCGCAGGGCCGCTTCCTGGACCGGGAGCGCAGCTGGCTCGCCTTCAACGAACGCGTCCTGGAGCTCGCCGAGGACCCGGGCACCCCGCTCCTGGAGCGGGCGAACTTCCTGGCGATCTTCGCCTCGAACCTGGACGAGTTCTTCATGGTCCGGGTCGCGGGCCTCAAGCGCCGCATCGCGACCGGCGTCGCCACCCGCTCGGCCTCCGGCCTCCAGCCCCGCGAGGTCCTGGAGCTCATCTGGAACCGCTCCCGCGAGCTCATGGCCCGGCACGCCGCCTGCTACCAGGAAGAGGTCGCCCCCGCCCTCGCCGACGAGGGCATCCACGTGGTGCGCTGGCACGAGCTCACCGACAAGGAGCAGTCCCGGCTCTACACGCTGTTCATGCAGCGCATCTTCCCCGTGCTCACTCCCCTGGCCGTGGACCCCGCCCACCCCTTCCCCTACATCTCGGGCCTGTCCCTGAACCTCGCCGTGGTGATCGAGAACCCGGTCACCGGCCACGAGCACTTCGCCCGCGTCAAGGTCCCGCCGCTGCTCTCCCGCTTCCTGGAGGCCTCGCCGCAGCGGTACGTCCCCATCGAGGACGTCATCGCCGCGCCCAAGCACCTCCAGGAGCTGTTCCCGGGGATGAACATCCGGGAGCACCACATGTTCCGGCTCACCCGGAACGAGGACCTGGAGGTGGAGGAGGACGACGCGGAGAACCTCCTCCAGGCCCTGGAGAAGGAGCTCATGCGGCGCCGCTTCGGGCCGCCGGTGCGCCTGGAGGTCGAGGAGTCCATCGACAAGGACGTCCTCGACCTGCTGGTGCGCGAGCTGAAGATCAGCGAGGCCGAGGTGTACCCGCTGCCGGGGCCGCTCGACCTCACCGGCCTGTTCGCCATCGCGGGCCTGGACCGGCCCGAGCTGAAGTACCCCAAGTTCGTCGCGGGCACCCACCGGGACCTCGCCGAGGTCGAGTCGGCGTCCGCGCCCGACATCTTCGCCGCCCTGCGCGGCGGCCACGACGTGCTCCTGCACCACCCGTACGACTCGTTCTCCACGTCCGTGCAGGCCTTCCTCGAACAGGCCGCCGCCGACGAGAACGTGCTCGCCATCAAGCAGACCCTGTACCGCACCTCCGGCGACTCGCCGATAGTGGACGCGCTCATCGACGCCGCCGAGTCCGGCAAGCAGGTCCTCGTCCTGGTGGAGCTCAAGGCCCGCTTCGACGAGCAGGCCAACATCAAGTGGGCCCGCAAGCTGGAGGAGGCGGGCTGCCACGTCGTCTACGGCCTGGTCGGCCTGAAGACCCACTGCAAGCTGTCGCTCGTCGTCCGCCAGGAGGGCGACCAGCTGATGCGCTACTCGCACGTCGGCACCGGCAACTACCACCCCAAGACCGCGCGCCTGTACGAGGACCTGGGCCTGCTCACCGCCAACCAGGAAGTCGGCGCGGACCTCTCGGACCTGTTCAACCGGCTCTCCGGCTACTCGCGCCGCGAGACCTACCGCCGGCTGCTCGTGGCCCCGCGCTCCCTGCGCGACGGCCTGATCACCCGCATCAACCGGGAGGTCCAGCACCACCGCGCGGGCCGCCCCGCCTACGTCCGCATCAAGGTCAACTCGATCGTCGACGAGGCCATCATCGACGCGCTGTACCGCGCCTCGCAGGCGGGTGTCACGGTGGACGTGTGGGTGCGCGGCATCTGCGCGGTGCGGCCCGGGGTCGCGGGCCTTTCCGAGAACATACGCGTGCGTTCCGTGCTCGGCCGCTTCCTGGAGCACTCCCGGGTCTTCGCCTTCGGCAACGGCGGCGAACCGGAGGTGTGGATCGGCAGCGCCGACATGATGCACCGCAATCTCGACCGCCGCATCGAGGCGATGGTGAGGGTCATGGCCCCGGCTCACCGGGCCACCCTCAACCGGCTGCTCGAGACCGGCATGTCGGACACCACGGCCTCGTGGCACCTGGGGGCGGACGGCAACTGGACGCGGCACGCCACGGACCCGGAAGGCCAGCCCCTGCGGAACGTACAGGAGATGCTCATAGACGCCCGGAGGCGCCGGCGTGGCACAGCAACACCATGAGATGACGGCGGGCGAGGCCCTGTCGGTCTACCTGCAGGACCAGGCGACCGACTTCCTCCGCTCGCTGCGGCTGCACCGCGATTCCTCCACGGACGCACAGGGCGCCGAGGAGTCGCTCGCCGCGGCCCGCTCGCTGCGCCGCGCCGCGCGCCGCGTCGGCGCCACGCTGCACACCTTCCGCCCCCTCCTGGACCAGGAGTGGGCGGAGGGGCTCCGGCCGGAGCTGGCCTGGCTCTCGGGCACGCTCGCACGCGAGCACGCCTACGCGGCCCGCCTGGACCGCCTCTTGGGCGCCCTCCACCGCTTGTCGACTCCGGCGCCAGCTCTGCCCGTTCCTACTGTGGGCAATCGTCCCGCGGGGCGAGTGGGGGATCCCCTGCCCGAGCGAAGCCGAGAGCTTGGGGAGGGGTGGGCACAGCCCCCGGCGCCCCGCACCGGCGAAGCAAGGCCCGGCGCCAGGAAACCGGCGGGCCAGCTCGCCGTGGGCGCAGCCAAGGCCGCCGCCCTGCTGGAGCGGCAGCTGACCCTGGCCCGCACCCGGGCCCACTCCGCCGCCCTCCAGGCCTTCGGCTCCTCCCGCTTCCACGCCGTAGCCGACAACGTCGCCGTCATGGCCAGCGACGTCCCCCTGCGCCCCGCACCGGACGCGGACCTGAAACCCCTGGCAGCCGCGGCCGAGGCCCACCTCACCGAGGCCGTCGCCGCCCTGCCCCTGCTGCGCGCGGGCCACCCGTACAACGCCGAGGCCCTCGTCCACGGCCTGGCCGCCGACACGGCACCGGAGGCCCAGGACGCCCCCTGGCTCAAGGTCCGCTCCCTGCTGCGCCTGCACCGCTACGCCCAGGAGGTCCTGCTCGGCGCCGCCCCGCCGGACGCCCGGCTCACGGCGGCGGGCGCGGCCCTGGACCGGCACCGCGAGGCCGCCGACGCGGCATCGGCGGCCGCGGCCGCGGCCCGCACTCCGCGCATCGCCCCGGCCACCGCGTACGCGCTCGGCGTCCTGCACGCCGACCAGCGCCACGAGGTGGAGGCGGCGAGGTTCGCGTTCCAGCAGGCGTGGCTGCGGGAGGCGGTCACGGCACCGTGAGCCGGAGGGCGGTCCGATGACCGGAGCACCGGAGCCGATCAAGGCGGCGGGCTGCGTCCTGTGGCGCCGCTCCACCGCCCCGGACGGCCTGGTCCTCTGCGTGGTCCATCGGCCGAAGTACGACGACTGGAGCTGGCCGAAGGGCAAGATCAAGTCGGGCGAGACGCTCCTGGCCTGCGCCCTGCGCGAGGTCGAGGAGGAGACGGGCCAGCGCTGCGCGCCGGGCCCCCCGCTCCCCATGGCCCGCTACGTCGCGAACGGCCGCCCCAAAGAGGTCCACTACTGGGCCGCGGAAGCCCTCGGCGGCCACTTCACCCCCAGCCGCGAGGTCGACCGCGTCCGCTGGCTCGCCCCGCACGAGGCCCGGGTACGCCTCACCCAGCTCCGCGACCGCCAGCTCCTCGACGCCTGTCTGGCGACCCTGTACGCCCTCGGGACGCTCTGATCCCGCCCCCACCTGCGGTCCCGCCTCCCACAAGGGGCGTGCACTACCCAGCGCGCGCTCACAAATGCGCGCCCAGCAAAGCTTTCACACGCCTGTCGACGTAATCAGCCCGTGACCTAACCACAAAGTCCGCGTAGGTTCACCGCTCGTTCACTTACGCCCATCGGCGGCTTCACCTGTTCTGCCTAATTTCGGCCTTACGCGGTGCGACGGCGCGATCGTCGAGAAAGCTCCGCCCCGCGTGCTCGAACCAGCGGCCGCCACGGCCACCCGAACCACTTCGCACGCCGCCACGAACAGGCCAGTCACGGCCGGCGGCTCCCGGAAGGAACTCCCGAAAGTGAAGCTTCAGCGCATGAACCGGCGGGCCCTCACCCTCGGTGCTCTCGCCGTCTCCGGCGCCCTGGCCCTCACGGCGTGCGGCTCGGACGACGACGGCAACAGCAACGGCGGCAAGAAGACCACCGCCAACAGCAACATCGACTGCGAGGGCGCGAAGGGCCAGCTCATGGCCTCCGGCTCGTCCGCCCAGAAGGGCGCGATCGACGCCTGGGTCAAGCAGTACCGCGCGGCCTGCAAGGACGTGCAGCTGCAGTACAAGCCCGACGGCTCCGGCGCCGGCATCACCTCCTTCCTCCAGGGCCAGACCGCCTTCGCGGGCTCCGACTCGGCCCTGAAGCCGGAGGAGATCGAGAAGTCGAAGAAGGTCTGCAAGGACAGCCAGGCCATCGACCTGCCGATGGTCGGCGGCCCGATCGCGATCGGCTACAACGTCCCGGGCGTCGACAGCCTCACCCTGGACGCCAAGACCGTCGCCGACATCTTCAACGACAAGATCAAGACCTGGGACGACAAGGCGATCCAGAAGCTCAACCCGGACGCCAAGCTCCCCAGCACCAAGATCCAGGCCTTCCACCGCTCCGACGAGTCCGGCACCACGGACAACTTCACCAAGTACCTGAAGGGCGCCGCGCCCGCCGCCTGGCCGCACGAGCCGGCCAAGATCTGGGCGGCCAAGGGCGGCCAGTCCGCGAGCGGCTCCTCCGGCGTCGCCCAGCAGGTGAAGCAGACCGAGGGCGCCATCTCCTACATGGAGCTGTCGTACGCCAAGGAAGGCATCAAGACCGTCGACATCAAGACGGACGCCAAGGAGCCGGTCAAGGCCACCGTCGACAACGCCTCCAAGGCCATCTCCGAGGCCAAGGTCGTCGGCAAGGGCAAGGACATGGCCATGGAGCTGAACTACAAGCCCAAGGCCGAGGGCGCGTACCCGATCATCCTGGTCACGTACGAGATCGTCTGCGAGAAGAACAACAACAAGGACACCCTCGCCACGACGAAGTCCTTCCTGAACTACATCGCCAGCGAGGACGGCCAGTCCGTGCTCAAGGACGAGTCCTACGCGCCGATGCCGGCCGAGATCATCACCAAGGTCCGCGAGACCGTCAAGGCCCTGAGCTGAACCTGAGCGCGGCCCGCCTCCCCGGCGGGCCGCGCCGTCCGGTGCACCGCCGCCTGGAGCCGCCCGCGCCCACCGCACGGCCGGCTCCGCAGACCGGAGAACCCCATGGACATACCCACCGACACTCCTCCCCCGCCCTCGACCGTCGAGGACGCCAAGCCCACCACCACCGAGCAGAAGCGCGCCGCACGCGGCGCCACCCGCCCCGGTGACCGGATCTTCCTCGCGCTCTCCCGGGGCTCCGGCATCACGCTGCTGCTGATCATGGCCGCCGTCGCGGCCTTCCTCGCCTACCGCGCGTCCATCGCGCTCGCGGACAACGAGGGCAGCTTCCTCACCACCTTCGAGTGGGACCCCGCGGGCGCCCTGCACGACGGCAAGCCCTACTTCGGCATCGCCGTCCTGGTCTTCGGCACCATCGTGAGCTCGATCATCGCGCTCGTGATCGCCGTGCCCGTGGCCATCGGCATCGCGCTGTTCATCTCGCACTACGCGCCGCGCAGGCTCGCCTCCCCCATCGCCTTCGTGATCGACCTCCTGGCCGCCGTGCCGTCGATCGTGTACGGCCTGTGGGGCGCCCTCGTGGTCGCCCCGAAGCTCACCGGCCTCTACAGCTGGCTCGACGACTACTTCGGCTGGACCGGCATCTTCGAGTACGAGGGCGGCGCCCCGCGCTCGCTGATGACCGTCGGCATCCTGCTCGCGATCATGATCCTGCCGATCATCACCAACGTGAGCCGCGAGGTCTTCCTCCAGGTCCCGAAGATGCACGAGGAGGCCGCGCTCGCCCTCGGCGCCACGCGCTGGGAGGTCATCCGCATGTCGGTGCTCCCCTTCGGCCGCTCGGGCATCATCTCCGCCTCGATGCTGGGCCTCGGCCGCGCGCTCGGCGAGACGATCGCCGTGGCCACCGTGCTCTCCCCGACCTTCGTGATCCAGGCCTCCGTGCTCGACTACGGCGGCGGCACGTTCGCGCAGAACATCGCCAGCAAGTTCAGTGAGGCCAGCGAGTACGGCCGGGACGCCCTCATCGCCTCCGGTCTCGTCCTCTTCGTTCTCACTCTTCTTGTCAACGGCGCGGCCCGGATGATCATCGCCCGCCGCAAGGAGTACTCGGGGGCCAACGCATGAGCACCACCACCGTCAAGCCCGCGCCCGCCGGCCTGAAGGCCGCGCGCCTGCCCCGCTGGACGCCCTACGTCGTCGCGGCCGGCTCGCTCGCCGTCGCCAGCGCCGTCGGCCTCGCGGCGGACCTGAGCTCCCGCATCCAGTGGGGCCTGATCGCGGCCCTGCTGTTCGTCGGCGTCTCCTACGCCCTCGCGGCCCGCGTGGAAGGCCCCCGCCAGGCCAGGGACCGCCTCGCCACCTCGGTGGTGTGGGTGATGTTCCTGCTGGCCGTGATCCCGCTGGCCTCGCTGATCTACGAGACCGTCAAGCGCGGTGCGAAGGTCCTCGACGGCTACTTCCTCAGCCACTCCATGGGCGTCGTCGCCGACGACGAGACCGGCGGCGGCATCTACCACGCGATCATCGGCACCCTGGAGCAGGTCGGACTCGCCTGCCTGATCGCCGTGCCGATCGGTCTGCTCACCGCGATCTACCTCGTCGAGTACGGACGCGGCAAGCTCGCCAAGGCGGTCACCTTCTTCGTCGACGTGATGACGGGCATCCCGTCCATCGTCGCGGGTCTGTTCGTCCTCAGCTTCTGGATCCTGATCCTGGGCTTCGACTTCTCCGGCTGGGCCGGCGCCATGGCGCTTTCGATCCTGATGATGCCGGTGGTCGTGCGCTCCACCGAGGAGATGCTGAAGCTCGTCCCGAACGAGCTGCGCGAGGCATCGCTCGCCCTCGGCGTACCGAAGTGGCGCACCATCCTGAAGGTGGTCCTGCCGACCGCGATCGGCGGCATCACGACCGGCGTCATGCTGGCGGTGGCCCGCATCGCGGGCGAGACGGCCCCGGTGCTGCTGCTCGTGTGGACGAACCCCTTCATCAACACGAACCCGTTCGACGGCCCCCAGGGCTCCCTGCCGCTGTACATCTACCAGCAGTACGCGTCCGGCACGAACGCCGGATACGACCGCGCCTGGGCGGCGGCCCTCACCCTGATCGCCTTCATCATGATCCTCAACCTCGTGGCCCGCGGCATCGCCCGCTGGAAGGCCCCGAAGACCGGTCGCTGAGGCGACTTCATTCGGCTCCGCCGAGTGGGGCCGTACGCGACCAACAGCAGACTTCTCGAAAGCAGTGATCCCCATGGCCAAGCGAATCGACGTCTCGGGCCTGAACGCCTTCTACGGCTCGCACAAGGCAATCGAAGACATCTCCATGACGGTCGAGCCCCGCTCGGTGACGGCCTTCATCGGCCCCTCCGGCTGCGGCAAGTCCACGTTCCTGCGCACCCTGAACCGCATGCACGAGGTCACGCCCGGCGGCCGCGTCGAGGGCAAGGTGCTCCTCGACGGCGACGACCTGTACGGCTCCGGTGTCGACCCGGTGAACGTGCGCCGCACCATCGGCATGGTCTTCCAGCGCCCGAACCCCTTCCCCACGATGTCGATCTACGACAACGTGGCCGCGGGCCTGAAGCTCAACGGCTCGTACAAGAAGTCCGAGCTGAGCGACATCGTCGAGAAGTCGCTGCAGGGCGCCAACCTCTGGAACGAGGTCAAGGACCGCCTCAACAAGCCCGGCTCCGGCCTCTCCGGCGGCCAGCAGCAGCGCCTGTGCATCGCACGGGCGATCGCCGTGGAGCCGCAGGTGCTCCTCATGGACGAGCCCTGCTCCGCCCTCGACCCGATCTCCACCCTCGCCATCGAGGACCTGATCGGCGAGCTGAAGGAGCGCTTCACGATCGTCATCGTGACGCACAACATGCAGCAGGCGGCCCGCGTCTCGGACCGTACGGCGTTCTTCAACCTCGCGGCGGTCGGGCAGCCCGGCAAGCTCGTCGAGATCGACGACACCGAGCGCATCTTCTCCAACCCGTCCGTCCAGGCCACCGAGGACTACATCTCCGGCCGCTTCGGCTGAGCCGCCCCCGACTCCCCGCGGTGCTGCATGGCGGTGCCACCGCGGGGAACGCAAAAGGGCCCGCCCCCGGCTCCCGGGGGCGGGCCCGCGTGCGTGCGGCTGCCGGAGTTACAGGAACGCCAGATTCACGATCCAGAAGCTGACCGCGGCGACGATCGCGGCCGCGGGCATGGTGATGAACCAGCCGAGAATGATGTTCTTGGCGACCCCCCACCGCACGGCGTTGACCCGCTTCGTGGCGCCCACACCCATGATCGCCGAGGTGATCACATGCGTCGTGGAGATCGGCGCGTGGAACATGAAGGCGGTGGTGAACATGATCCCCGCGCCCGTGGTCTCCGCCGCGAACCCCTGCGGCGGGTCGAGCTCGATGATCTTCCGGCCGAGCGTCCGCATGATCCGCCAGCCACCGGCGTACGTACCGAGCGACAGCATCACCGCGCAGGAGATCTTCACCCAGACCGGGATCGGGTCGCCCGGGTTCTCGACGTCGGCGATGACGAGGGCCATCACCACGATGCCCATGGTCTTCTGCGCGTCCTGCAGGCCGTGCCCGAGCGCCATGCCGGCGGCCGACACGGTCTGGGCGATCCGGAAGCCCCGCTTGGCCTTGTGCGGGTTGGCCTTCCGGAACATCCACATGATCGCGCACATCACGAGGTAGCCGACCACGAGCCCGACGAGCGGCGAGAGGAACATCGGGATGACGATCTTCTCGATGACACCCGACCAGATGACCCCGATGCCACCGGCGAGCGCGGCACCCACGAGACCGCCGAAGAGCGCGTGCGACGAGGACGAGGGCAGGCCGAAGTACCAGGTGACGAGGTTCCAGACGATCGCGCCGACCAGACCGGCGAAGAGGATCCACATCCCCTTGGTGCCGTGCGGCGTCTCGATCAGCCCTTCGCTGACCGTCTTGGCGATGCCGCTGCCGAGGAAGGCACCGGCCAGGTTCATCACCGCGGCCATGGCGAGCGCCGCGCGGGGCGTCAGCGCACGCGTGGAGACGGAGGTGGCGATGGCGTTCGCGGAGTCGTGAAAGCCGTTCGTGTACGTGAAACCGAGCGCGACACCGATGGTCACGACCAGAGCGAAGGTGTCCATGAAGTGACTCAGGACTCCTTGACCGCGATGGTCTCCACGGTGTTCGCCACGTGCTCGAACGCGTCGGCGGCCTCTTCGAGGACGTCCACGATCTGCTTGAGCTTCAGGACCTCGATGGCGTCGTACTTGCCGTTGAAGAGGTGGGCGAGCAGCTTGCGGTGGATCTGGTCGGCCTGGTTCTCCAGGCGGTTGACCTCGATCCAGTATTCGGTGAGGTTGTCCATGGTGCGCAGGTGCGGCATGGCCTCGGCCGTGAGCTCGGCGGCCCGGGCGAGGACCTCGATCTGCTGCTCGACGCCCTTCGGGAGCTCCTCGACCTGGTACAGAACGACCAGGTCGACGGCCTCCTCCATGAAGTCCATGATGTCGTCGAGCGAGGACGCGAGGGAGTAGATGTCCTCGCGGTCGAACGGCGTGATGAACGAGGAGTTCAGCTGGTGGAAGATCGCATGCGTCGCGTCGTCCCCCGCGTGTTCCGCGGCCCGCATACGCTCTGCGATCTCGGCTCGGGCCGAGGCGTCGGCCCCGAGCAGTTCCATCAGGAGCTTCGAGCCAGTGACGATGTTGTCCGCGGATGCGGCGAACATGTCGTAGAAGCTCGTCTCCCTGGGGGTCAGACGAAATCGCACGTGGGGTCCTCGGGGTGCTTTGGATGCGGTCAGGCTGATGCTAGGCGCATCATCTGGCCACGGCTAACCGGCCATACCCCAGTGTCGCCCATCAGGCACAGTGATCAGCACACCACCCGAGAAATCCAGTACCATATACCCACTAGGGGTATGCACAGGAGGACGCGATGACGACCACAGAGGCGGCCGCGGCGGCCACGGGCACCGAAGCGCCCTCCGGCTCGGAGCAGACGGCGGACCACGCGGGGCACCAGACGCACGGGTACCACAAGCAGAAGGACGAACACCTCAAGCGGCTGCGCCGCATCGAGGGCCAGATCCGCGGCCTGCAGCGCATGGTCGAGGAGGACGTCTACTGCATCGACATACTCACCCAGGTCTCGGCCGGCACGAAGGCGCTGCAGTCCTTCGCCCTGCAGCTCCTGGAGGAGCACCTGCGGCACTGCGTCGCGGACGCGGCGGTCAAGGGCGGCGACGAGATCGACGCGAAGGTCGAGGAGGCCACGAAGGCCATCGGCCGCATGCTCCGCACCTGACGCCTGCGGCGCGCCGAACAGCGGGCCCCGGCTGCAGCAGGCCCCTTCTCCCACCC
>NZ_JOJM01000073.1 GCF_000720325.1 Streptomyces sp. NRRL B-1347
CCATCTCCGTGGTGATCGGCACACCGGCGGGAAGCCCCTCCAGCGTCGCCACGAGTGCGGGGCCATGCGACTCCCCCGCCGTCAGCCAGCGCAACCTGCCCATCGAACTCAACGGTGCTCCTTAGACGTTGTCCCGGACAGACTTGTCGCCGTTCCCCGGCCGAGCCGTCACGATCCTAGCCCGGACGCCCGGGTGCGGAGACGTGCAGCAAGCTGCACCACAGCTTGCTGCACGAGGCGGTGGTGGCGGACCGCTCGCACCGAAAGGCACGCTGGTTTCCGGGGTTGCCATGTGATCGCTCGACTGGGTCGTTCCGGTGGAGGACGACACTGCCCGCCTTTCCATCCGGTCAATTCGCTGAGAACACCCGGCTGACACGTCGACGCAGACGAAGCAGCGGAGTCAGATGACGCAGACGAATTGAGGAACGACGCAGCGGCGGTCCGCCCGTCCTCTTTGAGCCAAGGGAAACAGGATCACCCATGCCCAGCACCCTCGCGCTTTCGCTGCCCGCCAAGGGAGCGCCGTTCACGCCGACCACCATCGAGCGGCGCCCGCTGCGCGACAACGACGTCCGCATCGACATCGGCTTCTGCGGCATCTGCCACACCGACCTGCACTTCGGCCACGACGACTGGGGCGCAACGCTCTTCCCCCTCGTACCCGGCCATGAGATCACCGGAGTGGTTGCGGAGGTCGGCGCCGCCGTCACCGAGTTCTCGGCGGGGGACCGGGTGGGCGTGGGCTGCATGGTGAATTCCTGCGGGCAGTGTGCCCCTTGCACGTCGGGCGAGGAGCAGTACTGCACCGAGGGTTTCGTCAAGACGTACTCGGCCCGTGACCGCGACGGGACGGTGACGCTCGGCGGCTACAGCCGGTCCATCGTCGTCGCGGACCGCTTCGTCGTGCGCATCCCCGACGAACTCGAACTCGCCGGTGCGGCCCCGCTGTTGTGTGCGGGCGTCACCGTCTACTCACCCCTGTGCCGATGGCAGGCGGGCCCCGGCATGAACGTCGGCGTCCTCGGCATGGGCGGTCTCGGGCATCTCGGGGTGAAGATCGCCGCGGCCATGGGGGCCGAGGTCACGCTCCTCGGCCGGTCGCCGGAGAAGAAGGACGACGCGCTGAGGTTCGGCGCCGCACGGTTCGTGGACACTCGCGAGCGCGCGGAACTCGCCGGGCTCGCAGGCCACTTCGACCTGCTCGTCAACACCGTGCCCGCCCTGCTCGACGTGGACGCCTATCTGGATCTGCTCGGTCTCGGAGGCACCCTCGTCAACGTGGGCGCACCGGGCGACCCGGTCGCCTCGTACAACGTGTTCTCCCTCCTGAGCGCCCGGCGCAGCATCGCGGGGTCGTCCATCGGCGGCATGCGGGAGACCCAGGACATGCTCGACTTCTGCGCGAAGCACGGCATCACATCGGAGATCGAGACGATCTCCGCCGACCGGGTCCCCGAGGCCTGGGAGAACCTGTCCGGCGTCCGCTACCGCTATGTCATCGACATCGCCACGCTCGGCGCGCCCTGACCCCTCGCAGCACACGACTCGCGGCCCACGACGGCACCGGGGGCGCGTGATCGCCTCCTGAACGGACGAGGCTCCCCGACTGACGGGTCGAGAGGTGAGTGACACCTCTCGAACGAACAGCCCGGGAGCCTCGTCCGCTGTGCGCCACGACGTTCTAGTGCGTGGCCTTCGTGGTCATGCCCTTGAGGAGGAGCTGCAGGATCTGCTGCAGCTCCTCGGCCAGCGGTTCGGTTTCGTACGACGGGTTGTGGGCCCATCGGTACAGGGCTCCGAGGTAGACATCGCGCAGTACGTTGCCGACGCCGATCGGGGACATGTCCGGGCTCAGCTCGCCCTGGCGCACCCCGCTCTCGACGATCTTGGCGAACACCTCCGCGACGTGCGGATCCTCAAGGATCGGCCGCCCCGCCTTCACCCATGCGGTGAGCATGGCGGTGGTGAGGCGCGGCTCCTCCTGGTTGATGCGGACCAGGACCGCCATGCACTCCTGGAGCTGGGCGATCGAACTGGGGGTGAACACGTTGCTGGCGTCGAGACCCGTCACGAGTGCGGCACGCCTCCTGTCTCCCCAGGCACCGATGATGTCTTCCTTGCGCTGGAAGTAGTTGAAGAACGTTCCGCGCGCCACGTCGGCCCGCTCGGCGATCTCGTCGATGGAGGTGTGGTCGTACCCCTTCTCCACGATGAGCTCGACCGCAGCCGAGTACAGGCGCTCCCGGACTCGCTGCTTGTTGCGTTCCCGGCGGCTGACCGGCGGCGTTGTCGCAGTCGAGTCCATTCCGTCCCTTCCTGTGTGGGGTGAGCTCGCGAGGCCCGAACGGCGTGAGCCGACGGCAAGGGGACCCCCGAACCCAGTTGGCCCGTCGGCGTCCGCGGGACGCTCGGGCCACTGCCAAGCTATCGCATCTGGCGCATATTTTTATACTGAAGTGCAAGTTTTGCTACGGCTCCTGCTGCCACGGCTGGCCGAAACGCGGCGGCGCGCCGTGCGGAGCAAGGCTCTTGGCCAGGCTCGCGACGCTCTCCGGCCCCAACAGACGCCCGGCGGTGACCTCCAGGCCGGGACCGCGGCGCAGGCGCTGACGGAGCTGGGAGGCCATGAGGGAGTCGAGCCCCAGTTCCCGCAACGACCGCCGCTCGTCGATGTCCGACGCCGCCATGCCCAACAACGCCGCGGCGTGCTCAAGAAGCGCCTCCGAGGCGACTCCCCGCTCGGGAGGCAGTGCCGCGGTCTGCTTCAGGGATGTCTCGGGAACGGCGGTTCGCGCCGGAGCCGACTCCCGCTCCCGGTCGGCGGGAGGTGATGCGACGGAGCGCAGGAGGCCGGTGAGGAAGCCGCCGCCGAAGGGGCCCGTGACCTTCTCGGCCAGGCCCGCGAACGACGTCGCGCACTGCCCGGCGAGGGCTGAGACGAGCGCGGGCACGTGCGCCAGGGGCCCGCTCGCCCGGGACGGCCGCGCGAGCCGCCGCAGACGGATCCCGGAGAACCGCGCCAGGACGCGGCGGTCCGGCGCGATCAGGACGGCGTCGGCCCGCAGCGAGGCCCCACCGTCCTCGGGCCGCACGTCGACCAGGCTCCAGAAGTCCGGCTCCAGTTCCGCGAAGAACCGCACCGAGTCGAAGGACACGGGGACGTACGCGACGTCGTCGCCCGAGACGGCCCCCGGCCGGGCCGCCAGGAGCGGCTGGAGGCCCGCCTCCCAGTCGGCGCGGGACAGCGGCCGCGTCAGCCGGACACGGGCCACGGCCTCACCGTCGCGCCGCCACAGCTGCTCCACGTCCCGGAACGACGCTCCGGACTCGGGGTCGTGGCGCTGCGCGAGTCGCTGGAGGTCCTGCGCACCCAGGTACTCCCGGCAGCGTGCGAGCGCGGCGTCGAGGGCGTCCGAAGCCGACGGACCGCTGTCGTCGGCGTCCGCCCCGACGACCCGTCCCCAGGCGCAGAACACGGGGTCGGAGGCGCCCCGGAGCGAGGCCTGCGCCGTGACGGTGCGGGCTTCTCCGGCTTCCCCCCGGTGGCCGTCCAGGGTCACCCGGAGGGTCGTGTCACCGGCCGCTCCGAGGGGTACGTGGGTGTCGCCGAGCCGCACGTCCCGCAGCGCGAACTGCCGGGTGGGGTCGGCCTCTCGGGCGGTTTCGAGCATCGCCGTGAGATGGACGACGGGCGGCACGGGCGCGGCTCCGTGGAGCGCCGCGCCGTCGCCCCGGCCGGTGCTCCCGGCCCATTCCGCGAGGTCGATCCGCCGGACCCGGGAGGCCCCGGACCAGTGGGCGGCTTCGGCCGCATCGCGCCGGAACTGCACCACGTCCCAGGCGTAGGTGGGCAGCGACGGCACGTGCCGCGGGTCTCCGCCGTACCACCGCCGCCAGTCCACCCGCCCGCCGACGGCGAAGATCCGTCCGGCGGCCCGGGCCAGTTCGGTGGGTTCGTCCTGGCCCGCGTGCAGGGAGGCCACCGCGAGGTCACCGTGGTCGTCGCCCAGGGTGTCGTTCATGGGGGCGACGAGAACCGGATGCGGGCTGAGTTCGACGAAGACGCTCTCCGTGGCGAGGGCCACCTCTCGTACAGTGCCGGCGAACTGCACGGGGCGGCGCAGGTTGTCCATCCAGTAGACGGCCGTCAGCTCCGGGCCCTTGACCTCGCAGCCGTGCACGGTGGAGACCATGCCGGTCGTGCCGCGCACGGGGGAGAGTCCGGCCAGTTCCTGCAGGAGGTCGTCGCGCAGGGAGTCCATCTGCGGCGAGTGCGAGGCCACGTTCACCTTCACCGAGCGGCACAGGACGCCGTGCTCCTCCAGTTCGGCCCGGAGGTGTGCGAGGGCCTGCGGGTCACCCGCGAGCACGGTGGTGGTGGGGGAGTTCTCGGCCGCCACGCACACCGCCCCCTCGTGGGCCTCGGCGTACTGCCGGGCCCGGGCCGCCGACAGTTCGACGACGAGCATGGCGCCCCGGCCCGCCGTGCGCTGCATCAGGCGGCTGCGTCTGCAGATCACCGCGGCCGCGTCGGCGAGCGACAAGGCGCCGACGACGTGGGCCGCAGCGACCTCTCCCATGCTGTGCCCGACGCACAGGTCCGGTGTCACGCCGCGCTCGCGCCAGGCGGCGGCGAGTGCCACCTGCACGGCCCACAGGACGGGCTGAACGACGCTCACGTCCTCGGGGAAGTCGTCGTCGGACGCGAGCCGATCCAGGACCGACCAGCCGAGTTCCCCGGCCACGGCTTGGTCGCACGCGTCGAGGGCGGTCCGGAAGGCGGGCGAGGAGCGGTACAGGGAGCGGGTCATGCCCGCCCACTGCGAGCCCTGCCCGGAGAAGGCGAACACGACGCGCTTGTCGCCCGACAGGCCCGCCTCCGCCGTACCGCCGTCGGGGATCGTCTCGCCCGCGGCGAGGGCGGAAAGGCGCCGCGACAGGGTCTCGTGGTCGTGGCCCACGACCCACAGCCGGTGGGGGTGGGCGTCGCGCCGCGCGGCCGCGGCGGCGCAGACGTCGGCGAGGCGGTGACGGCGCCCGGGCCCCGAAGGGCCCAGGTAGGCCGCGTACTTCTCCGCCAGGCGACGGAGGGAGCCGGACGTGCGCGCGCTGAGCACCAGCAGGCAGGGCCCGGCCCCGGTGGCGGGGGAGGGGAGGTCGGGCTCGGCCTCGGGGACATGGGCGCCGACGACCAGATGGGCGTTCGTACCGGACAGGCCGAAGGAGCTGACCCCGAGCAGGGCGCGGCCGCCGGCCGGTTCCAAGGGCTGATTGCGCGTCACCACGCGGACCGGGAAGCCCTCTTGCGCGAGCAGGGGGTGCGCCTCGTCGAGGTGCAGCGACGCCGGTACGACCCCGTGCCGCAGCATGAGCACGGCCTTGATGAGACCGGCCATGCCCGCCGTGGCCTCGGTGTGACCGAGGTTGGTCTTGACCGATCCGGTGAGGAGCGGCCGGTCCGCCCGCCGCCCCGGGCCGACCGCATCGGCGAGCGCCTGGAGCTCCACCCCGTCCCCGACGCGCGTTCCGGTGCCGTGCGCTTCTACGTAGTCGAGTTCCGCGGGTTCGATGCCGGCGCTGCGGCAGGCCTCGCGGACCATGGCGGCCTGGCCCGCCACGGCGGGGTGGAGCAGGAGTCCGCTCGCCGCACCGTCGTTGGTGGTCGCGCTGCCGAGCAGTACCGCGCGTACGGGGTCACCGTCCCGGAGCGCGTCGTCCAGTCGCTTGAGCACCACCGCGCCCACGCCTTCACTGCGTACGAATCCGTTCGCGCGGGCGTCGCCGAACCGGCAGTGGCCTTCGGGGGAGAGCATGTCGCCCTGGGAGTAGGCCACGAAGTCGTGCGGAGACAGGATGAGGTTGACGCCCGCGGCGACGCACAGGTCGCTCTCGCCGGTGAGCAGGCTCTGGCGGGCCGCGTGCACGGCGACAAGGGACGAGGAGCACGCGGTGTCCAGGACGACGCTCGGGCCGCGCAGGTCGAGGGCGTAGGACACGCGCCCGGCGGTGACGGCGCGCAGTCGGCTCCCCACCAGGCTGCGGACGTCGGGGTCGTGCGGCCGGGGGTCGGTCTCCGCGTACTCCGACGTCGCCTGCCCGACGAACACGCCGCCGCGGCTGCCCGCGAGCCCGGAGGGGCGTATCCCGGCCGACTCCAGGGCCTCCCACACCACGTGCAGCAGCAGCCGCTGCTGCGGATCCATGGCGCGGGCCTCCACGGGCGAGATGCCGAAGAACGCCGCGTCGAAGCCGAAGGGTTCGCTGAGGAAGCCGCCGTGCCGCGACACGGTGCGGCCGCGGGTCATGGGGGTGGAGTCGTACCGATCGTCCAGGTCGAAGCGGTCGGCGGGGACCGGGGTCACGGTGTCGGCGTTGGCTTCGAGCACGTCCCACAGGTCATCGACACTCTCGATCCCCGGTAACCGGCACCCCATGCCGACTATCGCGACGGAGGGCGTGTCCGACGGTTCTGTACGCATGCGCGACTCCAAGCTTCACGGCACGGGCAGCGACACAGATGATCGTCACAAACGGGGTTCAAAAATACACTCGCGACTATTTTTCACCTACGCATCGTCGACTTTTGACGAAGCCTTGGGCCCGGGCAGAGAAAGGCGAATGCTTTAGGAGCCTTCACCCCTTATGCGCCCTGACGGAAACTTGAACCGGCGTCAAGAAATTGAACTTGCGTCCATCAATGGCTCCGTGTTTATTCTTGATCCATAGTCGTGCCGGAGAAGTAGGGGGAAGACTGTGGATATCGCCCAGCTCGTTCCGCTGATGGGTGATGAGGATCTGGCGGCCTATCAGTTCCTCGTCACGACCGGCGGATCCACCCTCGACAAACTGGCGAGGGGTCTGGGCTGGGGGCAGGCACAGGCGGCGCGCGTGCTGTCCAGACTCGGCAGGATGAAACTGGCGCGATCCCGCCTCGAAGGCTGCGACGACTGGATCGCCGTACACCCGGAAACGGTCAGGCGCCAGTACGCCAGGCCCCTCTCGGGCGTCATCGACGCCTGGCAGGCGCAGTTGGACGGCCTCCGCGAGCAGCTCAACGCGCTCTCCGGCCTGTGCGCCGACGGCACGGAAGGCGGCGGCCCCAGCCCCGTCGTCACGATCGAGGGCGCGTCCGACATCCGTGCCGCGCTCGAGGACTGCGCTGCACGGTGCGCCGAAGAGGCGTTCGCCGTGCAGTCCTTGGGGCGGGGCGCCCCGGCTCTGGCACAGAACGCGCTCTGCGCGGACGCCGGACCACTGGGACCGGATGTCAGCGTGCGCGTGCTGCTCCCGCACCTGTCCCGCTACGACGCGGAGGTGCGCGACTGCGTCGCACGGATCTCGGCGTCGGGAGGCGAGGTCCGGACCACCGCCGCGTCCCTGCCCGCGCTGATCGCCTTCGACCGCTCGGTCGTCTTCCTGCTGGACGGCGAGGAAGCGGGCAAGGCGCACATGGTGAAGCACGAGGCCTTAGTGGAGTTCATCCTGCACACGGTGGTGAGCGCCTGGGCGACGAGCGTGGCCTTCCAGGGGACGGGCGGCAACAACCGGATCCCGGAGTGGCTGACCCAGGAGACGAAGACCGCGATCGTTCAGCTGCTCGCCGCCGGTTACAAGGACGAAGTGGTGGCCCGGCGCCTGGGCATCGGTGTGCGCACCTGCCGGAAGTACATCGCGGAGATGTTCGGCGACCTGGGAGCGCAGAGCCGGTTCCAGGCCGGCTGGATCATTCGCGACCACATGCTCGTGTCCGACCCGGAGAGGCCCGTGGCCAACACGGCGTGACCTGACGGGGCATCACGGCCGGTGCCGGTGCCGGTGCCGGTGGCGCGGTCGGTGCCCCGGTCGGCTGAACGCGGGAGAGTGGTGCGTTGCCGCATCCGGAAGCGATTCCACGGGTGCGGCAACGCCTGGCTCAGCGTCCGGCTCGGCGCTCGGTCGGTGCTCAGCTCCGTGCTCAGCGTGCGAGCACGGCGGTGAGGGCCGTCGTGAGCTCACCCTCCGGATCGGCGACGGCCTCCTTGCCGCGCCAGGCCACGACGGCGTCGGGCCGGATCAGTGTGGCGCCGGTCGGTGCGACCCCGTAGCGGTCGCACCAGGTGCGGTCGCCGTCGACGAAGCGATCGCCGAGCCGGTACGCGGCCAGGGTGACACCGAGTCGGCGGCCGACCTCCTCGGCGGCGGTGACCCACTCCGGGCCTTCGTCCCCCGCCAGGAGCACGAAACCGCGGCCGAACAGCTCGTGGGTGGAGAACGTCCGCGGGCCGTCGGTGAGGACGACGTGCGGAGCCCGCCCCCCGGGCCGCCCGGTGGGGTGCCACGGGTCCTCCTGAAGGCTGCCGTCGTCGTCGGCCTCCGTGCGGACCGCGGCGGAGTGGCACCGGAAGCCCAGGAACTCCTTGGCCATGGGGATGGGCGCGTCGGGGTCGGCCGGGTTGTAACTGGCGGGCACCCGGCCCTCAGAGATCTTCGCCAGCTCGACCTCGCGCTCCAGAGTGATGTTGACGAGGGGGCGCCGCTCGGTCTCGTACGTGTTCAGCAGGCCGGGCCCGGCCTGCCCGGTGAGGACCAGCGCGAGCCGCCAGGACAGGTCGTAGGCGTCCTGGATGGCGAGGTTGCCGCCCTGGCCCCCGTTGGGCGGGCAGGCGTGCGCGGCGTCTCCGGCGAGGAAGACGCGGCCCTCGCGGAAGCGCTCGGCCATCTTGTGGTTGATGGCGAAGAAGCGGGCGTTGACGAAGGCGACGTCGATCTCGGGGTCGCCGATCGCGTGCCGGATCCGCTCCAGGCAGCGGGCCTCGGTGAAGTCCTCCGGCGTCTCGCCCCGTTCGGGGAAGTAGTCGACCCACAGGGTGTGCCGCTCGGAGCCGTCCAGGATGAAGCTGGAACCGCTGCCGGGCATCCCGATGACCTCGACCGCGCCCTTCTCCACGTACCGCGTCAGATCGGCCTCGAACGTGAGGATGTACATGTGGCCGATGACTCCGCTGCCTTCGACGGGGATGCCGAGCAGCTCCCGGACCGGGCTCGTGTTCCCGTCGGCCGCCACCATGTAGTCCGCCTCGACCACGTGCTCACGGCCGGTGGACACGTCCCGCAGCGTCGCGGTGACCTTCTCGTCGTCCTGCACGAAGGAGACCATCTCGGTGCCGAGCCGTACCTCCGCTCCGGCCTCCTCGGCGCTCGTGCGCAGGATCTCCTCGACCTGGGCCTGGGATATCCACGCCAGCGGCGGCACCGACGAGAGCTCCTGCGGGTCGGGCAGGCCCTTCAGCGGGTCGAGGTAGCGCCGCTCGGGATCGGCGATCGACGTGCCGTGGCTGATGCGGGGCCACTGCGCGTCCCCGAGGGCGGTGCGGATGCGCTGCGCCACACCGGGCAGCGTGTTGAGCAGTTCCTGAGAACGCGTGTTGAGCCCCCATGCCTTCGGCAGCGTGGAAGCGCCAGGGCGGCGCTCCACCAGCAGCGGGCGCACACCGCGTGCGGCAAGGCTCAGAGCGGTGGTGAGCCCGGTGTAGGCGCCTCCGACAATGAGTACGGGAACTCGCGGGACTGACATGGCATCTGCCTCCGTTGCTGCTGTTTTCAGAGCCGGATCGGATCGGTTCGGACCGCCTGCGATCCTGGATCACCTGCGAACCCGGATCACCTGCGAACCCGGATCACCTGCGAACCCGGATCACCTGCGGACCCGGATCGCCTGCGGACCCGGCGCATACGCCTGGAATTGCGCGCGCCGTCCGAGGAGTTCCGAAGGGTTCGGGTGGTGAATTCACGTGCCATGCGATGTCACCCGGCGTGGCTACGCGACCAGCTTGACGACGCGTCGGCCCTCCGGCCACCTCCGGAGAGTGCAGCAAGCTGTCGGGCACGTTCCTGCACGGCTGGGCCACCGCCGTGCGTGCCTGGGGGCTGCTTCAAGGGCCCTCGGGCGCGTCTCCGGGTTCAGCCCGCCGTGTTGTCTACTAGAAGGTCTTGTCCCTGTGGGGGCCGGCTCTGAGGAGGTCTGGAAATGGGTGAGCTGTACCCGCCGATCGAGCCGTACGAGAAGGGCATGCTCGACGTCGGCGACGGCAACCTCGTGTACTGGGAGGCCTGCGGAAACCCCGACGGCAAGCCGGCGCTCGTCGTTCACGGCGGCCCGGGATCCGGCTGCGGGGCCGGGGTGCGCCGGTACTTCGACCCGGACCGGTACCGGGTGGTCCTGTTCGACCAGCGCGGCTGCGGCCGCAGCACACCGCACGCGAGCGACCCCACCACCGACATGCGGCACAACACCACCCAGCACCTGATCGCCGACATGGAGCGGCTGCGGGAGCACCTGGGCATCGACCGCTGGCTGCTGTTCGGCGGCTCGTGGGGCTCCACGCTGATCCTGGCCTACGCCGAGACGCACCCGGAGCGGGTGTCGCAGATCGTCATCGCCGCCGTCACCACCACCCGGCGCTCCGAGACCGACTGGCTCTACCGAGGGGTCGGCCGGTTCTTCCCCGAGCAGTGGGAACGCTTCCTCGCCGGGGCCCCGGGCACACCGCGGGACGGTGACATCGTCGCGGCCTACGCGCGCCTCACCGAACACCCGGACGCCGCGGTACGGGAGCAGGCCACCGCCGACTGGTGCCGCTGGGAGGACGCGGTCCTGTCCGGGGAGACGAACGGCACCTCCAACCCGTACGGCGACCGTCCCCCGACCGCGAAACTGGCCCTGGTCCGCATCTGCGCGCACTACTTCTCCCACGGGGCGTGGCTGGAGGAGGGCGCGCTGCTGCGCGACGCGCACCGCCTCGTCGGCATCCCGGGGGTGCTGGTCCACGGCAGGCTCGACATGGGCGGACCACTCGACACCGCGTGGGAACTCGCCCGCGCGTGGCCCGACGCGGAACTGACCGTCGTCGGTGACGCCGGTCATCTGGGCACCGACACGACACTCACCCACGTGCTCCAGGCCCTCGACCGCTTCGCGCACCAGAGGTGAGATCAGGCTGCCCGGCTGATCGCTGACACCTCATGCGGCGCCGACCGCTGACACCTTCATGTCGTACGAGCGGGCCCCGACCGCGATCGGGGGCCCGCTGAGTGTCTATCTCCTTCGGCCGCTCACACCCGCCGCAGGGCGTCGCGGCCCGCGTAGCGCGCCGAGTCGCCCAGCTCCTCTTCGATCCGGATGAGTTGGTTGTACTTGGCCGTGCGGTCGGAGCGGGAGAGGGAGCCGGTCTTGATCTGGCCGCAGCCGGTGGCCACCGCCAGGTCTGCGATGGTGGTGTCCTCCGTCTCGCCCGAGCGGTGCGACATGACGGCGGTCCAGCCCGCTTGGTGGGCCGTGGCCACTGTGGTGAGGGCTTCGGTGAGGGTGCCGATCTGATTGACCTTGACGAGGACCGAGTTGCCGACGCCGGTGCGGATGCCCTCGCGCAGCAGTGTCTCGTTGGTGCAGAACACGTCGTCGCCGGTGAGCTGGCAGCGGTCGCCGACGCGGGCGGTCAGCTCGCGCCAGCCGTCCAGGTCGTTCTCCGCCATCGGGTCCTCGATGGAGACGATCGGGTAGGCGTCGATGAGCTTGGCCAGGTAGTCGGCGTTCTCGGAGGGGGTGCGCCGCACTCCCTCGCCCGCGTAGTCGTACACCCCGTCGCGGAAGAACTCCGACGACGCCGGGTCCATGACCAGGCCGATGTCCGTGCCGGGGCGGTAGCCGGTGCGCTCGATGGCGGCCATCACGAAGTCGAGCGCCTCCTCGGCGGTACGCAGTGAGGGCGCGAAGCCGCCTTCGTCGCCGACGCCTGTGGAGTGCCCGGCGGCCAACAGGTCGCGGCGCAGGGTGTGGAAGACCTCGCTGCCCATGCGGACGGCCTCGGCGAAGGTGTCCGCGCCCACGGGCACGATCATGAACTCCTGGAAGTCCAGCGGATTGTCGGCGTGGGCGCCGCCGTTGACGATGTTCATCATCGGCAGCGGCAGGAGGTGGGCGCCGGCGCCGCCGAGGTAGCGGTAGAGGGGCTGGCGGTGGGCCGCCGCGGCGGCCTTGGCGGCGGCGAGGGAGACGCCGAGGACGGCGTTGGCGCCGAGCCGGGACTTCGTGGCGGTGCCGTCGAGGGCGACGAGGGCGGCGTCGAGACCCGTCTGGTCCGCCGCGTCCCGGCCGCGCACGGCCGCCGCGATCTCTCCGTTGACGTGGGCCACCGCGCGGTCGACGCCCTTGCCGTGCCAGCGCGCGGAGTCTCCGTCGCGCAGTTCTACGGCTTCCCGGGCTCCGGTGGAGGCGCCGGAGGGGACGGCCGCGCGCCCCAGTGATCCGTCCGCCAGGACGACGTCGACCTCGACCGTGGGGTTGCCCCGGCTGTCGATGATCCGGCGGGCGGTGACGGTCTCGATGGCGGCGTTGACGGTTCCGGCTGCCGTTGCGGACATGGGAGGTCCTTCCCGTTGTCGTGTGCCGTGGCCCCGGCTGCGACAACGCTGGCGCTGAGCCCGACACCGCCAAACCATACAGCAATGCTGTTCAGTTTCGCTGTTCAGATTTGCTGTACAGCATGGCTGTGCAGGTCAGGTGCGCAGCTTTGCTGACCAACGGGGTAAAGTGCCCTATGCCCACCCCGGAAGCCGCCGCCATCGCCGTCGAACTGCGCACCGCGATGGGCAAGCTCACGCGTCGCGTCAAGGACGAGGACCGCATCCCGCTGGGCCAGGCCGCCGTGCTCGGCGCGCTCGACCGCAACGGCGCCATGACGACCAGCGACCTCGCCGCGGATCAGCGCGTACGCCCCCAGTCGATGGCCCGGGCGGTGGGGCTGCTCATGGAGCAGGACCTGATCACGCGCCGGGCGCACCCCACGGACGGCCGCAAGTCGCTCGTCGAGCTGTCGGACGCGGGCCGCACGGCGCTCGAAGCGGAACGCGGCCGCAGGGCCGGTTGGCTCGCGCAGGCCATCGAGGCCGAACTCACGGATGAGGAGCGGGCGCTGCTGGCGCGGAGCACCGCCCTGCTGGAGCGACTCGCCGCACGCTAGGGCCCCGGGGCGCGTCAGGCAGTCGTACGGCCGGTGACTGGTTTTCGGACTGCCCTGCGGAACGGCGTGTTCCTTGTCGGGTGGAGGGAACAAGCTGGCTCCGAGTTGCCGCGTGGGGCAGGGGGAGGCTTGGAGACTGATCTTGTTGCTGTGGCTGTGGGGGTGCTGGCCGCGGCGTTGACGGGAACGGCCACGGGTGTCGGTCAGGAAGCCGCGGCCGCGGTCGTGCGGACCGTGAGGGAGCGGCTCGGGGCGACGCCCCGGGGGCAGGCGGCGCTGGACGGGTTGTCGGCCGCGCCGGACGACGCCGAGGCGCGCCGGGAGGCGGAGTCGGTGCTGCGGGAAGAGGCGCGGCAGGACCCGGCCCTGCGGAGCGCACTGACGGCGCACCTGAGCGCGTCGTCGAGTCACACGTCCGGCAGTGTCGTCATCAGCGGCAGCAGGCTTCGCGGCAGCCAGATCTCCCTCGGCCCTGTCACCATCAACAAACCCAGCTCGACCGGCGGACTGCTGGGCCTGGTCGCTGCCCTCGTGGTCGTCATCGCCCTCCTCATCTACGGAGGGGTGCAACTCGCTGTCGACGACTCACCGGGCGGTGACGACGGCAAGTCCGTGCAGGCGCGCGCATTGAGCGTGGCCGAGACCGAACAGATGATCCCGGCGCTGACGGACCTGGAGGGAACCTGGGGGACCCTCATGCCGCCGTCGGCACAAGGGGGCGGCGCGGGGCGGTGCCATCGGGGCGGAGCGGACTACAAGACGGCGGAGGGTTCGAGCCCGCACGACCTCAAGCTTCGGTTCCGGGTGAATTCCTGCCCGAACATCACGCGCGCGACCGAGGGCTACGAGGAAATCGTCAAGCTGCGCCAGAACCCGGGAGGCCGGAAGGAACACCCCTTCTCGGCGCAGAGGTTCGGCGACGAGAGCACGACGACCAGGTACCGGGTCGAGGACGAGACGATGGCGGACCCTTCTCAGGTCGGGGAGCACCTCATGTCGAGGGCGCGCGTCGGAACCGTCGTCATCGAGATGCACTACGGACCGATCCGTGACGAGGCGGGCTCCGAACGTCAGGCGGCGGAACTCATGCGGATCATGTCCGAGCGTGCACGCAAGATGCAGGCAGACGGCTAGCACAGACGGCTAGCGACGTCGCGCCCCCTGAGGGTTCAGGCTCGGCGCAGTGAGTCGATCATGCCGCCCCAGGCGGGGCCGTCCCACGAGATGTAGCTGCGGGAGCCGTCCTCGTCCAGTTCCAGGGTGCCTCGTGAGCGGTCCGGGTTCTTCGACTCGCAGTTGAGCGTGATGACCGACTCCGACTTCTTCTTGCCGGGCTTGAGGACGCCGGGGCACGCGAGCTTGCCCGTGGTGGTGACCTTGGATCCGGTGATCGTCAGCGTGGCGATCGGGCTCTTGTTGATCGGCTTCCACGTGCCGTCGGTGCCGGTGGCCTTGGCGGCGGAGTCCTTGCCCTGGTCCTGCGGCGCCTTCTTGCTGGCCTTCGGGGCCGAACTCTTGGTGTCCTCGGACTTGGAGTCGCTCCCGCCGCAGCCGGTCAGCAGCACGACAGACAGGCCCAGTGCCATCGAGGCCGCGACCTTGCGCATCATTTCTCCCCCTCTGCAGCGGCGCCCTCGCGCCGCTCTTCTCCGTGTGGCCGGCACTACTGCTTTCGCAGCGTTGTTCCGCGGTGCCAGCCGTACAGCGAGCACGCTACATGCATGACATCTCCATCGTTTCAAGGGCCTGGGCCGTCTCGTCCCGCGGGGAAGATCCGGCCATCGCCTGCGCCTGCGCGGCGGCCTTGGGGTGAGGGGTGTGCGAGGGGCTCGGGGCTGCCGAGGCGCTCGGCGCGGCCTGACGCGCCGTGATTGGTATGGACATGACTAACGCAGAAGACTAGCCTCGGACTTGGTCTAGACCGCATCGGACGTATGTCCTCCGGTTGCTTCCGTGCTGCCGTCTTGTCCCGCTTGCCCTCGCCGTACCGACCGGCAGTGTGACCGAGGTGTGCGTCCCCCCCACCCGCAACTCGGACCACGGGAGAGCACCATGCGCAAGAAACTCACCTCGTTACTCCTGGGCCTCGGCCTCGCAGGAACGACCGTGCTCGCCACCGGCGGCAGCGCCCAGAGCCACGGCTACACCGACTCGCCCGTCAGCCGTCAGCAGCTGTGCGGCAACGGCACCGTCCGGAACTGCGGACAGATCCAGTGGGAGCCGCCGAGCGTGGAGGGGCCCAAGGGCTTCCCCGCGCGCGGTCCCGCCGACGGGCACATCTGCTCCGGCGGCATCGGGCGCTTCCACGAACTGGACGACCCGCGAGGCGGGAACTGGCCCGCCATCAGCCTGACCGCGGGCCAGAGCCACACCTTCGTCTGGCGGATCACCGCCCGCCACTCCACCACTGACTTCCGCTACTACATCACCAAGGACGGCTGGGACTCCACCAAGCCGCTGACCCGGGCCGACCTGGACCCGCAGCCCTTCCTCACGGTGGCCTTCGGCGGCCGTCTGCCCGGTTCCACCGTCACCCACGCCGGCGTCCTGCCCCAGAAGACCGGCCGGCACCTCATCCTCGGCGTCTGGACCATCGCCGACACCGGCAACGCCTTCTACGCCTGCTCCGACGTGCGCTTCTGACGCAGCCACGGGCGGGGGCGCGCACGTCGCCACCACCTCCCCGCCCGTCCCCGAGCCCCGGGTCGGCCACCGGCCCGGGGCAGTGTGTGGAATCAGCCATCCGAGATGCCCCGTTCCCCGTCGAGCCTCGGGCTCCGGTACGCCTGAGCGGGGCGGTCACTCCCTCCCGGGGTACGACCTCAGCCATCTTCCGCATCGAGCGATGGAGCGCGTCCCGGCGGCAAGACCACATCGGCCATCTTTGCGGGAGCACTTGTTCCGGCGGTGCACCCACGTGTTCCACTGAATGAGGCGGGGCCTCCGCATGACTCCCGCCGTCTCATTCGCTTCTCCCGCACCCCTGACGCCGAACCGCACGGCCCACACCGATCCGTCCAGCCCGGCCTGCTGCCGTCCGACGTGCCTCCGACGTGTCGCCCGACATGCCGCGACGGCCCCGGACCGATCCCTCCACGTGCCGCCGGTTCCGCTGCGGCGCACCGTGGGACGGGGCGTCAGCACGGTCCCGGACTCCACCCACGGGGAGCAACGTTGATCCACACATCAGCCACGTCCGGCGCACTCCGAGAGCACGACGAAGTGGTGGTGACCGGAGGCGCCGGATTCGTCGGCCGCCATCTGGTCGCCGCCCTCAGCAGCCTCGGCAAGAAGACCACCGTCGTCGACCACGCCGAACTCCCCGCGGACGTCGCGGCGTTGCCCGGCGTCCGGCACGCCCGCGCCGACCTGCGCGACTATGGAGAGACCCTGCTCGCCCTGCAAGGAGCCGACGTCGTCTTCCACCTGGCGGGCAACGCCAGCGGCACCGTCTCGGTGGAGAAGCCCCGCCACGACTTCCACCTCAACGCCCTGGGCACCTGCAACGTGGGCAACGCCGGCCTCGAACTCGGCGTCCGGCGCCTCGTCTACCTCTCCTCCGCGATCGTCTACGGCACCCCGCGCCGCTCGCCGATGGGCGAGGACCACCCCACGGAGCCGTTCCTGCCGTACGGAGCCTCCAAGCTCTCCGGCGAACTCACCCTGCGCAGCCTGTACCAGTCCGCGGGGCTGCCCGTCGTCATCGGGCGCTCCTTCGTCATCTACGGACCCGGCGAGGACCCGAGACGAGCGGGCGGCGAGGTGTCGCAGTTCCTGCGCTGGCACCTCAACGAACTGCCGATCCCCGTCGTCGGGGACATCGACCGCAAGACGCGGGACTTCATCCACGTCGAGGACCTGTGCCGGGCGCTCGTCACCCTCGCCGACCGGGGGCGGGACGGCGAGACGTACAACCTGGGCAGCGGCACGGAGGTGTCGCTGCGCGAACTGGCAGAGGCGGTCGGCAAGGCCACCGGGCGGCCCGCGCTCCTCGACGTCGACGACAGCAGCCTGGAGGACAGCTTCTCCCTCGTCGCCGACGTCTCCCGCCTTGCCGCCCTCGGCTTCGGCCCCGCGATCGGCCTGGCGGACGGCCTGGCGTCGCTGGCCGCCGCACTCGGGCCGTTCCCCGAACTCCCCACGGCCAAGGCGGTGTTCCGCAAGGAGCGACCGGAGCGCAGGCGCCTGACGGAGGCCGCGGCATGCTAGCGCTCGACGGCGGCACCCGGCTGGTGCCCGAGGGCGCGGTGGCGCCGTGGCCGCACATCGTCGACGCGGACCGCAAGGCCGTGCTCGACGCCCTGGACGCGGCGACGCCCTGGCACTGGCCGATGCGGGCGGTGCGGGAGCTGGAGGAGGCGTGGGGGGAGTACACCTCCATGCCGTACGTCCTCGCCGCCAACTCCGGTACGGCCGCCCTGCACATGGCGATCGCCGCCGCGGGCATCGAACCGGGCGACGAGGTGCTCGTGCCCGCCGACACCTTTCTGGCCTCGGCGTCGTGCGTGCTCCAGGCCAACGCGATCCCCGTCTTCGTCGACACCGACATCGACACGTTCACCCTCGACCCCGCGCGGATCGAGGAGCGGATCACCCCTCGTACGCGCGCGATCATCGCCGTCGACCTGAACGGGCTGCCCGCCGACTACGACGCCCTGCGAGCCGTCGCCGACCGGCACGGCCTGATCCTCATCGAGGACGCGGCCCAGGCGCACGGCGCCACCTACCGGGGGCGGCAGGCGGGTTCGCTCGGCACGATGAGCGGGGCCAGCCTCAACGGTTCGAAGACGCTCTCGGCGCTCGGCGAGGGCGGCCTCTTCGCCACCCGGGACGAGGAGCAGTTCAAGCTCGCCCGCCGGGTGCTGATGTTCGGCGAGGAACTGCCGGGCCAGGGGCGGGACTACAACGCCCGCATCATGGGCTGGAACTACCGCATCGACGTGCTCGCCGCGGCCTTCGCCCGCTCCCAGCTCCTGCGGCTGCCGGAGATGACCCGCGCCCGCGAGGCCAACGGCGCGGCGCTCACCGCGGCCCTTGCCGGAGTGCCGGGCATCCGTCCGCCGGTCGTCCCGGAGGGCCGCACGCACGTCTACTTCTTCTACCCGCTCCTGGTCGTGCCGGAGGAACTCGGCCTCGACCCGGCCGACGTACCCGTGGAGGCGTTTCGCGACGCCCTCGAAGAGGCCGTGAACGCCGAGGGCCTCGGCATCATGCGCTGGCAGCCGCAACCGGTCCCGGCGCAGACCCTCTTCCAGGACCTGCGCGGATACGGCAGGGGCTGCCCGTGGACCTGCGGCCACGCCGCCCCCGGGCACGCGTACCGGCCGGAGGAGTATCCGGTGAGCGAGGAGATCTGCCAGCGTCGGCTCGTCCTCGGCCAGAGCTTCAGCTCCCTGGGCCCGCCGAACGACGAGCGGACCATGCGGCTCTTCGCCGACGTCTTCCACAAGGTCCTGGTGGAGGAGCGGGATTCCCTGCTGGCACGGGCACGGCGCAGAGCGGTTGACTCCCCGTAGCGGCACAGGACGAGCTCAGGAAAGGACCCGTACGCCGATGGGGCAGAAGCCGGACGGGGCGCCACCGGACAGGACGGAGCACCCACCCCTGAAACCCCCGGACACACACCTCCACCCGAGCCCCCACCCCGCAGCCCGCCTGAGAGCGATGCGGCTGGCCGTGAGCACGGTCTTCTTCGTCACCGGTGCCGCCTTCGCCACCTGGGCCGCCCGCGTCCCCGCGGTCCAGGACCGGCTCGACCTCTCCGCGGGGCAGCTCGCGGTGGCGCTGGTGGGCCTGAGCGGCGGGGCCTTCGTCGGCCTGCCGCTGGTGGGCGGCCTGGTGGCCCGGTACGGCAGCCGCACGGTGCTCTGCGTCGGCATGGCCGTCTACCTGGCGGCGCTCGCCGGGCTCGCCTTCGTGCCGGGGCTCGCCCTGCTCACGGCGGCCCTCGCGCTGTTCGCGTGCGGGAACACCGCCGTCGACGTGGCGATGAACACCCAGGGCGTCCTGGTCGAACGGGCCTACGCGCGGCCGGTGCTCGGCGGCTTCCACGCGATGTTCAGCCTCGGCGGCATCGTGGGGGCGGGCGTCGGCGGCCTCGTGGCGTCGGCGGGCGTGGGCACCGGGCCGCACTTCGCCGTCACCGCGGTGGTGCTGTGCGCGGTGGCGGCCTGGGCGGCGACCGCCCTCGTGCCCGAGCCGCGGCGGACGGAGCGGGCGGCGGAGGACTCCGGCCCGCTCCTGGCCCTGCCCGGCCCCGGCCTGTGGATCCCCGGCCTCGTCGCGTTCTGCGCGCTGATGGGGGAGGGCGTCGTGAACGACTGGGGCGCGGTCTACCTGCACGAGGTGACGGGCGCGTCCGCGGGCCTCGCCGGCGTGGGCTTCGCCGTCTTCTCCGCCGGGATGGTCGTCGGCCGGCTCTCCGCCGACCGCGTCCGCTCCCGCGTCGGTACGACCCGCTTCACGCTCGGCTGCGCGACGGTCGCCGGGGTGGGCGCGCTGATCCCGATCACCTCACCCACGGTCCTCGCCGGCTTCCTCGGCTACGGCCTCCTCGGTCTGGGCATGGCCGCCGTCATCCCCGTCGTCTTCAGCCACGCCGCCGACCTCAACCCCGAACGCCCCGGCCCCGCCATCGCCGCCGTCTCCGCGGTCGGCTACGTCGGCTTCCTGGCGGGCCCGCCCATCATCGGCGCCCTCACCGAATCCACCACCCTCCGCACAGCGATGCTGGTCCTCCCGGCCCTCATGGCGACGATGGCGGTCCTGGCGACCCGCCTGAGGGGCCGCTGACAGTTACAGGAAGATCACCGATACGAGCAGAAGCTGGGCTGCGGTCTGTGATCAACGGCTGAGGCGGTGCCGAAGTACGCTTCCGGCACCGTTCGCCCTCTTTCCAGGAGTACCTGACTGTGTTTCCCTCCACCGTCGTCGTCGGTCTGCATGGGACCCTGCATCGGCATCCGTGGTTCGACCGGGTGGGGACGCGGGACGCCGATGCCGAGGGCTCCGTCGAGGAGGAACTCCTCTTCCTCGCCGTCGACCGGGCCGGTTCCTACGGCTGGCGGACCATGGGCGGTCTGCTGCACGAGGACGGCGAGGTCACGGCCGAGCACGAGCCGACGGCGTGGGCCCACGAAGACGTCGGCGGCGACTGGACGCAGGACGGCGCGGTGCATCAGCTGGCGTGGCTCGGGGCGGGGGTGAGCACCGACCCGCCGCGGCCGGGGGTTCCCGTCCGGCCGATCGCCCTGGTGCTGTCCGAGGCCCTGGCCCGCGTGGGGGCGGTGACGTTCACGGGTCTGCACGCCCTGCTTCCGTTGGAGGCGACCGAGCGCGACACGGCCTTCCACCAGATCGAGCTGGTGCCGTGGTTCGACCTGGCCGATCCGGATGCCCGGTACGAGGTGGTGGTGACCGTCTCCTGCCGTCCCGGCGAGGGCGGAGCGGACGAGCACGATGCGGCGGCCCTGCGCGAGGCGGTACGGGAGAGGGCGCAGGACGCGGTCGACGTCTTCGAGAAGGTGGCGGACGGCGAGCTTCCGGGCCTTGCCCTCGATCTCGGCCGGTCGGCGCACACCGACGGGATGCGCGAGGTGATCCGGTTCGGCTGCGGCACGCGCGAGTGGTCGCCGGACATCGCCGTGTGGCTGGTGGAGATGACCGCGGAGGCTCTGCGCGACGCGGGGCGACTGGCTCCGGTGGTCGTCACGGCGTCACTGGCGGGCTCGCCCGCGTAGTCAGGCCGTGAGTGCTTCGTCTGTCCGGCTCCCACGAGAGGAGCGGACAGACGAGCACGGACTGCTCTACGACTGTTTCCGGGCGCGCGAGCGGCGCCGCGCCGGGGGTGCGACGCCGCAGAGCCCCGAGACGGAAGTCAGCGTGATACGGAGATACGGCGCCTTCTCCGGTCAGCAGCGTGAGTCGACAGAGCTCACCTGGTTGTTGTGGGCGGAATTCAGGTTGCCCTTGAACCAGCCGGGCATGGGGCCCGTGAATTTCAGGCACAGGTTCTGGAGACGCCGGCATCATCCGAGGCCGAAGGCGTTCGGCAGGGGTTTGCTCCGCGCGCGCAGCATGCACAGCGGCGGTCGAGGGAGCGAGGACTCTATGGGCCTTCAGTGGGTATGCAGTTGTCGCGCGAGGACCCGGCTTTCCGTCCGCTGTGGGCGCTGGCCGAGTGAAGCCCGTGGACTGGAGGCTGGCCGGCCCGGAACTCCGGAAGCGCCAGGAGCGGCAGGGGTGGTGCACGGACCTGGAGAAGCCTGAGGGGTGAGGGGCGTGGATGAGCTCGTGCAGTGGCTGTACATCCGACTCGACGAGGAGACCGCCCGCCAGCGCGACCGATTCGAGCAGTGGCATCGCCGTGACTGCGAGCTGCCGCCCGACGCGGATCAGTCGGTCGTCGAGTGCTCGTGCGGCGTTCCGCGGCAGATCCTGATCGAGATCGAGGCCAAGCGGCGCATCATCGAGCTCAACCTGCGGGTCTGGCGGCACGCGGAGAACGCGCAGAGCGCCGCCGTCGCGTGGACGACGGTCCGCCTCCTCGCCCAGCCGTACGCCAACCGGCTGGGCTATCTGGAGGAGTGGCAGACGTAGCCACGCGCGGCCGAGGCGGCCCGGCCAGCAGAGGCCGCGTTTTCGCCTCCACGCCCGCGAGGCCGGCCAGGGCCTGGAGGGGCCACCCGAGCAGCACTTCGTCCCGGCCTGGCCCGCCGGACACGTGCCGGAGGTCCGGCATCGGCCTCAGACCGCGGCCGAAAGTAGGGCCCGCTCGGCCTTCCCTCAAGGCAGGGTCCTCCTTCCCGGGCAGACGGCAACCAGGTGCAGTGCCTGATGCCACACGTTCCTCTGGGGCGGGAGCGATGCCATGAGGAGGCAGGCCCGCACATTCTCGCTCCGGGCCTGCGTCCGGCTCCGCCCTGAGCGCATCCTCCCTCATGCGCGGAGCCCGGCTCCCTATCCTCGGGGTCCTCGGGTCGTGCCGCAGGTGGCGAGGAGATGAACCAGACGCAGAACGCTCGTACCCAAGCGGACCGGGCGGGGATGGCGTAGCTTGCGCAGGGCAAGAAAGCATCAAGGCCAGGTCACCGTCCCCTGCCGATCGGAGGCCCACCGTGCCGTTCGCCGCTCCCCACGAGCCCGAGCCCGGGGCCCTCACAGACCAGGTTCAGGAACTCCAGGACCACGTGGAACAGCTCCAGCACGCCGTGCACTCGCACGCGGTCATCGACCAAGCCATCGGTGTCGTCCTCGCGGTCGGCAAGCTGACACCTGAGGAAGCCTGGGACGTACTGCGCGAGATCTCCATGCGCAGCAACACCAAGCTGCGCATCGTGGCCGAACACCTGGTCCTCTGGTGCCGCACCGACGACCTGCCCGCCGCGCTCCGCACCGAACTGCAACGGCAGTTGATGATTCGCAACGCAGCCTCCGCGAGATCAACCAGGCCGTCACCCGTCTGATGTCCGGTCCTCTCGGCATGCGCTCAATCCAACGGTGCGTGCCGCAGCTTCTTCTGGATATTCGCTCGGATGTCCTTGGATCCGATGACGGCAAACGACCTGTGGCCACTGCGCGGCTGTCCCGCTGATATCGCTCCACGTGACTTCGAAACCCGCACGGAGCCGTGGGTGTCGTATTCGACAACCATGGAGGTCTGGCTGCAGGAAAGCGAGACCCATGGGATGGATCGACTGGATCCGGACATGGACGAGCTGAAGTGAGGGCCACCCGGGAGGCGTGTGCTTCCTTCCGCGTCCTCCTTGGGCCATGCGGATTCCATTGCTATGGGGTTGTTCTTCCTGGCGTCGGTCACCAGGATTCCGCACCTTGTGCCCGTCACGTAGGCCACAAGTCGATTCGCTCCGAGGCGGAGCTCCCCGACCGGGCGCGGGTGGCGCCCGCCTGAGGGCTTGGTGTCCAGATCCGCCAGCGGATCCCCCTCCAGGCTTATCTCGTCGAGGCTGCGCAGGGTCGTACTCGGCGAGGTGGGAGAGGGGGCGGACTTTTCATCGCTCTGTCCCGCCGTGCAAGCCGCGGCGGACAGTGAGAAGGCGAGGGCGATAGCCAGCGTTCGGGCGGTTCGTATCACTGGCAAAACCCTAACACTTGCTGTCGGAGGCGATGATTCCTGGCTGATCACATCACCTCCCCGCGCCAGTGGGTTTCATGGCATGAGCGGACCCTTATTCCGTTCCCTGGAAAGCGACTTGCTGGAAAGGCGTGCCGTCGCCGACAGGGGAGTCCGGGGCGGTGAGGGGGAATTGCCCCACACTCGTCGGAGCCGAGCCGGACCGGGGCGGCACGTGCCGCCGCTGCGTCCCCAGCAGGGGCAACCTGCCTGCCTACCCAGCTTCATAAGGCAGTAACCCTGCCCGTGACGTGGCAAGTCGCATGGGTGCTCGCACCGGTCAGACCATCGAGAAGCGCGGCGGCGCAGGGGCACAGTGGCACGGCGGCGCAGCGGCGCGCCGGAGGGCGGGCGAAGGCGGGCGAGGGTGCGCCGCCGTGCCGCGCGGTGGGGCCTGTTACCGCAGCCTCCCGCGGGCCGTCAATTGTCATTCCCCGGATTTAACCGTTCCTGTACAAGCTCTTCCGCCGGGTTAACTCGCCTATGTGTACCAGGTGTTTCGTGATGTCGGTCACGGTTGAACTTGATTCGCGTCCCACGTAGTGTGATCATCGCCGCCGAGAACGGGGGAAGTGCAGGCTGGTCGAGCGCCCTTCAACAGGCGCTTGAGTAACAGAACTTGGGGGATGTGCGGAGCCGTCACCATCGTGTGCAACGGCCCGCTTACGGGGGATTTTGCCGCTCTGGCATGAAGTAAATGACCGCTGCCTGCTGTGTGTTCAGGCGCGGCTTGCTGTCTGTTTGGGCAGGTGTGTCCCCGCCCGCGTCCCTCTCCGTGCATGCCGAGAGGTGCAGTGTGAGCAATCCATTCGAAGACAATGACGCCCAGTACCTGGTCCTGGTGAACGACGAGGGCCAGTACTCGCTCTGGCCTGCGGTGATCGATGTCCCCGCGGGCTGGGACCTGCGGTTCGGGCCGGATGCCAGACAGGCCTGCCTGGCCTATGTCGAGGCGAACTGGGGCGATATGCGCCCGCTGAGCCTGGTGCGTGATACGGAATCCGCGGGTTCCTGAGCGCGGGGCGATGCGGCGCGGCGGCAGTGGCGATTCGTGCCACTGTCGGCGCCGCCGTCGCCTGCGTCGCCTGTGCTTAATCAATTGTTCAATGATTAGTTGGTTTTCATGCGCTCACTTTGTGGGGCGTACGCGTAGCCGTGTCTGCACATGAATGGGCTCGCGTATGGACGAGTGGGCTTCAAGGGAATTTACGGGGGAGCTAGTCATGCTTGGCCTGGACCGTTCGCCGCTTTCGCGCGCCCAGCGCGGCCTGTGGCTCGCGCAGCAGCTGGATTCGGTGACCAGCGCGTACAACGTCGCCCAATACACGGACATCCGCGGCCCTTTGACGCCCTCGCTGCTGCTGCGGGCCGCACGGCAGGCGATCGCGGAGACCGAGGCGCTCGGCGTCCGGTTCCAGGAGAGCGGCGCCACCGCCGTGCAGATCCGGCGCGAGCGCCCCGACGACTGGGAGCTGCCCTACGTCGACCTCAGCGGCGAACTGCTGCCGCGCGAGGCCGCCGAGCGGTGGATGCGGGAGTCCGTGGAGCGCGGGGTCGACCTGGTGGCGGGGCCGCTGTTCACCGTCGCCGTGCTGCGGCTCTCCCCGGAGTGGCACCTGCTCTACCTCCAGGGAAACCACCTCGTCACCGACGGCTACTCCGGGGCCCTCATCAGCGGCCGCGTAGCCGAGATCTACACGGCGTTCGCCCGCGCCGACGAGCCGAAGGGCCGCACCTTCGGGGCGTTCTCCGAACTCCTCGCGCAGGACGCGGACTACCGCGCGTCGACGGCGTACGAGGACGACCGCGCCTACTGGGCGGAGCGGCTGCGTGACCTGCCCGCGCCCAGCGCGCTCTCCGGCCGCCCCGTCGCCCCCGCGGGCAGTGCGACGCGCCGCGTCGGACGCATCGGCACCGCGGCCGCGGACAGCGTGCGGCAGGCCGCGCGCACGGCCCGCAGCGCCCTGCCCGCCCTGGTCATCGCCGCCACCGCCGGATACCTGCACCGGATGACGGGGGAGCGGGACGTGGTCCTCGGCCTGCCCGTGACCGCCCGCACCAATGCGGCCCTGCGCGCCACGCCCGGCATGGTCTCCAACGTCGTACCGCTGCGCCTCGAGGTCGACCCCGGTGCCGCCTGGACCGACCTCGTACGGCAGGCGTCCGCCGAGGCCAAGCGCGCGCTGCGCCACCAGCGCTACCTCATTCAGGAGATGCGCGCCGACCTCGGCACCACCGACGCCCTGTTCGCGACGCAGGTGAACATCCTGCCGTTCAGCGGCGGGCTGCGCTTCGGCGCCGCCGTCGGCGCCCAGACCTATCTCGCCGGACCCGCTGAGGACCTCACGTTCGTCGTGCAGGACCACGGAGGCGACGGCATCATCCTCGAAGTCGAGGCCAACGCCGCCTCGTACACGGCCGCCGAGGCCACCGGACACCAGCAGCGACTGCTCTCCTTCCTGTGCGCGGCCGCCGCCGACCCCGGCGCGACGGTCGGCCGCACCGAACTGCTCACGCCGGCCGAGCGCCGCCACGTCCTGACCGGCGGCGTCAGCACCCCGCACCGCGAGGACCCGACGGCCACCACCCTCACCGAGCGCTTCACCGCACAGGTCCGGAACACCCCCGACGCGACCGCCGTGACCGGCGGCGACGAGCGCCTGACCTACCGCGAACTCGACGCGCGCGCCAACCAGCTGGCGCACCGGCTGATCGCGCTCGGCGTACGCGACGAGACCCCCGTCGCCGTGCTCCAGGAACGCACTGTCGACCTCGTCGTCTCCCTGCTCGCCGTCGTCAAGGCGGGCGGCTGCTACGTGCCCTTCGACCTCCGCCACCCCGACCAGCGCCTGCGCGCCATGACGCGGGACACCGGCGCGCCCCTGGTGCTCTGCGACCGCACGACCCTGGAGCGGGCCCGCGCGCTCGGTGTGCCCGCCGTCGCCGTCGACGACCCCGCCACGCGCGCCGGGCAGCCCGGCGGCGACCCCGACGTCGTCTGCCGCCCCGCGCAGCTGGCGTACGTGATGTACACCTCGGGCTCGACCGGCGCCGCGAAGGGCGTCGCCGTCACGCACGAGGACGTCCTCGGGCTCGCCCTGGACAGCGTGTGGCGCGGTGGCGCGCAGCAGCGGGTGCTCTTCCACTCGCCCGCCGCCTTCGACGCCGCGACGTACGAGCTGTGGGTGCCGCTCCTGGGCGGCGGCGAAGTCGTCGTCGCGCCCCCCGGCGAACTGGACATCCCCACCCTGGGCGCCACCCTCGCCCGGCACCGCGTCACCTCGCTGTGGCTGACGGCCGGGCTGCTCCGGCTCATCGCCGAGGAGGACCCCGGCTGCCTCAAGGGCCTCACCGAGCTGTGGGCGGGCGGCGACGTCGTGCCCGCGGCGACCGTGCGCCGGGTCCGCGAGGCCTGCCCGGACGTCACCGTCGTCGACGGCTACGGCCCGACCGAGACCACCACCTTCGTCACATACCACCGGCTGCCCCCGCAGGTCGAGGTCCCCGACCTCATGCCCATCGGCCGCCCGCTCCAGGGCCAGCGCGTCTACGTCCTCGACGAGGGGCTGCGGCCGGTGCCGCCGGGCAGCGTCGGCGAGCTGTACGCCGGCGGCATCGGTCTCGCGCGCGGCTACGTCCGGCAGGCGGGCCCGACCGCCGAGCGCTTCGTCGCCGACCCCTTCGCCGCCGACGGCTCGCGCATGTACCGCATCGGCGACCTGGTCCGCTGGAACGCCGACGGCGACCTGGAGTTCGTCGGACGCGCCGACGACCAGGTGAAGATCCGGGGCTTCCGCATCGAACCGGGCGAGATCGAGTCCGCGCTCGCCGCCCACCCGCGCGTCGCCCACGTCGCCGTGGACGTCCGCACCGGCCCGCGCGGCGACAAGCGCATCGTCGCCTACGTCGTGGCGGAGGAGAGCGGGGCCGCAGCCGACGGCCTCGACATCGAGGACCTGCGCGCGTACGCCGCCCGCGACCTGCCCTCGTACATGGTGCCCGCCGCCTTCGTCGTCCTGGACACGCTGCCGCTGACCCACAACGGCAAGGTCGACCGCAAGGCGCTGCCCGAGCCCGTGTTCACGACCGCCGAGGCCGGGCGTGCCCCGGCGACCCCGGCCGAGACGGCGCTGTGCGCCCTGTACGCGGACGTGCTCGGCGTCGCGTCCGTCGGCGCCGACGAGGGCTTCTTCGAGCTCGGCGGCGACAGCATCATGGCGATCCAGCTCGCCAGCCGGGCGCGCCGCGAGGGCCTGGTGTTCACGCCGCGCGACGTCTTCACGCACCGCACCGTCGCCGCCCTCGCCCGCGTCTGCGGCACCGAAGAGGCGGCGGCGGTCGAGCGCGACCCGGACGCGGGCACCGGACCCGTGCCCGCCACGCCCATCGTCGAGTGGCTGCGCGAACGCGGCGGCCCCATCGACGCCTTCCACCAGGCGACCGTCCTCGGCGTCCCCGCGGGCCTCGACGAGCAGGCCCTGGTCCGCGCCGTGCAGCACCTGCTCGACCGGCACGACGCGCTGCGCCTGCGGCTCACCGACGAAGGCGGGGCCTGGCAGCTCGCCGTCACCCCGCGCGGCACGGTGTCCGCCAAGGAGTGCGTCACGCGCGTCGACGCCGCACACGTGAACGGCGACGACGGCGACGCCCTGCGCGCCTTCGTCGACGAACAGCGCGAGCAGGCCGCACGCCGCCTCGCGCCCCGCGACGGCGCACTGGTCGAAGCGGTGTGGTGCGACCGCGGCCTGGACGAGCCGGGCCGCCTCGTGCTCGTCCTGCACCACCTGAGCGTCGACGGCGTCTCCTGGCGCATCCTGGTGCCCGAACTCGCCGCCGCCTACGAGGCCGAGGCGCGGGGCGCCGCCCCGGACCCCGCCCCGCTGACCACCCCGCTCAAGGAGTGGGCCGAGCAGGCCGTACGCCTCGCCCACGCACCGGAGCACACCGCCGAACTCGCGCTGTGGCAGGACGTCCTCGGCGAGGACGAGCAGCCGCTCGGCCGCCGCCCCCTGGACCCGGCCCGCGACACCGCGGCCACCGAGGTCCGCCTGAGCCGCACCCTGCCCGCCGAGCTGACGGGCCCGCTGCTCACCTCCGTGCCCGCCGCCTTCCACGCGGGCACCACCGACGTGCTCCTCGCGGGCCTCGCGCTCGCCGTCACCGACTGGCGGCGCGCCACCGGCCGCGCCACCGAGCCGGTCCGCGTCGACGTCGAGGGGCACGGCCGCGAGACGGAGGCTCTCGGGGGCGACCTGACCGGCACCGTCGGCTGGTTCACCTCCCTGTACCCGGTCCGCCTCGACGCGCCCGGCGACCTTCAGAGCGCGTGGGCCGGGGGAGCGGCCGCGGGCGACCTCATCAAGTCCGTCAAGGAGCACCTGCGCGCCCTGCCCCACCACGGCCTGGGGTACGGCCTGCTGCGCTACCTCAACGCCGACACCGCCGCCGTGCTCGGCGCGCGCCGGCACCCACAGATCGGCTTCAACTACCTCGGCCGTACGTCCGGTCTCGGCACCGGCGACGCCGGCGACCTCGCCTGGACCCTCGACACCGACGGCCTCCACGGCGGCACCGATCCGCTAATGCCCCTCGCACACGCCCTGGAGATCGAGGTCATCGCCCGGGAGACGGGCGCGGGCGACGAGCTGAACGTGGTCTGGCGCTGGCCCGGCGGCCTCTTCGACGAGCAGGAGGTCGCAGCGCTCGCGGACACCTGGCAGCGGGCCCTCGACACCCTCGTACGCCATGCGCAGGCACCGGGCGCGGGCGGGCGCACACCGTCCGACCTGGACCTCATCGCCCTGACGCAGAGCGACATCGACGCCCTGGAGGCGGAGTTCACGCCCCTCTACGGCGGCGTCGAGGACGTCCTGCCCGTCACGCCCTTCCAGGAAGGGCTCCTGTTCCACGCGCTGTACGACACGGCGGGCGCCGACGTGTACACCGCGCAGTTCGCCTTCGAACTCACCGGAGACCTCGATGCGGCCGCCGCCGGGGCGCTGCGCGCCGCCGCGCACGAGCTGGTGCGCCGCCACCCGGCGCTGCGCAGCGCGTTCCGGCAGCGCGGCGCCGACGGCGCCTGGACGCAGGTCGTGGCCCGCGACGTGCCCCTGGACTGGCGGGAGACGGACCTCAGCGACCTGGACCCGGCGGCGCGGCGCGACCGGCTCGACGAGATCCTCGCCGCGGACCGGGCCGAGCGCTTCGACGTCTCCGCGCCGCGGCTCGTCCGCTTCGGCCTGCTGCGGCTCGCCGCCGACCGGCACGTCCTCGTCCTCATGAACCACCACGTGGTCCTCGACGGCTGGTCCACCGCGCTCCTGATGAGCGAGCTGTTCACGCTGTACACCCGGGGCGCCCAGGCGCTCCCCGCGGTGCGGCCCTTCCGCGACCACCTCGGCTGGATCACCCGCCAGGACCACGACGAGACGCTGCGCGCCTGGACGGACGCCCTCGCCGGGGTCGACGAACCCACCCTCCTCGCCGCCCCGGCGGGCGCCGCCCTGCCGCAGCGGCCCGAGCGGGTCTCCGTCGACTTCTCCGCCGAGCTCACCCAGCGCCTCCTGGCCGCCGCGCGCGCCCGCGGCCTCACCCTGAACACGCTGGTGCAGGGCGCCTGGGGCATCCTGCTGGGCGCGCTCACCGGACGCGACGACGTCGTCTTCGGCGCCACCGTCTCCGGCCGCCCCGCCGACCTGCCCGGCGCCGAGGACGTCGTCGGCCTGCTCATCAACACCGTGCCGGTCCGGGTGCGCCCGACGCCGGGCACGACCGCCGCGGAGCTGCTCGCCGCGGTGCAGACCGAGCAGGCGGCGCTCACCCCGCACCACCACGTCGCCCTCACCGACCTGCACACCGCGACCGGCCTCGGCGCCCTCTTCGACACCTGCCTGGTCTTCGAGAACTACCCGGTGGACATGGCGGCGCTGCGCCTGCCCGGCGGCGGCATCGGCGTCACCGACGTCACCGTCCGCGACGGCGCGCACTACCCGCTGCGCCTCGTCGTGCTGCCCGGCCACCACGACGGCGGACAGCTGCGCATCGCCCTCGACCACCGCCCCGACGTGCTCGGCCGCGAGGAGACCGAACGCGTCGGCCGGCGCCTGCACCGCCTCCTCGACGCCCTCGCCACGGACCCGGACACCCCGCTCGCCCGCCTCGACCTGCTCGCCCCCGAGGAGCGCGCCCAGGTCCTGACCGGGTGGAACGCGACCGCGCACCCGGTGCCCGACACCACCCTGCCCGCCCTCGTCGAGGAGCAGGCCGCCCGCACCCCCGGCGCGGCCGCCCTCCACCACGACGGCACCACCTGGACGTACGCCGAACTCAACGCCCGCGCCAACCAGCTGGCCCACCACCTGCGCGAGCGCGGAGCACGCCCGGAGGCGAAGATCGGCGTCGCCCTTGAGCGCTCGCCCGAACTCGTCCTCGCCCTGCTCGCCGTCGTCAAGACCGGCGCGGCCTACGTGCCGCTCGACCCGGACTACCCCGCGTCGCGCACCGCGCAGATCCTCGCCGACGCCGCGCCCGAGCTCGTCCTCACGACCACCGCGCTCGCACCCCGACTGCCCGCCGGCACCCCGGCGTTGGCCCTGGACAGCGACGACACCACGGCGCGCGTACGGTCCTGCCCGGACACCGACCCCGACACCGAGCGGCCGACCGGCCGCACCCCCGCGTACGTCATCTACACCTCCGGTTCCACCGGCCGCCCCAAGGGCGTGGTCGTGGAGCACGCCGCGATCGTCAACCGCCTGGTGTGGATGCAGCACCAGTACGGCCTCGACGCCACCGACCGGGTGCTCCAGAAGACCCCGTCGAGCTTCGACGTGTCCGTGTGGGAGTTCTTCTGGCCGCTGATCAGCGGCGCCGCGATCGTCGTCGCACCGCCCGGGGCACACCGCGAACCCGCCCTCCTCGCCCGCCTGATCCAGGACACCGGCGTCACCACCACGCACTTCGTGCCGTCGATGCTGCGTGCCTTCACCGACGAGCCCGCCGCCCGGGAATGCGCGAGCCTGCGCCGCGTCTTCAGCAGCGGCGAAGCCCTGCCCGCCGACCTCGTCGAGGACTTCCAGGAGATCTCCGGCGCCCCGCTGCACAACCTGTACGGGCCGACCGAAGCCGCCGTCGACGTCACCCACTGGACCTGCCCCCAGCAGGACGCACCGCGCACCGTGCCGATCGGCCGCCCCGTCTGGAACACGCAGATCCGGGTCCTGGACGCGGCCCTGCGCCCGGTGCCCCCCGGCGTCACCGGCGAGCTCTACCTGGCGGGCGCCCAGCTCGCCCGCGGCTATCTGGACCGGCGCGACCTGACCGCCGAACGCTTCGTGGCCGACCCCTACGGCCCGCCCGGCACCCGCATGTACCGCACCGGCGACCTCGGGTCCTGGGACGCCGAGGGCAGCGTGCGCTACGCCGGGCGCTCCGACCACCAGGTCAAGATCCGCGGCCAGCGCGTCGAACTCGGCGAGATCGAGGCCGCGCTGAGCGCGCACCCGACGGTCGGACAGGCGGCCGTGGCCGTCGTGGACGGCAGGCTCGTGGCGTACGTACTGCCCGTCGGCGACCTGCCCGCCGACGACACCACCGCCGAGGACCTGCGCGCCCACCTCGCCGCCGAGCTGCCCGCCCACATGGTGCCCTCGGCCTTCCTCACCCTCGACAGCTGGCCGCTGACGCCCAGCGGCAAGCTCGACCGCAAGGCGCTGCCGCGCCCCGGCTTCGAGGCGTCCACGAGCAGCCGCGCGCCCCGCACCGAGCGGGAGGCCGCGCTGTGCGCGCTCTTCGCCGACGTGCTGGGCGTGGAGCGGGTCGGCATCGACGACAGCTTCCTCGACCTCGGCGGGCACTCCCTGCTCGCCACCCGGCTCACCAGCCGCATCCGCGCCGAGCTCGGCGCCGAGGTGCAGATCAAGGACCTGTTCGAGCAGCCCACCGTGGCCGGGCTCGCGGCCCGCGTCGACGGCGCCGCGGGGCGGGCGCGGCCGCGGCTCACCGCCACGGACCGGCCCGCGGCCGTGCCCCTGTCGTACGCCCAGCGCCGCCTGTGGTTCCTCAACCGCCTGGAGGACGGCTCCGCCGCCTACCACATGCCGCTCGCCGTGCGCGTGCGCGGCGCCCTCGACCGCGCGGCGCTCACGGCGGCCCTCGCCGACGTCGTGGCACGGCACGAGAGCCTGCGCACGGTCTTCCCGGAGACCGACGGCGAACCGCACCAGCTGGTGCGCCCCGCCGCCCCCGTCGAGCCGGAGGTCCGCGACTGCCCGGCCGCCCGCCTGGACGAGGAGCTGGCCGCTGCCATCGCCCGAAAGTTCGACCTCACCGACGAACTCCCGCTGCGCGCCCACCTGTTGAGTGTCGGCGCCGACGAGCACGTCCTGCTGCTCGTCGTGCACCACATCGCTGCCGACGGCTGGTCCATGCGCCCGCTCGCCCGGGACGTCTCCCTCGCGTACGCGGCCCGCGTCCAGGGCGAGCCCCCGGCCTGGCAGCCGCTGCCCGTGCAGTACGCCGACTACACCCTGTGGCAGCGCGAGCTGCTCGGCGACGAGACGGACCCGCAAAGACCGGCCGCGCGGCAGACCGCGTTCTGGCGCACGGAGCTGGCCGGGGCCCCCGACGAACTCCAGCTCCCCTACGACCGGCCGCGCCCGCGCACCGCGAGCCACCGGGGCGCGACCGTGCCCGTGCGGCTCGGCCCCGACACCCACGCCGCCCTGGCGCGGCTCGCCCGCGACGGCGGCGCCAGCCCCTTCATGGCCGTCCAGGCCGGGCTCGCCGCACTCCTGTCCCGCTGGGGCGCGGGCACCGACATCGTGCTCGGCACCTCCGTGGCCGGACGGACCGACGTCGCGCTCGACGACCTCGTCGGCTTCTTCGTGAACACCCTCGTGCTGCGCACCGACGTGTCGGGCGAGCCGACCTTCCGCGAACTCCTCGGCCGTGTCCGCGACGCCGACCTGGCGGCGTTCGCGCACCAGGACGTCCCGTTCGAGCACCTGGTGGAGCAGCTCAACCCGGCCCGGTCCATGGCCCGCCACCCGCTGTTCCAGACGATGCTGACGTTCCAGAACACCACGGCGGCCGACGTCGCCCTCGCCGGGCTCGACGCGACGGTCGAGCGGGCCGGTGCCGCGTCCGCCAAGTTCGACCTCGCCTTCAGCCTCACCGAGCGGTACGCCGACGACGGCGCCGCCCTCGGCATCGAGGGTGAGGTGGAGTACGCCACGGACCTGTTCGACGCCGCCACCGTCGAGGGCCTGGCCGCCTCCTTCGCCCGTCTCCTGGAGGCGGCCGCGGCCGCCCCGGACCGCCCCGTCAGCGCGGCCCCGGTGCTCGCGCCCGAGCAGCACACCCTGATCGTCGAGGGCTGGAACGCCACGGCGCGCCCGATCCCGCCCACCACGCTGCACGCCCTCGTGGAGGCGCAGGCGGCCCGCACCCCGGACGCCGAAGCGGTCCTCGCGGCAGGCACCGCCCTGACCTACCGGGACCTCGACGAGCGGGCCAACCGGCTCGCCCGCCACCTCGTCGAACGGGGCGCGGGACCCGAGGACTTCGTCGCCCTCGCGCTGCCCCGCACCACCGAGACCCTCGTCGCCGTACTCGCCGTGCTGAAGGCGGGCGCCGCGTACGTCCCGGTGGACCCGGCCTACCCCGCCGAACGGATCGCCCACATCCTGGGCGACGCCCGCCCGGCGCTCCTCGTCACCACGGCGGCCACCGGGCCCGCCACGACCCAGGTGCCGCGCCTGGTCCTCGACGACCCCGGGACGGCCGCCGCCGTCGCCGCGCACCCCGCCACCCCGCTCACCGACGCCGAACGCCGCGCCCCGCTGCGCCCCGGCCACCCCGCGTACGCCATCTACACCTCCGGCTCGACCGGCACGCCCAAGGGCGTCGTGGTGCCGCACGCGAACGCCGTGAACCTCGCGCTGTGGGCGGCCGAGGAGTTCGGCCCGCAGCGGCTCGCGAGGACGCTGTGCGCCACGTCCCTCAACTTCGACGTGTCCGTCTTCGAGCTGTTCGGGCCCCTGGCCTGCGGCGGCCGCGTCGAGATCGTCCGGGACCTGCTCGCCCTCGGTGAACTGCCGCACTGGGAGGGCACGTTGATCAGTGGCGTGCCCTCGGCCTTCGCGGGAGTGCTGAGCGGGACCCCGGGCAAGGTCACCGCCGACACCGTCGTCCTGGCGGGCGAGGCGCTCTCCGCGCAGGCCGCGTCCGACATCCGCGCCACGGTGCCCGGCTGCCGGATCGCCAACATCTACGGGCCGACCGAGGCCACCGTCTACGCCACCGCCTGGCACGCCGATGCCGACGCGGACACCGACCGGGCGCCGCTCATCGGGCGCCCGGTCCGCAACACCCAGGTCTACGTCCTCGACGCGCAGCTGCGCCCGGTGCCGCCGGGCGTCGCGGGCGAGCTGTACCTCGCGGGCGCCGGACTCGCCCGCGGCTATCTGCGCCGCCCCGCGCTGACCGCGGAACGCTTCGTGGCCAGCCCGTTCACCCCCGGCGCGCGCCTGTACCGCACCGGCGACCTGGTGCGCTGGACCGGCGAGGGACAGCTCGCCTACCTCGGCCGCTCCGACCAGCAGGTGAAGATCCGCGGCTTCCGCATCGAACTCGGCGAGGTCGAGGCCGTCCTGGCCGCCCACCCCGCCGTGGCCCACTGCGTCGCCACCGCCGCCGAGGGACCCGCCGGAGACCTGCGCCTGGTCGCGTACGTGATCCCCGAGGGCACCCCGGACGCCGGACTCGCCGCCGCGCTGCGCGAGCACGCCGCGCGCGCCCTGCCCGGCTACATGGTGCCCGCGCACCTGATCACCCTGGACGCGCTTCCGCTCACCCCGAGCGGCAAGCTCGACCGGGCCGCGCTGCCCGCGCCCGACGTCCGCGCGGACGAGCACACCGCCTACCGGGCCCCGCGCGACCACCGCGAGGAGACCCTGGCGGCCATCGTCGCCGAGGTCCTCGGCCTGGACCGGGTCGGCGTCGACGACGACTTCTTCGTCCTCGGCGGCCACTCCCTGCTCGCCACCCGCGTGATCAGCCGCATCCGCGCCGCCCTCGGCGTGGACCTGCCGCTCGGCGCCCTGTTCGAACACCCCACGGTGGCCCGCCTCGCGCAGGCCGCCGCCACCGCAGCAAGCACCACCACGGAGCAGGGCCGCCCGAGCCGCCCCGTCCTGCGCCGCATGCGCCGTCCCGAGGAGGACGAATGATCCCGCTCTCGTACGCCCAGCGCCGCCTCTGGTTCCTCAACCGCCTCCAGGACGGCACGGCGCTCTACAACATGCCCCTCGCCCTGCGCCTGACGGGCCGCCTCGACCGCGAGGCGCTGCGCGCCGCGCTCACCGACGTCGTCGAACGCCACGAGAGCCTGCGCACCGTCCTGCCCGAACGCGACGGCGAGCCGCGCCAGCGCATCCTGCGCATGGACAAGGTACGGCTCGACATCGTCGAACGGCCCTGCTCCGAAGAGGAGTTGCAGGAGGCCCTGACCGTCGCGGCCGGCCACAGCTTCGACCTGGCCACCGACCTGCCGCTGCGGATCACGCTGTTCTCGGTCGCCGCGGACAGCCACGTCCTGCTCCTGGTGCTGCACCACGTGGCGGGTGACGGCTGGTCCCTCGCGCCGCTGGCCCGTGATGTGTCGGTGGCGTACGCGGCCCGCGCCGAGGGCAGGGCGCCCGGCTGGGAGCCGCTGCCCGTTCAGTACGCGGACTACGCGCTGTGGCAGCAGGAACTCCTCGGCGACGACAGCGACCCCGACAGCCTGATGGCACGCCAGACCGCCTACTGGCGCGGCGCCCTCGCCGAGCTGCCGGACGAGGCGGGCCTGCCCGGCGACCGGACGCGCCCCGCCGTGAGCAGCAACCGCTCCGGCAGCGTCCCCTTCGCCGTGGACGCCGCCGTCCACGCCCGCCTCGCCGGGCTCGCGTACGAGTGCGGTGCGAGCGTCTTCATGGCGGTGCAGGCGGCCCTGGCCGCGCTCCTCGCCCGGCTCGGCGCGGGCGACGACGTGCCGATCGGCTCCCCGATGGCGGGCCGCACGGAGGAGGCCCTCGAAGACGCGGTCGGCTTCTTCGTCAACACGCTGGTGCTGCGCACCGACGTCTCCGGCGACCCCACCTTCCGCGAACTCCTCGGCCGCGTCCGCGCGTCGGACCTGGCCGCCTTCGCGCACCAGGACGTGCCCTTCGAGCGCCTGGTCGAGGCGCTGAACCCGGCACGTTCGCGGGGCCGCCACCCCCTCTTCCAGGTCATGCTGGCCTTCCAGAACACCGACCTGCCCGTCGTGGACCTGCCCGGCCTGCGCGTCGCGCCCGAGCACCTGCCGCGCACGGGCGCCAAGTTCGACCTGCACATCGAGGTGGGGGAGACCTCCGCCGCGGGCGCGCCCGGCGGCATCACGGGCTGTGTCGACTACTCCGCCGACCTGTACGACCGCGAGACGGTCCAGGCGTTCGCGGACCGGCTCGCCGCCTTCCTCGTCGCGGTGTGCGCCGCGCCGGACCTGCCGCTCGCCCGCCACGACATCGCCACCCCGGCGGACCGACTCCTCCTGGCCGACGTGAACGACACCGCGCGCGAGGTCCCCGCCACCACCCTGGTCTCCCTGATCGAGGAGCAGGCCGCCCGCACCCCCGACGCCCCCGCCCTCGCCTTCGGCGACACGGCCCTCAGCTACCGCGAGCTGTCCGCCCGGTCCAACCAGCTGGCCCGCCACCTCATCGGCCTGGGCGCAGGACCCGAGACGACCGTCGCGCTCGCCGTGCCCCGCTCCGTCGAGCTGATGGTGGCCCTCCTCGCCGTCCTCAAGTCCGGCGCGGCCTACGTGCCCGTCGACCCCGACTACCCGGCCGACCGCATCGCGTACATGCTGGCCGACGCGGCCCCCGTCGCCGTCCTCACCCACAGCGACCTGACGGCCCAGCTGCCGCAGACGCCCGCACCGCTGGCCCTCGACGACCCCGCCCTGCCCGCCCGCCTCGCACGGCACGCCGCCCACGACCTGACCGACGCCGAGCGCACCACCGCCCTGCGGTCCCGCAACGCCGCGTACATGATCTACACATCGGGCTCCACGGGCCGCCCCAAGGGCGTCGCCGTCCCGCACGACGCGATCGTCAACCGGCTCCTGTGGATGCGCGACGAATACGGCGTGAGCGCCGCCGACCGCATCCTGCAGAAGACGCCGTCGAGCTTCGACGTGTCCGTGTGGGAGTTCTTCCTGCCGCTGCTCTCCGGCGCGGCCCTCGTCATGGCCGAGCCCGGCGCCCACCGCGACCCCGCCAGGATCGCCGCGACCGTCCAGCGCCACGGCGTCACCATGACCCACTTCGTGCCGTCCATGCTGCACGCCTTCGTCGACGAGCCGACCAGCGCCGCCTGCGTCAGCCTGCGCCACGTGGTGTGCAGCGGCGAGGCCCTGCCCGCCGACCTGGCCGCCCGCTTCCACGACGTACTCGGTCACGGCGGGGCCCAGCTGCACAACCTGTACGGCCCGACCGAGGCCGCCGTCGACGTCACCCACCACCGCGCGTCCCCCGAGGAGACCGGCGGCACCGTGCCCATCGGCCGCCCCGTGTGGAACACCCAGGTGCACGTCCTCGACCACGCCCTGCGCCCCGTGCCGCCCGGCGTCATCGGAGAGCTGTACCTCGCGGGCGACCAGCTCGCACGCGGCTACGCCGGACGCCCGGGACTGACCGCCGAGCGCTTCGTGGCCAGCCCCTTCGCGGACGGCGCGCGCCTGTACCGCACCGGCGACCTCGTCCGCTGGAACCGCCACGGCCGGCTCGTCTTCGTCGGCCGCGCCGACCACCAGGTCAAACTGCGCGGCCTGCGCGTCGAACTCGACGAGATCGCCGCCGTGCTCGCCGCCGCGCCCGGCGTGTCCTGGGCGACCGTCGTCGTCCACGAGCGCGCCGCGGGCGACGAACTCCTCGTCGCGTACGTCCACGGGGACGCCCCCGGCGACGAGGCGGCGCTGCGCGCCCACGCGGCCACCGCGCTCCCCGACTACATGGTCCCCTCGGCCGTCATCGCCCTCGACGCCGTCCCCCTGACCCCGAGCGGCAAGCTGGACCGCAAGGCGCTGCCCGCCCCCGAGTTCACCTCGGCGAGCACGGGCCGCGCCCCGGCCAACGCCACCGAGGAAGTCCTCTGCGGCATCTTCGCGGACCTCCTCGGCGCCGCGGCCGTCGGCGCCGACGACGACTTCTTCGCGCTCGGCGGCCACTCGCTGCTCGCGACCCGTCTGATCGCCCGCGTCCGCTCCGCCCTCGACGTCGAACTGCCGCTGCGCGCCGTCTTCGACGCCCCGACGGTCGCGGGGCTCGCCGCCCACGTACGGCAGGCCGCCACTGGCACCCGCCCCGCGGTACGCGCCGTGACCCCGCGCCCCGAGCGCCTCCCGCTCTCGGTCGGCCAGCGCCGCCTGTGGTTCCTCGACCGCCTGGAGTCCGGCGGCGACGCCTACAACATGCCCTTCGCCCTGCGCCTGACGGGCCGCCTCGACCGGGAGGCCCTGCGCGCCGCCCTCGCCGACGTCGTCGAACGCCACGAGAGCCTGCGCACCGTCTTCGCCGAGAGCGACGGCGAACCGCACCAGGTGATCCTGCCCCCGGACCGCGCGACCGTGCCCTTCGACGTGCGCGAGTGCACCGAGGACGACCTGGCGGCGGACCTCGCCGAAGCGGCCCGCCACCGCTTCGACCTCGCCACCGGCCTTCCCGTCTACGCCCGCCTCTGCGCGACAGGACCGGAATGCCACGTCCTGATCCTCGTCCTGCACCACGTGGCGGGCGACGGCTGGTCGCTCGCGCCGCTGGCCCGTGATGTGTCGGTGGCGTACGCGGCGCGTGCCGAGGGCCGGATGCCCGGCTGGGAGCCGCTGCCCGTGCAGTACGCGGACTACGCGCTGTGGCAGCAGGAGCTGCTCGGCGACGAGAGCGACCCGGAGAGCGTCATCGCACGCCAAGTCGCCCACTGGCAGGAGGCATTGGCGGGCCTGCCGGAGGAGCTGCCCCTCCCCGTCGACCGCCCCCGCCCCCCTCGCCCCAGCCACGCCGCCGACACCGTGCCCTTCGCGGTGGACGCCGCAGCGCACGCGCGCCTGCTGGACCTCGCGCGCGCGAGCGGGGCAAGCACCTTCATGGTGGTGCAGGCGGCGCTCGCCGCGCTGCTCGCCCGTCTGGGTGCGGGTGACGACGTGCCGATCGGCTCCCCGGTGGCGGGCCGCACGGACGAGGCGCTCGAAGAC
>NZ_JOJM01000074.1 GCF_000720325.1 Streptomyces sp. NRRL B-1347
CCCCACCCCCGCCCGGCCCCCCGAACCGGTGACAGCCCAGGTGAGTTCGCCCACAACGGCCCACGACGGAGGAGCGAGGTGCCGTTTCGCGCCTTACGCTCGTCGGACCGCACGCCCCCGAATTCCCCCGACCGCCAGCGCGGAGGTTCCAGCTATATGAAGCTCACCGTCGTCGGCTGCTCGGGGTCGTTTCCGTCCGCGGACTCGGCCTGCTCGAGCTACCTCGTCGAGGCCGACGGCTTCCGGTTGCTGCTCGACATGGGCAATGGCGCCCTGGGCGAGCTGCAGCGCCACATCGGTCTGTACGACCTCGACGCGATCTTCCTCAGCCATCTGCACGCCGACCACTGCATCGACATGTGCGCGTACTTCGTGGCCCGCTACTACCGGCACGAGGGCGGCCGCTGCGCGCCCATCCCGGTGTACGGCCCCGAGGGCACCGAGCAGCGCCTGACCACGGCGTACGCCGACACGCCCTCCGCGTCGTCGATGAGCGAGGTCTTCGACTTCCACACGGTCAAGCCGGGCGCCTTCGACATCGGCCCGTTCTCGGTGCGCACCGAGAAGGTCTGCCATCCGGTCGAGGCGTACGGCGTGCGCGTCGAGCACGGCGGCAGGTCGCTCACGTACTCCGGCGACACGGGCCCCTGCGAGGCGCTCGACGAACTCGCCACCGGCACCGACCTCTTCCTGTGCGAGGCCGCGTTCACGCACGGCAAGGAGAACATCCCGGACCTGCACCTCAACGGCCGCGAGGCGGGCGAGTCCGCCCGGCGCGCGGGCGTCGGCCGCCTGGTCCTCACCCACATCCCGCCGTGGACGGACCCCGCGGTGAACCTCGCGGACGCCCGCGCCGTGTTCGAAGGTCCGACGGAGCTGGCCGCGCCCGGAGCGTCGTACCAGGTCTGAGGCGCTGTATCGATACGCCCCCGCGGCAGCCCGCTCCGGCACCACGACGAAGGCCCCGGAACCCAAGCGGTTCCGGGGCCTTCGCGCTGTCCGAGCGGCTACGCCTTCGTCAGGTCCTCGATCTCCTCCTCGGGCTCACGGCCCGGGGTGGGGATGTTGAACTTGACGATCGCGAAGCGGAAGACCACGTAGTAGACGGCCGCGAAGACGAGGCCGATCGGGATGATCAGCCAGGGCTTGTCGGCGAACTTCCAGTTCAGGACGTAGTCGATGGCACCGGCGGAGAAGGTGAAGCCGTGGTGCACGCCGAGCGCCCAGGTGACCGTCATGGCGACGGCCGTGAGCAGCGCGTGGATCACGTACAGGGCCGGGGCGATGAACATGAACGCGAACTCGATCGGCTCGGTGATGCCGGTGACGAACGAGGTGAGCGCGAGGGACATCATCATGCCGCCGACGACCTTGCGGCGCTCGGGGCGCGCGGTGTGCGTGATGGCGAGCGCGACGGCGGGCAGCGCGAACATCATGATCGGGAAGAAGCCGGACATGAACTGGCCCGCGGTCGGGTCGCCGTGCATGAAGCGCTGGATGTCGCCGTGCCAGACGGCGCCCGCGGAGTCGGTGAAGGAGCCGATCTCCTGCCAGGCGACGGTGTTCACGAACTGGTGCATGCCGACCGGCAGGAGCGCGCGGTTGACCACGCCGAAGATGCCCGCGCCGACCGAGCCGAGGTCGGTCATCCACTCGCCGAAGCTGGTGATCGCGTCACCGACCGGGCCCCAGGCGAGGCCGAAGACGACACCCAGGGCGGTGCCGATGAAGGCCATCAGGATCGGGACCAGACGGCGGCCGTTGAAGAATCCGAGCCAGTCCACCAGCTTGGTGCGGTGGAACCTCTGCCAGACCACGGCGGAGATCAGGCCCATGATGATGCCGCCGAAGACCTTGGGGTCGTTGTACGTCGCGGCGACGTCCGCACCCTTGGTGATCTTCGCCTCGGTGACCGGGAACGCGGTCAGGACGTTCTTGTAGACCAGGAAGCCGACGAGCGCGGCGAGCGCGGTCGAGCCGTCCGCCTTCTTCGCGAAGCCGATCGCGACACCGATGCAGAACAGCAGCGGCATGTTCGCGAAGACGGCGTCACCGGCGGTGGCGAAGACCGTGGCGACCTTGCCCCAGCCCAGGCCGTCCGCGCCGAACACGTCCGGCTGGCCGAGGCGGAGCAGGATGCCCGCGGCGGGCAGCACGGCGATGGGCAGCTGCAGGCTGCGGCCGACCTTCTGCAGACCCTGCAAGAGGCCGGCGCCCCGCTTCTTCGCGGGCGCCGCCTTGGCGGTGGCCGTACTCATGACTTCCTCCATGTGCGGGTGCTGTCAGGGGACAGTTCGGGGGGTGCGACAGCATCCAGGTGGTCTACACCACTCAGTGGTGTAGACCTGTTGTAACACGGTCAAGGCGGCATAAGGAACCCGCGATTCCTGTGGGGTGGGCCATACCGTCACAAGCATGGCGAAAGGCCCCGGGACCACAGGGTCTCAGGGCCTTTTCGGAGGCTCAGTTCGGGGTTCCGCTTGAGCTCTACGCCTTGGTCTGTTCTGCGTCCAACGCCTTTGCCTCTTCTTCCGGTTCGCGGCCCGGAGTGGGCAGGTCGAACTTGTGGATGACGAAGCGGAACAAAGCGTAGTAGACGACCGCGAAGGCGAGCCCGATCGGGATGATCAACCACGGTTTGGTGGCCAGGCTCCAGTTGATGACGTAGTCGATGAGACCCGCCGAGAAGCTGAAGCCGTCCTTCACGCCGAGCGCCCACGTCACCGCCATCGAGACACCGGTGAGCACCGCGTGGATCGCGTACAGGAGCGGGGCGATGAAGAGGAAGGAGTACTCGATCGGCTCGGTGATGCCGGTGACGAAGGAGGTCAGGCCGACCGAGAGCATCATGCCGCCGACGACCTTGCGGCGCTCGGGGCGGGCCGCGTGCGTGATGGCGAGCGCGGCGGCGGGCAGCGCGAACATCATGATCGGGAAGAAGCCCGAGGTGAACTGGCCCGCCGTCGGGTCCCCTGCGAGGAAGCGGTTGATGTCGCCGTGCACCACGGTGCCGTCGTGCTTGGTGTAGTCGCCGAACTGGAACCAGACGAAGGTGTTCAGGAACTGGTGCAGGCCGATCGTGAGCAGCGCGCGGTTGGCCACGCCGAAGATGCCCGAGCCCAGCCAGCCGAGGTCCACCAGCCACTTGGAGAAGCTGGTGAGCCCGTCGCCGATGGGCGGCCAGACCCAGACGCACAGGCCCGCGAAGACCAGGCCGATGAAGGCCATGATGATCGGCACCAGGCGGCGGCCGTTGAAGAAGCCCAGCCAGTCCACCAGGCGCACCCGGTGGTAGCGCTGCCAGAACCAGGCCGCGAGCAGGCCCATCACGATGCCGCCGAAGACCCCTGGATTCTGGTACGCGGCCTGCGCCGATGTGCCGTCCTCGGCGACGCACACGCCGCTCCACATGCCCGCGCCCGCGAAGTCGGCCCCCGCGGGGCAGTCGTCGGGGAAGGCGCGGAGCACCGCGTAGTAGACGAGGAAGCCCGCGACGGCGGCGAGCGCGGTGGAGCCGTCCGCCTTCTTCGCCATGCCGATCGCCACGCCGATGCAGAAGAGGAGCGGCAGGCCGAGCGAGGAGTCGAGCAGGGCGCCGCCCGCGGCCGCGAACACCTTGGCCACGTTCGTCCAGCCCAGGCCGTCGTCGCCGAAGACGTCCGGCTGGCCGAGCCGGTTCAGGATGCCTGCGGCGGGCAGCACGGCGATGGGCAGCTGGAGGCTGCGGCCCATTTTCTGCAGGCCCTGGAACAGGCCGTTCCACCACTTCTTCTGCGGTACCGCGGCGGCGTCCGAACTCATCGGCGTTCCTCCTGGAACCGGCCAGTTTGGCGGTCGTTGAAAACTGGTGTAGACCAGTTGCGGGCGGGTGTGCGGTGGCCCCCTGGTCAGGGACGACACCTTGATCGTCATGATGGAGTGCGGCTGCCGTGACCGCCCGCGAAGATGGGCCAACCGTGCGTTACCGTGACAAAGCGGACCTACGGTGTCGTGGCCGCGTCCTTTCACAGCAGGGAGTAAGCAATGGCCAGCAAGGCTGAGAAGATCGTTGCCGGGCTCGGCGGCATCGACAACATCGAAGAGGTCGAGGGCTGCATCACCCGTCTCCGCACGGAGGTCAACGACGCGGGCCTGGTCGACGAGGCGGCCCTGAAGGCCGCGGGCGCGCACGGTGTCGTGAAGATGGGCACGGCGATCCAGGTCGTCATCGGCACGGACGCGGACCCGATCGCGGCGGAGATCGAAGACATGATGTGAGACCGGGCGCTGCCGGTCCCGTGAAGGCCCCGTTCCCCCTGACCGGAACGGGGCCTTCATGCTGGCGCGGGGCGCCGTCGATCGCCGCTTCGCGGCTCGTCCTCCATCGCGGGACGGGCTGGATCTCCGAGCCCGTCCGGCGATTGAGGACGAGGCCGCAGGCCGATAAACGGGGCCCCGGCGCCGGATAGGCTCACCGCATGTCTCGATTCGACGGTCGTACCCCCGAACAGCTTCGTCCCGTTTCCATCGAGCGGGGGTGGAGCAAGCACGCCGAGGGCTCCGTCCTCGTCTCCTTCGGCGACACCAAGGTCTTCTGCACGGCCTCCGTCACGGAGGGCGTGCCCCGCTGGCGCAAGGGCAGCGGCGAGGGGTGGGTCACCGCCGAGTACTCGATGCTGCCGCGCTCCACCAACACCCGCGGCGACCGCGAGTCCGTGCGCGGCAAGATCGGCGGCCGCACGCACGAGATCTCCCGCCTCATCGGCCGCTCGCTGCGCGCCGTCATCGACTACAAGGCGCTCGGCGAGAACACCATCGTCCTCGACTGCGACGTCCTCCAGGCCGACGGCGGCACCCGCACCGCCGCCATCACCGGCGCGTACGTCGCACTCGCCGACGCCGTCACCTGGGCGCAGGGCAAGAAGCTCATCAAGCCCGGCCGCAAGCCGCTCACCGGCACGGTCAGCGCCGTGTCCGTCGGCATCGTCGGCGGCGTGCCGCTGCTCGACCTCGCCTACGAGGAGGACGTCAAGGCCGACACCGACATGAACGTGGTGTGCACCGGCGATGGCCGGTTCGTAGAGGTGCAGGGCACCGCGGAGGCCGAGCCGTTCGCGCGCGACGAGCTGAACGCGCTGCTCGACCTCGCCGTAGGCGGCTGCGCGGAGCTGACCGCGCTCCAGCTCCAGGCACTGGATTCGGCCAAGTAGCCGTCGATGTAAAGGGGTTCGCCTCCCGGCGAGCAACCGTCCCGCCGACCACGGGCGTTCTATGAGGTGGAGCGTGCGGGTACGACCGCACGCTCGCACACCGCATAACGGGAGGGAACCATCCATGGCCGTGCGCCACCGCCGTGTCACCGTCGCCATAACCACCGCTCTGATCGCCGTTCCGGCGACGCTCGGCCTCGTCGCCTGCGACCCGAAGGACGCGGTGGACTGCGTCAAGGCGGCCGACGCCGTCTCGGACGGCGCCGACGCCCTGCGGCAGGCCGCCCAGGACGCCGTCCTCTACCCGGACCGGAAGTCCGAGAAGCGCTTCGACAAGATCAGGGGCGACCTCGACGACATCCGCAGGGACCACGAGGACGACGAGGACATCAGCGAAGCCGTCGACGAGATGCAGAAGGCCGTCGACAACGTCGAGAAGGCCGTCGACAACGGCGACAAGACGCCCGACCTCCGCCCGATGGCGAACGCCGCGGGCAAGGTCACCAAGGCCTGCACGAACTGACGCGGCGGGGCGGCGGGGGCGCCGGTCGGCCGTGCGACCGGGTCCCGGTGACGGGACGGATACTGGTCGCATGACCCGTCTCATCCTCGCCACCCGCAACGCCCACAAGGTCACCGAGCTCAGGGCGATCCTCGCCGCCGCGGGCCTCGACCACGAACTCGTCGGCGCGGACGCCTACCCCGAGATCCCCGACGTCAAGGAGACCGGGGTCACCTTCGCCGAGAACGCCCTGCTCAAGGCGCACGCCCTGGCGCGGGCCACCGGTCTGCCCGCCGTCGCCGACGACTCCGGGCTCTGCGTCGACGTGCTCGGCGGGGCGCCCGGCATCTTCTCCGCGCGCTGGGCCGGCCGCCACGGCGACGACAAGGCCAACCTCGACCTGCTGCTCGCCCAGCTCGGCGACATCGACGAGGCCCACCGCGGCGCCCACTTCGCCTGCGCCGCGGCGCTCGCCCTGCCCGACGGCACCGAGCGCGTCGTCGAGGGCCGGCTGCGCGGCACCCTGCGCCACGCCCCCGCGGGCACCAACGGCTTCGGCTACGACCCGGTCCTGCAGCCCGAGGGCGACACCCGGACCTGCGCCGAGCTGACCCCCGACGAGAAGAACGCGATCAGCCACCGCGGCGAGGCGTTCCGGGCCCTCGTGCCGGTGGTGCGGGAACTGCTGGGCTGACGGCTGGTGCGCATGGAGTGGCCTGCGAGTCGATGCTTCGATTCGCAGGCCATTTGTGTGCGGCGGAAGGGATTCGAACCCTCAAGCCCGATCAAGGGCCACAGATCCTAAGTCTGCTGCGTCGCCGTTGCGCCACCGCCGCTGGTGCCCGCCATGGTACCGGTCACCTGTTGGCGCGTGGTCGCTGACCTCCTCTGCACCAGGTACTGGTAATCGCGTGACAGTTGGGGCAAAGCAGCCGTAGATTCTCCCGCCGGTCGTCGCTCCAGTCCCCGTTGATGTGGTCGACCTCCAGGGTCATGGGTTTGCCGTTCCACTCGGGTGGGGTCCCGCACTGGTCGCAGCACCCGGGGGCGCCGACCTCGCGCAGGGCTCGCCGGAGTAGAGAGCTCTGGGATCGGCGGCGGCCGTCGTGTTTGACCAGGATGGCCTCAGCGGTTTTCCTCGGGGTGGTACCGGGCTTGCCCCGTTGGTGCGCCTGGCCGAGGAAATGGGATGCGTCTATGCGTTCCTCGGCGATCCAGTCGCGCAACATGCTCCGCTGCGCCGAGTTGTTCGGCCGCTCCAGGAACCGGAGTGTCCCGGCGAGAGACTCGGACTCCGCCACGGCTTTACGCAGAGCGGCTGCCTCAGGCCGTGTGCGCAGCCTGGTGCGGCGCTCGCAGCGGCGGAGGTGTGTTACGTCGATGCCGAAGTGGTCGAACCGCTTGAACAGGTGGCGGTGAAGGCTCCGGTAGGGACGCGTTCCCAAGAACGCGATGACCTCTTCGATGGACGAGCAGTTCTCGGCCGCCTTCGTCAGCAGCTCTCGCGTATAGCGGACCAGCGGCTCCTTCTTCATGGCAGCTGCCTCTTGCCGCGCCCCCGGTAAGTGTCCGTGGTGGAGTGGCAATTGGGGCAGAGCAGCCGTAGGTTCTCGATCCGATTGTCGCGCCAGTCGCCGTCGATGTGGTCGACCTCAAGTGGCAGCGGTTCGCCAAGCCACTCAGGCCCGGTTCCGCACAGGCTGCACTGCTTGACAACGCCGAGCTCTGCCATGGCCCGCTTGAGTCGAGTGTTGGGCACGCGTCTGGAGGCATCCACGACCAGGATCTCCGAGGGCGTCCGCCTTCTGCGGTTGTCCCGCATCGCCTCGGTTCGTTTCTGTCCGACGAAGTGCGATGTGTCGATTCCGTACGCCGTGATGCGGCGGCTGATGTGGGTGTGATAGCCGCCCACGATTCCGATGCCCAGATACCGCAGTACGTCGTTCACGCTCTTCGACGCCGCCACCGCAGGCTCCAGTATCTCCCGCGTCCATCGCGCCCCGTTCTCCCGCACGAAGTGCGACGTATCCACGCCCAGCTTCTTCATCCGCCGGCGGATGTACGGGCGCGACGGCCCCTTCGGATCCACCCCCAGCTTCCCCAGCGCCTCCGACAGCGTCCGCGAAGACGCCGCCGCCTCGGCCAGCCGTTCCCGTGTGTACGGGCTCGTCCCCATCGGGTCCCCTCCGTTTCCGGCCACGCGTTCGTGGTCTCGTACGGAGTAGCGAACCGACTATCGGACAGTCACGGACGGCCGAGGCGTCAAGGGGATCAGATGCCGAGGTCGCGGATGATCTTGGCTACGTGGCCGGTGGCCTTCACGTTGTAGAACGCGTGCTCGACCTTGCCGTCCTCGTCCACGACGACGGTCGAGCGGATCACGCCCGTCACCGTCTTGCCGTACAGCTTCTTCTCGCCGAAGGCGCCGTACGCCTCCAGGGTCTCCTTGGCCGGGTCGCCGACCAGCGTGACCTTCAGGTTCTCCTTCTCGCGGAACTTCGCGAGCTTCTCCGGCTTGTCCGGGGACACGCCGATGACGTCGTAGCCCGCGGCCGCGAGGGCGTCCAGGTTGTCCGTGAAGTCGCAGGCCTGCTTGGTGCAGCCGGGGGTCAGGGCGGCCGGGTAGAAGTACACGATCACCTTGCGGCCCTTGTGGTCCGCGAGGGAAACCTGCTTGCCGTCGGCGTCGGGCAGGGAGAAGGCGGGGGCGGTGTCGCCGGGCTGCAGTCGCTCGCTCATTCTTGGGCTCCTCACGGTGCGCGTACGCACCAAGCTGTGGTGACGGAGACGAGCGTAATAGGGGTGCCGTGGGGTGCGGTGCGGGCGAAGCTGACAGACTGTGGAGGTCCGAGTACAAGTACACACCCCACGGAGGCAGCCCGGTGTCGGATGCGGATGCCAGGACCCCTGCGCAGATCGAGGCGGACATCAAGCGCCGGCGCGAGCAGCTCGCCGAGACCCTCGACGAGATCGGGGTGCGGGTCCACCCGAAGACGATCGTCGGCGACGCCAAGGCGAAGGTCGCGGCCAGCGTGGACAACACCCTCGGCCGGGCCTACGTGGGGGCGAACCGCTTCGTCTCCGACGTGCGCGCCCAGCTCGTCTCGCCGGAGGGCCAGCCGCGCCTGGAGCGGATCGTGCCGGTGGCCCTGGTGGTCGTGGGCCTCGTGGGGCTCGTCGCCGTCGGCTCCCGGCGTCGCAAGGACTGACCCGGGGGCGTACAGGGCGCGTGCGGGCAGGTAGGTTCGGGGCGTGAGCGCCAAGACACCTGAATCAAGCACCCACGACGACAAGCTGCCGATCCGGATGCTGCACGACCGCGTGCTCGTGCGCCAGGACACCGCCGAGGGCGAGCGGCGCTCCGGCGGCGGCATCCTGATCCCGGCGACCGCGGCCGTCGGCCGCCGTCTGGCCTGGGCGGAAGTGGTCGCCGTCGGGCAGAACGTGCGCACGGTGGAACCGGGCGACCGGGTGCTCTACGACCCGGAGGACCGGGCCGAGGTCGAGGTGCGGGGCACCGCGTACGTGCTGATGCGCGAGCGCGACCTGCACGCGGTGGCCGCGGACCGCTTCGAGGGCTCGGAGGACTCCACGGGGCTCTACCTGTAGCGGTCCCGCAGGAGCTGTAGCGGGTGTCCAGGGCTGGTGACCAGTGTCACCAGCCCTTTCGTCTGCCCTTTGCTACCGTGGAGACACCCCGACGAGACGCGCCGTACCGGGCCCCGCAAAGACGACGCACCCCCTGAAGTCTCGTTCTCGGAGGTGCCGTCATGGCCTGGGTCCTGCTCATCGTCGCCGGTCTGCTCGAAGTCGGCTGGTCGATCGGCATGAAGTTCACCGAGGGGTTCACCCGCCTGTGGCCGAGCGTGTTCACCGGCGCGGGCATCGTCGCGAGCATGGTCCTGCTGTCGTACGCGGCCAAGACGCTCCCCATCGGCACGGCCTACGGCGTGTGGGTCGGCATCGGCGCCGCGGGCGCCGCGGTGGTCGGCATGGTCGCCCTCGGCGAACCCACCACCGCGGCCCGGATCTTCTTCGTGTGCCTGCTGCTCGTGGCCGTCGTGGGGCTCAAGGCGACCAGCGGTCACTGAGCCCCACCGGGGGCGCCCCCGAGCGGCCTCCGCCGCGGGGGCGCTCAGCCCCCGCGCACCGGCACCGTCAGTCGGCGCGGGCCCGCCCGCTCGGTCCTACGGTGAGCCCGCCGAGGGCCCCCTGGGCGGCCCCGCCCTGGTCACCACCGCCGTCCGCGGCACCGCCGCCGTCCGCCGCGCCGCCGTCCGCGCCGCCCTGCTGACCGCCGTCCTGGCCGCCCTGGTCGCCGCCGTTCTGACCGCCCTGCTGGCCGCCTTGGTCGCCGCCGTTCTGGCCGCCCTGCTGGCCGCCGTTCTGACCGCCCTGGTTCTGGCCGCCGTCCTGGCCGCCGTCCGTGGTGCCGCCGTCGGTCTGGCCGCCGTCGTCACCGCCGCCCGTCGCGCCGCCGGTGTCGTCGCCCTCGTCGGGATCCTGGGCCGACTGCGCGGGATCCGGCGCGACCGGTTCCTCTGAGCCCGGCTCCAGCTGGAGCTCGAACTCCTTGGCGGGCTTGCCCTCCAGGGCGTCCTTGGTGAACTGCGCCCACACCTTCGCCGGGTAGCCGCCGCCGTTGATGCGGGTCTCGCCGAGCGCCCCGTACAGCGGCGTCTGCGCGGCGGTGACCGGGTCCTGGCCCATCACCGCGACCACGGTGGCGAGGTCGGGGGTGTAGCCCGCGAACCAGGCCGCCTTGTCGTTCTCCGCCGTACCGGTCTTGCCCGCCGCCGGACGGCCCGCGTTCAGCGCCTCGCGGCCCGTGCCGGACTGCACCACGCTCTGCAGGATCGACGTCGTCGTGTCGGCGGCCTCACGGCTCACCGCCGTCGACGTCTTCCGCTGCGGAAGCGCGATGTCCTGGCCGTCCTTGCTGATCTTCTCGACGAGCGTGTACGTGCCGTGCTTGCCGTGGTTGGCGAGCGTCGCGTACGCCTCGGTCATGTCCAGGACGGACGCCGTGGACGGGCCGAGCGCGATCGACGGGGACGCGGTCAGGTCCGGCGTCTTCGCCGGGACGCCGAGCGCGACCGCGGTCTCCTTGACCTTGTCCGAGCCGACGTCGACGGCCATCTGCGCGTACACCGAGTTCACGGACTTGTCCGTGGCCTCGCGCACGCTGATGTCGCCGTAGTTGACGTCGTCCTCGTTCGCGGGCGCGTACGAGCCGCCGCTCCAGCCCTGCACCGGACGGCGGTTGTTGCCGTCGTACAGCGTGTTCGGCGTGATCTGGGCGCCGGACTGGGTGGTCGAGCCGTTCTCCACCGCGGAGGTGAACACGAACGGCTTGAAGGTCGAGCCGACCTGGTAGTCGCGCCGGGTCGCGTTGTTCACGAACTGCTTGGTGTAGTCGATGCCGCCGTACATCGCGACGACCTCGCCGGTCTTCGGGTCCACCGAGGCCCCGCCCACGCGTACGTTCTTGTCGATCTTGCGGGCCTTCTTGTCGACCTTCGACATCACCTGCTCGTCGACGGCCTTGACGAAGGCGTCCTGCTTGGGCTTCTGGAGCGTGGTGGTGATGCGGTAGCCGCCCTTGCTGAGGGCGTCCTCGTCGACGATCCGGTTCTCGATCAGATAGTCCTCGACGGCCTTCACGACGTAGCCGCGCTGGCCGGACAGGCCCGGCGCGCCCTTCGCCTGCTCCGGCATCGGGAACTTGACCTTGTCCCGCTCGGCCTTGTCGAGCCAGCCCTCCTTGACCATGCCGTCCAGGACGTAGTTCCAGCGCCCGACGGCACGCGGCTTGTTCTCCGGGTGCGTCGCCACGTCGTACGCGTTGGGGGAGTTCACCAGGGTCGCCAGGTACGCGCCCTGGCCGACGCTCAGGTCCTCCACGTCCTTGCCGTAGTACGCCTGCGCCGCGGCCTGCACGCCGTACGCGCTGCGGCCGAAGTAGCTGGTGTTCAGATAGCCCTGGAGGATCTCGTCCTTGCTCACCTCGCGGTCCAGCTTGATCGCGATGAAGAACTCCTTCACCTTGCGGGAGACCGTCTGCTCCTGCGCCAGGTAGTAGTTCTTCACGTACTGCTGGGTGATCGTCGAACCGGACTGCTTGCCCTTGCCGGTGAGCGTGTTCCAGCCCGCGCGGAGCATCGCCTTCGGGTCGACGGCGGACTCGCTGTAGAAGTCCCGGTCCTCGGCGGCGAGGACCGCGTGCTGGACCTTCTTGGGCACCTTCGAGAGCGGCACGTTCTCGCGGTTGACCTTGCCGTCGCGGGCGATCTCGGAGCCGTCGGAGTACAGGTAGACGTTGCTCTGCTTGGTGGCCATGGCGTTGGCCGGCGGGATGTTCACGAGGAAGTAGCCCGTCATGAACGCGCCCACGCCGAGCAGGATGAACAGGATGAAGGCGCCGAGCACCATCCGCCACGTCGGGAAGAGGCGCCGCCAGCCCTTGCGCTTGGGCCGCTTCGCCTTCTTGCCCTTCTTGCCCTGCTGGCCGGGCGCCACGGGCCCGGCGGGGTTCGCACCGCCGTCGTCCCCGCCGCCCGCCCCGCCCTCGTCGGGGTCGCGGGGCGCCCAGCCCTGCGGCCTGCCGTTCCCGGGCTCCTGGTGCCGGGCACCGGGACCGTCGTGCCCCACGGGCCGCAGCCGGGTCGTGGCGGGGCCGGCCCCGGCCGCGCTGGCCGCCGCGGCGCCCTTGGCACCGTTGGGGCCCTTGGCGCCCTTGGGGCCGGCCGGGACGGGGCGGATCTGCTGGGTCGCCGGATCGTGCGCGGCGGCACCCCGGCCGCCCTCGGGCGGCGCGCCGGAGCCGTTCTTGCGCAGGGCCGCGGAGCCGCCCTTGCCGGGGGACGGCGCGGCGGGCCCTTCGCGGTCCGTGATCGGCCGGATCTGCTGGGTGGCGGGGTCGGGCGCGCCCTGGCCGCGGGCCGCGCCGGGGTCACCCCGGCGTGCGGCCCCGTCACCCTTGCCGGGGACGCCCGGGCGGCGCTCGGCGGCGGGGCGGCGGTCCCCCTCGGGGCCGTCCTGGCGCGGGGCCGCAGGCCCGTCCTCGGGGGCGGCGGGCTCCCCGGGCCCGTCAGCGGGCCCGCGCCCGGGGCCACGCTGCTGCTGCGGCTCGTCGCTGCTCATGTCTCGCGGAACTCCCAGTTCGCGTCGTACGCCTCGTACGACCCATTGCACACTGTCTCCGCATGCCTTTCTGACCAGGCACGCGCCGCGCGGCGAAATTGCCTGGCACGGACGGCCCCGCTCACATTAGGCTCCTGCGCTTCGGTCCGGACACGCGGTCCGGGCGCCCGGCCTGGAAGCGGGACGAGGCTCTCTGAAAGGGATGTGCGTGAGAACAGGACGGTTCCGCTTGTACGCGGCCGTCGCCGGAGGAAACTTCCGGAGATTCGCCACATACCGGATGGCGACGCTGGCGGGTGTGTTCACCAACACCGTGTTCGGGGTGATCCTGGCCTACACCTACAAAGCCCTCTGGGACGAGAGACCCGGACTAGGAGGATACGACCAGGCGCAGGCGCTCACGTACGTCTGGCTCGGTCAGGCCCTCCTGATGACCGTCGCGGCGATGGGCGGAGGCTTCGAGTCGGAGCTGATGGAGCGCATCCGCACCGGCGACGTCGCCACCGATCTGCACCGGCCCGCCGACCTCCAGACCTGGTGGCTCGCGAGCGATCTGGGCCGGGCCGCGTTCCACCTTCTGGGCCGTGGAGTGGTGCCGATGACCTTCGGGGCGCTCGCCTTCCAACTCGCGCTGCCGAGAGATCCGTTGACCTGGCTCGCCACGCTCCTCGCGGTGCTGCTCGGCGTCGTCGTCAGCTTCGCCCTGCGCTACCTGGTCGCGCTCAGCGCCTTCTGGCTCCTGGACGGCGCGGGCATGGCCCAGATCGCCTGGCTCGCGGGCACGTTCTTCTCCGGCATGCTGCTGCCCCTGAACGTGTTCCCGGGCGCCCTCGGCGAGATCGCCCGGGCCCTGCCCTGGTCGGCGCTGATCCAGGTGCCCGCGGACGTGTTCCTCGGCAAGCACACGGGCGCCGGGCTGCTCGCGGTCTACGCCTTCCAGGCCGCCTGGGCGGCCGGGCTGCTCGCCGCGGGACGGCTGCTCCAGGGCGTGGCGACCCGCCGGGTGGTGGTCCAGGGTGGCTGAGCGGCTGCGGGAGCGGGGGCGGGGGCCCGGCGGCGCGGGCACGGAGCGCGGCGGCCTCGGCGCCCCGGTGGGCCCTCTCGCCAGGACCCGCGAGGGCGTGCGCGCCTACCGCCTGATCACCGCCATGTGGATCCGCTCCACGATGGCGTACCGCGCCTCCTTCGCCCTGACGGCCTTCGGGAACCTCGCGGCCACCGCTCTCGACTTCGTCGCGATCCTGCTGATGTTCTCCCAGGTGGACCGGCTCGGCGGCTACGGCCTCGGCGAGATCGCCTTCCTATACGGGACGGCGTCCACCGCCTTCGGCGTGGCCGACCTCGCCCTCGGCTCCATGGAGCGGCTCGGCAGCCGGGTCAGGGACGGCACGCTCGACACCCTCCTGGTCCGGCCCGTGCCGGTGCTCGCGCAGGTCGCGGCCGACCGCTTCGCGCTGCGCCGCGTCGGCCGGATCGTCCAGGGCCTGCTCGTCCTCGCGTACGGCTTCTGGAGCGTGGACATCGCCTGGACGCCCCTGAAGGTCCTGCTCGTCCCGCTGATGCTGATCAGCGGCGCCGGGATCTTCGCGGCGGTCTTCGTGCTCGGCGCGGCCTTCCAGTTCGTCGCCCAGGACGCCTCCGAGGTGCAGAACTCCGTCACGTACGGCGGCAACACGCTGCTCCAGTACCCGCCGACGGTCTTCGCCGACGAGCTGGTGCGCGGGGTCACGTTCGTCGTCCCGATCGCGTTCGTGAACTGGCTGCCCGGCCTGTACGTCCTCGGCCGCCCCTATCCGCTCGGCCTGCCGCAGTGGGCCGCCTTCGCGCCGCCGCTCGTGGCCCTCGCGTGCCTCGCGCTCGCGGGCCTCGCCTGGCGCGCGGGACTCCGCTCGTACCGCAGCACAGGGAGCTGACTCTTTCGTGGACAGCGACGCGTTCATCACCCTCGACGGCGTCGAGAAGGTCTTCGACGTCCGCAGGAAGACCGGCTTCCTGCGCCGCGAACGGCACGAGGTGCGGGCCGTCGACGGCATCACCTTCCGGGTGCCGCGCGGCGAGATGGTCGGCTACATCGGCCCGAACGGCGCGGGCAAGTCGACCACGATCAAGATGCTCACCGGCATCCTCACGCCCAGCGGCGGCCGGCTGCGGGTCGCGGGCATCGACCCGGCCCGCGAACGCACCCGGCTCGCCCGGCACATCGGCGTCGTCTTCGGCCAGCGCACCACGCTGTGGTGGGACCTGCCGCTCATCGACTCGTACCGCCTGATGCACCGCATGTACCGGATCCCGGACGCCCGGTACGCCGAGAACCTCGACCGGTGCGTCGAACTCCTGGACCTGGGCGCCCTGTTGGACGTCCCCGTGCGGCAGCTCTCGCTCGGCCAGCGCATGCGCGGCGACATCGCGGCCGCGCTCCTGCACGACCCGGAGGTCCTCTACCTGGACGAGCCGACCATCGGCCTCGACGTGGTCAGCAAGGCGAAGGTGCGCGGCTTCCTGCGCGACCTGAACGCCGAGTCCGGCACGACGGTCCTGCTCACCACGCACGACCTCACCGACATCGAGCAGCTGTGCAAGCGCGTCATGGTCATCGACCACGGGCGCCTGATGTACGACGGCCCGCTCGACGGCCTCCACGAGGTGGGCCAGAGCGAGCGCATGCTGGTCGTGGACCTGGAGCACGAACTGCCGCCCCTGGAGGTCGAGTCGGCGCGGGTCGTGCGCACCGAGGGCCCGCGGCAGTGGCTGGCCTTCCCCGCGGCCGCGTCCGCGGCCCCGCTGGTCGCCGCGGTCGCCGCGCGCTACCCGCTGCTCGACCTCTCCGTGCGCGAGCCGGACATCGAGGCGGTCATCGCCAAGATGTACGCCGACCGGGGGACCTCGTAGGCTTCGGGGTATGACGGACGCCGAGTCTTCCCAGCCACCCGCGTCGCCCCCGGCCGTCCCCGGTTCGCCGAGCCCCGAGCTGCGCGCCTCCGACGCCGACCGCGAACGCGTCGCCGAGGTCCTGCGCGAGGCCATGGCCGAGGGCCGCCTCGACATGGACGAGTTCAACGAGCGGGTGGACGCGGTGTACCGGGCCCGTACGTACGGCGACCTGGCGCCCCTCACCCGGGACCTGCCCGCCGCGGGCGCGGCCGTCCCGAAGACCTCCCTGGTCAAGCGGCCCGCCGACGGCGACGTCACGGAGATCGACTGGTCGGAGCGCGTGGTCGTGGGCGCCGAGCCCACCTCCGGCGGCGCCTTCGCCTTCTGGAGCGGCTTCAACCGCAAGGGCGGCTGGACCGTCGGCCGGGTCTTCACCTCGTTCGCCATGTGGGGCGGCGGCGAGATCGACCTGCGCGAGGCCCGCTTCGCCGAGCGCGAGGTCGTCATCCGGTGCTTCACCGTCATGGGCGGCATCCAGGTCACCGTGCCGCCCGAACTGAACGTCACCGTCAAGGGCTTCGGCATCATGGGCGGCTTCGGCGACGACGCCACGGGTGAGGGCACGCCCGGCTCCCCGCGCGTGACCGTCACCGGCTTCGCCCTCATGGGCGGCGTCGGCGTCGAGCGCAAGCTCCGCAAGGCGGAGCGGCAGCGCCTGAAGGAGCAGCGCCGCCAGGAGCGCCTGGAGGAGCGGGAGGCCCGGCGCCTGGCGCATCAGGAGCGGCACCAGGAGCGCCACGAGCTCCACCGCCGCCGGACCGAGGAGCACCACCGCCGGACGGAGGACCGGCACCACGGCACGCACGGCGGGGACGGGCAGTAGCCCGCACGCCCCCGCCGTCCGCCGCCGCGGTCAGACGTCCAGCTCCGCCTCGATGCGCCGGAGCTGGTGCCGGGCCATCGCGAGGTTCGCCTTGTCCCTGTCGAGTGCCAGATAGAGGAAAAGGCCGCTGTTGTTGCGGGACTTGAGCAGCCGGATCAGGTGGTACTGCTCGCTGAGGGTGATCAGCACGTCCTCGATCTCGCTCTTCAGGCCGAGCATTTCCATGGTGCGCACTTTGGCGCGGACCACGTCGGTGTTGCCCGCCGCGGCCACGGTGAGGTCGAGTTCCTTGCTGCCGCCCAGGGTGCCGAGGGCCATGCCGCTGCTGTAGTCGACCAGGGCCACACCGAGGGTGCCGTCGATGGCGGTCATCGCCTCTTTGAGAGCCGTTTCGGTGTTGAACATATGACTCGCACTTCCTTTTCGTCTGTTGGTGGAGCGGGCTGTGGGAGGAGTCATGGTCAGGAGTTCTCCAGTCGTTCGAGCGCCCCGTCGAGCAGTTCGCCGATGCGGGCGCTGGACCGGCGGCCCTCCAGGTGGAGCCGGCCCACATTGACGCGCGGCTCCGCGAGGAGGGTCAGGACGGCGGTGGGGCCCGCCGCGTACGCCGCGACGTAGCCTCCTTCGCCTTGGACGAGGAGCTCCCCGGCGAGTCCCTGGCCCGCGGCGTCCGCGAGCCGCAGGGCCGCCTGGAGGGCGTCCGCGGTGAGGGCGGCGAGGTGCTGTGCCCCCTCGTCGGTGGTGTCCCGGGCCAGGACGCGGCCGCCGGTGTCGGCCGCGAGGGCGCCGGTCAGCTGCGGGATCCGGGCCCGCAGCCGTCTGAGTTCGTCGAGCACGTCGGGTTCCACCGCCGTCAGCTGCCTCCTCCAGGCGCGGCGCCATGCGGCCCGCCCCCTCACGGAGCGCTCACGCCCGGGCCCGTGGCGCCGGGGCCCGTGGCGGCGGGCATCACAGGGACTCCAGGGCATCGCGGACCCGGCGGAGCAGGGCGACGTCGGGCGGGGCGAAGCCGTCCGCAGCGGAGCCGTGCGCCGCGAGCGAGCGGGCGACGGGGGAGTCCCGGAGCGGGACGTCGGGGACGTCGGGGACGTCGGGCCCCGGCGGCGCCGGGCGCGGCGGGTCGATCAGGCCCGCGACGGCCAGGCGGCGCACTTCGAGCAGGACGTGGAAGACCGGGCGGCCGAGCAGCCGCGACAGATCGGCCGGTGTGCGGCGGCCGTCGGCCAGGTCGAGCAGCGCGCGCTGGCGCAGCGGCACGCTCCCGCCGGTCGGCACCGCCCGCCGGACCAGCGGCGCCGTGTCGATGGCCGGGCCCGGCCAGGCGCTGTCGAGCAGCCGTCTGCGGCGGCGCGCCTCCCGCTCCACGGCCGCCGCGGGCACGGGCCGCACGGTGCCGATGCCGTGGCCGACGCCGCGCCGGAACCGGGTGGGCCCGCCGCCCGGGGCCAGGGCGAAGAGCGCGGCGTCGTACAGCGCGGTCAGCAGGCAGATCTCCAGCTCCCCGGGGGTGAGGTGGCCCTCGGCGACCAGATAGCCGCCGACCTGCCGCCGGGGGCCCGCGCGGCCCGCCGCCTCGTCCCAGACCGCGCGGGGCAGCCGCCCGCCCGCGACGAGCAGGACGTCGACGCCGGGGGCCGACGCGCTCTCGGCATGGCTGACCAGGCCTTCGGTGAGGTACAGCGTCCCGGTGTCGCGCAGCAGCGCGCCGGTGGCGCCCTCCGCGGCCAGGCGAAGCAGCGTCGAGGACCGTGTGGGCAGGGCCGTCTGCACCGTCGGCGGCGCGGGCGCGTTCACTCCAGGACCAGTCGTCGGGCGGCGTCCTTGAGGCACAGGCGCGCCACGGCCAGGTTCCCCGCGTCGCGGTCGAGCCACAGATGCAGGAACACGCTGCTCTCGTGGCCGGCCTCGACGAACCGCAGCAGGTGGTAGGCGGTGCGGGTGGTGACGATCAGGTCCTCGACGGCCCCGTGCGCGCCGGGGCCCGGCGGCACCTCGTCGTCCGGCGGCCGGAAGGTGCCGTACTCCACGGAGAGCCGGGCCAGCTCCGCCGCTTCGACGGCCGCCGACTCGGGCTCTCCGCGCGGCGGTTCGCCCGCCGAGCCGAGCGCGAGACCGCACGTCCAGTCGACGAGGGCGGCGCCCCGCGCACCCGGCAGGGCCATGACTTCGTACAGACACACGTCGATTCCGGACACCCGGGCTCCCCTCCCCTCGCGGCGCGGCGGCTTGCGTGCCGTGCTGCGGTGACGCGGAGGTTATGCACCTTCACAACATCTTCGGAAGGGCCTGGCGCATTCCATCGGAAGCTGCCTGAGAACGACAGGACCGTGCCGTACGGGGTCCGTTCCCTGACGTGTTTCGGCGGTACTCCGGGCGTATGAGCGAATGTCTCCCCGGAATGGGTGAAGCATAAGTAAACAGTCGCTCGATCGAAAGGAAAGCGATTCCCGATCCGCGGGCCGGACCACATTCCGTCACATTGTGCGAATGCCGCGGGAGGGCACACGCCGGTTGGTAGACATGCCCCCCTCGATGCCGTCTCGGGCATCAGTGTGAATTCTGTGCGCCCCGTGTCGCAGCGCGTCCGGGCGCACCGGGGCCGGGCGGGCGAACCCGGCAGGCAAGGGGAGTGATGTCGGACCTTCGCGGTCTCCTCGACCCGGTGGGGCACGGGCTGCTGATCCGCACCCTCGCCCGGTGCGAGGACGACGAGGTCACCGGAGACGTGCGCGTGCTCGGCAGGCCCGGCGGGGTGTTCCGCCTCAGCCGGGGGCGGGTGGTCGCGGCGGACAGCCCCGGCGCCCCGGGGCTTGAGGTACTGCTGCTGCGCTCGGGGCGGTTGAGCGACCGGGAGTGGACCGACGCCCTCGCCGGGGGCGCGGCCCCCGCCTGCCCCGGTGCGGCGCTGGTCGCGCGGGGCATCATCGGCGCCGCGGAACTCCAGGTCATCAGCGTGATGGCGCTGCGGGACGCGGTCTTCGCGATGCTCGCGGGCGAGGTCACCGAATGCGCCACGGCGGCCGCGGGGCCAGGACCCGGCCCGGCCGCGGGCGACGGCGAGGAGCCCGCCCCGCTGCTGCGGGAGGCCGCCCGCCGCCTCGCGGCGCTGACCACCCTGTCGCCCGCGGTCCTGCCCGACCGGCACCGGCTGGTACCGGCGTCGGGCACCGGGGCGCGGGCGGACGGGCTCTCGGCCGTGCGGCGGGAGATCCTCTTCCTCGCCGACGGGCGCCGCACCCCGCGCGACATCGCCTTCATGGCGGGCCGCGGCGTCTACACGGTGACCGTGGAGGCCTCCCGGATGCTCGGCGAGGGCCTCCTGGTGCGGGCCCGCACGGGCGCCGCCGTCGGCGGCCCCGGCGCGACGGGCCCGCAGGCGCCGCCCCTCGCCCGCCGCGCGGCCGGTGAGCGGGCCGGACCACCGGACGGGGACGTGCGCACCGCGGGCACGGCGGCGGACGAGGCCGACGAGGCCTCCGCCCTGCCGCGCCGCAGCCCCGGCGCGAGCGGCAGGACAGGAACTCTCGCCGGGGCGGAGCCCGCGGCGAGTTGGAAGGGGTTGCTCCGATGGGGCGGCCGGGGCCGTCCGGCGGACTCCGGCGACTAGCCCGTACCGGAACACCCATGGGTCAGCAGCACGTGAGCGAGGGGGCAGGGAATGAACCACGAGGCATTGACCACGGAAATGAGAGGACTGCGCGAGCAGTTGGCGGGGGTCACGGACACGGCGGTGGCGGCGGCCGACGGACTGCTCATCGTCTCCGACACCGACGAGGCGATCAATCCCGAGGGCCTCGCCGCGCTCGCCGCGGCCAGCCTGGGCCTGGCCCAGCGCATGGTCTCCGCGACCGAGAGGGGCACGCTGCGCAGGACGGTGTCGTACGGCAGCCGCGGCTGCGCTGCGGTGTACGCGGTCGGGGACAAGGCCCTCTTCGTCGTCCTGGGCGACGAGGGCCTCGACCTCGACCGGCTGCACCGGGAGTCCCAGCCCGTCCTGCGGCGGATCGGCACCATCCTGACGGGCAGGGCGTGAGGACATGACGGCCAAACGGATGCCACAGAACTTCTCGGACCAGTGCGCGGCCCTGGTGAAGGCGCTGCGTGAGGAGACACCGGACTGCGTCGCCAGCGGGGTCGTCGACATGGCCACCGGCATGCTGCTGTCGTTCGAGACGGTGGACTCCCACCCGCCGGAGGTCCTCGACCTGCTCTCGGGGGCGACCCTCGACCTCTTCCAGGGCCGCACCGTGGTGATGATCGAGGACGTCTTCAAGGAGCGCCGCGGCGTCAGCGGCGATCAGCACTACTTCCAGGAAATCCTGGTGAACAGCGAGCACTTGACGCATCTGTTCATCCGCATGAACGACAGCCAGGACGTCGTGGCCGTGGCCGTGTGCCGCAAGTCCGTGAACGTCGGCATGCTGTTCGCCCAGGCGCGCCGGGTGGTGAAGGCGTTCGCGGGGCTGTGAGCCGGTGCGGGCCCGGGGGCGGGCAGCGGAGAGGCCGCGTACACCGTGGTGCACGCGGCCTCTCCGCTTCGTTGAGCTTCGTTCAGCTTCGTTCAGCGCCCTCGGGCCCGAGCGCCGGTCACGCGGCTCCGGAGCCGCGGCGTCCGCCGCCGGCGCTGCCCTTGGCGCGGTCGGCCGTCGTACGCCGACCGGAGCCGCGGGTGGCCTTGCCTGCGGCGGCGGCACCGGTACCGGCGCCCGCACCGGCCGCGGTCCTGCGGCCGGAACCACGGCCGGAGGCCGCGCCCGCCGTCGTCCCGCCGGTCTTCGCCCGGCGCTCCGTGCTCCGGCCGCCGGTCGTGCCGCCGGTGCCGGTCGCGGTACCCGTCGTGGCCTTGGCCCCGCCGCCGCCACGGCGGCCGCGGCCGGAGCGCCTGCGCGGCTCGGAGCCGGACGTCCGGCCGGAGCGTCCTGCCGCCGGTGCCGTCGGCTGGGGCACCTCGATGGTGACGGCCACGCCGGAGGGCTCGCGGGCGCCGGTGATGTCGGCCAGCTCCGCGTCGCTCGACGTGACGCGGGCCGTACGGGGGCGGATGCCCGCGTCCGACATGAGCCGGGTGACGTCGCGCTTCTGCTCGGGCAGGACCAGCGTGACCACGCTGCCGGAGTCACCGGCGCGGGCCGTGCGGCCGCCGCGGTGGAGGTAGTCCTTGTGGTCGGCGGGGGGATCGACGTTCACGACCAGGTCGAGATCGTCGACGTGTATGCCCCGGGCCGCGACGTTCGTCGCCACCAGGGCGGTGACCTGCCCGTTCTTGAACTGCTCCAGGGTGCGGTTGCGCTGCGGCTGGGAACGGCCGCCGTGCAGCGCGGCCGCGCGGACGCCGACGGCCAGGAGCCGCTTGGCGAGCCGGTCGGCGGACCGCTTGGTGTCGAGGAAGAGGATCACCCGGCCGTCACGGGCGGCGATGCGCGTGGTGACGGCCTTCTTGTCGGTCTCGTCCTGGACGTGGAGCACGTGGTGCTCCATGGTGGTCACCGCGCCCGCGGACGGGTCCACGGAGTGCACCACGGGGTCGGTCAGGAACCGCTGCACCAGGCGGTCGATGTTGTGGTCCAGGGTGGCCGAGAAGAGCAGCCGCTGACCGCCGGGCCGCACGCGCTCCACCAGCTTGGTGATCTGCGGCAGGAAGCCCATGTCGGTCATCTGGTCGGCTTCGTCGAGCACGGTGACGCGGACGTCGCCGAGCACGCAGTCCCCGCGCTCCACGAGGTCGTTGAGCCTGCCGGGGGTGGCCACGAGGACCTCGGCGCCGCGCCGGAGCGTGCCGGCCTGCTTGGTGATGGAGAGCCCGCCGACCACGGTGGCGAGGCGCAGGTTCACCGCGGTCGCGTACGGGGTCAGGGCGTCCGTGACCTGCTGCGCGAGCTCACGCGTGGGGACGAGGACGAGGGCGAGGGGCGCCTTGGGCTCGGCGCGCAGGCCGGCCGTGCGCGCGAGCAGCGCGAGGCCGAAGGCGAGCGTCTTGCCGGAGCCGGTGCGGCCGCGGCCGAGCAGGTCGCGCCCGGCGATCGAGTTCGGCAGCGTGGCGGCCTGGATCGGGAACGGGGTGGTCACTCCCTGTGCGGCCAGGGTCTTCAGCAGTCCCGTGGGCATGTCCAGGTCAGCGAAGTCCGCAACGGCGGGAAGCGCGGGTGTCGTGTTCTCCGGCAGCCGGAATTCCTTCACGGACGGCGCCTGGGACGCGGACGTCTTGGACGACCGGGAGGACCGGGACGACGGGGACGCCTTGGATGACGACGCGCGCCGGTTCGGCTTCTGGGGCCTGCGGGACATGCGGGTACTTGCCTTCCTGGAAACAGCACAAACCGGGGTCCGCACCGTGACGGTGCGGACCCCGGCCAGCGGATACGCGTCCGGCGATTAGGCGGGGACGATGTTCTCCGCCTGCGGGCCCTTCTGGCCCTGCGTGACGTCGAAGGACACGCGCTGGCCCTCCTGGAGCTCACGGAAGCCCTGGGTGGCGATGTTCGAGTAGTGGGCGAAGACGTCGGGGCCGCCGCCGTCCTGCTCGATGAAGCCGAAGCCCTTTTCCGAGTTGAACCACTTCACGGTTCCCTGTGCCATGACATTCTCCTTCTAGACAGGGGCCCCATCCGGAGATGCCGGAAAAACAAATAATGCGCCCGAGGAAACATTCCCGTCAGGCGCACATAGGTTCATGGGTACCACAACTGCAACGCTGCGACTCTAACACACATACGCCCCTCGCGCGACGATCACCCTCGGGCCGCCCGCCCGCCCGGCCCGGCTCAGAGCTCGGCCGCGCCCGACCCCTTCAGGTCCGACAGGTCGAAGGCCTCGCCCATGCGGCGGAAGCCCGCGTCGCTGGGGTGGAGGCTGTCGCCCGAGTCGTAGCGGCCGAGGAGCTTGCGGGGGTCGTACGGGTCGCGCAGGGCCTTGTCGAAGTCCACGAAGTCGTCGAAGACCCTGCCGGAGCGGATCTCGGCGTTGACGGACCGCCGCACCGCATCCAGGGCGGGGGTGTAGCCGCGGTGGCCGCCGAACGGCATGAGCGTGGCGCCGACGACGCGCAGGCCGCGGGTGTGGGCCTGGCGGGTCAGCTCCCGCAGCCCGTCGAGGATGCGCCCGGCGTCGGTCTGCCGCGGGTTGCGCAGGATGTCGTTGATGCCGAGGGCGATCACGACGGCCTTGGCGCCGCTGCGGCCGAGGACGTCGCGGTCGAAGCGGGACAGACCGCTGGGGTTGCCCGCGGGCGCCTCGGCCGAGCGGCCGGGGCGCCCGTCGGACAGGACGCGGTTGCCGCTGATGCCCTGGTTCACGACGCTGTAGCGCGGCGCGCCGGCCTCCTGGCGCAGCCGGTCCGCGAGGACGTCGGTCCAGCGGCGGTTGGCGCCCATGCTGGACGTGATGCCGTCGGTGATGGAGTCCCCGATGACGACGACCGTGCCGTCGGTGTCGCTGCTGAGGACGTCCACGGCGGAGACGTACCGCCAGTACGGGCTCTGCTCGTGGTACGCCGCCCCGGTCGCGTCCTCGGCCCGGTCCCCGTCGGCCACGTACGAGATCTGGCGGGCGTGCGGGTGGTACGTCACCGGGCCCGACGGCGTCGGCGAGTACGTGGTGACCAGCAGGTCGGCGTCGTGCGGGACGCGCAGCCGCGCCGCGTCGCTGACGACCTGCCGGCCGGGCGGGACGACGACGGACGTCTCGCCCCGGAAGGTGAGGCGGCGCAGGGTGCCGGGGGCCGCGTCCGGGGTGTTGGCGGCGGCGGCCACCGCGAGGGAGGCGTGCGTGATCGTCAGCGGCTGCGCGCCGTACAGGTTCGAGAGGGTGACGCGGGCGCTGTCGCCGCCGACGCTGGTGTGCACCACGTTGCGCACGGAGCGGCCCGCCAGGCCGTTCGCCTCCGTGCCGGGCTCGGCGCCCGCCGGTGACGCGGACCAGGTCCCGACCCAGGTGCCGGCCGAGGCCGGGGCCGCGGAGTTGCGCGGTGCGCGGGGGCTCGCGCCGAGCCCGTCCTTGGCGTCGTCGGCGCCCGTGGCGCCGAGGTATATGGCGGCCGAGACGACCACGGTGACCGCGAGCAAAGCGGCCAGCAGTGCATAACCGTGACGCTTGGTCATGCGGCCTTTTTCTCCTCGGGCAGGGGGAGCCCGAGGCTCCGGTGTGATGACCCCATGATGCGCCATGGGCCGCGGGGAAGCCGACACGGCCCCCTCCGCCCACTCAGACGCCGGGAACTCGTGGTTCGTTCCGGGAGTAGGTCTGGAGGGGACCCGCGTTTCTCTCCGGAGAGGTCCCGGAAGGTCCCCGAAGGGACAATGCGTACGAGGAACCACGCGAGACGGGGCGCAGCGATGGAAAGCACGAAGGGCACGGACCGGGTCGAAGAGGCCGTGGGGCGGCAAGCCCCTGCCGTCGGCCCGCCCCAGGACGCGGGCGCCGCGGGCGCGGCCGGCTTCACCTACAGCGCCGCCGACGAGGAGAAGCGGCGCGGCGTGCGCCGGATGAAGCTCACGGCGACGGGCCTTCTCCTGTTCGTCGCGGTCGTGTACGTCCTCGCGAAGTGGGCGCAGCACGAGGGCGCGGGCGCCTGGGCCGGTTACGTCGCGGCCGCGGCGGAGGCGGGCATGGTCGGCGCGCTCGCCGACTGGTTCGCGGTCACGGCCCTGTTCCGCCACCCGCTGGGCATCCCCATCCCGCACACCGCGATCATCCCCAAGAAGAAGGACCAGCTGGGCGCGTCCCTGGGCGACTTCGTGGGCGAGAACTTCCTCTCCCAGACCGTCGTACGCCAGCGGCTGCGCGCCGTGGGCATCGGCAGCCGCCTCGGCGCCTGGCTCGCCGAGCCGGAGCACGCCGACCGCGTGACGGCCGAGCTGGCCACGGCGCTGCGCGGCGCCCTGACCGTGCTGCGCGACTCGGACGTGCAGGCCGTCGTCGGCGAGGCCATCACGCGCCGTGCGGACGCACAGGAGATCGCGCCCGGCATGGGGAAGATGCTGGAGAAGGTCGTCGCGGACGGCGGGCACGAGCGGGTCGTCGACCTGGTGTGCGTCCGCGCCCACGACTGGCTGGTCGCGCACTCGGACCAGGTCATGGACGCGGTGCAGGGCGGCGCGCCCGGCTGGACCCCCCGGTTCGTGGACAAGAAGGTCGGCGAGCGCGTCTACCGGGAGCTGCTCCGCTTCGTCACCGAGATGCGTGACATGCCCGAGCACCCCGCGCGCGGCGCCCTCGACCGCTTCCTCACCGACTTCGCCGCCGACCTGCAGTCCGACTCGGACACCCGGGCGCGCGTGGAGCACCTCAAGCGCGAGGTCCTCGCCCGCGGCGAGGTGCAGGACCTGATCGCCTCCGCCTGGTCGGCGGTCCGCCAGATGATCGTGGCCGCCGCCGAGGACGAGCGCAGCGAGCTGCGCCTGCGGGTGCGGGCGGCCCTCCTTTCGCTCGGCGCGCGGATGGCGGGGGACGCCCGGCTCCAGGACAAGGTCGACGGCTGGGTCGAGGGCGCCGCGGTGTACGTCGTGACGACGTACCGCGACGAGATCACGTCCCTCATCTCCGACACCGTGGCCGGCTGGGACGCGGACCACACCTCGAAGAAGATCGAGGCGCACATCGGCCGCGACCTCCAGTTCATCCGCATCAACGGCACGGTGGTGGGGTCGCTCGCGGGCCTGGCGATCTACTCGGTGTCGCGGCTGTTCGTGGGCTGATGGCGGGGCGGGGCGGGGCCGGGGCGGGGCCGGGGTGCGACCGGGACCCCGGCGGGCTCTGCCGGGCCCCGGCGGGTTCCGATGGGCTCCGGCGGGTTCCGATGGGCTCCGATGGAGGGGGCCGTCGCGCGGGGAACTGTGCTCGCCCGGACGGTACTTGAGTACGCGTACTCAGGCGGCACCCACGGCCCGCACGCCATCGTCGTACACATGAGCGCACTGAGCCCCCTGCCCGCCCGCCCCCTCCTGGAGCGCGGGACGGTCCGCCTGCTCGGGGCGGGCCTGGCAGCCGCCACGTACCTCCTGTTCCTGCCCTGGGACCTGCGCAACCGCGCGGATTCACCGGGCGACATCAACGAGACGACCCCCGTCACGGACATGGGCATCACCGGCGTCGTCGTCACGGTCCTGGCCCTCGCGGCCTACTTCGGCTACCGCGACCGCCTGTACTGGGTCCTCCCGGTGGTGGCCGCACCCCCGGCCGGGCTCCTCCTGGCGTCGTTCCTGACCCATGAGTCCCCGGACGCGTCGCTGTGGCCGCTGGCCTGGGTGGTGTTCGTGGTGGCAGGTGGCGGCGCCGTGCTCGCGGTGGCGGGGTTCGCGCGGCAGTTCCGGCCGGGGGCGGGCGGGGCTGCCGGAAGCAGCGCGTAGGCGCCGCTGGCCCGCTTCCGCTACGGGCGCCGGTCCGCCACGGCCCACGAGGCGAGCCCCACCGCCCCGGCGACCCCGAACACGGCGGGCCAGGCCCCCACCTTCTTGGCGAGCGGATGCGACCCGGCGAAGGCGGCGACGTACGCGGCGCCGAGCGCGACGGCGGCCGTGCCCCCGGCCCGCTCCTGCCACCCCTTGGCCGCGACGGCCCCGGCGACGGCAAGCACGACCCCACCGAGGGGCCGCTTCTTGGTGAACCGGGCGGTGGCGTACCCACCAACGAGCCCACCTGCCGCGACGACCGCCGTCGGTACCTGGACCTTCGCCATGCTTGCGCCTCGCTTCCGGGATGCCTTTGGGGCCGGTCTTTGGGCTGAGTGAAAAATCTACCTAAGCTGCCGACGTTTGAGGGCGTCAGGACCCTCTCCCTGGATCAGCCGCGCAAGAAGGAGTGGATCGCCGAGGCGATAGCGGTGCCGAGCGGGATGGGGACAGCGTTGCCGATCTGTCGAGCGATATCGATTTTCGAGCCGCACCAACGGAAATCGAGAGGGAAGCCCTGAATCCGTGCGGCTTCGTAATGGGTGATCGGGCGAGGGGCTGTCGGGTGAAGATAGCGGCCCTTCTCAGGTTTGAAGAACTCGGTTCGAATGGTCACCGAAGGCTCGCCCTTGCGGAGTCTTCCCATGACGTCACCGGAGCCGGTGTTGTGATTGTCCCAGCTCGTGGTGGAGAGGTACTTGACGGGGGTCGTCACCCCTGCAGGGCTCGGGGAGTCGAAGATTTGAATGCCGCCGTCGCTGTCAATCGTGTACCACTTTCCCTGAAGGTCCTTCCGGTTCCCGCCTTCGGGGATAGCAAGGTACCGACCTCTTGAAAGCGGCTCTGGATTGCGGCCGAAGTGCAGGTCCTTGGTCGAGAAAACACCTGGCACTACAGCATCGATCTCGACGATATGGTCCTTGCTGTCCGGCAGTTCGGTGCCACGCAGCGCAAGTTGTGACGATTCGTCGAACACGTTGTCCACCGCCTGCCAGTACGTGATACCGGCATCGATGGTTTCAAACGGTCGATCGGAGGATTCGGGACCGCGCTTCGGCCGCCGCACGTGGGTCGCACTCGGATATGCCATCGTGCGTCCGCTCACGTCACGCCGTATACCGATGACGATGGCCCGCCGGCGCGCCTGAGCTGCTCCATAATCTGCGGCGTTGAGGAGGTAGCGCTTGTTCTTCTTTTCTGGCGAGTCCATCGGTGTGTGGCCGGGAGGGTCGACGAGCAGGTAGTCCTCAAGCAGGCCGCCTTTGTCCACCTGGCTGAGCAGGTTCTGGAACTCGTCTGATTTGAGAAATCGATCAACATTCTCGATCACAAAAACCTTTGGGCGAACCTTTGCCACAATGCGAACGTAGTCTTCCCACAGACGATTTCTTTCGCTGCCCTTCTTCTCGCGATTCAGTGCCGAGAAGCCTTGACAGGGAGGGCCGCCCACCACCACGTCCGCGTGCAGCGCCTCGGGTGTGGGATCCCACTCTTCGATGTCGCCGAAGTGGACGCGGGCGGGCGGAATATCCTTGTCTGGCCTGGCTTGTCCGAAATTCACGGCATATGTGGCAGCGGCTGCGGCGTCGTGCTCCACTGCGGCGATGCTGTGAAACACGGGACCGCTGTCCTCGGCCCCCTCCGGGCGGAACGCATGGAATCCCTGGGTGAAGCCACCGCATCCAGCAAAAAGATCAATAACTGTGATGGGGGCGGATTCAAGGGGACCGGGCATGCGCATGAGGCGATCTTAGCCGTGCAGGGCGGCCGCGATGGCACGCCCGACGGCGGTGGCGACAGGGGGAGGCATGGCATGACCGATCTGGCGATAGCGCGATGTCTTGCCGCCGGAGAACTGCCAGTCCGCAGGGAACGACTGGATCGCCGCAGCCTGGTCGAGGGTCAGCTTGGGGTGCTCGTCTGCGGGGAAGTCCGCGTCCGGTGGTTCGTTGCCGAGGCTGTTGCCGTTCACGCCGAGCGTGGCCCAAGCCCTCTTGCTGCCGGTCGGGCCGAGGTCTGCCCCGCCGCGTCGTTCAGAACCCCCGACGAGAGGCGGTGCGATGCGGTCGGCGCCCTTGATCCAGCGTTCCGCACCGGGCCAACCGTTTGCGGACATGGAGCGGCCGAGTACCTGGCCGACTGTAGGAGGAGGCTGATCTGTCGGCACAGGCCATGAGAAGCGTGAGAAGTACGGGTCCCGCAGGCCCACCAAGAACCCGCTTCTGCGGTTCTGCGGCACGCCGAAGTCCGCGGCGTTGAGAACCTTCCAACTCGAGTGGTAACCGGCGCCTTCGAGCTCCGACTCGATCCAGGAACGATCGAGTTCGAAGTCGGAACTTTCCACCAGGTCCGGGACGTTCTCCAGCAGCACGGCCTTCGGTCCGATGGCGCGCGCCAGCCCGACCACGGCCCTGAGTACCTTGCGTTCCTCCGCATCTTCAGTGCGCCCGATACTGGCAGAGGATCTGACTCTGGGGAGGCCGCCGCTCACCAGATCGGCATCGAAAACATCGGGAAACATGATCGGTTGGAATTCCATGACATCCATGCAAACGACGTTCCACTCCGACCTGTTGAGATCGATCGTGAAACAGGCGTCGGCCTTGCTGTCGATGAGGATGACCGGATCGAACCCGGCGCGCTCGAGTCCCAAAGCCTGAGCTCCGGCGCCGGCGCAGACCTCGACTGAGCGCAACCGATTGGAACTGTGGGAACCCGCTGCCCTGGCTTCGACTGCAGTCGGCTCTTGTCGGGGCGACACGCTCATCGAGGGCCGGCTTCTGTCGCCACTTCGGTGCAGCCCTTGATCATTTTGTGTGGTCATGGCCGGAGCGGGCGGGGAACTCGGCCGCTGGGCATCGATGGATTCTTGGGCGACCGCATGCAATTCCTGGTGGAGCGCGTCACTCTCGACGCCGTCGAAGAGTACGAACGGGGCGAGCCGCAGTAGCCTTTTGAGGAAGTCGCGAAGGGTCTCACGCTCGTTCAGCCCAGCAAGATCGAGATCCTTCCAGACGTGGAGGATGGCCCGGACCATGTGCGGGCTTCCACCGAGAGCGGCACGGCGCGCGTAGATCTGGTCGAATGCGGCCTCGCCGAGGATCTTCAAGGCGCTGTAAGGGTCAGGGTCTTCCGAGGAACGCACGAGCTGGGCTCGCCACCACAGGCGGCCGAAGACATGGCGGGTCAGATCCGTGCCGAGGACACGATCTCTGGGTGGCTGTGGGTACCGCCAGAAGGCGACGTCCGGGAGCAGCACCAGAGAGAGGAAGGCCCAGACATCCCGGGAGGCGGCTTCTGCGGGGACCATGCCCATCTCGGCGTGCAGCAGCGCGGCGAGCCGAAGGTCGAAGTCGGCGTTGCGCGCGCGATCCGAGTCGTTGGGGAAGCCGGCTTGCACAGCGAGATCGAGCACGCTTTCGCGCAGTTCCCTGAGCTGACTCGAGGAAATCCGATCACCACCAGTGGCCACATACACCGCCGACTCATGGCTGAAGGCTGAGAGGTCGGTCAGCTTGGTGATGGGAAGGTGCCGGTATTCCTCGAAGAGCGGTCTGGCCTGTGCGGCGAGCAACCGGGGGTAGAGGAAGCTCATCATGACACCTCGAACAATTTGACGGCTGCCTGCAGGTCGGAGGCGAACAAAGCAGGAGACTGTCGCTGGCGCAGTCGAACGTCGGCGATCATCTGCCCCGGGAACAGCTGATTGAACAGGGTGACCAGGGTGGCACCCAGCGAGCCGTCTGGAAAGGCGGAGTCCTCAGCGAAGTCTTCGGTGCCGAGCGCGTGCTCGATCATGATCCGAGCGGCGTCCGCGTACACCGCCGAGAGGACGACCCGGTCCACCGGTCGCGGTTTGCCCGCGTTTTCGAACGCGGTGGCGGTCACTGTGTTGCGCTCGTTGACAAGCAACAGCAACGAACCCATCGTGGCGCTCTCCAAGCCCCCGCTGATCTGCAGGTGCCAGGCGGCGTTGCTCGGGAAGGACGTCCGATCGAAGTCGATCACAGCCATCGGGAACTGTGGCGCGTCGCCTTGGAGGCGCAGCGACTCTCGATCACTCCACAACACCGAGCCTGCCCGGCGGGGAGAGGACGGGCGCGCGTCGCCACGTCGTTCGGCCAGGACGAGAGCAGTGTCGAGCAGTAGCAGACCTCCCAGGTCGGCGCCTCGCAGGCGAATGTTCAACGTGACTGTTGCCGTGCCCTGTTCGGACAGCCGTACATGCTGTGCGGGGCCGCTGAGATTGGACCCCGTAGCTGTCCACACGGCTGAGAGCGTGAGTGGCGCGTCAGTCGGCAACCCCGACTGCGATCGCGTTCGGTCGAGGTCAACCTGGAGGGTTCTGCGTAGATGCAGGTCCATCTGGTAGTCCCAGTCAGGCAGGGCCTCGGGCATGGCCACCTCGCCGTCTTCGGTAACCAGCGACCAGCCGTCGGCGGCAACTACGTCCTCTGACGGACTGCGATAGGGAAGAACGCGCCGGGTCACTGGCCCCTCACTGCCTCGACTTTGATCCCGATCTCCGTCACGGTGTCCGGTGCGGGCCGCACGACAGCGCGCCAGACAGCCTCGGCTTCGCCCTCGATGACGCAGGTCTCGGAGTCGTGCAGCCGACCGTCCTTGTCCTCCCAACCCACGAGCACGGGCATGCTCGCCCCGATGGGGGGATCCGTCTCTCGCCCACCGGTGCCAGGAAGCGTGACGGCCAGATCGATGCGGACCCGCTGAGGACCGGGTACCGGAAGCAGGAACTCTTGGACAAGCACTGTGCCGGTGCCACGATCGTCGTAGTAGGCGTCACCGACGTACTGCACCCGTGGTCGGTGGCGCGGTGTCCCAGGCGCGCGGCTCCCCGGCCCATCAGTCGCAGAGCGCTGGTCGGAATCCACACCGGCAGGGCCCGCGGGCCCGTCGGCGGAGCGCCGCCCCGGGCCGCTCCGCACGCCTGCCGGAGCGGAGCGGCCGGGTTGATGAGATGTGGCCGCTTTTGTGTCACTCGACCTTGAAGTGTACGTGGAGGTGCTGCCCGACTTGGAGTAGGCAGTGGCGCCACCAATGCCCCAGGCTCCCCCCACCAGTCCGGAGAAGAGCGAGCTGGCTGCTCCTAGAGCGACATTGCTGGCGCCGGGACGGGTAGTGCCTCCCAGGGAAAGCAGGCTCTCCAACGATTCGCCGATGCGCCGGAATGTCGTAAGCACAAACGTGCTCTCGGGCCGTTCGAGTGACTGTGGATTCCAGGCGTCGTGCGTGGGAGGCTCGGCTTTCGCATAGATCTCATCCATGGCTTCGTCGGCCCGGAAGACACCCGCGTACCCCTGGTGCACACTCGGCGGCTTCGGGCCCGGCCGATATGTGACGACGAGTTCCGCGGGCCGCATCAAGCACACGTGATGGATGAGGTGTTCGATGTCGAGCATGCGGGAGGCGCGGCTCGGATCCAGCGGCGGCATGATCCTCTTGACCAGGCCCAGCCGCCCCAAGTGCCTCTTGGGCTTAAGGCATTGAAGGTCGATGCCGCTCGGGCCACGCATCGCCTCGTAGGCGGCAACGAACATGTTGAGCGGGCGTGTCTCCTTGGGATCGGGCACGCGGTGCTCGATGCCGTCGCAGGTGACGGCGAAGCGCATGGAGGGTGCGCTCCCGTCCTCGGGGAGCATCTTGGGCCAGAGGTGCCAGGTGATGGTCTCGGCCAGGTACTCGGCCGCCTCGGACGGAGCGAGCTCGTCCAGGTTCGGGTCGACGACGACGATGGTTGTGCCGGTCTCCTCGGGTCCGAAGGGCTTGAGACCGAGGCGCATGGCCATTGCCTCGGCCGCCCGGTCGACCAGGGGTTCCACGACGTCCCCTGAGTTGTCGCCCCACCAGTGTCGACCCGTGTAGCGACGGTCTCCTTCAAGGCCGGTGGCCACATAGCTCTTCCACAGGGCGCACCCGATGAGCCGGGTTTCGTAGTTTCCTCGCGCATCGCGGCATCGGGAGTGCACGAGGACGGTTCCCGGCTTGGACAGGAGGTAGAAAATCCCCTTGCCGAAGCCGTATGTGCCGCCGCCCAGTGCGATGTCCCGCGGTTCACCGATGTTGCGGATGAAGGATACGAAGTCCCGGTCGGCGTCTACGGCGTCATCGGCGCGAGTGGGGCCTCCAAGTCCTCGCGTGCCCCGGTCGGAGACGGCGAGGATCTGGATGGGGCCGCGTTGGAGCGTCTCACGCAGGGGGAAGTTCTTCACGTCGGTAGGGGCACCGTCAAGGAGCAGTTCCCGCCACGCTCTGGCGTGCGCGGGGCCGACCGCCCACATGTCGATGGAGTAGCTGACCGGACCTGAGGGTGGGGTCGATCGAGCGTCCCAGCTGTTTTGTGCCGACTCACGGACCAGGATGGTGAGCAGGTCGAGTTCCGGCCGCCCAAGTTGGTTGCGAATACCCTCTGCCGCGCTCGCGCCCTCTGGAGGGTAGGGCTGGGAGAACCACCTGGTCGCTGTCACACGGGCTCCTGGATCAGCTTGTCGATCGTTCGGGAGATCTCTCCAGGGGCGAGTGGAGCGGGAGCCTCACCGGACAGGTCGATGGTGTATTCGACGTCTGTGATGGATACGGGTACACCTGCGGCAGCGAGGGCTCGGCCCGTCAGTCCGGGGAAGCCGGCGTCGACCCGGTACCACCTCTCCTCTTCGACGGTGAAGCGTACGTCGCGGTAGCGAGCGGTGTCCGCAGGGTGGTGGTACCCGGCGCCTGCGAGCAACTCCAAGAGCGCGCCCTCGTCATCACACAGTTGCAGCGCTTGCTCGATCGACTCCACGAGCCCTGTGCCGACACCGCTCACGTTGGTACGCCGCAGACGGAACCAGGCCAGACAGAGGACTCCGCCCTCTGGCGCTTCGAGTTGGTCGAGTCCGTGTATCCGCGCCTTTCGGCCGTCATCGACAGTGCTGCACTTCACCTCGATGGCGGTGACGCCGGCGGCGAAGTCATGGCGATACCTGTCGGGCCCACGCCAGCATCTGTGAGCGCTCGAGTCCTTCGCGACGAGTCGGTTGAGGACAAGCAACTCGCCGTAAAGGCCGGAGAGTTGCGCGGCGTTCAACGGGTCGCTGTGAGTGCGGAAGAGGGCCTTCCAGCGGTCAAGGGCGCGGTAAAGCGCCTTGGTTGGGTTATGAGGCAGGCGTTTGGCCTCGTCCAGGACGTCGACGCACAGCTCCGTGAAAAGGTCGTTGAGGTCTTCGCGGAGGCAGGCGAGGTCGGCATAGGTCTGGTAGCTGTCCGCGCCCTCGAGCGGGCGTTTGCGCAAGAGCAGAGTGGGGCCGTTCAGGCCGGGGCGGATCTTGCGGTGGGAAGGGATCGGCACCAGAACGTGTCGATGCCTGTCGCGATCGACTGCCACTGCCAGCGGGCCGTGCTCGGAGACGACGGACAGTTCGGATACGCGCAGCCGACGGTCAGCAGTGGTCTGCTCCTCCTCGAGCCTGGCCCAGTGCTCGTCGACGGCCTTACGGAGTGAGTCGTCCCTCATTCGTCCTCGCTGTCGAGGAGGCTGAAGTCCTCTTCTTCGATCAATACGTTGGACAGGTCAGCGGAGATGTAGTTGTGCACCTCGCTGTCTTCACCGCGTGGCTCCGGGAAGACCAAGCCGACACCGATCACGTGCTCCTCGGCATTCAAGGGGGCACGCAACAGCTTCTTCCGGGGATTGCTCGACGGAATCGGCTCGGACACTTTGTCGATCGGGTACAGAACCAGCAGGCCGATGTCTGGGAGAAGCTCTCGCCGTTGCCCCGCGATGGCCTGCTCCGTCAGCTTTGACGTATCCCCAGGAAGGTCTACTGCCGCGTCGCGGCGGCTCATCAATGTCTTGATGTCAGCGAAGTCGTCAAGAGGAGTGTCGACCTTGAGCCGAGCACGGATGTTCCGCCCGACAGCCACGCCCGGGGCGAACACGAAAGCGCCCCCCTTGGGGTTGCCGACGATCGCGATGTTCCACCGACCGAGCGAGCCGGATGTGGTCACCCGCTTCTGAATGTACTTTATGATCAAATCGGGGTCGTTTTCCGGGGACTTCTCGTGAAACTTGTAACTCGAAAGGAAGTCGACGACGAAGCTGTGCGGGACGTACCGGAACACGTATCGGCCCTCTGTCGGGCGCGCCTCCGTCCTGACGGCGTTCGTGGTTGCGGCCTTGACCAGATTGCGAGCAGCATTGATGTTTCTGCTCAGCCAGTCCTCGCTGGTGTGGAAGTAGTGGGTCTGGACCCGCTTGCCACCGTACGAAGAAGCCGCGGTGACGGCGTCTTTCATCTTGGCGGCGGCGGTCACACGCAGGGCGGGGTGGGTGCGCAGTCGGACAGCGAAGGTGCGGGGAGTCTCGTCCTCGGTCATGTAGACGTCGATGTCGCGTCGCATCTCCGTCTCGACCGTGGCGAGGTGCCGGAACCACTCGGCCAACTCATCGGTCATCCAAATCCGCGGCAGGTCGGCATAGCTGTTCCGGAAGCCGAACCAACGCCCCATCTGCAGCAGTGTGTCGTATGCCGATACGGCGCGCACGAAGTAGCTGACTGAAAGGCCTTCGAGCGTCAGTCCTCGTGAGAGGGTGTTGCCGCCCACAGCGATGGCGACGACAGGTCCGTTCTCGTAGTCCAGCCGGTCCTCGCTGCTGGAGTTGTCCATGATGACGCGGCAGTTGTCGAGGACACCCGGCAACTCGGTCAGCAATTGATCGAACGGTACTTTCGTCTCGCCGAAGCTCTCTGCCGGGACGCGATCGGTCTCCTCCTCCCACGTACTGCGCAACCGGGAGAGGAACGCGGCATCCGTCAGGGACTGCGCCGACCGGTTGCGCAGGTGTTCAAGAGGTCTCTTGAAGCTGTTGTGCACCGAGGTGTTGACGCTGGTGTGGATCAGCATCGTGCTGTGCGGGTTGCCGGTCGCCCTCACCCGTCGTGCCGCCGTGGCCAACCAGAAGTACTCGACCGCCTTGCGGAGCGTATCGGTGATGACTGGTTCGAAGCCGTCGACGTCGGCCCTCGTCGCAGGCCGTACGCATGCCACGTCGTCCTCGGGGACCGAGCGGATCATGTCGTAGCCGTCGTCAAGCTGCTCAGGGTCCTCGTCGTCGAGCGCGTAGCGTCCGAAGAGGACCTCCGTGCCGAAGTGCCCTTCGGGTTTTGGAAGGTTGACGATGAAGTCTTGGGGATAGAGGTCTTCGGCGCTCGGGTCGATGAGCAGGTTCGCGAAGGGCGAAGCGGTGTACCCGACGTAGGCGGACCTCGGTAGATTGCCCATGATCCTGAGGATCAGTGGGTTGATCGAGTTCGTTGCCACGGTGGCCTGGTCTGCCTCGTCGTCGATGATCAGGGCAGGGCAGTCCTCAAGGTAGTCAGAAGCCTTGGCGAGCCATTCTGCTAGCTTGCGCAGCACCGTCGCGTTCTTCTTCACCACGCAGAGCACGTGGGTTCTGTTGTTCTTCCCGAAGTACGAAGCCGGGTTCTCCTGTGGGGTGAAATCCTTGTCCAGGCCGGTCAGCTGTGACCACATCGTGGGGTTCGGCTCGACGAGCTGCTGGACCAGGCGGGCCTGGGTCTGGCGGCGGAGACCGTTGTGGATTCCGGCCAGCACGATGAACAGCTTGTAGCCGCGGTCCGCTGCCTTGGCCATCACTGAGGTGAAGTTCGTCGTCTTGCCGGACTGCACGTACCCGACGACGAGACCTCGGGTGGAGAATGCTTGCTCCTTCGGATGGTTCAGCAGCGAGACGATGCGGGTCGAGGAATCGTCGAGATTCTTGATCGCGGGATCCTGGGGCCAATCGTCCTTGCGGAGCAGGTCAACAATTGCCGGCCAGCACTTGTCCTTGGGCTGAGGGCCCGTGTACCAGGTGTCGCGATTTCCCAGGACCACCGCGCGCGGCTCTTCGAGCTCCTTGATCCGGATGGTTTGCCGCACGTGCCGTTCGCGGATCTGCTCGATGATATCGGGGCCAATCCCGAACTGCTCCAGCCGCTTGACTGATTCAGCGGGGGAGAACTTGTCCAAGATTGCCTTGAATGTCTCGTACATTCCGTCGAACTCATCGGCCATGAGAGGCGACCATTCCCCTTGATCTCGTTCACTGAAGCATCCGAGCCGCAGCGATCCGGTGCCTCCGTGGGTTCGTTCCACGGTCGGCGCGGGTCCCTGGGTGTGTCGGAGGGCGTCGATTCCAGCTGTGGGCGCACCCTCTCGCGCAAGGTCTACACACTATTGGGTGCAGGCGAGTTCTGATGTTCGATACGGGTCACGATCGCGGACTGAATCGCGCCATTCGACGCCAGTTCCTAGGGGGGTGACGACCTTCTGGCGATCACAGTGGCTGCGACCCGGTCTGCGATCGCCTCCGCCGGCTCGTGCTCCCAGAACCTCAGTACTGTCCAGCCCTCGGAGCGCAGATGATTGGTGGTCTCCAGATCTCGTGCCATGTTCCGGTCGAGTTTCGAGCGCCACCATTGCGCGTTCGCCCGTGGGCTCGTGGCGTGTTCGGGGCAGCCGTGCCAGAAGCAGCCGTCGAGGAACACGGCGATGCGCAGCTTGCCGAAGGCTACGTCCATTGTGCGGCGAGGCATCCCCGCGACAGGTACGTGCACCCGATAGCGCAGCCCTTTGCCGTGCAGGAGTCGGCGCACGGCCAGCTCTTGTGCCGTGTCGCGGGAAGCTTGACGACTCATGCGTGCGGCGACAGCCGGGGATGAGGCGCTCGGGGGCATGGCATCAGTATGGGTTGGGTGAAGCGGAACGCGCGAGCGGGATTCGGCATCGCCACGTCGCACGTTCGGTGCCTTCACTCAGGTTCGGCTGATCTTCGATGGTGGAAAGAGGCCTCAGGCTTGTTTGCCGTGGCACTCCCCGTAGACCCGCCCCGACCCGCACCAGCAAGCCTCCGACCCCCTCGGCGGCCACTCCGCCGCCCGCCCCCGGGCCGCCAGTGTCGTCGCGTACTGGGGGAGGAGGGTCGGGTCCGACGGGGGTGTGGACTCGGAGGCGGCGAAGGCTTCGTAGGAGGGGACCGTGCCGGTGACGATGCCGAGGTTGGGGGTGCCGGAGAGGGCGAGCTCGCGCAGCGAGGCCTCTATCGTCGCCAAGTGCGCCTCGTGGGAGGGGTATTCGGTGGCGAGGTCCGGATACGCCGCCAGGAGCTCGGTGAGTTCCGTGGCGGGCCAGTGCAGGACCGCTACCGGGAAGGGGCGCGACAGGGCCTCCCGGTACGTGCCCAGTTCCGCCTGGAGGCGGGTGATCTCGGCGCGGATCTCCTCCGGGTTCTCCGAGCCGAGGGTCCAGATCCGCTTCGGGTCGTGGAGCTCGTCCAGGGGCACCGGCGTGCGGCCCGACGCCGCCGCGCGGGCCCGGTGGACGCGGTCCGCGCGCTCGTCCCAGTTGTCGTGCGGGGCGCCGAGCAGGCGCCGCACGCGGTGGCGGCCGTAGAGCAACGGGTGCGTGGCGTAGGGGGGTTCGAGGTCGGGCGCGGGGAGGAGGAGGGCCAGCGCCTGCGAGAACGTGTCCTGCGCCTGGTCCAGCTCGTCGTGGGACTCCAGGGACTCCGCCACGATCACCCACGGGGCCGGGTCCGTCGGCCGCTGGCCGCGTACGCCGTCGATGATCGCCCTGGCCTCCGCCTCGTGGCCGTACTCCCAGAGGTTCGCCGCCTTGAGCGCGCGGATCAGGGTGGGGTTCTCCGGCGGGTGCGGTGCCGACGGGGACAGCAGCTGGTCGTAGAGCGTCGTCGCGCGGTCTCGGGCGTCGGCCAGCTCCAGATGGGCCGCGGCCTGCAGCAGCAGGTGTTCCGCGTCCTCCGGGTAGAGGCCCGCGGTGCGCTCCAGGCGCTCCGCTTCGGCGATGTGGTCGACGTGGTCGGCAGGCGTGTCGGGGCGCATGGGTGACACCGTACTGCCGTACCCGGGGCGGGGTGTATGGGCCTCGTCGTCGGTGTGGCCCGGGGTTTTCCGGCGGCCCGGCCGCGACGGCGCGTTCGTGGGGCTGGTCTCTTCGCCGCCGTGCCCCTATCTTGCGGCCCTGCCGAGTCGCCGGGAGGAGGCCGGGGTGGTTCGCGTCGTCACGCATCGAACCCGGCGGGGTCCACGCTCCCGCCGCCCGTCGCCGCGCCGCCCGTCGTCCCGGCGCCTGTCGTCCCATCGCCCGTGGTCCCGCCGTCCACCGCCCCGCCGCTCCTCCCTCGCCCGCTCCCTCTGGTGCGCCGCCGAGCTCCTCGTCACCCTCGGCCTCGTGCTCCTCCTCCTCGTCGTGCACCAGCTGTGGTGGACCAATCGCCAGGCCCGGGCCGGTGCGCAGGCCGCCGTCCAGCGGCTGGAGGAGGAGTGGGGCGGACATCCGGCCGTTCCCAGTGCGTCCGATCCCCCGGACGGTCAGAGCAAGGCGCCCCCCGCCCCCGCCTCCGCCTCCCCTCGAAC
>NZ_JOJM01000075.1 GCF_000720325.1 Streptomyces sp. NRRL B-1347
CCTCCATCGCGGACCGCAGCGCGACGCGGGCCAGGTCGACGCCCGACACCTCGCCGCTCATGCCTGCCCCCACGGGGTGAAGCCGAGGTCCAGGTGACCAAGGCCTGCGAGGCGCTGCACGTTCGAAACGAGCGCCCGCGTGAACAGGCGCTGCGCGGAGTGCTCGCCATACCGGTCGATGTGGTCGTGGACGATCTGGTGGTCGTGCGCGGCGCGGGTGCGCCAGTCGAGCACCTGCTCGCGGGTCAGGTCCTCGAGGACCAGCTCCTGGCCGTCATCGACGTCCACGACCTGTCGCGCATGGGGGTGACGACGTGCGCGGGGTAGAGGGTCAGTGAGTCGAGCAGCCTCAGGGTGGTCTCCGGCACCTCCGGTGCTTCGGCGGTGGTGGGGGCCACGAGGTGTGGTGGGCTTCCGGTTCCGAGGCGGTGCAGGTGGCGGCGGGCGTCGTCGTCGAGTCGCAGGGCGGTGGCGAGCGCGTCCAGGACGTCGGGCGAGGGGCGGCGCTGGCGGCCCTGTTCGAGGCGGGTGTAGTACTCGGGGCTGATGCCCGCCAGCGCGGCGACCTCCGCTCTGCGCAGCCCGTTCAGTCGTCGGGTCCTGCTGCGGGGCAGGTCGACGGCTTCCGGAGTCAGCCGTGCCCGGCGCGAGCGCAGGAAGTGGGCCAGGTCGGGCAGTGCTGAGGACGGTGCCATACGCCGATTATCGGCCCGCCCCTGATCGCTGGTGGGGGTGGCCCTGGCGGGGCCACCCCCACCGGTGCCTGCCCGCAGCGGTGTCTCGTGGCAGTTCGTGTTCCGGCCCAGGCTGGCTCCAGACCCGTCCACGCCGTTCTTGTTGGAGCTCGCTCATGTCCGCATGCCCTGGGGAAGCACTGTCGCCTCCCTCCTCGTCCTCGTCCCGGTCGGCGTCCGCTGCCCCTGGGACAGTCGACTTCCCCTGCGGACCTGGCATCGCCGCCGTACCGGTACGGGTCCGGTACACGCCCCTGGCAGTGCTGAGCGCGGCGGCGGGCCTGGATGCCGGCGGTGTCGCCGTGCTCAACAGCGCCTTGCCCTCGATGGGCACACACTTCGGTACCTCGGCGCAGAACCTGTCCTGGGCGGTGACCGGGTACGCGCTCGCGTTCGCCGGTCTGCTGCTGCTCGGCGGGGCGCTGGCGGACCGGCTGCGCCGCCGGCGCGTGCTCGTCTGGGGTCTGGGAACGGTGGTGGCGGGCGCGGTGCTCGCGTTCGTGGCACCCGTCTTCTGGATGGTCGTGGCGGGACGCGTCCTGCAGGGGGCGGGCGCGGCGGTCACCATGCCCGCGGCTACGGCCCTGTTGACCTCGGTGTATCCCAGCGGTCCGATGCGCTCGCGCGCCCTGGGTGTGTTCTCTGCGGCGCAGGCGGGCTGTTATGGGGCCGGGCTGGTACTCGGTGGCCTGATCACCAGTGCTGTCGGATGGCGCTGGGTGTTCGCCGGGCAGGCCCTGGCGGCCGTGCTCACCATCGTGGCCGCGGTGCGGTGGCTGCCGCCGGGAACGCGGCGTCACGGGGCCCGTCTGGACAGGACGGGCACCGGTGCGCTGGCGACGGCCATCGTCTTGATCGTCCTGGGCGCCGACATGGCGTCCCGGCCCGGGGGCGGCCCGGGGGCTGGTGTGCTGCTCACGGCCGCCGCCGTCAGCGGATACCTGTGGTCACGCCGCGGCCACTCCCCCGGCGGAGACGCGGTGGTACTGGACCGGAGTCTGCTGCGCCTGTCCGGCGTACGGACCGCGACGGCGGTGGCAGGCGCGTTCTACTTCTGCGTGACCGGGACGCTGTTCCTGCTGCCCCTCTATCTCCAGCAGGTACGCGGAATGTCCCCGGCCTCTTCCGGTCTCGCGATCCTTCCCGTCAGCCTGGCCGTCGCCATGGCCGCGCTGGTCTCCGGTCGGCTGATGAAAACGTACGGACCGCGGCCGCTCCTGGCATCGGGGATCGTGCTCACTGCTGGCGGCGTGCTGCTGTGGTGCACCGTCGGCGCACACAGCCCTTACGCGGGAGCGGTCCTGGCCGGGCTGATCGTCACCGGCATCGGCCAAGGCCTGGCCTTTCCGGCGCTCACTGCCACCGGTCTGCGCGATGTCCCGGGCCATGCTCATGGCACCGCCTCGGCCCTCACGACCACCGCCTTGCAGCTCGGCAGTGCCATCGGCCCGACCGTCCTGGCCGGAGCCGGCCAAGCCGCGGGGGCCGGGGAGCGCGACGCGCTGTCGCTGTCCGGATTCCACTTCGCCTTCGCGACGGCAGCCAGCCTCCTGCTCCTCGTCGGGCTGTCGGCTACAGCGCGCCTCAGCAAGGGGACGCAGTCGGGGTGAGTCCCAACAGAAAGCCTGACCGGGGCCCGATGTCGAAGACGCGAGGGCACGGCCGTCGGGCTCCCGGGGAAGTCCCGGGTGCCCGAATGTGGAACATGGAAGGTGCTGACTGCCTGTCAGCGAAGGTGCCGTTCTGCTGCGCTGCTCGGACGGGGGATGTTGAACGGCATGCCCCATAGTTCGTCGCCCTTCTCGTCGCACTCCTCCCCCGGCTTCGGGCTCAGCCTCCGGCAGGCAACGGAGCGAATGCCCTCGTTCTTACGGCGGTAGTCAAGTGAGGCATTGCCATCGGCGCTCTGGTGCAGTCGCGTCAGCGTTTGAGGGTCAGCCTCGTGTCCAGAGCGCCCGGCATCTGAACCCCTGGGAAGCCTCCGAACGGCTGTGTGGCTGTTGGGTGGCGTCCCACACGTGCCTCGCGTAGCCCGGGTAGTCCTTGTAGTCGACGAGTAGTCGACGAACCACTTCAAGGGCGTGTTGTCCCATATACAGCCGACGCTGCACGCCATGTAGAACGCCCCGTCGCAGCGGAGCGTTTCAGACTGCTCGATCTATCCGAGTACACCGTCGAGCGTCGCCGTGATGGAGCGAAAGGAGACTCCGTCGCCGCGCAGCAACTTCTTGGCCCTGGCATCCCTGGTCGGATTCCCTTCGCCCGGCTCGGCGGCGGCACGGCATGCCTTCAGCTTCCACGGGTTGTTGTCGTCCCGCTCTACGGGACCGTCGTCCGCTGCGGTCCCCGGCTCCTGAGCTCGTAGCGACGTGATGACGACTGGCCTCACCCCTCCGCTGCTCGCAAGCCCCGGAGCCGGAGCCGGAGCCGCCGCGACAAGGCCGGTTGCGGCGGTGACCAGGGCGAGTAGGCCAAGGAGGCTGCTGCGTAAGCGTCTATGCATTCCCGGTCGGGACCGTCCCCAAGGTGCCTGGGAGACCTGACAAGAACTTGGAGAGAACCTTGAACTCACAGGACAGCGACCGGATGTTCGCCACGCACTGGCGACCCGTCGGCAGCGACATCGTCCCGTCCTCTACGCAACCCAACCCTCGGCCTCTTCAGATGACCTGCGGGGCTATGAGGAGGACGACTCGATCGCTCCCAACATCGAAGCCAAGTACCGGATGACCGAAGTCGCCTGCCGGATCCACCAGGACCGGCTTGCCCAGCCGTCGCCCGAGCTCACGCAGGAAGCCACAGAACACATCAAGCCGCTCCTGGCCCTGCGACTGGCGCAGGTCGACATCGCCGCCTGCCAATCCTGTACCGAAGAATCCGGCACCCGTACGTCCGGCAGCCCCCCATCAAGTCCGCATCGAAGAAGCAGCGCACGTCCTCCCACAGCATCAGCCACCCGGCACCCGGCCGTGCTGCCCGTCCTGCCGGGTCCATGCCGGGCCATGACCTGTTGCGAAGTCGCGCGTGTGAGTGCTGATACGAGCGGCTGCTACCGTCCGGAGCCATGACCGACGGTGTGTATGTGGGAAATGCTGGCAAGGACGCGGCACTGGACCGGGGGTGGCTGCTGGGACATTTCAAGGATGCCTCCGACCCTCGGCACAGCGAGGCCGTAGAGATCAAATGGGGTGTCCATTCCCCCGGCGATGAGCGGGCTCAGTGGGTGACCGGCGAAGAACGGACCGCCTTGCTCGTTCTCATCAGCGGGCGCTTCCGTGTGGAACTGCCCGGGCGCAGTGTGCTTCTGACCCAGCAAGGGGACTACGTCGTCTGGGGTCGCGGTGTCGATCATTCCTGGTGCGCGGAGGAGGAGTCCGTGGTGCTCACGGTCCGCTGGCCCTCTGTCTCCGGCTACAAAGTGATCGATGAGGCCGGATCCGCCACTGACCACCTCCCTTCGTACGGGACCTCGTCCGGCACGGTGGCCTCGTAGCGAACGGCCTCCGCCGAGGCGGGCCAGCGGCACTTCCTCTCGCCGACCTCATCGGCTGCCCAAGGCACCAGCCCGGTGTCCTGCCCCGCCCTGGCCACTCCCCCACCAACCGTTGCTCCTCATCTGCGCGGCCCAACTGACTACCTGCTGTGCTGCTGGATCACGTTCGGCGGATCCTCCGCTGTGATCGCCCACGCGGGGCACGGCACCTCCCGCTTGTGGCTCGCGTCCGGCTGCAGGTGCGGCGAGCTTTACCGCGGTAAAGCTCGAAGAAGGACCAGGGCGTCCGGCCTGCTTACGCCGTCCAAGTTTCGTCTGACGTCGAGAGTCAGCCTTGGCCATGCTCGCTCTTGCTGACACACGGGCCTGGTCTGCCCTCTGCGGCCCTCGTACGGGTCAGCACCTGCCTCACTCAACCTGGACGACCGCTACCGCCGATGAATCCGAATGACATCGAAGGTGCTGCTGTCCTAGCGTTTCGCCATGATCTCCCCTGCCGGCGCCAGCGACGAGAATCCCGGCGGCGTGACCATCAGCTCCCTGGACAACGCGGCTCTGGCAGCCGAGATCCAGCACCTCTTCGCCGAGGAGTCGCAGTGACTTCCGGCCTGCGCATCACCTGGGCCTTGGGAGCACATGGGTGGGCTGACTGCACTGTTGAGGACGAGCGGGCGAAAGCAGAGCTCACCGCGTCCTACATCAGCAATGCGCCCGAGGAGTTCCTGACTGCGGTGACCCGGCTCGTCGGCGGCGAGACGGAGACCCGCGCGCAGTTCGAAGCGGAGCCGACGGCCTACCGCTGGATCTTCTACGGCGAAGGCGAGGACGGCTGGGTCCGCGTTCTGGAACTGCGTCATGGCAGCGACCACGACAACAAGGGCACCGAGATCTGGTCGGCTCAGCTCCCCATCGACACGATCGCCCGAGCCGTGATCCTCTGCTTCGACGAGGTGGCTCGGTCCTACGGAGAGAGCAGCTACCGCAGCAAGTGGGGCGAGCACTTCCCTCGAACCGAGCTCGAAGCCCTCAGACGCCTCCGGCGCGCTCACCGCCGCAGCGATGGCACCTAAACCCTCAGGAGGCCGCAGTTCAGGTCACCACCTGGCGATGGCCTACTTCCACTGAGACGAGACGGTTCCCCTGGGGCAGGGACCTCAGCGGCAGAGTTCCATGACCCTGTCGTCGAAGTCGGGGAACGCTCGTGCCGCCTGCTCGATCACGGCGACTGCGGGCAACCGGCAGTCAGGTGCGAACCTCTCGGCGATGGCCGTCAGCTCTCCCACACACCTACGGTCAGCGATGGATCCATCATCAGCTGATGCGGCGCCTCATCGGGGACGTCACGGCGGTCGTGCCGACTCCCCCTCGACAGAGCCACCGCTTTACCGCGGTAAAGCTCCCTGCCCCACGAAGGTCCGTGGCCGGTCCTGACAACAGGCCATGTTCCGTCCCCGACGAACTCCGGAGGCTCTGAGCAGCACCGCTCACAGCAAGAGGGAACATGCCACTCCCCCGGGCTCCACACTCCCCTGGTCCCGCCGCACCCAAGGTGCCCCTGTCGCGCAGGCAGCACTGAGACAAGCAGCGAAGCCTCATGCCACCAGCCTTCTCAGGACAGCGGCGAGCAACTCGGTCGTAGTAGCTAGCGCGCTAGCTACTACACGAACGACCGGGCTAGGCATCGTGCTAGAGCCCGCGCTAGCCGTCGTGCACGCATCCACGCCCCACGATTCGCCCCCCGCTGCGTCCAGCCAGGTGAACGGACAGCAGCAGTAGGCGACAGGGCTGTGTGTCGCACTGGACGTGGCCGCCATGAGGCATAACGTCGATCATCACATGATGTCCAAAATGTGACGGGATGTGATGTCAGTGGCCCTGCGCACCGTGAAGCTCGGCGTCGTGGACCTCAAGCATGTGAAAGCCGTGCTCCGCCGCCGACTGCAACTGATGAGCGAGGGCGTCCACGACCGCAAGGTCATCGTCATCGTGAACGGCAAGGGCGGGGTCGGGAAGAGCAGTCTGGCCGCAGCTCTCTCCGCGGCGCTGTCCAAGACCGGCCTGAAGGTCCTCCTCGTCGAGATGGACGAACAGGGCAACCAGGACGAGGACCTCGGTACGGCCGCCAGCGGGCTCGCCGACGACGGTCACGCCCAGGCCGCGGCTCTCCTCGAAGGCAAGCCCTTCGAGCCGGTCGGAGAGGCGCGCCCCAATCTCTCCGTCATCCCCGGCGGCCCCGCGCTGCAGGACGTGATCGAGGAGCTGTACTGCCAGCGGCGGGTGGCCGTGAACAGCGGCGCGCCCGAGGACCAGTTCGCCTGGATGGGCATGTACGCCGCCGCCATCGACCCCGTCCGACACCTCTACGACGTGATCATCCTCGATGTCGCGCCCGGCTCCGAACCTCTGCAGTTGCAGGCCCTCGTAGCCGGCGACATGACTCTGGTACCCACCCGCTCCGATCCATCCTCACGCAAGGGACTACGCACTGTCGCCCGGCGCTTCGCTCAGGCCCGGCAACTGAACCCCCTGCTGCGCCTGCTAGGGGTCGTGATCTTCGCGACCGCGTCTGCGGCCACCCGCGTCCAGAAGAAGATCAAGAATCAGTTGGCTGAGGATCTCAACGGCGCGGCCCCAGTCATGGACCAGACGATCCGCCACGTGGAGGCGGCCGCTGTGGCCTGCCGTACTCACGGTGCCGTGCCGCAGGAACTGGCCGTCGACACCGCCGCCGACCTCGACCCCGCCGTCCGGCGCTCCCTGCGTGCGCTAGCCGGTGACTACCGCTCCTTGGCCCTGGAGGTTCTGCAGGCCAAGGCGGCGCTGGACCAGGAGACGACTCAGCAGAAGGGCGCGGCATGACCAAGCGGACCGCAGCCACCAAAGCAACCGCGGCCAAGCCCAGCAAGGCAGCCGCCGCCAAGAAGACGAAGACCGATGAGCGCACCCAGAACGGTGGCCTGAAGAAGGACTCGGCACTCGACGCCTTCAGCCTCGACAGCGGCGCCGCTCTGGCTGCCTTCGGACCACGCGCACCGCAGCCCGCCGCCGCGCCGGAGCCGGCCCCCGAGCCCGATGACGCCCCCGCGGAGCCGGCCACCAAGGAGGAAACCGGGGGAGTAGAGGTAGGGGAGGTATCAGCCCCCGTACCGTCTCCCGCTGCTGAGGCTACGCCGCTCGCCTCACCCGTGGCGCAGCGCACTGTGGCACCTGTCGTACCTCCGGCCAGCCCGGCGGCCCCGGTCGGGCCGCATGAGGTGGTGGTGCCGCACCTGCCCGAGATGCACACGGCGAACTCGCCGGGCCAGTGCACGGTCATGGTGCACAGCGAGGTGCGCAAGCGGTTCCTGAACTACCAGACCGCGACGAAAGTCCAGACCGGGGTGGAGCCGACCAACGCGGTCGTCGTGAAGCGAGCCTTCCTGCACGCCAAGAAGCACGACCTCTGGACGTCGCTGCGCGAGCAGGTCCGCCACCGTCAGCAGCCGGTCAGCCCGGAGGACGATGACCCTGACGGCCTGTTCGAGGAGGTGCCGACGCGACGCGTGGACCGCTGCGGCACCAAGCACGGAGTGCAGCAGAGCTTCCGGCCCACGCCCCGCGAGCTCACGGTCTACGACACCTACGCCAGCACGTACGGGTTCGACAACCGCAGCGAGTTCCTGGACGCCGTCCTGGACGGGTTCCTGCCCCCGCTTCCCGCCAAGCGGCCCCCGCGCTAGAACTGCCACAAGCGTGCACCCGTACACCGGCTGTTCTCGTGGGTGGGCTTTACCGCGGTAAAGCCCACCCACGAGAAGGGGCATCGGTGTCTGAGCCTGCCAGGAGATCCGTGGGTTCCACCGACTCGTCTGAAAACCCTCCAGTGACACGTCACCTCGCGGTGATCGGCTGACATCATCCGGGGATGCCGTTACCGATATCCGGGTCCTGGATCCGCATCGAGCGATGGCTGGCCCTTCACGCCCCGGGGACGTTCGCCGGTCTCGCACCCCCAGCGGACCCTGCGGTGATCACCGAGGCTGAAGGGATCACCGGCCTGTCCTTTCCCGAGCCGTTGAGGGAGTCGTTGCTGCGGCACAACGGCACTCATGGAAGCGACAGCTACCTCACTGGAGACCGGCAAGCCTCTGGATACGTACTTCCCCGTCACAGACGAGGAAGGTGATCTGGACTGGGCAAGCACCGAGGACTAGAGGTCGGCTCTGAGCCCTGGGTAAGAGTCCGCTCTCGGTACGCAGTCAGGGGCGCGACCTAGCCGGGAGGACGACGGTGCCCAGGCTGCCTGCCCCGGAGCACGCAGCACAAAGGTCCGGCTCCTGAAACGGAGAACCGTTGCAGGAGCCGGACCTTGGCCCACGTCGTGGAATTCGAGGAGCGGTGCCCGAGCGCCGAGCCGCACAGGCGGCGGAGCGAGGGAGACCGGGGGAGGGGTCTACTCCTTGTCGTCCTCAGCGGCCTGGAGCAGCCAGACCAGGCGGTCTCGGTTCTCCTTGGACATGTGCTTGCGCAGCTGGTGGTCGAACCACAGCGGGTCGCCCCACGGCAGTTGAGGGACCTCGGCGGGCTGCGGCATCGCCCGAGTGGCAGGCGAGGGGGAAGGGGAGGGAGCCGCGATTGGGGCAGCTTCGGCGGGCTGCTCCTGCGTCACCTGAGCGGGTACGGCGGCCTCGACGATCGCCTCGGCTTCCGTGTCGTGGACTCGGGCGGGCTTTACCGCGGTAAAGCCCGGGGAGTCAGTCGGCTCTGGCGCTTCGACAGGCGTCTCGTCCTTTACCGCGGTAAAGCTCTCCGTCGGCTGGGCAGGTGCGGCAGTCGGCTGGGCCTCGATGCTGGGCTCGGGCATCGACGGGCGGGGCGGCCGCGGCTGCGCCTTCTCTTCCTGACGCTGCGTATCCCGCCGCTGCCAGGCGGCCAGTTGCTCATCCGCGGGCAGCTTCGCCAGGGTCCGGGTCTCCCGCACCGGCAGATCGCCGGAGCTCACCAGCTGCTGGAGCTCGGGGACGAGATCGAGCAGATAGATCTGCTGAGTGACCCAGCCCGCTGACTTGCCGTAGTACTCGGCGACCTTCGCCTTGCCGCCGAGCTCTTCGACCATGGTCTGGATGCCGAGTGCTCGCTCGATCGGATCGAGGTCCTCGCGGTCGTCGTTCTCGGAGAAGACCGCGTCGAGGAAGTCGGCGCGTGACTTGGCGACCTCGTCATCGACGACGACATCGAGGGTCGGAAGGCCTGCGGCCTTGGAGCCTCGGAAGCGCCGTTCGCCGTTGGCCAGGACGTAGTGGGCAGCTCCTACGTTGTCTGCCTCGTCCGGCCACAACGCCAGATAGGCATCGCGGGTGACGGCGACGGCGGGCTGCAGCTGCTTCTTGGCCAGCCGCTGTCCGAACTCGCGCAGGTCCTGCTCGTTGCCGAAGTTGCGGCGCGGGTTGAACCGCGTGGGCACCAACTGGCCCAGCGGCAGGGTGCGCAGACGGCTGTCCGGGGCACCTGTGGTCGGCGCCCCGGTGGTGGCGGCGACGGCCTGGCGGCGCGCGCTGACGCCTCCGCGTGTCCTGCCGAAAGACGCTCCGGTCCCCAGCTGGTCGGCTACGCGGCTGCTCATGAAATCTCCCTGGCAAGTGCGCGGAAGGTGGCCGCCTGCTCGCCGCGGGGGGCGAAGGACAACAAGGGCTGCTTGAGCCGGACGGCCTTGCGCTGGTCTGTCAGATCACCGATGACGGCGACCACCTTTGGATCCTTTATGTCGATCCAGGCCTCGAGCGACGAGGTGGCGATGAAGCCTCGGCGGGGGTCGTACAGGTTGACGACGATGCCGAGGTAGTCGATCTCCACGCCCATGTCGTTGCGGAGGTCCTCGATCTGGGTGATGAGGAGGTCGTAGGCGTCGGCGCTGCTGTCCTCGGCCTGGACCACGATGAGCGGGCCGGAGCTGCCTGCGGTCTCCTCGTCGCGACGGCGGCCGTAGTAGATCGCGGCGTCCATGCTGAGGCCGAGGCTCGGCGGGCAGTCCACGATGATCTCGTCGTAGAGCGGTTCCAGGGGAGCCAGTGCCCGCTCGAGCGCAGCCTCCCGGAAGCGGACCTTGGATAGGGCCACGTCGAGGAGGAAGCCGTCCTGGCAGCCGGGGAGGAGGTCCAGGCGGCCTCCGTACCGGTCGTCGGCGATGGGCACGATCAGGTCGCGGATGTCGCCCTTGGCCTCGCCGGACATGTACTTGCTCAGGCTGTCGACGTCCGGGTCCATCGGGATCTCGTCCTGGCCCAGCTGCTTGGTGAGGTGCCGCTGCGGGTCGAAGTCGACGAGCAGGGTGCGTCGTCCGAGGCCGGGGAGGTCCTCGACGTCCAGCGGATCGTCCTGGTCGGTTCCTTCGAGCTGGGCGGCGAAGTGCCGGGAGATCCGTACCGGATGCAGGGCTTCGGAGGTCTCGGCGAAGGCCTCGCCGACGCCGGCGGTGACGGCGGTCTTGCCGACGCCGCCCTTCTGGTTGCAGACGATGCGGCGGCGCGGGTGCTTGGCGCGCTGGACGCTGGGGGCCGGATTCTTCTCCAACCACAGCTGGACCGACTGGGCCAGACCTTGTGTCAGGGAGACGCGCCGGTCGGTGACGGTCTGGCGGAAGTTGTCCCACTGGCCGTGGGGGAGGAAGGTGGAGAAGGAGTCAGCTCCGGCGGTGTCGACGGCGCTGGGGCTGGCGGCAAGCGCCATCCAGTCGTTGATGCCCTGCTCTACGGCGGCCTGGATCTCGATGCCGTGCTGGGCTGCTCGGATCTTCAGGTTCTGCCGGAGCCATCCCGGCAGTTTGGATACGACCTTCTCGCGGTCGTTCGAGGTGGCTGGAGAACTCATAGGGGCTACCTTACTAACGTCGAACATCAATCATTGCCACGACACGTTAGAAAGTCTCTTGTGTGGGCGGGTTGGGCGGGTTCATGCGGGATCCCTCGCGGGACAGCCCGTCCGGGGAAGCGACGCACACGGGGAGACAGGCCGAGGAGGATCAACGTGGCGTACCGTCAGAACCGCCTCCTCCCAGCTGGTTGAGGAACCGTCGTCCGAACTGACAGCAATCGTCGGTGTCTCGACTCCTCGCTTGGGCCTGGTGAGGTGTGCGAGACGGTCGTGACGATGGAGACCGAAGGCTTCGCGTTCGTAGCGTATCTGCGGCATCGGCGCCCAAGCGGTCCTCAGACCGATACTCGCCGCCAGGGATGCCGCGGACGGCGCTAGGCCGCGAGAAGCCGCCCGTCTTCATTCACACCAGCAAGAGGAGGGAGCGGCCTGCGCTGCCAGCCGTAGCGAAGCGAGCGGAAGGATTGACGTACGGACACACGACCTGGGGAACGGTCCAGCGGTGGCCGCGTCTGTTGTCTGGTCGCGACCGGCGCGGGCTTCTCGCTGACGATCCAGCGGCGGATCGCGGCGTCCAGACCGTCGGCTCAAGATGACGGCCGGAGCCGAGCGAACCCTCAGTCGGCTCATCCCGCATCAGAGCGAGAAACTCACAGAATCCTGATTTTGCGCAAGTCGGGACAAAAGCGACCCTCAGAAAGGGGGCGTAGAGCGCCGTACAGGTAACGGCTGGTATGGCGCGACCTTCCGGCCGGAGTTCGGCGCCCAGAGGGGCGTACAGGCGTTTTTGCGCCTCCTGGAGGGCCTGGAAGGGGCGGTGGCTACGCCTGGGAAGCTGATGTGCCGGAGCAGCCGATCTGCTCTTGGGTACTTGAGTCGGCCCGGCGGAGTGCACGGGTTGGCGCCCGGCTGGGACTGCTCGCGGTAGATGACACCTGCTTGCGGCGGCTGACACCCGGAGCGAAATCGAGCCCCGTCTCTAAACTCGGGCACCATGACGGCCGCCGCTGATGTATCGCCCATCCCAGTCGCGCCTGCCGGTCTCAGCGACCGGGCCAAAAGGTTCGTTGAGGCGGGCGGCATTCGTATTCCTCGGCAGGGCGCCGGGCGATCGCGACAGGAGTGGATCGAGCACGGGTTCCGGCTTCGGAAATCGACCGGGCCGCCGCCTTCCAGGATCGCTGGGGCGGTCTTGCCCTGCCGCCTGCCCCGTTCTACGAAGGCGGTCCGCGCATCCTGGAAGCCGACTGCCCCGAGGGCTCGGCCGCTGAGGGCTGGTTGATTCCGGCCGGAGAATGTCGGGTGTCCATGGCCTACGGATTCATGATCGGCCCCGACGGCGCCTTCGGGATCGATGCCTGCCGCTGGACGCCACTCCTGAGTCGGGCCTCTCTGGAAGGCAGGACGACGCAAGACCTGCGGTCGGCGGGCTGCCGGGGGAGGCCCTGTCAAGGCGGTGTTGGGCAAGAGCCCACCAGCGAGGCCTTCATCCCTGCACCGCCCTCAGCTGACCACTCGGTTCGAGCTCTTACCTGGCGAGTGGGGGAGTGACCTGCCTCAGAGGAAGGGACGCGAGTGTACTCCGGGAGGAGTCGAGCCACGAGTGCCCGTCGTGGACTCGAACACGCCCGGGGCAAACCTCGGGCAGACCTTCGTGGTCGTCCAGACCGGGAAGCAAGAGACGGCTCCCTGGAGGGCCTGACCCCAACTCTCCGCCTCCTCCAGTAGCCAGGCGTTCTGCTCACTGCCGTCTAAAACCAGCCATCCGCGGACTGCCAGCCCAGGCAGGGGCGCCCGGATTCCCGGGGAACTCGGGCGAACAGTCGTACGTTTCATGTGAGGGTTCTCCGACCAGACCTTTCACCTCAACGGGGACGTCCCAGGCAGGGCCATGCACTGCTGGGCAGCGTGAACGGAGTCTTCCCACGCTGGTTCTCGTCCTCCTGAGCAGGAGAAACAGGCCAGGCCCACGTTCCGGTGCCGAAACCAGAACCAGGATCGAGGGCTCACCACTGGCACGGGCCGAGAGGCGACCCTCCGACCGGGAGCCGACACTCCAAGCACAGGACAGGCGCGCCGGGGGCAGCTTCAGCGGGCAGCGACTGAAACCTGCTGTGGGGGAGCGACGTGTCGGAGGTTCAGTCGCTTCGGTCGCTTGAGTCGCTGGCCCCAGAGGCCCCTGGAACCCTCAGCGACTGAAGCCAAGCGACCCAGCGACTGAACAGTCGCTGGGTCTCACACGGGTAAACCTGCAGGTCAGAGGCGCGAGGGTAGAGAGTTAGCGACTGAAGCGACTCAAGTTCCCCATATATGAAGAGCTAGCGTGCGCGTGTGTGCGTCATATATAGGAAGCTTCAGTCGCTTCAGTCGCTTTTTGATCTCTGGTTCTGTCCTGACCTGGGGTTTCAAGAAGCTACTGTGGAAGCGACCAAACGGCCTTGAGTCGCTGGACTCCCCGTTCAGTCGCTGATCCGCCCGGTCGGGCCTCATCGTGGACACGGATATCGCCTCTTCCGCACGTGCTCCACAACCTCAGGCTCAACGTTCGCTAATCTGTGTCCATCATTGAGTCGCTTCGGTCGCTGATAGGGGATGTAGATGCCTGCTGAGCTGCGGTTTCCTCGCAGCGACTCAAGGCAGCCCGCCCTCAAGCCTTCAGTCGCTGAACCACTCGCCGCCGCCCTGTGGTGCGCCCGCCAGGGCTGGCCCGTCCATCCGCTGGCCCCGGGCCGCAAGACCCCGGCCGCCAACTGCCGGGACTGCCGGGACACCAAACACGAGCCGCGCAACTGCCCCTGCCTGCCCGCCGGCCGCTGGTGCCACGGCTTCCACGCCGCCACCCTCGACCAGCAGCGCATCACCCAGTGGTGGCGCGCCCAGCCGGGGTCCGGCATCGGAGTCGCCTGCGGCCCCGCAGGACTGATCGTGCTGGACATCGACGCCCACCCCGCACCGCTCCCGGACCGGGACCGTCTGCTGCCCGGCATCACCATCGACGACCACGTCGACCTCACCGGGATGGCCAACGGCTTCCACACCATCGCCGTCCTGGCCGCGCTGCGGGGCCACCCCAGCCCTGCCAACGACACCAGCACCCTGCGCGTACGGACCCCCTCCGGCGGCCTGCACGTGTGGTACCGCGCCGAGGACTCCCGCCGCTGGCAGTCCTCCGTCGGCTCCACCCCCGGCCGTGCCCTGGCCTGGCAGGTCGACATCCGTGCCCACGGCAGCTACATCATCGCCCCCGGCACCACCACAACGTCGGGCAGCTACACGCCCGTCGGCGACGTACGGCAGCCGACGGCGCTGCCGCAGTGGCTGGCCCAGGAACTGGAGCGCACCGGCCACCTGCCCGCGGCCCACATCCCAGCGCCCCGCCCCGTGCCGCCGAGAGCCCAGCAGGCCGTCCTGGCCGCGGGTGGTGGTCGCGAGCGGACCGCCCGCCTGCTGAACACCGTGCTCGCGCCCGTCGAGGCCTGCGGCCAGGTCGCGGAAGGCGCCGGGTTCACCGACGCCCTCAACCGCGCCGCGTACACCCTCGGCGGGCTCGTCGCGGCCGGACGCCTGACCCAGGACGAGGCCGAACGCGCTCTGAGTGAAACCGCAGCCGCCGCCCGCCCGGGCCAGGAACGCCGAACGGAACAGATCATCCGCAGCGGCCTGTCCGCAGGCCTCAAACGCCCCCTCCACACAAGCGGGGGACGCCCATGACATCGCCCGGCAACGAGACGCTCTTCGACTACGACTCCTTCGACCCCGAAGCCGTCGCAGCGCAGATCCGCAGCCAGCACACCCAGGCCGTGCCCGCCCAGGTCGACGCCACCCGCGCCCCGGCCCCCGGGGAAGCGACCCCGGCCGGGCTGCTGCCCGACACGCTCACCGACCGCGGCAACGCCAAGCTCTTCGTCAAGCTCTACGCCAACGACTACCGGCACGTGCCCGGCATCGGCTGGTACCGCTGGGACACCACCCGCTGGCAGATCGACGAGGACGACACCGTGCTGTGGGCTGCGGGCGACCTCGCCGAGAACATCGCCGCCCAGGACCCACGGGGTCTCTACCCCTCCCACTCCCTGCACAAGCACCGCCGCCGCGCCCTGTCCACCGCGGGCATCAACGCCATGCTCGCGCAGGCCAAATCGGCCCCGGGCATGGTGCTGAACGCCGCGCTGCTGGACGCCGACGCCTACGCCCTGTGCACCCCCGACGGCATTGTCGACCTGCGCACCGGCCTGGTGAGCACCCCGGATCCGAACAAGGACTTCCACTCCCGCTCTACGGCCGTCGGCCCGGCGCACATGCCGACCCCGCGCTGGGACCGCTTCTTGACCGACACCTTCGGTGAGGACGCCGAGGGCAGCGAGATGATCGGGTTCCTGCAGCTGCTGCTGGGCTACTCCGTCACGGGCGATGTCGGCGGCCAGGTCCTGCCCTTCCTGTTCGGCGCGGGCAAGAACGGCAAGTCCGTCCTCCTGGACGTGCTGATGAAGCTCCTGGGCGACTACGCGGACGCGGGCCCGCCCGGCTTCCTGATGGCCCGCCCCTACGAGGGCCACCCCACGGACCTCGCCGAGCTCCACGGCCGCCGGGTCATCGTGTGCTCGGAGATCAAGCCGGGTGACAAGTTCGACGAGGCCCGCGTCAAGCTCCTCACCGGTGGTGACCGGATCAAGGCGCGCCGGATGCGGCAGGACTTCTTCAGCTTCCAGCCGACGCACAAGCTGTGGCTGCTCGGCAACCACCGTCCCGAAGTGGGCACGGGCGGCTTCGCGTTCTGGCGCCGCATGCGGCTGATCCCGTTCGAGCGCGTCGTCTCCGACGACCGCAAGATCGACAACTTGGCCGACATCCTCGTCACCGAGGAAGGCCCCGGCATCCTTAACTGGCTCATCGACGGCGCCCGTCGCTACCTCGGTGGCGAGAAGGACCTCATCGGCCCCGAGCGGGTCCGCATCGCCACCACCGCGTACGCCGAGACCGAAGACCACACCGGGCGCTTCTACGACGAATGCTGCGCCTTGGACCCCGAACTGCGAGCCGAGCAGACCCACCTGTACACCGCGTACAAGACGTGGTGCCAAAATGAAGGGGCACCGGCCATGTCCTCCAGGGCCTTCGCCGCCCGCACCCGCGAGTTGGTCGGCCTGACATCGCCGAAGCAGATGATGACGTCCAACCAGCGCAAGTACTACCCAGGCATCGGACTGCTCGACAGCCAGGAGAGTGAGCGAGCATGAGCTCCCTGATCACCGAGGACGAGATCAGCCACGAAGCCGACCTCGTCTGGCTGGAGGACCTCGACAGCCTCGACTACGTTCGCCAGAGCCTGGACCGGCTGCCCACCCGCCGGGGCAAACCCGCCTACCACCGCGACGGCCGCATGGTCGGCTACGCCCGCCTGGGCGCCAGCGCCAAGCCCTCCCGCTCCTCGGGCACCTTCCGCCGCCGCGTCTTCTGGCTCCTGCCCCACGACCGCGACTCCGCCCCCGACGGGCTGTACGCCACCGGGGCCCCGGCCGAGGCCGTCGACCCCCGCACGCTCGCCGCGGGAGCCAAGGGCTACAAGACCGAACGCTCCGAGGGCGGGCCGCCCTCGACCGCCATGCAGGAGCTTGGGATAACGCGGCCGCTGTAGGCGTCCCAGCCGCGGCCGGGACGCCTACAGGGCCGTCCGCGCTGCCCGCGTCACGTTCCCCACGACGGTCGCCAGGGCAGCTCGAGGGCGCTGAGGCTGGCTTCGACGACGTTCTCGGCGGTGAGTTCGCCGTCGAGCAGGTTCAGTTCTTCCACCACGTCCTGTCGCCCTGCCACGAGCTTGCTGGCGCGCCAGGTCCCTGAGAGAACTGGGCTGGGGCAGGAGATGTTGAGGTAGGTGGTGGCGTCGACCTTCACGACCACCTGGGGGAAGATCCGTTCTCGACCGAGCACGTGATGGGCCGGCCGACGTGGTACCCGCGCTGGCGGGGGACTTCCGCGATGTCCTGGACCAGCTCGGCCAGGCCGCCGTCGACGGTGCGGGCTTCGGAGCTTGCCGGCTCCGGGTGTGACCCTTCACAGGCGACGCCTGGACTCTCCGTTTCCATGCGGGTTCTCGCTCTCACTTTCTCCGGAAATCCAAGGTGACGAGACGGCCGTTGTGCATGCCCAGCGGGGTGCTCGCTGTGATGTCGATCCACCCGGCGCCGTACTTGGGGTGGAAGAAGGGGCGGCTGTCACCGTCCGGGTGCGTGTAGGGTTCGTTGATTCCCTTCCAGATGGGCCGCGCCTCCGGGTCCTGGTTGATGCGCCGGGCCATGTCGAGGAGTACCGGGTTGCGGGGGTAGGCCTTCACCGCGTTCTTCACCTGGTTCAGCCCGGCCGGGGCCCAGATCCGGTGCCAGTCGAGGAGGATGACCGTGCGTGCCCAGGGGGAGAGGCACATCCATTCCATCGGATTCCGTGGCGGCTTGTTGTTCTCGAACACCTCACAGAAGGCCTGGTTGTGCAGCAGCAGGTTCCAGCTGTGGTCGGTGAGGTAGGACATCAGGCGCTGCCCGTTCCCGACGCGGGCGAGGGCTACAACGCCAGGTTCACCGCTGTCACCGACAACGGCCGCCAACTGGCCACCGCGGCAGCCATCGAGCGCCGCCGCCAGCATCCTTCCCAGCGGCGGGGGACCCGTGTGGACAACACCCGCCCGTGCACCCCTTCTGTGATGCCACCTCAGCCCCCTACGACAGAACCGGTACGAGGAGAGAAGAAAGACAGCGCGTCCCGCGAGCACACGATGCCCTCGCCTGCCCGTCTCCAGCGACTGAAGCGACCGAAGCGACCGACGGACTGGACTGCCCATCAGGCCGCGCACGCCATGTGCCAGGCCCGATCCGTCCAACTCCACACCTGGTGGACCCAAGGCTTCTGCTTACGCCAGCTCGCCTTCGCCCTGCGCCCCCTGCTCGCCGCGGGCTGGACCGCCCAGGAGATCACCCGCGAACTGTCCCGCTGGACCGTGCGCCGACGGCCCCGCCACGCCGCCGCCTACCTCACCGCGGAGATCCGCCGCCGCGCCCACACCGGCCACCTCCAGCTGCCCGACGGGCTCATCACCCCTCACCGCAGGCCCCCCGTCTCCACTGGAGACGACGACAACACCCCCCACGGGCCCCGTTACGCAGCCATGCAGGTCCGCAAAGCGGCCACCCACCGCCCCGCCGCCGCCCGCGCTCGCACCCACCTCGCCGAAGTACGACGACAACTGGCTGCCCGCCGAAGCCCTGGCAGCCCACACCCCGCCCCCGCACGACCGGTCCTGGCCGACGCCCGGCCCGCGAACGTGCTGCTCACCCACGAGGAGATCGCTCACCTGCTCCAGCACACCGACCCGGTCATCGCTGGTGAATCGCTGTGGAGCAGGGCGGGAGGAGATCGACCGGTTCCCGGCGCGCCAGGCTGAGGACCAAGTGCTGCCCAGCGCCCGAGTATGTAAGGACTGTCGAGGCGACTTGGTGATGTCTCGCCATGGTGTGCTCCGGTGACACACCGCGTACTGGTGGTGACCGTGCCGGTTCCAGCCGTAGGTGTCATGAACGGGTAGGCATGTCAAAGACGCTGATCATGGACTCGCGCTCGGCGGGCGCGAGCCAGCGTGCCGCCGCCCTGGGGCCCGGCCCGCAGCGGTACCGGCGACAGCCCTCTCTTCCTTGCCCCTGACCCTCTGTAAGGCAGCCGTCTGCGACCACGCGGACCACGATCACCCGCGCGACTCGCTCTTCTGTACGTGCCTGTTCTGCTGGCGGTCAGCGCGTGCTCCGGCGGCAGCGAAACCCCGGTCCGCGGGCCGCACACGGCCGTCAGCGAACAGCAGGCGACGAAGGTGCTGGATGAAGTCGTCGTCCGTGCGGCGAATCTGACCGCCACTCATTTCTGCGGGGGATTCGCCTACCTGCGGCCTGGAGCCGGGGCCCAAACCCCGCGTGCTGCGCTCCGCGGTGGTCCCGGACACCCCGGACTCCGTCGGCGGCAGGGTATTGCAGATCGAAGGCAGGACAGCGGGCGGGCAGCGCTACGACTCGGAGTTCTTCGTCACCGTCCCCGACGGCACCCCACGGGCGTCGACCGCGGTCTACTGGTCGAGAGCCGGACTCGGCGACTCACCGCTCGGCGAGGACGGCACAGTCCTCCCGCAGTCCGAATGCGGGTCCGCGCGGGCAGTTGAGACGCCTCGCCCAGGCGGCACGCGGACTCGCCACGCGGCGTCTCCCAGAGCCCTCGCGCACCGGAGCCGTCCGCCCGCGCGGTCAGTAGCGCCGGGAGTTGTCGACCAGATCCGTCCAGGCAATGCCCATGATCAGCGCGGCGATCGCGATCAACAGCACGCTCAGGGACAGCGCGTAGAAGAGAACGATCCGGGAGAGATCCTTGTGCTCGGCGGCCGTGCGCGCACGGCGCGGGGGCAGGGTCGATTGGCCCATGGCTGCCACCTTCTTCCGTCGGCCGGCCGGAGCGTCACGGCCCGCCCGTCAGGCGCTTCGGCCGGAGGTGCTGCGGCCGGAGGTGCTGAATCCATGATCGCACCGGGATGCTGGCGCCGCCATCCACCCTCTCTCAAGCCGCATGACACTCAAGGTGTCCCGCCCGGGCGTCGTCGACCGTCCCCCAACCGCCGGCCCCACCACCCCTCAGAGGTCCCGCCCCGTGATCGACTGACATCAGTGGGTAGCTATATGTTCTCTCTGACCCGCCTGAACAGGTGAAAGGGAAAGAGGGGGAACCATGCTCAGCGCATCGACGCGGCGTACCCGCATACCCGCCGCGGGCTGCACCTGGGCACTCTGCGCCGCCCTGTCCCTGACCCTTGTGACCGGCTGCACCAGCAATTCAGCCGGGTCGGACGCACCGGACCGGAAATCCCGCCCCGCGCCTGCCAACCGGGCACCGGACCACGACGACCCGCAGCTCGCCAAGCGTGTGCAGGAAGCTCTGCGCACGGAGACGATCGACGACAACGACCTCTCGTTCGTCGAGTCCGGTCTGGAAAGCGTCAGGGACGGAATCCACGCACAGCCAGACCTGACCCGGGGAACGGAGTACGAGGTGGTGGTCGCCTGCGCCGGGAAGGGGAAGGCCAGCCTCGCCATCGGCGGGAGAAAGCCGATGCGCCGCACCCTGGACTGTGATGGCGTCCCGGTCACCCAGCGCATCTCAGGATCGCGCGAAGAGATGGAGATCAACACGGTTGCGCGGTCCGGCGCCGTCGGCATGATCGGCTGGCGCATCAGCAAGGTCGCGAAGTAGCCCCGTACGACACCTCCTGTGCCGGGCAGGTCGAAAGACATGCGAGGGCGCAGGAGCGGAGTGAGTTCACGATGGCTGACGCAGCCCACCACCCAGGCCGACACGGTCAGCGCCTCCCGTTCCGACCGCCGGGGATCAGAGCTCGCTCGTCCAGATCTCGACGGGGTGCTGGTCCGGCCGCAGCCACAGTTGAGGCTGCGACTCCCGATGCCTCCCCATCGCCTGCCTGTCCCCGTGGAAACGGCCCGCCGCGTCGGGCCACGCGACTTGCAGCACAGGGAACGGGGGCCGCCGGTAGAACCCGATGGCCCGCCTGAAGAAGATCCGGTACCAGCGCGGGTCGACGTCCTTGAGCACGACTTGGCAGTCATCGGCCACGTCCTGATGCGCTTGGCCCGCGCCCAGCACGGCGCGGGAAGCGGCCTTGTCCCCGAGTGTGTTGAGCATGCGGTGCATGACCCCCACATCGAGTCCGAACATCGCCAGCTCAGGCGCACCGTGCGTGTGTGACAGGCCGATGGTGTACGCGAAACCCGGACCGATCTCGTCCTCGGGGACCATGACGACGTGTCAACCGTGCTGCCGCACATTCCCGGCGATCGTCAGCTCCACCCGGTCTGCCTCATCACGATCACCGTAGTCGTGGCACAGGACGCAACGACACTCGAAGGCAACGTCAGTCATACGCGGAGGATACGAGGGCAGCCCGCGGGCCAGGTGACCGGCATCTCCTCCCGCCCCGGTCCCTTGGTGGAGGGAGGGCGCAAGGTTCCGGCACGGCTCGCCGTTGGGCGGCAGGCCGCGGGGTCGCCGGTTCCGGTGCGGACGAAGGCGTCCAGGGCCTCGCCGAGTTCGCGGCCACCGCCGAAGGCCAGCGCACGAAAGTCCGCACGGGCGAACCGCGGAGATGTGGAGGCGAATGCCCGACGGGCGCTGGGTCCACCTGCGGCCGACGTTCGCATGTCGCTTCGCCCGGGAACGCCAGCGAGAATCTAGCCGATCTTCAGGTCCCTGCTCAGCGAGGGCGGTGGCGCGTTCGACGAGACGCAGGACCTGGCCGAGGGGGACGGTCCGGGTGCGCTGGCTCCATCGAGTCGACTCGGCCCGCAATGTCTTTGTCCACCCCGGGACCAGGGGGCCGCTGGAAGTGCGCTCCACACGCTCCTGATGGGCTCTTTGATCCGTCAGGGCGAGTATGTGGCGCGGGAACCTACGCGCGCAGCGTGACGTCTGGCATGGGACGACCCTGTTGTGGACGGAATCTGGGAGATCGACCTGAGGGCGGTCAGGAACATGTTTGTGATGCTGATGATCGGCGCCATGTTGGCCATACCTTTATGGGCCGTCGTGGTCGTGGTGAAGCTGATATCGGTCGCCCTGCCCGGGCGTAGACCGGACTGGGGCATGGACTTACTGCGGTGGAGCTCGGGCATGGTGGCGGCTGCGGCTGCCCTCGTGTACGCGATCGGGCTGGGGCTGGTCCAGTGGGACGTGCACGAGGCCGAGTCGGGCTCGGATTCTTCCCCCGCCGTTCCCTGCCGTTCCCTCCCGCCGGGCGCACGCGAGCAAGTCGCCGGGCATGAACCGTCCTACTTCCCCCTGGGCTTCGATTGCCTGCTGAGGAACGGCCGCGTCGTCGAGGCCGACGGCCCCTACACCACGCTCAACGTCACGGCCGGCACCTTCGCCCTGGCCGCGGTGCTGTTGCTGCTCGCCGTGAGGCTCACCAGCAAGTACCGAGCGCGGACGGACGCGTAGACGCCGTCCCGCGCGTTTCTGTACCTCCGCCAGCCACGCACCGAAGGCCGACAGGGATCGCGCAGTCTCTTGACCACCACGCACTCCGCTCCGGCCTACGCCCACGTCAGCCACTCACGCACTGGGATTCGCCTCGGTGGCCGACGGGCACAGTGTTCACGGCGCCGACAGCCACTGTGGAGCGAACACGGACTCCAGCGCCGCCGCGCGCCGCTGATCCGGCCGCCCAGAGCCGTCGGCACCGGACAGCCGCAGCAGATCGAATGCGGAAGCGTCCAGATGCGCGGAATCCAGGTCCCTCAGAAAGGGGAACTCGCGCGTTGGCCGGTGTCCCCCGACGGTATCGCGCGCGGGTTAGAGGCACGCACCGTCTACGGCTCCAGGTCCGCTGGCCTGCTTCATGGATCGTGGCCTGGGGTTCCTTTCGAGACCGCTGATAGATTCCTGCGGTGAACGAGCAACTGCCCAGCGGCGGCATCGAACTGTCACCCAGCGAGATCGAGGCCCTCGACGCCAGGTGGTCTTCATGCTGGACCCCGAGTGAGGTTGCGCAGCGGCTGGCCGGGATCGGCACGCCCTGGTACGTGGCCGCGGGCTGGGCGCTGGACCTGTTCCGCGGCAGGCAGACGCGCGCTCATGGAGACATCGAGATCGCGATTCCGGCCGCGAGCTTTCCCGAGGTCCGCCACCGTTTTCCGGGATACGCCTTGGACGCTGTCGGCAGTGGTCGGGTCTGGGAGGACGCCACACCGGAGGCATTGGCCGCAGTGCACCAGACATGGGTCCGCGATCCGGGCACCGGAAACTACCTGCTCGACGTATTCCGCGAACCGCACGACGGCGACACCTGGATCTGCCGCCGCGATGAGAAGATCCGGCTTCCCTACAGCGACATCATCCACCACACCCCGGACGGCATCCCGTATCTGGCGCCCGAACTGGTCCTGCTGTTCAAGGCCAAGCACGCCCGCAGTAAAGACCAATCAGACTTCGACGCGTCCCTCCCTCACATGTCCCCAGCTCAGCGCGAGACCCTGGCCGAGCTACTCGACCGCGTCCACCCGGAACATCCCTGGATTGCGGATCTTTAGCCGGTAGCTGTTGCGCTCGCGCCACTGTCGCTGGCTTCCCGAGGAAGCAAGGCTGCGCGCACACGGCCATGCGAAAGCGCCGCCCGGCTCAGTGGATCCGGGGCAGCGCCTTGTCGGGGTGCGCGGTGTGGACGTAGCGGACGGCGGTGCCGGGATGGATGCCGGACAGGTCCATCAGGTGTATCGGGTCGGCGGTTTGTCGAGCCTCGCCCAGTACGCGGTCGCTCCACATCTGGCGTGGGGTGATTCCGGTGTGGTCGAACGCGCGCCGCGGTGCGCAGTCACTGACGGGCGGCCTGACGGGGTGTCTCCTCAGTCCCCTCCGCCTCCACCCCCGCCTCCGCCGCCGCAACTGGAGCTTGGAACCACTCGAGCTGGGGCAGTTCGGCGCCGGCGGCCGGGCTGGGTACGACCCGCGCCCCCGTGACCCGGACTGGACCGGCGGCACTCCTGACGCCCAAGGCCATCCTGGGGGCCGCGGTGGGGCGAGTGGCGCGGTGTTGTTGCGCCCATTCAGTGCTCCTCGCGGCCCGATGGCAGGACTACACCGCCACCGCCAAGGACGACGCCCCCCTCACCGCGGAGGAACGCCTGGCCGTCACCGCGCCTTTCGGCCAGGCATGGACCGCCCTGGCCCCCGCCCGGAAACCCTCCGCCCTTCCCGAGGCGATGGCCGAGCAGTACGCGCGCGGACCTTTCTGGTCCGGCACCCCCAAGCTCGCCTGGGACTTGTCCGGGCAGCTCATCGGGGGCACCAGTGCGGGCCGGTGTCCCGCATTCCCTTGCGTGGCCGCGCGCCCGCGTGCTTACCCACCGTTGACCCGATGTTGATCCCCCGATGCCAGTTTCCTCCGTGGCGCCCCCGGCGTCGTCGTATTCGTACGGCACGAAAGTTCACGAGAGACAAGGAACCACCAGGTGCACGTGTCACAGCAGCAGCCCGGTCGCCGTACCGCGCTCAAGGCCGCGGGGGCCGGTGCCCTCGCCGTCGCCGTCGGTGCGGTGGCCGCCGACACGGCGTCCGCCCAGGACAGCACGACCGCGATACAGGGCGAGCGCGGGCTGGCCGCACAGTTGCGCCGCGCGCTGCCCGACGACCGGGTGCTGGTGCGCGGGGACGCGGCGTACGACGCGGAGCGTGCCGCGTACCACCGGGTCGTCGACCACCACCCGGCGGCGATCGTCGTGCCGTGCCACGCCGATGACATCGCCACCGCCGTGCGCATCGCCGCGCAGCATCGCGTGCCGATCGCCGTGCAGGCCACCGGTCACGGCATCTCCCGCTCGGCGCACGGCGGGCTGCTCATCAACACCCGCCAGCTGAAGCGCATCCGCGTCGACGCCGCCAAGCGCACCGCCGTGGTGAGCCCCGGCGTGGTCTTCTCCGAACTCATCGACGCGGCGGCCGCCCACGGTCTGGCGCCCGCCAGCGGTTCGGCGGTGGACGTCAGCGTCACCGGGTACACCAGCGGCGGCGGCCTCCCGGTGATCGGGCGTACGGTCGGCTTCGCGGCCGACCACGTCACCCGTGTCGACCTGGTCGACGCCAAGGGGCGGCGGCGCAGGCTCACCCCGCACCGCGACGCCGACCTGTTCTGGGCGGTGCGGGGAGGCAAGTCCAACTTCGGCGTGATCACCGAGATCGAGACGGCGCTCTTCCCCATCACGCGGCTGTACGGCGGGAACATGCTGTTCATCGGCGGTGTGCCCGAACTGCTCAGGGCGTACCAGAAGTTCACCCGCAACCTCACCGAGCGGATGACGACCTCGCTGGTGATCGTGAACGTTCCGGCCGACAGCCCGGCCTTCCCCGAGCCGCTGCGCGGCAAGACCCTGGCCAAGCTGCGCGTCGCGTTCACCGGTGACGCGGCCGAGGGCGAGAAGCTGCTGCGCCCGCTGCGCGCCCTCCGCCCCGCCCAGGACGGCGTGGCTGAGATGCCGTACACCGACATCGCGAAGATCTACGCCGATCCGGCGGGCCCGATCCGTACGCGCGAGCGCGCCGGTGCGCTGCGGGCGCTGGACGACGCGACGCTGCGGCGCCTGCTGCGGGCCGCGGGGCCCGATGCCGACCGGCCCCCGATGGTCGTCGAGATCCGGCACCTGGGCGGTGCGCTCGCGCGTGCCCCGAAGCACCCGAACGCGGTCGGGCCGCGCGATGCCGGGTTCAACCTGTTCGTCGCGGACGTGGCACCGGATCCGGGCAAGGACGCCGCCCTCGAAGCCGGGCAGCAGCGGGTCTTCGACATCCTCGGCCCCTCGCTGACCGGGCACGTGCAGCCGAACTTCCTCACCGACCGCGACAAGACCGCCACGCGGGTGCGCCGCGCCTACCGGCCGCGGGACTACGAACGCCTCACGACCCTCAAGCGCCGCTACGACCGGCACAACCTCTTCCGCGTCAACCACAACATCCCGCCCGCGGCCTGACCTGCCGAGCCGGTCAGCGTCGTGTCGAGCCCGCGGGTGCCGTTCCCGCACGCGGGTGCGGCCCCCGCCAGGGGCGGCCGCACCCGCGCGGGGCGGGTCAGTAGCGGGTCCACACCTGGGGCGCGGCCCCCGTGCAGACCGTCTGGCGCACCTCGCGGCGGCTGCCGGAGGGCGCCGCGCCGTCGTCGAGGCACAGGCCGCTCGCGACGTTCTTGATGGTGACCTTGTTGCCGCCCAGTTCGATGAACTCCCAGCGCTGCTGGGAGACGTTGTCACAGGGCCTCTGCACGACGCTGGTGCCGGGCGTCGCGCTGAAGGCCTGCATGCACTTGTTGGAGTGGGTGGCTCTCAGCAGGGACGTGGGGTTGTCCACCTCGAAGCTGAGCGAGAACCGCTGGTGGGACTTGCCGTTGCAGTTGAACTGCTGGAGCGGGGTGTTGTCCGCCGAGGAACCGGCCTGTACGTCGAGGCACTTGCCGGTGCCCGCGTTCTGGAACGAGTACTGGCCGGAGACCCCGGCGTGGGCCGGGCCCGCGAGGACGGCGGTGGCCGCGAGGGCGGCGCTCGCGGCGATCCCGGCGCGGACGGTGAAGGAACCGGTGAGCTTCGTACGCTTCATGCGCTTCGTACGCTTCATACGAGGTCATCTCCCTGGATCGGGTGCGGATGGTGGCAGGGGGCGCCCGGTGCCGCGCGGCGGACCAGGCGTTTCCCCTCGTTCGCGGGCAAGTCTCGCGGTGGCCCCGCGCGCCCCTCAAAGCCTTTCGAGGAACATCGAATCCAGACATTTCGCGGTCCCGTGCGGGGGTTCCGGTCACATGACCTTGGTCGTGCGCCGTCCGGCGTCCCGTCCGTCTAGCGTGATCACGCGGTTCGGCCGATCAAGCTCGGCGGGCCGCTGCTTCCGCATGCTCCACGACCCACCGAGTCCCTGGAGAAACGACGGTGTTACGCATCCACTTCACCGCCGATGACCTGATCCGCCTGCGGTTCGCCGAAGCCCCCGACCCGCTCGCCGAGACCATCCTGAGCCTGCCCCTTCTCCAGACCGAGCGGCCCGACCACCGGCCGTCGAGCGCGGGCCTGTCGGGCTGGCGCGAACGCACGCGCCGCGCGCTGCGCCCCGAGATGCGGCTCCTGCTCGACCTGGCCCCCGCGGGCCTGGGCGAGTACATCCCCGAGGCGTTCACCCACGCCGCCACCCCGACCCTCGCCGACAGCCTCGACCACACCTGGTCCCTGCCGACGGGCCAGTGGTCCGCGGACTGGCGCGCCACCCGGCTGCTGCGGCCCGGCGCGCCGCGGTGGATCCACGAACTGCACCACGGGGACCGGGCGTGGGCCGCGCTCGTACGGCGCCAACTGCGCTCCTACCACGCCCTGGCCGTCGCCCCCTACTGGGCGCAGCTCCTGGCGGTCGCGCAGGCCGAGCGGACCCAGCGGGCGATGACGACCGTCGACGCGGGCGTCGAGGGGCTGCTGCGCACCCTGCACCCCGAGATCTCCTGGGCCGCGGGGGTGCTGACCGTGCCCTGCGCCAAGGACACCGACCTCGAACTCCGCGGCCGCGGACTGCTGCTCGTACCGACGTTCTTCTGTTCCCGGCCGCTCGTACTCGTGGACAACGCCGAGCCCGAGCGGCCCTTCGTGCTGCGCTATCCGCTCGCGCACTCCCTGATCGACTGCGCCACCGTGGTGACGGCGGGCACGACGGCGGCCGGCGAGGGACTGACGGCCCTGCTCGGCACCACCCGCGCCCGTACGCTCGATGCCGCGCGGAGCCCCGCGGGCACCGCCGAACTGGCCCGGCGCACCGGCACCTCCGCGGCCACCGCCAGCCACCACGCCTCGGTCCTACGGGCCGCGGGCCTGCTCACCACGCGACGGGAGGGCCCGGGGGTGCGCCACGCCCTGACCCCCCTGGGGCGCGCGCTGCTGCACGGAGGCCCGCCGTCCGGATCGATCGAGTAGGGGATCAGCGGCGCGACGGGTCCGCCGACCTGGCCTGGGGCGCTCCTTGTGGAGCCGGGGCTTCTTTGACGCCGGGGCAGGTTCCGTCCGCCGTTCGTCCGGTGCGGAAGAAGGTGACGGCCTTCGCCGCGCAGGGAGTGCGGGGCAGGGAGGAGTGGGCATCGTCCAGGATGGTGAGCAGGGTTCCTCCGGTGGCGTCACGGGCCTGCTCGGCCCAGGCGTAGGGAGTGACGTACTCGTAGAGGTGACCGGACAACTGAAGGGCGCTGGCGCCGCGTCGGGGAGGGGAGGCCTGAGCGTCGAGGGGCCAGTCCGCGCACCAGAGGCTGAGCGCGGACCCGCCCGCCGCGGGGTCGGCCGCCCGGCGCGCCTCCCGGGCCGCCCACACCTCATCGAAGGTGCGGCTCCTGGGGTTCGTGTTGCAGAACATCGCGTTGTACTCGACCGGGTTGAAGGGGCTGCGCGGGTTGCTCAGTCCGAAGCGCGGCGGCTTGGGTCCCGGATCCGTGGGTTCCGGCGGCTCCGGCGGGTCGGGAAGCCTGGGGGGCGTCGTGCCCTTGAGGGCCGCGACGAGGTTCCTGGCCCCGGTGTCCCACTCATCTCGCTCCAGCACCAGCTGCTCGAGCACCCAGTCACCGTCCAAGCGCCTCTGGCCGATGACACGGGGCTTGCCCTCCAGCTCGCCGCGCAGGGCGCCGAGCCGTTTGCGTACGGTGGCCTTGTCGGCTCCCAGGTGGTAGTCGGCGTCACGCTGGGCCAGCCACCTGATGTAGGAATCGATGCCCTTCTTGCCGACGGCCTCGCTGTCGGCGTCCATCGTGGGCCAGTGACGCGTGGGAGGAACGATCGAGTCGAGCCACATGCGTTCCGTACGGGCATCGAACAGGGAACGGTAGGCCATGCCGACGGCGGTGGTGAACGAGGTGCCGTAGAAGTTCACCTTCTCCGCCCCCAAGGCGGTTCGGAGCCGGTCGATGTCCCGGGCGGCATTTTCCGGAGTGATCTGCCGCGCGAACTCCGGATCGGCCTGCGTACAGCGCTTGTTCAACTCGGCCTGCTGGTCGAACTCCGCCTTCGCGACCTCCCTCTGCGGCGCGTCCAACGCCGTGTGCCGAAGCGGCTTCACGTCGCATCTGATGTGCTCGCTGTATCCCGAGCCGCGCAGGTCGAGACCGATGAAGTCACGTTCGCCGTTGAGCGGGCCGAGCCCGTACCGCGCCGTCGACGTCACATCGGCGATGTTGGCGAATCCTGGCCCGCCCAGGATGGACACCAGAGGCGTCCGGCCCGCCTTCTCGGGGTCGGTGGCCTTGAGGCGACTGACCGCGATGGTGATCTTGCGACCGTCGGGGTCGTCGTAATCCATGGGCACGCGCAACTCGGCACACTCGGTGCGGGCATCGCCCGCGACCGGCCAGTCCTTGGCCACGGCCGAGCAGAGCTTCCAGTCGAGCGCTGCCTGGCCGGACGGTTCGGTGTCGCGCGCGCTGGCGACGCCGGAGCTCGCCTGAAGCCCGGCGAGCACGGCTGACAGCGCGAGAATGCGGCGGTACCCGTGCCGGCCGACAAGGCGGCCGGCACGGGTAACGGTCATGGGTGACACGAGGGGAAACCTCCGCAAGAGGAGAGGACGTGGTCCGCGGCGGTCGCGGGCCACTCCACCCTCAACAGACCGTGTGTCAGCCGTGCGGCTGTCCGACAGCGGTTGGACCTCAGGCGTGTGTCACCGATGTCAACGCATGCGTGGATGTGGGGTTGTGGGTGTGACGCGGTGGGCGCCTACCAGCCGCGGACCGTGGCGTCCCTCCCGTCGTCGACCTGGCTCGTGGTCTCGTGCGCCAATCCCTCCCGGCAGCCGCCCGACCCGGTGCGAGGGGAGAGTCCCGGCAACAGCAGCTGCTCTCCCCGTACGGCCGGTGCCCGAGCGCGCCGGGACACCGGCGGACAGACGCTGGCCCGGGTGTAGCACAGCTGGTTCCCGGCGTGCGGGGTCTGCTCGCTGGTATGACTGAAGAGCGGGGCAAAGCCGGGTAAGCAGGAGAGGGCTGGGGCATGTCGGAGTACCAGCACGTGCAGTTCGCGGTGGACGCGCCACTGAGCGACGCGCAGCTCGCACAGGTCCGCGCGCTGACCACGCGGGCCCGCCTGACTCGCCACAGCCTGGTCAACACCTACAGCTGGGGCAACTTCAAGGGCGACCCCCACCGTCTGATCGAGAGCCACTACGACGCCTACCTCTACTTCGCCAACTGGGGCACCCGCGAAGTCATCCTGCGCTGGCCCGCCAGCGCCTTGCCCCTGGCGAGCGTCGTGGGCTACTGCGCCGGGCCCTCAGCGGCATGCCGACAGGCCGGTCGCTACGTCGTCCTCACGCTGCGCTCCGACCGCGAGGACGGCGGTGAGGACGGCGGTGAGGACTTCCACGAGCTCTTCGGCGATGATGACGACCCGGAGGAGGGGAGTGAGCGGTGGCTGCCCTCCATCACCCGTGCCCGCCACTTGCTCGCCGAGGGCGACCGGCGTCCGCTCTACCTGGCCTGGCTGCTGAACCTGAACGAGGGCGAACTCGACAGCACCGACCTGGAGCCTGCGGTGCCACCGGGCCTGGCCGATCTGCCCGAGCCCCTGGCTGACCTGGCCGCGTTCCTGCGCATCGACCCCGACCTCATCGCGGCCGCGGCTACCCGCTCACCCAAGAGCCCTCCCCGTCCAACGCCCGCCGAGTACCGGACCTGGCTCGCCACCCTGGACGCGGCCGACAAGGACACCGCGCTGGCCCGCCTGCTCCACGACGGCGACCCGCAGGTCCTCGCCCAGCTCCGCCACCGCTTCCACGACACGAGGACCGCCCCGGCCAGCAGCCCGGGTCCGGCGCGCACAGTCGCCGCGCTGCGCGCCCAGGTCTCCGCCGACCGGGCCGCGCGCATCGCCGAAGCCGAACGCTGCCAGGCCGTGGAACGCCAGCGGGCGGCCCGCGCGGCCCAACAGGCGCAGCAGCAACGCCTGAAAGCCCTGCGGCACGACCCGGAGGCTGCCTGGACCCGCGTGGGTGACCTGCTCACGCAGCGGGGAACCCGGCACTACGCCGAGGTCGTCCGGCTGCTGTCCGACCTGGCGGCCCTCGCCGACCAGCAGAAGAACCTGGACACCTTCACCGCACGCTACGCCTGCTTCCTCGATCTGCATCGCACGAAGAAGGCCCTGCTGCGCGAGCTGCGAGCCGCTGGACCGCACCTCGCCGTCCTCACACCCGAGGCGCGCTGAACACGGCATCGCCGGAGTGCCGAGACGGGGCCGCCGAGACGGGGCCGCCGAGACGGGGCCGCCGAGACGGCAACGCCCTGCCTGCGCGGCTCGTTCACCCGCGTGCGGGGCTCGGGGCCGCCTGGATACGCCCCTGGGGACTGGCCGCTCTCGGGGCTGGGCCACCCCCTGCCGCCGCGCGACACACGTGAAAGATGACCACGGTAGGGCGGCGGTGCGGCGGCCGGGCACTGGGCCGCCGTGCACCGACGGAGCAGGCCACGACAAGGCGGTCGTCCGCTACGCTCAGGTGACACCAGCGGTGATCACCCCCACCGGCATGACCATGGGCGGGCTGGCCGCGCTGACCACCGCCGGACAGATGACCCACGCCTACGACGCCCCGCCGCAGGCGTGCGCGGTCTACGCTCGCGTGGAGCCGGGCCGGTCCACCGCCGTCCGCTGGGTCGGCGACGGCCGCGCCTACGCCGTCGACGGCATCCAGCTCATTCAGCGGAGCGAGCGGGCGCGACATCGGCGCACCGGCGCGGGTGTCGCATGAGGGGTGGTAGGCGCTCGGCCCAAGCCCTCGCATCCCCCTCTGTGCCGAGCGGCGCGGGCTGCGGCAGGGGATGTGCACGGCTCTACGATGCGCGCGTGCAGCGTGGCCAGCAGTGTCCGGCATAGAGGGCGGGCACCCGAGAGAGCGGCGGGGCCCGGCCGCGCGCACCGCAGACCACCAGGACCACGACGGTGTGCCGCCCAGTTCCGCCGCCGTCGAGGGGCGGGCACTCCACCTCTGCCCGGAGCGCGGTTCACAGAGCCCGCCACCGAACGCCGGGCGGGCCAGGGCGATCCCGGCGGGCTGGAGGCGCTCGAGAATCCGGCGGGTGTCGCCGCGCCGGTGGTGGCCGGTGACCTCGGCCAGGCACACGTAGCGCCGCCCGCAGCCCGCCCGCTCGCTTCCCACCGGCGGCGGCAGGACGCCGCACAGCTGGCCCAGCAGTTCCGCCAGCACCTGCTCGGCCTGATCGCCTGTCAGGGGCCAGGACAGCGAGAAGCCCCGGGACACGTCCCGGACGGCCAACCACAGCGAGTCCTCTGCCAGGCCGTTGCGCTGGGCCAGCACGGTACGCGTTCGGCCTCACTCACCGGCGAGGCGGAGGGACCAGAACGATCGCGGGTGCTCACGCCGCCCGGCGCCCGCCGGGAGGGCCTCGCCGGTGCCCGATGGCTCTGCCAGACTGTCTGGCGGACCCAGTCCGGGAACCACCGGGAGGCGGCAGGTGCGGCGTCGGGTGTGGCGGTGGAGCGTCGCGGTGTGGGGCGCCCTCGTGATCGCAGGAGGCCTCCTCACCCTCGGTCTCGAGAGCGGTGAGGACGGCGGGGCCGCGGATCCGGGCAGCAGTACGTCGGACAGGCCGGTCAGCACCAGCACCGACCTCCCGTGCCCGGCCCCGCCCGGGGAAGAAGAGGGAGCCACGCTACGCGCGTGCGCCGTGGCCGACGACTAGCTGCCGGGCCCAGGGCCGGTGCCAGTGAGGGCTTTGCCCACGCCGCACAGGACACCACGCGCGCGGCCCGGCGGCACCCAGGAGCATTCCGTCGAGCAGGCTCCGCCCGGGGCCCGGCCGCAGCCTGAAGCGATGGAGTGTGCGCAGACGCCGGCACATGGGCGCGGCGTACCCACCGCTCCACCGGTGACAGAACCCCGGCCTGATGCCCGAGGGCGACACCTCACCTCGCCCACCGCACCCGAGAAGGCCGCGCACGCCGCGCGCGAGCGGCCGCTGCTGTTGAGGACGGCGAGGACCTGCTCCAGCGCCAACCGAGGGCCCGCGGTGCGGAGCTGAGTGCGCTCGGGGTGGGTGCTGGCCGGTGGTGCTCACCTTGGGGGGCAGGCCGCGCGGGTGTAGCGGTCGCGGTGGCGGGCGGCGGTCAGGTGGGCCTCGGTGGCCTCCAGGCCGGGTACTTGGCGGCGCCTGTGCGGCCTGGGCTGTCCTGCGCGCCAGGCGGGGCCCACCCTGTGTCACCCGGTCTGGGGCTGGCTGTGGGCCGAGTTCAGCAGCTCGCGGAACGTCGTCTGCTCGAAGAGCAGGCCGTAGTGCTCACCGTCGCTGGTGATCCGGGTGTCGTTGATGTCGACCGTGGGGGTGCCGGGCCCGCGCGGGTCGTCCCCGCCGGCTGCCTCGTACGTCCTCGCCGACGCGGCGACGAAGTCCTGGTACTTCATCGTCTTCACGGCCGTGTCGAAGGTCTTGCTCCGCAGCCCCTTGACCTGGCCGGCCAGTTTCAGCAGGGAGGCGGTGGTGTAGCCGCCGGTGAGTTCGGTCTTGGTCATGTGCGCGAAGAGCACCGTGTGGTACTCGGTGAACTTGCCCGCATCCAGGGCCGCGCGCAGGGCGTTGACGGCCCGCTTCGAGCCGTCGCCTCCCACGCGGTCGTCGCGGAACGAGGCGAGGGTGTAGGCGGCCTTGGTCTCGCGGCGCAGCGTCGTCTCCCGCAGCGCCGGGGCGCCGGTGGCCTCGAACTCCTCGACGACCGGGCAGCGCGGGTCCTCGTACAGCCGGACCGTGGTCGCCGCGGCCGGATCGCCCACCACGATTGTCGTGCCGTCCGCGGCCAGCTTCTCCGGGAGCTCCTCGACACCCGCGTACCACTGCGGCCGGAAGGTGCCCGTGCTCGTGCCCTCCGTGGACTTAGCCTCCGATCCGCAACCCGCCACCGTGAGCACAGCCATGCCGACGGCCGTCGCGGCGGCCACCCCTCTTGCGTTCCTCACCTGCGAAGTTCCCCTCCCCATGACCGCGACTCTAGACGCTCCATGTCGCGAACCGCACAGCGATTTCCGGCGCGGGCAGCGGGATGGCCGGGGGCGCGGAGCGCGTCGCCTACAGGGAGCGGAGCACGGTGACGACCTTGCCGAGGATGCGACCGCCCTCGGGCAGACGCAGGGCGTCAGGCTGCAGGGCCGGAGCCATCCACCTGACCGCATGGGAGGAACGAACTGCGCCGAAGGCCTTGTCGCTGCCGAACTCCGGGCCCTGGCGGGGCTGCGAGACGGCTCCTGAGCGGTGCCGTATCCCGAGACCGGTAACGCTCTGCGAGATGGGCGCGCTCCGGGAGCACTCGTAGTCCGGACTGTCAGTCATGGCCCGGATGGTGGCTGAGGAGATCGCCCGGCTGGCAGTCCAGTACCTCGCAGATGCGGGTGAGGGTGGTGAAGCGGATGGCCTTGGCCCGGCCGTTCTTGAGGATGGAGAGATTTACGTTGGTCACGCCAACGCGGGCAGCCAGCTCGGTGAGAGTCATTCCTCGTTCTGCGAGGAGCTGGTCGAGACGCACCTCAATGGCGTGGCCTTCCGGCGTCGCCTCATCGGTCATCAGATGGTGGCCTCGATGTCCTCGCGCATCGCGACACCCGCGTGCACGATGCGGGCGAAGGTGAAGAGGCCCAGCGCGGTGAAGATGGAGAGGAAGGGGATCTCCCACATGTTGCCGACGAACTCGGCCTTGTCCTCCTCGACGAGCGTCGCGAGCAGGGCTGCCTTGGCGATGGCCTGCGTGACTTCGGCGACCAGGCTGCCGGCCAGCAGCCACCAACCGAGCACCCGGAGCCGGGATGCGGTCTGCGCGGTGTAGACCCCGTCCCGGGCCGCCCCCCTGAGCAGCCTGTTGAGCAGCAGAAGCCCGCCGATCATCAAGATGAATGACGGCAGGTTACGCAGGACCTCGAAGAGCTGCTGGCTGACTGAGGGGTCCGAGGTGCAGTACTGGGGGGTCGTGCCGACGGCAACCCCCTCACGCGCACCGAACATGGCGTCGGTACCGCTTGAGCTGCCGGATATCCCGTCCGCGGTGAGGCACACATCGCCTCCGATCCAGCCGACATGGATGCCGTCGACGAACAGGCTCAGGATGAAGCCCGCCACCACCACGCCGAGCACCACGCGAAGGATCACTGACACCGCACTGAAGAGAGGCTCCAGCAACTTGCGGTCATCGGCCATGGCCACCACCCCGTTATCGAAAAACGATGTTATCGAAAAACGATACATTCGGTCTTCGCCGGAGGCAACGCCGACCAGAGAGCCCGCCCAACCAACCGGCCTCGCCAGGCCGATGGAGCCCTACTCGCCACTCGGCGCGCTGCCACTGCGTACGGTCGGCTCCGGCCGTCCGGCTCCTGCAGCAGGGCCGCGGGTCGCGTCAGCGGCGCTCGCTCAAAGCTGCGGAGACGAGGAACAGGGCAGGGCTACGGGGGCCAGGCAGATCGACTGCGACTGCGCCCGGCTGTGGGTGGGCGTGGGTTTTCCGACCATCTTCACCGGTGTGACGAGGTGCGGTGCGTTTCAGCAGCGCGAGAACCTCGGCAACGGCCGCGACCCCTACCGAGGCCCAAGTCGATGCCGTCGTACGCGTATTCGCAGCGATCTGCCATGTGCACGGCTGGGTCGAGGTCGGCGGCACCTCCGTGCTCACGGAGATGGAGCGGAGACAGCTGTGACGTGGTCGGACTCGCGTGATGTCGCACTGGAGTTGGCTGAGTTGCGTCGGACGATGGAGGTGGGGTTCGCCGAGCAGCGTGGGCAACTCGCGCTCCCTGGTCCAGCGTGGGGAACAGACAGACAAGGCTCTGGATGAGCATGAGCGGCGGCTGGACGCGCTGGAGCGCGGTCGGTGGCCGCTCCCGACGATTGCAGTTCTCGCCGGGGTGTTGCGACGACCACTGGAATGAGAGTCGGGCAGGAGGGGGCTTTCGTTGTTTCGGCAGCAGGGATCGCTACGTCTTGTCTCTGGTGTTTAGCCCGCAGTAACCTCGCGCGCCGTGTCCGCGAGCCAGGACGGGCCATCCCGGTCGATGGAGCGCAGCGTGGACCGCAGGCGCCCCCGGATGCGGGACGACGCGACAGTCCGCAGAAGCGGCTTCAGGCGGAGCAACGGTGCTTCGGCGTCTCGCCATGCGCCGAGCCGCACGAGCGCGTCCAACTCAGCGACGGCGAAGTACAGAGCGCCCCGGCCCGTCGGATTGACCGACTTCTGCAGCACGACGGTCTGCCCGAAGTGGGGTAGCGCGCGAGCGGGATCCCCGAGGAGCAGCGCCACTTCGCCCTCGTGTCCGGTGACTTCCAAGCCGTCCACCCACCACGACCAGTGTGGATCCCGAGAGTGGAGCGAGTCTTCCAGACGGCTGCGGGCCCTCCCGATCGCCTGGAGGGCCCGAGTGCGGTCACTGGCGGCGGCGAGCGCCCGGCTCCGTCGCACTTCAGCCAGGAGCGCTACCCTCGGCGGCACGGTGCGGCTCATGATCTCTTCGCAGAGAGACAGGGCCTCGCCCACGCGCCCGCTCTGGACGGCTTCCATGGCCAGCAGGCTCATCGCGAACCACTGCATGGTCTGGTCCCCGGCCTCACGGGCAAGGTGCAGGGACTCCAGCCAGGCAGCGCGCGCTTCCTCCGGCCGGGCCGCGTCGAAGAGCAGCCATCCGGCGATCTCGGCGACCTCGGAGACCACGGCAAGATGAGCCTTACTGTCGCCAGTGATCACTGCTCGCTCGGCGTGCCACACCTGTACGGCTGCATCGGCCACATGGTCGCCACCGTGCGCGGAGTCGTGAGCGAGCAACCACCCGGCCCGCTGCTGAACTACAGCGTGCGGATGGTCATCTTGTGGCAGTTCCGGTACCTCGCCCCGAGCCTGCGAAGCGGCCCTTTCCAACTCCTCCAGCGGCACGGATAAGGCGGTGGCCAGCGACGGGAGCCAGGCGTCAGGCACACGCTTGCCCCGCTCCCACCGGGAGACATCGTTGCGGGTCACTGTGGCCGTGCCGCTCACCGTGCACAGCCGCGCGGCGAGCTGGGTCTGGGTCAGCCTTTCGCGCTTACGCAGCGCGGCCAGGTGCGCGCCGAACGCGCTCCGTGCCGCCATCACCTCGTCCATGCAGGGGCCTCCTCACCATCACGCTACCGGCGCAACTGGCCCCTAGCTGGCCCCTTGATGGCTCCTCCGCTCTTACCAGCGAAGGGACTTCGATGGCACAGAGGACCCCGGCGACCGTGCGACCGGCCCCGGGGCATGGCCGACTACACCGAGGAGTCGACATGAGCGAGAGTACGGCCCCCGTGCCAGCGTCGGGCGGCAGCGCTCAGACGCAGGGGGAGAACCGGTTGATCGCTGACTGGCTGGCCCAGGCTCATCCGCTGCCGGGCAAGGCCCGGCGGGAGTGGACGGACGCCTACGTCGCGATGATCCCGCTCGGGCGACGCTTCGACGCGGTACGCGTACCTGCTCGGCGAGTGCACGCCGCGGTCGCCAGCGAGGAGCCTGCCACGGTGGCCGCGGCCCTGCGGGACTGGCTGCGCGGACCGGTGATCCGGGACCTGCGGAGCCCCCTGGGCGCGTACTACTTCCTGGTGGCCCCGGGTGCGGAGTGGGAGGGCCCGGAGGCCCGCCTGAGCACCGGCACGTACCTCGGGGTCCCTCGTGTGGGGCACATCGCCTACCTCATGAGCTGGGTGGTGCCGCCGGAGCATCCCGGGAACCTGT
>NZ_JOJM01000076.1 GCF_000720325.1 Streptomyces sp. NRRL B-1347
GTACTGCAGGGGGGACCCTGTGGGAGAGTAGGACGCCGCCGAACTAATTGTGATGGGAAACCCCCGTGCCTTTGGGCACGGGGGTTTTCTGCGTTCACGACCGGAATTCCGGACCAGAATTCCCGGCCAGAATTCTGGGCCAGACCTCAGGGCCGCCTCCCATGCGCACCGCTTGTGTGTATTAGAGGCGGCCCGCTGCCTTGAGGGAGAGATAGGCGTCTGCCAGCGCCGGGGCCAGGTCGTCAGGGGTGGCGTCCACGACCGTGACGCCATGGCGGATGAGCTGTTCCGCGGTGCGCCGCCGCTCCGCCTGGGCCTGGGCGGCGGCTGCGGCGTCGTACACCGCCTCCGCGGTGCCCCGGGACGTGGCCATCTTCGCGATGTGCGGGTCCGCGACCGACGCGACGAGGACCGTGTGGCGCTGGGTGAGACGGGAGAGCACCGGGAGCAGGCCCTCCTCGATGGGGGCCGTGTCGAGGCTGGTCAGCAGCACGATCAACGAGCTGCGAGGGGCCGAGCGGAGTGCCGTCGCGGTCAGGCCACGGGCGTCCGTCTCGACGAGTTCCGGTTCCAGGGTGGCCAGGGCGTTCACGAGGGAGGGGAGCACGTCGCCCGCGGCCTTGCCCTGGACCAGGGCGCGCACGCGGCGGTCGTAGGCGAGGAGGTCGACGCGGTCGCCCGCCCGGGACGCCAGCGCAGCGAGGAGCAGGGCGGCGTCCATGGAGGAGTCGAGGCGGGGAGCGTCGCCGACACGGCCCGCGGAGGTGCGGCCGGTGTCGAGGACCAGCAGGATGTGGCGGTCGCGCTCCGGACGCCAGGTGCGGACGGCCACCGCGGACTGGCGGGCGGTGGCGCGCCAGTCGATGGAGCGGGTGTCGTCCCCGGGAACGTACTCACGGAGGCTGTCGAATTCGGTGCCCTGACCGCGGATCAACACGCTGGTGCGGCCGTCGAGCTCGCGCAGCCGGGCCAGCTTGGACGGCAGGTGCTTGCGGCTCGCGAAGGGCGGCAGGACACGCAGGGCCCAGGGGACGCGGTGGCCGCCCTGGCGGGTGAACAGACCGAGCGGGCCGTACGAGCGGATCGTGACGCGGTCCGCGCGGTGGTCGCCGCGGCGGGTCGGGCGCAAGCGTGTGGTGAGGCGGCGGCGCTCGCCCGAAGGGACGTCCAACCGGTGCCGGGAGGCGGCGACTTCGGTGCCGGGCTGCCAGCTGCTGGGAGGCCAGGCGTCACGGACCTCGGCGCGCAACGGGCGCTTGGTGAGGTTGGTGACGGTGAGCTGGACGTCCACGGGCTCGCCGAGGCGCACGGTGGTGTCGCCGGAGCGGGTCAGGCCGAGCCGGCGTACCGGCGCGGCAAGGGCGTAGTCACAGGCGCAGGCCAGGGCCAGTGGGGCGTTGACGGCCAGGATGCCGGTCCAGCTGGGTTCCAGGAGGCCCACAGGGAGGGAGCCGAGCGCCGCCAGGAGGGCGGCGCGGCCGGTGGGGGCCATCAGCGGGGCACCGGGACGTGGTTGAGGATTGCGGTGATGACGGAGTCGGCCGTCACGCCTTCCATCTCGGCCTCGGGGCGCAGCTGGACGCGGTGGCGCAGCGTGGGCAGGGCGAGGGCCTTCACGTCGTCGGGGATGACGTAGTCGCGGCCGGTCAGCCAGGCCCACGCGCGGGCCGTCGACAACAGAGCCGTTGCGCCGCGCGGGGAGACGCCGAGCGTGAGGGACGGCGATTCGCGGGTCGCGCGGCAGACGTCTACTACGTAGGCAGCGATTTCGGGGGAGACCGCGGTCTTGGCGACGGCTGAGCGGGCGGCTTCGAGGTCGGCGGCGGTCGCGACGGGGCGCACGCCCGCGGCGCGCAGGTCGCGCGGATTGAAGCCTTCCGCGTGGCGCTGCAGGACGGCGATCTCGTCCTCGCGGGCGGGCAGGGGCACCGTCAGCTTGAGGAGGAAGCGGTCCAGCTGGGCCTCGGGCAGGGGGTACGTGCCCTCGTACTCGACGGGGTTCTGCGTGGCGGCCACGAGGAACGGGTCGGGCAGGAGGCGCGGGGTGCCGTCGACCGTGACCTGGCGCTCCTCCATCGCTTCGAGCAGGGAGGACTGCGTCTTGGGCGGGGTGCGGTTGATCTCGTCGGCGAGCAGGAGGTTGGTGAAGACCGGGCCCGGCTGGAAGGAGAACTCCGTGCTGCGGGCGTCGTAGACGAGGGAGCCCGTGACGTCGCTCGGCATCAGGTCGGGGGTGAACTGGACGCGCTTGGTGTCGAGTTCCAGGGACGCGGCGAGGGCGCGTACCAGCAGGGTCTTCGCGACGCCGGGGACGCCTTCGAGCAGGACGTGGCCGCGGCAGAGCAGGGCCACGACGAGGCCGGTGACGGCGGGGTCCTGGCCGACCACGGCCTTGGAGATCTCGGTGCGCAGGGCCTCGAGGGAGGAGCGGGCGCGGTCGGAGCTCCCGGCGTTGTCAGTGGTCGGGTCCATCATGAACTACGTACCTCACTTTCGAGGGCGTCGAGTTGGTCGGCGAGGGCGATGAGCCCTGCGTCGTCGCCGGGCGGCGGGCCGAAGAGGAGGGGGTGCGGGTCCCGGCCCGGCGTGCGCAGGCGGCTGGTCAGGGCGGGCAGGAGCGCCTCGGGCGAGTGGGCCCGGGCGGTGGGGACGCCGACGAGGGGGGCGAGGCGGGTGCGGGTGGCCGAGCGAAGAGCCGCGGCGGCGCGGTCGCGGGCGTCGGCCTTGCGGTAGAGGCGGGCGCGGCCTTCGACGGCTTCGGAGGCGCGGATCGCGACGGGGAGTTTCTCGGGGACGAGCGGGCCGAGGCGGCGGGCGCGCCACAGGGCGGCGAGCGCGGCGGCGACGGCGAGCTGCAGCGTGCCCCAGAGCCAGCCGGAGGGGATCAGGTCGAAGAAGCTCTCGTCGGCGCTGTCGTCGACGGCGTCGTCGGCGAGCGAGGGGAGGTACCAGACCAGGTGGGGGCGGGAACCGAGGAGTTGCAGGGCGAGCGAGGCGTTGCCGTGCTCGTCGAGACGGTCGTTGTAGAGGATGTCGGGGGCGCCGAGGACGACGGTGTCGCCCTTCGTGTCCCCGGAGGCCGCCGTGGCGGGCAGGCGCAGGAGGCTGGGCAGGCCGTCGCTGGAGTAGCAGGAGTCGGCGGCGGGGGCGAGCGTCTCGTAGCGGATGCCGCCGACGTCGGCGGTGCCCGCGCGGCGGGCGGCGGGCAGGGAGCAGCCGGGGGACAGCGTCGAGTCGAGGCTGCGGGCGGAGTCCGCGGTGACCCCGGGGGCGAGGGTCGAGACCGAGAGGGTGTTGGGGGCGACCAGGACGGTGCGGCCTCCGGAGCCCTCGGTGGCGGCGTGCAGCCGGGACTGCTGGCCCTCGGTGAGGACGTCCGGGTCGGCCACGAGGAGCGTGGTGTCCGGGCCCGCGGCGGACCGGGCCTCCTCGGTGGTGGTGACCACGCGCGTGGACACGCCCCGGTCGTCGAGGAGTTCGGCGACGGCACGGCTGCCGTAGGCGTCGGCGGAGCGCGGGTCCAGGCGCCCGTGCTGGGCGCCGGAGCGGACGGCGGCGATGGCGATGCCCGCGGCCAGGATGACGACGAGCGCGAGGGCGATGCCCCGGGTGCGGGTCCAGAGCTGGCGGGGGGTGGGCGAGAGGGACGTTCCGGCGGGTGGAGACGTCTGGTCCGGGGCCTCTGCGTGCGTATCCGCCGGGGCCTCGGTGGGCGGGGCGGCGGTCCGCGGCGGGGCGTCCTCGGAGGTGCCTGGTGCGTTCGCGGGGCTCGTGGGGCCGGTCATCCGTTGGCTCCGGGGGAGCTGGTGGGGGGCGCGCCCGCGGTGGTGAGCACCGGCTTGGCGCGCTCCAGGGTCTCGTCGAGCCGGGCGACGCGGTGGTACGCCGCCGTGTCGGCGCTGCGGCCGCCGTACGTGACGTCGTCGAAGTCCCGGGCCGCGGTGTGCAGCTCGGTGGCGTGCGCGGGCAGGGTGCGGCCGGCCTCGGCGGCGGCCTCGTCCGCCGTGCGGCCGGGGCGCGGGTCGAGCAGGGCGCGCTCCTCGAGCGAGCGGACGACGGCGCGCATCCGCTCCTGGACGGCTTGGTTCCAGTGGCCCTGGGCGGCGTGCGCCTCGGCGGTCGCGCGGTGCTCGGCGGCGCTGCGGGGGCGGTCGTCGAAGAGGGCGGCCGAGGCGGCGGGGGAGCGGCGGGGCGTGCCCAGGCGCCACCACAGGGCCGCGACGACGGCGACCACGGCGAGGACGATGACGACCAGGCCGAATCCGCCGCCCGGAGCCGCCCCGGAGGCGGCGTTGAGCAGGTCGCTCACCCACTCCCAGAAGCGGTTCAGGGCGCGCTGGAAGAGGCCGGGGTCGTTCTCGTGGTACGCCGGTTTGGACAGCTCGTTCTCGGCGGCCTCCCGCGCGGGGTCCCGCGGGACGGTCACCGGCGGTTCGTCGCCGGTGCGCGGCAGCGACGGAGCCGTCCCGAAGCCGGGGAGCGACGACGGGACGGCCGTGCCGAGCCGGTTGAGTACTGCCCCCGCCAGGGTCACCGCATCAGCTCCCCGGGGTGCTGCCGGGCGTGTCGGAGTCGCCGTGGCCCGGGACGCCGGCCGCGCGGGCCAGCTCCAGGTCCAGGGCCTCGCGGCGGATCCGCTGGTCGATGTAGAGGAGCACGGCGACGCCCGCGTTGATCGGGAACGTGAGCATGGAGCCGATCACCTGCCCGATGCCGCTGACGATCAGGAAGGTCCAGCCGACGTCTCCGGTGCCGCTGTCCAGGAGGTTGGAGACGCTGTCGCCGCTGAGCGCGCCCGCGATGACGGTGAACGGGATGACGATGATCGACGAGATGACGTTCGCGATGACGGCGGCAAGGAGCTGGATGCCGAAGACCCGCCACCAGGAGCGGTCGACCAGCTTCGCGGACCGGCTCATCGACTTCTTCACGCCCTGCTTCTCCAGCATCAGGGCCGGGGAGGCGAGCGAGAGGCGGACCATCAGCCAGATGGCGACGATGCCCGAGCCGATGCCGCCGAGCACCGCGAGGGTGACGCCGACGTCGGTGGCCCCAAGGGCGGCGATCAGCACGCCGGGGAGGGTGCCGACCGCGACGATGCCCACCGCGATGAGCGGAAGGAGCAGGGTGAGGCCGAGCAGCTTGGGCAGCATCGGGCGGGCGTCCCGCCAGGCCTCCGCCGTGGTCACCGACCTGCCGAGCACGGCGCGGCTGGTGACCATGGTGAGCAGGGCGGTCGCCACGATCGTGCCGAGCAGGGTGATGGCCAGGACGACGCCGCTGCCCGCGAGCGTGGCGCCGAGGGCGCGGGTCACCTCGCCGACGGTCGCGCTCGGGTCGTCAAGGGCGTCGGTGTCGGCGGAGTCGTTGAGGACGAGCCCCTGGAGGAGGATGACGACGAGCTCGGTGACGACGGCGACGGTCAGCGAGATGCCGAGGACCGTGCGCCAGTACGTGCGCATGGTGGAGACCGCACCGTCCAGGATCTCGCCGACGGCGAGCGGGCGGAGCGGGATGACACCGGGCTTGGCGGCGGCGGGCGGGCCCTGCCAGGCGCCCCAGCCGCGATAGGGGCCGCCTGGGCCACCGGGACCTCCGGGGCCGCCTTGGCCGCCGCCCGGGCCGCCGGTGGGGCCTCCCCAGCCCTGTCCGCCGCCGGGGCCCTGGCCGGGAGGAGCGGGCGGGGGCGGGGTCTGACCGGGGCCCGGCGTGCCGGGCGCGGACCACTGGGCGGGCGGCGGCTGTTCCTTCGACCACTTCGAGGACGGGCCGCTCGGCTGGTCCTGGGGTGCCTTGGACTCCTGCTCGCCGGAGCCGTGGCCGTCGGAGGGGGCGGATCCGGGCGAGGCCCAGCCCGGAGTGTCGTTCATCGTCGCTCCTTCGCAGTGCCCGTCCGCGGTCGCGGCGGCGGGTTGGCTGCCATCGTGCCACGGGGCGGTGGCCCGGGGACCAGGCACGGTGGCCCGGAGACCGCGTGCTGTCCGGCCTTGACACCTTCTATTGTCCGACGGGTAGCGGGCAGACTGGGCGGATGGCTGATCAGTACGCGCAATCCGGCGAGGACGTACGGCCGACATCGCCCCCGACGACTTCTGGCAGTGACTCAGGGACCCCCGGCGGCCCAGGTGCGCCCGGCGCGCCCGACGCCTCCGGCATCCCAGGTGCGTCCGGCATCCCCGGAGCGTCCGGGATCCCCGGTACCCCCGTGGCCGCCGCGATTCCCGGGAGTCCGGAGACCTCCGCGGCCGCCGCGATCCCCACGATCCGGTGGGACGAGCCGCCCGAGGGCCCCGTTCTCGTCCTCCTCGACCAGACCAGGCTGCCGGGCGAGGAGACCGAGCTGGTGTGCACGGACGCGCCCGCCCTGGTGCAGGCGATCCGGACGCTCGCCGTGCGCGGGGCGCCGGTGCTCGGCATCGCCGGGGCGTACGGCGTCGCGCTGGCCGCGGCCCGGGGCTTCGACGTCGACGAGGCGGCCGATGCGCTCGCGGCAGCGCGGCCCACCGCCGTGAACCTCGCGTACGGGGTGCGCAGGGCCCAGGCGGCGTACCGCGGCGCGGTCGCGGGCGGCGCGGATCAGCGGGGCGCGGCGAGCGCCGCCCTCGCCGCGGCGAGGGCGCTGCACCAGGAGGACGCCGAGGCCAGCGCGCGGATGGCGGTGCACGGTCTGGCCCTGCTCGACGAGCTGCTGCCCGGTGGCGGGCACCGGGTCCTCACCCACTGCAACACGGGGGCGCTGGTCTCAGGCGGCGAGGGCACGGCCTTCGCGGTGGCGCTCGCGGCCCATCGCACGGGCCGGCTGCGCAGGCTGTGGGTCGACGAGACGCGGCCGCTGCTCCAGGGCGCCCGGCTCACGGCGTACGAGGCGGCGCGCAACGGCATGCCGTACACCCTGCTCACGGACAACGCGGCGGGGTCGCTGTTCGCGGCCGGTGAGGTCGACGCGGTGCTGATCGGTGCCGACCGGATCGCGGCCGACGGTTCGGTGGCCAACAAGGTGGGGAGCTATCCGCTCGCGGTCCTCGCCCGCTATCACCACGTGCCGTTCGTCGTGGTGGCACCGGTGACGACCGTGGACCCGGAGACCCCGGACGGCGCCTCCATCGAGGTCGAGCAGCGGGCCTCCCACGAGGTGACGGAGGTCACGGCGCCCTTCGTGCCGGTGGCGGGAGCGGGAGTGGAGGCGGGAGGGGGAATTCCGGTGGCGCCGTTGGGGACGCAGGCCTACAACCCTGCCTTCGACGTGACGCCGCCCGAGTTGGTGACGGCCATCGTCACGGAGGAAGGCGTCGTGTCGCCGGTGACAGCGGAGGCCCTTGCCGAGCTGTGTGCCAGGTCACGCCAGGTAACGATTAGCTAATGGGATGATGTCAGGCATGAAGGGACGAGTCCTTGTCGTCGACGACGACACCGCACTGGCCGAGATGCTCGGGATTGTGCTGCGTGGTGAGGGTTTCGAGCCGTCGTTCGTTGCTGATGGCGACAAGGCGCTGGCCGCTTTCCGGGAGGCCAAGCCTGATCTGGTGCTCCTGGACTTGATGCTGCCCGGTCGGGACGGCATCGAGGTGTGCCGCCTGATCAGGGCGGAGTCCGGGGTGCCGATCGTCATGCTCACGGCCAAGAGCGACACCGTGGATGTGGTGGTCGGTCTCGAGTCGGGGGCTGACGACTACATCGTCAAGCCGTTCAAGCCCAAGGAGCTGGTGGCCCGCATCCGGGCGCGCCTGCGTCGCTCCGAGGAGCCCGCGCCGGAGCAGCTGGCCATCGGTGACCTGGTCATCGACGTGGCGGGGCACTCCGTGAAGCGGGACGGGCAGTCCATCGCGCTGACGCCGCTGGAGTTCGACCTCCTGGTGGCGCTTGCCCGCAAGCCGTGGCAGGTGTTCACGCGCGAGGTGCTGCTCGAGCAGGTGTGGGGATACCGCCACGCCGCCGACACCCGCCTGGTGAATGTGCATGTGCAGCGCCTGCGCTCCAAGGTCGAGCGGGACCCGGAGCGGCCGGAGATCGTGGTGACCGTCCGCGGCGTCGGTTACAAGGCCGGACCGAGCTGACGTGTCCAAGGACAGTTCCGCTCCGGCGCCCGGCGACCCGGGAGCGCGACCGGGGCGGACTGTGCGGCCGCCACGGCGGGGGTCCCGGTTCGGGGCCCTCGTCGACAGTGGCCTGATGCTTCAGGGCGGGGTGCAGGGCAGCCCCGTGCTGCGGCTCTTCACGCGCTGGGTGCGCCGCCCGCTGCTGCCCGTGATGCGGCTGTGGCGGCGCAACATCCAGCTGCGGGTCGTCGTCACGACCCTCCTGATGTCGCTGGGCGTGGTGCTGCTGCTCGGCTTCGTCGTCATGAGTTCGGTCAGCAACGGCCTGCTCAAGGCGAAGGTCAACGCCTCCCAGAGCCAGGCCGACGGCGGCTTCAAGGTCGCCCAGGAGAAGGCCAACTCCGCGCGCCCGACCTCCCCGCAGGGCGACGGCGCCGACGGTCCCACCGCGCAGAACGCCGCCGTGTGGATGTCGGAGCTGGCTGAGCAGCTCGCGAGCGGCGGGCAGAACGCCTTCTACGTAGTGACACTGAGCTCCAACACGGGTGACGTCGGCAGTGTGCGCGGACCGCGTGCCTCCGGTGGCGTGGACCCGATCCAGAGCGTGCCCGAAGAGGTGCGCGAGAAGGTCGGCGAAGGCACGCTCGCCTACCAGAGCAACACCCGCATCGACTTCATCGACCACCGCGCGTCGCAGGCGGGCCTGGTGATCGGCAAGCAGCTCAGCGACCTCAACGGCGACTCGTACCAGCTGTACTACCTCTTCCCGCTGACGCAGGAAGAGGAGTCGATGCGGCTGGTGCGCGGCACGCTCGCGACGGCGGGCCTGTTCGTGGTGGTGCTCCTCGGTGCCATCGCCTGGCTGGTCGTGCGCCAGGTCGTCACGCCGGTGCGGATGGCGGCCGGGATCGCCGAGCGGCTGTCCGCCGGGCGTCTCCAGGAGCGCATGAAGGTCACCGGAGAGGACGACATCGCCCGCCTCGGCGAGGCCTTCAACAAGATGGCGCAGAACCTCCAGCTGAAGATCCAGCAGCTGGAGGAGCTGTCGCGGATGCAGCGCCGGTTCGTGTCGGACGTGTCGCACGAGCTGCGTACGCCCCTGACCACCGTGCGGATGGCGGCCGACGTCATCCACGAGGCCCGCGTGGACTTCGACCCGATCACGGCGCGCTCCGCGGAGCTGCTCGCCGACCAGCTGGACCGCTTCGAGTCGCTGCTCGCCGACCTGCTGGAGATCAGCCGCTTCGACGCGGGCGCGGCGGCCCTGGAGGCCGAGCCGATAGACCTGCGCGAGGTGGTGCGCCGCGTGGTGGGCGGCGCCGAGCCGCTCGCGGAGCGCAAGGGCACCCGCATACGGGTCGTCGGCGACCAGCAGCCCGTGGTCGCCGAGGCCGACGCGCGGCGCGTGGAGCGGGTGCTCAGGAACCTCGTGGTCAACGCCGTGGAGCACGGCGAGGGCCAGGACGTCATCGTCAAGCTCGCGGCGGCGGGCGGCGCGGTCGCCGTCGCGGTGCGGGACTACGGCGTCGGGCTCAAGCCCGGCGAGGCGACCCGCGTCTTCAGCCGCTTCTGGCGGGCCGACCCGGCACGCGCGCGTACGACCGGTGGTACGGGCCTCGGCCTGTCCATCGCCCTGGAGGACGCGCGGCTGCACGGCGGCTGGCTGCAGGCCTGGGGAGAGCCGGGCGGCGGCTCGCAGTTCCGGCTCACGCTTCCGCGTACGGCCGACGAGGTCCTTCGGGGCTCGCCGATACCCCTCGAACCCGACGACTCGCGGCGTCACCGCGAGCGGGAGGCCGCGGGGCTGCCGCGCGGGGGCGGCGGCAAGCGGGCCACCGTGCCGCACCAGCCGCAGGAGCAGACGCCTCCGCCCGTGCCCGCGAAGGCGCCGATCGCGCCGCGGCTCGTCCAGGCGGCGGCCCTGGACGTGGACCCGACGGCCCTGCCGGGCAACGGCGCGCGCGTGGTGCCGCGCCAGCCCCTGGTGCCGGGGGACGAGCGGACAGGCGAGCCGCGCGGTGACGTACCGGGTCGGGGAACTGACCGGGACGGCACCACGGCGGAGAAGGACGACGAGCCGGGAGCGGGCAGTGGCGGCGGGCCGGACACGGGCAGGAACGGCAGGCCTGGCGCCGACGAGGAAGAGGGAGCCTCGCGTGCACGCTGAACGGAACGGGCGCGGCCGCCCGCTGCGGGCCGGACTCGCGCTCACCGCCTGCGCGGTGCTGCTCGCCGGGTGCGCGTCCATGCCCGACGGGGGCAACCTGAAGAAGGTCGACGCCTCCCAGCGCCCCGACTCGCAGTCCCAGGTGCGCGTGTACGCGATCCCGCCGTCCGAGAACGCGCGCGCGGTGGACATCGTCCAGGGCTTCCTCGAGGCGCTGACCAGTGACGACCCGGACTTCACGATCGCCCGCAAGTACCTCACGAAGGACGCGTCCGCGGCGTGGGACCCGGAGCACTCCACCACGGTCCTCGCGGACGGCCCGAACACGGTCGCGGACAACCTGGGCAACGACAGCGGCGGCGGCAGGACGTACTCGCTGACCGGACGCCAGGTCGCGACGGTGAACAAGCAGCACGCGTACGTGCCCGACGAGAAGTCGTACGCGCAGACCGTGCACCTGTCGCAGCAGAGCGGGCAGAACGGCCGGGTGTGGCGCATCGACCGGCTGCCCAAGGGCATCGTGCTCGGCGAGTCGGACTTCGAGCGGAACTACGAAGCGGTCAACAAGTACTACTTCGCCGAGCCCGGGGCGGGGACCCGCGGCGGCGGCCCCAAGGCGCTCGTCGCCGACCCCATCTACGTACGGCAGCGCATCGACCCGCTGACGGAGACGGTGAAGTCGCTCCTGGACGGGCCGACGCACTGGCTGGAACCGGTGGTCAACTCGCGGTTCGACACCGGGACGCGGCTCGCGCCGGACGCCAAGTCGCTGGCGCCGGACGACAAGAACAAGCTGGTGGTGCCCCTGAGCGGGCGCGGCGGCCGGGTCGGCCAGGAGCGGTGCACCGAGATGGCCGCGCAACTGCTCTTCACCCTCCAGGACTTGACGTCGTCCGGCGTGGAGCAGGTGGAGCTGCGGCGCGAGGGCGGCTCGCAGCTGTGCGTGCTCGGCAAGGACCGCGCCGAGACGGTCGCGTCGCCGCGCAGCACGAACCGCCCGTCCTACCAGTACTTCGTCGACGACAAACAGCGCCTGGTGCGGATGCCGGGCAACGCGGGGAGCAACGCCAAGCCCGAGCCGGTGTCCGGGCCGTTCGGCCAGCCGGAGGAGGAGCTCCAGTCCGTCGCGGTGTCGCGCAACGAGGTGCGCGCGGCCGGGGTTTCGGCCGACGGGCACAGGCTGTACACGGCGTCCCTGGTCGGCGGCTCGCTCGGCGGTCCCGAGCTGCGCTCGCGGGGCAAGACGCCGGACCAGGGCCTGTCCACGCCCAGCTGGGACGGGCGGGGCGACCTGTGGGTGGCCGACCGGGACCGGAAGCGGCCGCGGCTCCTCTGGCTCGACCAGGGCACGGGCGAGCCGGTGCAGGTCAGGGTGTCGGGTCTGGACGGGCGCATCGAGGCGGTCCGGGTGTCGGCCGACGGCGTGCGCATCGCGCTCCTGGTGAAGAAGGGCGACAAGACGTCGCTGCGCATCGGCCGCGTCGAGCGTTCGGGCGGCAAGGGCGAGCAGCCGGAGATCTCCGTCGTCGAGCCGCGCGCGGCGGCACCGCAGATGGAGGAGGTCACGGCCATGTCCTGGGCGGGCCCGAGCCGCCTCGTGGTGGTCGGCCGCGAGTCCGGGGGCGTGCAGCAGATGCGGTACGTCCAGTGCGACGGCTCGGCACGCGCGGGCGCGACGCTGCCCGGTCTGACCGGCGTGAAGGAGATCGCCGCGTCCGAGGACGAGACGCAGCCGCTGCTCGCGCACTCGGACGACGGCATCGTGCGGCTGCCGTCGGGGGCGCAGTGGCAGACGGTGGGCAAGGACGGTACGGGGCCGGTCTATCCCGGCTGACGCGGCGCGTCGACGCAGCTCAGCCGGGGTGTGGGCGGTTGTCCACAGGGGGTTATCCACAGGGGTGGCAGGGTGGCCCCCGCATTGGCACAGTGGTGGACATGCGGGGGTGGTGGCAGGACCTCACGGGTCTGGTGCTGCCGGCCGAGTGCGGAGGCTGCGGGACGCCTCGGGTGGCGCTGTGCGCGCGGTGCCGGGCCGCTCTGTGCGGGGCCGCGCCGCGCAGGGTGCGGCCGGCGCCGGAGCCGCCGGGCCTTCCGGTGGTGCACGCGGCGGCGGCGTACGAGGAAGCGGTGCGGGCGGTTCTGCTCGCACACAAGGAGCGGGGCGCGCTGGCGCTCGTCGGGCCGCTCGGCGAGGCGCTCGCGGGCGCGGTGCGGGCCTCGCTGACGTGCGGCGGTGAGGAGGTGCGGGGCGCGGCCCGGGGGCGTGACACGGCCGCCTGGGGCGCCGGTGGGGCCTCCGTGCTGCTCGTCCCGGTGCCGTCCGCGGGGCGTGCGGTGCGGGCGCGGGGGCACGACCCCGTGCGGCGCATCGCGCTCGCGGCGGCGGGCGAGCTGCGCCGCCGCGGGGTGCCCGCGCGGGTGCTCGGGGCGCTGCGGCAGCGGCGGCCGGTCGCCGACCAGGCGGGTCTCAACTCCCGCGAGCGGCGGGCGAATCTGTCGGGCGCGCTGGGGGCGGTCCCCGGCGCCGGGCCGTTGCTGCGGGGCGCGGGGCACGTCGTCGTGGTGGACGACCTCATGACGACCGGCGCGTCCCTCACGGAGGCGGCACGGGCGTTGGGTGGCGTAGACGGCGTACAGGGGGAAGGAGATGACCAAGCGCACCAGACCGGGCGGCACCAAGCACGGAACGGGGCGGAGAACCAGATAGGGAACCAGCCAAGCCGCGGCGAGGAGAACGGCACCGCGGGTGCGACCGCTAATGCCCTGGTGGTCGGGGCAAAGGGCGCCGCAAAGACGGTCAGTGCGGCAGTCGTGGCGGCCTCACCGGATTCCTTCGAAATAAACCGGAACTGACTGAGAACTTTCATCGTTGCAGGTAGTGAGAGGGTCAGGACACCCGAATGGAGGTACGTCTCAGTAGAGGGTGACGACATCCGTCCGGGCGAGATATGTTCGGTTGTGAGGAGCAGCGGACAGCGCTTCCTCGCATATCGGAATGCCGGCTCGTGGGTTTTCCGCAATCACCCGGGGCCGGTGGGTGGAGATCTTGCCCACGGGGGAGGAGGAGGTGGAAGTCACCGAGTCCGAGACTCCGGGAGTTCCCGGAGTCTGGTGCAAAAGGGAGCAGCTCCGCCGAGGTGGCGGAGCGATCCGGGAACGGAGTTCTGCGTGGACATCGTCGTCAAGGGCCGCAAGACCGAGGTGCCCGAGCGGTTCCGCAAGCACGTGGCCGAGAAGCTGAAGCTGGACAAGATCCAGAAGCTCGACGGCAAGGTGATCAGCCTCGACGTCGAGGTGTCCAAGGAAACCAACCCGCGTCAGGCCGACCGTTCCGACCGTGTGGAGATCACCGTCCGCGGGCGCGGACCCGTGATCCGGGCCGAGGCCTCTGCATCGGATCCGTACGCGGCACTCGACCTGGCCACCGCCAAGCTCGAAGCCCGGCTGCGCAAGCAGCACGAGAAGCGGCACAACAGGCGTGGCACCGGCAGGCTCACCGCCGCCGAGGTCGCCAGCCGCGTGCCGGACGCGGCGCATCTCAACGGGGACGGCACCCTGGCCCACGACGAAGAGCCCGAGGGCGTGCCGACCACCAGGATCGGCTCGCTGGAGATCCAGGGCGAAGGCCCCCTCGTGGTCCGCGAGAAGACGCACGTCGCGGCCCCCATGTCGCTCGACCAGGCGCTCTACGAGATGGAGCTGGTCGGCCACGACTTCTACCTGTTCATCGACTCCGAGACCAAGGAACCGAGCGTCGTCTACCGGCGGCACGCCTACGACTACGGCGTGATCCACCTCAACGCGGACCCCATGGTCACCCAGCCGCAGGCGGCCGGCGGAGGCAGCGCCCTCGGCGGCTGACGCCCCCTCACGGAGCGCGTAGGCCGGTGCCCCTGGAGCGCGTGTGCGCCCCCAGGGGCACCCCCGTGCGACCACTGCGCGCACGGCTCGGGCGCCGGGCATGGAATCATGGGCCCGACGGCCCAACCCGCTTGACCCTGCCTAGGGTTGGTGCAGCCAAGGCAAGACACTGGCCCTGGCCTTCAGGGGGAGGAACGATGGCGGACAGCTTCGGACCGATGCGGAACGAGGATGCCGGGGACGGCATCGGCATCGGCACGGACGCGGGCGCCCCGCGCAAGGAGCCCATCCGGGTCCTTGTGGTGGACGACCACGCGCTCTTCCGTCGCGGCCTGGAGATCGTCCTCGCCGCCGAGGAGGACATCCAGGTCGTCGGGGAGGCGGGTGACGGAGCGGAGGCGGTGGACAAGGCCGCGGATCTGCTGCCGGACATCGTGCTCATGGACGTGCGGATGCCCAAGCGCGGCGGCATCGAGGCCTGTACCTCCATCAAGGAGGTGGCCCCCAGCGCCAAGATCATCATGCTGACGATCAGCGACGAGGAGGCCGACCTCTACGACGCGATCAAGGCGGGCGCCACCGGCTATCTGCTCAAGGAGATCTCCACGGACGAGGTCGCCACGGCGATCCGCGCGGTCGCCGACGGGCAGTCGCAGATCAGTCCGTCGATGGCGTCGAAGCTGCTCACGGAGTTCAAGTCGATGATCCAGCGCACCGACGAGCGGCGACTCGTGCCGGCGCCCCGGCTCACCGACCGGGAGCTCGAAGTCCTCAAGCTGGTGGCCACGGGCATGAACAACCGGGACATCGCCAAGGAGCTGTTCATCTCCGAGAACACCGTGAAGAACCACGTGCGCAACATCCTGGAGAAGCTCCAGCTGCACTCCCGGATGGAGGCCGTGGTGTACGCGATGCGGGAGAAGATCCTCGAGATCCGGTGACCGGCCCGGCCCGCCCGGGCCCCGTGCCACAGCCGAGGCGCCCGGGGGCCGGGCGGGCCGGGACCGTCGTCGGCGTGCGTCCGGTCCCCGCCGCCGGTGTCCGTCCGGGACGCCGTCAGCGGCCCAGGGCGCGGACCAGGTCGGCCGTCAGCTCGGGGCGGTCCGCCACGCGCTCCACACGCACGGCGTCGCAGCCCACCCACTCCGCCGCCTCCAGGAGGGCCTGAGCGACCGCGGGCACCGCCTTGGGGCCCTCCAGGGACACCTGCTTGGCGACCAGCGTGCCGCCCTCGCGCGCCGGGTCCACCCGGCCCACCAGGCGGCCGCCCGCGAGGACCGGCATCGCGAAATAGCCGTGGATGCGCTTCGGCTTCGGGACGTACGCCTCCAGGCGGTGGGTGAAGCCGAAGATCCGCTCCGTGCGGGCCCGCTCCCAGATCAGGGAGTCGAAGGGCGACAGGAGCGTCGTGCGGTGGCGGCCGCGCGGGGGCGCCGCGAGGGCCTCGGGGTCCGCCCAGGCGAGCTTGTCCCAGCCCTCGACCGTCACCGGCACCAGGCCCGAGTCCGCGACGACCGCGTCGAACTGCTCGCCCTTGAGGCGGTGGTAGTCCGCGATGTCCGCGCGCGTGCCCACGCCGAGGGCCTGGCCGGCCAGGGCGACCAGGCGGCGCAGGCACTCGCGGTCGTCCAGGTCGTCGTGGAGCAGGTCGTCGGGGATGGCGCGCTCCGCGAGGTCGTACACCCGCTTCCAGCCGCGGCGCTCCACGCACACCACCTCGCCGTGCATCAGCGCGCGCTCCACCGCGATCTTGGAGTCGGACCAGTCCCACCACTCGCCCTTGTTCTTCGCGCCGCCCAACTCGGTGGCCGTGAGCGGGCCTTCGGCGCGGAGCTGCTTGATGACCTGGTCGTACGCGCCGTTCGGGAGGTTGTGGTGCCAGTGCGGGCGGGCGCGGTAGGCGCGGCGGCGGAAGGCGAAGTGGGGCCACTCCTCGATGGGGAGGATGCAGGCGGCGTGGGACCAGTACTCGAAGGCGTGCGGGTGCGCTGGGGACGTGCCGGGGGGCGTGGCCGTCCAGTACGCCGACTCGACCTGCTTGCGGCCCACCGCGCCCAGGCGCGCGTACGGGATCAGCTCGTGGGAGCGGGCCAGGACCGAGATCGTGTCGAGCTGTACCGCGCCCAGGTGGCGCAGGACGCCGCGGACGCCTGCCTTGCGGTCGGGGGCGCCGAGGAAGCCCTGGGCCCGCAGGGCCAGGCGGCGGGCTTCGTCGGCGGTGAGGGTGGCCTCGGGGCGCGGAGTGCGGGTGGGCTCGGTCATGGGGGAACGATAGGGGGAGGGTCTGACACTCGGGCGCGGTCGGGCCCGCGCGGGACGCCCCGCCGCGTCCGGCAGCACGCTCCGCGCCTCTGTCCCCATGCGCGGACGCCTCTGCCCTCACGTGCGGACGGCCTGACGCTCACGCGCGGACGCCTCCGTCCTCACGTGCGGACGCCCTGACGCTCACGCGCGGACGCCTCCGTCCTCACGTGCGGACGCTCTGACGGTCACGCGCGGACGGCCTCCCGCGCCCGACGGCCTCCCGCGCCCGATGGGCTCAGACGCTCGACGCCCTCAGACGCCCGACGGGCTCGACAGGTACTGCTGGTGGGACGGCAGGCCGATGTCCGTGGGGAGGAGGGCGCCGACCCAGCAGTCGCGGAGGGTGTTCTTGTTGGGCAGGGCCGCGCGGAGGGTGCCCTCGACGGTGAAGCCCGCCTTCTCGGCGACCGCGCGGGAGCCCCGGTTGCCCACCTCGGCGCGCCACTCCAGGCGCGTGCAGCCGAGGCGCGTGAACGCCCAGTGGGCCATCGCCCGGACGGTCTCCGTCATATAACCCTGGCCCCGGTGCTCCTTGGCGGTCCAGAAGCCGATCTCCCAGCTGCCCGCGCGCGGGTGGTGCAGGCTCGTCGCGGCCAGGAGCGGGCCGCCCTCACGGGGGCGTACGGAGAAGGTGTACTCGATGTCGTGGCGCCAGCCGTCGGGGACCATGCGGCCGGTGAAGCCCTCGGCGTCCACGCGCGCGTAGGGCGACGGAATGGTCGTCCAGCGCTGGATGTCGGGGTCCTGGCACGCCGCGTACACCTCGTCCGTGTCGGCGGACGTGAAGGTGCGCAGCAGCAGGCGTTCGGTGGTGAGGGTGACGGGCTCCATCGGCCGATTCTGCGCGGGGTGCCCCGGGCGGCGCCAGCGGTTTGAGGGCTCCCGCCCGGTCCGGGGAGGCCACCGGGGCCCGGTACCGGCGCGGGCCGCGGGCGTCGCCGGAGCGATTCAGCGCTGGGCGGATCCACCGGCGGATGGTCCGGTATGCGGCACCTTCCAGGCGGCCCGAGCGTTGACGTACTGGCAGACCTCCCGGCGTGGTGGGGTCCTCGCATACGATGGCCGTTGCCCGACGAGTACAACCGACCATGCCAGGCCCGACCGGCAAGGAGACCAACCCCCGTGTCCGTCCTCTCGAAGATCATGCGTGCAGGCGAAGGCAAGATCCTGCGCAAGCTGCACCGCATCGCGGACCAGGTCAACTCCATCGAGGAGGACTTCACGGTCCTCTCCGACGCCGAGCTGCGCGCGCTGACGGCGGAGTACAAGGAGCGCTACGCCGACGGCGAAACGCTCGACGACCTGCTGCCGGAGGCGTTCGCGACCGTGCGCGAGGCCGCCAAGCGAGCCCTCGGCCAGCGCCACTACGACGTGCAGATCATGGGCGGCGCCGCCCTGCACCTCGGTTATGTCGCGGAGATGAAGACCGGTGAGGGCAAGACGCTGGTCGGCACTCTGCCCGCGTATCTGAACGCGCTCTCGGGCAAGGGCGTGCACCTCATCACGGTCAACGACTACCTGGCCGAGCGCGACTCCGAAATGATGGGCCGCGTCCACAAGTTCCTCGGCCTGACCGTCGGCTGCATCCTGGCGAACATGCCGCCCGCGCAGCGCCGCGAGATGTACAACTGCGACATCACGTACGGCACGAACAACGAATTCGGCTTCGACTACCTCCGCGACAACATGGCGTGGTCGAAGGACGAGCTGGTCCAGCGCGGCCACAACTTCGCGATCGTCGACGAGGTGGACTCGATCCTCGTCGACGAGGCGCGTACGCCGCTGATCATCTCCGGCCCCGCCGACCAGGCCACCAAGTGGTACGGCGACTTCGCCAAGCTGGTCACCCGCCTCACCAAGGGCAAGCCCGGCGAACCCCTCAAGGGCATCGAGGAGACCGGGGACTACGAGGTCGACGAGAAGAAGCGCACCGTCGGCATCCACGAGTCCGGCGTCGCCAAGGTCGAGGACTGGCTGGGCATCGACAACCTCTACGAGTCGGTGAACACCCCGCTCGTCGGCTACTTGAACAACGCCATCAAGGCCAAGGAACTGTTCAAGAAGGACAAGGACTACGTCGTCATCGACGGCGAAGTCATGATCGTCGACGAGCACACCGGCCGTATCCTCGCCGGCCGCCGCTACAACGAGGGCATGCACCAGGCGATCGAGGCGAAGGAAGGGGTGGACATCAAGGACGAGAACCAGACCCTCGCCACGATCACCCTGCAGAACTTCTTCCGCCTCTACAAGCGCAAGGACCACGAGGGCAAGGAAGTCCCCGGCCTCTCCGGCATGACCGGTACGGCCATGACCGAGGCCGCCGAGTTCCACCAGATCTACAAGCTCGGCGTCGTCCCGATCCCGACGAACCGGCCGATGGTCCGCAAGGACCAGTCCGACCTGATCTACCGCACCGAGGTCGCCAAGTTCGCCGCCGTCGTCGACGACATCGCGGAGAAGCACGACAAGGGGCAGCCGATCCTCGTCGGCACGACGTCGGTCGAGAAGTCCGAGTACCTCTCGCAGCAGCTGTCCAAGCGCGGCGTCCAGCACGAGGTGCTCAACGCCAAGCAGCACGACCGGGAGGCGACGATCGTCGCCCAGGCCGGCCGCAAGGGCGCCGTGACCGTGGCCACGAACATGGCCGGTCGTGGTACGGACATCAAGCTCGGCGGCAACCCCGAGGACCTCGCCGAGGCCGAGCTGCGCCAGCAGGGCCTCGACCCCGAGGAGCACATCGAGGAGTGGGCGCACGCGCTGCCCGCCGCCCTGGAGCGGGCCGAGCAGGCGGTCAAGGCCGAGTTCGAAGAGGTCAAGGCCCTCGGCGGGCTCTACGTCCTCGGCACCGAGCGGCACGAGTCGCGCCGCATCGACAACCAGCTGCGCGGTCGCTCCGGCCGTCAGGGCGACCCCGGTGAGTCGCGCTTCTACCTCTCGCTCGGCGACGACCTCATGCGCCTGTTCAAGGCTCAGATGGTCGAGCGCGTGATGTCCATGGCGAACGTGCCGGACGACGTGCCGATCGAGAACAAGATGGTCACGCGCGCCATCGCCTCCGCCCAGTCGCAGGTCGAGCAGCAGAACTTCGAGACGCGTAAGAACGTCCTCAAGTACGACGAGGTCCTCAACCGCCAGCGCGAGGTCATCTACGGCGAGCGCCGCCGCGTCCTGGAGGGCGAGGACCTGCACGAGCAGGTCCAGCACTTCATGGACGACACCATCGACGCGTACGTCGCGGCGGAGAGCGCCGAGGGCTTCGCGGAGGAGTGGGACCTCGACCGCCTCTGGGGCGCCTTCAAGCAGCTGTACCCGGTGAAGGTCACCATCGAGGAGCTCGAGGACGAGGTCGGCGACCGCGCCGGCCTGACCGCCGAGTTCATCTCGGACGCCATCAAGGAAGACATCCGCCAGCAGTACGAGTCCCGCGAGACGCAGCTCGGCTCCGAGATCATGCGGGAGCTGGAGCGCCGCGTGGTCCTGTCGGTCCTCGACCGCAAGTGGCGCGAGCACCTCTACGAGATGGACTACCTCCAGGAGGGCATCGGCCTCCGCGCCATGGCGCAGAAGGACCCGCTGGTCGAGTACCAGCGCGAGGGCTTCGACATGTTCAACGCCATGATGGACGGCATCAAGGAGGAGTCCGTCGGCTATCTGTTCAACCTGGAGGTCCAGGTCGAGCAGCAGGTCGAGGAGGTCCCCGTGGCCGACGCCGCGCCGTCCCTGACGAAGGACGGCGCGCAGGACGCGGTTCCGGCCGGCGCCCCCCGCCCGGAGATCCGCGCCAAGGGCCTGGACGCCCCGCAGCGCCCCGACCGCCTGCACTTCCAGGCGCCGAACGCCGAGGGCGGTGTCGACGAGGGCGACTTCACGACCTCCGGCGAGCCCGCGGGCACGTCCGCGTCCGGTGACGGCATGACGCGCGCGGAGCGCCGCAAGGCCCAGAAGGGCGGACGGCGCCGCAAGAAGTAGCCGCCGAGCGCTTCGGGCGCGAACCGAGTGGGGCCGGGTGCCGGTGGGCGCCCGGCCCTTCGGCGTTCCCTGACGCTCCCCGGCCTGGCACTCCCCGGCGCTCGCTGGGCTCACGCCTGGTGCCGTACGCCGCTGTCGACCTCCACGGCGGTGCAGCGCCAGCGTTCGTCGTCGCCCCGGTGCAGGCGGAACGCCAGGGCGCGCAGCGCCGGGCCCGCGCCGACGCGGGCGAAGACCTCGTAGACGCCGGGCCGCACCTCGTAGTGGCCGACGCGTCGCACGGCGGGCCGGTGGCCGCCCACGGAGCGCAGCGGCAGCAGCTCGGCGAGCCGGACCAGGTCGTCGTAGGCGGTGTGGGCGACGTGCCGTGCCACCGCGTGGACCGGGCGCTGGCCGCTGAGCACCAGTAACAGCAGCTCCGTGAAGAGCTCGGCCGGGTGCGGCGGAGGCTGCGCGGGCACGCGGTGCGAACGGGAGCCGGGGCGGCGCGGGTCGGGGCGGCCGGGCGGACGGCCCGCCGGTGGCCGGGACGCGGCCGGACGGGTGCCCGCCGGGCGGCGGGGACGGGTCATGACCTTCGGCATGCCGGGGGCGGCTGTCGGCGGCGGTGTGGGGGACTGGGGCACGGCGGGGCCTCCGTAAGGGCGCGGGCGGACGGGAGCGGCCCCCGGGACGCACGACCAGGAGTCGGGATACCGAGGGGTAACTTCACTCGGACCTTGTACGGCGGCGGAGGCGGCCGTGGCAACGCTCCCGAGGGGGCGCCGGGCCCGGCCGGGCGATTCGCTCATCAGGGTGAGCGCAGGGGGTCGCGGCCCCGTGGCCACGGGGCCGGTCCGGGTGAAGCGCCGGACGGCGGTGGACGCCGCGACGGGCTCGGGCAGCACCTCGAAGGGGGACCCGCGCACGTATCCTGAAGGCCCCTGCCGGGAGCCTTCGGCGACTACGAAAGCGGCCAAGCCATGCGCGTGTACGTACCCCTGACACTGCCCCGTCTCGCGCAGGCGCACGAGGCGGGCGAGGTGGGTCCCGGGCCGCTGACCGCGTACGCCGTGACGCCCGCGCTGCGCGAGTGGTACGTCTCCGACGACATCGAGGAGCTGGAGTACGCGGCCCTCAACCGGGCGGCGCTCGCCTCGCTGCGGCTGCTCGCGGGGGAGCCCGGCACCGCGCGGCGCCGGGTCGTCCTCGCGGCGGACGTGCCGGACGGCGCCGCCGTGGCCGACCCCGACCGGGGCCTGGACGCGGGGGCGCTCGGCGAGGTGCGGATCGCGGGCGCGCTGCCGCTGGCCAAGGCGGCGGCCGTGCACGTGGACGCGGACGACGCCGACGGGGACGTCTCGGCCGCGGCGGACGCGCTGGGCGCCGCGGACCAGGGCGACGACGACGCGCAGTTCGTCGTGGACGGCGCGGAGGACCACGAGCTGCTCTGGTACGCGACGCAGGAGATCCCGAACCTGGTCGGCCCTGCCGCCTAGCGGGGCCGCCGCCCGGGCCCCAGGGGGCCGTGGGGGCGGTGCTGTCAGTGGGGCCGGGTACGGTTTCGTGCATGGGGAAGCTGCAGCGCGGGACGGCCGGGGCCCACATCGTCTGGGACTGGAACGGCACACTTCTGCACGACATCCACGCCGTGATCGACGCGACGAACGCGTCGTTCGTCGAGATAGGCCTGGAGCCGATCACCCTTGAGCGGTATCGCGAGCTGTACTGCGTGCCGGTGCCGCGGTTCTACGAGCGGCTGATGGGGCGGCTGCCCACGGAGGCCGAGTGGCTGATGATGGACGCCGTCTTCCACAAGCACTACGGGGCGCGGGTGGACGCGTGCGCCCTCGCCGAGGGCGCGGCGGAGCTGCTCGCCACGCGGCAGGCCGCGGGGCGGACGCAGTCCCTGCTGTCGCTCGCGCCGCACGAGCAGCTGGTGCCGCTGGTGCGCAGGCACGGGATCGCCGAGCGGTTCGTGCGGATCGACGGGCGTACGGACGGCTCGCACACGGGCAAGGCCGAGCGGATGGTGCGGCACCTCGCGGCGCTCGACGGGGTCGACGCGGCGCGGATCGTCGTGATCGGGGACGCGGTGGACGACGCGGTCGCCGCGGCGCACGTGGGGGCGCGGGCCGTGCTGTACACCGGGGGGTCGCACAGCCGGGGCAGCCTCGAGGTCGCCGGGGTGCCCGTCGTGGACTCCCTCGGCGAGGCCGTGGAGCTCGCGGAGAGCCTGGTGGCATAGCCCCAGGCCCTCAGGCCCTCAGGCCCTCAGGCCCTCAGACCCCCAGGCCCCCAGGCCCCCGGCCCCAGACCCCCAGGCCTCAGGCTCCCAAGCCCAGCCTCAGCCTCGCGGCGCCCCCGCGGAGCGGCGGACCTACGTCACCGGAGCCTTCGCCCTCAGGACCGTGAGGAACTCGCGCATCCAGCGCGAGTGGTCCGGCCACGCCCGCGCCGAGACCAGCGTGCCGTCGACGACCGCCTCCGCGTCCTGGAAGGTGGCCCCGGCGGTCTGCATGTCGATCTCCAGGGCCGGATAGGCCGTGACGCGGCGGCCCGCGAGGCCGCCGACGGCGGCGGTCAGCAAGGGGCCGTGGCAGATCTGCGCCACCGGCTTGTCCGCGTCGAAGAAGGCCTTGAGGATCTTGCGGAGCTCGGGGTCGCCGCGCAGGTACTCGGGCGCCCGCCCGCCGGGGACCACGAGGGCGACGTACTGCCCGGGGTCGACCTCCGCGAAGGCCAGGTCGGCGGGCCAGGTGTAGCCGGGCTTCTCGGTGTAGGTGTCGAAGCCCGGCTCGAAGTCGTGCACGACGAACTGGAGCTTCTTGCGGGACGGGGCGGCGATGTGGACGTCGTACCCCTCCTCGCGCAGTCGCTGGTACGGGTAGAGGACCTCCAGTGACTCCGCCGCGTCACCGGTGACGATCAGGATCTTGGCTGCCATGGCTTCGCTCCCTGCTCGGCCGCGTCGTACGGCTCGCGTCGGCCGCGTCGGCCGCCTCGTACGCCTAGCGCCGGCCGCCTCGTGGCGCCCGTCCCGGTCAACGTGCCTCCGGCGGGGACGTTTGCCAAGAGGGCCTCCCGGGCCGCACGGGGGCCGAGGGGGCCGGGACTGTGCAGACTGTCAAAGTTCGGGCCCAGGTTTTGTACACATACGGCTCATGACGAGTTCCCGGTGGGGGGCGATAGCCTTGTCCCGTGATCAGCGCGATATCCCGCGGAGGCACCGCCGCCTCCGCCTTGCGCCCGCTACGCACGGAGGACATCCGTGCCGGGCGCCGCGCTGACGTTTTCCCGCGGTGCGGACAGCGCGGTCAGCGCGACCCCCAGGACCGGTCAACGATCACCCCGGAAATGGCGGAATCCCGCCCGCTCATCGCTCATCGCGGCATAACGTCGACACCGACCGGAGACCCCGTGTCGCGGCGTTATGGCACATCACTTCCTTCTACGTCACGCAACGGCGCGCGACAGGAGTCAGAGGACAATGCAGACCAAGCTGGACGAAGCCAAGGCCGAGCTGCTCGCGCGGGCCGCCCGGGTAGCTGAGAACAGCCCGGTCGGGGGGCGCCTGCCAACGGGAGCACCGACCGGGTCGAAGGGCGGTGGCGGGTCAGGCTCGGACCGGGCCGCCCACGCCGACCAGGACAAGGTGCTCGCGTTCCTCCAGCGCTACTACCTGCACACCGCCCCAGAGGACCTCACCGACCGCGACCCGGTCGACGTCTTCGGCGCCGCCTTCTCGCACTACCGTCTCGCCGAGAACCGCCCGCAGGGCACCGCGAACGTGCGCGTGCACACGCCCACGGTCGAGGAGAACGGCTGGACGTGCAGCCACTCCGTCGTCGAGGTCGTCACCGACGACATGCCGTTCCTCGTCGACTCCGTGACGAACGAGCTGTCGCGGCAGAGCCGCGGCATCCACGTCGTGATCCACCCGCAGGTCATCGTGCGCCGCGACCTGACCGGCAAGCTCCTCGAGGTGCTGCCCGCGGGGGCGCCGGGCGCGGAGAAGCCGCACGACACCCTCACCGAGTCGTGGATCCACGTCGAGATCGACCGCGAGACCGACCGCTCCGACCTGAAGCAGATCACCACCGACCTGCTGCGCATCCTGTCCGACGTCCGCGAGACCGTCGAGGACTGGGAGAAGATGCGCGACTCCGCGCTGCGCATCGCCGACGAGCTGCCGACCGAGCCGACCGCGTCCGACGTCCAGGGCGAGGACGTCGAGGAGGCCCGCGAGCTGCTGCGCTGGCTGGCCGCCGACCACTTCACGTTCCTCGGCTACCGGGAGTACGACCTCACCGACGAGGACTCCCTGTCCGCCGTGCCCGGCACCGGCCTCGGCATCCTGCGCTCCGACCCCAAGCACAGCGGCGACGACCACCACCCGGGCGGCCCGTCCTTCAACCGGCTGCCCGCCGACGCTCGCGCCAAGGCCCGCGAGCACAAGCTCCTCGTCCTGACGAAGGCCAACAGCCGCGCGACCGTCCACCGGCCGTCCTACCTCGACTACGTCGGAGTGAAGAAGTTCGACGCCGACGGCAACGTGGTGGGCGAGCGCCGCTTCCTCGGCCTCTTCTCCAGCGCCGCGTACACCGAGTCGGTGCGTCGCGTGCCCGTCATCCGGCGCAAGGTCGCCGAGGTCCTCAAGGGCGCGGGCTTCTCGCCCAACAGCCACGACGGCCGCGACCTGCTCCAGATCCTGGAGACGTACCCGCGCGACGAGCTGTTCCAGACGCCGCCCGACGAGCTGCGGTCGATCGTCACCAGCGTCCTGTACCTCCAGGAGCGCCGCCGCCTTCGGCTCTACCTGCGCAAGGACGTGTACGGCCGCTACTACTCGGCCCTGGTCTACCTGCCGCGCGACCGCTACACCACCGGCGTACGGCTGCGGATCATCGACATCCTCAAGGAGGAGCTGAACGGGGCCAGCGTCGACTTCACGGCCTGGAACACCGAGTCGATCCTGTCCCGCATCCACTTCGTGGTCCGGGTGCCCAAGGGCGGCGAGGTCCCCGCGCTCTCCGACGCCGACGTCGAGCGCATCGAGTCCCGCCTGGTGGAGGCCGCCCGCTCCTGGGCCGACGGCTTCGCCGAGGCGCTGACCGCCGAGTGCGGCGAGGAGCGCGCCGCCGAGCTGCTCCGCCGCTACCAGGGCGCGTTCCCCGAGGGCTACAAGGCCGACCACACGCCGCGCGCCGCCGTCGCCGACCTGGTCCACCTGGAGCACCTCCAGCAGGGCCACAAGGACTTCGCGCTCAGCCTGTACGAGCCGGTGGGCGCCGCCCCCGACGAGCGCCGCTTCAAGATCTACCGCTCCGGCGGCCAGGTCTCCCTGTCCGCCGTCCTGCCCGTCCTGCAGCGCCTGGGCGTGGAGGTCACCGACGAGCGGCCGTACGAGCTGCGCTGCGCGGACCGTACGAACGCGTGGATCTACGACTTCGGCCTGCGCATGCCCAAGCTGGGCAACGGCAGCGGCGACTACCTGGGCGACGACGGCCGCGAGCGCTTCCAGGAGGCCTTCGCCGCCGCCTGGACCGGCGAGGCCGAGGTCGACGGCTTCAACTCGCTGGTGCTGCGCGCCGGTCTGAACTGGCGCCAGGCGATGGTCCTGCGCGCGTACGCCAAGTACCTGCGCCAGGCGGGCTCCACCTTCAGCCAGGACTACATGGAGGACACCCTCCGCAACAACGTCCACACCACGCGGCTGCTCGTCTCCCTCTTCGAGGCCCGGATGTCGCCCGAGCGCCAGCGCGCGGGCACCGAGCTGACCGACGGCCTGCTCGAAGAGCTCGACGGCGCCCTCGACCAGGTGGCGTCGCTCGACGAGGACCGCATCCTGCGCTCCTTCCTCACCGTCATCAAGGCGACGCTGCGCACCAACTTCTTCCAGGAGGCGGCGGGCGGCAGGCCGCACGGCTACGTCTCCATGAAGCTGGACCCGCAGGCCATCCCGGACCTGCCGGAGCCGCGTCCGGCGTACGAGATCTGGGTGTACTCGCCGCGCGTCGAGGGCGTGCACCTGCGCTTCGGCAAGGTCGCGCGCGGCGGTCTGCGCTGGTCGGACCGGCGTGAGGACTTCCGTACGGAGATCCTCGGCCTGGTCAAGGCGCAGATGGTGAAGAACACCGTGATCGTGCCGGTCGGCGCGAAGGGCGGCTTCGTCGCCAAGCAGCTGCCCGACCCGTCGGTGGACCGCGACGCGTGGCTCGCCGAGGGCGTCGCCTGCTACAAGATCTTCATCTCGGCGCTGCTCGACATCACGGACAACCTGGTCGCGGGCGAGGTCGTGCCCCCGGCCGACGTGGTGCGCCACGACGAGGACGACACCTATCTGGTGGTCGCGGCCGACAAGGGCACGGCGACGTTCTCGGACATCGCCAACGAGGTGGCCGAGAGCTACAACTTCTGGCTCGGCGACGCCTTCGCGTCCGGCGGCAGCGCGGGCTACGACCACAAGGGCATGGGCATCACCGCGCGCGGCGCCTGGGAGTCCGTGAAGCGGCACTTCCGCGAGCTGGGCGTGAACACGCAGACCGAGGACTTCACGGTCGTCGGCGTCGGTGACATGTCCGGCGACGTGTTCGGCAACGGCATGCTCCTGTCCGAGCACATCCGCCTGGTGGCCGCCTTCGACCACCGGCACATCTTCATCGACCCGAACCCGGACGCGGCCACCTCGTACGCCGAGCGCCGCCGTCTGTTCGAGCTGCCCCGCTCCAGCTGGGCCGACTACAACAAGGACCTGCTCTCCCCGGGCGGCGGGATCTTCCCGCGCTCGGCCAAGGCGATCCAGCTCAACGCGCACATCCGCGAGGCCCTCGGCATCGAGACCGGCGGCGCCAAGATGACGCCCGCCGAGCTGATGCAGGCCATCCTGAAGTCGCCGGTGGACCTGCTGTGGAACGGCGGCATCGGCACCTACGTGAAGGCGTCCGCCGAGTCGCACACGGACGTCGGCGACAAGGCCAACGACGCCATCCGCGTCAACGGCGCCGACCTGCGCGTGAAGGTCGTCGGCGAGGGCGGCAACCTCGGTCTCACCCAGCTCGGCCGGATCGAGTTCGCCCGCGCGGGCGGACGCATCAACACGGACGCCATCGACAACAGCGCGGGCGTGGACACCTCCGACCACGAGGTGAACATCAAGATCCTGCTGAACGCCGTGGTGCAGGCCGGGGACATGACCGTCAAGCAGCGCAACAAGCTGCTCGCCCAGATGACCGACGAGGTCGGCCAGCTGGTCCTGCGCAACAACTACGCGCAGAACACGGCGCTCGCCAACTCCGTCTTCGAGGCCCCCTCGCTGCTGCACGCGCACCAGCGCTTCATGCGGCGCCTGGGCCGCGAGGGCCGCCTCGACCGCTCCCTGGAGTTCCTGCCGGCCGACCGGCAGATCCGCGAGCTGCTCGGCTCGGGCCGCGGTCTGTCGCAGCCCGAGCTGGCCGTCCTGCTCGCGTACACGAAGATCGTGACGGCGGACGAGCTGATCCAGACCTCGCTGCCGGACGACGAGTACCTGCGGCGGCTGCTGCACGCGTACTTCCCGAAGGCGCTGCGGGAGAAGTTCCCCGAGCAGGTCGACGGGCACGCGCTGCGCCGGGAGATCATCACCACGGTCCTGGTCAACGACACCGTGAACTCGGGCGGCTCGACCTTCCTGCACCGGCTCCGCGAGGAGACCGGCGCGTCCCTTGAGGAGATCGTCCGGGCGCAGCTCGCCGCGCGCGAGATCTTCGGGCTCGGCGAGGTGTGGGACGCCGTCGAGGCGCTGGACAACGTGGTGGCCGCCGACGTGCAGACGCGGGTCCGGCTGCACTGCCGCCGCCTCGTCGAGCGCGGCACGCGCTGGCTCCTGAACAACCGGCCGCAGCCGCTGCAGCTCGCCGAGACGGTCACCTTCTTCAGCGAGGGCGTCACGCGGGTGTGGGCGGCGCTGCCCAAGCTGGTGCGCGGCTCGGACCTGGAGTGGTACGAGAGCATCCGCGAGGAGCTCACCGGGGCCGGGGTGCCGGACGAGCTGGCCCAGCGCGTGGCCGGGTTCTCCTCGGCCTTCCCCGCGCTCGACATCGTCGCCGTCGCCGACCGCAAGGGCAGGGACCCGCTGGACGTCGCCGAGGTGTACTACGACCTCGCCGACCGGCTGCGGATCACGCAGCTGATGGACCGCATCATCGAGCTGCCGCGCAACGACCGCTGGCAGTCCATGGCGCGGGCCTCCATCCGCGAGGACCTGTACGCGGCGCACGCCGCGCTGACGGCCGACGTCCTGGAGGTCGGCGACGCCTCCTCGACGCCCGAGCAGCGCTTCAAGGCGTGGGAGGAGAAGAACGCCGCGATCCTCGGCCGGGCCCGGACCACCCTGGAGGAGATCCAGGGCTCGGACGCCTTCGACCTGGCGAACCTGTCGGTGGCCATGAGGACGATGCGCACGCTGCTGCGCACGCATTCGTAGTCCGTACGAAGCCGGGGCGCCCCGCACCGATCGGTGCGGGGCGCCCCGGCGTTTTCGCGTCCGTACGCGCCGAACGCGCCTGCGCTGGCAAAACGGGCATTTGGGGTACGGTGGATGAGATTATTTCGGGAAGGTCACAGGGTAAGCCGATGACAGAAGCAAGTCCGCTGGACGCTGCGGAAAGCGCGGTTCGTGCCTTCGGAGCGCCGCAGCTGCCCGAGGAGTGGGCGGCCACCCCGCTCACCGTCGTGATGCCGACGTACAACGAGGCGGGCAGCCTGCCCGGGACGGCCGAGGCCCTCATGGCCCTGCCGCTGCCCGGACTGAGCCTGCTCGTCGTCGACGACTCCAGCCCCGACGGCACGGGGGCGATCGCCGAGGAGCTGGCGCGGCGCGTCGGGGAGACCCAGGGGCGCCGCCGCGTGCGCGTCCTGCACCGCACCGAGAAGGACGGCCTCGGCCGGGCCTACGCGGCGGGCATGGCGCGCGCCGTCGCCGACGGCGCGCACTACGTGCTGCAGATGGACGCCGACGGCAGCCACCCCGCCGACAAGGTCGCCGAGCTGCTCGGCGTGGCCCTCGCCACCGACGCGGGGGTCGTCGTCGGCAGCCGCTACGTCCAGGGCGGCACCCTCTCCGACGCCTGGGGTGCCCACCGCAGAATCCTTTCCCGCTGGGCCAACGCGTACGCGGGCACGATCCTCGGCACCCGGGTCCGGGACATCACCGGCGGCTTCAACCTGTGGCGCGCCGACGCCGTGCGCGCGGTGGACCTCGCGACGGTCGACAGCGCGGGCTACAGCTTCCAGGTCGAGATGAAGTACCGCGCGCTGCGCCACGGCTTCGGCCTCGTGGAGGTGCCGATCCACTTCGAGGACCGCACCGTCGGCGAGTCCAAGATGAACCTGATGGTGCAGCTGGAGTCGGTCGCCATGCCCTGGAAGCTGCGCCTGCGCGACACGCGCCGCGGGGCGCGCGACGCCCTGGTGGGCCGGGCGGCGCGGGCGGCACGCGGCGACCGGGGGCCGCTGGGATGACGAGCACGGTCCACGAGGCGGCCCGGCTCGCGGGCGCGCCGCACGAGGCGGCCGCGGCGGCGCCGGGGCAGCGTCTGGCGCGGCCGCGGCGGGTCCCGCCGCGCCTGCGCCGCCTGTGCGTGGAGCTCGTCAAGTTCGGCGTGGTCGGCGGCAGCGGCGTCGCGGTCAACTTCCTCGTCTTCAACCTCCTGCTGCACGGCCTGGGTTCGGCCCCCATGGCCGCGACGGTCCTCGCAAGCGCGGTCGCCATGGGCACCAACTACCTGGGCTTCCGCTTCTTCGCCTACCGGGACCGGGCCCGGCGCACCAGGCGCCAGATCGTCCTGTTCTTCGCCTTCAGCGGCATCGGCGTGGCGATGGAGACCCTGCTCTTCTACGCGGCGTACCACGGGGCGGGGATGAACGGCCCCCTCGGCGCCAACGTCGCCAAGGCCCAGTCCATCCTGCTGGCCTCGGCCTTCCGGTTCCTGGTGTACCGGACGTGGGTGTTCCAGCACCGTGGTCATACGCGGGGCGCGTAGCGGCAGCGCGGTCGCGGCGGCCCGGCTCGGTGCCGCCGTCGTCGTCGCCTTCCTGATCGCCGTGATCGTCCGCCTTCCCTGGCGGGGCGACCTCGGCATCCACGCGGCCACCGTCGAACGGCTGAGGCACGATCTGCTCCACCCCGGCGACCCGCTGGTCGACGCGGACGCGGCGAGCCCGTACTACTCGCCCTGGACGGTGTTCCTCGGCGCCGTGGCGCGGCTGACCGGGGCCGGGACCTTCGGGGTGCTCCGCGGCGCGGCCCTGGTGGGCCTGGCCGCCCTGGTCACCGGCGTCTGGCGGTTCACGCGCACGCTCAGCGACCACCGGGCCGCCCCGCCCCTGGCGCTGCTCGCGCTGCTCCTGCTGTGGGGCCCGGCGCTCTTCTCGTGGAGCGGCTTCCTGGGCCTGGACTCGCTCGCCCTGACGGTCGCGTACCCCAGCACCTTCGCGCTGGGCCTCGCCTTCCACCTCTGGGCGTGGCTGCGCGGGTCCCTGCGGGACGGCGCGGGCTGGGGGAGGTGGCTCGGTCTGGGCGGGCTGTGGGCGGTGATCCTTCTGGTGCACCAGTTCACGGGGGTGGTCGCGTCCCTCGGGATCGTGGCGCTGGGCGCTTCGGCGGTCGTGCCGCGGTCGGCTGCCGGTCGGCTGCGGATCCGTCGTGGCTGGTCGCGCAGTTCCCCGCGCCCCTTCGGGGCGCTCCTCCTCGGCCTCGTGCTCCTCGCCGTGTGGCCGTACTACTCCTTCTTCGCCCTCCTCGGCGCGGGCGGCGGCCTTGAGGACATCCACCGCGCCCTGTACCGCGACCTGCCGGGGCGCTACGCCTTCGTGCTCCTGGGCGTGGCCGCGCTGGCGCTCCGCTTCCGCCGCGACCGGCGCGATCCACTCGTGCTCTTCTTCGTCCTGGGGGCGGCGGTCGTCGCCGCGGGCTTGTGCACCGGCCACTACTCCTGGGGCCGCGCCCTGCCCGCCGCGCTCGTCCCGGCCCAGCTCGCGGCCGCCCTGGAAGCCGTGGAGGGCGGCTTCGGCCGGGCCCGCGCCGCCTTCGCCGCGCTGCTCGCCCTGGCCCTCGCCGCCGGGGCCTGGACCCAGGCGGGCGCGCTCGGCTACGTCCTGCCGAGGTCGGCCCTGCCGCCGCCGGTGGCCGCCAAGTACCGGGAGCCCTGGCCCGGCTACCGCTGGATCACCCCGTGGGTGCGCTACGGCGACGTGGTCATGGCCAAGACGTTCCCGGCCCGGCAGATCCCGGCGTACGGGGCGTACACCGTGGCGCCCGGCTATCCGGACTTCTTCCTGCCCGACGAGGCCGCGCGCGAGGCGGCCGTCCGCCGCTACTTCGCGCCCGGCACCCCGCGCGCCGCCCGCCTGGAGGTGCTGCGCCGGTACGGGGTGCGGTGGGTGGTGGCCCGCCCGGGAGACGGCGGCCCGCGCCCCGGCGACCCCGCGCTGCGCGAGGTGGCGAGGGGACTGCGGGGGCAGGTCCTCTACGAGGCCCGGGTCAGCGCGCCACGCTCCTGAGGAGCTTCGCCGCCTCGCGAAGGCGGGCCCCGGCGCGCCCGCCGGTGACCCGTCGCGCCAGCGGTCGTACCAGCCGGGCCGTCACGCCCACGGGCGTCCAGCGCAGCTGGAGGCGGCCCGCGCCCCGGCCCTCCGGCTCCACCGTGACCTGATGCGGGGCGGTGCCGTGCCGGTAGCCGACGCGGGCCGTGACCGCGGGGAAGTCCAGGGGCGCGAGCAGCAGGCCGCTGTTGCGCAGCGGGCCCTCGGTCAGCTGGACCAGGGGGTGGCGGACGCCGTCGAAGCCCTGCGGCGGCAGCGCGGCCCCGGCCAGGTCGAGGACGGTCTCGCCCGCGAAGACGCCGGGCCGTACGGGGTCGAGACGGAAGCGGACCGTCAGGCGCCGCCCGCCGGGGGCCACCACCAGGGACGCCACCCGCGGGCCCACCGGGAGCCGCAGGCCCGGGTCGTAGGTGCGCACGCGCAGCCGCAGGGTGGCGCCGGGGCCCGGCTCGACGCGGGTCAGCTCGTGGCGGAACAGGGCGCTGGGGAAGGGCCGGGTGTCCAGGCCCAGGTCGGTGAGGTCGAGGTCGCGCCGGGCCGCGGGGGCCGCGGGGACCCGCGCGCCCCAGTAGAGGCGGCCGTCCCGGTCCGCAGCCGCCTCGCGCGGGGCCACGCCGTGGCCGAGGCCGCGGGCCGCGACCCGGGCGTCGGCGAGGCGCCCGTCCCGCACCAGGCGCAGGACCACGCGCTCGGCGCGCGGCAGGCGCTCGTACGCCGTGGGGGACAGGCCCGCCAGATACGGGTTCACGATGTCCGCGAAGCCGCGCAGCCAGGCGTCGTCCCGGTGGGGCAGGTCGCCCGCGTACATGCGGAAGTCGTGCTTGAGGAACTTGTAGTCCTTGGCCTCGCGCAGGCTCGCGTGCCCGCTGGTGCGCAGGAAGTCGTCGATGAGGCCCTGGACGTGCACGCGGTCGCGCACGTTGCTCAGCTTGTGCCGCTGGTTGGAGATGGAGGCCGAGGACGCGGCGCCGTAGGGCTCTATGTACCAGCGGTAGACGGGCTCGGGGATCACGGTGAAGGCCTTGGCCAGGCAGTAGGCCTGGGCCGAGAACAGCTGGTCCTCGTAGTGGATGCCCTCGGGGAAGCGCAGGCCGTTCCGGTCGAGGAAGGACCTGCGGTACATCTTGCTCGTCGACAAGTGCTCGAAGAGCAGGGCGGGTTCGGTCTCGATGCCCTCGACCGTGCGGCGCTCGGCGACCAGGTGGGGCATCCAGGTGGAGGTGCGGCCGGTGTCGACGCGGACGCGCTCCACCGCGCCCATCACGAAGTCGGCCGCGCGCTCGGCGTGCGCGGCGAGCAGCGATTCCACGGCGCGCTCGGGCAGTTCGTCGTCGCTGTCGAGGAACATCAGGTACGGGGCGCGGGCGATGTCGATCGCGCGGTTGCGGGGCGCGCTGCAGCCGCCGCTGTTCTCCGGCAGCCGCAGGTAGGTGACGCGCGGGTCCTCCGCGGCGAGTGCGCGGGCCACGCGCGGGGTGTCGTCCGTCGAGTGGTCGTCGCTGATGACGACCTCGATGTCGCCGTGGGTCTGGCGGAGCGCGGAGCGGACCGCGCGCGGCAGGCGGGCCGCGTCGTTGAAGACGATGACCGTGATCGTCACGTCGGGGGTCACCGGACGGCCTCCTCGGGCGTCGGGGCGGGGGTGCGCTCGTCCAGCGGCACGACGGGCGGCAGGGCCGAATCCGGCTCGTCCAGGAACACGCGGCGCACCACCCGCTCCGCCGCCCGGCCGTCGTCGAACTCGCAGAAGCGGCGCCGGAAGGCGGCCCGCGCCCGCCGCGCCGCCGCGTCCCGCCAGGCGTCGGTGGTGAGGATCCGCGTCAGCTCCTCCTGGGTGCGCGCCACCGCACCCGGGGGCTCGGCCGGCAGGTCGAAGTAGACCCCGCGCGTCTTCGCGTACGTCTCCCAGTCGTCGGCGTAGACGACGATCGGCCGGTCCAGGTTGGCGTAGTCGAACATGATGGACGAGTAGTCCGTGATCAGGGCGTCCGCCGCCAGGGCGAGGTCCTCCACCGGGTCGTACGCGGACACGTCGACGACCCGGCCGGTGCGGCGTAGGGCCGTGAGGGGCGAGCCCGTGCCGCCGCCGTAGAAGTAGTGGCCGCGGACCAGCAGGACGGTGTCGTCGCCGAGGCGGTCCGCCAGGGCGGCCAGGTCAAGGCGCGGGGTCCAGGTCGCCTCGTAGTCGCGGTGGGTGGGCGCGTAGAGCAGGGCGCGCTTGCCGGGGGCGATGCCGAGGCGGTCGCGGACGGCCCGGACGTCGGCGGCCGTCGCGGTGTAGTAGACGTCGTTGCGCGGGTAGCCGTGGTCCAGCTCGACGTAGCGGGACTGGTAGGCGCGCTGCCACGTCTCCGTGGAGTGGCTGTTGGAACTGAGGCTGTAGTCCCAGCGGTCGACGCGGGCGAGCAGCTCGTGGAAGTTCAGGCCCTGCGCGGCGGCCGGGTAGTCGAGCTGGTCGAGGCCCATGCGCTTCAGCGGGGTGCCGTGGTGGGTCTGGAGGTGCACGGCGCCCTGCCGTTTGACGATCGCGTTGGGGAAGTTGGCGTTGTTCACCAGGTACTTGGCCGTCGCCATGACGCGCCAGTAGCGGCGGGTGCCGGGGACCACGTGGTCCGTGCCCGGCGGAAGGAGCGGCTCGTTCGCCCGCGACACCACCCACACCGGGTGGATGTGGGGGGCGAGCTCCGCGAGCTTCGCCGCGATCGCGCCGGGGTTGCAGGCGACGCCCCGGTCCCAGTACGCCGAGAACACCGCGAGGCGCGGGTCGACGGGGCGCCTCAGGTCCTGGTGGTACTGGACGGCGCGGACCGTCTTGGCCGCCTTCCGCCTGCCGCCCGCCACCGCCGACCTCAGCTTGCGGCGCTGCTGGTTGGCCAGCTGGAAGGCGCGGTACTTCGTGTATGCGTCCTCTTCGAGCAGGCGGCGGCGCACGCCCTCAAGGCCGCCGGGGCGCCGGTGCCCCGGCGGGCGGAAGGCGACCGCGGCCAGCGAGGCGCGGTGGAAGAACTCACGGGCCACCGGCTCCGGAAGCCCCGCGCGGGCGACGGTCCGCAGGCAGGCGGTGACCATCGCCGCGTACAGGACTTCGGAAGGGCCGGGTCCCGCCGCGCTCCGCTCGGCCAGGCGCAGCAGCCGCTCGTACGTCCTCAGGAGGGCGAAGCGGTCGTCCGCCGTGGGCGGCGGCAGGCTCTCGGGCCGCAACCGGCGCTCCTCCAGGGCGGCTTGGCCGAGCACCGCGATCCGGTCGGCGGCCAGGAGCGCGGCGTACGCCGTGAACAGCTCGTCGTCCGTGGCCAGCTGGTCCTGGTGCGCCTGCCAGAAGTCCCGGCGCAGCACCCGGTTGCCCAGGAGCGGGGTGACCTTGAGCAGGTCGGGGCAGTCCGCGAGGGACACCTCGCGGCGGCCCGGCTTCGCCAGGAACCGGCCGTCGGGGCTCGGCAGGCGCGTGTGGCGCCACGTCGACCTGGTGTGGTCGGTGAGCAGGACGTCCACCGTGTCCGGCAGCGCGGCCGCGCGCTCGGCGACGGCGCGGGCGGCGCCCGGCGGCACGCTGTCCTTGCTGTGCACGAAGTGCAGCCAGTGGCCGCGGGCGCTGGCGGCGCCCGCCGCGCGGGCCGCGCCGTCCGGGGTGGCGTCGGGCAGGGCGACCAGGGTGAGGCCGGGGTGGCGGGCCGCCGCGGCCCGCGCGGAGGTGCCGACGGCGGCGACGACGACCTCCACGTCGGTGCCGGCCTGGCGGGCGACGGCGTCGAGGCTCTCGCTCAAGTGGCCCTGGACGTTGCGCCCGTGGACGACGACGCTCAGGTGCGGCCGGTTCTCCCTCACGCGCACTCCTTAAGTCGCTCAACGCTCCCATAGTGTAATGATCTGGACATTGATGGCACAAAGGGGGAAAGGCTCTTGGGGGGCAGGCAGCAGGGGCAGGGGCAGCCGGCGGGGGTGGCCGATGGAGGCGGTGAGGTCAGCCCTTGCCGTCGCCGCTCGTGAAGCGCTCGTACTCCTTGATGACCTCGTCGGTGGGCCCGTCCATGCGCAGCTCGCCGCGCTCCAGCCACAGGACCCGGTCACAGGTGTCACGGATCGACTTGTT
>NZ_JOJM01000077.1 GCF_000720325.1 Streptomyces sp. NRRL B-1347
GGGTGGGACCACCCGGTTCTGCTTAGTGGCACGGGGTGGAGTTGAGGCCGTTCGGCGTGGGAGGGCGGGAGGGTGGGGGGAAGCGGAGCCGGGGCGTTGCCAAGCGGGGCCCGGGGCTGTTGGGTGGCCCGCATGATGAGCGAGCCCTCCACGCCCCGTACCGCGCCCGGCCGACTCCTGCGTACCGAACGAGACACCCTCATACCCCTGTTGCGCACCGCGGAGGCCACCGCCTTCGAAGCCCCGACCTGCTGCCCCGGCTGGACGGTCCGCCACGTGCTCGCCCACTGCGCCGCCGCGCTGACCCGCGTGATCGAGAGCCGGTTCGACGAGGGCGTGTTCACCGCGGAGGGCAACGACAGGGACATCGCCGAGCGCGCGGACTGGCCCGTCTCGCGCATCGTGGACGAGCTGGAGCACGGCATGACGAACGCGGGCGCCGCGATCGCCGCGGCCAAGGGCCTGTTCGACGGGGTCGCGCTCGGCGAGTGGGTGCACGCGGGCGACGTACGGGACGCGTGGGGGCTGCCCGGCGCCTACGGCGGCGCGGGACTCGATGACGCGCTGCCGCTGCTGGCGGCGTACAGCAAGCAGCGGTCGGCGCTGCCGCTGCACGCCGACGTCGACGGCCTGGACGAGCCGCTGATCCTCGGCGTGAACGACGGCAGCCGCCCGCCCGCGCGGTACATCGGGGACGCCCCGACGCTGATCCGGCTCTACGCGGGGCGTCCGCTGGGGGACGCCCGGTTCGAGCTGGCGGGCGCGACGGCGGGCGAGCTGACCGTCTTCGGCTGAGTCGGATGGGTCGGCGAGCGGGGCGCCGGGCCGTCGTCAGTGCCCGTGGCCCTGCCCGTCCGCGGCGCCGCCGCCCGCGCCCACCCGCAGGGTGAAGGGGGCCGTCCGCACCTTCCCCTCGTGCCGGAAGTCCAGGAACAGCCGGTACGTGCCCGCGCTCGGCGCCGTCGCCGTGAAGGAGACCTCGGGCCCCGGCTCCGTGGTGGCGTCGCCGGGTTCGCCGTTGGGGTGGACGTGGAGGTAGGCGAGGTCTCCGGAGCGCAGCGCGACCAGGTGGCCGTACGCGCCCAGATACGGCTGGAGGTCGGTGACGGGCTTGCCCCGGCGCGTGACGCGCAGGGTCAGCTCGCCGGGCTCGCCGGGGGTCAGCGCGCCGTCCAGACGCACCTCGTAGCCGCCCGCGACCTTCGTCGTGGACGACGGCGCGAGCGTGGGCGCGGGCGCGTACGCGCCCGTGACTGCCAGGTCCGCGCCGAGGGTCACCTTCTCCTTCGCCCGCTCGGGCCTGAAGTCCGCGAAGACGCGGTAGTCCCCGGCCTCGGGCAGGGTCGCGGGGACCGACCAGGTGCCGTCGGCGGCCCGGACGGGGTGCAGGTGGCGGTACGTCGTCAGGTCGCGTGAGGCGACGATCAGGTGCAGCTCCTTGCCGTGGTCCCGGGTGTACTGGGTCACGGGCCGGCCCGAGTCCGACTTCAGGATCCGGAAGCGCAGGTCGGTGCGGTCGCCCGCCTCCGCGCGCGGCGTCCGCAGGTCAAGGGCGTAGCCGTCGGCGACGATCTGGAGGCCTCCTGGGGTGTGGTCCCCGTCCGCGCCGCGCTTCTCTTGCTTGGCGCGCCGCTCGCCGTGGTCCTCGGTGTGGGCGACCGGCTTGCCCACCGTGTCGACGCTCGCGCCCACCGCGTACGTGGTGCCGAACGTCGCCGCGACGGCCGCGGCGAAGGCGGTGATCTTGAGTCCGGTGTTCATGGCGTCGGCTCCTCGTGAGTGGGTGTGAGGGGGTCCCTCGACTCCTCTCGACAATACCCCTGGGGGGTATGAAGTCAAGTTGCGATCTCCCTTGCGTTCGATACCCCCCAGGGGTATAAATGATCCTCGTCAGGCATACCGGCCCCGGGTACCCGTGGCAGATCGCGGCACGAGGAGCAGAGGACATGTCCACTACGCAGGTAGAACTCTCCATCGGCGGCATGACCTGCGCCTCCTGCGCGGCCCGCATCGAGAAGAAGCTGAACCGCATGGACGGCGTCGAGGCGACCGTCAACTACGCCACGGAGAAGGCGAAGGTGAGCTTCGAGGGCGACGGCCTCGCCGTCGCGGATCTGATCGCCACCGTGGAGGCCACCGGGTACACCGCCCAGGAACCCGTACCGCCCCGCACGGAGAAGGGGGGAGGGGAAGAGCCGGACGCCGAGGACGAGAACGCCGCGCTGCGGCCGCTGCGGCAGCGCCTTGTCGCCGCCGTGCTGCTGTCCGTGCCCGTCATCGCGATGGCGATGGTCCCGGCGCTCCAGTTCGAGTACTGGCAGTGGCTGTCCCTGACGCTCGCCGCGCCCGTGGTGACGTATGCCGCCTGGCCCTTCCACCGGGCGGCGGTCACCAACGCGCGGCACGGCGCGGCCACGATGGACACGCTGATCTCGGTCGGTACGTCGGCGGCGTTCCTGTGGTCGCTGTGGGCGCTGTTCTTCGGCTCGGCCGGGGAGCCGGGCATGACGCACGCCTTCGAGCTGACCATCGAGCGCACCGACGGCGCGGGGAACATCTATCTGGAGGCCGCGGCCGGCGTCACCGCGTTCATCCTCGCCGGGCGGTACTTCGAGGCCCGCTCGAAGCGCAAGGCGGGGGCCGCCCTGAAGGCGCTGCTCGAACTGGGCGCCAAGGACGTGACCGTGCTGCGAAATGGCCTTGAAGAGACCATTCCTGTGGGTGAGTTGAAGGTCGGGGACCGGTTCCTGGTGCGGCCCGGCGAGAAGATCGCCACCGACGGGCGCGTCGTCGAGGGCGCATCCGCCGTGGACGCCTCCATGCTCACCGGCGAGTCCGTGCCCGTGGAGGTCGCCGAGGGCGACGCCGTCACCGGAGCGACCCTGAACGCGGGCGGGCGGCTCGTCGTCGAGGCGACCCGGGTCGGCTCCGACACCCAGCTGTCCCGGATGGCCAAGCTCGTCGAGGACGCGCAGAACGGCAAGGCCGCCCGCCGCGTTCACGGCCGCCGTGGCCGTCCTGATCATCGCCTGCCCGTGCGCCCTCGGGCTCGCCACGCCCACCGCCCTGATGGTCGGCACCGGCCGCGCCTCGCCGCGCACGTCGCCGACGGCACCGACGAGACGGACGTACTGCGGCTCGCGGGCGCCCTGGAGCACGCCTCCGAGCACCCGATCGCGCAGGCCGTGGCCGCCGGGGCGGCCGCGAAGGTGGGCGCGCTGCCCACGCCCGAGGGCTTCGCGAACGTCGCCGGGCTCGGCGTGCAGGGCGTCGTCGAGGGCCACGCGGTCCTCGTGGGCCGCGAGCAGCTCCTCGCCGAGTGGGTCATCCACCTGCCCGAGGGCCTGAAGAAGGCCAAGGCCGAGGCCGAGGCGGCGGGCCGTACCGCCATCGCGGTCGCCTGGGACGGCGAGGCGCGGGCCGTGCTCGAAGTGGCCGACGCGGTGAAGGAGACCAGCCCGGAGGCCATCCGCCGGCTTCGCGAGCTCGGCCTCACGCCGATCCTCCTGACCGGTGACAACAAGGCCGTGGCCGAGGCCGTCGCCGCCGAGGTGGGCATCGCCCCCGAGCACGTCATCGCCGAGGTGCTGCCCCAGGACAAGGTCGACGTGGTCAAGCGCCTTCAGGGCGAGGGGCGTTCGGTGGCCATGGTCGGCGACGGCGTCAACGACGCGGCCGCCCTCGCCCAGGCCGACCTGGGGCTCGCGATGGGCACCGGCACGGACGCCGCGATCGAGGCGGGCGACCTCACGCTCGTCCGCGGTGACCTGCGCGCCGCCGCCGACGCGATCCGGCTCTCGCGCAAGACCCTCGGCACCATCAAGTCCAACCTCTTCTGGGCCTTCGCCTACAACGTGGCGGCGCTGCCGCTGGCCGCCGCGGGTCTGCTCAACCCGATGATCGCGGGCGCGGCCATGGCCTTCTCCTCGGTGTTCGTGGTCGGCAACAGCCTGCGGCTGCGCGGTTTCCAGCCACTGAGCTGAGCCATCCGAGCCCTTGTGGCTTGATCACCCCGGTGCGCCTCCGATGCGCGCCGGGGTGATCTGCGCGTACCCTGGTAATTGGACTAGACCTGTGTTTCTGTGGTGCGGCCGCCGACGCGACGTCGGGCGGCTCCTGCACCCCCAGAAGGCCAGAAGGAAGGCACCCATGAGCAAGCGCGCACTCCTGGAGGTGATCGCCCTCGACGCCGAGGACGCGATCGCCGCCCAGGCCGGAGGTGCGGACCGGCTGGAACTGGTCTCCGACATGGCCGCCGACGGCCTCACGCCGTCCCGCGCGGACTTCGCCGCGATCCGTGCCGCCGTGGACATCCCCCTGCGCGTCATGCTGCGCGTCGCCGACGGGTTCGCGGCGGGAGACGTCAGCGAGCTGGTGCGCAGCGCGCGCGAGCTGCGCGCCGAGGGCGCCGACGAGTTCGTCCTCGGCTTCCTCGACGAGGCGGGCGGGCCCGACCTGGCCGCCGTCGAGGCCATCGTCGACGCGCTCGACGGCTGCCGCTGGACCTTCCACCGCGCGATCGACCGGGCCGCCGACCGCGACGCCCTGCGCAAGCAGCTCGCGGACCTTCCCGGGCTCGACACGTACCTCACGGCGGGGGCCGCGGGCGGGGTCGACGAGGGGCTGCCCACGCTCGTGGGCGAGGCCGCGCGGTCCGGGGAGCCCGGGTACGAGCCGCGGATCCTCGTCGGCGGCGGGCTCCGCCTCGAACACCTCGCGCGGCTGAAGTCGGCGGGGCTCGACTCCTTCCACATCGGCGGCGCCGCCAGGCCCCACGGGTGGGACCGCCCCCTCTCGGCCGAGTCCGTGGCGACCTGGCGCGAGGCCGTCGACGACTGAGCCCCTCCCGCTGCCTGCGCCGGCCACCCGGCCCCGTGGGGCCTAGCCCAAGGCCGGGGGCAGTGGGGAGGCGTGGAGGATCGTGAGGCCCGAGACCGCTCGGGTCAGGGCCACGTACAGGCGTCGCAGGCCGGTGCGTTCGTCGGGCTCGCCGTCCACCACGGCGGCGGGCTCGTCCAGGACCACGTAGTCGTACTCAAGGCCCTTGGCCAGCGAGGCGGGCACCAGGGTGAGCCGGGCCTCGGCGGTGGTCTCCTCGCCGGGGGCGAGGTGGGGGACGCCCGCCGCGTCCAGGGCCGCGGCGAGCGCGGCGATCCGCGCGTCCGCCGCGATCAGCCCGACGGACCCCTCCCGCCGCAGCGACTCCGCGCACGCGTCGAGCACCGCCGCGTCCAGGCCGTCGCCCCCGACCTCGCGCACCGCGAGCGACCCCGGCGACTCACGTACCGACGCGACCTCGGTCAGGCCGGGCGCGATCGCGGGCAGCAGCCGCGACGCGTACGCGATGACCTCGCGCGGCACGCGGAAACCGGCGGTCAGCTCCTCCACCACCGCGTCGTCCTTGCCCAGGTGGCCGAGCGCGTCGGCCCACGTCGGCGTCGCCCAGGGCGTGGTGCCCTGCGCCAGGTCGCCGAGGACGGTGACCGAGCCGGTCGTGCAGCGCCGCCCCACCGCGCGGTACTGCATGGGCGACAGGTCCTGCGCCTCGTCGAGGACCACGTGGCCGAGGGAGTGGGTGCGGGTGACGAGGTCGGTCGCCTCGTCGATCAACACCGCGTCCGCGGCGGACCACTTGGTGCTCTTCGGCGTCCGCGCGGGCTTCGCCCACAGGATCGCCTTCTGCTCCTCGCCGGTGAGGACGCCCTCGGCGTGCGCGGCGAGGAACTCCGCGTCGGCGAGCAGCCGGTGCACCAGCTTCGCCGGGTCGACCGGCGGCCAGATCGCCTTGACGGCGGCCTTCACCGCCGCGTTGCGGGCCACCGCGTCCTGCACGCGGTCGTCGGGCGCCTCGCCCGAGCGCTCCATCTGCACGAGCACGGCGTGCGCGATCCGCTGCGGCAGCGCCTCGCGCGCGGCCCCGTAGCGCATGTCGCGGGCCTGCAACTCCCGCACGATGTCGTCCAGTTCGTACGACGGTACGCGCCAGCGCCGGGAGCCGCGGACCACCACGACGCCCTCGGCGGGCGGCGTGACGTGCGAGCGCACCGCGCGCCGCAGCACCTCGGCCATGCGGGCGTCGCCCTTGACGAGCGCGGCGGTCGCGTCGTCCGCGCCCCGCACCTCCACGTGCGCCACCAGGTCGTCGACGGTGGCCTGCTTGACCTCCAACTCGCCGAGCGCGGGCAGGACCTGCTCGATGTAGTGCAGGAAGGAGCGGTTCGGCCCGATGACCAGGGTGCCGGTGCGGGCGAGCCGCTCGCGGTGCGCGTACAGGAGGTAGGCGACGCGGTGCAGGCCGACGGCGGTCTTCCCGGTGCCGGGGCCGCCCTGCACGCACACGGAACCGGCGAGCCCGCTGCGGACGATCTCGTCCTGTTCCGGCTGGATCGTCGCCACGATGTCGCGCATGGGGCCCACGCGCGGCCGCTCGATCTCCGCCTGGAGCAGCTTGCTGACCTGCTCGGCCTCGGTCGCGTCCGTCAGGTGCTCGTCCTCGTACGCGGTCAGGTCGCCGCCGGTGTACCCGAAGCGGCGGCGCAGCGTGACGTCCATCGGGTCCTTCTTGGAGGCCCGGTAGAACGGCTGCGACACCGGCGCGCGCCAGTCGATGACCATGGGGTCGCCCTCGGCGTCGTGCACGTGCCGCCGCCCGATATAGAAGCGCTCGCCCTCGGCGCCTTCCGCCTGCTCGGCTCCCGGCGCGTGCGCGTAGTCGAGCCGTCCGAAGAACAGCGGCGTGTGCGAGAGGTCCGCGAGGGCCTTGATCCGGTCGTCGATCTGCCCCTGCAGGACTTCGGCGTTGACCCAGTTCGCGGTGACGTCGCGGATGTCCAGGGCCTCGACGTCCTCCCGCATGGCGCGCAGCGCGGCGCGCGAGGACGTCAGATGGGCCCGCTCGCGGGCGAGGGGGTCGGCGGATACGGCGTTCACGGGGTTGCCTCCGGGTACGGACGTTCGCGGTGCGTGGCTCAGGGCCGCCGGTTTCCGACCGGGCGGCGGCGCTCCGTGGGCGGGAGGCGGGGGAAGGAGGCATCCTAAGCGAGCGTCCCGTGGCCGCACCAACGATTTTCCCGGCCGCGCCGCCCGTCCCGGCCCTGGTCCGGAAGCCGAACCCCGAGTCATCCCTGAGGCCGTCCTCAGGGTCGCCGTCCATCCGAAGGCGTACAGGGCGCGGTACTGGAGTCCTACCGGCGGACGCGGGCGGTTAGCCCCGCAGGCCGATGTGTGCGGATGCCCGGGAACCGACCATGGATACATGAGCAGCGCAGTCATCACCCCCGCGTCCCTGTCCGCCCCGTCGGTCACGTCGGCCGGCCCCCGCCGCGCCGACGGCGCGACCGCCGCTTCCGAGACCCACCGCCCGCACCGCGTCGGCGACGCCCTGCGCGCCGCGAAGGTCTTCATGGGCGCCGTCGTCGGCGTCGTCGTCCTCGGCGAGTACGCAGAAGAAGCAGGCGTCCACCGCCGCTGACGCCCGCTCCCTGCACCCGCCCGAGCCGGGCCTCTTCAAGCCTGTCCGGCGTTTGAGGACGAGGCGCGGAGCGCCGAAAAAAGGGGGGCAGGGGCGAAGCCCCGGCCGGCCCCGCTGCTCACTCCGCGAGCAGCGACTCCGCGTCCATGATGCGGTAGGCGTACCCCTGCTCCGCCAGGAACCGCTGGCGGTGCGCCGCGAAGTCCTGGTCGATGGTGTCGCGCGCGACCACGGAGTAGAAGTGGGCCTGGTGGCCGTCGGCCTTCGGGCGCAGCACGCGGCCCAGGCGCTGGGCCTCCTCCTGCCGTGAGCCGAAGGTGCCCGACACCTGGATGGCGACGGTCGCCTCCGGCAGGTCGATGGAGAAGTTGGCGACCTTGGACACCACGAGCACGGAGATCTCGCCCTCGCGGAAGGCGTCGAAGAGCTTCTCGCGCTGCGCGTTCGACGTCTCGCCCTTGATGACCGGCGCGTTCAGGTGCTCGCCCAACTCGTCGAGCTGGTCGATGTACTGGCCGATGACAAGGATCTGCTGGCCCGCGAACTTCCGGACGATCGCCTCCGTCACCTTCCGCTTGGTGGCCGTCGTCGCACAGAAGCGGTACTTCTCCTCGGCCTCCGCGGTGGCGTAGGCGAGGCGCTCGCTGTCGGTGAGGTTGACCCGCACCTCCACGCAGTCGGCGGGCGCGATGTACCCCTGTGCCTCGATCTCCTTCCACGGCGCGTCGAAGCGCTTGGGCCCGATGAGCGAGAACACGTCCGACTCGCGGCCGTCCTCGCGGACAAGCGTCGCGGTGAGCCCGAGGCGGCGGCGCGCCTGGAGGTCGGCGGTGAACTTGAAGACGGGCGCGGGCAGCAGGTGCACCTCGTCGTAGAGGATGAGGCCCCAGTCGCGGGAGTCGAAGAGCTCCAGGTGCGGGTAGATGCCCTTCCGCTTGGTCGTCAGGACCTGGTACGTGGCGATCGTGACGGGCCGGATCTCCTTCTTCGTACCGCTGTACTCGCCGATCTCCTCCTCGGTGAGGGAGGTGCGCTTGATCAGCTCGTGCTTCCACTGGCGGGCGGAGACGGTGTTCGTGACGAGGATCAGCGTGGTCGCCTTCGCCTCGGCCATGGCGCCCGCGCCGACGAGGGTCTTGCCCGCGCCGCAGGGGAGTACGACGACGCCGCTGCCGCCGTGCCAGAAGCCCTCGACGGCCTGGCGCTGGTAGGGGCGGAGCGCCCAGCCGTCCTCGTTCAGGTCGATCTTGTGGGCCTCGCCGTCGACGTACCCGGCGAGGTCCTCGGCGGGCCAGCCCAGCTTGAGCAGCGTCTGCTTGATCTGGCCGCGCTCGGAGGGGTGCACGACGACCGTGTCCGGGTCGACGCGGGCGCCCACCAGCGGCTGGACCTTCTTCGACCGCAGGATCTCCTCGAGGACCGGCCGGTCGGTGCTCGTGAGCACCAGACCGTGCGTCGGGTGCTTGCTGAGCGTGAGGCGGCCGTAGCGGGCCATGGTCTCGGCGACGTCGACGAGCAGCGCGTGCGGCACCGGGTACCGCGAGAACTCCACGAGGGCGTCCACGACCTGCTCGGCGTCGTGCCCCGCCGCTCGCGCGTTCCACAGCCCGAGCGGGGTCACGCGGTACGTGTGGATGTGCTCCGGGGCGCGTTCCAGCTCCGCGAACGACGCGATGGCACGGCGGCACGCGTCGGCCCGCTCGTGGTCGACCTCCAACAGGAGTGTCTTGTCCGACTGGACGATGAGGGGTCCATTCACGGTCCGGGCCCTTTCGCTTGCGATCACTGCCGGAGATCAGCCGGGCGGCCAAACCTCCAGTGTGCCGCATGGCGCCCCGCCGCCGGGGCGCCGCGAACGGCCGGTGCCGGGCTCAGCCGGTGGCGGCGGCCAGGTGGACCGAGAGGATCTTGTGGCCCTCGGGGCCGGGGTGCAGGCCGTCGGTGAGGAGGTCAGGGCGGTCGCGCAGGGGCTCCCACAGGTCGAGGAAGTCCGTGTGGTGCCCGGCGCACCAGGCGCGGAGGCGCTCGCGCAGGTCCAGGGCGCGGGCCTCGGTGAAGCACAGGCCGTCGTAGTCCGCGGTGCGGCTCTCGTCGAGCCAGATCGGGCCCGCGACGACGAGCCGGGCGTTGTGGGCGTGGGCCGCGGCGGCCAGCGCGTCGAGGTGGCCGGCGACGCGGTCCGGGCCGCCGGGTACGGCGGAGTCGTTGATGCCCGCGGCGACCAGGAGCGTGTCGGGCAGGCGCGGCCCCAGGAGCGCGGGCGTCTGCTCGGCGACGTCGGCGAGGGTGCTGCCGGGGATGGCCAGGTTGAAGACCCGGTGGCCGGTCTCGGCCGCGGCGATGTGGGCGGACGCCAGGTGCGCGGCCCAGCCGCCGTACGGGTCGCAGCGGCCGTAGGCGATGCTGTCGCCGACGATCACGATGCGCGCCGCCGGGCGCAGCGGCCGCGCGTCCAGGTACGCCCAGGCGCTCTCCCCGGAGGAGAGCAGGACCCACCGCCGCACGTAGTCGTCCACCTCGTACGCGTCGGCCGCCGCGAGGTCCGCGTCGGTCAGCCGGAGCACCGCGCCCTCGACCGCGGCGCCGATGCGGCGCTCCAGGGTCAGGTGCACGTCCAGGCCGCTGGTGGCGATGACGTCCGGGTCGGTGATGGCCAGCGGGCGGGTCGCGTACCCGGCGAGGGCGGCGGGCGAGCTCGGCACGGCCCCGCCGAACAGGGTCGTCTGGACGCGCTCGTCCAGGAGCGTGCCGAAGGAGAACAGGGCGTGCGGGCGGTACTCGGACACCGGAAGGGCCATTGCCTTTCAGAAAGGAACGATCAAGCCACCCTAATGTCCGGTCGTGACCGCGGGCCGACTGCGCGGGCGCGCGACCCCCCGCCCCGCGCGGGGGCGCGTACGGCACGGCACACCGGCGCCCGCCGGTGACCCGCTACCGTTGCCAGGATGAGCACCCCGGACGCCCCCCGTTCCCTTGCGGAAGCCCTCCGGGCGAGCGACGACGCGACGCTCGTCGCGCTGTTGCGATCCCGGCCCGACCTCGTCAGCCCCGTGCCGAACGACCTGACGCAGCTGGCCACCCGCGCGGGCACGCGGGCTTCGGTGGTACGCGCCCTCGAGCGCCTCGACCGCTTCGCGCAGCAGGTCGCCGAGGCCCTCGCCGTGGCCTCGGAACCGGCGTCCTACGAGGAGTTGGCGGGGCTGCTCGCGCCCGCGCCCGGCGAGGCGGTGGACCGGGCCCTGACGACGCTGCGCAGACAGGCGCTCGTCTGGGGCACGGAGAGTCGGCTCCGCCTGGTGCGCACCGCGCGCGAGCTGCTCGCGCCCGCGCCGCAGCGGCCCTCGCCCACGGGGCTCGGCCCGACGGTCGCGGAGGCCACGGCGGGCATGTCGCCGGGCCGGGTGCAGAGCGTCGTCGCGGCCGCGGGGCTCGCGTCCACGCACGACGCGGTGTCGGCCGTGGAGTCCCTCACGGAGCTCTTCACCGACCAGACGCGGATGTCCCAACTGCTCGACGGGGCGCCCGCCGAGTCCGTCGAGGTCCTGTCCCGGCTCGTGTGGGGCCCGCCGTACGGGCAGGTCACCGCCGACCCGGCGCCCCATCTGCGCTGGCTGCTCGACCGCGGCCTGCTGCTCCCGACCGCGCCGGGCACGGTGGTGCTGCCCCGGGAGGCCGCGCTGCACCTGCGCGGGGGCCGCGCGCACCGCGTCCTGGAGCCCGTGCCCCCGGTGGTGGAGGTCGCGCGCGAACACCGTCCACAGGTTGTGGACGCGACGGCGGCGGGGCAGGCCTACACCGCGCTCGCCACCGTCGAGGAGCTGCTCAAGGACTGGGACGAGGGCGGCCCCGCCGTCCTGCGCGCGGGCGGCCTGAGCGTGCGCGACCTCAAGCGGACCGCCGTCGCCCTGGACGCGGCCGAGCCCCAGGCCGCGTTCTGGGTCGAACTCGCCTACGCCGCGGGCCTGCTGGCCGCCGACGGCGAGGCCGACGAGCGCTACGCCGCGACCCCCGCCTACGACAGCTGGCAGGAGCTGCCCGCCGCCCAGCGGTGGGCGCGGCTCGCCACCGCCTGGTACGAGGCCACCCGCACCCCCGGCCTCGTCGGCGGGCGCGACAGCAAGGACCGCACCCTGTCCGCGCTCGGCCCCGGCCTCGACCGCTCCGCCGCGCCCGAGGTGCGCCACCGGGTCCTGGCCCTCCTGGCGGAGCTGCCCGAGGGCGCCGCGCCCGCCGAGGAGTCCGTGCTCGACCGGCTGCGCTGGGAGCGCCCCTCCGGCGGCGGCGCCACCGAACTGCGGGCCCGCCTGGCCCGGTGGACGCTGAGCGAGGCGGAGCTGCTGGGGGTCACCGGGCGCGGGGCGCTCGCCGCCCACGGCCGGGTGCTCCTCGCGGGCGGCGGCGGGCAGCCGTCCGCGCCGGGCGGGGCGCAGCCCGGAGGGGCGCCCGCCGAACGCGCCGCGGCCGCTGCCGAGGCCGCCCGGCGCCTCGCCCCGCTCCTGCCCGACCCCCTCGACCACGTCCTGCTCCAGGCCGACCTCACCGCGGTCGCGCCGGGGCCGCTCCGGCGCCCCCTCGCGGACGCCCTCGCCGTGCTCGCCGACGTGGAGTCCAAGGGCGGCGCCACCGTCTACCGGTTCACCCCCGGCTCCGTGCGCCGCGCGCTCGACGCCGGGCAGAGCGCGTCCGACCTGCACGCCTTCCTCGCCGCGCACTCCCGTACGCCCGTTCCGCAGCCCCTGGCGTACCTCATCGACGACGTGGCCCGCAGACACGGCCACCTGCGCGTGGGCGCCGCCTCCGCGTACGTGCGGTGCGACGACGAGGGCGTGCTCGACGAGATCCTCGCGGACAAGCGGGCCCAGGGCCTTCGCCTGCGGCGCCTCGCGGCCACCGTGCTCGCCGCGCAGGCCGACCCCGGCACGCTCCTCGACGGCCTTCGCGCCATGGGCTTCGCGCCCGCCGCCGAGAGCGCCGAAGGCGACGTCCTGATCACCCGCGCCCACAGCCACCGCACCCCGCCGCGCACCGCCCCCGAGCCGGTGCCCGACGGGCCGCCGCTGCCCGACGCCACCCTCATCGACGCCGCCGTACGCGCCATCCGCGCCGGGGACCTCGCGTCCACCGCGCCGCGCAAGGAGGCACCCGCCGTCACCGGCGACCTGCCCCGCACCACGTCCGCCGAGACCCTCGCGACCATGCAGGCCGCCGTCCTCACCGGCGAGGCCCTCTGGATCGGCTACGTCAACGCCGAAGGCGCCGCGAGCCAGCGCGTCATCGCCCCCGTCCGCGTCGAGGGCGGCTTCGTCACCGCGTACGACCACACGGCGGACGAGGTCCGCACCTACCCGCTGCACCGCGTCACGGGCGTCGCGGAGCTCGCCGACGACTGACGGGAACCGACGAGAACCGACGAGAACCGACGAGAACCGCCGGGAAACCCTCTTCTGAGGGGGCGTCACCGCCGAGGTCACGGCGACGCGGTAACTTCGATGTCCGGGCCCACCTCAACACCGCAGCCCCGGAGGGAACTTCGTGGGGATCGAGAGCGACCAGCTCGTCTTCGACTATCTGAGCCGCGTCGGCGACCTCGCGCAGCAGCGCCAGCTGCCGTCCGGCGCCCGCATGCGGCTCGTCTCCGAACTCCGGGGCGAGATCGAGCGCCGCCGCGCCAAGGCCGCCGACAGCCCCGCCGCGGTGCGGCGCATCCTGGACCGCATCGGCTCCCCGGACGAGCTGGTCACCGCGGCCGCCGACCCCTCGGCCGCGCCCGCCGTGCCCGCCGCGCCCGCGGCGCCCGAGCCCAAGCGCCCGCGCCGCGTGGTGCCGCGCCCGCGCCGCGCCACCGGGGCCGCCGCACCGGCGGGGCCCGCGAGCCCCCCGGCCCCGGAGCCACCGCGTCCCGCCCCGCCGCACCTCGCGGGCACCGATGAACTCGGCGACAGCGCACCGGACCTGGAGCCCGACTGGTGGCGGGTGGAGCGCGTCCCGGAGGAGGGCGCGCACACCGTGCACGGGTTCGTGGGCGGCGTGGAGATCCCCGAGATGCTCCAGCGGCCGCCCACGGACCTGGAGAAGAAGGGGACCGGCGAGGAGCGGGAAACGGGGGAGGAGGACGAGCCCGAGGACGGCGAGGACGCCGAGGAAGGCGAGGAGGAGGCCGCGCCGGAAGAGGCGCCCCGCCGCCGCTTCGGGATACTCCCGCTCCTGACGAAGGGCGCACCGCCCGCCAAGAACCCACCGCCCGCCAAGGGAGCCCCCGCCAAGGAGGCCGCTGCCAAGGAGGCCCCCGACGCGGAGGCCCCCGCCCCGGACGTCTCCGCCGGGGCCGGTGTGCTCGCAGGGGTGCGGTCCCTCCGCAGCCCCCTCCTGCTGCTCGCCGCCCTCGCGCTCGTCGTCGGCGCGGTGATCGGCAACTGGTTCGCGCTCGGCGGCGGTTGGGTCGTCGCCTGGTTCTCGCGCAAGCTCAGCCCGGCCGAGAAGAAGGCCGCGGTGATCGCGGTGCCCGCGCTCACCGTCGCGGGCGGCATCGCCTGGCTGTGGGGCCGCTCGCAGGGCAAGTGGGGCGAGCCCATCGTCAAGGGGCAGATGAACGCGGCGGTCGAGGAGACCTGGCCGTGGGTGGTCCGCGTCGCGGCCGTCGCCTCCGCCCTGTTCCTCGTGTGGCGGTCGCGGCGCGGCAAGCCCGAGTAGCCGCGCGGGCGCCCCGGACCGACTGCCGTACGACGACCGCTGCCTCCCCTACTTCTTCTTCGTCAGGGCCGTCTTCATCTGGTCCAGGATCTGGTCGGCGGCCGTGTAGCCGATGCCCTGGATCCACAGCTCGTCGTCCACGACGTGGACGTTGCCGGACTTGACCGCCTTCATGTTCTTCCACAGGCCGCTGTTCACGGTCTGCGTCTGCTTGGCCTTCTTCGGATCGCCGTACGTCGACTGGAAGATGACGTCCGTGTCGGCGAGGTCGATCTTCTCCGGGCTCACGTCGTACGAGAAGCCGTCCTTGGCCTTCTTGGAGATGGGTGCGCGGCCCAGGCCGACGTCCTTCAGGAGCGTGGCGATGTACGACTGCTCGCCGTAGATGCGGATGTCGGCGCCCTGCACGAAGCGCACCACGTTGACCTCGGTGGCCTTGGCCTTCGCCGGACCGCCGAGCGCCGTCGTGACCTCCTTGGCGTGCGCGTCGTAGGCGGCGACGGTCTTCGTCGCCGCCGCCTTCTTGCCGAGCGCGTCCGCGTGCACCTGGAAGTTCTCCTTCCAGGGGTGCCCCGTGGTCTCCGTCATGACGGTCGGCGCGATCTGCTTCAGCTGGTCGTACTTCGCGCCGTGGCGGATCTTGGAGGTGAGGATCAGGTCCGGCTTGAGCCCGGCGATGGCCTCCATGTTCGGGTTCATCATCTCGCCGACGTCCTTGATGCCCGCGACCTCGCCCTTGGGCAGATAGCCCGGGAAGCCGGTGGCGGCGTCGACGTGCGTGGCGCCGACCGGCTTCACGCCGAGCGTGAGCGCGGAGTCCAGTTCGGCGGTGTCGAGCACGACGACCCGCTCGGGGGCCACGGGCACCTTCACGTCACCCATGGCGGTCTTCACGACGTGCGTCTTGCCCGACCCCGAATCCTTGTCGTCGTCGGACGAACCGCACCCGGCGAGCGCGAGCGCGCCGGTGACGGCGAGGGCGCCCGCGGTACGGAGGCGGCGGCGGGAGCTGCGGGTCATGAGGAGGGCCTTTCGTCGAGGGGCGGCTTCTTGTCTTCCGGGGCCGGGGGACGCCACGGCGTGCCCGGCACCACGAGCGGCGATCCCGTCACCGGGTCGGGGACGACCACGCACTCCAGGCCGAAGACGTCCCGGACGAGCTCCGCGGTGACGACGTCGCGTGGCGCGCCCTCGGCGACCACCCGCCCCTCCTTCATGGCGACGAGGTGGTCGGCGTAGCGGGCGGCCTGGTTCAGATCGTGCAGGACGACGGCGACCGTCCGGCCCCGGTCGTGGTTCAACTGCCGCACCAGGTCGAGGACCTCGACCTGGTGGGAGATGTCCAGATACGTCGTCGGCTCGTCGAGCAGCAGCAGTTCCGTCTCCTGCGCGAGGGCCATCGCGATCCACACGCGCTGCCGCTGCCCGCCCGACAGCTCGTCGACGGGCCGCTCGGCGAGTGCGGTCACGTCGGTGCGCTCCATCGCCTCGGTGACGGCCCGCTCGTCGGCGTCCGACCACTGCTGCCACCACCGCTGGTGCGGCTGGCGGCCGCGCGCCACCAGGTCCGCGACCGTGATGGCCTCGGGCGCGACCGGGGTCTGCGGAAGCAGCCCGATCCGCTGGGCGACGCGCCGCGTCGGCAGCTTCGCGAGCTCCTCGCCGTCGAGCAGGACCGCGCCGCCCTTGGGCTTGAGCAGCCGCCCGAGCGCGCGCAGCGTCGTCGACTTGCCGCAGGCGTTCGGGCCGACGATGACGGTCACCGCGCCGTCGGGGACGGCGAGGTCGAGCGCGTGCACGACCGTACGGTCCTCGTAGGCGAGGGTCAGCTCGCGCGTGGTCAGACGCGCGCCGGCGGGGGCGGTCACGCGGTGCCTCCATTGCGGATGGAACGGCTCCGGATGATGAGCCAGATCAGATAGGGCGCGCCGACGGCGGCGGTGAGCACGCCCACCGGCAGCTCCGTCGGTGAGAAGAGGCGCCGGGCGAGCAGGTCGGCGGTGACGACGACGAGCGCGCCGAGGAGTGCCGAGCTGAGCAGCGGGATCTGCGCGGTGCGGGTCAGGCGCCGGGCGATCTGCGGGGCGAGCAGCGCCACGAAGTCGACGGGCCCCGCGGCCCCGGTCGCCACCGACGCCAGGACGACGCCGAGCAGCACGAGCCCGGTGCGCACCCGGCCGAGCCGCACGCCGAGCGCCGTCGCGGTGTCGTCGTCCATGGCCACGGTCCGCTGGGCGCGGGCCGCCCAGGCCACGAAGGGCAGCAGGACGAGCAGGGTCAGGGCGAGCGGTTCGGCCTCCGGCCAGCCGCGGCCGTTCAGGGATCCCGTCATCCAGATCTGCGCCTGCTGCGCGACGAGGTAGTCGCCCTTCGTCATGAAGAGCGTGGTGACGGACCGCAGGGCGATCGCGCAGCCGATGCCGATCAGCACGAACCGCGTGGCGTGCAGACCGCCGCGCCAGGCGAACACGTACACGAGCAGCGCGGCGGCGAGGCCGCCCGCCACGGACAGATACGGCAGGACCGTGTACGAGGTGAGCCCGAACGTCATCGCGGCGACCGTCACCGCGCTCGCGCCCTGGCTGATCCCGATGATGTCCGGGCTGGCCAGCGGGTTGCGGGCGACGGTCTGGATGAGCGCGCCCGCGACGCCGAAGGCGGCGCCGACGAGCAGGCCCACGGTCATCCGCGGTTCGCGGAGCGTGCCCACGACCAGCTCGTCGGGCGAGGGCCTGCCGAGGACGACCTTCAGGGCCTCGACGGGCTGGACGAAGGTCTCGCCGACGCAGAGGTAGGCGAGGCAGGCGGCCGCGAGGAGCAGCGCGAGGGCGGTGGCCACGACGGTCGCCCTGCGGTGGGCGAGGAAGGTGGCCCGCCGGAAGCGGAGCACGGCGTACCCGGCGGGACGCACGCGCTGCCGCGCGGCGGGGGCGGGACGGGCGGGGCGGTACATGGGCGGCTGCTTCACGCCGCCACCGCCTTCCTGCGGACCAGGGTCACCAGGAACGGGACGCCGATCAGGGCGGTCATCACCCCGGCCGGGACCTCGCTCGGCGGGAAGACGATCCGGCCCACGGTGTCGGAGACGAGCAGCATCACGGGTCCCAGGAGGGCGGCGAGCGGCAGCACCCAGCGGTGGTCGCTGCCGATGACGGCGCGGGCGATGTGCGGGACCGCGAGGCCGATGAAGGCGATGGGCCCGGCGGCGGCGACGCCGACGCCGGTCAGGACGGTGGCGCCGAGGCCGCCCACGACGCGGACGAGGGCGACGTTCTGGCCGAGCCCCTTGGCCACGTCCTCACCGAGCGCGAGGGCATCGAGCCCGCGGGCGACCCAGAGCACGAGCAGCAGCCCGCCGAGCAGGAACGGCCAGGTCTGTTCGACGATCGCGGCCTCGCGCCCGGAGAGCGCGCCGACCTGCCAGAAGCGGAACTCGTCGAGCGCGGAGGCCCGGGTGGTGAGGATGCCCGTGGTGACGGAGACGAGCAGCGCGTTGATCGCGGCGCCGCCGAGCGCGAGTTTCACGGGGGTCGCGCCGCCCCGGCCACTGGCGGCGATCGCGTAGACGGCGACGGCCGCGAGGGCCGCGCCCGCGAAGGCGTACCAGACGTAGCCGGTGAGCGTGTGCGTGCCCGCGTACGCGATGGCGAAGACCACGCCGACCGACGCGCCCTGGCTGATGCCGAGGATGCCGGGGTCGGCGATGGGGTTGCGGGTGATGCCCTGGAGCGCGGTGCCCGCGACGGCGAGCGCGGCGCCGACCATGACGCCGAGGACCGTGCGCGGCACGCGCATCTCGCGGACCACCTCGGCGGCGTCGCTGTGCCCGCCGTGCAGCAGGGCGTCGAGGACCGCGGACGGCGCGATCGCGCGGGCGCCGACGGCGAGGCTGAACAGGACGGCGAGCAGCAGGGCCACGACGGCCGCCATCATCACGGCGGCGCGTCTGGCGTTCACACGCATCGGCTGGCTCGTTTCGCGGGACGGTAGGTAAGGCTTGGCTAAGAAGCATAAGGGGGTCCGTCCGCCCCGCCCGGGCCGCGGGGCCCCCGGCACAATGGGCGCCATGACCTCACGGACTGCACGGACCACCCGGGACGGCGGCGCGCTCACCGTCGGCTTCGACCTCGACATGACCCTGATCGACTCCCGGCCCGGCATTCACGCCTGTTACGTGGCGCTGTCCGAGCGGACCGGTACGCACGTGGACGCGGACCTGGCCGTCACCCGTCTCGGGCCGCCCCTCGAACAGGAGTTGGCCCACTGGTTTCCGGCCACCGAGGTCGCGGCGACGGCGGAGCTCTACCGTGAGATGTATCCCACATACGCGATCGCGGCGACGCCCGCGCTGCCCGGCGCCCGGGCCGCGGTCGACGCGGTGCGCGCGGCGGGCGGCCGCGCGATAGTCGTCACCGCCAAGTACGAGCCGAACGCCAAGCTCCACATCGAGCACCTCGGCATCGCGGCGGACGCCGTGGTCGGCAATCTGTGGGCGGAGCGGAAGGCGCAGGCCCTGCACGAGTACGGCGCGTCCGTGTACGTCGGCGACCACACCGGGGACGTACGCGGGGCGCGTACGGCGGGCGCGCTCTCCGTAGCGGTGGCGACCGGGCCGTGCGACGCAGACGAACTGCGCGCGGCGGGCGCCGACGTCGTACTCGATGATCTGAGCCAGTTCCCGGCCTGGCTCGCCGCTCACGTAGCCGATGGGCCCGCCGCTGACCTGGCCTGACGCCGCTGTGCGGCGACGGAGCGGAACACGCCTGCCCCGGCGATGAGGAAACCCACGCCCATCAGCATGCACACCGCATAGGCCACGGGTGGGAAAGGGTCGCCGCCGAGGAACAGCGGAGCCACCGTGACCAGGGTGGCCACGGCGCCGACGAAGAAAACGATCGCGCCAATCCGTACGAGGCCGTCGCCCGGTCCGGTGGAATTCGCTTGGGTTTTGTCACGCACCGGACCAGGGTAGTTCCCAGCGCGAAGGAAGAAACCGGGGACGTCTTGTCACCGGCCCCGGGACCAATAGTCTTGGTGCCGGCGGGTCGTGCGACCCGCTGTAGTGCTATCCAGAGCCGTTTTCGCCCGGCGGACGGGGACCGGAGGGTCCACGCCGAAGGCGGCGCGGTGCCGCCGATACGACGACTAGTACGAGGACGAGGACTTCACGTGCCTACCGGCAAGGTCAAGTGGTTCAACAGCGAGAAGGGCTTCGGCTTTCTCTCCCGCGACGACGGCGGTGACGTCTTCGTGCATTCCTCCGTACTGCCCGACGGCGTCGACACACTCAAGCCCGGCCAGCGCGTGGAATTCGGCGTGGTCGCCGGACAGCGTGGGGACCAGGCCCTTTCGGTGACGCTTCTCGACCCGACGCCGTCGGTCGCCGCCGCACAGCGCCGCAAGCCGGACGAACTGGCCTCGATCGTCCAGGACCTCACCACCCTCCTGGAGAACATCACCCCCATGCTGGAGAAGGGCCGCTACCCCGACAAGGCCTCGGGCGCGAAGATCGCGGGCCTGCTCAGGGCGGTGGCGGACCAGCTGGACGTGTGACCGCGGGTCCCGTGCGCCGCTCTTCGGCGCTTCGCGCCTCGTCCTCAAACGCCGGACGGGCTGGATGGTGCCGCTTGCGGCTGTGTTTCAGCCTCTCCGGCGTTTGAGGAGCGGAGCCCCCAGGATCAGGGGAACGAAAGGGCCCCCGGGGCCAGGGCCGGGACCAGGCCCTCGGCGGCGGCCCGGGTGAGCAGGCCGCGCACCGCGGCGTAGCCGTCCTCGCCCAGATCCGCGGTGAACTCGTTGACGTACAGGCCGATGTGCTGGTCGGCCACCCGCGGATCCATCTCCTGCGCGTGCTCCAGGACGTAGGGACGCGAGGCCTCGGGATCGTCCCAGGCCCTCCGCACGGACGCCCGCGCCGCGTCCGCGAGGCCCCGCAGCACGTCGTCCCCGAGCGACCGCTTCGCGATGATCGCGCCGAGCGGGATCGGCAGGCCGGTCGTGGCCTCCCAGTGCTCGCCCATGTCGGCGAGCCGGTGCAGGCCGTAGTTCTGGTAAGTGAAGCGCGCCTCGTGGATGACGAGCCCCGCGTCGACCTTCCCGTCCCGCACGGCGGGCATGATCCGGTCGAAGGGCAGCACGACGATCTCCCCGACGCCGTCCGCGAGGACGTCCGCGGCCCACAGCCGGAACAGCAGGTACGCCGTCGACCTCTCGCTCGGCACCGCGACCGTCTTGCCGCTCAGGTCGACCCCCGGCTCCCGGGTCAGCACCAGCGGCCCGCAGCCCCGGCCGAGGGCACCGCCGCACGGCAGCAGCGCGTACTCGTCGAGGACGTACGGCAACACCGCGTACGACACCTTGAGCACGTCGAACTCGCCGCGCTCGGCCATGCCGTTGGTGATGTCGATGTCCGCGAACGTCACGTCGAGCGCGGGCGCGTCCGGCACCCGGCCGTGCGCCCAGGCGTCGAAGACGAAGGTGTCGTTGGGGCAGGGCGAGTACGCGATGCGCAGGGGCTCGGGGGTGGTGTCAGTCATGCCTGTTCCAACTCTCCAGTACCGGCGTGAACTTCCCGAACGCCCCGCCGAGCGCGGCGAGCGCGTCGCCGATGCGCCAGGCGGCCCGGTCGCGCGGGCCCACCGGGTTCGAGACCGCGCGGACCTCGCACACGGGCAGGCCGTGCACGGCGGCGGCCTCGGCGACGCCGAAGCCCTCCATCGCCTCCGCGAGAGCACGCGGATGGCGGGCGCGCAGCCCGGCCGCGCGCTCGGCGGAACCGGTGACGGTGGACACCGTCAGGACCGTGCCCGTCGCGGCGCCCGACACGGCGGCGAGCTGCCGTACGAGGGCGGCCGGCGGCTCGTACGTGACCCGGCCGAAGCCGAGGTCGGTGACGGGCACGAACCCGTCGGCCGTCTCGGCCCCCAGGTCGGCCGCGGTGACGGCGTCGGCGACGACCAGCGACCCCACGGGCGCGTCCGGCACGAAACCGCCCCCGATGCCGGCGGAGACCACCAGGTCGTACGGCACGTCGCGGGCGGCGGCACCGGCGAGCGCGGCCGCGGTGCCCGCGGCGGCGGCCGCGGGTCCGACGCCGACGGCGAGCACGTCCACGGGCCCGACGGACACGAGCCCACCGCCGGGCGTGTCCGCGGCGCCCGCCGCGTCAGCCCCCGCGGACAGGCCGGAGGCCACCGCGTCCCGCTCGGCGGGGACCGCGGTGGCCACCAGGATGCGTGGGGTCCGCCCGGTCCCGGTCAGGCGTCCTTGTCCTTCTTCAGCTTGAACGACCACAGACCGGTGGCCTTCGGCGCGCCGCTCTCGCTCTTGCCGCCCTCCAGCAGGCTGACGGTCGTCGAGGAACCGCCGCCGCCGTACTGCTGGTTGAAGAACACGCTGCCCGGGATGACGACGTAGGTCTTCTTGCTGGCCTCGGTCAGCGGCTGGCCGTTCATCAGCAGCGTCCAGCCCTTGTCGGCGATCTCCGGGTCGACGCCGAAGCGGACCTTCTCGTCGGGGTCGACCGTGATGGACTTGATGTCCTTCGTGTCCTTCAGGCAGTCCTGTACGGCGGACTGCGTGAGCTCCTTGCCGTCCTTGTAGCAGGAGGCCTCGGAGTGCACGGACTTGCTGCCGACCGTCACGGTCGCCAGCGGCGTCGGCTTGTCGCAGGCCGACAGGACGAGCAGTCCGGCGGAGACGGCGCCGAGGGAGGCGACGGCGCGGCGGCTGCGCGCTGAGCGGGGTACCAGGGAGGTCATGGCGGAAGGCTATCTCTTGGCCCCTGGGCCCATACCGGCCGCCCCGCCCGGGCCGCCCCTCCCGCCCACAGGACCGCCGTCCGGGCGCCCCCGGTGGATCCGGGTGCCTCCCGGCGCGGGGGCCGGTGCTCAGGCCAGGACGCGGCGGCTGCCGCCCCGGCGCGCGGCCGCCAAGAGGCCCCGTACGGTCGGCAGCCATCCGACCGCCACGATCGCCGCCGCCACGGACAGGCCAAGGGTTCCGTTCAGCGGGAGCGCGATGCCGATGCCGCCGCCCACCACCCAGGCCACCTGCAACAGGGTCTCGGCGCGCGCGAACGCGGACGTACGCACCGCCTCCGGCACGTCCCGCTGGATCAGCGCGTCGAGCGACAGCTTCGACAGGGCCTGTGCGAAGCCCGCCACGGCCGCGAGGCAGGCGATGGCCACGGGGCTGAAGAACAGCGCCGCGCACACCGCGACCCCGAGCACCACCGCCACCACGGTCACGATGATCAGCTCGGGCGCGCGCGCCTTCAGCCACGCCCCGACGGCCGTGCCGAGCGCGTTGCCCGTGCCCGCGGCGACCCCGACGATGCCGAGCGACACCGCCGCGCTCTGCCCGCCGAGCGGATGCTCGCGCAGCAGGAAGGCCAGGAAGAAGATCAGGAAGCCGGAGAGCCCGCGCTGCGCGGCGTTGACGGCCAGGCCGTGCGTCACGGCCGGGCCGACCGTCCGCAGGCCGAGGAGGCTCCTGCGGGTCGAGTCCTTGCGGTCCTTCGCGCGCGCCAGGTGCAGATGCTCCTCGTCCGCCGCGAGCAGCGCCTTGCTCTCGCCCTTCGCCGAGTCCACCTTGCGCGGCAGCGTGAACGACAGCACGGTCCCGGCGACGAACACCGCGCACGCCGCGTACAGCGGCCAGCGCGCCCCGATCGCCTGCAGCCCCGCCCCCACGGGCGCGGCGACGCCCGTCGCGAGCAGTCCGCTCAGAGTCACCCGGGAGTTCGCCTTCACCAGCGAGAAGCCGGGTGGCAGCAGCCGGGGCACGACAGCGCTGCGGACCACGCCGTACGCCTTCGACGCGACGAGCACGCCGAGCGCGGCCGGGTACAGCTCCAGGCCGCCGGTCGCCACCGCGCCCGACAGGATCAGCGCGAGCAGCGCCCGCGCCAGCATCGCCGCCGCCATCGCGGCGCGGCGGCCGTGCGGGAGGCGGTCCAGGAGCGGGCCGATGACGGGGGCGAGGAGCGTGAACGGCGCCATGGTGATGGCGAGGTACAGCGCGACGCGGCCGCGGGCCTCGTCGGTCGGCACGGAGAAGAACACCGTGGACGCGAGCGAGACGGTGATCAGCACGTCGCCCGCGCCGTTCACCGCGTGCAGCTCGATCAGCTTGCCGAGGCCGGACTCGCCCGCTCCGTGGGCGTGGGTGGCCTTGCGGATGCCGCGGGCCGTTCCGGTGAACGGCAGGTGCAGCGCGCGGGCCAGCGCACGGGCGGCCCTGCTTGCCGGGCGGGGGGAGCGCAGCCCGTGGGACGACGACGACCTGACGCCAGCCACCCAGTCATAGTGCCCCCTTCCGCCCCCGACTAGTGGCACCTCCCTCCACCCGGCCACCCCCATGTCGCCCCCACCCCCTCCGACCTGCGACTTCCCGGGGGACGTGGGCGAAGCACCGCGCTTCCGCGCTCGTCGTCGAACGCCGGACGGGCCGGATCCGCCGGCGACGGAGGGGGTGACGGGGGGCGTGTCGGCGGGTCGGGGCGGGCGCCGGTGTGGGCCCAGGGGCCAGGAACAGGTAGCGTGCGTAACGCGCCTGCGGCGGAAGCTCTCGGCCGCGCGCCTCATCACCATCCCGCAGAATGGATGGCGTAGGCGCGCCCGTGACGTCGGGCGCGGACGTCGACGCGGCCCCCTGGTCCGCTCCGTCCGTGCCCCCGCGTAAGGGTGGCGCACCCGTGAGACGGCGTAGGAGAGAAGCGATACCTGTGAGCGCAGCGACAACGCGAAGCCGCACCCAGCGCACCCCGCGTACCCCCGACCGCCTCTGCGCCGAGGCCGTCGGGTTCGCCCGGGCCGCGGCCGAGGAGGCCGCCGCGCCGGGGGTGGTCGGTGAGCATGTCGAGGTCGTCGTGGAGGGCGACCGCGTCGTCACGCATCTCTTCGAGTGCAAGGAGCTCGGCTACCGCGGCTGGCGCTGGGCGGTGACCGTGGCCCGCGCCTCCCGCGCGAAGGTCGTCACGCTCGACGAGACCGTGCTGCTGCCGGGCCCCGACGCGCTGCTCGCGCCCGAGTGGGTGCCGTGGAGCGAGCGCCTGCGCCCCGGCGACATGGGCCCGGGCGACCTGCTGCCCACGGACGCCGAGGACCTGCGCCTCGAACCCGGCTACTCCGGCGAGGACGCGCCGCCGCCGAACTCGGTCCTCTCGCAGGAGCTGGCGGAGCGCGTCGAGGCGGAGGACGCGGAACTCGCCGCCGCCGACGCGGCCCCGGCCGCCGACGCCGTGCCCGCCCGCGGCTCCCTCGCGGCGCTCGCCGAGGAGCTCGGGATGCGCCGCGCGCGTGTCCTGTCCCGGTACGGACTGCACACCTCCGCCGACCGCTGGGACGAGGGGTACGGCGCGAAGACGCCGATGGCGCAGGCCGCGCCCGCGTCCTGTGTGAGCTGTGGCTTCCTGGTGCCCATCGGGGGCTCGCTCGGCCAGGCCTTCGGCGTGTGCGCGAACGAGTTCGGCCCCGCGGACGGCCACGTGGTCTCGCTCGCGTACGGCTGCGGCGGGCACTCCGAGGCCGCGGTCATGCCGAAGCCGCCGCGCCCGGCGCCGCCGGTCCTGGACGAGACGAAGGTCGACGAGCTGCCGCTGCGGCCCGCCCCCGACTCGGGCTCGGTCAAGGCCGCGGACACGGACCCGGACGAGGACCTCGGCCACTCCTAGCCTCCACGGGTTCTGTGGCGAGGGCGCGGCCCCGGCGCCCCGGATCGACTGCGGGTCGGTTGTGGCTGGTCGCGCAGTTCCCCGCGCCCCTTCGGGCCTCGGGTGGGTGGGAAAGGCCGCCGACAGGCGGCCCGCGCGGGACGCGGTACCGTTCGCCCCCACAGTCCAAGGCGCCCCCGCCAGCGAAGGGCGTCTCCCGCCAGAGAAGGGCGACGTACCGTGAGCAAGACCGTGCGGCCTGCCGCCGAGGGCACCGACCCGTTCGGCACCGCCCGTCTGCGCCGCTCCGTGCTCGAGTCCTGGGCGGCGAGCCCGGCCCGGTTCCGGGAGGACGCCAACGCCGAGGAGGACCTGGCGCTCGGCGGCTACCGCGACCGCCTGGTCGTCGAGCTCGCGCAGAACGCCTCGGACGCGGCCGCCCGCGCGGGCACGGCAGGACGGCTCGCGCTCACGCTCCAGGACGGAGTCCTCGCCGCGGCGAACACCGGCGCCCCGCTGGACGCGGCGGGCGTGGAGTCCCTGGCGACGCTGCGGGCGTCCGCGAAGCGGGAGGGCGACGCCCGGCGGCGGACCACGGGACGCTTCGGCGTGGGCTTCGCCGCCGTGCTCTCCGTGTCGGACGAACCGGCCGTGGTGGGCCGTACCGGCGGGGTCCGCTGGTCCCTCGCGGAGGCCCGCGAACTGGCCGCCGAGACGGCCAGGTTCAGCCCGGGCCTCGGCGACGAGATGCGGCGGCGCGACGGCCACGTACCGCTCCTGAGGCTGCCGCTGGCGGCGGAGGGCACCGCTCCCGACGGGTACGACACGGTCGTCATCCTGCCGCTGCGGGACGCCGCGGCCGAGGACCTGGTGACGCGCCTCCTCGACGGCGTCGACGACGCGCTGCTGCTCGCGCTGCCCGGCCTCGACGAGGTCTCCGTCCGCACCCCGGACGGCACGACCCGGGTGCTCCGCCGCTCCGCGGACGGCGCGGACACCGTCGTCGCGGACACCCGGGACGGCACGACGCGCTGGCGCACCGTCACCCGTGCAGGGGACCTGGAGGCGCGGCTGCTCGCGGACCGCCCCGTGGAGGAGCGCCTCCGCCCCTACTGGCAGCTCACCTGGGCCGTGCCGGTGGGCGAGGACGGCGCGCCGCGCGCGCCCCGCACGAGCCCGGTGCTGCACGCGCCGACCCCGAGCGACGAGCCGCTCGGCGTGCCCGCGCTGCTCATCGGCACGTTCCCGCTCGACACCAGCCGCCGCCACGCCGCGCCGGGGCCGCTCACGGACTTCCTGGTGGAGCGGGCGGCGGACGCGTACGCCGAACTGCTCGCCGGGTGGCGCCCGGTGACGGAGGGAATCATCGGCCTGGTGCCGGGGCCGCTCGGCACGAGCGAGCTGGACGGCGCGCTGCGCCGGGCCGTCCTCGACCGGCTGCCGCGCACCGCGTTCCTGCCGCCCGCCGCAGGGCCGGTGCCAGAGCCCGCCGACGAGTGGTCGCAGGCCGAGGCCCCCGTCGCGCTGCGGCCGCGCGACGCGGAGGTCGTTCAGGGCGCGGGCGCGGACACCGTGCGGGTGCTCGCCGAGGTCCTGCCGAGCCTGCTGCCCGCGGGCCTGGAGCGCCGGAGCGAGCTGCGCACGCTGGGTGTGGCCCGGGTGCCGCTGACCGAGGCGGTCGACCGGCTCGCGGGCCTGGAGCGGGAGCCGTCCTGGTGGCGGCGCCTGTACGACACCCTCGCGGGCGTCGACCCCGACCGGCTCTCGGGGCTGCCCGTGCCGCTGGCGAGCGGGCGTACGACGATCGGGCCGCGCCAGGTCCTGCTGCCCGCGCCGGGGGACGGGGCCGCGCCCGCGGCCCTGGCCAGGATCGGCCTGAAGGTCGCCCACGCGGACGCCGCGCATCCGCTCCTGGAGAAGCTCGGCGCGCTGCCCGCCACGCCCCGCGCGGTCCTGACGACGCCCCAGGTGCGGGCGGCCGTCGCCGCGTCCCTGGACGACGACTCCTGGTACGACGGGCTCGACGAGGGGGCGGGGCTCGACGCCGAGGAGCTCGCCGAGCTCGTGCTCACCCTCGTCCGGGACGCCGACCTCGCGCCCGGCGACGAGCCCTGGCTCGGCGCGCTCGCGCTGCCCGACGAGGACGGCGAACTCGCGCCCGCCGGTGAGCTCGTGCTGCCCGGCAGCGCGTTCGCCGAGGTCATGCGCGAGGGCGAGCTGGCCTTCGTGGACGCGGACACCGCAGGGCGGTGGGGCGAGCGGCCGCTGGCCGCCTGCGGGGTCCTCGCCTCCTTCACCCTCGTACGCGCCACGGACGTCGTCCTCGACCCGGACGAGCTGGAGCCGCGCGACGGGGACTTCGCCGAGCCCGACGACGCGGGGCTGCTCGACGCGGTCGACGTGTGGTGCGAGGACGTGCTCGACCGGCTGCCGGACACGCCGGTGCCGCCCGTGGCGACGGAGCTCGTGGCGGTGCGCGACCTGGACCTCGTGGACGACGACCAGTGGCCGCGCGCGCTCGCGCTGCTCTCCAGGCCGCCGCTGCGGGACGCGCTCACCCAGCCGGTGCGGGTGCTGCTCCCGGACGGCACGACGGAGAGCGTGCGCCCGTACACGGCGTGGTGGCTGCGCGGCCACCCCGTCCTGGACGGCCGCCGTCCGGCCGGTCTGCGGTCCGCGGGCGGCGATCCGCTCCTCGAGGGCCTGTACGACGCCGTGGACGCGACCGGCTTCGACGACGAGCAGGTGCTGCGGGCCCTCGGCGTCCGCACGTCGGTGGCCGCGCTGCTCGCGGAGCCGGGCGGCGCCGCCGAACTCCTGGACCGGCTCGCCGACCCCGAGCGGACCGTTTCCGCGGCGCGCCTGCACACCCTGTACGGGGCGCTCGCGGACCTCGACCCGGAGCAGGTGACGCTGCCCGACGAGCTGCGCGCGGTCCTGGGCGGCGAGGTCGTGGTCGTCGACGCCGCCGACGCGGTGGTCGCGGACGCGCCCGACCTGCTGCCGTACGCCGCCGACGTGCCGCTGCTCCCGGTGTCCCCGTCCCGGGCGGGCGACCTGGCGGACCTCTTCCAGGTGCGCCGTCTGAGCGACCACGTCAGGGCCGGGGTCGACCCGGGCGCCGGCGTGGAGCACGAGGTCCCGGAGTCCGTGCGCGTCCTGCTCGGGCCCACCACCCCGGCGACGTACCGCGAGCACGAGGAGCTGCTCGTCGACGGCGTGGACCTGGAGTGGCGCCGCACCTCCGACGGCACGGTGCACGCCGCCACCGTGGAGGGCGTCGCGGCGGGCCTGGCCTGGGCGACCCGTCAGTGGCCCCGCCGCTTCGAGGTGGCGGCGCTCCTGGAGGACCCGTCGCGGACCGGGGAACTGGCGCGCGACCGCTGGTTCGACTGAGTCCCACCAGCAGGTTTCACGGAACGTACAACCTTTGACCATGGGTGAGGGTCTGATCTCGCGAGTCAACAGACTCCTAGATCGCTTGGGCCCCGTGTGACGGCTTACGCACCACGGGGCCCCTTCTCCACCAGGGGAAAAGCATGCGCATCCGTGCCACGGTGGCGACCCTGTCGGGCGCCCTGGCCCTGTCCGCCCTCGCCGTTCCCGCCGCGCAGGCGGACGAGAGCATCGGCGACACCAAGATCACGAACGTCACCGTCAACGGCGGCAAGGACATCGTGATCGGCACTTCGCAGGCGAAGAAGATCACCTTCGCGGTCACCGCGACGGACCCCGAGGGCATCCGGAAGGCCAGCGGCTTCCTGTGGCACGGCCCGGACTACGCCGATCTGGACGGCTCGATCGTCTTCGACACGGGGGTCCCGCCGAAGTGCACCGAAGTGGACGCGACCACCGCGACGTGCACGGTCACCGTGACCGCCGACCCGAACAAGAACATCTACGGGAACTCGCTGGCCGGTAAGTGGAAGGCGTTCGCGGCCGCCCACGGCAACCCGCCCGCGGGCCAGGAGCTCGGCGGCAAGCAGACCGTCGACGCGTACAAGTCCGTATCGGTCAAGCGCGCCGCCAAGCTCACCGTCAACGCCTCCCCGGAGCCCGTGAAGAAGGGCGGGACCATCACGGTCTCCGGCGCCCTGACCCGGGCCAACTGGGACACCAAGAAGTACGCGGGCTACACCCAGCAGCCCGTGCAGCTGCAGTTCAAGAAGAAGGGCGCGAGCGCGTACTCAGCCGTGAAGACGGTGAAGTCGGACGCCAAGGGCAACCTGAAGACCACCGTGAAGGCCTCCGTCGACGGCACCTTCCGCTACGTCTTCGCGGGCACGTCCACGACCCCCGCGGTCACCTCCGCGGGCGACGCCATCGACGTCCGCTGACGCACTCGTCCCCTCATCCGATCCACCCCCGAGGAACACCCCCATGCGCATCCGCACCACCGTGGCCGCCGTCTCCGGCGCCGTCGTCCTGTCCGCCCTCGCCGTCCCGGCCGCGCAGGCCTTCGACTCGCACAAGGGCAACACCAAGATCACGAAGGTCGTCGTCAACGGCGGCAAGGACCTCGTGATCGGCACCTCCAAGAAGAAGTTCGTCATCACCGTCACGGGCACCGACCCGAAGGGCATCAAGGAGGGCATCGCCCTCGCCTGGCACGGCAAGTCGTACCCGGACCGCGTCGACGGCCTCATCGCCCCGCGGGTCGACCCCAAGTGCGTCAAGCTGAGCGCGACCAAGGGCACCTGCAAGGCCGTCGTCGTGGCCGACCCGAGCACCCTGAGCAACGACACCGCGGGCCGCTGGAAGGTCCTGGCCGGCCTGCTCGGCAAGGGCCGCGCCGAGAACCACGTCATCAAGGGCAAGTACACGACGGTCGGCGTCAAGCGCGCCGCCAAGCTCACCGTCGACGCCGCCCCGGAGCCCGTGGAGAAGGGCGAGTCCCTCCTGGTGTCCGGCGCGCTGACGCGGGCGAACTGGGAGAGCCGCAAGTTCGCGGGCTACACCGGTCAGCCCGTGAAGCTGCAGTTCAAGGCCAAGGGCGCGAGCTCCTACACGACGCTCAAGACGGTGAAGTCGGACGCGAAGGGCAACCTGAAGACGATCGTGAAGGCGTCCGCGGACGGCACCTTCCGGTACGCCTTCGCCGGGTCGTCGACGTCCCCGGCCGTGGTCTCGGCCGGGGACTTCGTCGACGTCCGGTAGTCGGCTACGCCGCGAAGCGGCGGTCGATCCAGCGGAAGGCGAACTCCGTCGCCGCCGCCGCGACCGCCGCGATCGCGACCGCCGCCCACGGCATCGTCGTGCCGACCAGCTTCAGGGCGAAGAAGTCCTGGAGGTAGGGGATGGTCAGGACCAGCAGGAAGCCCAGGCCCATGGCCGCCACCAGGCAGATCCGCCACCAGGTGTAGGGGCGGGCGATGATCGCCAGGACCCACAGGGAGACCAGGAAGAGCGTGAGCGTGGCCGCGCTGGTCTCGGCCTCGCGGGCGCCCTCGCCCACGTAGTGGTGGCGGGCGAGCAGGTACGTCGCGAAGGTGGAGAGGGCCGCGATGATGCCGCCGGGGAGCGCGTAGCGCATGACTCTGCGGACGAAGTGCGGCTTGGCGCGCTCCGTGTTGGGGGCGAGCGCCAGGAAGAAGGCCGGGACGCCGATCGTCAGGGTGGACAGGAGCGTCAGGTGGCGCGGCAGGAACAGGTACTCCACCTGGGAGCAGACCACCAGCAGGGCGATGACGACGGAGTAGACCGTCTTCACCAGGAAGAGCGTCGCCACGCGGGTGATGTTGCCGATGACGCGGCGGCCCTCGGCCACCACTGAGGGCAGCGTCGCGAAGCTGTTGTTCAGGAGCACGATCTGGGCGACCGCCCGCGTCGCCTCCGAGCCCGAGCCCATGGACACGCCGATGTCCGCGTCCTTGAGGGCCAGGACGTCGTTCACGCCGTCGCCCGTCATGGCGACCGTGTGGCCCTTGGACTGGAGCGCGCCCACCATGTCCCGCTTCTGCTGCGGGGTCACGCGGCCGAAGACGGAGTGGGCGTCGAGCTCCTCCGCCATCGCGGCCCGCTCCGCGGGCAGCTGCCGCGCGTCCACCGTGTTCTGCGCGCCGGGCAGGCCCAGCTTGGCCGCGACCGCGCCCACGGAGACCGCGTTGTCCCCGGAGATGACCTTGGCCTGGACGTTCTGCTCCTCGAAGTAGCGCAGGGTATCGGCGGCGTCGGGCCGCAGGCGCTGCTCCAGGACGACCAGGGCGGTGGGGCGCGCCCCCGCGGCGAGGTCGGGGGCGTCCAGGTCGCCCGCGGCGCGCGCGAGGAGCAGCACGCGCAGGCCCTGGTGGTTGAGGTGCTCGACCTCGTCGAGCGCCGGGTCCCCGGCGGGAAGCAGCACGTCGGGCGCGCCGAGCAGCCAGGTCGAGTCCTGGCCGTCGCCCTCGCTGAAGCTGGCGCCGCTGTACTTGCGGGCGGAGGAGAACGGCAGCGACTCGGTGCAGCGCCACTCCTCGGCGGCGGGGTAGGCGTCGATGATGGCCTGGAGCGAGGCGTTCGGGCGCGGGTCGGACTCCCCGAGGGCGCCGAGGACCTCGCGTACGTAACCCTCGTCCGAGCCGTTCAGCGGGCGCAGCTCGGTGACGTCCATGCCGCCCTCGGTGAGCGTGCCCGTCTTGTCGAGGCAGACGGTGTCCACGCGCGCGAGGCCCTCGATGGCCGGGAGCTCCTGCACCAGGCACTGCTTGCGGCCGAGCCGGATCACGCCGATCGCGAAGGCCACGGAGGTGAGGAGCACCAGGCCTTCGGGGATCATCGGGACGATGCCGCCGACGGTGTAGGCGATCGACTCCTTGAAGTTGTCGTCCTTGACGACGAGCTGGGAGATGATCAGGCCGATCGACGTCGGGATCATCAGCCACGTCACGTACTTGAGGATCGTGGAGATGCCGGAGCGCAGCTCGGAGTGGACGAGGGTGAAGCGGCTCGCCTCCTCGGCGAGCTGGGCGGCGTAGGCCTCGCGGCCCACCTTGGTGGCCGTGAACGCGCCGCCGCCGGCGACCACGAACGAGCCCGACATGAGCTTGTCGCCGGGCTTCTTCACGACCGGGTCGGCCTCACCGGTCAGCAGGGACTCGTCGACTTCGAGGCTGTCGGACTCGACCGTCTCGCCGTCCACGGGGATCTTGTCGCCGGGCCCCAGTTCCACCAGGTCGCCGAGGACGATCTCGGAGGTGGAGATCTCGGCGGCCACGCCGTCGCGCCGGACCGTCGGTTTGGCCTCGCCTATGACGGCGAGCCCGTCGAGGGTCTTCTTGGCGCGCAGCTCCTGGATGATGCCGATGCCGGTGTTGGCGACGATCACGAAGCCGAAGAGGCTGTCCTGGATCGGCGCGACGAACAGCATGATCACCCAGAGCACGCCGATGATCGCGTTGAAGCGCGTGAAGACGTTGGCCCGGACGATCTCGGTGGTGGAGCGGCTGCTGCGGACCGGTACGTCGTTGACCTCGCCGCGGGCGACCCGCTCGGCGACCTCGGCCGCCGTTAGACCGGTGGCGCGGCCTGTCGGTGGTGCCACCGGGTGGACCGGATCGAGCTCGGCGCCCGCGTCGATATGCGTCATGCATTCGACGGTAAGGCGGGATCAGGGGCTTCACCCCTTGAATGTCTGAAAGATCCGACCACGGTAGGAGGGGGTTTGCCCTCAGGTCGCATCCCGTACTGCGGCGGTACGAGAAGCCTCCGCGCGCTTGATGGCCGCGTCGCGCCCGCGCACGTACCAGATGCCGATCAGGCCGAGGCCCGCGCCCGCGAGGCAGGTCCACACCCACCACGTGGCGTCGCGGTCGTCGAACCAGCCGTAGAACGGCAGCTGGACCAGGAAGAGGACGAACCAGAGGATCGTGCCGCCGGTGATGGTGGCGACGACGGGCCCCTCCAGGGGCTCCGGCGCCTCGTGCTTCGGTGTCCACTTCGCCATGCCCTCAGCTTAGACGGGGCCCTCGCCGCGCCCTGAGCGCGCTCCTCGACCCCTTGTGCCACAAGGCTCTACGCGCGGAGATGGCCATTTCAGGCTCATGTATTCATACTGAAACGGCTTCTTAATGGCCAGTTGCTTTCGTATGAAGACACAAGTTCGTGCAAGCCAGGCTTATCCCGTTCAACAGAGGTCATGAGGTCCCGCATGTCCCCCTCGGCCACCGCTCCGGTCGACGCCAAGCAGCCGCCCCCGAATCCCCCGCAGGGCGGGCTGGACGGGTTCTTCAAGATCACGGAGCGGGGTTCGACCCTGGCGCGGGAAGTGCGCGGCGGCTTCGCCACCTTCTTCGCGATGGCCTACATCATCGTGCTGAACCCGATCATCCTCGGCAGCGCGAAGGACATGTACGGCCACCAGCTGGACAACAAGCAGCTGGTCACTGCCACCGTGCTGACGGCCGCGTTCACCACGCTGCTCATGGGCGTCATCGGCAACGTCCCGATCGCGCTCGCGGCCGGGCTCGGCGTGAACACCGTGGTGGCGCTCCAGCTCGCGCCCCGCATGTCCTGGCCGGACGCCATGGGCATGGTGGTGCTCGCGGGCTTCGTGGTGATGCTGCTCGTCGCCACCGGGCTCCGGGAGCGGGTGATGAGCGCGGTGCCGCTCGGCCTGCGCAAGGGCATCGCGATCGGCATCGGCCTGTTCATCATGCTGATCGGCCTCGTCGACGCGGGCTTCGTCTCGCGCATCCCGGACGCCGCGCACACCACCGTGCCGCTCCAGCTCGGCGGCGACGGCCACCTCAACGGCTGGCCGGTCCTCGTCTTCGTCCTCGGCGTGCTGCTCACCCTCGCGCTCCTGGTGCGCAAGGTGCCGGGCGCGATCCTGCTCTCGATCGTCGTGATGACGGTCGTGGCCATGATCATCCACGCGGTCGCCGACGTGCCCTCCTGGGGCCTGACGACCCCCGAGTGGCCCGGCAACCCGGTCGCGACCCCGGACTTCGGCCTCGTCGGTGAGATCAGCCTGTTCGGCGGCTTCGAGAAGGTCGGCGTCCTCACCGGCGTCCTCTTCGTCTTCACCGTGCTGCTCTCGTGCTTCTTCGACGCGATGGGCACGATCATGGGCATCGGCGACGAGGCCCACCTGACCGACGACAAGGGGAACTTCCCCGGCATCAACAAGGTCCTGTTCGTCGACGGCATCGCCGTCGCGGCGGGCGGCGCCTCGTCCTCGTCGGCAACCACCTGCTTCGTGGAGTCCACGGCGGGCGTCGGCGAGGGCGCCCGGACCGGCTTCGCCAACGTCGTCACCGGCGGCCTGTTCGCGGTGGCGCTCTTCCTCACCCCGATCGCCACGATGGTGCCCTCGCAGGCGGCGACGCCCGCGCTGCTCGCGGTCGGCTTCCTGATCCTGTCCGGCTCGATCGGCCAGATCGACTGGAGCGACTACACGATCGCGATCCCGGCGTTCGTGACGATGCTGATGATGCCGTTCACGTACTCGATCACGAACGGCATCGGCATGGGCTTCATCGCCTTCACCGTCCTGCGGGTCGCGGCGGGGCGCGGGCGCGAGGTGCCGGTGGCGATGTACGTCGTCTCGGCGGTGTTCGCCTTCTACTACCTGATGCCCGCGCTCGACCTCACGTAGCGGTCGGCCGACGCGAGCCCTGAGGCCGCGTGCCGCGTCCGGGTCCCGAGCCCGGGCGCGGTGCGCGGCCTCAGGCGTAGAACCTCTCTGTCTCCTCGACGGACGACTTGAACCGTTCGTCGAAGTCATCACGGATGAGCGTCCGGACCACGTAGTCCTGGACGCTCATTCCCCTTTTGGCGGCGTGCTTCCGGAGCCGGTCGAGCAGCTCACCGTCCATCCGCAGGCTGAGCACTGTCGATCCCATGCCCGCCAGGGTCGCCGTCCCCGGACGGGCGATGCGTGACTTTCCGAATCCGGCTCACTCGTTCGGGTGATGAAAGGGTTCCGTGCCGCGCTTCCTGGGCAGGTCCCGCGCTCACGCGCGCAAATGCGGTGGTACTTAGCCTGGGTAATGAGTTACTCTAAAGACCATGCCGGACCTCTCCCATGGCGACGACGCCGCCGCCGTGAACTCATTGCGCTCCGCCGTGATGCGCCTCTCCCGTCGACTCAAGCACCAGCGGGTCGACGAGTCGCTGAGCCCCACAGAGATGTCGGTGCTCGGCACCCTCGCCCGCTGTGGCAACGCCACCCCGGGCGAGCTCGCCCGCAAGGAGCACGTACAGCCGCCGTCGATGACACGCATCGTCGCGCTCCTCGAAGCCAAGGGTCTGGTGCGGCTCGAACCGCACCCCGACGACCGCCGCCAGAAGGTGGTCACGCAGACCGAGCAGGCCGAGACCATGCTCGAGGAGAGCCGCAGAAAGCGGAACGCGTGGCTGGCGCGGATCGCCGAGGAGCTCGACGCCGACGAGTGGGCGAAGCTCCGCGACGCCGCGCCCGTCCTGGAGAAGCTGGCACACCTCTGACCGACCGACCGACTGTCCGCACGGCCCTCTCGGGGCCGTGCCCTTAGGGGCCCACCCGGGATCGGACCGCCAAAGGAGGCGACTCCCTTTGAGTACGGGATCCGGAGCAGACTCCGCCCCCGCACCAACCACCCTCGACAAACCCGCCCGCCCCACGAACTCCATGTTCAGCTCGCTGCGGATCCGGAACTACCGGCTCTTCGCGGCCGGAGCCGTCGTGTCGAACACCGGCACCTGGATGGCCCGCATCACCCAGGACTGGCTGGTCCTCAGCCTCACCGGGTCCTCCGCCGCCGTCGGCATCACCACGGCCATGCAGTTCCTGCCGATGCTGCTCTTCGGCCTGTACGGCGGTGTGATCGCCGACCGGTTCGCCAAGCGGAACCTGCTCTTCGTGACCCAGGGAGCGATGGGCATCGGCGGCCTGTTCCTGGCCGCGATGACCCTGACGGGCCACGTCCAGGTCTGGCACGTCTATGTGACGGCCTTCTTCACCGGCCTCGTGACCGTCGTCGACAACCCCGCACGCCAGTCCTTCGTCTCCGAGCTGGTCGGCCCGGACCAGGTGCGCAACGCCGTCAGCCTGAACTCGGCCAACTTCCAGTCCGCACGCCTGATCGGCCCCGCCGTCGCGGGCATCGTCACCGCCGCGGTCGGACCCGGCTACTCCTTCCTCGCGAACGGCCTGTCCTTCCTCGCGCCGATCGCGGGTCTGCTGCTCATGCGCACCGGCGAGCTGACCCGCAGCCCGCTCGCCCCGCGCGGCGGCAAGGGCCAGCTGCGCGAGGGCCTGAACCACGTGCGCGAGCACCCCGAGCTGATCTGGCCGATCGTCCTGATCGGGTTCATCGGCACGTTCGGCTTCAACTTCCCGATCTGGCTGAGCGCGTACGCCGACGACGTCTTCCACGGCGGCTCCGGCATGTACGCGGCCTTCACCACGCTGATGGCGGCCGGTTCGCTGATCGGCGCGCTGCTCGCCGCCCGGCGCCGGACGTCCAGGCTGCGGATGCTCACCGCCACGGCGGGGCTCTTCGGCGTCGCCCTGATCGCCGTGGCCGCCGTGCCGAACGCGTACGTCTTCGCGGCGCTGCTCGTCCCCGTCGGCGCGATCGGCCTGACCGTCAACGTCACCGCGAACTCCTCGGTGCAGATGGCCACCGACCCCGAGATGCGGGGGCGCGTGATGAGCCTGTTCATGATGGTGTTCGTGGGCGGCACCCCGTTCGGCGGGCCGCTCTTCGGCTGGCTCACCGACGCGTACGGGGTCCGCGTGAGCTTCGCGCTCGGCGGGCTCGTCGTCGCGCTGGCCTCGCTCGGCGTCGGCCTCGGCCTGGCCCGCGCGGCGAACCTGCGCCTCGAGGTGGATCTGCGGCGGGGCCGCCAGCACGTGCGCTTCGTGCCCCGCGAGGCGCAGCTCGCGCCGGCCGCCTGAGCCGGTTCCCGGCCCCGGGTCCCGGGGCCGGGCGGAGCTCAGACCCGCATCGCCAGGACCTGGCCCGGCCAGGTGCCGTCCTTCTCCGTGAACGTCTCCGTACGGACGAAACCGTTGCTCTCGTAGTACGCGACGAGCTTGCCGTCGTTGCCCGCGTAGCAGTCGACCCGCAGCAGGGACACGCCCTGCGCGCGGGTCTCGGCCACGGCGTGGGCCAGGAGCGTGCGGCCCACGCCCAGGCCCGCGAAGCGGTGGCCGGTGGCGAGGAAGTGCACGTACCGCTCGGGCTCGTCGACGGGTGCCACGTAGCCGGTGGGGCTCTCGGTGAGCATCAGCATGCCCGCGGGCTCCCCGTCCACCTCCGCGATCCACGGAGTGCCCTCGGCGACGTACTTCTCCACGAGCTCCACCACCCGCGCGTTCGCCGACAGCGGCTCGGTGCCCCACTGCTTCGTGTACCCCTGTGCCACCAGCCACTCGGCGGCGCTGTCCAGCAGACCGAGGAAGACGGGGACGTCGGCGGCGGTGCCCGTGCGCACCCGTATGGGACCGGTGTGACCTGTGCTGTTCATAGGGGCAGGCTAGCCGCATGAGACTCTTCGCAGCGGTCCTTCCTCCCGAGGCGGTGGTGGCCGAACTGGCCGGGCGCGTGGACGACTTGAAGCGGCTGCCCGGCGCGGGGGCGCTGCGCTGGACCGAGCGGGCCGGGTGGCATCTGACGCTGGCGTTCTTCGGTGAGGTCGACGACGGGGTCGTGCCCGACCTCACCGCCCGGCTCGAACGGGCGGCCCGGCGCACCCCGCCCTTCCCGCTCGCGCTGCGCGGCGGCGGGCGGTTCGGGGACCGGGCGCTGTGGGCGGGCGTGGCCGGGGGCGTCGCGGAGCTGCGGCTGCTCGCGGGCCGTGCGGGGGCGGCGGGGCGCCGGGCCGGGGCCGACGTGGACACGGGGCGGGGGTTCCATCCCCATCTGACCCTGGCGCGGGCGCGGGGGGCCGCGGATCTGGTGCCCTTCGTGGAGGAGCTGTGGGGGTTCGGGGGGGTGGAGGGGGGGGTGGGGGAGCTTGTGCTGGTCCGCAGCCATCTTCCCCGGGGCGGGGTTTGTGGGGCTCGGCCTCGCTACGAGCCCTTGGCCGGGTGGGCCTTGGGCGGCTGAGGGGCCTCTCCCTCCCACCCACCCGTACCGCCC
>NZ_JOJM01000078.1 GCF_000720325.1 Streptomyces sp. NRRL B-1347
CCATGCGCGGCAGCCCCTGGACACCCACCACCTCCTGAAACCCCGGGCCACCCGGCGATCCAGCATGCCCACCAGCCCCCACAGACCTAACCAGTTACAACGTCATTACGTTGGCCGTGGAAAGGGCGGGTCCGTCGAAGACGACGGTGCGCACGAGAAGGGACGCTCCGGCCGCTACCGCCCCCCACTTGAGGCCGGCGAGGATCGCCTTTCTGGCGGCGGCTGCTCCACGCATGGCCGGTCCTTCCTGCGGGACGCTATTTCTTGCATGAACACTGTTTCGCGCGATACACCGGCGAGTAGGCCCACTTGACTTCGACCTTGCACTTCTTGCCTGCCGCCCTGACGAAGACGTTGCCCAGGTGGACGAGGCCATACCCGGACACGGCAAGGCAGAGGCCCTTGGCCTTGTCGCTCGGGATAAGCGGCGTGACGACCCGGGCGTCGGTGAAGGCGCGCGAGTGGGACCTGGGCCAGGCAGGCCGACCCGCATCGTGGTCCAGTAGGCCGTGGCGAAGGCCTCTCATCGGCCGCGCCGCTCGCTCGGGTACGGCGGATGCCCAGTAGATGCCGCCGAAGTAGCGGGTCGACTACGCTGACTGGAAGTTCCACGGAAGGAACACGGGCCAGAAGGGCATCATCACCCCCTACGTGGCCACAGGGCAGAAGGGTTCGCGCAAACACAAGGGACGCGGCTCATGTCTGGCACGAGACAACGGAACGCTGCCCCCGAGCCGCGGCGCCTCGCTCCCGGGGACCAGGTAAGGCCGCACCAGCCGGCAGACGCACGCAAGAAGGCCCCGCAGCAAGAAGGCTGCGGGACCTTCCTCAAGATGACAGCCGCGCGGGGCGTCCGCAGCGGCAACCATGCTCAGACTTGAGGGCGCCTACTGCGGTCGGCGCACCTGGGAGAACCAGCAGGAGTTCGCCCGCGTTGCCGCGCCTGGCTTCGGTGCCGACCGAGGAATGTGCACGTGGCGCGGAACTGGCCCGGGCAGTCGTGTACTTCACCAGACCGATAGACCACGGGAACGCATCCCGGCATGACCTTGTCGTCACGTACGCGTTGCTCATCGCCTGGCTGGTCCGCGAGGCGCTGGATGCCCCGTCCTGGCGACCTCTCCAGCGAGCTGCGCTGGACCGGGTTTCCGGCCCAGACCGGCGGGTGACGCCCCGTGGCCCTCCTCAACCGGGCAGTGCGTCCTCAAGCTGGGTCAGCTCCTGCGTACTCAGCTTGAGGTCCGTGGCTCGGGCCGAGTCGGTGATGGAGACCGGGCGGCTGGCGCCCGGTACGGGGATCACCGCGGGGGAGCGGGCGAGCAGCCAGGCCAGGGCGATCTGCTGCGGGCTGACGCCGCGGTCGTCCGCGATGCGGTGGAAGGCGGTGGCGGCCGAGGTGGGGCCGGAGGGGCCGTCGAGGGAGCTGCGTGAGATGCCGCCCAGCGGGCTCCAGGGCAGAAACGCCAGCCCCAGTTCTGTGCTCAGCCGCAGGGTTGCCTCGCTGTCGCGCACAGCTGGCGAGTACTGATTCTGCACGGAGACGAGTCCGTCGCCGAGGATCGCATGCGCTTCGCGGATCTGGTGGGTGGTGACGTTGGAGATGCCGGCGGCGCGGATCGTGCCGGCGTCGAGCAGGTCGCGCAGGGCGCCGACAGACTCAGCCCAGGGCACGGAGGGGTCCGGCTTGTGCAGCTGGTACAGGCCGATCGCGGCGACACCCAGGCGCTTGGCGGACGTCTCGGCAGCGTGCTTCAGATGTTCCGGGGTGGCGGTGACGGTCCAGCTGCCGTCGCCGGGGCGGCCGCGGCCGCCCTTGGTGGCGACCAGCACGCCGGAGGTGTCGCCGCCGTAGCGGGCCAGGGCTCGGGCGATCAGCAGCTCGTTGTGGCCGGCCTCGTCGGCGTGCCAGTGGTAGCTGTCGGCGGTGTCGAGGAGTGTGACACCGGCGTCGAGGGCGGCGTGGATGGTGGCGACGGCCCGCGCCTCGTCCGGGCGGTGCTCGATGGACAGGGGCATGGCGCCCAGGCCGATGGCGCTGACGGTGGTGTCTGCGATGGTGCGGTATCGCATGCTGGCCCTGTTCTTCAGGCGGTGGACGGTTCGGTGGTGAGGGCCTCGGCGACGGCGCCGGGCAGCCACTCGGTGGTGCGGGAGAAGGCGAAGCCCAGGTCTTTCGCGCGGGCGTTGCTCATGGCGTAGTGGCGGTCGAACGAGAACGGCGACGCCTGCCCGCCTGCGGGGACGGTCCGGTAGACGGGCGTCCGGCCGATCTGCGTGGCGACGAGCGTGGTGAGGTCGCGTACGTCGAGCGGGCCGTCGGAGCAGGCATTGAGCGGTCCGGTGAAATCCGCTGTGGTCGCCCACAGCAGCAGGTCGGCCAGCTCTTCGTAGTGGATGAAGACCGTGGGCAGCGCGTGCGCGTGCACGGTGATCTCTTCTCCGCGGGTGACCCGCTCGGTGTAGTGCGCGAGCCGGCCGGTGAACTCCTGCGCGCCACCGCCGAGCACGTGGGCGCTGCGGACGCTGGTGAAGGCGAACAGGCCTTCTTGCGCAAGGACGGCCTCCGCCTGGCGCTTGCCCTCGGCGTAGTGGGCCTCCAGGTACGCGTCGTCATGCCAGGGAAGGTCCATGGCCACCCGCCAGGCGGCCGGGTCCACGGTCTCCTCCGGCACCGGCGTGCCTGCCGGGGTCGACAGCAGGGCGGCGGTCGCCGGGTCGTAGACCTCGATCGTGGACGTCATGACGTAGCGCCGGGTGCGGTCGGCGAAGGCGCGGGCGGCGATGGCGGCCTGCACCGGCGTGTAGCAGACCTGATCCACCACGACGTCGAAGGTGCGTGAGCCGAGTGCGGCCGTCAGGGCCGGCTCGTCGTCGCGGTCGACGACGAGGTGCTCGACGTCGGCGGGCGGCCGAGTGGAGCCGCGGTTGATCACAGTGACCTGGTGACCGGCCGTCAGTAGGCGTTTGACCAGGAGCTTTCCGAAGTATCGGCTTCCGCCGATGACGCAGCTCTTTTGCATGCCCTCACTGTGTACGCCTACGGTCATCAGAAGAAGTGCCGACTTACTGAGTACGTATTAAGGAAAACTGTTGATAGATGTGCAGCGGCTCCGCGTCCTGCGGGCGGTGGCGGAGCACGGCAGCTTCAATCGGGCGGCCACCGCCCTGCACCTCACACCGTCGGCCGTCTCCCAGCACGTGGCCGCCCTGGAACGCAGCCTGGGTGCCCAGGTCGTCGCCCGCAGCACCCGCGGCGTCACCCTCACCCCGGCAGGTCAGATCATGGTCGGGGCCGCCGAGTCCGTTGCCGCCGAGCTCGAACACGCCCAACAGCGGGTCGACCAGCTCAACACCGGCCGCGTACAACTCACCGTCGCCACCTTCACCAGTGGCGGCCGGCTGTTGCTGCCCGGCGCCCTCGCCCGGCTCATGCCCGCTCATCCCCGCACCGTGCTCCACGTACGGGAGGGCGAGCCCGAGGACACCCTGCCCCTCGTCCGCCAGGGCGCCGTGGACGTCGCGCTCGCCTATCACTTCGACGGCCCTCTCCCGGTCGGGCCGGGCTCCACCTCCAGCCTCGAATGGACCCCGCTGCTGGAAGACCCCCTGCACGTCGTCCTGCCGCAGGGGCATCGCCTCGCCCGCCGCGGCGCGCTCGACCTCACCGAGCTGGCAGCGGAGCCGTGGGTGCTCGGCTGCCTCAAGACCGAGTCCTACCTACGCCGCTTCGCCGAGCGCGCCGGATTCGCGCCGGAGGTTCGCGGGACCACCACCGACTACTTCTTCGCCCGCTCGCTCGTCGCTGCGGGCATGGGAATCTCCCTGATCCCCTCCATTGCCCTCACCCCGGCAATCCCGGGCCTGTGCACCGTCCCGGTCACACCGCCAGGGCCGATCCGGCACATCGGTGTCGCTACGATCAGCAACCGGGACCGGCCCCATGTCGCGACGCTCATCGAAGCCCTCCGTGCGCAGGCGATGCGGCAGCACCACACCTTGCCGTGACCGACCACGAGCGTCTCGGGTACCAGCGGCGGCGAGGCCAGCCCCGGTCCGCAGGCCGCGGACGGAAGCACTCCAAGAGCCGCGCTCACACCCCCAGCCTTCGTGGACACGGGTGCCGACGCCGCCGCGGTCCCGCCACCGCACCGGCGCCCTGCAAACGGTGAAGGCCCCCTCCGCGCGGAGGGGGCCTTCATGTGGAGCGCCCGGCAGGCCTTGCACCTACATTTCCCATCGGATGATGGGCGTCTTTCCTTGGACCACAGACGCGTGACTCCCGTGCCCTGCACCGGAGTTACGTCAAGATCATACACCGGCTGAGGGGTGGCTCGGCGCCACCCGGAGCAGGACTCGGGGGTCGGCTACCGCTCCGTCGGTGGCGTCCGGTCGCTGTCGGCGGGGTGCTGCCGAGACTGCCCTGGGGCAGTCTCGGCTACGCCGTGGGCGGCGCACACTGCGGCCGCCGCCCGGCCCTGCGAGTGGTGCGGTTGAGGGCCGACTACGCCCATCGGGACCTCGGGCTGCGGCAGGTGGTGCCGCAGATCGAGACAACACGCCCAGCGTCGCCGTCGCCGAGGCCGCCGGCTTCCGGGTGGCGGCCGACGAGCCGGAAGAGGTCGAAGGGAATGGGCGGGCGCCGCTGCACCCCGCTGACCTGGGGCACCGCGTGCCGAAGGAATCGGGGGGCGAAGGCTCAACTGGTACCGAATGAGGCAGATATCCAGCTTCGATGCTCACCATGTGTGATCACGGAGCCCACCAGTGGGGATTCGGGATGCCCAGCCCCTTGTGATCCCGTACCCGCCACCGAGGAATTCCTGAGGGCCGCCCGCGCACTCAAGTAATAGGACTTATGGAGAGTTTCCGTGAGATGTTCCATGCGCGGTGCGTCGAATCGTACGCTCATCTCTATGAGCGCCATTGTGAACGTCCTCGATTTCGAGGCGGTACCCGGCACGGATTGCTCTGATGCGTTCCAGCGCGCCGTCGACTCGCTGCACCCCCAACTCGGTGGCACCGTGAAGGTGCCGGGCAGCAGCCTCCCTTACAAATTCTCCCGTTCGGTGCTGGTCGACCGGCACAATGTGCGGATCGTCGGCGAGGGGCCGTCGGCCACCGTGCTGCAGGGCACGGCGTACACCCCGCCGCTGATCTTCGGGGTGGCGCGGCAGCCGTTGGGGCGGCAGGTGAGTGACGGGCACTGGGCCGATCTCTTCGGGCTGCTCGACACCAAGGCCGCCCCGAGCGCGGGGAAGTGCTGGGGGTTTCGGACACGGGTCCCCTCGCCGGTGGAAGGGCAGCCGCCCAGCGACGCGACCCTGACGTTTCCCTGTTCGCCCTTTCAGTTCGGGCCGCGGAAGGGCAACTACTGGACCGGTGTCAGAAAGCTGACGCTGGATTTCGTGGTGCGCAATGACCAGATGCCCTGGGCCGGGCAGCCGCTTTTCGGAATGGTCGACGCCTATCACCACCCGTGCCCCTTCTTCGCCCAGGTGTCGGTGCTCCCCGGTGAGCCCCGCGTGCTGTTCGTGTTCCGGACGACGGACGGACTGACCCGGGAGATCCGGGTGCCCTTCGACAGCACGAGGGACGTGCTGCGCTGCTCGCTCCAGATCGACCTGGACGCGGCCACCGTGGCGGCCTGGACGGACCGGGTCCAGGTCGCACCCGACCTGGCCATGATCAACGACGGCTGGGGGGAGCGCACGCTGGCGTTCACGCCCAACTGGTACGCACCGTTCAACATGGGGCAGGTGAGCCTCCTGTCGAGCGGCTGGGGCACCGGTGAGTACGGCCTCCCCAACAACACCGGAGCTCCCGTTCCCCTCACCTTCGGCGCGCTCAGGTTCTCCGACGTGCTGCGCTACCGGGACCTGGGCCCCGGCACCCCGTCCGACCCGCACCCCCAGCAGGACGACCACGGCCCGGTCAGCGACCGGACGTTCCTGACCGACGAGGCCGGCGTCTTCGGCGTGCTGCCCATGAACCAGGCCGTGCACAAGAGTGACGGACAAGTCCCCGACCTGCACGCGCGCTACCAGACGAGCGGGCTGACGGGGTACGGGCTGTTCATGCCGGTCGGCCCCCGGGACACGTACGACGGGAACAGGGTCGAGAAGCTGACGGTCAACTCGTTCGCGGCCCCCGGCCTGCCGGGTGCCGACTACGGCCAGGTGATCGGGTTGGGATCGGTGGTCGCCTTCTCGCTCGACGACACCAAGATCTGGTTCGGGGCCCAGGGGCTCAGCTCCTACCACCTCGACGCCAACTACCCGGTGGAGCTGACAGCCAGCGAATTCAACTACCAGTCGGACTGCGCGATCTACTGCTGGTTCCAGATGAGCCGGGGCCACAATCTCAGGATCGGGCGCTTCGGGCGGTCGGCGTTCAAGGCATTGCGCTCGGGAGTCGCCTACCGCAACGTGTTCGTCGCCGGCGTCGAGACCGCCGTCTCGGTCGTCAGGCTCTTCGAGTGCGGGTCCGCGCAACTCGACAACTGGAGCTTCGACTTCGAGGGCTCGGGCCCCAGCGACAGCTACGTATGGGCCAGCCTTCAAGACGACGTCGGGGGAACCCAGCTGGTCATCCGGGACTGCGTGGGGGTCCACGGCAGCGCTCGGACGGCCGCGGTCCGGCTGGACAGCCACGAACGCGGCGCGGGGCTCAACGACTCACGCCGGCGCTCCGGCTGGTGCACGATCGAGCGATCGTTCAACACCTACCTCGACTCCGGCATGCAGGCAGTGGTGGCGGTCGACGGGCCGGTGTGGCGCGGACTGTACGGGGGCGTGCTGCGGCCGTACCCACCGCTGGTCGTCAACACGGCCACCCCGGGCGCGTCGGCCAGGATCGGTACGGACTCGGTGCCGCCGCCGCGGTCCGCGCCGCCCCTGCTCCCCGCAGGCGCCGACGATCCCGTCCTGGAGCTCGACGGCCTGATCGGCTACTACCGTGCGGACGCCTCACCACGGCCGGTCGACCCGAAGCAGCCCCTCGTGGACGGATCACCCGTGCCCCGGCTGGTCGACCTGAGCCCCGCCCACCACGACGGCAACGCGGTCGGCAACCTCGCCCTCTACGAGACCCCGGTGATCAACGGGTTGCCTGCCCTGCGCTTCGCCGGTGGCTGGTACCAGTTCCCCACGCTGCGCGGCACCACCGGCGCCGCGACCGTCTTCCTGGTCGGCAAGCGGCTGCCCGCGTTCGACACGGGCCCGAACCGCATCGACTCGCTCCACACCTACGGCTCGGGCTGGCTCCTGAGCGAAAGCCTGCGCATTCTCAGCGCGGAATCCACTACCGAATGGGCCGTCTACGCCGTCCGCTGCACCAGCGGCCCCAGGCGCGTGCTCCAGAGCTTCGTCAACGGCTACTCCTACGAGGTACGCAGGCGAGACGCAGTGCGCCCGGTCACCTGGGAGGCCCCGGTGCTGGGCAGCCGCGACGACGGCAAGGACGTCTTCCAAGGGCTGCTGGGCACCGCGATCGTCTGCGACGCGGCGCTGAGCGACCGCACGATCTCCGACACGTGCCGGTACCTGCTGCACAGGTACCAGATCCCCGTGTAGGGGCGCGCCCTCCTGCGCCGCCACGCCCCGCAGGATCGGCCTACGTCACCGGCATGGGTTGCGTCGGACAGGGCGGCGTGTACGCCTGTGCCGAGCACCGGAACGGCGGGCCCTCCCAGGCGCTCGTCGAGCCGGACCTCGGGCCGACGGCGTGTGACCTGCCCGGCATGAATCAGCTGGCGCACGACATCCGCGCTCGAGCGGGCCCGCACGCCGGAGCCCGCTCCCTCACCAAACTCACGAGCTTGCCTGAGCGACCCCGATTCCCGGCTGATCCATGGCAAGCATGGCGGTTACCTGCAGGGATACAACATCCAGATCGCCTGCGCCCGGCGTCAGCTTCTCTTGGCCATCGACGTCCACGACAGCCTCTCGGACAGGACAGTTCTCGTGCCGATGGTGCGCAAGATCCAGCACAACCACCGGGACGCTGATCTCTCCGGAGAGATCCGACTCTTCCTCGCTGACAACGGATACGCCTCCGCCTTCGAGGCTCTCGCCGATCTTCCGTTGCTGGTCTCGGTGACCAGCGGCGCCCACCAGGCCGGATTCCGGGCCAAACGCCGGCAGGCACCTGCCGGTCAGCTGGCCATGGCGGCCCGCCTCGTGCCCCTCACCGGGAAGGAGCATTACCGGAGACGCAGTCGCTCGTCGAGCCGGGATTCGCCCAGCTCTTCCAGCGCTTCGGCCGCTATCTGAACTACCGGAGCCGTACGGCGGTGGACGCCGAGGTCAAGCCCTTCGGCACGGTCCACAACCTCAACAAGCTCTTCAGCGACAGACCCCGAGGGCGCTCTTGACCTTCGGGGGCGACGAGTCGTGCGACAGCCTCAGCACTGCCCGGCCCGTGCAGGTGTACAGGCGAGCGCTGCGCCTGGCCGTGACAGCACAGCAGCCGCACGAGGAAGCCCTGGCCCTGCAGGTACTCGCCACCACACTCGCACCGACCGACCCACACACAGCTCAGCGATACCGGGAGCGGGCAGCCGGAATCCTCGCTCAGCTCGGCGTGTCCGGCCGGATGGCCAGACCACGCCTGCGCCCGGCAGGCTGGTAGAAACGCCCGATACCTGACCTGGCGTGTTCTGGCCTGGATGCGCGGTTTGGCGAGCTGGCCAGTGCGTCCACGAGCAGCCCGTGGCCGCTCAGTTCGGTCTGGATGCCCCATCCCGAGCCTGGTACGACAGCGGCAACCTGGAGCTTCGGGCCCGTGTCCGCGCGCCATGCTGCCGTACTACTACGGCCCGCTGGAAGGCGCGGTCGTCCTGGGGCGAGAGGCCCGGCTGCTCTCCCGGGGGCGCCAGACTCCGACGGCAGCTTTCGCAGCTGCGGCAGAAGCCCGTGCCCTCGCCTGCCAAGGCAACGCGGCCGCTGCGGAAGCCGCCATCGCCGCCGCCCAGCGCATGTACGAACACTGCCATCACGGAGACCAGGACGATGCGTTCGCCTTCCCCGAGCGGCGGCTTAACCTGTACCTGAGTGGCGCCTACACGGCCCTGGGGCGCAGCAGCCAGGCCCGCAATGCGCAGGAGCAGGCACTCGCCCTGTACCCGGCCCGGACGGGGATCGACCCCGCCCTGCTCCAGTTACGAGGCGAACCCGAATGGACAGTTCGCCTGGTTTCCCTCCTCCATCACCCAACGGCTCGTCTGTGCCGTCGCCGACCAACTGCAATGCGCAGGAGAACCCTCGTGACCACCGACACCACGGCGCTGCGCCGCAGCCTGGCCGATGAGATCCACGCCGCCAACCCGACGCTCGCACCCCAGTGGCGCACCGCCCTCGCGGCTGTTCCCCGCGAGGTCTTCACCGGCACCGCGTTCTACCGGAACACCGGCACTGACTGGGAACCGCTGCACCGCGCTGCGGTCGGCGAAGAGGAGTGGCTGCGCCTGGTCCACACCGACCGCACACTCGTGACCCAGGTGGACGGCGTTGATGCAGCCGCCGCGACCGGTCCCGTCACCGGCAGTCCCACCTCGTCGGCAACCCTGCCCTCCCTCGTGGTGCGCACGCTCCAGGTTGCTGGGCTGCGCGGGCAGGAGAAGGCCCTGGAGGTAGGCACCGGCACCGGATACTCCACCGCGATCCTGTGCCACCGCCTCGGAGAGGACCGTGTGGTCAGCGTCGAGTACGACCCAGGCCTGGCCGCGAGCGCGGCCACCCACCTCAAAGAGGCAAGGTACGCGCCGACGCTCGTCACGGGAGACGGCCTTCAGCAGCACCCGGAGGCGGACAACTGCGACGCCGTCGTCGCCACCTGCGCCGTGCGCTACATCCCGCGCTCCTGGATGTGGCAGCTCGCGGACCACGGCTCTATCACCACCACCATCAGCGGCTGGATGCTCGCCTCCGGCCTGATCCGTCTCACACTCGACGACACCGGTGCCGCACACGGCCGCTTCACCGCCGACGAGATCTCCTACATGCTCGCCCGCCCGCACGAGAGGCCACCCAGCCCACCATTCCTGCGCCAGAACGGCGAGACCCGCCCAGCGAGCCTGGACCCCGCCCTGCTGGAGCAGTGGGCCGGACGCTTCGTCGCGCAACTCGCGGCACCCTCCGCCGAGCTGATGCACACCAGTACCGGGCCAGTACTGCGAGACGTGGCCACCGGATCGCAAGCCTGGGCCGAACAAGACGGCAGCGGCTGGCAAGTCCACCAGCACGGGCCACTGCGCCTGTGGGACAGAGTGGAAGAAGCGCTGCAGACCTGGCAGGAAGCCGGAGCTCCTCCCTTGACCGCATTCGGGATGACGGTCTCAGACACTGCCGAGGAGCAGGTCGTATGGCTGGAGTCCCCTGAGGGTCCACGCTGGCACCTACCCGTGTGAGGCGTCTCGACGCCTTTGGTGATCCGCCCTGCTCGCGAGGCCCGGCGCCAGCCACGTTCCCCTGTTCGACGAGGCAGAGGCCGTGCCATCAGCCAGCCACCGCGCCGAGCCGACACAGGCCACCAGGGTGGGCTGCACCGATGTCAGGTGGAGCGATGCCGTGACGGGCGTGCCGTCGAGCAGTACTTGCCCCATGTGGGGTCGTTACGCTGATACAGCCGGTTAGCCCCGGTCTCCAGCCTGGCCCGGCCATGGTCGGTTGACTTTGGTGCCGACGGGCTCGCCTGGCCGGACCGGGACGGCTGGAGACTGAGCGGCGGCATGACCCCAGCAACTTCAGGCCGGTGATTTCACCGGTGTGGACACTCTTTGTTCGCATTGCTCTGGCTGGGGCGTCGTACGGCTTCACTCGTGGGGGCGGTGGGCGACGGGGCGCACGGCGGGGGCGCCGCCTGCGACGTCGATCACTCAACACTCCAAGGGTTTCTTCGTCTGCTGGCGGCACACAATGTGCAGCCCTTCTGGCCTACAGGGAATGGGCTGATTTCTGGCTGGGCGTTGAGTAGGTCCGAGACTGGTCCGGAGTTGGTCCGATACTGGTCCGGATCATCGGCCTTGGCGGAACTGGCTTCGGTTACGTTGCCGGGGGAAATCCGGCTTCGGCGCCTCGATTAAGGGCAACGTTGGAACGTCGCCGTTCATGCGGGGATGCTGCGATCCAACGTGCTTAGCGGTCAGGTTCGTTCAGAACATCTCCGATCGTGTGCAGAGCACCTGAGGGGATGGGGGTGCCATCGAGAAACAAGAGGCTGCCCATCCACCGGTACGCTCCAACTCATCAAGTCACGGAGCTACCGGCTTCGGGTCCAGATACGGATGCGTGGGCAGGTGGAATTCCCGTCGGAGAGCGGCCTGAGCGGCGAGAAACCCGCATATACCGTGCACGCCGGGGCCGGGGCACCGATGTCGCCTCCGGGATATTTGGGGTTGTGCGTTTCGTACTCGGCTGCCCGAATCCCACGCGCTGCGATGAGGGTGTCGGCGAAGCCGGGTGCGTACCGCTCGATGCGGCGGGTGCAGTGGTGAACCTGACCGCGGACACACCGGGCCGGGCCCGGGATGCCGCGGCCTGCGTGGCCGAGCACGGCGTCGGCTACCTGGACGGCGCGATCATGACGCCGACGATGACCATCGGCACTCCGGCCGCGGTGTCCTTGACTGTCACCTGGTCGCCTTCGGCGGCGTCGGTGGTGAGACAGCCGACCGCGCCGTTGCGGACCTGGAACCGGCCTGCCGCCGGCCGCATGGAAGTTCCGACGCTGTTTGGCCTCACCGTGTGTCCCGCTCGTTCCGGTTCGCCACCGTCCGCGGCAACGCGATGTCCGCGCCCATCGGCTTCACCTGTACCGACGCCGACCGACCGCGAGCCCGCCCCCGTCGGCGACGCCCGGAGCGCCCGCGCGGGTGGGGATGTAACGCCCGAGTCCTCTCCGTCCAAGAACAGTCGTACGCAGCATTGGTGATGATTGATCAGGGTGTCGAGGAGAGTGATGGGGAGCGAGAGCAGGAGCAGAGGTGGGCCGCCCGGGGGTGGGCTGCGGGATCCGCAGGCGTTCGAGGAGTTCTACCGGCGGCACGTGGACGCCGTGACGCGGTTCGTGGCGCGGCGGGTGAGTGATCCGCACACCGTCGCGGATCTCACCGCCGATGTCTTCCTCGCGGTGGTCGACTCGGCCGACGGGTACCGGCCCGGGCGCGGGAGCGAGGCGGCCTGGCTGTTCGGCATAGGCCGCAATGTCGTGCGCGCCGAGTACCGGCGCAGTGCGCGGCAGGCCGGACTGGGCGCGCGGATCGCGGGGCGGCGGCTGCTCGACGACGACGACATCGCGCGGCTGGAGGAGAAGCTCGACGCCGAGCGGGGCGGACGGCGGGCTCTTGAGCTGCTCGCCGATCTGCCCGAGAGCGAGCGCGCCGTGCTCGAACTCGTCGCCGTGGACCAGCTGACCGTCAGCGAGGCGGCGGCGGCCCTGGGGACCACCCAGGTCGCCGCCCGCGTACGGCTGCACCGCGCGCGCAGAAAGCTGCGCGGCGCCGACGAACTCGCGGGGGAGCAGCGGGAGTTCCGGCAGGACGAGCACCACAAGCTGGTCGCGCGCAGGCGGCAGGACGAACGCACGCGGCAGGGCGAACGCACAGGGCACGCCGAGCACGCGCGGCAGGCCGAGTCACGTACCACCACGATCGCTTACGCGGGGGGAGAGTCATGAGCACCCAGACATTCGAGGACCGGCTGCTGGAAGAACTGCAGCGCGAGGCACGGCTCCAGAGCGCCGGGGCAGCCTCGCGGCCCGCTGTGGTGCCGGTGCGCCGACGGCTGGTGACGCCGGTGCGGGCCGGTGCGGTCCTGGCGGCCTGCGCGGCGGCGACCGTGACGGCGATCGTCGTGCCGGGGGGCGAAGGGGGTTCGTCGGCGTATGCCGTGGAGCGGCTCTCCGGCGGCCAGGTGCGTGTCACCGTCAACGATCTGACGCTCGACATCAGCGAGCAGGACGCCCTGGCCGACAAGCTGCGCGCGGCCGGGGTCCGGGTGTCGGTGGACGAGCTGCCCAAGGGCAAGGTCTGCAAGATGCCGCGGGGCAAGATGATCGGCAACACCGCCATCAGCCTCCTCAACGCCCAGCGTTACGACAAGGACGACAGCGCCGCCGACGGGCGCGAGGAAACGAAGCCCGACCCGGCCGAGATGCGCGAGGGCAAGCCCGGCGGACCGTACGCCAAGGTGTGGAAGCTGGTCTTCCACCGGGGCGACACCATGGTGATGGAGCGCGGCACCGGGTTCTACTCCGGCAACGACATGGCCTTCACGAGCTTCTACGGCATCCGGGGCAAAGCAGCACCCTGCGAGCCGGTCCCGAGCCTGCAGGGCAGCAACTGACGGAATCGCCGCGCCGCTCCCGTCCGCTGCAGGACCGGGCGGGAGCGGCGCGGCCCTCCGCGTGGCGAGCGGGGATCTTCCTGGCCGAATCCTTCCGGACCCTTCCGGACCCTTCCGGACTCTTCCGGACCTGTTCGGACCCGTCCGGACCCGCGTGGCGCCGGACACCGGGTGGGCCGGTCGGCAGCGGGAGACCGTGGCGCGTGGCGGCACCTGCCTGGTGAGTGTGCGTCGAACGCTGGGGTCCGGGAAACGACGTCGGCGGGCGTGAGTGGTTCAGTCTCCCTGGGACCAGGCGGCGGTCGGCAGTGACAGGTAGACGCCGAAGTCGGCGGCGAGCCCGGTTGCGGCGTGGATGCCCGCGTGCAGGGCATCCACGCGCTCCTGGCGGTTGGCTTCCCTGCTGGTGGTCCACTTCGACTTGACCTCGATCACCACCGCAAGGCCGCTGCGGTCCAGCGGGCTCAGCGGTCGGAAGCGGATCTCGACGTCCCCGGGTTGCAGATCGCCGTCGTACGGCTCCTCGGGACACTCCACGGCCAGGGACACCAAGTGCGGCAGTACCGAGCCGAGTTCGCGCAGATGGGGCTCGGGCACCGTGGGTGCGTAGGTCACTTCGACAAGAGGCATCCTCGACACCCTAGACGGAGACCAGGCAGAACTCGCAGCCAGGGAAGACCCTGATCACCGTACAACGGCCGGGCGGCCGACCGATCGGTTCGCGGAGCCCGATGGAAGTCGGCCTGACCGGTTCAGTGGTGGCCGGGCCGCTGGCCTTGGCCCGCTTCCCGCTCCCCTTCCGACCGTTCCGTGCGCTGGCCCTTGCGGCGGGGGGACAGGGTGCGGGGGTCGACCGCTTCCGCGGGGGCTCCCTTGGCGTAAAGGCCGGTGGGGGCCGTGTCGCGGTCGTGGGGGAGGAGCCAGAAGACGCGGCGGCGGAACGTGCCCGAGGCGCGGGACGGCTGCGCTGCGGGGGCGAGGCGGGCGTAGCCGACCATGCGGCCGTCGCGGTGGTAGGCGGGTTTGCCGCGCCGGGTGGGGAGCCGGTCCAGGCTCTGGCGTACGTAATCGAGTTCTTCGATGTCTTCCAGCCACACGAGTTCGGCCTCGTAGGCGATCTCTTCCCTCGCGATCAGGGCACTCATGCTGTCTCCTCGTCGGCGAGCAGCCCGATGCCGGGATAGTGCTTGCGCTGGCTGGACAGGACCATGTCCTTGGGAGAGGGGAGGCCGACCGTCTCGCGCACGCGGGCGGCGAAGGCGCGGGACGACACCGGCGGCACCCCCTCAGCGCGGCTCCACGCCCGGTACGCGCCGTGGAGCCGGGTCTGTTCCACCCTCGCCCCGGCCCGCACCACGCAGGCCTCGGTGAGGAAGCGTCCGATGTGATCCTCGGTCTCCGCGTACGCGGTGGTGGCGATACGGACGCGTTCGGTGCCGGTGAGGTCCTTCTCGCCGCCGAGGTAGCGGCGGGCGCCGTCGATGAGCCAGTTGAGGATGCCGGGGCCCTCCTCGGTCACCAGGTGGTCGGCGAGGTTGTCGGTCCGGCGCTCGTCGGAGACGACGCGTTCGAAGGGGATCAGGCGCATGCGGCGCCAGAACGCGAAGCCGCCGGTGCCCACTTCGGGGCGGTGGTTGCCGAGGAGCCACAGCTTGTGCGTCGGCTGGAAGCTGAAGAAGTCCTGCCGCATGCGGCGCGCCTTGATGCGGTCACCACCGGTGAGCAACTTGACGCGGGCCTCGTCGAAGCGGTCGCCCGGCTTGATCTCCGAGCAGACGACGACGCGGCGGCCGTGGAGTTCGGCCAGGTCGGTGGGGTGACCCTCGTAGGGCCGGGCCATCAGGAAGCCGGGCGGGGCCGCGTCCGCGTAGTCACCAAGGAGCTGGATCAGGACGTCCAGGAGGACGGACTTGCCGTTCCTGCCGGAGCCGAACAGGAACGGCAGCACCTGGCCGCCCACATCGCCGGTGACGGAGTACCCCAACAGCAACTGCAGGTACGCGATGGTCTCCGTGCCTTCGGTGTCGTCCCCGAAGGTGTCCGTCAGGAACCGGTCCCAGCGGGGCGTGGGCGTCCGCCGCGGCGCCACCGACGTGGAGCGGGAGTGGAAGTCCACGGCGGGATCCGGCGCGTGGACGAGGCCGGTGCGCAGATCGACGATGCCCTCGGGCGTGCACAGGGTGTACGGGTCGGCGTCCAGCACGGCGGCGCTCAACACCATGCCCGGGGCGGACTTAGCCTGGGCGAGCATGGCGTTCATGCCGGTGGTGGACAGCGCCCTGCGCCGGTGCCGGCGCAGGGCCGCGCCGGAGTGGACGCCGCTCGGGTCGTCGTCGGGGATGCTCTCCGCCAGGTCGCCCGCCGCCCACAGCACGGCGGAGTCCTCGTCGGCCCGCCAGCGGTGCCGGTCCCAGCGGTACCAGCCGAGGCCCGGCACGTGCCGGTAGGTGTCGGCGTACCGCTCGACGAACAGCTTCGCGTTGCCGCGGTCGGAGAGGCTGTCGGGCAGCGGCCGCACGGCGACATCGGGCGCGCTCACGTCACGCACACGGGCGAGCGCTGTCCTGTACCCGGACCTTGCGTCGCTTCGGTCGCTTCAGTCGCTGCCATCGGTCGCCGCGCACCGGGTCGCCGTGTCGCGGGCCGATGTGGTCCGTCCGGTTCAACACACGCGGGCGGCGGCGACCCGGAACCCCGGCGTCGCGCCCCTCGCCTCGGTGGCGTGGCCAGCCGTGCCGCCCACCTCGACGGCGTCCGACTGGGCCCGGATGGACCGCTGGAGGCGCTGCAGCGGCACCGAGGGCTCCAGGCCCAACTCGCAGACGAGCGTGGTGTGCAGCTGCTGATAGGCGCGCAGGGCTTCGCCGCGCCGCCCCGAGCGGTGCAGCGCCAGCATGAACTGGGCGTGCAGTCCCTCGTGTGTACGGTGGCGGCCGAGGCGCAGGTCGGCCTCGATGCGCTGGTCGAGGGCGAACAGGCGGGCCTCTTCGAGCCGTTCGACCTCCATGGTGATCAGGCTGCCCGCCTGGATGTCGGCGAGGGCCCCCTCGCCGGACCATAGGGCGAGGGCTTCGCGCAGCTTGTGGGTCGCGCCTTGGTAGTCCTCGGCGTCCATGGCGTGGAACCCGGTAGCGGCCCGGCGCTCGAAATCCCGGAAGTCGACGCTGCCGCCGCCCGTCTGGAGCCGGTAGCCCCCGGGCAGGGTGACCAGGACGTCCTTGGCGCCTTCGCGGCCGCTGCCCTCGCGGGCGAGTGCCTCACCGATGAGGTCGCGCAGTTGCAGTACGTACGTCTGGAGCGTCGCACGGGCGCTGCGGGGCGGCTTGTGGCCCCACAGCTCTGCCGTCAGCGTCGACACGGGGACCATCTGGTCGGCGTGCAGCGCGAGCAGGGCCAGCACCTGTCGCGGCTTCGGCGCGGAAGGGGCGACGGAGTGTCCGGCTACGCGCACTGACATCGAACCCAGAACCTGGATGTCCATTCTGCTCCCCCTAGACGAGCGCAAGATGGGTTGCCCGTGGCTCACCATGTCCGCCGGCGCTGGGCACTGCGGCACGTCTCACACGAACCACTCCATAAAAAACCCGCACGGTCGGTTTTGTCAATGAGGGAACTTCTAGCCGCGACGGCTATTTTTCCAAGTTTGCCTGGAAAGTTCCTTGGGAACTGCTCGGTAGGCACGCCAGAAGCGCTGCAAGTCGCCTCGATCTGCCGCTGCGGGACGGTCGTGGGGAATGAGAAGGCGACTGTCCGGTCTCATATGAGGAAGCGGAGAGGCGCGGGGACACGGAGTCGGGGCTCAGGGCCGCCGCGGCCGCGGTGTGAACCGCGGCCGACCGGTGCCTGTCGCGTACAGCGAGAGGCACCGGTCGGCTGGTCACGCCTTTGAGATGCGAGGGGAGCTGAGGGGAGCCGAGGGATGCGAGAGCTACTAGAGGTGCGAGTGCTGCGAGAGAGCCGACGGGCCGAGGGCCTGTCACGCGTCCTACGCGGTCATATGGGCTCGGCCGCACCGATCGGCTCGACCGCTGCCAGGCAGTGGTCCACGTGCGTCGCGTCGCCGTGGACGAGCGGGATCCCGGCGAGGACGCTCTCGGGGATGTCGAAGGCGTCCACCAAGGTCCGGAGGTGGGGCGCGAGTTCGCCGATGAGGTGCTCGACCGACGCGGAGAGCGCCCGGACCTGGTCGACCGTCATGCGCTGCTCGGCGAGCAGGTCACCGCTGCTCTTGGTGAGCTCCTTGAGCAGGAACAGGCGGCACAGGCCGACCAGCGGCGGATGCGCCGCGGTGCCTTCGGCCCGTTCTGCCGCGGCCAGGAAGGCGTCGGCGGCCTTCCGGCGGGCGTGGGCCTCGACGAGCTCCAGGGCGTAGGGCGAGGCGGCGTTCCACCGGGCCAGCGGGTCCCCGGACTGGCCCTGTCGCAGGGCGTCGCGGGTTCGGGCCTGCCAGATCGTCTCGGCGTCGCACAGCAGGTCCCGCAGGAACGCCAGGTCGCTCAGGTGCCGGTCGGCGGGGTCCGTGCCGGGCGCGGAGTGCGGGGGCACCTCGTGACCGAAGATCATCTCGGCGGCGGCCTTGAGCCAGATCACCAGGTTGTCGCCCTCGGCGGTGATGGTCCCTTCCAGGTCCGTGACCAGCTCGGACAGGCGGTTGGCGGCGAACAGGCCGCGGGCGCCGCAGCGTTCGCGGCACTCGGTGGCGATGGCGCGCGCCTGCCAGGTGTTCCAGCCCTTGGTGACGGCGACCTGGCGCTCGGCCTCCGCCCGCTCCTGCGGGGTGTGCTCCACCCAGCGGGCAACCGTGGCCCGGTGCAGGAACGTCATGGCGTAGGTGGTGGCGGTGGCGCAGAGGAGGCGGCCGTGGTGACTGCGGTGGGCGGCCAGGGGGACGCGCGTGCCGGCCTTGGGGCCGCTGATGTGCCGGTTGTAGGCGAAGCGCGTCGCGATGGCGAGGGACGTGCGCGAGACGCCGATGGCGGCGGCGCTCATGCAGAGCTTGCCCGTGGTGACCCGGGCGATGGAGTGCAGGAACCGCTTGCGCCGGTTGCCCAGGTCGCTGCGGAGCTGTCCTTCGGGGGTCAGCCGCCCGTGATCGGCCTCGAGGAGGGCCGTGCGCGGCAGCGACACGTGGTTGAAGGAGGTGAGGCAGTGGTCGACCGGGCTGCCCAGGCGCGGCGGCAGCGGGCGCACGGTGATGCCGGGCAGGGGGCCCATGTCGTCGCTGAGCGGCGTGAGGAACAGGAAGACGCCGTGGTCCTCGCCGTCGACGAGCAGGCGGGCCGCGACCACCGCGGACTTGGGGCCGCCGACGGCGCTGGTGTTCGCCATGAACTTCTGGGCACCGGTGTGCGGGGTGTGCAGGACGAATCCGCCGGTCGCCCGGTCCAGGACGGCGGTGGTCCGCAGGGCCGCCGCGTCGTTGCCGTGCTCGAGTTCCGTGCACAGAAACGTTCCTGTGCGGTCCAGGCTGGTGTAGCGGGACACGTCCCGCCGGTGGGTGTCGTGGTCGAGGAGGCTGCCGAGGAAGAGGTTGTAGTGGATCCCGGCGAGCGTGGTCAGGCCGCTGTCGACCACGCCGGTCCACTCGTGCAGGGCGGCGAGCCTGCGGGCGTCGAGGGCCAGTTCCTCGGGGTTGGCCAGGGTGTCGTTCACCAGGTGCAGCCGCTGGTAGGAGAGTGCCGCCCGCTCGCCGTAGGGCAGCTCGGGGCGCGGGGCGAACGCCGCGCCGGAGATGAGCTCGCGCCAGGGAGCGTGGACCTGCTCCCGGTCGTGCCGGTCGAAGAGCAGGCCGGTCAGTTCGGTGACTGTCGGATCGAGGGCGGGCCGATCGGTCGCGCGGTCGGATCTCTGGGTCTGGGTCGGCCGCGCCGTCCCACGGGAGTCCTTCTCAGACGTCAACAAGGTTAGGGGACCTCCCCCGTCGATGGGGGCCCCGGAGTCAGGGGCCCAACTCGTAAGATACGTACCAACCGGTCTGCTTCTCAAGGCCCTTTCCTGTAACGGCAGTTGCTATTGGGAACGTGCGATGTCTCACGGGATGCACAGGAAGGCGCAGAGCTGGCGACCGCCCCTTGCGCGAGAAACCGACTAACCGGTCTTTTGGGCTGTTGCCGCTCCCGGCCGGGGGTGTCGCCACTGGGTGATGGAGGGTCGTGATCGATCGTGGTCCGTAGGGGTTCGAGAAGGCGGGGGACGTTGGCGATGGTAGAATACGAACCTTGCGGTTTGTTTAGTGCAAGTAGTTCGGGGCGGAGGTGTGAATGATGGTCCGACAGGAACGAGCTGTCAGGACGCGGCAGAAGATCCTGGTGGCCGCGGCCGAAGTGTTCGACCGGGTCGGGTACGACGCGGCCACGATCTCTGAGATCCTCAAGCGCTCCGGCGTGACCAAAGGTGCCCTGTACTTCCACTTCGCGTCCAAGGAAGAGCTCGCCCAGGCGGTCCTCGCCAATCAGATGACCGCGCTGCGCGTGCCGGAGCAGGACCTGATCATGCAGGAGGGGCTCGACGCCTCCCTGCTCCTGGCTCATCTGCTGTATCTGCACGAGCCGATGGTGCGCGGCAGCGTGCGCCTCACCGTCGAGCAAGGCGCCCTGCAGAGCGTCCTGGATCGCCGGGTCCCCATGCAGGCGTGGATCAGCCACAACACCGCCCTGCTGGCCCGGGCCAAGGCCGCCGGTGAGCTCCTGCCGCACGTCGACGTCGACGTCGCCGCGCGGATGTTCATCGGGGCGTTCACCGGTGCCCAGGTCCTTTCGAAGATCATGACGGACCACGCAGACATCGTCGAAAGTGCGACGGAGGTGCTCCAGCACCTCCTGGCGTCGATCATGGTTCCGGGAGTCCTCGTCCGCATGGACTTCTCCCGGGGCCGGGCGGCGCGTGTGTACGAGGCCGCCATGGCACTCCATCAGGAACAGGAAGAGCCCGAGCCCGCACACGTCGGGTGAGGTTGGCTGACGCACCATCAGCCAACAGGGGAGAGGGCGGACAGGGTCCTCGTGCGCACGTTCTGGAACGCGGCTCATGGCGAACCGAACGGAGTGCGTGCACTGATGGGAAGGGCACGCACTGTGCCCTTACGCCCTGGCCGTCGCCGGCGGTGACCTCGCGGGGGAAGCGGCACCGCTCAGCGAGCAGGGGCCCGCGGTCGAGATGGAACTGCCCGGTGGCGTCGTCGCCTGGGCGGTCGTCCGCGCGGAGTACGTGGAGCGCTGCCTGGCCGACCCGCGTGTCTCACGGGACGCGAAGCAGCACTGGCCCGCCCTCGCCGAAGGACGGACAGCGCAGGACTGGCCGCTGTACCCCTAGGTCGCCGACACGAACATGCTGACCTCGTAGGGCAAGGACCACACGCGGCCTGACCGCCCGCGCCCCGGCTGCGCCACCGGGCGCCGCCGGGGCAGCGTAACGCCGAAGGCACCCACTCCGATCCAGCCTCCCGCGGGACCACCGCCACCGTGCTGTGGTCCCGCGGGGCGCCGCCCGGCTCGGTCGTGCCTGCTTCGTATGCTGTGTCGGCGCGGCCCGGTGACAGGGTGTCCAGAGTGGCGAGTGCCTCAGCCGTGACCAAGGACGGCAGCAGCAGACGCCAGAACCGGTCGAGCACATCGGCCGAGAGCCACTGCGGATCCGTGCGCCCGAGCATCTCGAACCCGACGGTCGCGGCCATGATCGAGGCCACCGCGTCCTCTTCGGCGACATGCTCGGCGAGCAGGTTCTCGGCGGCCGTGTCGGTGATCATTCGCTGGACGCAGCGGTACCACTCGCCGCGCAGCGTCAGATTGGTGCCGTCGCTCGTCTCGCAGCTCAGGTGATACCCGGCGCGGGCCACCACGTCATCGCACAGCCGCTCGGCCAGCGCCCGCGAGGTGCCGATGAGCCGTTGCAGGGCGTTGTCGGCCGCCTGCTGTGGCTTCGGCCGCAGTGCGGCGCAGCGTCGTGGCCGCCGTGGTCTCCACCGTGCCGGCGACCGCCGCCTTATTCTCGAAGTGGAAGTGCAGCGCGCCGGGGCTGACCCCGGCGTTGGAACTGATCTCCGCCAGCCTGGTCTTGGGCGTAGCCGCACTGCTCGAAGGCCTCGGCGGCCGTTTGGGCGGGCGCCTGACGGGTCCGGACGACGCAGTGCGCAGGTCGCCCGTGTGTCGGCGCTCGTGCAGGCAGGGCCGGAGGGCCCCGGTCGACCGGGGCGGATCAATCCGGTCCTGTGGATGCAGAGAAACAGACTTAACGGTATGGTTTCCCGGATGGGTGCGCTCGGTGGGATCTGAGCCGCTACCGACCGGGCTGAGCGCTGCCGCTCAGCCGTCCCAAGGCGCGCCGCCCGCGTGGGGCACGGGGGCGGCATCCCTGCCTGCTGGAGCCCGTCATGATTGGAAGGAGCGGGTCCGGTGTGTGAGTCGGCTGTGTCCCATCGTTCCCCTCCGTCACGGCAGGGCCCGTCCGTCCGTCCACGGTGGTGGCGCGTGCGCGGCGGTCCGGTCTTCTGCCCCGCGAGGGTGTGGTTTTCTTCGGGGTCCGGCTGCGGTCGGCTTGAAGAAGGTCGGTGGTTTCCCTCGTAGTGGCGCTGATCTGCACTTTCTAGGGTTGAGAGCAGTCAGCGGGGCGGCTCGACCGCCTCTTCCGCTTCCTGCCCACCCGAGGTGTTCTATGCAGTCCGCGACCGCGACCCTGGCCCTGTCCGAAGCGCCCGCCGGCGGCATCGCCGGGTGGGCCGCCGACCTCGTCGACAAGATGGGCGGTGTGGGAGCCGGAGCGGCCATCGCTCTGGAGAACCTGTTCCCGCCCCTGCCCAGCGAGGTGATCCTGCCGCTGACCGGTTTCGCCGCCGGTCAGGGCGTGCTCAGCCTCGCCTCCGCCCTGTTCTGGACCACGCTCGGCTCCGTGGTCGGCGCGGTCGCGCTGTACTGGATCGGCGCGCTGATCGGCCGGGAGCGGATGTACGCGATCTGGGCCAAGCTGCCGCTGGTGAAGGTCGCCGACCTGGAGCGGACGGAGGCCTGGTTCGCCAAGCACGGCACCAAGGCGGTGTTCTTCGGCCGCATGGTGCCGATCTTCCGCAGCCTGATCTCGGTGCCCGCCGGCATCGAGCGGATGCGGATGCCGATGTTCCTCGCGCTGACCGCCGCGGGCAGCTTCATCTGGAACGCGATCCTCGTGATGGCCGGCTACTGGCTCGGCGACCAGTGGGAGCTGGTCGAGAACTACGTGGGCGTGCTGTCGAAGGTCGTCCTGCTGCTCGTCGTGGTCGCCGTGATCACGTTCGCCGTACGGCGCATGAACAAGGCGCGGGCCGGCCGCGCCGCCCAACACCGGAGGTCGTGAATGACCGTCGAACCCGTCACGACGCCTGACGCGCCGGCCCTGCCCGGCGCGTCAGGCGCGTCCACCGTGCGGGGGGCACCCGCCGCGTACGACGTGCCCGCCGGGGGTCGGGACACCACCTCCGCGAGGCCCGCCTCCGCCGTACCGGGCGATGTTGTCAGGGCGAGCGCCCCGCCCTTAGGGTCGGGCACCGTGCCAGAGGACCCGTCCTACGCCGAGGCCCTCGCCCGGGCCATGAACCCGCAGGGCGTGGGGTCCGAGCCGGAGGCGCCCGCGCCCTTCGGCCGCAGGGCGGCCGGGCTGCTCCTCGGCATCGCCACCAGCTTCCTCGCCCTCCTGTACTTCCTGACCGCGGGCCTCGGGCTCGGCGTGGCCCTGCTGTGGCCGCGCACCCGGCCCGGCGCCCTGAGGCTGCTGCGGGCCGGGGCCGGGCGCCTGACCGCGATCGAGCGGTGGCGGCGCTCGGCGTTCTTCGCCGACACCTACCCCTCCGAGCACGACGCCCGCAAGGACCTGCCCTACCTCGCGTCCCGCATCGCGATGGGGCCGGTCAGCGCCGCCGTGGTCGGACTGCTCGGCGTCGGCGTGGTGCTCGCGGGGCTGCTCGCGTACGGAGCGGTGCGCGGCACCATAAGCGCGGGCGAACTCCTCGGGCAGGTGCTGCTCGGCAGCGCGCTGCTCTTCCTCGACGTCCAGGGCCTCGTCTCGCTGGCCGGGCTCGACGAGCGGCTCGCCCGGCGCTGCTTCGGCCCCTCCGACCGCGAACTCCTCGAACGGCGCGTCCTCGAACTCGCCGCGAGCCGCGCCGGCATCGTCCAGGTCGTCGACGTCGAGCGCCGCCGCATCGAGCGCGACCTGCACGACGGCGTCCAGCAGCGCCTGGTGGCGCTCGCCATGCTGCTCGGCCGCGCCAACCGCAACCCCGACAAGGCCGCCGAACTCCTCCAGCAGGCCCACATCGAATCGCGGGAAGTCCTCGGCGAACTGCGCGAAGTGGCCTGGCGCGCCTATCCGTCGGCGCTCGACAGCCTCGGCCTCGAAGAGGCGCTCGCCGGAGTGGCCGAGCGGTGCAGCATCCCGCTCCACATCGACTTCCGGCTCACCGAGAAGCTGCCCCAGAGCACCGAGACGGCCACCTACTTCGTCGTCTCCGAATCCGTGACGAACGCCGCGAAGCACTCCGGTGCCGACCGCATCGACGTCAGCGTCGGCCGGGACCGCGGCAAGGTCGTCATCCAGGTCCGCGACAACGGCCGCGGCGGTGCGGACCCGGAGGGCAGCGGCCTGTCCGGGCTGCGCCGCCGGGCCGCCGCGCTCGACGGCGACCTGCACGTCCACAGCCCCCTGGGCGGACCCACCACGATCACTGCGGAGCTCCCGTGCGCATAGTCCTCGCCGAAGACTCGATCCTGCTGCGCGAAGGGCTCGTGCGGCTGCTGACCGAGGAAGGCCATGAGGTCGTCGCGGCCGTCGGCGACGGAGTCTCGCTGATAAAGGCCACGGAGGAACACACCCCGGACCTGATCGTCGCGGACATCCGGATGCCCCCCACGCACACCGACGAGGGCATCAGGGCCGCCCTGGAGATCCGCACGCGCTGGCCGGAGATCGGCGTGCTCGTGCTCTCCCAGCACGTGGAGAAGAACTACGCGGCCCAGCTCCTGACCACCGACTCCGCGCGCGTCGGCTACCTCCTGAAGGACCGGGTCGCCCAAGTCGAGGAGTTCCTGGAGTCCTTGGAGCGCGTGCACGCGGGCGGCGCCGCCATCGACCCCGAAGTCGTCCGCCAGCTCCTGGCCCGTACCACCCACGTCGACCCGCTCGGCAAACTCACCCGGCGCGAACGCGAGGTCCTCGCCGAGATGGCCCAGGGCCACACCAACGCGGCCATCGCGCAGAAGCTGAGCATCGCCCAGAGCACGGTGGAGAAGAACGCCAACACGATCTTCGAGAAGCTGGACCTGTCCCACACCACCGGCTACAGCCGCCGGGTCCTGGCCGTGCTGCGGTACTTGGGCTCGTAGGCTTCCGCGCCCCACCCGTTCCCGCCCGCGCCCGCCCGAGTCGTCCGGGCGGGCGCACTCGTGCGGTGTGCCCCCGGCCGTCCGGCCGGGGGCACACCGCGCTGTGGGGGATGTGGGGGGATGCGTGGGGGGGCTCGGGTGTCCTTACCGGAAGGAGTACGGGTCAAGGGCGTCCGCCGGGAGGTGCTCCAGGTGCACGCGGTCGCCGAGGCCCGCCTCCTCGGCGAGCTCGATGAGGACGTCGAGGGCGACGTGGTCCTCCAGGGCGAAGCCGGTGGAGTCGAAGACCGTGACGCGCTCGCGCAGGCCTTCGGTGAGTTCGGGGCGGGCGCACAGGGCCATCAGCTCGGGGCCGAGGTCGTTCTCGGTGAGCTGCTGGCCCTCGCCCTCGCGCAGTGACTGGGCGACGTGGTCGACGGTGACGAACGCGGACTTCAGCAGCGCCAGCGGCAGCTCGAACTTGCCGATCAGGTCGGCACCGATGGCGTTGATGTGCGCGTGCGGCTTCAGGTTCTCGCCCCGCAGGACCGGCCCTTCGCCGACACCGACCGACGTGACCGTGCAGATGATGTCCGCGGCGGCCTCCAGCTCGGCCAGGTCCACGACGCGTACGTCGATGCCGAGGAACTCCACGCGGTCCGCGAACGACGCGGCGTGCTCCGGGTCGACGTCGTACACGAGGATCTCGTTCAGCGGGAACACGCGGCTGAGGGCGTGCGCCTGCGTCACCGCCTGGGCGCCGGCGCCCACCAGGCCGAGGACCTCGCTGTCCGCCTTCGCGAGCAGGGAGCTGGCGATCGCGGAGGCGGCACCCGTGCGGATCGCGGTCGGCAGGATGCCGTCACTGATCGCCACCAGGCTGCCGGTGACGTCGTCGTACCGGGCGAGCGAGCCGATGATCGTCGGCAGGCGCCGCTCGTTCGGGTTCGACGGGGTGTACCCCACGGTCTTGATCGTCACCGAGTCGCCCGGCTGGTGGTGGGGCATCCACTCGAGGACCCCGGTGTCGCCGGGGCACCGCAGGAAGCCTTCCCGTGCGGGCGTGACGCCCGGGCTGTCGGCGGTGAACGCCGCCCGCAGCCTCTCGATCATCAGGTCCATGAGGTGGTCCCGGCCGCTGTTGCCCACCAGCTTGGCAACATGCTGCTGATTCAGCACCAGGGTTTCCATTTTCTTCCCTTCATCGATAACGCGATCTGGCATCTTCTTGTCACCTTGCGCGGCGTATTCATCTGTGTTTCTGCGCGACAATGGGGACGCACTCGCTGACGCCGGGAAAGAGCAGGGAAAGGCGCCGTGGCGAGAGCCGGAAAAGGGGTGGGGAAGGCAGCGTGCGGATTGCTCCCCCCGAGCAGGGCACCGCGCTTCGTCTCGCCAGAAACGTAGCTGGCCGGATTCGAAGCCGTCAAGGTTTCATCGTATTTGTGTGGCGGGAAGCTTCCAGACCGGACTGGAAGTTTTCTTCAGGGTCCGCATGGGGTTTTTCCCGGGGTATCAGGTGGATTGCTGCCTGTCCTTTGCCGAACCCCGGAAACTAGCGTGATCCGTGTCGAACCAATCGACTGAGTGGTGACGAGCCGTGTACGGAAGGAAAACGGCGTTGAGGAAAAATCCAGCGACAGTGCGGATCGCACGGTGGAGCGCCAACCACCCGTGGTCAGCGATCGGTCTGTGGACCGCGTTCGTCGTGCTGTGCCTCTTCCTGGGCGGCGCGGCCGGAACCAACAAGATCAGTGACGACGAGTCGGGCGTCCGTGAATCGGGCCGCGCCGGCAAGATCGTGGCCGACGGCGACTTCGGCGAGCAGCCCGAGGAAAGCGTCCTGATCACTGCCAAGGAAGGAGGGAAACTCCAGGTCAAGGCCGCACGGGCGGCCGCGACGGACGTCCAGCGGCGGATGAAGAGCCTGGACGGCGTCGCCTCGGTCGGCGCGCCCGTCGCCTCCGATGACGGCCTCGCCATGCTGGTGCCCGTCGTCATGAAGGGCGACGCCGAGAACGCCGACCAGCGCATCCAGCCGCTGCTCGACCAGAGCGCCGCCGCCGAACAGGCCCACCCGGGCCTGCGCGTCGAACAGGTCGGCACCGGCTCCACCGCCAAGGGACTCACCGAAACCCTCGGCAAGGACTTCCAGAAGGCCGAGTTCATCAGCCTGCCGATGACCCTGCTCATCCTGCTCGTGGTGTTCGGCGCCCTCATCGCGGCCGGCGTGCCCGTGGTGCTCGCCCTGTCCGCCGTCGGCGCCGCGATGGGCCTGTCCTCCCTCGCCTCCCACCTGCTGCCCGCCACCAGCGCGATCAGCAACGTGATCCTGCTGATGGGCATGGCCGTGGGCGTCGACTACTCGCTCTTCTACCTCAAGCGGGAGCGCGAGGAGCGGCAGAAGGGCAAGTCCCACCACGACGCCATCGAGATCGCCGCCGAGACCTCGGGGCACACCGTCGTGGTCTCCGGCATCACCGTCATGGTGTCCATGGCCGGGCTCTACCTCGCCAACGAGGCGACCTTCGCCTCCCTCGCCACGGGCTCGATCATCGTCGTCGCGGTCGCCGTGATCGCCTCGCTCACCGTCCTGCCCGCGCTGCTCGCCAAGCTCGGCCGCTGGGTCGACCGCCCCAAGATCCCCTTCCTGTGGCGGCTGACGATGCGCTCCGGCGAGTCGCGGGTGTGGCCCGCGCTGCTGCGCCCCGCGCTCGGGCGGCCCGCCCTCACCCTGGTGCTCTCCGTCGTCGTGCTGCTGCTCGCCGCCCTGCCCGCCCTGGACATGAAGCTCAAGCAGCCCGGCTCCGACGACCTGTCGCGGGACATCCCGGTGGTCCGCGCCATGGACCGGCTCACCCACTCCTTCCCGAGCAAGGGCACCGTGCACCAGGTCGCGGTGCGGGCCTCCGCCGACCAGGCGGGCGAGGTCAAGTCCGCGCTGCGCGACCTGGCGCGGCGCGTGGAGAAGGACAAGCTGTTCGCGCACGACCAGGAGCCCAAGCTCCGCGAGTCCGCCGACCACCGCGTCCACACCCTCGACATCGGCACGCCGTACACGCCCAAGAGCGACGGCGCCCGCGCATCCCTGGACACCCTGCGCTCCTGGGTGCCGGCGGCCTTCGACGAGGTGCCCGGCGCGGAGCACGGCGTGACCGGCAAGGTGGCGCAGAGCGTGGACTTCACCGCGCACCTGGAGGAACGCCTGCCGTACGTGATCGGCTTCGTCCTCCTGCTCACCCTCGTCATGATGGCGGGGATCTTCCGCTCCGCCGCCATCGCCCTGTCCGCGATCGGGCTCAACCTGCTCTCCGCCGCCGCCTCCTTCGGTGTCCTGGTGGCCGTCTTCCAGCACACCTGGGCGGAGAAGCTGCTCGACTTCCAGTCCAGCGGCGCGGTGGTGTCGTGGCTGCCGCTGTTCCTCTTCGTGGTCCTGTTCGGCCTGTCGATGGACTACCACGTCTTCGTCGTCAGCCGGATCCGTGAGGCCGCCGAGAGCGGCATGTCCACCAAGGACGCGGTGCGCGACGGCATCGTGAAGTCCGCGGGCGTCGTCACCAGCGCGGCCGTCGTCATGGTCGGGGTGTTCTCCATCTTCGGCACGCTGAGCATGGTCGAGTTCAAACAGCTCGGCGTCGGTCTCGCCGTCGCGATCCTTATCGACGCCGTCGTCATCCGCATCTTCGTCCTGCCCGCCCTGATGACGGTCCTCGGTGACCGCAACTGGTGGCCGGGCGGCCTGCGCAGCCGCGGCCGGAGCACGGCCGTGCCCGCCCACGCGGGCCGCACCACCGCCACGGCGCGGCAGCCGGTGGCCGCGGGCACCGCCTCCTACCCGGGCCAGGCGTCCCACGCGCCCCGGACGGACCACACCGGCTACGCCCGGCGCCGGGCGGACACCCACCAGGACCCGTACGTCCCCCAGCAGGCCCAGCAGCAGTACGCGCCGCCCTACACCCCCGAGCAGCAGGCGTACTACACCGATCACCCCGACCACTCCGGCTACACCGAGCAGCACCACCGGCACCAGGCCCCGTACCAGGCGCCCCAGCAGCCCTACCAGCAGCAGCCCGGCCCCTACTGGCCGCAGCAGCCCGCCCAGCACGACCCGCGGAACCAGCCCTACGGCGACCGCCCCGGACCGGAGTACTGACACCCGGTCCCCCTGAGCGGGAGGGAGGGCGGCCTACACCCCCGGAGGCCCCCTCCCTCCCCCCTTGCCCCGCACCCCTGGAAAGCGAAGGGCACCCGGCCGCACAGGCCGGGTGCCCTTCGCTTTGCGCGGGGGTTACGCGGCCCGCGCGAAGAAGTCCACGATGCTCTTGTTCACCGTGGCCGGGTCCTCCAGGTAGCCGTAGTGCCCGCAGCCCGCGACGAGTTCGAAGGTCGCGTCGGGCACGGCGTCCGCGACCTCGCGCCCCAGCTGCGGCGGGGTGACCAGGTCGTCGGCGAAGGCGATCACATGGCAGGGGACCCGGATGCCGCGGTAGGCCGCGAGCCGGTCGTCCAGCTTGCTGATCTCGTACTGGGCCCGCTGGCCGGGCCCGGGGTGCGCGGACAGCTCGAACAGGTCGAGCCAGTCGGTGAGGCCGCTGTCGTCGTTGAGCGTGCGCGGCGACAGGGACTTCAGGGCGCGCATCGCGGCCGCGTACCGCGCGGGCAGCCGCACCCCGGAGTCGTACAGCTCGATCTCCGCGAGCGTCATCGCCCGGCGCAGCGCGTCCGTGCGCCCGCGCGTCGCCATCAGCACCGCCTGCTTGACCAGGTCGGGCCGGGCGAGAGCGAGTTCCTGGGTGACGAAGGCGCCCATAGAGGTGCCCACGACCCGGCACGGGCCGAGGCCGAGCCGGGTGATCAGGCCGGCGACGTCGCCGACCAGGTCGGCGAGGGTGAAGCCGTCGGCGCACTCCGAGCTGGGCGGGATGCCGCGGTTGTCGAAGGTGATCACCCGGTATCCCGCGGCGGTCAGATCGGGTACCTGGTGGAGCTCCCACGTCGTGTGGCCGCCCCCTGTGCCCTGGACGAGCACGACCGGCTCGCCCGATCCCGCCTCCTTGTAGTGGAGCCGGATGCCGTTCACCGCTATGACGGGCATCGCGTTGCCCCTCCCTTCCTGTCCTGCCTGTTCCGTCGTCGGTCCTGTGGCCCGGCGCACCGCCGGGCCCACCGGCACGGCCCGCCCACCGGGGGTTCCGGTGGACGGGCCGTGACGGTCCTGCGTCAACTGCCCCAGGGGGCGGGCCTCAGCTCGCCGCGGCGCCCTCCATGGCGTTGACCAGGCTCTTCGGGCGCATGTCGGTCCAGTGCGTCTCGATGTACTCAAGGGCCGTGTCACGGGTGGTCTCGGCCAGGGCCGTCTCCCAGCCCGCCGGGACATCGGCGAACGACGGCCACAGGGAGTGCTGGCCCTCGTCGTTCACCAGGACCAGATACGTGCCCTCGGGGTCCTCGAAAGGGTTGGTGCTCATTCGGCGACTCCTGCTTCAGAGATTTCAATTCCGGAGGGGGTTTCCAGCCTGTCCGCGAGGACACGGCCGATACGGGCGACGTGCGAGGCATCCGTCATCAGATTTCCGTGCGTCGATTCTATAGCGTGGACATCGACGTGACCGCCGATGAACGGTTGCCAGAAGCTGACATTCAGCCGGGATTTACGGTCCTCTGCCGACATGCGGTTCGCGGCGAAGAAAAGGACGTCACCGTCGAAGAAGCCCGGCTTGAACTTCCGCATGACCCGGACATTGTTCACGAACACGTCCTTCAGGGCGAGGATGTCCTGTCCGCGACCTGGTCGAGCACCGCCTCGAACACCCGCCGCTGCGCCGCGGCCCCGTCCGCCACGGCGGAGGCGAGCCGGTCCTTCGCGGTGACCAGCTCGCGCCGCAGATCGTCATCGGTGTACTCGGGGTGCCTGCCGTACGCCTGCATGGTCACTCCTTCATCGTGCGCAGCACGTGGTCGACGGTGGCCCCGACGTCCCGGAGGGCGATGACGTGTTCCACCCGCAGGCCGCTCACCTCGTCGAGCAGGCCCGCGCGCAGGTCGCGCTGGAAGAGGGTGAAGCTGTCCTCGTCCGGCGCCGGGCCGTAGTGCTCCAGCGGGTTGAGCCGGCCGATGCCGCGGCGCCCTGCCCCGCCCGCGGAACCGCGGGGGAGGAGGCGCTAGCGGTACCGGCCAGTCCCGCCGTCACCGTGACAACAGCGGCAAGGACCCCAATGCGCCGCCCCAGCTTGTGATTCGTCATGCCAGCGATCCCTTTCTCTCACCGAGTTGCTGGCCGACTGTAGGCAGAGAAGGTGCACACAGAGCTACGTTCTGTCAACAACCGGCAACCGCCCCGCCCCACCTCCCCAAACCAGGCCCCCGGCCTGACCGCAAGCTGCCACCACTCACCGCCACCGAGTCGGCCCGCGACTGCGGAGGAGACGATCCTGCCCGGGAGGACGGCTGGCTCGACGGGTGCCGAGAAGATGGGTGGCCCGCGCTGGGGCGCTGGGCGGCCGCTGGTTCAGGTGGTGGTGGGCCAGGTCCGTAGCAGTGCGGCGATTCTGCTGGCCGTGCAGGTGGGGTCCAGGAGGAGGTCTTTGAGGGCGGTGGCGTGTTCGCGGGTGGGTTTGACGGTGATTCCGGCGGCTTCGAGGTACATGACGCCGGTGGCGGCGGCGACGGCGAGGTTGGAGCGTTCCAGCCAGCGGCAGCGGCCCAGGGTGTGGACCAGGGCGGCGGCTTTGGCGTAGGGGCCGTCGTAGACGGGCTGTTCGAACAGCTCGGCGCGGTGGCGGGCGACGGCTGCGATGGGGACGCCGTAGTCGTCGGGGGCCGGATCGTTGGCCCCGGCGGCCTCGGTGACGTGCAGGATCCAGGAGACGTCGATGTGCAGCTCCATCAGGCCGCGTGCGCTCCCCGGGAAGGCTGTGAGGCGGACTGCTCGGCCTCGTCGAAGACGGCCTGGTGGTCGGCCAGGAACCCGGCGGCCGCGCCCACCGCCCGCGCGCGCAGGCCGCTGGCGTCTTCCTGCACCAGCCGGGCCAGGTAGTCGCCGATGCTCAAACCCAGGTCGGCGGCCCGCTTCTTCGCCAGGTCCGCGATGTCCTGATCCACGCGTGCGCCCAGTTGTGTCTTCGCCATACCATGTATGGTAACAGTTGTTACCAAGGTGTCGAGAGGCGCCCGGAGCCACGGTCGCGTCCCCGCACGGGGGCCGGGGCGACTCCCCGACGTCGGCGAACAGTCGTATCTAGGGCGCGCGCCTTCACCGGAAACTCGTCGAGCAGCGGCAAACGCGGGATGAGACCGTCGGCGGTCTCCCCGCCGAGGTTCATGACGTCGGCCTGCATCCTTCTCGCACTCTGCCGGAGCTGTTCGAGGACGCGCCATGCGGTGGGTCCGTCGGCCTTGCGCAGCCGGACGCTGTCGGCCAGGGACCCCAGCGTCAGGCTCACGCTCAATGGCGCGAACCCTGTTCCGTGCCGTTGAGCGGCTCGCGGAGACGCCGCGTGCCCGGCACCGCCGCGCCGCGCTCCCAGGCCCCGCGCAAGGGCTCACAGGAAGGGCGCCAAGGGAAGTCGGAGCCCGCGTGCAGTGGCCGGTGCGGCACAGCTCCAGGCGTGGCCGAGGACCCTCACTGAACCGGCCCTCCGGGCCCGCCCGAGCAGCGCCGCTCCACTGGCCTGATCGGCCGCAGCGTCATGGGATTTCTCGTTACTCCACCGCGCGGCCGATGAGTTTATGGCTCCCGGCCGGTCCAAGCTCATGACACCCCAGGAAAGGACACCGCCATGTCGGAGCTTCTCGTCGACTTCATCACCTCCCTCGACGGCTATGCGTCGGGAGAGGGATGGCCCGGATTCTGGGGCCTGGAGGGCCCGGAGTACCTCGCCTGGCTGGGCGAGCAGCCCGAGGTCACCTACCTGATGGGAGCGAACACCTACCGCCTGATGTCAGGCTTCGCCGCAGGCGAGATCCCGAGTGGCCAAGACGAGTTCAGGCCCGAAGAAGAGGCGTCCGTCGACGAGCTCACGCAAGCCTCCAAGGTGGTGTTCTCCTCCTCCCTCAAGGAGCCACTGACCTGGGCCAACTCCACCCTCGTCCGCGACGACGCCGTCGAGACGGTCCGCGCCATGAAGTCGAGCGGCTCCGGGCTCCTCAGCACGATCGGCAGCCTCAGCCTGTGCCGGTCCCTGCTCCGAACCGGACTCGTCGACCGCTTCCGGGTCGTGATGTTCCCGGTGATCACCGGGGCCACGGGCGAAGAACGCATCTACGACGGCTATCCCGACGTTGCCCTCGACATGACCGACCACCGCACCTTCGACGGCCGCATCCAACTCGTCGAGTACAAGCCCCGCGTGCTCGAGCACCCGCCGCTCCACGCCCCTGCGTGACACCACCCCCGCCCGCTGGGCTGGACGGCCGATAGGCCGGCGCCGGCAGGCTGCGGATGCGCAGGGCGGTAGTCGAGGCCGGGCAGGTCGGGGCGAGGCTGCGGTCGATCGGCGCGCTGCGGAATGTGCCGGGCGACTGTTCGACGGGGCCGGAGCTCGCCGAGACGCTCGCCGTCGGCTTGGCCCGGCACCAGGACGGACGGGTGCTCGACGGCGGGGGCCGAGTTTTCCCGCTGTGAACCGTGTTGGCGGAACGTGGAGCTGCTGAGCCTCAAGAGGAAACGACGAAGCCCCCGCCCGGCCAGTTCGGCGGATTCTAGGGCTCGTCGCAACACGTGGTTGGTCTGATCAGGCCGCGAGCAGTTTATGCAGGCGCTCGGCTGGGGTTTCCCAGTCGAGCGTTTTGCGTGGGCGGCCGTTGAGCTGGGCGGCGACGGCGTCGAGGTGCTCACGGCTGTGGAGGGAGAGGTCGGTGCCTTTGGGGAAGTACTGCCGGAGCAGACCGTTCGTGTTCTCGTTCGAGCCGCGCTGCCAGGGGCTGGCGGGGTCGCAGAAGTAGACCGGAATGTCCGTGGCGACGGTGAAGGAGCCGTGCGAGGCCATCTCGCTCCCCTGGTCCCGGGTCAGGGACCGTTTGAGGTGAGCGGGCAGCGTCTGTACCGTCTCGATCAGGGCGTCATGGACGCTGGCTGCGGTGTGGTTGGCGGGCAGGTGGAGGAGCATCACGTAGCGGGTGCTGCGCTCGACCAGGGTGCCGATCGCCGAGCCACTGTTCCTGCCGATGATGAGGTCGCCTTCCCAGTGGCCGGGCACGGCCCGGTCGGCCGCTTCGGCGGGCCGCTCGCTGATCATGACCATCGGCTCGGTGAAGCGCGGCTTGCGGCAGTTGGCCTGACGGTGAGGTCTGCGGCGGGCACGTCCGCTGCGCAGGGCGTCGGCCAGCTCGTGGCGGAGTGCTCCGCGCCCTTGCACGTAGAGCGCCTGGTAGACCGTTTCGTGGACCACGTGCATCTCCGGCCGGTCGGGGAACTGTCTGCGCAGAGCCTGGCAGATCTGCTCCGGGCTCCACCGCTCGTCCAGGCCCGCCTGGACGGCCGCCCGAAGTTCGGGGTTTCGGCTGATCTTCCGTGGCTTGGGGCGGGGACGGCGGGACTCGGCACGGGCCTGGGCGGCGAACGGGCGGTAGTGCCACTGACCGCGCGTGCCGTCGGTGCGGTTGCGCCGTATCTCCCGGCTGATCGTGGACGGACTGCGGCCCAGCTCGGCGGCGATGGCACGGACGGCTGCCTTCTCCCGCAGCCGGTCGGCGATGTGGATGCGCTCGCGTTCGGAGAGGTAGCGCGAGCGTACTTCCGCGGGCACGGGCACCCGCTCACGTGGAGCGGATGCCCGCGGGGTGTAGACGCGTTCCTGGCGCGGACGGGGCCGGGCCTGAGCCGCCGGTGGCCGAAGCCGCTGCGGGTCCCACCGGCCGTTACGCCACTCCCGGCCGGTGCGCTCGTGCACCCCGACGATCCGGGACGCTTCTCTGTTGCTGTAGCCCGCCTTCACGAGCCGGAAGTATTCCTCCCGCTCGGCCTGGAGCTTCCGGGGCCCCTGAGCCGTCCGGACCTTGCGGATCTCGAAGTCCATCGCACCCCTTGAACTGGGGTGCTGCAACGACCACTACTGATCTTTTCGTAAGTTCGGTGGGTGTTGTGGGTGGATGGTCAGGCCGGTGTGGGTGAGGAAGGACCAGGGCAGTTGCGGGTTGCGGTTGATGCG
>NZ_JOJM01000079.1 GCF_000720325.1 Streptomyces sp. NRRL B-1347
CCCCCACCCCCGGGCCTCCGCCCGTGCCCCGCCGGGTATCAGCCCGTCCGTCGCCTGCGGGTGCATCGTGGCCGGTCGCGCAGTTCCCCGCGCCCCTACAGGGCACTCCACCCAGGTCTCCGCCATCCCTCGTCTGCGAGTTCGTCGTGGCTGGTCGCGCCCACGCGGCGGAGCCGCAGATGTCACAGCCCCGCGCCCCTACGGGGCGCGCCCCTGCGGGGCACCCCGCCCGCGGCGTTCCGCGCTTGCCCCTCTTTGCCTCAGTTCATGTCCCTGCCAGAAGACGTACAGCTCCACGACACCCTTCCAGCCTTGACAACTCGCCTGCTCACACCGGAGATTGACGCGCGTAGAGCGCCACCTCCCCGAGCCGTGTGTCCCTCTGCCCCTCATCCCCGATTTCCGGAGTCCTCGATGTCCCACATATCCCGATCCCGCATGCCCAGAACCGCCGCCGTGAGCACGGTCGTCGCCACCGCCCTCGCCGCCGGTCTGCTCGCCGCGACCAGCTCGGCGGCCTCCTCCACGGCCTCGCCGGACGGCGCCGAGGTGCGCGTGCACGACATCCAGGGCAGCACCCGCCTCTCGCCGCTCGCGGGGCAGCAGGTCGGCGACGTGCCGGGCATCGTCACCGGAGTACGGACGTACGGCTCGAAGGGCTTCTGGATCCAGGACCCGAAGGCGGACGGCGACCGCGCGACCAGCGAGGGCGTCTTCGTCTACACCGGCGCGACGCCGACGGTGAAGGCGGGCGACGCGGTCCGCGTCTCCGGCACGGTCACCGAGTACGTGCCCGGCGGCGCGAACTCCGGCAACCAGTCCCTCACGCAGATCACCAGGCCGACCGTGACCGTCGAGTCGTCCGGCAACGCGCTGCCGGCCCCCGTCACGATCAGCGCCAAGTCGGTGCCGTCCGCGTACGCGCCCGCCGGCGACCCGGCCGACGGCAACAGCGTCAACAAGCTGCCGCTTCGGCCCCGCTCGTACGCCCTGGACCTCTACGAGTCCCTCGAGGGCATGAACGTACGCGTCGGCTCCTCGCGTGTGGTCGGCGCGAGCGACCCGTACAACGAGCTGTGGGTGACCGTGAAGCCGCACGAGAACACCACCCGGCGCGGGGGCGCGCGCTACGGCTCGTACGAGGCGCAGAACACCGGGCGACTCCAGATCCAGCAGCTGGCGCCGGTCTCCGAGCGGCCGTTCCCGAAGGCGGACGTCGGGGACGTCCTGACCGGGACCACCGAGGGCCCGCTGGACTTCAACCAGTTCGGCGGGTACACGCTCACCGCGCGCTCCCTCGGCGAGGTCGTGGGCAAGGGCCTGGAGCGGGAGCGGACCCGGCCGCAGCGCGAGCGCGAGCTCGCCGTGGCCACGTACAACGTGGAGAACCTGGACCCGGGCGACCCGCAGGCCAAGTTCGACGCGCTCGCCCAGGCCGTCGTCACCAACCTCGCCTCGCCCGACATCGTGGCCCTGGAAGAGATCCAGGACAACAACGGCGCGAAGAACGACGGCACGGTGGCCGCCGACCAGACCCTGAAGAAGTTCACGGACGCCATCGCCGCGGCGGGCGGCCCGCGCTACGCGTGGCGCTCGGTCGACCCGGAGAACAACAAGGACGGCGGCGAGCCCGGCGGCAACATCCGCCAGGTGTTCCTCTACAACCCCGAGCGCGTGTCGTTCACCGACCGCGACGGCGGCGGCGCGGCCACGCCGACGGACGTCGTGCGCCAGGGCAAGCACGCGGCCCTCACCCACTCGCCCGGCCGGATCGACCCGGCGAACGAGGCGTGGACCAACAGCCGCAAGCCGCTCGCGGGCGAGTTCACCTTCCGCGGCAGGACCGTCTTCGTGATCGCCAACCACTTCGCGTCCAAGGGCGGCGACGAGTCCCTGGCCTCCCACCACCAGCCGCCGTCCCGGTCCTCCGAGGTCCAGCGGGTGAAGCAGGCCACGGCGGTCAACACCTTCGTGCGCAAGGTCCGCGCGACCGAGCGGAACGCGGACGTCGTGGTCCTCGGCGACATCAACGACTTCGAGTTCTCCCCGGCCACCAAGGCCCTGGAGGCGGGCGGCGCCCTGCGCGCCGGCATCAAGTCCCTGCCGCGCGCCGAGCGCTACTCCTACGTCTACCAGGGCAACTCCCAGGTCCTCGACCAGATCCTGGTCAGCCCCGGCGTCGGCCGCTTCGCCTACGACAGCGTCCACATCAACGCCGAGTTCGCCACCCAGAACAGCGACCACGACCCCCAGATCATCCGCTTCAAGCCGTAACACGCTACGGAGCCTCGCTGTGGGCAGCTGGTCCGCCCAGAGGGCGGAACGGGTGGGCACACCCCCCCACGGACCTCAGCGGGGCCCCACACCGAAAGCGAACCGGTACCGCTTCACGGTGCCATCCACAGCCACGCCGTCCCCGGCCCACGCCGCATACGTGAGCCCACGCGTCCCGTCCGTGCTCAAGTGGGCGTGGGCCGCGACCAAGCCGGGGACATCCACCAGGGCGGCCAGCGAGGCGTCCGCCCAGGCCCGCCGACGGTCGAGGCCCTCCCCCTCGAAGGAGGCCTCGACCGTCGTGAAGCCCTCCGGCACGGCCCCGCCACCCGCCCCCGGACCCACGCTCCGGTAATGGCTGGTCTTCGTCAGCCCCACCCGCACGATCCCCGGCACCGCCGCGTCGATCTCCGCGTTCCGCTCGTCGCGCCCCCGCGCGAAGAAGTCCTGGTAGGCCTGCTCGTCGCGCCACTGCGAGTGGTGCATCAGGGTGTCGCCGTCGACGCCCTCGTACACGCTGTACGACAACAGCCCCTCGTGCGGCCACTCCCGGCTCTCCCAGGCGCGGGCGATCGCGTCGACGGTGGCCCGCTGCCGCTCGGGCGTACCGACGCGCCAGGTGCTGAAGAAGGTCAGACCGGCGTCCCCGGTGAGCGGGGCGGGCGGCGTGGTCAGGCGCTGCGTCATCGGAGTCCTCCGAGGTCAGTAGGGGTGCACGGCGCGCTTTGCGCGGCGTGCACGTCCCACGTTCCAAGGTGAACCAAGGTTGAGGTCAAGCCCGTTCCGACAGCGTCACCACGTCGAGCCCGGGCCGCTTCGCGGTGTGCCCGTCGTTCCGCGGCAGGCGCCACCGCCGGGCCCGCCGCCGCACCCACGGCCCCGCCGCGCCCGCGAGCCACCGCACCTCCTGGGCCGCGCCGCCGAGCGCGGAGACCGGGGCGAGCGGCGGCAGCGGGCGGGCCCAGTCCGCGTACCCGGGGACGCCGAGCGCGTCGGCGACGCCCGCGGCGATCAGGGCGTGGCCGAGCGGGCTCGCGTGCATCCGGTCGCGGCTCCACAGCCGCGGATCGGCCGTGATCCGCTGCGGGAACAGGTCGAGCACGACGACGCCGTGCCGGTCGGCGGCCGCGCGGATGCGGGCGTTGAGGTCCATCACGCGGGGCTGCGCGCGGCGGGCGAGCGGGGCGATGCGGCCGATGTCGGGGATGGTCACGGTGGCCACGCACGCGCCCGCCCCGGTGAGTTCGGCGAACATCTCCTCCATGGCGCGCGCCGTGCGGGCCGCGTCGTAGCCGGGCCCGACCAGGTCGTCGACCCCGGCCACGACGGTGGCGAGGTCCGGCTTCAGGGCCAGGGCGGGTCCGAGCTGCTCGTCCTTCACCTGCTCCGTGACGCGGCCGCGCACCGCGAGGTTGGCGTACGAGAAGTCCGGGTGGCCGACGGCGAGGAGCTCCGCGAGCCGGTCGGCCCAGCCACGGTAGCCGCGGTGTTCGTCACCGTCGCCGAGCCCTTCGGTACGGCTGTCTCCGACGGCGACGTACCGCGCGTACGGATGCGAGGTCATGGCCCGAGGGTCCTGCGGAGTCCGGTGCTCCGTCAACGAGGCGTCGACACCCCTCGGCGCACTCCGGCCACGGTCCGCCCCACCGGCGCCCGGGCGCCGCACGGGCCGGTCCCGCGGGCGGTCTAGTCCGGGTTCCGCAGCCTCCCCAGCTCGCTCTGGAACCAGTCGAGCCGGGCCTGGAGCAGCGCCGCCTCGGCGGCCAGCTCGGGCAGGCCGAGGCCCGCAGGAACCGCTCCGGGAACCGCGGGGGCCGCGGTCACCCGCAGCCCCTCGCCCGCCGCTGCCGCGAACCGGGCCAGGGTCACCGCCGCGCGGCCGCCGCCGCGCCCGCACCGGCCGCACACCCCTTCGAGGGCGCGCCAGCCGGGCCTGCCCCAGCCCGCGTCGGCGAGGCCGGTGGCGGCCGCGCCGCAGTCGCAGGGCTGCACGGTCAGCGCGCGGACCCGCTGGCGCGCGTACCGGAAGCCCCGTTCGAAGCGGATGTACGCGCCGAGCACCGCCACCCGCAGCAGGGCGGCCGACCGGTGCTCGGCGGTGCACAGCAGCCCCTCGGCCTCGGCGCGCGCGTGCACGCAGTGGAAGCCGCAGTCGCAGCGCCGGTGCGGCGCCCGGTGCCGTCGGCCGTAGGCGCAGCGGGCCTCGTCGAGCACGCCGTAGGGCAGGCTGCCGCCCAGGGAGATGCCGGTGAAGGCGGCCCGGGTGCCGTCGTGGGACAGCATCGGGTGGGCGATCTTGTATCCGGTCGGCGGCTCCTTCGGGCGTTCCTCGGGAAGCCGGGGACTCATCGGCCGACGGGCGCCTCTCGCGCGACGGCCGCTTCCAGCTCTTCGGCGTCGAGGACGAGTTCGGGGCTCTCTTCGTCGGGAGCCGCGCTCCCGCGGGGCTCTTCCTCGGCGATTCCGGTGGCGAGTGCTTTGCCCAGCCTCATGCTGCCTCCTGTACACGCGGTACGCGACTGACGTGTTCGCCTGGCTTCCGCCATGGTGACGCATTCCGGGGCGAGTTGGCACCCGTGCGGAGGGAAGCGGCCCGCCGACCGTGCTGCGGTCGGCGGGCCGCGGGCGGCGCGCGAGGGGCTGACGGATCAGCGGGCGGCGGTCAGCGGCACCCAGCGCCCGAGGTAGTCGGCGGACGCCTTGCGGAAGCCGCTCAGCGGCACGGCCTTCTTGCTGCCGACGGTGACCAGCAGCAGCTGGTTGCGGAACTCGTTCTTGCCGCTGCACTTCTTCGGGTCGCAGCCGATGGTGATGAGGCGCTTGCTGTCGGCCCAGGCGAGCGGCTGCATGCCGGGGACGAGGCCGACCTTCTTGCCGGTCTTCGGGTTCACGAGCGGCGAGCCGCCGGAGTCGCCGTTGACCGCGACGAGCTTCCCGTCGGGCGACAGACCGGCCTCGGACAAGCCGCCGAACCGCTCCCCGGCGGGCGGGGCCGTCTTCGCGCCGGACGTGGTGTACCAGGCCCGGTTGTCGGACTTGCCGTTGCTGGGCTTGAGCCGCTCGACGTAGAGTTTGGTGCCGTCGTGGCTCCAGCCGACGTCCTCACGCGAGTTGCCGTCGTAGCCCCACTTGCCCGACGACGGCTGCCGCAGCGTCCGGAAGGGGCCGACCTCGCCCGAGGCCGCGTCGACGAGGTAGAAGCCGGTGCGGTTGGCTTGCGGGCGGTCGATGCGGTCGGGGTTCTTGCTGTAGGCGGTCGCCACGAGGCGCTTGCCGTCCGGGGACCACTCGACGCCCGCGACCGGGCGGTCCGTGCGGATCCAGCGCTCCACCTTCCCGGTCATGAGGTCGAGCATGCCGATGCGCCGGGCGGGCAGTTCGCCCTCCAGGACGGCGGCGGTGCGCATCCCGGGGGCCACGTCGACCCAGGCCCACTTCGTGTCGAGGGCCTTGTACTTGCCCGTCTTCTGGTCGAGCACGGTGTAGTAGCGGCTGAACAGCTCCTTGCCGTCCGGCTGCTTGACCGCGCGGCCGGTGAAGTAGCCGGACACGGCGGTGTTCCCGGCCGCGATCATGTCGCGCGGCGGCGACTGGTCGGGGTGCGCCACCACGTCCCCGTTGATCGACGCGCTGGCCGGGCTCGCGGCCTCCGCGTCACCGCCAAGCTCCGGCACCGTCACGGCCGCGGCGACCAGGGCCGCCGTCACGGCGACGGCTCCGGCGATGCCGCGCCGGTTGCGGCGGCGCCGGGCGGTCAGGACGCGGTCGGCGAGGTCGCCCCGTGCCGTGCCGCCCGCCGCGGCCTCTTCCTGGAGCGCCTCGCGCACCAGCTGCTCTACGTTCACGGACGTACCTCCACAGGTGAGATGCCACGGGGCGGCGCGGTCTCGGCGGGTGCCCGGCCGAGCGCCGCCAGCTCGGGCGCGAGTGTGCGCAGCCGGGCGAGCGAACGGTGCGTGGTGCTGCGGACCGTGCCGACGGAACAGCCGAGGATCCGGGCCACGTTGGCCTCCGGCAGGTCCTCGAAGTACCGCAGGACGAGCACGGTGCGCTGGCGCGGGGTGAGCCGGGCGAGCGCGCCGCGCATCACGACGCGCAGTTCGGCGGCGCCCTCCCCGCCGTCGCCCGGCCGCTCCGGCGGCTCGGCGACGGCCACCTCGCGGCGCGGCCACTTCAGCCGCCACCGGCCGACCTGCTGCCGGTAGAGGACCTGCCGTACGTACGCCTCCGGCTCGTCGACCCTGCTCCACCGGTCGGCGACCTTCACCAGGGCGTTCTGCAGCAGGTCCTCCGCCGCGTGCCGGTCGCCGCCGCTGAGCAGGACGGCGGTCCTCAGCAGGGCGCCGGACCTGCTCTCCACGAACTCCCGGAAGCGTTCCTGGCTTTCGGCATCCATCGTCACCTTCTCTTCTCCGGCGGCCTCGCTGCCCCCTCTGCTGTGGATGACGTGCGTGGACCCGCGTCGCTATGCCTGTGCTGCGACGCGGGTCCGGGGGCGGGTGCGGTGACCGGGCTTCAGTCCGAGAGCGGGTTCTTGGGGAAGCCCTTCGCCTTGGTCCACTTCAGCCGGTCCGAGTTGTACTTGAACGTGACCTGCTTGCCGTTCTTGGTGATGTCGGCCTTGGCCCAGCCGTCGAAGCTCCTGGTGAGGTGGCGGTCCCACTTCGTCAGACGGCCGGTGGAGACGGCGGCGAGCGACTCCTGCGGGGGCTCGCCGTCGTAGCAGTACAGCGCCCAGTCGGCGATCGCGGCGACCGTGCCGGCGCGGTGCTTGAGCGTGATGCCCTGGCAGACGTCGGTCTTGGTGCGGTAGATGTTCTTCGGCTTGGACCAGCCGCGTTCCTTGGGGCTGTAGTCCTGGACGTACAGACCCTTCTTGTCCAGGTAGTGCATGGCCACGCGGCGGCCGTCCGGGAGCTTCAGCTGCGACTCGAAGCGATTCTTGGGGCCGCCATAGTGGATGTCGGTGTGCTGGAGCTTATAGCTGTGACTCCCCTTGGGCTTCGTGCCCGCGCTCGCGGCCGCGTCCTTGGCCACGCCCTGCCCGCACCCGGCGATCAGCACGACGACCGCCGCACCCCCTGCGGCCAGCGCCTTCGTTCCCGTTGTGTTCATGTGGATCTCCCCTCGGTTTCGCGCAGCATACGCGCGTGGGGCGTCGTCCCGGTCGGCCGGGACGACGCCCCACGCGGGCGGGTGGTGCTAGTTGTGGCTGTGCAGCACCTCGTTCAGACCGCCCCACACCGCGTTGTTCGGCCGCGCCTCCACCGCACCGGTGACCGAGTTGCGGCGGAAGAGGATGTTCGAGGCGCCGGACAGCTCACGGGCCTTGACGATCTGGCCGTCGGGCATGGTCACGCGCGTACCGGCCGTGACGTACAGACCCGCCTCGACGACGCACTCGTCGCCGAGGGCGATGCCGACGCCGGCCTCGGCGCCGATCAGGCAGCGCTCGCCGATGACGATGCGGACGTTGCCGCCGCCGGACAGGGTGCCCATGGTGGACGCGCCGCCGCCGATGTCGGAGCCGTCGCCGACGACGACACCGGCGGAGATCCGGCCCTCGACCATCGAGGTGCCCAGCGTGCCCGCGTTGAAGTTCACGAAGCCCTCGTGCATCACGGTGGTGCCCTCGGCGAGGTGCGCGCCGAGCCGGACGCGGTCGGCGTCGCCGATGCGCACGCCCTTGGGGGCGACGTAGTCCGTCATGCGCGGGAACTTGTCGACGCTCGTCACCGCCAGGTGCAGACCCTCGGCGCGGGCGTTCAGGCGCACCTTCTCCAGGTCGTCGACGGCGACCGGGCCGAGCGAGGTCCAGGCGACGTTGGCCAGGAAGCCGAACATGCCGTCCAGGTTCGCGCCGTGCGGCTTGATCAGGCGGTGGCTGAGCAGGTGCAGACGCAGATAGACGTCGTGCGCGTCCAGCGGCTTCTCGTCGAGCGACGCGATGACCGTACGGACGGCGACGACCTCCACACCGCGGCGGGCGTCGGGGCCGATCGCCTTCGCGGCACCTTCGCCGAGCAGCTCCACGGCACGCTCGGCGCTCAGCCGCTCGCTCCCGGCCGGGCCCGGCTCGTCGACGAGCTCGGGGGCGGGGAACCAGGTGTCGAGCACGGTGCCGTCGGCGGCGATGGTGGCGAGCCCGGCGCCCACGGCGCCGGTGGTGCGGGAAGCAGTCGTATCGGTCATGGGTGAAAACCTAACCGGGCCGGGCCCGCGGACGCTAACTGGCACTCTTCGCGCTCGCCGCGGGCCGCCGTCCCGCGGGCCGGGCGGGGCCGTCGGCCGGGGCCGCGCGCCACCCCGTGCCCAGCAACAGCACCCCCGCAAGCCCTGCCAGACCCGCGCACACCGGCCACAGCGCCCCCGGCGCCACCCCGTACAGCGCCCCGCCGAGCGGCCCCGCGAGCACCACCCCGCTCACCGAGACCCCGGAGTACAGGCTCTGGAACCGCCCCTGCACGTGCGCGGGCGCGCTGTCCGCGACGTACGCCGTGGCCGTGGTCTTGTAGAGGATCTCCCCCGCCGTGAGCAGCGCCATCATCGCGACGGCGGTCCCCGCGCCGACGCCGAGCGCAAGCACCCCGTACCCCGCCCCCACGAGCAGTACCCCGCTCCCCACGATCCGCAGCGGCCGCCACCCGCGCAGCGCGAGCGTCACCGGCAGCTCCAGGAGCAGGATGAGCCCGCCGTTGATCGCGAGGAGCCAGCCGTAGAAGCCGGTGCCGAGCCCGTGCCGGTCGAGGTCGACGGGCAGCGTCACGTACTGCTGCCGATAGACGAGGTCGGTCACGAGGATCGCGGCGAGCAGCGCGACGACGGTGGGCCGCCGCCGCAGCGACGCGAACACCCCGGGACCTCCCGGCTCCGGGGTGTTCGCGGCCCCGGCCCCGCGCGCGGGCAGCACGCGCGCGGCGTACACGGCGAAGACGAGCGTGCCGACCCCGTCGACGACGAACAGGACGGCGTACGAGAAGTGGGCGATGAGCAGGGCGCCGAGCGGCGGTCCCGCGGTGAAGCCCGCGTTGGCCGCGAACCGCATCACCGCGAAGCCCTGCCGCCGCGCCCCCTCCGGCACGGTCACGGCGACGAGCGCGCCGTTGGCGGCCCGCACACAGCCGCCCGCGTACTGGCCGAGGCCCGGCACGACGTACAGGAGGGCGAGCGGCAGGGCGGGCAGCGCGAGCACTCCGACGCCGCTGACGAGCGACCCGACGAGCAGCACGCGCCGGTGCCCGTACCTGTCGCCGAACCAGCCGCCGGTGAAGTTCCCCGCGACCTGCCCGGCCCCGCCGATGCCGCTGATCAGTCCGGCCTGGGCGACGGAGAGGCCGCGCTCGTGCGTCAGGTACACGAAGAAGTACACGAAGGTGAAGGCCACGACCATGTTGAGGAACTGGCCGGCGGCGAGCAGCCAGACGGTCCTCGGTACGTCACGCAGCGCGCGTGGCATGCGTCGCCTCCCCTGCCCTGAACAGTGAGTTCCTTTTGGGAACGGACTATGGCAGCATGCGAAGCTCCGGGTCAACGCCCCACCGACCCCGGGAGAGTGTGAGGGACATGCCACGGCGGACGAGCCTCGGCGACGCCCACTGCGCCATCGCGCAGGCCCTGGACGTCGTCGGCGACTGGTGGACCCTGCTGATCGTGCGCGACACGGCCCGCGGGGTGCACCGCTTCGACGAGCTCCAGCGCGAACTCGGCCTGTCCCGCAAGGTGCTCGCCGAGCGCCTGCGGCTCCTGGTGGACGCGGACGTGCTGACCCGAGTGCCGTACCAGGACCGCCCGCCGCGTCACGAGTACCGCCTCACGCCGCGCGGGCGCGCCCTGCTGCCGGTCCTGATCGCCCTTCAGGACTGGGGAGACACCTGGGTCCTCGGAGAGGGAGAGATGACAGCGACGACACCGACGCAGGCCTCGCAGGAGGCCCTGCGCGTGCACGAACTCCTCGGCACGCGCGTACCGGAGCTCCGGCTGGGCTCCGCCGACGGCGATCCCCGCGACCCGGTGGCGGACGCGGCGCACACCGTCCTGTACTGCTTCCCGGGCGCCTACGCCCGCAAGGACGCCTATCCGCCCGGCTGGTCGGCGATCCCCGGCGCGCCGGGCTGCACCCTGGAGTCCTGCACCTATCGCGACCGGCTCGCCGAGTTCACCGCGGCGGGCGCCGCCGTGCGCGGCGTGTCGACGCAACGCCCCGACGAGCAGCGGGCGTTCGCCGCCAAGGAGGGCCTGCGCTTCCCGCTCCTGTCGGACGCGGACCTGGCCCTGACGGCGGCGCTGCGCCTGCCCACGTTCCGCGCGGCGGGCGTGAGCCGCCTCAAGCGGCTGACCCTGGTCGTGGACGCCGAGCGGGTGGTGCGCCATGTGCAGTACCCCGTCACGGACGTCACGGCGAGCGTCGACGAGGCCCTGCGGGCGGTCACCCGCCTTCGGGCGTCCGGGAGTTGACCAGGACCCGGCCGAGCATCTCGCGGGTGTACGCCTCGTCGTACTCGCCGCCCGTGAGCAGCGCCTGAAGGCAGATGCCGTCCATGAGCGCGATCAGCCCCCGCGCGGTGGCGGGGTCGGTGCGCCCGCGCAGCGCGTCGCCGACCCCCTCGCACCACTCGGCGGCCACCGGCCGCAGCGCGGGGCGGCGCAGCGCGGCCAGATACAGCTCGTACTCCAGCTCAAGACCCTCGCGCCCGCGGGCGGCCCACTCCCCGAGGAGGGCCGCGAGCTCGGCCGCGAGGTCGGAGTGCGGGTCCTGGAGCACCCCGCGCTCCCGCACGAGCTGCGCGAACCCTTCGTTGGACTGCCGCAGGGCCGCCACCAGCAGGTCGTCGAGGGTCTTGAAGTGGTACGTCGTCGAGCCCAGCGGCACATCGGCCTCGGCCGCGACGGACCGGTGACTGAGGCCCGCGATCCCCTTCTCGCCCGCGACCCGCAGCGCCGCGTCGATGATCCGCTGCCGCCGCTCGGGGTCGTAGCGGCGAGCCATCAGTGGGCCCCGCCCAGATTCAGCACGACGACGCCCGCGATCACGAGGGCGATCCCGCCGAGCTTCACCAGGTTCGTCGACTCCCCCAGGAACACCATGCCGATGGCGGCCACGGCGGCGGTGCCGATCCCCGCCCAGATCGCGTACGCGGTCCCCACCGACAGCGTCTTCAGGGTCTGCGCCAGCAACGCGAAGGCCAGCACGTACCCCACCACGGTGACCAGCGAGGGCCACAGCTTGCTGAACCCCTCGCTGTACTTCATGGCCGTAGTCCCGGCCACCTCCGCCGCGATGGCCGCGGCCAGCAGTCCGTATCCCATGCGTACGAGTGTACATATCGTTGCGTACGCCTGTACACAAGCAGGAGCCGCCGAACGCGGCGAGGCCCCCCGCGCCACAGGGCGCAGGGGGCCTCGCAAGCCCGGGAGCGGGACCGCTCGGGCGGGGAACTCAGACGTTGAACCCGAGCGCCCGCAGCTGCTCGCGGCCGTCGTCGGTGATCTTGTCCGGGCCCCACGGCGGCATCCAGACCCAGTTGATCCGGAGCTCGTTGACGATGCCGTCCGTCGCGGACTTCGCCTGGTCCTCGATGACGTCGGTCAGCGGGCAGGCCGCCGACGTGAGCGTCATGTCGATGGTGGCGATGTTGGCGTCGTCGACGTGGATGCCGTAGATCAGGCCCAGGTTGACGACGTCGATGCCCAGCTCGGGGTCCACGACGTCGTACAGCGCCTCGCGGACCTCTTCCTCGGAAGCGGGCTTCGTAGTAAGGGTCTCGTTCTCGCTCATGCGCTCTTCCTCTCAGCGTCCACGCCGGCGCCCAGGGCCTGCGCCGTCGCGTCCTTCCACGCCATCCAGCTCAGCAGAGCACACTTGACGCGCGCGGGGTACTTGGAGACCCCGGCGAACGCGACCGCGTCCTCCAGGACCTCCTCCATCGCGTCGTCCGGCTCCAGCTTGCCCTTGGACTGCATCAGCTCCAGGAACACCGCCTGGATCTTCTGGGCCTCGGCGAGGTCCTTGCCGACGAGCAGCTCGTTCAGGACCGACGCGCTGGCCTGGCTGATGGAGCAGCCCTGGCCCTCGTACGACACGTCGGCGATGCGCGAGCCCTCGTACTTGACGCGCAGCGTGATCTCGTCGCCGCACGTCGGGTTGACGTGGTGCACCTCGGCGTCGCCGTCGCGCAGACCGCGCCCGTGCGGGTGCTTGTAGTGGTCCAGGATCACGTCCTGGTACATCGAATCCAGCTTCACTCCGAGCCAGCCCCTCAGCCGAAGAAGTTCCGTACGTGCTCCAGGCCGTCGACAAGCGCGTCGATCTCGCCGGGCGTGGAGTACAGATAGAACGACGCTCGCGTGGTCGCGGGAATTCCGTAGCGCAGGCAGACGGGACGGGCGCAGTGGTGGCCGACCCGGACCGCGATGCCCTGCTCGTCGAGGACCTGGCCCACGTCGTGCGGGTGGATGTCGCCGAGCGTGAAGGAGATCGCGGCGCCCCGGTCCTCGGCCGTGGACGGGCCGATGATCTTCAGGTCCGGGACCTCGAGCAGGCGCTTCACCGCGTACTCGGTGATCGCGTGCTCGTGCCGCTCGATCTTGTCCATGCCGATGGCCGTGAGGTAGTCCACGGCCGCGCCGAGGCCGACGGCCTGCGCGATCGGGGGCGTACCCGCCTCGAACTTGTGCGGCGCCGGGGCGTAGGTCGAGGAGTGCATGGACACCGTCTCGATCATCTCGCCGCCGCCGAGGAACGGAGGCAGGTCCTCCAGGAGCTCCTGGCGGCCCCACAGCACGCCGATGCCCGTCGGACCGCACATCTTGTGGCCGGTGAAGGCCACGAAGTCGGCCTGCAGGGCCTGCACGTCCAGGGGCATGTGCGGCGCGGCCTGGGAGGCGTCGATCAGGACCAGGGCCCCGACCTCCTGGGCGCGGCGCACGATCGCCTCGACCGGGTTGACCGTGCCCAGGATGTTCGACACCAGGACGAAGGAGACGATCTTCGTCTTCTCCGTGATGACCTCGTCGATGTTGGACAGGTCGAGACGGCCGTCGTCGGTGAGGCCGAACCACTTCAGCTTCGCGCCCGTGCGCTGCGAGAGCAGCTGCCACGGCACGATGTTGGAGTGGTGCTCCATCTCCGTGATGACGATCTCGGTCTCGTGGTCAACGCGGTAGGGCTCGTCGGCCCAGCCGAGCATGTTGGCCACGAGGTTGAGCGACTCCGAGGCGTTCTTGGTGAAGATCACCTCGTCGCGGCTCGGCGCGTTGATGAACGCGGCGACCTTGTCACGGGCGCCCTCGTACAGCGCCGTGGCCTCCTCGGCGAGGACGTGCACGCCGCGGTGGACGTTGGCGTTGTGCTGTTCGTAGTACTCGCTGACTACGTCGATGACCTGGCGCGGCGTCTGCGAAGTCGCCGCGTTGTCCAGGTAGACCAGCTTCTTGCCGTCGTGGAGCGAGCGCTCCAGGATGGGGAAGTCCTTGCGGAGCGCCTCGGTGTCGAGGAGGCCCGGCAGCGCTGTCACGCGGACGCGCCTCCCTTCACGTAAGCCTCGTAGCCCTCGTTCTCCAGCTTGTCGGCGAGCTCGGGGCCACCGGACTCGGCGATGCGCCCGTTCGCGAACACGTGGACGAAGTCGGGCTTGATGTAGCGCAGGATGCGCGTGTAGTGGGTGATGAGCAGGGTGCCCACCTCGCCGGTGTCCCGGACGCGGTTGACGCCCTCGGAGACGACGCGCAGCGCGTCGACGTCCAGGCCGGAGTCGGTCTCGTCGAGGATCGCGATCTTCGGCTTGAGGAGCTCCATCTGCAGGATCTCGTGGCGCTTCTTCTCACCGCCGGAGAAGCCCTCGTTCACGTTGCGCTCGGCGAAGGACGGGTCCATCTGGAGCCCGGCCATCGACTCCTTGACCTCCTTCACCCAGGTGCGCAGCTTGGGGGCCTCGCCGCGGATCGCCGTCGCCGACGTGCGCAGGAAGTTGGAGACGGAGACGCCGGGGACCTCGACGGGGTACTGCATGGCGAGGAACATGCCCGCGCGGGCACGCTCGTCGACCTCCATCGCCAGGACGTCCTCGCCGTCGAGGGTGACGGTGCCCTGCGTGATCGTGTACTTGGGGTGGCCCGCGATGGAGTAGGCGAGGGTCGACTTGCCGGAGCCGTTCGGGCCCATGATGGCGTGCGTCTCGCCCTGCTTCACGGTCAGGTCGACACCCTTGAGGATTTCCTTGGTGCCGTTCTCGACCTCGACGGTCACGTGCAGGTCGCGGATTTCAAGCGTTGCCATGGGTGCCTCAGGACTCCTGGGAGAGGGAGACGAGCACGTCGTCCCCTTCGATCTTTACGGGGTAAACGGGGACGGGGCGCGTCGCGGGAAGGCCGGACGGCTTGCCGGTGCGGAGGTCGAACGCGGAGCCGTGCAGCCAGCACTCGATCTGGCAGTCCTCCACCTCGCCCTCGGAGAGCGAGACGTTCGCGTGCGAGCAGATGTCGTGGATCGCGAACACCTCGCCCTCGGTGTGGACGACCGAGACCGGCGTGCCGTCGAGTTCCACCCGCTTCGGGGTGTCCTCCTCCAGCTCGCTCAGCCCACAGGCGCGTACGAACGTCATGCGACGGACGCCTCCAGCTCCTCTTCGATCTTCGCGATGAGCCGCTCCTCGATGTCGTCGACACCGATCTGCTGGACGAGCTCCGCGAAGAAGCCGCGGACCACGAGGCGGCGCGCCTCGTGCTGCGGGATGCCGCGGGCCATCAGGTAGAACAGCTGCTCGTCGTCGAAGCGGCCGGTCGCCGAGGCGTGGCCCGCGCCGACGATCTCGCCGGTCTCGATCTCCAGGTTCGGCACCGAGTCGACCCGGGCGCCGTCCGTCAGGACGAGGTTGCGGTTCATCTCGTAGGTGTCCGTGCCCTCGGCCGCGGCCTCGATGAGGACGTCGCCGATCCACACGGCGTGCGCGGCCTCGCCCTGGAGGGCGCCCTTGTACACGACGTTGGACTTGCAGTGCGGGACGTTGTGGTCGACCAGGAGGCGGTGCTCCTGGTGCTGGCCCGCGTCCGTGAAGTACAGGCCGAACAGCTCGGCCTCGCCGCCCGTGCCCGCGTACGCCACGCGCGGGTGGATGCGGACGACGTCGCCGCCGAAGGTGACGACCACGGACTTGAAGGAGGCGTCGCGGCCCACGAGCGCGTTGTGCTGCGCGACGTGCACCGCCTTGTCGTCCCAGTCCTGCACGGAGACGACGGTGAGCTTGGCGCCGTCACCGAGGACGTAGTCCACGTTGGCGGCGAGGACCGCGTCGCCGGAGTGGTCGATCACGACGACGGCCTCGGCGAACGCGCCCAGCTCGATGACCTGGTGGCCGAAGGCGGTGCCGCCCTCGCCGCGCACGGCGATGCGGATCGGCTCGCTGAGCACCGTCTCCTTGGGGACGGTCACGACCGAGGCCTTCTCGAAGGCCGAGTACGCCTGGGCGGCGACGCGGTCCACCGGGGTGCCGGCCTTGCCGAGCCGGGCGTCGTCGCGCCCCACGGTCTCGACGGTGACGCCCTCGGGGGCCTCGACCTCGACCTTGACGCCCTCGCCGGTGGCGACGGCGGTGCCGTCGTGCAGCCCGCGCAGGCGCTCCAGCGGGGTGAACCGCCACTCCTCCTCGCGGCCGTGCGGCACCGGGAAGTCCGTCACGTCGAAGGACGGGGGCGCGCTCATACGGGTGGCGACGGTGGACTCGGCGGCCACCGCGATGGAGCCGGCGGTCGTGGAACCGACCGGGATGTTCTGAGCCTCAGCCATGGCTGTCGTGGTGCTCTCTCTCTGCGTGTTGCGATCCTCGGCCCGCTGGGCCGCTAGCTGCTGGAACGGCGGCAGGTCAGCCGACCGAGCCTTCCATCTGCAGCTCGATCAGCCGGTTGAGCTCCAGGGCGTACTCCATGGGGAGCTCCTTGGCGATCGGCTCGACGAAGCCGCGCACGATCATCGCCATGGCCTCGAACTCGGTGAGGCCGCGGCTCATCAGGTAGAAGAGCTGGTCCTCGGAGACCTTGGAGACGGTCGCCTCGTGGCCCATGGACACGTCGTCCTCGCGGACGTCCACGTAGGGGTACGTGTCCGAGCGGGAGATCGTGTCGACGAGCAGCGCGTCACAGAGCACGTTCGACTTCGATCCGGCGGCGCCCTCGCCGATCTCGACGAGGCCGCGGTACGACGTGCGGCCGCCGCCGCGCGCCACCGACTTGGAGACGATGTTGGAGGACGTGTTCGGCGCCATGTGGACCATCTTGGAACCGGCGTCCTGGTGCTGGCCCTCGCCCGCGAAGGCGATGGACAGGGTCTCGCCCTTGGCGTGCTCGCCCATCAGGTAGACGGCCGGGTACTTCATGGTGACCTTGGAGCCGATGTTGCCGTCGATCCACTCCATGGTCGCGCCCTCGTACGCCACGGCGCGCTTGGTGACCAGGTTGTAGACGTTGTTCGACCAGTTCTGGATCGTCGTGTAGCGGCAGCGGCCGCCCTTCTTGACGATGATCTCGACGACAGCGGAGTGCAGCGAGTCCGACTTGTAGATCGGGGCGGTGCAGCCCTCGACGTAGTGGACGTAGGCGTCCTCGTCGACGATGATCAGCGTCCGCTCGAACTGGCCCATGTTCTCCGTGTTGATGCGGAAGTAGGCCTGGAGCGGGATCTCGACGTGCACGCCCTTGGGGACGTAGATGAACGATCCGCCGGACCACACGGCCGTGTTCAGCGAGGCGAACTTGTTGTCACCGACGGGGATGACGGTGCCGAAGTACTCCTTGAAGAGCTCCGGGTGCTCCTTGAGCGCCGTGTCGGTGTCCAGGAAGATGACGCCCTGCTCCTCCAGGTCCTCGCGGATCTGGTGGTAGACGACCTCGGACTCGTACTGCGCGGCGACACCGGCGACGAGGCGCTGCTTCTCCGCCTCGGGGATGCCGAGCTTGTCGTACGTGTTCTTGATGTCCTCGGGCAGGTCCTCCCAGGACTCCGCCTGCTTCTCCGTGGAACGCACGAAGTACTTGATGTTGTCGAAGTCGATGCCGGAGAGGTCCGAGCCCCAGTTCGGCATGGGCTTCTTGTCGAAGAGGCGCAGGCCCTTGAGGCGGAGCTTGGTCATCCACTCCGGCTCGTTCTTCTTCGCGGAGATGTCGCGGACGACGTCCTCGCTCAGACCGCGCTTGGCAGCGGCACCGGCCTCGTCGGAGTCGGCCCAGCCGTACTCGTAATTGCCCAGGCCCTCGAGCTCAGGGTGGGCAGTCTCCGTGGGGAGAGTCATGCGGGGTTCCTCCCGGCCGTGCTTGCTGATGCGTGGTTGGTGGTCTGTGGGGTGCTGTGCGGGATCTCGCGGCGCGGGATGAACGTCGTGCAGACGCCGTCACCGTGGGCGATGGTGGCGAGTCGCTGGACGTGTGTCCCGAGCAGCTGGGAGAAGATCTCCGTCTCCGCCTCGCACAGCTGCGGATACTGCTCGGCGACGTGGGCGACCGGGCAGTGGTGCTGGCAGAGCTGCTCGCCTCTGTGCGGATGGGGTGCGCTACGCGCCGTAGCAGCGTACCCGTCCGCGGTCAACGCCTTCGCCAGTGCCTGGGTGCGGTCCTCGGCGGGGGCCGCGTCCATCGCCGCCCGGTACGCCTTCGCCTGCTCGGCGACGCGGGCCCGGGCGAAGGCGACGACCGCCTCCTCGCCGTGCGTCTCGCCGATCCACCGCAGGGCGTCGGCGGCCAGCTTGTCGTACGACTGGTCGAAGGCGTCCCGGCCGCAGTCGGTGAGCGCGAAGACCTTGGCGGGGCGGCCGCGCGTGCGCGCGCCGTACACCCGCTGCTCACGGGGTTCGACCACGTTCTCCTGGAGGAGGGTGTCGAGGTGGCGGCGGACGGCGGCCTGGGTCAGGCCGAGGCGGCCCGCGAGGTCGGCCACGGTGGACGGGCCGTGGTCCAGGATGGAGCGCGCGACGCGGTTGCGGGTGGATCGCTCACCGGTCGCGAGCTCTTCCTGAGGAGCCCCCGGAGGGGTCTCCCGAGCCTCGCCAACGTTTTTCACAACGCCATTGTTGCGTAATTCCTCAGAGCCTGACAAGCCGTGGTTCGATCACCGGGCGGTGCGGTGCATCACTTAGGCATACCTAAGCTGACCTGCGGAAACGATCACCGACCGGTCAAATCAGTGGCGCTTCCGAAAGCTTTCCAGAACACTCCTTGAGCATGTCGACACCCCCTGTGACCGGCCCTTTGTGCACGCGCGCCACGCTCGCCGACGAGCTGCGCGCGCTCGGCGTGCGACGGGGCGACACGCTCTTCACGCACACCTCGCTCAGCTCGCTCGGCTGGGTCTGCGGAGGCGCGGAAGCCGTCGTCCTGGCCCTGCTCGACGCCCTCGGGGACGAAGGCACCCTGGTGGTGCCCACGCACTCCTCGGACAACTCCGACCCCGCGGAGTGGCAGCACCCTCCCGTGCCCGAGGAGTGGTGGCCCGCCATCCGTGACGCCATGCCCGTGTACGACCCGCGCACCGCCCGGGTCCGCGGCGTGGGCGTCGTCCCGGAGACCGTGCGCACCTGGCCCGGCGCCGTGCGCAGCGCCCACCCGCAGACCTCCTTCGCGGCCGTCGGCCCGCGCGCGGCGGAGCTCATGGCCGAGCACGCCCTGGACTGCCGCCTCGGCGAGCGCAGCCCACTGGCCGCCCTGGAGGCGGCCGGCGCGCGCGTGCTGCTCCTGGGCGCGGGATTCGACGCCTGCACCGCCTTCCACCTGGCCGAGTACCGACTGCCCGCGCCCCTGGTCGAGAACTCCTTCGCGGTCATGACGGCCGACGGCCGCCGCTGGCTCACCGTGCGCGAGACCGACATCTCCGAAGACCGCTTCGACGAGCTGGGCGCCGCCTTCGAGAAGGAGCGCCCGGTGACGCGGGGCCAGGTCGGCGCCGCCACCGCCCGCCTCTTCGCACTCCCGGACGCGGTCGCCTACGCACAGGAATGGCTGGCGGAGCACCGGCCGCACACCGGCTGACGCGGCCCCGCCGCAGGCCGACCGGCCCCCTGCCCACAGCCCCCGCGGTCCTCTCTAGACTTCCCGTCATGGGAAATGAGTCCGTCGTCCAGGTCCACGGCCTGGTCAAGCGGTACGGGGCGAAGACCGCGGTGGACGGCCTCGACCTGGACGTCCGCGCAGGCACCGTGACCGCCGTGCTCGGCCCGAACGGCGCCGGGAAGACCACCACCATCGAGACCTGCGAGGGCTACCGCACCCCCGACGCCGGGGCCGTACGCGTCCTCGGCCTCGACCCGGTCACCCAGGCCGCCCGGCTGCGCCCGCGGATCGGCGTGATGCTCCAGTCCGGCGGCGTCTACTCCGGCGCCCGCGCCGACGAGATGCTGCGGCACGTCGCCAAGCTGCACGCCCACCCGCTCGACGTGGACGCCCTGATCGCCCGCCTCGGCCTGGAGTCCTGCGGCCGCACCGGCTACCGCCGCCTGTCCGGCGGCCAGCAGCAGCGGCTCGCCCTCGCGCTCGCCGTCGTCGGCCGCCCCGAGCTGGTCTTCCTCGACGAGCCGACCGCCGGACTCGACCCCCAGGCCCGCCGCGCCACCTGGGACCTCGTCCGCGACCTGCGCCGCGACGGCGTCTGTGTGATCCTCACGACCCACTACATGGACGAGGCCGAAGAGCTCGCCGACGACGTCGCCATCATCGACGCGGGCAAGGTCATCGCCCAGGGCAGCCCCGAGGAACTGTGCCGCGGCGGCGCCGAGAACACCCTGCGCTTCACCGGCCGCCCCGGCCTCGACGTCGGCTCGCTCCTCAAGGCCCTGCCGCCGGACTCCGCCGCCGCCGAACTCACCCCCGGCGCCTACCGCGTCAGCGGCACCGTCGACCCCCAGCTGCTCGCCACCGTCACCTCCTGGTGCGCGCAGCACGGCGTCATGCCCGACCGGATCTCCGTCGAACGGCACACCCTGGAGGACGTCTTCTTGGAGCTCACCGGTAAGGAGCTGCGGTCGTGACGAGCGCCCCCGACACCACGGACACCACCGGTACGCCGGGGACGTACGCCCCCGCACCGGGCGCCGCCCCCCTCTCCCGGATGATCCGCGCACAAGCGGCCCTGGAGACCAAGATGCTGCTGCGCAACGGCGAACAGCTGCTGCTCACCATCGTCATCCCCACGCTGCTGCTCGTCCTCTTCAGCGCCGTCGACGTCGTCGACACCGGCGACGGCAAGGCCGTGGACTTCCTCGCCCCCGGCGTCCTCGCGCTCGCCGTCCTGTCCACCGCGTTCACCGGGCAAGCCATCGCCACCGGCTTCGAGCGGCGCTATGGCGTCCTCAAGCGGCTCGGCGCCTCGCCGCTGCCGCGCTGGGGCCTGATGACCGCGAAGACCCTGTCGGTCCTGGTCACCGAGGTGCTCCAGATCGCGCTCCTCACCGCGATCGCCTTCGCGCTCGGCTGGTCGCCGCACGGCAACCCGCTGGCCGTCCTGCTGCTCCTGGTCCTCGGCACGGCGGCCTTCTCCGGGCTCGGCCTGCTGATGGCGGGCACGCTCAAGGCGGAGGCGACCCTGGCCGCCGCGAACCTCGTGTTCCTGCTGCTGCTCGTCGGCGGCGGCGTCATCGTGCCGCTCGACCGGTTCCCCGGAGCCGTCGAGTCCGCGCTGGCCCTGCTGCCCATCTCGGCCCTCTCGGACGGCCTGCGCGACGTGCTCCAGGACGGCGCCGCGATGCCGTGGGGCGACCTCGGGATCCTCGCGGTGTGGGCGGTCCTCGGGCTCGGCGCGGCGGCGCGCTTCTTCCGCTGGGAGTAGCCCACCGGGCCCACAGGGCGTAATCGCCCTCACAGTTGGAACGGATACGTCCCCCTCGTGAAGCCGTGCACAAGCGGCCCCCTACGATGGGGGCCGTGCCAAAAGTGACCCGAGCCGAAGCCGCCCAGTTCGCGCGCAACCCGCTCGCCTTCATCGCCGAACGCTGGACCCCGACACCACGGACCGTCCAGCGCGCGGCCCTCGCCTCCCTCGTGATGACGGTCGTCATCGTGGTCACCGGCGGCGCCGTACGCCTGACGGGCTCGGGCCTCGGCTGCCCGACCTGGCCCAAGTGCACCGACGACTCGCTCACCGCGACCAGCGAGATGGGCTTCCACGGCGTCGTCGAGTTCGGCAACCGCATGCTGACGTACGTCCTGTGCGCTGCCGTCGGGTTCGCGATCATCGCGGCCCGCTCGCAGAAGCCGTGGCGGCGCAGCCTGACCCGGTACGGCTGGGCGCAGTTCTGGATCGTCATGGGCAACGCCGTCCTCGGCGGCATCGTCGTGCTCGTCGGACTCAATCCGTACACGGTCGCGGCGCACTTCCTGCTCTCCACCGCCCTGATCGCGGTCGCCACGGCGACGTGGCAGCGCACCCGTGAGGGCGACGCCCCCACGCGCCCGCTGATCGGCAAGGCCGTCGCCCAGCTCGTCTGGGTCCTGACCGGTGCGACGGTGCTCCTGATCGCGGTCGGCACGGTGGTGACGGGCGCGGGCCCGCACGCGGGCGACTCCAGCGACGTGCCCCGCATGAAGGTGGACGCGATCGGCCTCGACTGGGAGTCCGTCACCAAGCTGCACGCCGTCCTGGCCTGGATCGTGGTCACGCTGGCCTTCGCCCTGTGGTTCGTCCTCAAGGCCGTCGACGCCCCGCCGGGCCCGCTGGCCCGCACCCGTGACCTGTTCCTGGTGCTGCTCGCGCAGGGTGCGATCGGCTACGTCCAGTACTTCACGGATCTGCCGGAGGTCCTGGTCGCCGCGCACATGCTGGGCTCGTGCGTGGTGTGGATCGCGGTGCTGCGGGTGCTGCTCTCGCTGCGCGAGCGGCCGACGGCCGAGCCGGGGGTCCCGGCACAGGCAGACGCGGAGCTGTCCGCGGTCTGAGCACCGCGCCCGTTCACCTCTCGGCTCACCTCTCGACGCCCCGCCGGACCGGCGGGGCGTCACTCGTCCATGAGGCCGTAGACCCGCCGCGCGTTGTCCGCCGCGATCATCGCCGCCACCCGCTGCGCGTCCGCGAGCGACCAGGCGCCCTCGGCCACCCAGGTGCCGAGCACCCGGCTGAGCGCCTCGCGGAACAGGGTCGCCCCGACCACGTGCAGTTCCGGCAGGCCGTGGGCGCCGCTGGAGAACAGGAGCTTGCCGAAGGGGGCCAGCTCCAGGATCTCGGCGAGCACGGCGGCCGCGCGCGCCCCGGTGCGCACCAGGGCAGGACCCAGATCCGCGTACACGTGCGGGAACACGCCCGCGAGGTGGGCCGCCGCGCGGTGGTGCGGATAGCCGTGCAGCAGCACCAGGTCGGTGCCGAGCCCCGCGGTGGCGCGGGCGAACGCGCCGAAGGAGCGCTGCGGGTCCGCGGCGCCGGTGTGCAGTTGCAGCGGCAGGCCCGAGGCCACGGCGATCCACAGCAGATGCCGCAGGAGCACGGGGTCGGCCAGCTCGCCGCCCACCTGCCGCCCGGCGAGCCAGCGGCCCGCGGCACCGCGCACCTCGCCGGGGCCCGGCGGCTCCGGCGACAGCGGCCGGTCCTCGCGCAGCCCCGCGACCGAGGTGAACGCGACGGCTCCGGCCGCGGCCCCGTGCACGGACTCGGCCAGGTTGGCGAGGAAGGAGTCGACGGTTCCCGAAGTGTCGGCGACCTGCTCGGCCAGCAGTTCCAGGCGCACGATCTCATGCGCCTCCGCGGCCCCGGTGGTGGCGAGCTCCCCCGGCCCCGTGAGGTCCCCGGGCAGACCGGTGTCGACGAGGTACGTGGTGATGCCGCTGCCCCGCAGCAGGCGCCGCCCGGACTCCAGGACGCCCAGCTCCCGGCGCCGGGCCAGATAGCGCGCGGGCGGACAGTGCGGTTCGAGCCCGAGCAGCGGCGGGCACCAGCGGCGCACCGCGAAGCCGGTCTGGGTGTCGAAGAAGGTGGTGCCCGGGGCGGGCGGGCCCTCGCCCCGGCCGAGATGCGCCTCGAACGTGCCGAGGCCCAGCTCCGTGCGCAGGACTCCGTGGCAGTGCTGGTCCACCAGGGACGGCGTTTCGATCATCCTGGCTCCCCTGCGTGGACCGTGCTCCTACGGTCCTAACGGGTGACCGTGGCGACAGGTGTTGCTCGCCTGGTCACTCCGTGCCCGTCCCGGGCGCGTCTCATCCGCCCGAGGGGCCACCGATCTGGATGCCCGCCATGCGCGTCCACTCGTACGGGCCGGTCCGCACCTTGGCGGCGAAGTCGCCGTCGAAGTCGTCGTGGACCGTGATCCCGGCCTTCGCCACGGCGCTCAGGGCGATCGCGTGGGTGGGCGCGACGAGGTCGCCCCAGCCGCCGTCCTCCCCGACGAGGACGATCCGGGAGCCGCGCTGCCCGATGTACGCGACCTGCCCCTCGGCGCCGCCGTGGGCCCGCGCGAACGTGGTGATCTGCTTGGCCAGCTTGGCGGCCTTGCGATCGGCGCGCGCGGCGTCCTTGTCGACCTCGGCTGCCTTGCCCGCCTTGGCTTCCTTCTCCGCCTCGGCCGTCTGCTCGCCCTGCTCCGTGTCTGCCATGGCACAGGATGCTACCGACGGGTAGATCGTTCGGCGACGCCTGGGGGGCGTGGTCTCGGCCACGGTCGTACGCCGGGCGCGCGCGGCCGTTCCCCCTTGCGGCGCCCCGTGGTAGGACGAGGGCATGTCCGGTCTGCTGGTCGGCGAGGTCGTCCGGTCCGCCGCCGGGGCCGCCCCGCACCGCCCGGCCGTGGTGCTCGGCGGGCGCACGCTCACCTTCGCCGCCCTCGACGCGGCCGCCGACCGGGCCGCCGGTCTGCTGGCGGCCCACGGTGTGCGGCGGGGCGACCGCGTGGTGTGGCCGCTGGCCGGGGCCCCGGTCGAGACGCTCCTGGTGTACGCGGGGGCCGCGCGGGCCGGGGCGGTCCTCGTGCCGCTGGCCCGGGACGCGTGGTCGGCCCGTGTCGTACGGGCGGCGGCGCCGCGCCTGGTCCTGACGGACGCCGAGCGGGCGGCGGAGGGCGCGCGGCTCGCGAGGGCCGCGCGGGTGCGGCACGCCGCGCTCGCCGAGGACGTCGTACGCATCGAGGACATCGAAGACGCGGTACGCGCGGACGGCGACGGGCCCGCCCCGCCCGGGCCGTCCCCTCAGGAGCCCGAGGATCCCGAGCAGCCCGGGGAGAGGGACCCGCACCTGGTGCTCTTCGCCGGTCCCGGCCGGCCGCGCGGTGTCGTCCTGTCGCACCGCGCGAGCGTCCTGCGCGCGCACTGCGGCGGCCGTCCGGAGCCGCCGGGCGCCCTGGTGTGCGGCTTCCCCGCGGGGCACTGGGGCGTGTGGACCGCCGTGCTGCGGCAGTGGCAGGCCCGGGGCACCGTCGTCCTGCCGGAGGCGCCGGGGCCCGCGGCGATCTGCGCGGCCGTGCGCGAGCACCGGGCCACGCGCCTGGTGTGCCCGCCCGAGGTGTGGTGGCAGGTCCTGGACACCGCCCCGCACCACCTGGCCACGCTGCGCCGCGCCGACACGGAGACGGCGGCGGGCGCCACTCCCGCGCGTCTGATCGAGGCCATCCGCACCGCGACCCCGGCGGCCCGCGTGCACGCCTTCCTCAGCACGCCCGAGGCGGGGGACATCGCCGCCATCGGCCACGCCGACGCGCGGGCCAGGCCCGGCAGCTGCGGGGTGCCCGTGCCGGGGGTGGCGGCGCGCGTCGCGCACGGCGAGCTGTGGGTGCGCGGCCCGCTGCTGTTCGACGGGTACCTCAAGGACAAGAAGGCCACGGACGCGGTGCTGCGGGACGGCTGGTTCCGCACCGGCCGCGCCGCACGCCTGGACGGGGACGGCCATCTGCACCTCACCGAGCGCTGAGCCCCACGACCCACGACCCGCGCCCCGGAACGCGGAACGGCCCCGTCACCCGGAGGGCGACGGGGCCGTGCAGGCCGAGCGGGGCTAGCGCAGGAAGGGGTCCACCGCGACGGCCACGAACAGCAGCGACACATAGGTGATGGACCAGTGGAACAGGCGCATCTCCTTGAGCTTGGCGCCGGTCTCCTCCGCCTTCGCGCGGTTCTGCAGCGCGTGCGCCTCCCACAGCCACCAGCCGCCCGTGGCGAGGGCGACGGCCGTGTAGAACCAGCCGGTGTAGCCGAGCGGCTGGAGCAGCAGCGAGACCAGGACCATGACCCAGCTGTAGAGGACGATCTGCCGGGCGACCACCTTGTTGGAGGCGATGACCGGGAGCATCGGCACGCCCACGCGCGCGTAGTCCTCCTTGACCCGCATGGACAGCGGCCAGTAGTGCGGCGGCGTCCAGAAGAACATCACGAGGAAGAGGATGACGGGCGCCCACGACATCGAGTTGGTCACGGACGACCAGCCGATGAGCACGGGCAGACAGCCGGCGATGCCGCCCCAGACGATGTTCTGGGAGGTGCGCCGCTTGAGGATCATCGTGTAGACGACCACGTAGAAGAGCAGCGCGCCCAGGGAGAGCCAGGCGGACAGCCAGTTGACGGCGAGGCCGAAGAGCAAGGTGGAGACGACGGCGAGCGTGATGCCAAAGACCAGGCACTCGCGCGGGCTGACCATCCCCGTGACGAGCGGCCGCTGCGACGTGCGCTCCATGAGGGCGTCGATGTCGCGGTCGTACCACATGTTCAGCGCGTTGGCGCCGCCCGCGGACAGGTAGCCGCCGAGGCAGGTGAGGAACACCAGCTTCAGATCGGGCACGCCCTGCTCCGCGAGGAACATCACCGGAACGGTGGTGATCAGCAGCAGCTCGATGATCCGCGGCTTGGTCAGCGCCACGAACGCCTTGACTCGGGCCCCGAACGGCCGGTGGCTCGGGCTCTGGCTCGTCCCGAGCGTCCCCACTGGACGGGATTCAACGGCCGTCACGCACACCCCTGACAGAGACATCCCAGCAAGCCCACGACGGACTTCAGACATGAAGATCCGGTAAAGGCTCACGCGTACCACGCCACTGTAGACGTTGCCCATACCTGGCCCTTCGCGGGGGTGGGTTCGTGTTGAGCCTCCAGACGAGGGGTCTTCGGGGCCGAGGGCGCGAACGGACACCTCGGGCGGAATCGGAACCCAGATGAGCGGCCCCGACTTCACATGGTGAGAGCGGTGTCGCCCGTTCAGGAGGCGGATCCGAGCGGGCCCCGGCAGTCTGGAATGACTCGAAAAAATGCACGTTCTTACAGGGGTAGGCTCGACAGCGGCCGGTGCGGTTCCTGCCACCGGCATTCGACATTGTGGAGAGGAGCCCTGACCCAGGGTGAGCATCAAGCCGACCACCACAGACCTCGAGTGGACCGATCTGGACCAGCGGGCCGTCGATACCGGCCGGGTCCTGGCCATGGATTCCGTACAGAAGGTCGGCAACGGCCATCCGGGTACGGCCATGAGCCTCGCGCCTGCCGCGTACACCCTCTTCCAGAAGGTGATGCGGCACGACCCGGCGGATGCCGACTGGACCGGCCGGGACCGATTCGTGCTCTCCGCGGGGCACTCCTCGCTGACCTTGTACGTCCAGCTCTACCTGGCCGGTTTCGGTCTTGAGCTGGACGACCTGAAGGCCTTCCGCACCTGGGGCTCGAAGACCCCGGGCCACCCGGAGTACGGCCACACGGTCGGCGTGGAGACCACCACGGGGCCGCTGGGCCAGGGTGTCGCGAACGCCGTGGGCATGGCGATGGCCGCGCGCTACGAGCGCGGTCTCTTCGACCCGGAGGCCGCCCCGGGCACCTCCCCGTTCGACCACTTCGTCTACGCCATCGCCGGTGACGGCTGTCTGCAGGAGGGCATCTCCGCCGAGGCGTCGTCGATGGCCGGGCACCAGAAGCTCGGCAATCTGATCCTGCTGTGGGACGACAACCACATCTCGATCGAGGGCGACACGGAGACCGCGATCTCCGAGGACACCGAGAAGCGCTACGAGGCCTACGGCTGGCACGTCCAGCGCGTGGAGCCCAAGGAGAACGGCGACCTCGACCCCGCCGCGCTGTACGAGGCGATCCAGCGGGCCAAGGCCGTCACGGACAAGCCCTCGTTCATCGCGATGCGCTCGATCATCGCCTGGCCCGCGCCGAACGCGCAGAACACCGAGGCCGCGCACGGCTCGGCACTTGGCGACGAGGAGGTCGCGGCCACCAAGCGCGTCCTGGGCTTCGACCCGGAGCAGAGCTTCGAGGTCGCCGACGAGGTCATCGCGCACACCCGCAAGGCCCTCGACCGGGGTGCCCAGGCCAAGGCCGAGTGGGAGAAGGGCTTCGCCGCCTGGCGCACGGCCAACGCCGAGCGGGCCGCCGAGTTCGACCGCGTCGCCGCGGGTGAGCTGCCCGCCGGCTGGCAGGAGAAGCTCCCGGTCTTCGAGGCGGGCAAGGGCGTGGCGACGCGTGCCGCGTCCGGCAAGGTGCTGCAGGCGCTCGGCGCGGTGATCCCCGAGCTGTGGGGCGGCTCCGCCGACCTGGCCGGATCGAACAACACCACGATCGACAAGACGTCGTCGTTCCTGCCCGCGGACAATCCGCTGCCGGAGGCGGACCCGTACGGCCGCACGATCCACTACGGCATCCGTGAGCACTCCATGGCCGCGGAGATGAACGGCATCGCGCTGCACGGGAACACCCGTATCTACGGCGGTACGTTCCTGGTGTTCTCGGACTACATGCGCAACGCCGTGCGCCTGTCCGCGCTGATGCACCTGCCGGTGACGTACGTGTGGACGCACGACTCCGTCGGCCTGGGCGAGGACGGCCCCACCCACCAGCCCGTCGAGCACCTGGCGTCGCTGCGTGCCATCCCGGGTCTGAACGTGGTCCGTCCGGCGGACGCCAACGAGACCGCGGTCGCCTGGCGCGAGATCCTCACTCGCTGGACCAAGGTGTTCGGCAAGGGCGCCCCGCACGGCCTGGCGCTGACCCGGCAGGGCGTGCCGACGTACGACCGCGAGGTCACCGAGGGCGCGGCCAAGGGCGGCTACGTGCTGTTCGAGGCCGAGGGCGGCAGCCCCGAGGTCGTCCTCATCGGCACCGGTTCCGAGGTGCAGCTCGCCGTCGAGGCGCGCGAGCAGCTGCAGGCCGCGGGCGTGCCCACGCGGGTCGTCTCGATGCCGTCGGTCGAGTGGTTCGAGGAGCAGGACCAGGGGTACCGCGACAGCGTGCTGCCGCCGTCCGTCAAGGCGCGGGTGGCCGTCGAGGCGGGCATCGGTCTGACCTGGCACAAGTACGTCGGTGACGCGGGCCGCATCGTTTCGCTCGAGCACTTCGGTGCTTCGGCGGACGGAAAGGTCCTCTTCCGCGAGTTCGGGTTCACTGCCGACGCGGTCGCCGCGGCGGCACGGGAATCGATCGCGGCAGCCCAGCGCTGACGCCCCCATACGACCAGTAGGAGATGTAATTCCATGACAGACGCACTCAAGCGCCTCTCCGACGAAGGCGTCGCGATCTGGCTGGACGACCTGTCGCGCAAGCGGATCACGTCCGGCAACCTCGCCGAACTGATCGACCAGCAGCACGTCGTGGGCGTCACGACCAACCCGTCGATCTTCCAGAAGGCCATCTCGTCCGGCGACGGCTACGAGCAGCAGCTCGCCGACCTCGCCGCGCGCAAGGTGACCGTCGAGGAAGCGATCCGCATGATCACGACGGCGGACGTCCGGGACGCCGCCGACATCCTGCGGCCGGTCTTCGACGCCACGGGCGGCCAGGACGGCCGGGTGTCGATCGAGGTCGACCCGCGGCTCGCGCACAACACGGCGGCGACGATCGCCGAGGCGAAGCAGCTGGCGTGGCTGGTGGACCGGCCGAACACGCTGATCAAGATCCCCGCGACCAAGGCGGGCCTCCCGGCGATCACCGAGGTCATCGGCCTCGGCATCAGCGTCAACGTGACGCTGATCTTCTCGCTCGAGCGCTACCGCGAGGTCATGGACGCGTACCTGGCGGGCCTGGAGAAGGCCAAGGAGCGCGGCCTGGACCTGGAGAAGATCCACTCGGTGGCGTCGTTCTTCGTGTCCCGCGTGGACACCGAGATCGACCAGCGCATCGACGCGCTCGGCACCGACGAGGCCAAGGCCCAGCGCGGCAAGGCCGCTCTCGCCAACGCCCGGCTCGCGTACGAGGCGTACGAGGAGGTCTTCTCCTCGGACCGCTGGGTCGCCCTCGACAAGGCGCACGCCAACAAGCAGCGTCCGCTGTGGGCGTCGACCGGCGTCAAGGACAAGGCGTACAAGGACACGCTGTACGTCGACGACCTGGTCGCGCCCGGCACGGTGAACACCATGCCGGAGGCCACGCTCGAGGCCACCGCCGACCACGGCCAGATCACCGGCAACACCATCGCCGGGACGTACGAGCAGGCGCGCGCGGACATCGAGGCCGTCGAGAAGCTCGGGATCTCGTACGACGAGGTCGTGCAGCTCCTGGAGGACGAGGGCGTCGACAAGTTCGAGGCGGCCTGGAACGACCTGCTCAAGTCGACCGAGGCCGAGCTGAAGCGCCTCACCCCCTCGGAGGGCTGACACCTTGACCGCAGTTCATGGAGCCAATCCGCTTCGTGACGCCGCGGACCGACGGCTCCCGCGCATCGCGGGGCCGTCGGGCCTGGTCATCTTTGGCGTAACGGGCGATTTGTCCCGAAAGAAACTCATGCCCGCGGTGTACGACCTCGCCAACCGCGGTCTGCTGCCGCCGGGCTTCTCCCTGATCGGCTTCGCCCGCCGCGAGTGGCAGGACGAGGACTTCGCGCAGGAGGTGCACGACGCCGTCAAGGAGCACGCGCGCACGCCCTTCCGCGAGGAGGTCTGGCAGCAGCTCATCCAGGGCATGCGCTTCGTCCAGGGCAACTTCGACGACGACGACGCCTTCGAGCAGCTCAAGGCCACGATCCAGGACCTGGACAAGAAGCAGGGCACGGGCGGCAACTTCGCCTTCTACCTGTCGGTGCCGCCGAAGTTCTTCCCCCAGGTCGTCCAGCAGCTCAAGAAGCACGGCCTCGCGGACGCGCCCGAGGGCTCGTGGCGGCGCGCCGTCATCGAGAAGCCCTTCGGCCACGACCTGAAGTCGGCCCAGGAGCTGAACGCGATCGTCCACGAGGTGTTCGCCCCGGACCAGGTGTTCCGGATCGACCACTACCTGGGCAAGGAGACCGTCCAGAACATCCTGGCGCTCCGCTTCGCCAACCAGATGTTCGAGCCGATCTGGAACCGGTCGTACGTCGACCACGTGCAGATCACCATGGCCGAGGACATCGGCATCGGCGGCCGCGCGGGCTACTACGACGGCATCGGCGCCGCCCGTGACGTCATCCAGAACCACCTGCTCCAGCTCATGGCCCTGACCGCCATGGAGGAGCCCGCCTCCTTCGACGCGGACGCGCTGGTCGCCGAGAAGGCCAAGGTGCTCGGCGCCGTACGCCTGCCGAAGGACCTGGGCCGCGACACCGTGCGCGGGCAGTACTCCGCCGGGTGGCAGGGCGGCGAGAAGGCCGTCGGCTACCTCCAGGAAGACGGTATCGACGCGCAGTCGAAGACCGACACCTACGCCGCCGTCAAGCTGTCGGTGGACAACCGCCGGTGGGCGGGCGTGCCGTTCTACCTGCGCACCGGCAAGCGCCTGGGCCGCCGCGTCACCGAGATCGCGGTCGTCTTCCAGCGCGCCCCGCACTCCCCCTTCGACCACACGGCGACGGAGGAGCTCGGCCAGAACGCCATCGTCATCCGCGTCCAGCCCGACGAGGGCATCACGGTCCGCTTCGGCTCCAAGGTGCCCGGCACGTCCATGGAGATCCGGGACGTGTCGATGGACTTCGCCTACGGCGAGTCCTTCACCGAGTCCAGCCCCGAGGCGTACGAGCGCCTGATCCTGGACGTCCTGCTCGGCGACGCCAACCTCTTCCCGCGCACGGAGGAGGTCGAGCTGTCCTGGAAGATCCTCGACCCGATCGAGCAGTACTGGGACGAGAACGGCAAGCCCGCGCAGTACCCGTCCGGCACCTGGGGCCCGGTCGAGGCGGACGAGATGCTCGCACGAGACGGACGGAGCTGGCGCCGGCCATGAAGATCGACCTTACGGACACCACGGCCAGCAAGATCAACAAGGCGCTCGTACAGGGCCGCCGGGCGATCGGCACCCCGGCCGTGGGCATGGTCCTCACCCTCGTCATCGTCACCGACGAGGAGAACGCGTACGACGCCCTGAAGGCGGCCAGCGAGGCCTCGCGCGAGCACCCCTCGCGCACGCTGGTCGTCATCAAGCGCGTCTCGCGCTCGCCCCGGGACCGCACGTCCTCACGGCTGGACGCCGAGGTCCGCGTCGGCGCCGACGCGGGCACCGGCGAGACGGTGGTCCTGCGGCTGTACGGCGAGGTCGTCAACCACGCCCAGTCGGTGGTGCTCCCGCTGCTCCTGCCGGACGCCCCGACCGTCGTGTGGTGGCCGGTGAACGCCCCGCTCGACCCCGCCCAGGACCCCCTGGGCGCGCTGGCCCAGCGCCGGGTCACCGACACCTACGCCGCCGAGCGGCCCGTGCAGGAGCTGACCGCGCGCGCCGAGGCGTACCACCCCGGTGACACCGATCTGTCCTGGACCCGGATCACGCCGTGGCGCTCCATGCTCGCGGCCGCCCTCGACCAGGTCACCTGCGAGGTCACCGCCGCCGAGGTGGAGGGCGAGGAGTTCAACCCGAGCGTCGAGCTGCTCGCGATGTGGCTCGCCGACCGGCTCTCCGTGCCGGTCAGGCGCAGCCTCTCCACGGGCCCCGGCCTGACCGGCGTGCGGATGGAGACCAACTGCGGTCCCATCGTGCTCGACCGTGCGGACGGCGCGCTCGCCACGCTCTCCATCCAGGGCCAGCCGGACCGCGCGGTGGCACTCAAGCGCCGCGAGACCTCCGAGCTGATCGCGGAGGAGCTGCGGCGCCTGGACCCGGACGACACGTACGCGTCGGCGCTGAAGTTCGGCGTGGACCGGCTCGGCGAGGCGGTGCGGGCGGCCGCGGCCGCGAAGACCGCGGCGGAGCCGCCCGGTTCCTCCCCCTCCTCCCCTTCCTCCCCTTCCTCCCCTTCCTCCCCTGCCGAGCAGGCCCCGGAGGGCCGGGCCCCGGAGGGCGAAGAGCCCGCACCGAAGAAGGCGGCTGCCGCGAAGAAGGCCCCGTCGAAGAAGGCGGCCGCCAAGTGACCACTGCTCCGCAGCTCGTCGTCCACCGCGACAAGGAGCTGATGGCCCAGGCCGCCGCGGCGCGCCTGATCACGAAGATCGTCGACGCGCAGGCCGCCCGCGGCTTCGCCTCCGTGGTCCTCACCGGCGGGCGCAACGGCAACGGCCTGCTCGCGGCGCTGAGTTCGGCCCCCGCGCGCGACGCCGTGGACTGGTCCCGGCTCGACCTGTGGTGGGGCGACGAGCGGTTCCTGCCGGAGGGCGACCCCGAGCGCAACTACACGCAGGCCCGCGAGGCCCTGCTCGACTCGGTGCCGCTCGACCCGGCGCGGGTGCACCCGATGCCCGCCTCGGACGGCCCGTACGGGGTGGGCACCGACACGGACGGCGCGGACGCCGCCGCCGAGGCGTACGCGGCCGAGCTGGCCGCCGCGGCCGGCCCCGAAGACCATGGCCCCGTGCCGACGTTCGACGTGCTCATGCTGGGCGTCGGCCCGGACACGCACGTGGCGTCGCTCTTCCCGGAGCTGCCCGCGGTCCGCGAGACGGAGCGCATGGTGGTCGGTGTGCACGGCGCGCCGAAGCCACCGCCCACCCGGGTCTCGCTGACGCTTCCCGCGATCCGGTCCGCACGCGAGGTGTGGCTGCTCGCGGCGGGCGAGGACAAGGCGAAGGCCGCGGCGATCGCCCTCTCGGGCGCGGGCGAGATCCAGGCCCCCGCGGCGGGCGCCTACGGCCGCTCCCGCACCCTGTGGCTCCTGGACGCGGCGGCCGCGTCCCAGCTGCCCCGGGGCCTGTACCCCCCGGCGTCACCCTGACCCACACGCCGACGGACCCCGATCCACTGCCGGATCGGGGCCCGTCGGCGTACTGCCTTCAGAAACCGTCGCAGACGGCGGTGGCGAGCACCCCGCTGGCGGTGGCGGTACGGGTGGTCCCGTCGGCCGTGACCCGACAGTGGACCGTGCCGCCCGCGGCGCCCGTGGTGACGGCAAGCCTTCCGCCCTTGACGAAGCCCTTCGTCTTGAGTTCCTTGCGCCACGGTGGGTCGATGTCCGTCACCTGGTTCAGCGACATGTTGCCATCGCTGTAGGTCGCATAGGTGATCGCGACGTCCTTGGCGTTGCCGGTCACCTCGTACCTGACTGTGATCTCGCGCCCCGACTCCTCGCTGATCCCCACGACAAGGGCCACACAGCCGCCCGTGAGCAGCAGGATCACGCCCAGGAGCACCCAGGGCCACTTCCGGCGCTTCTTCGGCTGCGGTGGCGGCGGTACGGGGGCGGACCAGCCCTGCTGTTGCGTCATGTCCGCCATGCTTCAGCGGCGTCCTGGCCCTCGCAGTCCGGAAGGGGCGCCCGGTCGGCCATGTGGGTGAACGCTGCGGCCGAAGGCCGGGTCCGGCGGGCAGGGCCCCGCCGGACCCGACCTTCGGGCTCAACGGCCGCGCAGCTCGCGGTACTTCGCGACCAGTGCCTTGGTGGACGCGTCCAGGCCGGGGACGTCCGCGCCCTCCGTCAGGGCGGGTTCGACGCGCTTGGCGAGGACCTTGCCCAGTTCGACGCC
>NZ_JOJM01000080.1 GCF_000720325.1 Streptomyces sp. NRRL B-1347
CTCTCTATTCGTCGGCAGCGTCAGATGTGTATAAGAGACAGGGGCCACGCCGTTGTCAGAGGCTCGTGGTGCTATGGAGCGCATGACTCAGAAGCTGGTGTTGCGGGTGGTGGGGCGGGAGCTGCCGGGGGCGGAGTGCGGCGGGTTCCGGGACGTGCACGTGGGGGTGCAGCGGGGCAGGGAGCCCGAAGGCCTGGTCCGCGCGGACGCGCCCGAGGCCGTGTGGGAGTTCGAGGTGGCGGTGGCCGCCGCGCCCGACGGCACGCCGGACTTCAAGGGCCCGTACGCACAGGGCAAGCGGGGCGAGCGGTTCTTCTATCTGACGTGGGGCGAGCTGCCGCCCGGCGGCGGCTTCGCGATGTTCCGCCGCGCCAAGCTGTTCTTCGCGGACCTCCCCGGCGAGGTGCTCGCGGCCGGGTCGGGCGTCGCGGAGCTGGGGCTCACGGACCCGGCGGGGCTGCCGCTGTGCGCGGCGGTGCGCCCGCCGCGCGTGACGTGGCGGGCTACGGCTTCGCGCCCCGCGCCTTCAGCAGGTCCGCCATCAGCTTGACCTCCGACTCCTGGGACTCGACCATCCCCTGCGCGAGCCGCCGCTCGACGGGCACCTCGCAGCGCTCCACGCACCCCTGCGCCATGTGGATGCCGCCGTTGTGATGGGCGGTCATGAGGCGCAGGTAGTAGATCTCCGCCTTGCGGCCGTTCAGCTCGCCGAGCCGCTTCATCTGCGCGTTCGTCGCCATGCCCGGCATCAGCGCGCCGTCCTCGCCGGCCGGCGCGTCGCCCATGTCCATCCACTTCATGGGCGGGTCCTCGGACACCTTCGGCATGTCCCACAGGTCGAGCCAGCCGAGCATCATGCCGCGCTGGTTGGCCTGGGTCTGCGCGATGTCGTAGGCGAGCCTGCGGATCTCTTCGTTCTTGGTGCGGTCGCGGACGATGTACGACATCTCCACGGCCTGCTGGTGGTGCACGGACATGTCGCGCGCGAACCCCGCGTCGGCGGAGTGGCTCGACGGCACGCCGTCGGCATCGGAGCCCGAACCGGAGGGCCGGTCGTCGGCGGCCACGGCGGCCGTGATGCCGCCCGCCGCGAGCACCGCGCCCAGGACGGCGCCGGTCAGCCAGTCGGTGCGCTTCATCACTGCCTCATCCCCGTCCTCACGGACGTGTCACTGCCCCTTGCCGTTGGTGCAGGCGGCACCCGGCTCGGGGGTCTGCTTGCCCTGCACGAACGTGGAGAAGAACGAGTTGACCTTCGCGTCGTCGGCCCCCGTCACCGCCCGCTGGTGGCCCCAGGCCGTGAGCAGCAGCGGTTCCTTCTGCTTCTTGACCGGGCTCATCAGCGAGTACGGCGTCTTCTTCACCTTCGCCTCGAGCTTCTTCAGGTCGGCGGGCTTCGCCTGGTCGTTGTACGTCACCCACACCGAGCCGTGTTCGAGGGAGTGCACGGCGTTCTCGTTCGGGATCTCGTTCTGGTAGACGTCGCCGTTGCAGTTCATCCACACCTGGTTGTGGTTGCCGCCCACCGGCGGCGTCACCGGGTACTTCACCTTGCCCTCGACGTGGGTGCGGCCCAGCTTCTTGGAGTCCCAGACCTTCTCGCCGTCCTTGGTCCTGGAGAACTCCGCCACGGCCGCCGCGTCGCCCGACTTGCCCGACTCATCGTCGTCGTCGGCCTGTGAGACCAGGAAGTAGCCACCGACGCCGAGTGCCGCGACGATGACCGCGCTCAAGGTGATGGTGAGCGCGCGGGCGCGGCGCTCGCGGGCGGCTTCGGCGCGCCGCATGTCCGCTATTCGGGCCTTGCGTTCGGCACTGCTCGTCTTCTTGGCGGAACCCATTGGTGTGTCCTTCTGCGGAAAGGGACGGATCGGATGGGTCGAACAGGGGGCGTTGCGAGTGCGTTGATCGTAGCCCGCGCGCCGCCGAGCGGAAGGGGCGCTCTTCCAATCTCCCAAATCCAGGACGCGCGGCCGCCCTTGACCGTCGCCATCCGGCCGCCCGGCGCCCGCGGGCGGGGCCGGACGGCCTCAGCCGTGCCCGGGGGCCGGGCCGCGCCGAGCACACCCGGAGGCCGGGCCGGGACCTGCCGTCGGCCTGCCGTCGATCCCCAGCCCGGGCCGGGACCCGCCTCGGCCTGCCGTCGATCCCGCCGTCGGCTCCGCGGCTCCGCGGCTCTACGGCCCCACACGTCCCCCGACACCCGCGCCGCCCGCCCACCCGCCTCGAAAATTTGAACCCGCCATACGCATTCCCTACGCTGCGCGGCATGCGGCTCCTGCACTCCACCGACCTGGCGCTGCGCATGCTCATGCGCCTCGCCGTCGCGGACGCGTCGGGCCGCGGCCACGGCGACGCGCCCGCGACCGGCTCCGCCCCCACCACCCGCCAGGTGGCCGAGGACATGGCCGTCCCCTACACGCACGCCGCGAAGGTCGCGGCGCGTCTGACGCACCTCGGTCTCGTCGAGGCCCGCCGCGGCCGGGGCGGCGGACTCGTGCTCACCGGGGCGGGGCGCACCGCGTCCGTCGGCGCGCTGGTGCGCGAGTTCGAGGGCGAGGGGGACGTCGTGGAGTGCGAGGGCGCGACGCCCTGCCCGCTGAACTCGGGGTGCCGGCTGCGGGGCGCGCTGCGCCGCGCGCAGGAGGCGTTCTACGCCGCCCTCGACCCCGTGACCGTCGAGGACATCGTGGCCTCGCCGACCGGGCCGCTGCTGCTCGGGCTCGCGAGCCACAGGTCGGGGCCGAAGACCTCGTAGTGGACGGCGGCGGGCGCGACCCCCTTGGCGAGGAGCTGGGAGCGTACGGCCTTCATGAAGGGCAGCGGCCCGCACAGGTACGCGTGCGTGCCGGGCGCCACCGGCAGCGCGGCCAGGTCCACACGGCCCGTGCGGTCGGCGGGGTGGCCCGGCTCCGGGTGCTCGTACCAGAAGTGGACGGCGGCGTCCGGGAGCGCGTCGGCGTACGCGCGGTGGGCGGCGCGCAGCGCGTGGTCGGCGGGGGAGCGGTCGGCGTGCACGACGGTGACCGGGCCCCGGTGCCCGGCGGCCGCGAGCTGGTCGAGCATCGCGACCATGGGCGTGACGCCGATGCCCGCCGACGCGAGCAGGAGCGGCGCGGGCGTCCGGCCGCCTCGGCCGCCCAGGCCGCCGAGGACGGTCTCGTCGAGGACGAGGTCGCCGTACGGGGCGGAGAGCCGCAGCCGGTCGCCCACGCGCGCGTGGGCGTGCAGGTGGGCGGAGACCTCGCCGTCGGGCCCGGCGCCGCCGCGTACCCGCTTCACGCTGATCTGCCGCACGTCCGCGCCCGGCAGCCCTGACAGGCTGTACTGGCGTATCTGCCGTGCTCCGTCCGCGAGCTCGACCTGCACGGACACGTACTGGCCCGCGCGGAAGGCGGGCGGGGGCGTCCCGTCGGCAGGGCGCAGCCGGAACGTGGCGACGTCCGGCGTCTCCTCGATCCGCTCCACCACCTCCCAGGCGCGCAGGGCGTCCGCGCCCGTGGCGATGCCCCGCTCGGCGTAAAGGCGCGCCTCGATCGCGATCAGGGCGTTCGCCATCAGCCAGTACACCTCGTCCCAGGCGGCCGCCACGGCGGGCGTGACGGCGTCGCCGAGCACCTCGGCGATGGCGGCGAAGAGGTGCCGGTGGACCGTTTCGTACTGGGCGGGCGCGACGCCCAGGGACGCGTGCTTGTGCGCGATGCGGGCGAGCATCACGTCGGGCCGCTCGTCCGGGCGGTCCACGAGGTGCGCGGCGAAGGCGGCGATGGACCCGGCGAGGGCCCGGCGCTGGGTCCCCGCGGCCTGGTTGCCGCGGTTGAAGAGGTCCCGGAGCAGCTCCGGGTGGGCGGCGAAGAGCCCGTCGTAGAAGCGGGCGGTGATGTCCTCGACGGCGGCCCCGACGGCGGGCAGCGTGGCGCGGACGGTGGTGGCGGACCGGTCGGACAGCAAGGTGCCTCCTCACGCGGGACGGGCGTCCCGGCTCGCGCGGTGCGAGGCCCCGCCGTCCGCGGAACCCGGGCACGGCTCCGCGGGGGCTCGGAGCTCGCCCGCGTAAAACTTGCATCTGAGATACCACTTTAAGCCGATGGTCCGACGCGGCTGTCACCGCCTCCGGAGAACCGTGCAGTATGGGCGATGAGCGGCCGCAACGCGCGTGAAACCGTGTGGTGGGATGCTCATGTGCCGGGGCGACGTCCCATGGCTTGGGAGCAGCCGGTTCCGACCAGCAAGGATGGGTGGAAGTCGAGATGGACAAGCAGCAGGAGTTCGTGCTCCGCACTCTGGAGGAGCGCGACATCCGGTTCGTGCGCCTGTGGTTCACGGACGTACTCGGCTTCCTGAAGTCGGTCGCGGTCGCCCCCGCCGAGCTGGAGCAGGCCTTCGACGAGGGCATCGGCTTCGACGGCTCGGCCATCGAGGGCTTCGCCCGCGTCTACGAGTCCGACATGATCGCCAAGCCGGACCCGTCCACCTTCCAGGTGCTGCCCTGGCGCGCGGAGGCACCCGGCACGGCCCGCATGTTCTGCGACATCCTGATGCCGGACGGCTCCCCGTCCTTCGCGGACCCGCGCTATGTCCTCAAGCGCGCCCTCGCCAAGACCTCCGACCTCGGCTTCACCTTCTACACGCACCCCGAGATCGAGTTCTTCCTGCTGAAGGACCGGCCCCTGGACGGCTCGCGCCCCACGCCCGCCGACACCAGCGGCTACTTCGACCACACCCCGCAGAACGTGGGCATGGACTTCCGCCGCCAGGCCATCACGATGCTCGAATCCATGGGCATCTCGGTCGAGTTCAGCCACCACGAGGGCGGCCCCGGGCAGCAGGAGATCGACCTGCGCTACGCGGACGCGCTCTCCACGGCGGACAACATCATGACGTTCCGCCTGGTCATGAAGCAGGTCGCCCTGGAGCAGGGCGTCCAGGCGACGTTCATGCCGAAGCCGTTCTCGGAGCACCCCGGCTCCGGCATGCACACCCACTTGTCGCTGTTCGAAGGCGACAGGAACGCGTTCTACGAGTCCGGCGCCGAGTACCAGCTCTCCAAGGTCGGCCGCTCCTTCATCGCGGGCCTGCTGCGGCACGCCGCCGAGATCTCCGCGGTCACCAACCAGTGGGTGAACTCCTACAAGCGCATCTGGGGCGGCTCCGAGCGCACCGCGGGCGCGGGCGGCGAGGCCCCCTCGTACATCTGCTGGGGCCACAACAACCGCTCGGCCCTCATCCGCGTGCCCATGTACAAGCCCGGCAAGACCGGCTCGGCCCGCGTCGAGGTCCGCTCCCTCGACTCCGGCGCCAACCCCTACCTCGCCTACGCGGTCCTGCTCGCCGCGGGCCTCAAGGGCATCGAGGAGGGCTACGAACTCCCGCCGGGCGCCGACGACGACGTCTGGGCCCTCCGCGACGCCGAGCGCCGCGCCCTCGGCATCGAGCCCCTGCCCCAGAACCTGGGCGAGGCGATCCACCTCATGGAGCGCTCCGAACTGGTCGCGGAGACCCTCGGCGAGCACGTCTACGACTTCTTCCTGCGCAACAAGAAGCAGGAGTGGGAGGAGTACCGCTCCGAGGTGACCGCGTTCGAGCTGCGGAAGAATCTGCCGGTGCTGTAGGGCCGCGAACCCTCAGGGTTCTTGGGGTTGTTGGGGGAGCTGGAAGGTCCCGGCGGGGAGCGCGGGGCCGTCCCGGGTGGGCGGGATTTCGGTCGAGGGTTTGGTCGAAAGCGCGTTCGTTCCGTGTCGGATGTGGGTAGATCGTCCAGCATGGACGTCCTCGCGCTCGACCTCGGTCCCCTCAAGCCGCGCGTCGCCGATCTGCTCCTCGGCGGCGTGCTGTTCGCCGCTGTCTTCTGGACCTTCGCCGGGGTGCTGGTGCCCCGGCTCACGCGGACGCTCGCCGAGCGGGAGCGGCTGACGGCGGGGCGGGCCCGCGAGGCCGACGAGACCCTCGCCGAGGCGGCCAGGACGCGCGAGGTCCGCGCGGGCATCCTGGCCGACGCGCGGCACGAGGCCGCCCTGACCCGGCAGCGCGCCATGGAGGAGGGCACCGAGGCGATACGGGCCGCCCGGGCGGCCGGGCTGCGCGAGCGGGACGAGGTCGTGGCCGCGGGGACGGCCCGCGTCGCCGCGGAGCGCGCCGCCGCGCGGGCCGAACTGGAGCGGGACGCCCAGCGTTTGGCGGTCCGCCTCGCCGAGCGGATAGTCGGCGAGCCCCTGGGCGCCGCGACCGACCGCTGAGCCGCACGGCGGCCGTCGCGTTCCGGACTCCCCGCGCCGGTAAATGAGTTGCTCGCGGACCGTGGTGCGCGGATAGCGTCGCGGGCATGGACGAAGCGGAACTGCTGAAGCGCTCCGGTGGACCCGTGACCCGGGGACGCCTTGCCCGGGAGCTGCGGGCGCTCGGGCTCGGTGCCGGCGATGTCGTCATGTTCCACACCCAGATGTCGGCCATCGGGTACGTGGCGGGCGGCCCGCAGACGCTCATCGGGGCGCTCGGCGACGTCGTGGGGGAGCACGGCACGCTGATGGTGACGTGCGGGTGGAACGACGCGCCGCCGTACGAGTGGACCACCGACTGGCCCGAGGAGTGGCAGGACGCCCTGCGCGCCGAGCACCCGGCGTACGACCCGGACCTGAGCGAGGCCGACCACAACAACGGCCGGCTGCCCGAGGCGCTGCGCCGGTGGCCCGGCGCCGTGCGCAGCCGCCACCCCGACGCCAGCTTCGCCGCGCTCGGCGCCGCCGCGGAGGCGCTGATGGCCGACCACCCGTGGGACGACCCGCACGGCCCGGACAGCCCCCTCGCGCGGCTCGTGGCGCAGGACGGCCGGGTGCTGCTGCTCGGCGCCCCGCTCGACTCGCTCACGCTGCTGCACCACGCCGAGGCGCTCGCCGACGCCCCCGGCAAGCGCTTCGTGGACTACGAACAGCCCGTCCTGGAGGGCGGCGAGCGCGTCTGGCGGCGCTTCCACGACATCGACTCCTCGGACGGGGCCTTCGACTACTCCTCGGTCGTGCCGGACGGCGTCTGGCCGTTCGAGGTCATCGCCCGCGACCTGCTCGCCACCGGAAAGGGAGTGCGAGGGCTCGTCGGCGCCGCCGAGAGCCACCTCTTCGAGGCCCGGGACGTCGTGGAGTTCGGCGTGGCCTGGATGGAGGAGAAGCTCAGATGACCTCCCGCAGCGGCCGGGTGGCGCGGACCTTGTACTCCTGAATGGACCAGCCGTTGCCGTCGGGGTCCGAGAAGTACATGAACGAGGCGCCGTCCGCGTCCGAGTACGAGACCGTCTCGGACAGTTCGAGGCCGCGGGCGGTCAGCTCCTCGCGGGCCTGCTGGAGATCGGGCACGCACAGCTGGAGGCCCTGGTACGAGCCGGGCTCGGGCGTCGGGCCGGGCGTCGACTCCCAGACGGTGTCGCCGAGCACGAGGGAGCAGCCGGAGCCGGGCGGCGTCAGCTGGACCAGGCGGATGCCGGGCACGACCTCCTGGTCGATGTCGACGTGGAAGCCGCATCTGTTCTCGTAGAAGTCCTTGGCCCGGTCGATGTCGCTGACGGGCAGCGGGATCACTTCGAGCGTGTAGTCCATCGTCGTCTCCTCGCGGTCGGGGCGCCCTCCTGACCGGAACGCCCTCGCGGTCGGGACGTCAGCGGTCCGCGAGCGGTGCCGGGGCCTCCTGCACCGTCCAGCCGTTGCCGTCCGGGTCCTTGAAGAAGCAGAAGGAGCTCCACTCGGCGTCGCCCTTGCCGTCCTCCCAGCCCCGCGCGCCGAGGGTCCGCACCGGCGTGACGTCCACGCCGCGCCCCGCGAGCTCCGCGCGGGCCGCCTCGATGTCGGTCACGCACAGCTGGAGGCCTTGCAGCGAGCCGGGCGCCATCGTGTCCTGGCCGGGGGCCGGCGGCAGACCGGTCATCATCGCGAAGGAACAGCGCGAGCCGGGCGGCGTGATCTGGATGACGCGCACGCCCGGCGCGACCTCGCTGTCCAGGTCCGCCTTGAAGCCGCACTTGCCCTCGTAGAACTCCTTGGCCCGGTCGAGGTCCGACACCGGCAGCGTCACGACTTCGAGCGTCCACTCCATGGCTTGATCCCTTCCATCGGGGCGTGCGCCGCGACGGCGGCGCACCTCGGCCCGCTCATCGTACGGATACTTGTTCGATTGTGGAGGGGGTTCGACGGTCCCGGAACGCACTCGGTCATGCGAACCGCCGCCGGGCCCGGCCGGACGGCCAGAAGCCGCCGTGCCTGGCTCGCCATGACAGTCCTCCTGTCCGTTCCATGCTCGCGTCCCGGGGCGGACCGCGCACGCGCGGCGGACTCGGGCCCGCGCACGCGCGGCGAACTCGGGACCGCGCACGCGCGGCGAACTCGGGGCCGCGCATGCTCGGGAACTCGACGGACCGCGCACGCGCGGGAAACTCGGCGGACCGCGCTCCGTCACCGCTCGGTAGGCTCTGGCCAGGACAGGCGAGCGAAAGGCGTGCACATGACGCTGCCGCAAGGGCGCAGGAGCAGCACGTTCACGCGGCTGCTGCGGCACGGATTCACCGACCCGTCGGCCGCCGAGCGGCTGCTCGCCGCGCCCGGCCTCGACGCCGTCCGCGCCGACCCGGTGCTCCTGGACGCGCTCGGCGGCACCGCCGACCCCGACCTGGCGCTGCTCGGCCTGGTCCGCCTCGTGGAGGCGCAGCCCAAGGAGTCGGCGGAGACCGGTCGGCGCGAACTCCTCGACACCCTCGTCAGCTCCAAGCCGCTGCGCGACCGGCTGCTCGGCGTCCTCGGCGCGTCCGAGGCGCTCGCCGACCACCTCGCCCGGCATCCGCACGACTGGCGCGCCCTGGTCACGTACGAGGCCGCCGATCTGCATCCGGGCGTCGAGGAGTTCGAGCGCGGCCTCGCCGGGGCCACAGAGCCGGTGTCGCTGCGCGTCGCCTACCGCCGCTGTCTGCTCGCCATCGCCGCCCGCGACGTGTGCGGCACCACGGACGTCGCCCAGACCGCCGCCGAACTCGCCGACCTCGCCACCGCGACGCTGCGCGCCGCGCTCGCCATGGCCCGCGCGGCCGCGCCCGCCGACGCCGCGCAGTGCCGCCTCGCGGTGATCGCCATGGGCAAGTGCGGCGGCCACGAGCTGAACTACGTCTCCGACGTCGACGTCATCTTCGTGGGCGAGGCCGCGGGCGGCGCCGACGAGGACAAGGCGCTGCGGGCCGCGACCCGGCTCGCCTCGCACCTGATGCGGATCTGCTCCGACACGACGGTCGAGGGCACCATCTGGCCCGTCGACGCCAATCTGCGCCCCGAGGGCCGCAACGGCCCGCTGGTGCGCACCCTGTCCTCGCACCTCGCCTACTACCAGCGCTGGGCCAAGACCTGGGAGTTCCAGGCGCTGCTCAAGGCCAGGCCCGTCGCCGGTGACGCCGAACTCGGCGAGGAGTACGCCGCCGCCGTCGCGCCCCTGGTCTGGCAGGCCGCCGAGCGCGAGAACTTCGTCGCCGACGTGCAGAAGATGCGCCGCCGCGTGGTGGCGAACATCCCGGCGGGCGAGGTCGACCGCGAGCTGAAGCTCGGCCCCGGCGGCCTGCGCGACGTCGAATTCGCCGTACAGCTCCTGCAGTTGGTGCACGGCCGCGCGGACGCCTCACTGCGCAGCGGCACGACGCTCGACGCCCTGGCCGCGCTCGCCGCCGGGGGGTACGTCGGCCGCGTCGACGCCACCCAGCTCGACGACGCGTACCGCTTCCTGCGCTCCCTCGAACACCGCATCCAGCTGTACCGCCTTCGCCGCACCCACCTCGTGCCCGAGGACGACGCCGACCTGCGCCGCATCGGCCGCTCCCTCGGCATGCGCACCGAGCCCCTCACCGACCTCGCCCGCGCCTGGAAGAGGCACACGACCGTCGTGCGCCGCCTGCACGAGAAGCTCTTCTACCGCCCGCTGCTCGACGCCGTCGCCCAACTGGCCCCCGGCGAGAGCCGGCTGAGCACCGAGGCGGCCCGCGAGCGGCTCGTCGCCCTCGGGTACGCCGACCCGGCCGCCGCCCTGCGCCACCTGGAGGCCCTCGCCTCCGGCGTGACCCGCAAGGCCGCCATCCAGCGCACGCTCCTGCCGGTCCTTCTCGGCTGGTTCGCGGACTCCGCCGATCCCGACGCGGGCCTGCTCGGCTTCCGCAAGGTGTCCGACGCGCTCGGCAAGACGCCCTGGTACCTGCGCCTGCTGCGCGACGAGGGCGCGGCCGCGGAGAACCTCGCCCGGGTGCTCTCCGCCGGGCGGCTCGCCCCCGACCTGCTGCTTCGCGCTCCCGAGGCGGTCGCCCTGCTCGGCGACGAACGCGGTCTGGAGCCGCGCGGCCGCGCCCTGCTCGAACAGGAGGTCCTGGCCGCGGTGCGCCGCGCCGACGGGCCCGAGCAGGCGGTGACCGCCGCCCGCGGGGTACGGCGGCGCGAGCTGTTCCGCACCACCGCGGCCGACCTCATCGCCTCGTACGGCAGCGCGGACGGCACCGACGCGGGCACCCTCGTGGACCGCGTGGGGACCGCCGTGTCCGACCTGACCGCCGCCACCGTCGCGGGCGCCCTGCGCGCCGTGGTCCGCGACGGCTGGGGCGACGAGCTGCCCACCCGCTTCGCCGTCATCGGCATGGGCCGCTTCGGCGGGCGCGAGCTCGGCTACGGCTCCGACGCCGACGTCCTCTTCGTGCACGAGCCCCGCGAGGGCGTCGACGACCAGGAGGCGGCCAAGGCCGCGAACCAGGTCGTCGCCGAGATGCGGCGGCTGCTCCAGCTGCCCTCCGCCGACCCGCCGCTCCTCATCGACGCCGACCTGCGCCCCGAGGGCAAGAGCGGCCCGCTGGTGCGCACCCTGAAGTCGTACGCCGCCTACTACCGCCGCTGGTCCCTCGTCTGGGAGTCCCAGGCGCTCCTTCGCGCCGAGCCCGTCGCGGGCGACGCGGACCTCGGCCGGGCCTTCATCGAGCTGGTCGATCCGCTGCGCTACCCCGCCGAGGGGCTCGGTGACGAGGCGGTCCGTGAGATCCGTCGCCTCAAGGCCCGCATGGAGGCCGAGCGGCTGCCGCGCGGCGCCGACCCCACGCTCCACACCAAGCTGGGCCGCGGCGGCCTCTCCGACGTCGAGTGGACCGTCCAGCTCCTCCAGCTCGGCCACGGCTGGGCCGAGCCGGGCCTGCGCACCACCCGCACCCGGGAGGCCCTCGCCGCGGCCTGCGCGGCCGGGCTCATCCCCGGGGAGGACGCGGAGATCCTGGACGAGGCGTGGGTGCTCGCCACGCGGGTGCGGAACGCGGTGATGCTGGTGCGGGGCCGGGCCGGCGACACCTTCCCGTCCGACGGGCGCGAGCTGGCGGCCGTCGCCCGTTACCTCGGGTACGAGACCGGGCACGTCGGGGACATGCTGGACGACTACCGCCGCACGACCCGCCGGGCGCGGGCCGTCATGGAGAGCCGCTTCTACGGGGCCTAGCCCGGGCGGCTCATCGGCGCTCCGCGCCCCGTCCTCAAGCGCCGGACGGGCTGGTTCTCCCAGCCTTGCGGGAATCGTCCTCCGGCAGCGGTGGGATCTGCTGGGGCAGTGCGTGGGGGAGGGCTCCGTACCAGAGGCGGGTGACCGCGTAGCCGAAGGCCAGGCAGATCATGCCGCCGACCGCGTCCAGCCAGAAGTGGTTGGCGGTGGCGACGATGACCACCAGCGTCGCCACGGGGTACAGCAGGCCGAGGACCTTCGCCCAGGGCACCGAGGCGAGGGCGAAGATGGTCAGACCGCACCACAGCGACCAGCCGATGTGCATGGACGGCATCGCGGCGTACTGGTTCGACATGTTCTTGAGGTCGCCGGACGCCATCGAGCCCCACGTGTTGTGCACGATGACGGTGTCGATGAAGTCGCCGCCGGGCACCAGCCGGGGCGGCGCCAGCGGATACAGGTAGTAACCGAGCAGGGCCACCGCGGTCGTCGCGAAGAGGACGAGGCGCGTGGCCGCGTACCGGCCGGGATGCCAGCGGTACAGCCACACGAGAACACTGAGCGTGACGATGAAGTGCAGCGTCGCGTAGTAGTAGTTCATGCCGACGACGAGCCATGTCACGGAATCCACGGCGTGGTTGACGGAGCGCTCCACGGCGATGCCGAGGCTGCTCTCCACGTCCCAGATCCAGTCGGCGTTGCGCAGCGCTTCCGCCTTCTGCTCCGGCACCGCGTTGCGGATCAGCGAGTACGTCCAGTAACTCACCGCGATCAGCAGGATCTCGAACCACAGCCGTGGTCGCCGGGGCGTACGCAAACGGCGCAGGACTTTCCGCCCAAAGCGGTCATTCTGCTCGCCCGCCATGGGTGATGTGGTGGGCCGCTGGCGGCCTTCCAGTGTCGTCACAGTCATCTCACCCATAGGCACAGAGTCTGCCAGATACCCACCTCACCTCAGATCATCCCCCCGATGGGTTCCGGGCGCACTCCCTACACCTCAGGTACGAGGTGCTTCAGGCCGACTTCCTAGGGGACGTTTCCGGTGCCGGGGCGGCCCCGCGGGCACATCGCGGTGGAGCCGCGCACGACCAGTTCCGGCATGAAGACGAACTCGCTGTGCGGCGCGGGAGTGCCCGCGATCTCCTCCAGGAGGGTGCGCACCGCGGCCTGGCCCATCGCCGGGACGGGCTTGCGGATCGTCGTCAGGGGCGGATCCGTGAAGGCGATGAGCACCGAGTCGTCGAAGCCGACGACGGAGACGTCGTCCGGCACCTCCAGGCCCCGGTCCCGCACGGCCCGCACCGCGCCGAGCGCCATCATGTCGCTGGCGCAGACGACGGCCGTGCAGCCGCGGTCGAGCAGCGCGGAGGTCGCCGCCTGACCGCCTTCGAGCGTGTACAGGGAGTGCTCGACGAGGTCCGCCTCGACGGCGTCGGGCGACAGCTGGAAGCGCTCCCGCATGATGCGCGTGAAGCCCTCCGTCTTGCGCTGCACCGGGACGAAGCGGCGCGGGCCGAGGGCGAGGCCGATGCGGCTGTGGCCGAGCGACGACAGGTGCGTGACCGCGAGGCGCATGGCCGCGCGGTCGTCGGGCGAGATGAACGGCGCCCGCACCGCGGGCGAGAAGCCGTCGACGAGCACGAACGGGACGCCCTGCGCCCGCAGCCGCTCGTAGCGCTCCGTGTCCGCGGTGGTGTCCGCGTGCAGGCCCGAGACGAAGATGATGCCCGCGACGCCCCGGTCCACCAGCATCTCGGTGAGCTCGTCCTCGGTGGAGCCGCCGGGGGTCTGGGTCGCGAGGACCGGCGTGTACCCCTGCCGGGTGAGGGCCTGCCCGATCACCTGGGCGAGCGCGGGGAATATCGGGTTCTCCAGCTCGGGCGTGATCAGGCCGACGAGGCCCGCGCTGCGCCTGCGCAGCCGTACGGGCCTCTCGTAGCCGAGGACGTCGAGCGCGGCGAGCACGGACTGGCGGGTGGCCGCAGCGACGCCCGGCCTGCCGTTCAGGACCCGGCTCACGGTCGCCTCGCTGACCCCCGCCTGGGCTGCGATGTCGGCCAGTCGCGCGGTCACAGGATTGGACTGTACCGGGCGAGTCTCACGCTGCCCACCAGACCGTCGTGTCGGGCGGTACGACGGCGCCCGCGGCGGACCCGGTCAACTCGGCTCCCGCCGGGTCCGAGTTGGCGCTGCTCAGGAGCAACCGGCCCGGAACGGGGAGCGTCACCGGACGGTCCATGAGGTTCACGGCGACGGTGACGCGGGCGTCGGCACCGCCGGGGCCGTCCACGGCGTGCCTGCGGAACAGGAGCACGCCGTCCGGGGATTCGAGCCACTCGACGGCCTCGCCCGCCCCGAGCGCCGGATGCGCGCGGCGCGCGGCGAGCGCGGCGCGGTACAGGGCAAGCGTCGAGCCCGGGTCGGCCTCCTGCGCCTCGACGGTGAGGTCCTTCCAGGCGGCGGGCTGCGGCAGCCAGCTCGGTCCGCCCTCGACGGGCCCGAAGCCGAACGGCGGCCTGCTCCCCGACCACGGCAGCGGCACCCGGCAGCCGTCGCGGGTGCCTTCCTGCCCCGCGCCGTCCCGGCCGGAGCCGCGGAAGAACGCCGGGTCCTGGCGCACCTCGTCGGGCAGGTCCGTGACCTCGGGCAGGCCGAGCTCCTCGCCCTGGTAGAGGTACGCCGAGCCGGGCAGCGCCAGCATGAGCAGCGTCGCGGCGCGCGCCCTGCGAAGGCCGCGTGCCGGGTCGTCGGCGGCCAGGCGCGTGGCGTGCCGGACCACGTCGTGGTTGGAGAGCACCCAGGTCGCGGGGGCGCCGACGGCGTTCATGGCGGCCAGTGAGCGGTCGATCACGGAACGCAGTGCCGCCGCGTCCCACTCCGTCGTCAGATAGGCGAAGTTGAAGGCCTGGTGCAGCTCGCCGGGGCGCAGGTACAGGGCGCTGCGCTCCACCGTCGGCGTCCAGGCCTCGGCGACGGCGACGCGCTCGCCGTCGTACGCGTCCAGGACGGCGCGCCAGTCGCGGTAGACCTCGTGCACGCCGTCCTGGTCGAAGTACGGCGTGGGCCGCACGCCGAGCAGCTTGACCTGTTCGCCGTGGCCGACGTCCGGCAGGCCCGGCGCCTTGACCAGGCCGTGCGCCACGTCGACGCGGAAGCCGTCGACGCCGAGGTCGAGCCAGAACCGGAGGACCGAGCGGAACTCCTCGCGCACCGCCGGGTGCTCCCAGTTGAAGTCGGGCTGCTCGGACGCGAAGAGGTGCAGGTACCACGCGCCGTCCGCGGTCCGGGTCCAGGCGGGCCCGCCGAACACCGACTCCCAGTCGTTCGGCGGCAGTTCGCCGTCCGCGCCCTTGCCGGGGCGGAAGTGGAACCGCTCCCGCAGCGGCGATCCGGGGCCGTCGGCGAGCGCCTGCCGGAACCACTCGTGCCGGTCCGAGCAGTGGTTGGGCACGATGTCGACGATCACGCGCAGGCCGAGTCCGTGGGCCGCGCGCACCAGGTCGTCGGCGTCGGCGAGGGTCCCGAACACCGGGTCGACCGCGCGGTAGTCCGCGACGTCGTACCCGGCGTCGGCCTGCGGCGACGCGTAGAACGGCGAGAGCCACACGGCGTCGACGCCGAGCCGTCTCAGATGGGGGAGCCGGGCGGTGACGCCCGGCAGGTCGCCCATGCCGTCGCCGTTGGAGTCGGCGAAGCTGCGCGGGTACACCTGGTAGATGACCGCGTCGCGCCACCAGCCGGTGGGCGCGGCCGCGGTGGTGCGATCGGCGTCGTCGGCCGGTGCGTCGGTGAGGTGCTGGGTCATGAAGTCCCTTGCCGGTACGGGGATCGACTGCGGTGCCCCGTTCCGCTCCGGAGGCACCGGACGCCTTGGTGAACGTCCGGCGGGAGGCGAAGGTCACGAGCGCGCGGGCGTGGCGCGGGCCGTGCGAGCGTCACCGATAAGGGGCGCACAGATGCCATGCGCTCCCCAGGAACGTGCGGGAGCGCTAGCGTGGACGGGCGATCCGAGCGTGCCGTGGGGCCGCCGCCGTCATCGCTCCGGGGGGCCGTCCACTTGAGCGTCATGGAGAACGTCAGGGGCCACGAAGAAGCGACCAGACCGGGTGTCACCACGGTCCTGGTCGTCGACGACGTGCCCGCGAGCCGGTACGCCCTCGGTGCGGTCCTGCGCCGGGCCGGGCACCGCGTGCTGCTCGCCGGGAGCGCGGCCGAGGCCCTCCTCGCGCTCGACGCCCGGCTGCGCGCGGGCGAACTGCCCGACGTGGCGCTCGTCGACGTCGGCCTGCCCGACATGAGCGGCTACGACCTGTGCCGCCGCATGAAGGAGTCGCCGACGACCGCGGCCCTGCCCGTCGTGCACTTCTCCGCCGTCGCGCACGGCTCCCTCGACCGCTGCCGGGGCCTCGACGCGGGCGCCGAGGCCTATCTGACCGTGCCCGCCGAGCCGGAGGAGATCCAGGCGGTGGTGCGCGCCGCCACCCGCGGCGCCCGGCGCCGCAGCGCGGCCACGACCCGGGCGGGCCGCCTCACGCTGCTCGCCGAGGCCGTCCTCGACATCCAGTCCGCGGGCTGCCCCGGCGAGCTCGCGGACACCGCCGCCACCCAGGCGGCCCGGCTCAGCGGCACGCCCGCCGCGGCCTTCGTGCTCGACGACGAGGGCGAGATGCACCGCGGCCTCTCCCGCCGCCGGGCCGTCACGGCCCTTCCCGACCGGGGCGCGCACGACGCCGTGGCCCGGCTGATGCGCAGCCTGATGTCCGGCAGGACCGGCGCCCACAGCACGGTCATCCCCGCCCCCGTCTGGCCCTCCGGGTTCTTCGGAGCGGGCCCCTTCGAGCCGGCCCCGGACGTCCTGGAGCCGTACCCGGACACCCGCGCGGGCAACGGCCACGGCGGCGACCACGCCTACGACGACCCCCTCGGCGCCCCGCCCGACGGCGCGCTGCTCGCCCTCGCGCGCACGCGCGACGACCACGCCCCGGTGTGTCTTGCGGCCCCCGCCCACGCGCGTGACCACGCCACCGAGCTCACCCGCCTCGCCCACGCCACCGCACGCGTCGCGGAGCAGCTGTTCATGTACGAGAAGGAACGCCACGTCGCCCTCACCCTCCAGCGCAGCTTCCTGCCGGCTCGGCTGCCGCGCACACCGGGCGCGGAGGTCGAGGTCCGCTACGAACCGGCCTCGCGGCAGGCGGAGATCGGCGGCGACTTCTACGCGGCGCTCTCCACGCCCCGGGGCGTGCTCACCGTCATCGGCGACGTCGCGGGCCACTCCCTGGACGCGGCCACGGTGATGGTCGAGCTGCGCCACGCGCTGCGCGCCTACTGCGTGGAGGACCCGGACCCCGGCGGGCTCACCGAGCGCCTCGACCGCATGCTCCAGCGCTACTACCCGGACATCACGGCCACCCTGTGCCTGGCGCTCGTCGACCCGGCGACGGGCCGCGCCCGGGTGGCCAACGCCGGGCACATCCCGCCCCTCGTCGTCCACGACACCGGTACGGCCGACTACGTCAGGGCGCGGGGCCCGCTGCTCGGCCTCGGCCTGCCGCGGCCGGAGCCCGCCGAGGTGCGCCTCACGCCCGCGGACCGCCTCCTGATGGTCACCGACGGCCTGATCGAGACGCGCGGCACGGACCTCGCCGTGTCCATGGAGCACCTGCGCGTCGCCGCAGCGGGCGCCCCGCACGGCGTGACGGCCCTGTGCGACACGCTCATCGAGTGCTTCGACCGCGAACGGGACGACGACATCGCGCTGTTGGCGCTGCGCCTCACCGGCGAGGACTGACCCGCCGACGGGGCCGGGGCGCTAGGACGGCAGCACGGCGGGCGGCGCGAGCGCGGCGAGGCGGGACAGCAGGTCCGCGAACGGGCCGTCGGCCGGCTCCTCGGCGAGGACCTGCCCCAGCAGCTCGGCCATCTCCGGGTCGTACGCGGCGCTGACCGCGGCCAACGCCGCGAAGTCGTGCACGAGTTGCAGCTCCAGCTCGGCCCGCGGAATGCGGCGGCCGTCCAGCCAGATCAGGGCGGTGGACTCGGCGAGCGAGATCCAGGAGCGCACCACGAGCTCCAGGCGCGCGGGCGGCGCGGCGATGCCCAGATGCGCGACGATCTGGTCGTACGCGGCCTGCCGCACCGAGTCGATGAGGGCGTTCGTCGTGGAGGAGCCGACGGCCGGGCCGCCGCGCATCAGCGCGTAGAAGCCCGGCCCGTGCTCGTCGACGAAGCCGAAGAACCGGCCCGTCACCCGCAGCAGGCGGGCGCCGAGCGGCCCCTCGCGCGGCTCCACGAACCGCTCGGCCAGCTCGTCGGCGGCGCGCTTCAGGGCGGCCTCGTACAGGCTGAGCTTGCCGGGGAAGTAGTGGTACACGAGCGGGCGCGAGATGCCCGCGGCCGAGGCTATCTCGTCGATGGAGACGTCCTCGGGCGAGCGATGGCTGAACAGTTCGAGCGCGACCCCGATCAGCTGCTCCCGCCGCTCCTCCACACCCATCCTGCGCCGCGTCCCCGTAGTCATGCGAACACTCTACCGATCCGGCCGGGGCATGAACGGAGGCCCCCGCTCCGCCCGTTCGCCGCCGGGGCGCGCGGTCACAGGTCGAGGACGATCCGCTCGCCGCGCGCCCGGGACACGCAGATCAGCATCGAGTCGCCCCGCTCGCCGTCGGTGAGGAGCTCGTCCCGGTGGTCGATCTCGCCCTCCAGGACCCGCTGTTGGCAGGTGCCGCAGAAGCCCTGCTCGCAGGAGTACGGCGTGCTCGGCAGCTCCGCGCGGACGGCGGCGAGCACCGTGGTGTCCGCGCCGACGGCCACCGTGCGGCCGCTGCGGCGCAGTTCGACCTCGAAGGCGCCGCTCCCGCCCGCGGGGGCGCGGGGCGCGAACCGCTCCAGGTGCGGCGGCCTTTCCTCGGGCAGCGCGGCCGTGACGGCGGCCATGAGCCCTTCGGGCCCGCACACGTACACGGCGGCGCCCCGGTCCGCGGCACCGGCGAGGAACGCGGTGACGTCCGGCCGCCCGGCCTCGTCCTCGGCGACGACGGTGACCCGCTCGCCGCCGGCCTCCTCCACCTCGTCGAGGAAGGGCAGGGAGGCCCGGCTCCGCCCGCAGTACAGCAGCCGCCAGTCGGCGCCCGCGGCCTCGACGGCCCGGATCATGGGCAGCACCGGGGTGATCCCGATGCCGCCCGCGACGAACACGTACGCGGGGGCGTCCGCGACCAGCGGGAAGCGGTTGCGCGGCCCGCGCACCTCGACCTCCGCGCCCTCGCGCAGCTCGTCGTGCACCTCGCGCGACCCGCCCCTGCCGCCCTCGTCCGCGCCGATCCTGCGGGTGGCGATCGTGTACGCGGACGGGTCGCCGGGGTCGCCGCACAGCGAGTACTGCCGTACGAGGCCCGACGGCAGGACGAGGTCCACATGGGCGCCCGGCTCCCAGGCGGGCAACGCCCGCCCCTCCAGGCGCAGTCGGACGACGCCGTCGGCGACCGGCTCGTGGCGGGCGACGCGAAGGCGCAGCGCCCGCGAGCGCGGCTGCCCCGAGACGGGCGTCTCAAGGGCGGGCAGCGGCCACAGCGGCGAGCCGTCGATGCGGCGGCGCAGGGCGCGCCTGGTCCGCCCGGCGAGCAGGGCGGCGCCGGTGACGAGCAGGGCGGCGCGGGCGGTGCGGGGCAGCGGCATGGTCACGCGGCTCCGTTCGCGCGGGCCTCGGCGGCGGTGGCGGCGGGGGACGAGGCGAGGTAGGCCACGGCCTGTGCGGTACTGCCCTCCTGGGAGGGGTGGTAGGAGCGGCTCAGATACCGGGGGATGGAGCGGACCATGGCCCCGGTGGTGGGCAGCGTGCCCGCGCGTCCGCTCCGGTGGAAGTCCTTGAAGGTCGCCCTGGCCGCCCCGGGGCCGAGCGTCGGGTCGTTCTCCATGAAGAAGCGGGCCCCGCGCTGCCACAGGAACACGAGCGCGGTGAACGCGGTGGCCCAGGTGCGCACCCGGCGCCGGTAGCAGCCGTCGACGTGCATGAACAGGTCGAAGGCGACGGAGCGGTGCTCGACCTCCTCGGCGCCGTGCCAGCGCAGCAGGTCCAGCATCGTGGGGTCGGCGCCCCGCCGGTCCAGCTCCCGCGCGTTCAGGACCCAGTCGCCGAGGAAGGCGGTGTAGTGCTCGATGGCCGCGATGATCGCGACCCGCTCCAGGAGCCACCAGCGGCGGGCCCGGCCCGGCGGCAGGGTGCGGTCGCCGAGCAGCTTCTCGAAGAGCCAGTCGACCTGCGCGGTGTACGGGGTGGGGTCGAGCCCCTGCTCCCGCAGGTGCGGCAGGACCTCGTCGTGGGCCTGGGAGTGCATGGCCTCCTGGCCGATGAACCCGATGACGTCCGCGCGCAGTCGCTCGTCGCGGATGAGGGGGAGCACCTGCTTGTACACGTGCACGAACCAGCGCTCTCCCGCGGGCAGCAGGAGGTGCAGGACGTTGATCGTGTGGGTGCTGAAGGGGTCGCCCGGGAGCCAGTGGAGGGGCGTCTCCGCCCAGGAGAAGGAGACGTTGCGGGCCTTGAGCGGTATGTGCTCGGAGGCGACGGGCTGGGGGAGCCGGGCCTTCGTATTAGACATGGCGTCAATGTACGGCCGGGTAACCCCGTGGGTACACCCCTCGGCGGGGGCTTTTCCCACCCGCCCCGAAGCGGGCGGGTGGGGTGCGCGCCGTCGGCTAGTGGAGGACGGTCAGCTCGGTGTCGTCGGCGAGACGCGCGGTCAGTTGGAGACGTTCGCCCTGCTTCGCAGGCAGTGCGGCCACGTGGCCGGTCACCGGCTCGCGGCCCGAGACCCGCACCGATGCCACGTCCTCGCTGCCCGCGGCAAGGACGTACCAACTCCCCGTACGGGCCTTCCACAACACGCCCGCGAGCACGCGCGGCTCCCGCTCGCCGCAGGCGGGCGAGTTCTCCGCCTTGGCTGCGACGGCGCCCGCCGCGGCGCCGGGCGTCACGACCTGGGCGAGGGCCTGGCTCCCGGCGCCCCGCCACGTCTCCGCGCGGGTGCACAGCCACCGCGCCCGGCCGCTGCCGTCGGGCAGGTCCTGGCGGGCGTACTGCCAGGCGTTGACGGACCGGACGCCGTGCGACCGCGCGGCGGCGAGGGAGCACGCGGTCCGCTCCCAGTCGGCGGCGCGGGCGTCGCGGGGCGCGGTGGGCCGGCCCGCGGTGAGGCGGGCGGGGGTGAGCTCGCCGAGGTCGGTGGAGAGCCGCGTGGCGCCGTCCGCCTCGCGCAGCTGGAGCGCGTTCCAGGACCGGCAGTCGCCCGCGAGCGCCGGGCTCGCGAAGGGCGCGGTGACGCCGTCGGCGCCGCGCCGCAGCCGGGTGGCGGCGGCGCTCGGCTTGAGCAGGTCGAGGACGGCGGCGGAGCGCACCCAAGGGGCCGTCAGATAGCGGACGTTGCCGTCGGAGCGGCCGAGCACGACCGCGCCGGAGTCGGCGGCGGTGGCGCCGTCGACCCGTGCGAAGTCGAGCGCGGCGCCGCTGGTGCCGTCCTTGGGCTCGGCGTACCGCACCACGCGCAGGCCGTCGTGGAGGAGGACCACGCGCGCGGCGTCGACCTCGCCCGCGAAGAGGAGCTGCGCGGGCCCGGGCGGCGCCCCGGCCGCCGTGCCGGGCGTCGCCGACACCCGTACGGACTTGCCGGGCCGCGCCCACACCGCGAGGGCGCGGCGCAACAGGGCGGTGTCGCCGACGAGTTCGCCGCGCGCGGGCCACACGGTGAAGTCGGTGCGCGGGGACCGCTGCCAGGCGGTGGGCGTGGCCTTCGTCAGCTTGGCGGGGTCGAGCGCGGCCTCGGCGGCCGGGTTCTTCGCGTACGGGGGCGCGGCGGCGCCGTCCGGGCCCCAGCCGTCGCCCGGCATGCCGAGCAGCGCCCCGCAGACCAGGGCGGCCGCGGCGGCGACGGCCGCGGCCCGCAGGTGCTGCCTGCGCCGCATCAGGTCGGTGGGCCTGGCCTGGAGCGAGCACGGGTCGAACTCGGGCGACTCCAGGAGCGCGTACAGGGCCTCGACGCCGTCGGCCTCGGTGAGCGCGGTGTCCGCGTCGGCGACCCCGGCGGCGTCGAGGGCGCGGCGCACCTCGTCGTCCCCGAGCCGTTCGAGGCCGCGCAGCACGTAGGCCGCGCGTGCCGGTCCTGACAGGGCAGAGAGCCGCTGGTCCAGGGCGAGTTCGTCGGCGCCGCCGGAGCGCGGGAACAGCCGCAGGCCCCACACCTGTGGCAGCAGCGGCGGCAGCTGGGACCGCTTGGGCCACGCCCGGCGCCGGAGCGGCAGGCCCGCTTCGAGGGCGGCGCGCAGCACTTGGCGGCGTACGTAGGCGTAGCCGGGGTCGGCGCCCCGGCCGGGGCCGCGCTGGTCCGGCACCACCGCCGTCTGCGTGCGGCCGCGGGGCAGCGCCCGCTGGACGAGCGCGTGCGCGGTCAGGACCCGGCGGTTGCGGCCGAGGCCGGGCGGCAGGACCAGGTAGGCGAGGCGGACCAGACGGGGGTAGTGCTCGACGAGGGCGGCTTCGGCCTGCTCGACGTCGACGACGGACCTGCCGGGGCCGGTGTCCCCGGCCCCTCCGGTCGGCGCTGCGGCTTTCGTGGACTGCGATGACGACACGTTCAGCAGAACGAGCGAGCGCACCGACGGTCACTTCACGCTGGTGAAGGCCCGGGTCCCGTGGGTCGGTCCTCGACGAGGAGGCGCGCGTAGTTCGCCAGCGAGCGCTGGTAGCGCGGCAGATGCGGGGCGAGGGCGCCGACGGCGAGCGACACGGCCTCGTGCGCGCGGCCCACGTCGACCAGGCACAGCGCGAGGGTCGCGCGCACCGCGTCGTCCAACTCGTCGTGCTCGGCGTCGAGTTCGGGGGTGATCAGGGCGATGGCCTCGTCGACGCGGCCGGTGTTCCGCAGGGAGCTGGAGAGTTGGATGACCGTACGGCGGCGGAGGTAGCCGGTGATGCCGCGGGCGAGGGCCTCCTGGTAGAGGGGGACGGCTCGGTCGGACTGGCCGGTGGAGTCGTGGGCGCAGGCGCGTTCGAAGGGGGCGCGGGGGGTGTCCGGCGGGAGCTCGGCCGCCAGCTTGTCGATGCGCTCCCGGAACTCCTCGGCCCCGTCCTCGCCGTACCCGTCGAACTCGCCCCACGCGGCGGCGACGCGCCGCTCCCAGTCGTCGTTCATGGCGCCACTCTCGCACACGCGTACGGCCCTCACGGGGCGCCCCAGGCCCGCCCCTTCCCGATCCTGGGGGCTCCGCCCCAGACCCCCGCTCCTCAAACGCCGGAGGGGCTGAAAGATCCAGCCCGTCCGGCGTTTGAGGACGAGGCGCGAAGCGCCGAAAAACGAGGGATCAGGACAGGTGCCAGGCGCTGAAATGGGCGGTGCCTCGGGTCTCCGTACCGGCGTTGGCGGCGGTCATGAAGAGGCCCACGTCCTGCGCGGCCGCTGCTCCGGGTACGGGCACCGTGGTCACGGGACGCCAGGACGCCCCGTCGTCCGTGGACAGTTCGCCGGTGAAGGAGCCCGCCGCCCGGGAGAGCCGCAGCAGCACCGGCGCCTTCACCCCGGTGATCCGCCGGTAGGTGTCCAGGGTCCCGTCGCCGTTCGTGTCGTAGGAGAGGACGACTCCGTTGGCGGGCGTGACGGCGAGGTTCAGGAAGCCGGGGGAGCCGGGCGTGGCCAGGGAGTTGCGGGCGACGAGGCCGGCCCGGGCCCAGGGCCCCGTGGCGGCCTGGGAGTCGACGCGCACGGTCACGGAGACCCCGTCCCGCAGGGCCCCCGGCCGGTAGAGCGTGCCGAACTCCGCGGTGCCGCGCCACAGGTCCGCCCCGCCCCCGTCGATGGCGTAGCGCCCGTCCAGCTCGCCGAAGACGGCGGCGTTGTTGGTGTGGGTCCGCCAGCCGGGGCCGAGCGGCCCGGCCTCGAAGAGGGTGCCTTCGTGGACGGCCCGCACGCGCTGCTCGCCCTGCGGCCCGTACTCCACGGCGAGCGTGTAGGGGAGGGGCCTCAGCGGCGCGTCGAGGGGCGTGCCGGGGGCGTGCGCGCGCCAGGCGACGGTGCCGGAGCCCCCGGCGGGCACGCGGGGCAGCGACGTCGGCCCGGCGGGCTCGGCGTCGATGCCGGTGAGGGCGAAGTCGACGCGGCCGGTGGCGCGCAGCCCGTTGACGTTGCGGAAGCGGGCCTCGACGCGGGCGCTGCCGCCGGGCGGGAACGCGGGCGGCTCGGCGGTGACCTCCAGGGAGCCCTGGTAGGGCGCGCGGGCGAGCGTGTCCCGTACCAGCGATGCCGTGCGGTGCGCGTCCGTGACCGGCCGCAGCGGGTGGTCGTCGCGGCGGCGCGTCCACGGCTCCTCGAAGGTGCCGAACCAGTCGACCGCCCGGGGCGCGCGGCCCGCCGCGAGCGCGTCGGCCAGCTCGTCCAGCCACCGCTGCCAGCGCGGCGTGTAGAAGTCGCGCAGCAGGCCGTGCCACTCGCGGTTGCCGTACTCGTGCAGATTGCCGGGGTCGGAGGTGGCGCGGTCGCCCCACACGGTGATGAGGACCCGCGCGGTGCGCTCGAACTCGGCGCGCTCGGTGTCGTTCGTGGCGAGCCGCCGCGCGTCGTCGAGCCACGGCCCGAGCAGGAACGCCTCGTGCGCGCCGGTCACGTCGTCCGCGAGGCGCATCAGCCGCAGCCACAGCGTGGAAAGGGCGCGGAAGGCGTCCTGGTCCTTGCGCAGGTACGCCGTTCTGAGCTGGGGCAGGAGCTGTCGGCTGCGGTGGGCGAGCGCCTGCCGTGCCACGTCCACCAGGTCGTACTTGTACGCGGCGCTGCCGCGCAGGCGCGGCGCGACGCCGAGCAGGCCCGCGAGCGCCGCGTCGAAGCGGGCGGGGTCGTAGGTGAGGGCGCGCGGCGCGTACTCGGCGGCGCGGTTCGCGGCGAGGTCGGGGCGGGCCGCGAACAGCGAGTCGTGCGGATCGCTGCGCTCCACCGCCGTGTGCTGGTACGCCGTGTCGTGCAGGGCGCGCCAGGCGGACCGCGCGGCCCGGTCGTGCCCGCCGTAGCGGAAGTCGGCGTAGCCGGAGAACCACGCGGCGCGGTCCACCTCGTCGTCGCGCCAGGCCAGTTCGGAGAACAGCTCGAAGGCGGCCGGGTCGCGGTCGGTGGCCTCCGGCAGATAGGCGGTGCCGGCGAGCGCGCTGCCGGGCTTGTCGCGCCAGGCGAAGAACTTCTCCTGCCACAGGTGGGCACGGGCGCCGATGGTGGTGCGCCCGCCGAAGTTCGGGATGGTGCCGAAGCAGTAGGGCGTGCCGCCCCAGTCCTTCTCGCGGTCGGTGACGCCGCGGTAGCGGTCGGAGACGCCGTCGACGATGAGCATCTTCTTCTTGTCGACGGCGTCGAGCAGCTCGGGCAGCGGGTTCTCCTGCCAGCCCAGGATCACCCAGGTCGCGCCCGGGTGCGCGGCGCGCAGGGCCTTCTCCACGCCGCGCGCGGCGTCCGGTACCGGTACGTCGCCCGCGGTGCCGCCCTCGTGCAGCAGGTCCATCTTGAAGTGCCCGGCCGCGCCGAACAGGTCGCGCTGGTGGCGGTAGAAGGACGCGGCGACCCGCGCGAACGCGTCGGTGCGCGGGTCGAGCCAGTCGGGGCGCGCGAAGCCGTGCCAGGTGCCCTGCGGGACGACGCGGGCGTCGCCGCCGTTGCGGGCGACGAAGCCGTCGGGGACGTGCCCGTAGTAGCCGGGCAGGACCGGCGCCATGCCGAGCTCGCGCAGCCGGTCCACGATCCGAAGCCCGAGTTCCGCGCGGCGCGCGATGAGTTCGGGCGAGAGGGGGCCGCCGTAGCCGGACAGGTTCTGCAGGAGCCACCAGGGCTGGTGCGAGGGCGCGGGCAGCCAGGCGCGGGACTCGGCGTCGGTGTACTGGAAGTCGCGCAGGACCCGGTGGTAGACGGCCTCGGTGCCCGCGATGACGAAGACCTCGTTGCAGCCGTGCAGGGCGAGGAGGTCGATCATGCGCTCCCAGTACGGCCAGTCGGCGTACGGGGCGGTGTAGCCGTCGTTGGTGTCGTTGAGCGCGAACCGGTGGGGGAGCGCGGTGGACCGGGTGAGCGGGCGCGCGGGCGCGGGCAGCCGGCGCGGCAGGTTCAGCTGGCCGCCGTTCCAGGCGAGGTGCGCGCCGCACACGTACTTCAGGTACCAGTGGACTCCGGCGAGCAGTACGGCGGGAGTGGTGCCGGACACCTCGACGCGCCCCGTGGCCCCGGTCACGCGGAAGCGGTCCCTGCCGCTTCGCGCCGGGACGAGTCTGAGGCGGAACTGGTCCGCGTGGTGCGGGAGTCGACGATTGAGCACGGCGCGCGCCGCGTCCGTATCGAAGGCGGGGCCCTTCGCGGGCCCGTCGGCCGCGCGGGCCGGGAGGGCGGTGCCGAAGGCGGTGCCCAGGCCGGTGAGGCCGAGGGCGCCCGCGGTGCCGAGGACCGAGCGTCGCGATGGTTCGTACATGTGTACCCCCTGCGTCGATGGCTGCGGCGCACGGTATCCGGGCGGCCTGCGGGGCGCGACGGAACGCACGGACACGGCGCGTTCACATCACCTGATGAGACGGGAGCGACGGATGAGGAGCATGGTGTGGGCGGCCGGGGCCGTTTCGGCCACCACGATCGGCCTGGTGCTCGCGGCCGGGCTCGCGGGCGACGGCGGCGGTGACGGCGGCGGCTCCGGGGCGGAGCGGGCGCGGCCCGCGGCCACCGGCACCCTGGAGCAGCTCGCGGCGAAGGCCGAGTGCGCGCCGGACATCCAGACGGACGCGGCGGAGCTGCGCCAGGCGAACTGCCAGAACGGGGCAGGCCGCTTCGTGCTCGCGACCTTCGCCACCGACCGCGGCGAGCGCGAGTGGCTCAACCAGGCCAAGGACTACGGCGGCAGCTACCTCGTGGGCCGCAAGTGGGTGGCGGTGGGCGAGCCCGGCGTGCTCAGGGCGCTGCGCGGCCACCTCGGCGGGACGGTGGAGGAGTCCTCGCACCACACATCGACGGGCTGACCGCGCGGAGCGCCCGAAGGGGCGCGGGGCGGAGCCGATATGCGGCTCCGCCCCGCGGGCGCGATCAGCCGTCGACGGCCCGCAGCGTCAAGAACAGCGACGGCCCTCGTTCAGGCACGTGGCGACACGTCGCATCAGCCGCTGGTCGAACACGTTGATGAAGTCACCGTGGTCGGTGACGGGCTTGTGGAGCTGCTCGGGGAAGGAGTCCACGGCGAAGCCGGGGCCCGGCGGCACGTCGTACACGATGCGCTGCACCAGCTGCGGAACCGCGCGGAAGCCCCGGGGGCAGCGGCCGCTGCGCGGGTCGGCGAACGCGACGTGCGTGCGGTGGTTGGCGCTGTCGGTGTTCCGGCCGTCCCAGCAGCTCTGGAAATTGAAGGTGCGGACCACTTTGCTGCCCTCGGGGCAGATCGGGTATTTGTCCTTCAGCTGCCGGTTCTCGAATCCGGTGCAGCTCCAAGAGGCGTTGGCATTCGCGTCACCATTGGTGAACGCCTTGGCGTCGCCGGTGATGATGCGCAGGAACCGCGGCATCGCGGTGACCTTGCCCACGGGACTTCCGGCGAATGTCAGCGTGACCTGGTCCGGCGTCTGGATCTCGCCGACGTTCTTGTCCCGGCCGCCGCCGTCCGCGCCCGCGTCGTCCTCGTCGTTTCCGTTCTGCAGCCGGAGTACGGGCCAGTAATAGGTCGACTTGTCGCCCTGATTGCGGCAGCTGGTGCGGCCCTTCGCGAGTTCCTGGTCGCTGGAGAAGGCGTCGGTCTCCTGGTTTCCGACGTAGTCGTGCATGTGGTGCGCGCCGTTGCTCACGCCGGGCGCCACGATGACGTTGTCCGGGTTGAACTTCCCGTTCTTGTTCGTGCCGCAGCGCGTGGTGAAGGTGCCGCGTGAGGCGCCGCGCTGGTTGCGGGGCTTTTGGACGTTGGGCCGTACGGAGGTGATGTCGACGAAGTCCCCGGCCTCGGGGCCGTTGCCCGCCTGGCCCTGGCCCTGGCCCTGGTCCTCGCCCGGTTCCTGGCCCTGGCCCGGCTCCTCGTCCTGGCCGGGTTCCTGGCCCTGGCCTTGACCCGTGTCGCCCGGTGGCGGCCCGTCGTCGTCGGCGCGCATGGTGCACGCCACCATGCTGTCGAGGTTCTCGGGCGCCCGGCCGCTCCGGTCGATCGCGGTCCGGATGGCGTCGATCGTCGGCCGCCGCTGCTCCTGGAGCGGGTCGAGGACGGCTTCCTGGTCCTCGGGGTTCCCGGCCTCGGCGAACCGCGTGTACGCCTCGGTGATCTGGCTGTCCAGGGCGGCGAGTTCGCGGTCGACGTCGGCGCGCGCGTCGTCGGGGACCTCCGGCAGCTGGTTGCCCACGTCGGGGCAGCTGATGGTGGTGGCCGTGAGTCCGCCGTCCCGGGCCTGGGGCGGCGGACTCTCCTCGGCGTTCGCGTACACATTCACCGCGACGAGTCCGCCGCCGCCCAGGATCAACGCGGCCGACGCGGCGATCGCCCGCCGGGCCAGCTTCGGTCGTTTTCGTGACGTGCGTCGTGTGGTGCGTCCCATGGGGCTACGTACGCATCACGGGGCCGCGGCGTTCAAAGCCGTTCCGGATTTCCCCGGGGAAATCCCGTGCGGGAAAGGGCAGTTGATCAGCGGCCCTGGTCGAGAAAGGCGAGAACGGCGAGGACGCGGCGGTTGTCGTCGTCGGAGACCGGGAGATCGAGTTTCGCGAAGATGTTGGAGGTGTGTTTGGCGATGGCCCGCTCCGTCACCACGAGCTGCGCGGCGATCGCGGCGTTGGACCTGCCCTGCGCCATCAGTTCGAGGACTTCCCGCTCGCGCGGGGTCAGCGCGCCGAGCGGCTCGTTCGCGGACCGCCGCGACAGGAGCTGCTGGATGACCGTGGGGTCCATCGCGGTGCCGCCCGCCGCGACCCGGCGCACCGCGTCGATGAACTGCTCGGCGTCGAACACCCGGTCCTTCAGGAGGTATCCGACGCCGCCGGTGCCGTCGGCGAGCAGCTCGCGCGCGTACAGCTGCTCCACGTGCTGGGAGAGGACGAGCACCGGCAGGCCCGGGCGCGCGCGGCGCGCGGCGAGGGCGCACTGGAGCCCTTCGTCGGTGTGCGACGGCGGCAGCCGGACGTCGACGACGGCGACGTCCGGCTGGAGCTCGGCGAGGGCCTTGGTCAGTTCGGGGCCGGTCTCCACGGCAGCCGCGATCTCGAAGTCGAACGCCTCCAGCATCCGCACCAGGCCGTCGCGCAGCAGGAAGAGATCTTCGGCTAGGACAACTCGCAAGGGATCTCCATGGTCACCATGGTCGGGCCGCCAACGGGACTGCTGACGGCGAGTATGCCGTCGAATGTACCGAGCCGCCGTTCGAGCCCGCTCAGGCCGGACCCCGAGCCGATGCTCGCCCCGCCCTTGCCGTTGTCGGTGACCGCGACGCGGAGCATGCCGTCCGCGTGGTGGACGTCCACCCAGATCCGGTCCGCCTGCGCGTACTTGACCGCGTTCGTCAGGACCTCGCTCACCGCGAAGTACGCCGCCGACTCCACCGGGGCCTCCGCCCGGCCCGGCAGGTCCACGTCCACGTCCGTCGCCACCGGCAGGCGCAGCGCGAGCGCCCGCACCGCGTCGCCGAGGCCGCGCTCGGCCAGGACCGGCGGGTGGATGCCGCGCACCAGGTCGCGCAGCTCGGTGAGCGCCTCGCCGGAGTTCTGCCGCGCCCTGGCGATCATCTCCTTGGCCTTGGCCGGGTCCCGCTCCACGATCGCCTCGATGGTGCCGAGGTCCATGCCCATGGCGACGAGGCGGGCCTGCGCGCCGTCGTGCAGATCGCGCTCGATGCGGCGCAGCTCGGCCGCGGAGCTGTCGACGGCGTCGTGCCGGGTCTCCTCCAGGCGGTCGACGCGCAGCGCCAGCTCCCGCTCCCGCATGGTGGCCGTCGGGGCGAGCAGGGTGCGCGACAGCTGGAAGTGCGCGCGGAGCAGCGGCCGGTTCACGAACAGGCCGAGGACGAAGAAGGCGGTGCCGAGCGCGGCGGCGGCGAACGCGGTGGCCTGCGAGGTGACGTGGATGAAAGCGAACCACTCGCCGCCGCCCGCGTCGTAGATCGGCTTCCAGACGCCGCAGGCGAGGACCCAGCCGTAGGCCAGGTACAGGATCAGGGCGGGCGGGAGGACCGCGAGGACCACGCCGAAGGTCATGTTCACCAGGAGCCACTCCAGGTCCCGCCAGGTCGCCGGGTCCTTGAGCATCCGGGTGCAGCGCTCCACCTGCCCGGCCACGCCGCGCGCCGACCGCGCGGGCTCCTGCCGGTACGGGACCGGAATGCGCACGTCCGCCCACTCCCCGGCGTGCAGCCGGTGCAGCGTCGCGTACTTGCGTACGGCGGTCAGGACCACCGGGGTCGTGAACACGCCGATCCCGAGCGGGATGAGCGCGATCGACACGACCGAGAGCACGAAGAGCGTGATCGACCCGGCCAGCGAGATGACCGTCAGATACAGGCCGCGTGCTCCCGCGAGCAGGCTCTCGCGCACCCTCGACGTCTTCATGGTGTCCCTCTCCTCAGCTGGCCGTGCCCGGCCGTGCCCGGACGTCTCCGCCCGTGACCGGCTGTGTCCACTCGTGCTCGGAACCGCCGGGCACAAGGACAGTTTCGCTGGTCGGGGCGGTCCGGGTCATTCCGTCCCGCCCCCAGAACGGGGGTGTACCTGACGACACCCCCCGGCCTCGCCCTGTGCTTCACCGAGAGGGGTGCTCGGCGGCTGGGGCCGCGCGCCGCCGATTCCTAGCGTGATCCACGTCAACTCGCTTAACTCACGCTTACCAATGGGGGCGAAGGTCATGAGCGCCAAGAGGCTGAACCTCGCGGCACGACTCGGGGTGTGGAGCGCGCACCACCGCAAGAAGGCGATCCTCGGCTGGCTGCTGTTCGTGGTCCTCGCCACCGTCGTCGGCGGCGCCACCGGCACCGTCACCGCGGACGACGACGAGATGGGCACCGGCGACTCGGCGCGGGCCGCGAAGATCCTCAAGGACGCCGACATCGACGAGCCGGCCTCCGAACTCGTCATGGTCAGCGCGCGCACCGCCGACGGCTGGCGGGAGGCGGCCGCCGACCTCGCCGCGGCGATCGAGAAGACCGGCGAGACGACGGAGATGCAGTCGCCGCTGCCCTCCGAGGACGGCAAGGACGCGCTGCTCCGCTTCCAGGTCAAGGGCGAGTCCGACAAGGCCGCCGACCGCGTCGACCCGGTGCTCGCGGCCGTCGACGAGGCCAGGGACGCGGGGAAGGCACACGGGATCGCCGTCCACCAGTTCGGCGACGCCAGCTCCGAGAAGTTCCTCAAGGACCTGCTCGCCGACGACCTGAAGAAGGCCGAGTTCATGGCCGTGCCGCTGGCGCTCGCCATCCTCCTGGTCGCCTTCGGCGCGGTCGTCGCCGCGCTGCTCCCGGTCGGACTCGCGCTGACCGCCTGCGTCGCCGCCTTCGGCCTGCTCGGCCTCGCCAGCCACGCGGTGAACATGGCCGAGACGACGTACTCCGTGATGTTCCTGATGGGCCTCGCCGTCGGCGTCGACTACTGCCTGTTCTACCTGCGGCGCGAGCGCGACGAGCGGGCCGCGGGCCACGACGCCGAGACCGCCCTGCGGATCGCCGCCGCCACCAGCGGCCGCGCCGTCCTGGTCTCCGGCCTCACCGTGATGGTGGCCATGGCGGGCATGTTCCTGTCCGGCCTGCTCCTCTTCAAGGGCTTCGCCGTTGCCACGATCCTGGTGGTGTGCGTGGCGATGCTCGGCTCCGTGACCGTCCTGCCCGCGCTGCTCGCCTGGCTCGGCGACCGCATCGACGCCGGCCGCATCCCGTTCCTCAACCGCCGCTCCAAGAAGGGCGCCCACGCCAGCGGCACCCTCGCCGGAACCCTGGTGAAGCCGGTGCTCGCCAAGCCCAAGTTCTTCGCCGTCGCCTCCGCGGGGCTGCTGCTCGCCCTGGCCGCGCCCGCGCTCGGCATGAAGACCGAACAGCTCGGCCTGGAGAAGCAGTTCGGCTCGGACGCGCGCCTCTCCGTCGCGTACGAGGAGATCACCGACGAGTTCCCCGGCGGCCCCGCGCCCGCCCGCGTCGTCGTGCACGCCGACGACATCGGGGCCGCGCCGGTCCGGGACGGCCTCCGCTCGCTCACCGCGCGGGCGGGCAAGGGCGCCGAGCTGACGCTGCACGAGGCCGCGAACGTGGCCGAGATCGAGGTGCCGCTGCCCGGCACCGGCAGCGACGCCGCCGCCAAGAAGGCCCTGGACGACCTCAAGTCGGACGTACGGGACTTCCGCGCCGACACCCGCGCCGACGGCCTGGAGGCCTACGTCGGCGGGGAGCTCGCCGGGTCGCAGGACTTCACCGACCAGCTCGGCAAGGGCATCGTGCCGGTCTTCCTCTTCATCGCCGCCGTCACCTTCCTGCTGATGCTCCTCAGCTTCCGCTCGGTGGTCATCGCGGTGACCTCGATCGCCCTGAACCTGCTCTCCGTCGGCGCCGCGTACGGCGTCATGACGGCCGTCTTCCAGCACGGCTGGGGCGCGTCCCTCATCGGCTCCGAGAAGGTCGGCGCCATCGAGAGCTGGATGCCGCTGTTCGTCCTCGTCGTCCTCTTCGGCCTGTCGATGGACTACCACGTGTTCGTGGTCTCCCGGATCCGTGAGGCGCGCGACCAGGGGCTCGACAACCGGGCCGCGATCCGTGAGGGCATCTCGCGGACCGCGGGTGCGGTGACCGGGGCCGCGGTGATCATGGTGGCCGTGTTCGCGGTGTTCGGCATGCTGTCCATGCAGGACATGCAGCAGATGGGCGTCGGCCTCGGGGTCGCGGTCCTCCTCGACGCCACGGTGGTCCGCATGATCCTGCTGCCGTCCCTCATGACGCTGCTCGGTGAGCGGAACTGGCGTACGCCTCGGGGGCTGGGGTGGCTGCCCCAGGTCTCCCACGGCGAGGCCCCGACGGAGGCCCCGGCCCGCGCCCGGGTCCCGGCCTAGCGCCCCCCTCGGGCCGGGGCGGGAGGCACCCACCTCCACCCCGGCCCCCGGGTGGGCCCCTCCCACCCGCCCACCCGAATCTCCCCGGCCTTGCGGGGTCGGGCCCTGGCGCGTGGCGCTGCGGGTGG
>NZ_JOJM01000081.1 GCF_000720325.1 Streptomyces sp. NRRL B-1347
AGACAAGCCATCACCCGAACGCGAGGGTCCATACGCCACCCCGGAATCCTCCCACCCACACCACCACAACACCCACCGAACTTACGAAAAGATCAGTAGAACCCAAGTTCCTCAAGGCGGGGTTCTGCCGGGTCACCGTCCCCGCCCGCCTCGGCTTCGAAGGCGCCACTACATGAACTTCGGCGAACTGTGGAAGGGCGGTCCCCTGCCCACCGTCTCCAGCCCCCTCTACCTGCCGATCGCCGACGAGATCGCCGAACGCCTGGACCGCCCCGGTGACGAGATCCCCCAGGGCGACCCGTGGACCGTGCGTATCCCCACTAACCTGGTGCGGCTGCGCGCCGATGACCAGTTGCCCCACTGGGTGCAGAACACCGACGGCGAGTGGGTCGAGGCCCCGACCTGATGAAGCACTTCATCCTGGTGGCGGGATACCCCAAGCCACCCCGCAGCCTGCCCTTCCGGACGTACTGCGAGAACCGCGTCCTGCAGCACGTCGCCGCCAACAAGACCAAGGAGGACCTGGTCTTCCAGATCCTCGACGTGGGGAGCGGGGAGAACATCGTCCGCACCTTCACCTACCCGGGCGGCAACCGCACCGAGACCCGCTCCGCGCTCCGCATCCACGTGCGCGTCACCCGCGCCCACTACAAGGACGACGTCTTCAAGGACGGCCAGGAGGGCGTGATGTCGGCCCTGGACGTCTACGCGGCGGTGCAGGGCATCGGGATCCGGGCGCCCGGCACTCTGAGGGAGCTCAGTTTCTTCTCCCACGGCCACGCCGGAGGCCCCGTCCTGGTGGACAGCATCGACGACGGCCTGCACCCGGGCCCAGGCGCCCCGCCCGGGCCCGAACGTCGGCTTAGGGGAGGGGATCTCCGCGATCCCGACGACATGGATCCCCGGCCGAAGGACTTCAGAGCGGCGAACATGGAGTCGGCGAAACATGCCGCCTTCCGAGCGGCCTACCACCCCGACGCCATCAACTGGAGCTGGGGGTGCGCGTCCGACGACGACGTCAACGAGATCCTCTACAAGCTGGAGCACCATCCCGACTACCGGTCCTCCGGCCTCCCCGACGACAAGATCCTGGTCTTCCGCACCCTCAGCCGCGCCAACGTGGCCGACCTGGAAATGATGCTGAATCACAAGTTCGCCGACCACCGCAAGGTGGAACTCACCTTCAACATGCTGAAGCTGTACATCCGCAGGCACCTCCTGGGCTCCTACGCCCACGCCCTCGCCGTCGCCTCCGACCGGACCACCTACAGCGCCCTGATCGGCACGTACGCGGAACGCGACCTCGCCGGCCCCCGCCCCCTGATGCACGTCAACCCCAGATTCGCCGCGCACTTCACCTTCTACCGGAACTACTTGGGATTCACCTTCGACCCCGAGCGGCGCTGGTACGGGGCCTTCAAGCCGACCTTCACCTGACCAGCGGCCCGCCGACGACATCTCCGCCGAACCACGCTCGTGGTGCGTCTCGCCCTCGACCTTCTCCAACGCCGCGAGCCCGGCGAGAGGATTCCGGTGATCCCGTCCCTCGCCGCGTGGCGGCCGGATGCCGAGCCGGATGTGCGGGGGTGGGCGGCCGAAGAGCTCGGCCGCCGGCACGCGGCGCCGACGGCTCCGCCGCCGCTACGAACGCAACCCCGAACACTCCGCCCCGAGAGCGGTTCTGCTGTGCGGACTTGAGGGGAGGGGCCTGTCAGTGCCCGGCGCCAGCTTGCCTACCTGGGGCATGCCCCAGATCCTCCGTCACGGGCAGGCACTCGGCGAGCAGGTCGACGACGTCGCGCCAGGCGCGCTGCGCGTGCTGTGGGTGGTAGCCGACGCCGGGGACCACGGGGTGGTCGACCGTTGGGTGGTGGAAGGCGTGCAGGGCGCCGCCGTAGACGGTGAGGCGCCAGTCGACGCCCGCGGCCTGCATCTCAGCGGTGAACGCGTTGCGTTGCGCGGGCGGCATGATCGGGTCTTCCGATCCGACCCCGGCCCACACCGGGCAGTCAATGCGCGCTGCCTCACCCGGTCGGCCGGTGGTCAGTGCGTTGACTGTCCCGATCGCGCGCAGGCTGGCGCCGTCGCGTCCGAGTTCCAGGCCGACGGCGCCCCCGGTGCCGTAGCCGACGGCGGCGATCCGGTCGGGGTCGGTCCGCGGTTCGGCGCGCAACACGTCGAGCGCCGCATGGCCGATGCCCCGCATCCGCTCGGGATCAGCGAGCAGCGGCAGACAACGGGCCAGCATCTCCTCGGGGTCCCCCAGATAGCGCCCGCCATGAAGGTCGAAGGCCAGCGCTATGTATCCGAGTTCGGCGAGAGCGTCGGCCCGGCGGCGCTCGACGTCGCTGAGCCCCATGCCCTCGGGTCCGAGCAGCACCGCGGGCCGGCGGTCGACACCGGCCGGGAGCGCGAGGTGCCCGATCATCGTCAAACCGTCGGCCGGATACGCGACCGTACGCGTCGCAATCGTCGTCATGAGACGGGACTGTAATGATCGCCGAGCCCGGTCCGGCTGCTGTTCTGCCACTGGCAGAGCAGAGCAGCACGGATGTCCCTCTGAAATACGGCGAGGGCTCACAAGAACCGTCACAGGCCTAACGGCGCGCGCGGCCTGGGAGCAGGCCCGGGTGGGAGGCGATCAGGTGCAGCAGGGCCGTGAGCTGTCAGTCGCCTCTGTTGTAGGTAAAACGTTCGACCTGGCCTGGCGAAAAGTCGTTTGGGATCACCTTGCCGTTGACGACGAGCTGGACGGCGGAGGCATCGCCGAGGACCAGATCGATACGGCGTTTGTCAGCGAATTCCTTGGTTTCGCCGCTTTCCAACGTTCCGTCGAACAGGCTCCGCCCGTTGTGGCCCTTCGCCGAGATCCAGCTTCCCTCGCTGCCAGCGGTCACCACGATGGTGACCCGGTCCTTGGGTGCTGCGCTAGGCCGGGGCGACGGGGGCTCGGACGGTGGGGCGGAAGCCTGCGGGGTGGAAGCCTGCGGGGTGGTCCGCCGGGATTCCGGGGCGGTGGCGGGAGGGCTGCCGCTCTTCTTGTCGTCCCCTTGCCGCGTGAGGGCGAGCAGACCGCCCGCAAGCGCGCTCGCCACGGCCACGGCCACGATCAGCAGGGTGATCACGCGGGGCTTGCGCGACGGGGCGGGCCGCGGGGGTTCGTCGACGCCGCCGGGAACGTCGGGCGCCAGGGCCGGTACCGGCGGCGCCGCTCGCGGCCGGTCAGGGGCGGCGAGCGCCAAGGTGTTGGTGTCCGGTACGAGGTCCGGGTTTGGGTCCGGTCCGAGCGAGGCCAGGAGCGTCTCGGGCGCGGGACGGTCGGCCGGATCCTTGGCCAGACAGGCGCCGACCAGCGCCCGTAGCTCTCCCGGCAGCGCGGAGAGGTCCGCCGGCTCGTGCACCGACCGGTACATCAACCCCATGGGCGCGCCTCCCCCGAACGCACTGCCTCCGGCCGCCGCGACGAGCACGGCCCCGAACGCGAACACGTCGGCGGCACCGTTGACTTGCTCCCCACGGGCCTGCTCGGGCGCGAGGTATCCGGGTGTGCCGAAGGTGGCCCCGGTGGCGGTCAGCCGGGTGGCCTCCACGGCCCGGGCGATGCCGAAGTCGAGGACGCGCGGGCCGTCCTCCGCCATGATGATGTTGCCCGGCTTCAGGTCCCGGTGTACGAGCCCGCAGGCGTGGACGGCTTGGAGCGCCTCGGCCAGGGCCGCTCCCAGAGACCTCAACCGCTCTTCGTCCAGGGGCCCTTGCCGCTCGACCAGCTCGGCGAGCGTGGGCCCTGGGACGTACGCGGTGGCCAGCCAGGGCGACTGTGCGTCGGGGTCGGCGTCCACGACCGGAGCCGTGTGGAAACCGCCGACTCTGCGGGCGGCCGCGACCTCCGCGCGGAACCGTTCACGGAAGTGCGGGTCGGCCGCCAGTTCGGGGCGTACCACCTTCACCGCGACGGCCCGACCGCCCGGTGAGCGGGCGAGGTAGACCTTGCCCATGCCGCCCGCGCCGAGCTCTCGCTCGACGGCGTAGACACCGATCCGCCGTGGCAGGTCCGCGTCGTTCTCCATCACCTGCACGCCTCCCCCTGCGCACGGTCACCCGCACGCGACGCCGTCCGGTCCACCCCGGCCGGACTCCGGTCCCGCGTATCCGCCCAGCAGCGTAGACGAATTCATGACCCGCCAGTCAGGAAAGCCGGACTCGGCCGCCGCCACGCTGCGAGCGGTCCTGGCCTGCTGGTGTGTCCAGGGCTGTCGGGCCGCCGCGGCAGTGGTGTTGTCCGGTGGGTGACTTTCCGTTGGAGGGGGAGGGCCGCGCCGGGGGCGGCGTACCGCGCGGTGGCGCGCGGGCCTGGCAGCGGCGGCACGCGCGCTCCTCGCTCGCTTCTGTCTGGCTGTGGATCCGTCCAGTGATGATCCCGCTCGTCGCAGTCCGTTCGTATACGCGGAGGACGGGAAGACCGCGGAGGGCTGGCTCATGAGCGCGGACGACGTTGACGCCGCGTGTGTTCGGGCTGAGACGGTGATCGCGGAGCTGCGCGGCCTGGCGGGGCTGGCGCGGTCGGCGAACGGGGCCATCCGGTCTTGAGGTCTGATGGCGGGCACGGTAGCGCCCCCGCATGCCGGTGGGGGCGTGTCTGGAGTTCTCTCTCCTGTTGATCTTTTGGTTGAGAGAGGATGGCGGTCGCTGGGTCGGCGTGTCTGGTGCGTTCTGTTCGGTTTGAGGAGGTAGACGATGTCTGTGTGCTCTGTCGATGTTCCGGGTGGCGGCGAGCCGCTGTTTGCAATGCCGCCGAAGACCGAGGCCGCGTTGCGGGTGGCGGTACGTCGTCTGGATCCGGCGGCCGCCGTTGAATTCGAGCGGGAGTTTCATGCGGCGTGGGAGGAGGCGGTGCAGTCGGACAGCACGGTTCCGATGCACACGTTCCTGCACCGGTGGGCAGTGTTCGTGGCGTTGCATCGGTACCCGGCGCGCTCGGCGCGGGTCCGGGAGTTGGAGCGGGTTGTGGGCCGGGCGGAGTCTCGGGATGAGGCGCGCGAGGCGGCTGCGGAGGTTGGTGATCTGCTAGCCGCCGCGGTGGCCGAGGTCTCTGCCGAGTGAGCGGCTGGGACTGGGAGTACCTGTCGGACGCTGAGCATGTCGTAGGCGGCTTATCGGCCGAGGCTCGGGCTGAGGTAGAGCGGATCGCCGAGCGTCTGGCGGATGCTGCCGCGGTGAAGTACCTGGGGGACCCGCCCCCGGAGGAGGCCGGGGTGGCTCCGCTGGTCTCGATCGCGGAGGGGCTGTGGATGATCTGGTACCAGGAGTACCGAGTGAGACGCGTGGTGTACATCGTATTGACGCAGCACTTGGGTTCCTGACCCCACGACGAAGCCCCCACAGTCTTCCTCAGGTGTATTTGTTCACGGGTTGAACCCGCCCTTGGCCAGTGGATCGCCTGGAACGCCTCATGCTGAGTGGTGGAGACCGCGGTGCGCTCTCGGGGAGTCATTGCCCCAAGACCGCAGTCCAGCAGCGGACCGTTGTCGCTCGCGTACGGAGTCCACGTACGGCTGGAGGTCACACCTGCACCCGTGACCGATGCCCTGTGCCGCCGGACCTTGATCGCGGGACAGCGAAGTTCGATCAGCCGCCTCTGTCAGAGGGTGGGGAGTCGCCCCATCCAGGCGTCGAAGAGGTCGAGGTCGTAGCGTGCGCGTGCCTCACTGGGCGGCAGTTCTTCGGGCCACTCCCAGACGACGCGCCCCGGATCGACGTCGTTCAGGGCCCCGTACCACTCCCGCAAAGGCAGAGCCAGACGGACGTGTTTCTCGAAGTTGCGGCGTTGGCGGGCTACGTCATCTGCCCGGCGTGCGCGGAGCGTCGACTCGGACGGGACGACACAGGCGACGAGGTCCGCGATGCCGAGCGCCCTTCGCCGCAGAGAGTCCCGGACCCATCGCAACTGGCAGCTGTACGTGTCGGCTGCGGAAACCAGGCCTGCCCGCGCAAGAGTCCAGGCGTAGTGGAGCTTCAAGGGATCGGTGTCGCAGACCGCGATGCCTTGCATCGTCTCGCTCTGGACGGCCTCAGCCCACCTCTCTTCGTTCCGACACACCCAGAAGCGGCTCACCTCCTCAAGGGAAGCCGTGCTGTCCGGCTGGAGGTACCCGGGGAGTTCCTCAACCACGCCAGGAGTCCGCAGTGAGCTGACGTAGCGGCTCTTACCAGCGGCGCTGGGCCCCTCGGCAACGAAGATCACCCTGAAAGTCTCCCACGGGGACCGGCGGATTCGGCCCCGCCGGGACCTCTCGCCGGCGCGATCAAGGCTCCGCATCATTCGGCGCCGGTGAGGTGGCCGCGGAGGCTGAACTCGTCGCGGGCGTGGCGGCGTCCGGGCATCTCCAGGTTGGCGATGGTGCGGTGACGGGAGGCGGCATGGACGTCGACGAAGTCGCGTACGGCCCCGCGGTACGCGAGGGCCCGGATCTTGGTGCCGATGACGTCGTCGAGGGCGAGGACCAGGCGGTACTCTCGCGACACCTGCCGATGAGAGTGCTAGATCTCCACGCACGGTGCGGCGGTGGCCAGGATGTTCGCTGTGCGGCGCTGTGCAGATGCTGGACCATCGAGAACTGGGCCTTGCCCCCGGATGTTGAACACGTCTATGCCGCTCGGGTCAGGGTAGTTGCTGCTGGGTGGGGGTCGTTCTCGTAGGCGAGGGGAGATCGCTGGCCGAGGCGGGAGTGCCGGCGGCGCGTGTTGTACCGGGTCAGCCAGCGGAACGCGTCGAGTCGTGCTTCGCGTTCGCTCGACCATGCCTTCCGGCCTTTGAGTGTTTCTCTCTTGAAGGTAGCGTTGAAGCTCTCCGCGGTGGCGTTGTCGGCGCTGGACCCGATCGCTCCGATGCTCTGCTGGACATCTGCTGACCTGCAGATTTCAGCGAATGCTCTACTCGCATATGGGGACCCGTGGTCCGTGTGCAGGATCGCTCCATCCGGACTGCCGCGGGTCTGCTCGGCGGCCGCCAGAGCGTCGATGACGAGCTCGGCTCGCATGTGATCGGCGATCGCCCACCCGGCCGGCCGGCGTGAGGCGAGGTCGATGACGGTCGCGAGATAGAGCGGCTTTGAGCCGCTGACCGGCAGATACGTGATGTCGCCGACGTACTTCGTGTTCACCACGGCAGCGGTGAAGTCATGTCCGATCAGGTCCGGTGCGTTCGCCGTGGCCGGGTCGGCGAGCGTGGTGCGGTGTCGGCGGCGCAGGCGGACGCCCCCGAGGCCGAGGCTCCGCATGATCCGCGCGACGCGCTTGTGGTTGACCACCGGGCCGCCCTCGTCGCGGAGTTCAGCGGTGGTCCTGGGCGCTCCGTAGGCGCCGTCAGAGTCCTGGTGGATCTTGCCTGTCCGGGCGGCCAGCCCGGCCTCGACGGTTTGCCGGGCCGCTCGTGGCGCCGCGGTGCGGCGCCAGTAGGAGAAGCTCGAGCTGGCCAGGCCGAGGATGTCGCAGAGCCGCTTCACGCCGTGACGGCGCTGGTGGTCTTCAACGAACTGGCAGCGGTTCGCCAGCGCGTCTCCGTCGCGAAATACCGGGCCGCCTTGCAAAGGATGTCGCGTTCTTTCTCCAGTTCGCGGATCCTGTTGCGGGCTGCGTCCAACTCCGCCTGAACGTCGTCACCACCGGCCTGCGAGGCGGCCGGCTGTGTCGAGTGGGAGCCGGGGCGGCGGCCGTCAGCGGCCCTGACCCAGTTCCGCAGTGTCCCGGTGTTCACCCCGAGATCACCGGCGACCGACTTGATTGTCGCTCCCGGCCGCGACCGGTACAACGCGACCGCGTCCGCCTCGAACTCGGCGGGGTACTGCTTCATCCCCACGGGGACTCCGTCCTCCTGGACCATCAAGATCCAAGTCTCTCCGGTGTCCAAAGACCGGGGTCAAGGCCCCACCGACCAGAACGGTCGCTGTAGCCGCAACCTCGATCCGGAGTACTACGCTCAGGTCAAAGCCGCTGAGCTGTGCTACGCAAGTGCGCCGCGTAGGGGATCAAACCTCGACGACCAGTGGAACCGTCCTGTCGGCGAGGGCCTCCGCACTACCGTCGAGGTCCTGATGACCGCCCAGCAGTGCTTCGGTGTCGAACAGCAGGCCTTGAGCACGCCCTCGATGCTGTTTGCTGGCGTTTCGTACCGACCTCGGCAACTCGAGATGTGCGGAGTCACAGGAGTGCTTTGAGACGTGGCTACACGCCGACGCGCCGACAACCACCGCTGTGCAGCAGTCACTTCAAGCACGTCACCCCCAACTGGCCAGGGCATTATCACCCGCACCTCGCTGTACTCGCAGAGCGCCCCCGGGCTCCGCCGCGCGCTGGCGGCGGGCAGCGGTCGTTGTGTTTCGTTCATCGACGTCGCCCTCGATAATGGCGTGACGTCGTGGGGGCATGGACGGGGGAGAGGCAGTGGCACGTAGGCGGGCGCTCATCGTGACACCCCATCAAGCGGTGATCACGGAAATAGCCAGGGACGTGATCGAGCAGATAGCTCAGGAAGAACTGCCGATGTTCTCGGCGGTCAGCAGGGCGTACTTCGCCGACCCGCGAAGGGCGTTGTCCGGCAAGGGGACACGGAAGGCGCCGCTCGGTTTCGGATCTGAGGCCGTCGAACTCATCGCGACGCCCGTCGTCCTGGCCGCCACGGCCAAGGCGGTCGAGTGCCTGGCCGACACGGTTCTGAAGCACACCACTGGGGACGGAACCATCGCTGGCCTACGGCGACTCTTCCGTCTAGGGCAGCGTTCACGTGACGTCTCAGCAGCCGACGACGCTGCCGAGAACACGGCGCCTCAGGCCGACGTCGTCGCGCTGCGGCCGGAAGACATCGAACGGCTCAGGCACGTGGTGGAAGCCACGCTCCACGACATCGGGACCACTCCGGAGAACGCACGTCTGATAGCGGACGCGATCATAGGACGATGTCAGGCCCCACGGGCGGCCGACTAGCACGGCGGCACCACCGTGATCGCGTTCAGGGAAGCAGTCTCCAGGCAGCGTGACAGGGCGAAAGCGTCATCGACTCTTCCTGGCGGCACCACCAGTCGACTGGTCCTTCTGATCGCCACTGTGGGCGCAGGCGGGCTGTACGTATTCCTACAGACGTACTTCCTCGTCCCACAGAACACGGACTTCTTCTTCGGCACGTTCAGCCAGTGCTTCCAGGACCCACGGATCGCGCTCCCGGAGCGGAGCAACGGAGGGTACGAGGAGTCACGGCGCCTGTTGGCGAGATGTCAGCAGCCTGCCTTCGTCGATCAGGCACAGTGGGTCGGGATCGGCTTCTCGCTGTTATGCGGTGTGTCTTTGGCCTGGTATTTCGCGCACCCCTGGTGGGTGACCCGTCGCAGGTGCGTGAGCTTCCCGGTCATCCCAAGCCTGCGTTCGCGGTCACTGTCACGGTTCGCGCTGAAGGACGACCCCTACGAGCGAGACATAGCCGAATACCTCGACCAGCTGTGTCACGCGGTTGGCGTGCACCCCGCGCCCGTCTGGCTGCTGGACACCTCGGCACGCACCTCAAGCGGGCTCGCCTTCGGCCTTCCCTGGAGGCGGTACGTCATCATCGACGCTCCACTGGTGAAGCGTTTCCACACCGATCGCGACATGTTCCGCCTCGTGCTCGCCCACGAGCTGGCGCACCTGCGCCATCACGACGTGGACAAGACCTACCTCGCCTTCGGCATCTGGTGGGCCTTCCTGACAGTCGCGGTGCTGCCCTTCGGAATTCTGACGTCGTACAGCGCGGCAACCGGCGGGCCACCTACGATCCCTCCGGGCATCGTGCAGTACCTCGTGGACGTGCCCCATGCCCTGGCGCTGATGGCCACACTCACCCTGCTCGTCCAGCTCGTACGGAACTCGGTTCTGCGGGCTCGTGAGTTGCACGCCGATGCCGCGGCCGCGGCGCAAGGCGGAGCCGATGAAGCAGCAGTGATCCAGCGGGCGTTGCAGGACCGGCCCGTCTCAGGCCGGGGCCAGGCACACCTCGCCCTCTCCCGGCTCGTACGCAGACTCGGATACTGGCCGACCCCCGAAACACGGCGTCGGGTCCTGCTCGAGCCGACCCTCCTGACCCGCCCGACGGTAGGGGAAGCGCTCGGCGCGGGAGTCGTCGCAGGCGTCTTCACCGCCAGTGCGGACCCCCTGGTAGACACGCTCTTCCGCTTGCTCTGGGGCAAGCTCAACACCCGGTCGGGCGATCTGACGGTCGGCTGCACGATCGGCGCCGTACTCACCGGAGTGCTCGCCGCAGCCGTCTGGCGTGCTGTCGCGGCGTCCGACCGGACACGGCGGCCCCCTGGCGCGGCCGTCTGGCTGGCGCTGCCCGCCGCACTCGTCGGAGGCTACCTCGCGGGAGCGAGCCTCCCCCTCGTCGCCGACGGAACCGTCCTGCCCGCCACCGGCCTCGAGACGCAGGGCTTCGCCTGGCTGCTGAAGACAGGACCGACTCTGCTCGCTGGAACCGTGTGCGTCACGGCCTGGCTCATCTCCACGGCGCGCTGTCTGCTTCCCCACGCCCGAGGCCGGGGTCCTCTGTACGCGATGGTGGCCACGTCCATCGCCTCCTTCGCCCCGTGGTTCGCCGTCTGGTACTCCCTCCGGCGCGACGGCTTGACCGACGCGTTCCGGCCCGCCCTGGGCGATGTCCCGGACATCGGGTCCTCGATCGGCTGGTACGCGGAGCTCAGTCAGTGGACAGGCTTCACCTGGCAACCGCTCACCGTGCAGGGGCGGCTCCCGTCCGCTCTTGTGGGCCTGTCGCTGATCTGGCTTGTGCCGCTCGTCCTCGCACTACTCGCGGGGAAGACGACCAACCCCACCACGGATGTGAAGCCACAGCTCAGGACGGCTCTGCTCGCGGGACTGTCCGGAGGCGCCGCGGTGGTCTCTGTGGGCCTGCTCCTGCCGTATCTCGCACCAGCGGCACTGCCGTCCACCGTCCTGCACTACCCGGGAACGCAACAGGACACGGGCTTTCCGGACGTCTACTGGCACACCTACATCGCCCTCGCATGCCTCGCCCAGGGCGCGGTGGCGCTGTGGATCGTTGCCCGGGCCCGAAGGCTGACGCCCGTACTCGCCCTGGCCGGTACAGCAACGACCGCGCTGGCGTCCGCGCTCGGCCGGGCACCGGCCTTCGCGGTGGTCAACTGCACTGGGCTCTTCGGCGCACCCGACCGCCAGTGCTCCATCCCGTTCGCCCCGGAGGTCCTCGCGCAGGACCTCCGGACCATCACACTGCGCGGCCTGCTGATGGTTGTCCCCGCAGTCCTGCTGGGAGCGGGCGCGAGAGCACTCGCGCAGCGCCGCCTCGTTGCCTTGCAGGGCAACGCACACAAGGCAGGCGAGCACCGGAAACGCGCCTGGATCCCTACCGGGGCCCTGGTCACGGGCCTCGTCCTCCTCACCGCGGCCGACATCGCGGCGGTGATCCTCACACTGCCCACAGACCATTTCGTCTGGAAGACCTGGCTCAGAGGCTGAGTCCTGGCGGTCGAGCTGGGCTGAATGGTGTCCAGGAAGCACAGACTGGTCAATCGGAGCTGGATCGTCCGCTACTGAGCCCGCCTGTCTCGCCTGGTGTTCGGTGCGACCACACAAGACGTGGCCGAAAGCGGCTTTGAGGACCTGCAGATTCACCGACAGCTGACGCTGCCGTCCGAAACCGGACGCTGATCGAGAATGGTGCCGATGAGGCAGCCCGACAGCGATCTCTCGCAGGGCTGCGCTCCTGGGTGGCTGGCCTCCCTGACTCGGTGGCGCCGAAGCTCTAGTGCTCTGACCGCGTAGGTTCGCCGGGTCCGCGCGCGGATCACAGTTCACGGTCCACCGGCCTGCCACTCGATACTTGGCCTTCGTCCGCACCGGGGTGAACCGGGGGGCCTGGCCTTTGGCCATCGCTCCTGCAGCGGCCGGCAGGGCCGGTCCGTCGAAAGGTGCGCGTCGGGGTAGTCGTCCTTGTCGAACTTGGGCGGCCGCCCGCCTCACGATCCGCGCTTGAGGCGGCTGCGGACGCGGTCCGTCGGGACCGGGATCCGCTTGCTTGGAGTGCACTCCAAGGCCATAGCGTTGAGACAGCTGAACCGAATACTCAACGCGTCGACGCAGCATCCCGCACGACCAACGGGAAAGGCGGCAAGTGGTAGACAACCAATTCACAACGCATACAGAGCTTTTCGATCTGTGTGGAAAGCGCGCGCTCGTCACCGGTGGTACCCGAGGCATCGGAATGATGATCGCGCGTGGCCTTCTTCAGGCGGGCGTCAGCGTGGTCATCAGCTCACGCAACGCAGAAGCGTGCGCTCAGGCGCAGGACCAACTGTCCGAATTTGGTGAGGTGCGGGCCATCCCCGCCGACCTGTCCCGCCACGACGAGTGTCGGCGACTGTCCGACCTCGTCACCGCCGACTCGGAGCATCTCGACATCCTCGTCAACAACGCGGGCGCCATGTGGGACGAGCCGCTGGCGACGTTCCCAGACGCGGCCTGGGACACGGTCGTCGACCTCAACCTGAAGTCGCCGTTCTGGCTGGTCCAGGCGCTGCTGCCCGCACTTCGCAGGGCGGGCACGGCCGACGATCCCGCACGGATCATCAACATCGGCAGCATCGCCGCCATCCACATCCCCCAGCGGCCCAACTACTCGTACTCCAGCAGCAAGGCCGCGCTGCATCAACTCACCAGAGTGCTTGCCAAGGAACTAGGACCGCAGCACGTCACCGTGAACGCCGTGGCGCCGGGACCGTTCCCGTCGACGATGATGGCTGCAACCCTCGATGAGTTCGGCGAGGCGATCGCGGCGTCGGCTCCACTACGCCGGATCGGCCGCGACGACGACATGGCGGGTGTCGCCGTGTTCCTCGCCAGCCGGGCAGGCGCATACCTAACAGGCGCCGTGATCCCCGTCGACGGCGGCATCGCCACAACCGCGTAGGCTGCCTAGCCGGGTCTGTTGATCATGCGGCGGTGCGGTGGGGACGGCCTGAGCGGTGCCCTCGTTCGCCTTTGATGCGGGCGCGTTCCCGCCGTCGGGCCTCCAGAACGTCCGGGGTGCGTTGGTGGCTGTTGCGCCAGTGCAGGTAGGCGTGCAGATGCTGGATGAATGAGGAAGGGGAGGAGGGGATGTCGTTGCCCAGGACGAAGGACCGCAGTGGGCCGAAGTGCGGCTCTATCGGGTTCGCCCAGGAGGCGTTGGTCGGGGTGAAGGACAGCGCGACGCCGGGTCGGGCCGCCCAGCGGCGTATCTTCCGGGTCTTGTTGCCTGACCAGTTGTCCAGGATGACGTAGATCGGCTCGCCGTCGGGGCGGGCAGTCCGGACGCTGCGCAGCGTGGCGAGGGTGAGGTCGGCACCCTTGCGACGGTGCACCATGCCCCACAGCGTGTCGTCGCCGAGGCTGTAGCAGCCGTGGAAGTGGCTGATCCCCGCAGTACGGTGGTAGGTGGCTGGGATCCGGTCAGGGTGCTTGGCCATCGCCCAGCAAGTGCCGTGGTTGGGCTGGATGTTGATCGGGTCGAACTGGTCGAAGGCGAAGGCCGATGGGTGAGGTAGTCGGCCAGCTTGCGCAGGCTCCAGTGGGTGAGGAGAAGCCCGAGGGCGCGGGGCCGAGTTCGGGCGAGGGCGACGAGGTATGCCTCGTCGCCTGCGGTGATGCGGCGTGGCCGGCCGCCGGCCCAGTGCGGGTCCAGGCAGGCCAGTCCGGTGTCGTTGAAGGCGTGGATGGCATCCCGGACGGTGTCGGGGTCGGCCGCGGCCAGCTCGGCGATCGCGGCGGGAGTGTTCTCGCAGGTCGAGGCGAGGACCAGCATCGCGCGACGGACCTTCACCGTCTCCTGCCGCCCGCGCCGCACGATGCGCCGCAGGGCGCGGCCCTCCTCGTCCGTCAGCCGCCGGGCACGCACCGGAGCGGCCATCATGGCCTCCTCCCGGAACAGGGCTGATGACCAACTCCTACGCCAGGAAGAGATCCACACACACCCACCGGTGAGGATTCACGGACAACGCACTAGCCGGCGTCCGGCAGCTTCAGGTCCGCCTCCGGCGCCGATGGTTCCTCGTGCCGGTCCGACTTGCGCGCGTTCTCCGTCCGCAGCGCCGTCAGCCACGGCCACAGATCCGGCAACTGCTGCTGTGGACACGCCAGTCGGTGCTCGATCCGGCACTGCTGAAACGTCTCCGGCGGGCACACCCCGTACACCGTGACCCGTCCATCCGACAGCACCACCCACCGATGCTCCGCCGGTACCACATGCGCCGGTACGGACATCTCCGGCTCCAGCAGCACCCAATCCTGGTCCAATGTCAGCATGCGATCCTGCGGCAAACCGCAATACGGGCACGTGAACCGCGCCCCGCTGCGCTGCTGCCGCGCCCCCTCACCCGACCCCATGCGTTGAGGCTGCAACCAATCGCCGTCTACCACACGGCACCAACCAGCCGGAAATCCAGGCACCCACACGGACACGCAACAACAGAAGAGACAACTGTGGGGTACCAGAACCGCACACCGCGCACCAGGCACGGCTGAAGAGGCGGTCTGGACACGACAGCGCCCCTCAGCTCTGAGCTTGAGTTCCAGTGGTCGTCACAGGGCCTCAGTCGAGGCGTTCGCCGAGCTTTGTTGCCCGACGGTTGCTGCCCTTCGTGTCCCACCACTCGAAGAGGTGCGCGTGGAAGCTGTTCGCGACGCTGCGGACCAGGTCGTACGGGGGCGCACCATCGAAGATCGCCATCTCGGACCTGTCGCTCTCAAGCCGGACCCGCCACCGCTGGCTAGTACTCTTCAGCTCCATCACCAGCGTGAACGTGCGCTCATGTTCCACGACATCCAAGCCGGTAACCGTCAGCGCGGAGCTCCCGCAGAACAGCTTGCCCATCAAATGTGGGACGAGGAGATCCCTGACTTCTGATGCCGATGGCACGAACTTGCCTCCTCTAGCGCGCTGCAGCGGATGAGGCCGCCATCGGCTTGAACGCCGTGACGACGCCCTGTGGGTTGACCAGGTGATTGCTGCGGTGCGAAACCGTTTGGTGATTGCCCTACGCAGCCTGCTCGGTGGGCACCCTCACCTGTATCCGATCGTAGATCCGCTGCCCGGGCAAGCCCGTGGTGATCTGCTCCTAGTGATCGTGATGCCGATCTCTTGTCGAAGCCCCCTCGACGCTGCTTCATCACCCGGTCATCCACCGTATGACCAGTGTGAAGGACTGGCCCTACTACGGCCAAGGGCCAGCTCCGTCACACCTGCGAGGTCCATGTCAGGAGAACTGCGCGGACCAGACGAACAAGGTCCTCCCGATCCGCACCAGCGGCAAGGAGGGCGTTTGGCGGCGGGCAGTTGATCGAGCGAGTCCGGCTCGATCAACCTTCGATCGCGCTCCCGGCCCGGACCTCCCTCCTGCTGTCCTGCGGGTGTGTCAGGTGGTGGACCAGGGCGGCGGCTTTGGCGTAGGGGCCGTCGTAGGCGGGGCGTCATCCGTCGCCGCCTGGGCACGGTCGCCCCAGCAGTGAGTGCGCCTTCGCCAGGAGCTTGTCGAAACAGCATCACGTGCCAGAGGAGACCGCAGTCGACGGGGCGGATCGCCGCTGGGAGAGGCCGCAGGGCTCGGGGCGGATGTTGACCAGCAAAGCCGGTGAGGCGCCCGGCTGGCGCCCTCCATTGCCCGGCCTGATGGCGGTCACCCAGCGGCATGGGGCCAGGGCAGGCTGGCGGGTACAGGCTGGCGCAGGACTGGCCGTGGTGAAGGCTGCGTCGAGGTCGACTACCGCGTCGGAGCCGCTGGTGTCGACCAAGGGAACTGGTCTCCAAGGAGCCTGCCACTGCCAGCGGCCGTTGCCGGGAACCTCGTCGGCGGGCAGGATCCGCGGCATGCCCTCCAGGACGATCGAGGGGCCACGCGGACTCACTGCCGACCGCACATCCCGGCCGTCGCCACCACCGCCCGGCAGACCCTCCCACGCAAGCGCCCCGCCGGTGACCATGGCCACGGCCGCCACTGCGCCCGCGGCCCGGCGTCGGGCCCGCCGTCGACCGCCCAGCGCGTGCACCCGCGCCGCGCTCGGCGGCCGTACCACCACGTCGTCGAGGAGCTCCTCGACCTTCACGTCAGCCATGGCTCTACCTCCTCGCTGATGCGTGCGGGGCGGCCCGCACCGGTGCCTTCGTCCTCGGCCAGGCGGGCGCCGAGCACCTTGCGTGCCCGGCTCAGCCGGGTGCCCACGGCGCCATTCGACGCACCCGTCTCCCGGGCGACCTGCTCCACCGGCAGGTCCAGGAGATGGTGCAGGACCACTAGCTGCCGTTGTCTGGGCGGCAGTTCACGCAGTGCCGCCACCAGCGACCTGGTCCGCCGACAACTCCGGCAGGTCGGCTTGCGGGCCGTGCCGGGACTGTGCGCGCACCCGGTTCCGCGTACGCCGCCAGGTGCTGATGGCGAGTCGGGCGGCCACGGTCCGCACCCACGGCAGCGGGTCGTCCAGAGTGGACACCGTGCGGCGGGCGGAGGAGTGCGACGCGTTCTACACGGCGACGGCCAAGCGCGTCGTCTCCGCCGTCTACGCGATGACCGGCGATCTCGCGGAGGCAGAAGACGCCGTCCAGGAGGCGTACGTACGGGCGTGGCAGCGCTGGGGGCGGCTCACGGGCGAGGGTGGCGGCGACGATCCGCGTACGACTTCACCCCAGCACCTTGTCCGTACGGGTGCCGCCCCCGCCGCACGACCTTCTGCAGCTTCTGCTCTTCCTGCTCAGTCAGCCGCCACCACCCTCACTCCAAGATCGCCCACCCTGTCTACGCTGAGGCGTCATACGCCCGGCTGCCCCTGGATGTCACGATCCGGCACTCGAACATCCCGAGATCCACTCGGTCCCTCGGAACGCCCTTAAGTACGGATTAGGCTGCCTGAATGGATGCGTCGGCCCCGAGCACAAGCAGGGAGTCGATCAGCAGGCGTCGGAGAGCCGGAAAGGCGGGTGCGTCCACCCTTCGATCGTTGCACGCGCCCAGCTCCTCAGCAGGAGCAAGCCCGAAGGCACCTGTAGTCAGCGACCCGGACAACGTTGCAGGTCAAGCACTAGCTGTGCTTGACCCCGTGCTCCGTGAGGCGCGGTGAGCGTGGGCTGGGAGCGGAGTCTGCTCTGGCAGGACCCACGGTCTGGAGACGTACGCCGGAAGCTCACTGGATCACGTTTTGCTGTGGGAGATGAGCCGCTCGGAGTCGCGCACTTTTCCGCAGACTCTCGTGATCCAGCCAATGGCGCGCTCCATCGCCCGGGCACCCGCATCGCCCTGCCGCGGCGCGTCACCGAGATCCGCGACGGCACCCGGCGCCTGGCGCCCTGGCTCGACAGCGCCCCCGCCCTCGCAGTGGCGGAACTGGCACGCCGCCAGGCCGCGGGTGCGACGACGACCTGGCTCACTAGGAATCCGGCTCGTTCCGTGAGCCGTTGGGAGTCAGCAGCTGCGGCAGCAGGATGCGGGCCAGATGGTCGGTGCCGGTGGCGTTGATGACTGCCACCGTGGCGAGTTCGCAGTTGAGGTTGCGGCGGATGGTGGTGGTGAGTTCGGTGGCGAGCAGGGAGTCGATGCCGAGGTTCTTGAGGGCGATGGACTGGTCGATGCGTTCGGTGGGGGTGCGCAGGAGCCGGGCGAGCAGCTCGGTGAGTGTGTCGCGCACCAGGGTTTCCGCTTGTGGGGGGTCGAGTGCGGTGACCTGTTCGCGCAGGGTGTGGGAGTTGTCGTCGGTCTCGGGGACGGCCGCGAGTACGTGGGTGTGGCGGGGGACGTCGCCGGCCACGGTGGCGGTGCGTACCCGGTGCCAGTCGACGTGGGCGACGACGGTGGCGACGTCGATGGTGGAGTGGGTGAGGAGCGCGAGGGATTCCAGGGCCGCGGCGGGGGCCAGCGGGGTGGTGATCTGCCGGCTCAGGTACTCGTCGGTGTAGGTGCGGGCGGCGTAGCCGACCTCGGCGATGGCGCCCCAGCCGACGGCGAGGGCCGGCAGGCCTTGTCGGCGGCGTGAGCGGGCCAGGGCTTCGGTGTAGACGTTGGCCGCGTTGTAGTTGGTCTGTCCGGGCCAGCCGAGCAGGGAGCTGGTGGAGCTGTAGAGGACGAAGAGGTCGAGGTCGAGGTGGCGGGTGAGGGTGTCCAGGAGGTGCGCGCCCGTGGCCTTGGCGGGGAGCGCGGCGCGGAAGGCCGTGTCGGTGGAGTCCCGGAGCAGGGTGTCGTTGAGTTCCATCGCGGCGTGCACGACACCGCGCAGGGGCAGGGGAGCGGAGTCGATCACGGTACGGAGGGCCGCGGGGTCGGTGACGTCGGCGGCGTGGACACCGACGTCGACGCCCTGGGCGCGCAGGTCGGTGAGGAGGGCCGCGGCTTCGCGGGTGTCGGCGCCGCGGCGGCCGACGAGGGTGAGGTGCCGGGCCCCGAGGGCGGCCAGGTGGCGGGCGGTGGCGGCGCCGAAGCCGCTGAGGCCGCCGGTGATCAGGTAGGTGCTGTGGGGGTCCAGGCGGAGCGGGGTGGGTGCGGAGCGGACCGGCGGGCGCTCTTCGAGTGACAGGACGACCTTGCCGACGTGGCGGGAGTGCTGGAAGAGGGTGAGTGCCTCCTGCAGCTGCGCGGCGGGATGAATGGTGTGCGGGAGGGGCCGGTAGACGCCGCGGCGGACGAGATCGGTGACGGCCTCCGTGACGCGCCGCGCGCGGCGCGAGGGACCTGCGACGATCTTGAGGATGTCGACGGCCAGGTAGCTGCAGTTGGCGGCGAGGGCCTTCGGCAGCAGACGGCTGTTGGTCTGGAAGCCGCGCTTGCCGAGTTCCACGAACCGGCCGCCGGGGCGCAGGAGTTCCAGGCTGCGGGCCGCGGCTTCGCCGGTCAGGGAGTTGACGACCACGTCGACTCCCTCGTCGCCGGTGAGTCGGCGGACCTGTTCGGCGAAGTCCAGGCTGCGCGAGTCGAGGACGTGCGCGGCTCCCAGGTGGCGGAGCAGACGGCGTTTGGCAGGGGTTCCCGCTGTGGCGATGACCTGGGCACCTACGTGCTGGGCGTGTTGCAGGACGGCCAGGCCGATGCCCCCGGCCCCGCCGTGGACCAGGACCGTCTCGCCTGCCTGCAGATCCGCGCGGTCGGCGAGGCTGTAGTGGACGGTGGCGAAGGCGATGGGCAGTGTCGCGGCTTCCGCGAAGCCCATGCCGGGAGGAATGCGCCCCGCCAAGTGGGCGTGCGTGGTCACCTGGGACGCGATCGAGGACGTGGTGAAGGCGAACACGCGGTCGCCCGGGGCGAAGTCCGTCACTCCGGGGCCGACCGCGGTGACGGTTCCCGCGCACTCCAGGCCCACACGGTCGTGCTCGAAGTCGGACGAGTCGGCGTCTTCGGTGATCAAGCCGGTGACGGTCATGACGTCGTGGTAGTTGAGTGCGGCGGCCTTCACGGCGATCGCGATCTGCCCGGGCCCAGGCTCAGGGCCGACACCGGTACCGGGACCGGAGGTGCGCTCCGCGTGCTGGACCCACGACAGCGACGGCGCCGGGCCACCGCGGTCGGTGTGCAGACGGTAGGGAGTGCTGGCCGCGGTGGGGGCGGCGGGCAGACGGGCCGTCGTGCGCGGGGCGAAGCAGCCGCCGCGGGTCAGGACGAGTTCGTCCTCCGCCGTGTCCGTGTTGATCACTTCAGTCAGCCGCGCGGCGTCCCGGGCGGCGTCGCTGCCGCGGTCCAGAGAGATGCGCCGGATACGCAGAGACGGCTCTTCGTTGGCCAGACTGCGCGCCATGCCCCACACGGCCGCGTCCACGGGCACGAGGGGGCGTTCGGGCGCGGGCAGCGCGCCGCTGGGCCGGGTGACGACGACGAGGGGCAGCCGGTCAGCCGACGGGTCGCGGTGCCGGGCGGCGACCAGTTCCCGCAGCAGGGCGGCCCGTTGGAGCATGGGGTCGATGAGGTCCTCGTCGGGCGAGGAGCGGCATGACGGCCGCCGGGCCCCCACCCCCGTGGTCTCGGAAGCCGTCTCGTCGAGGAGCACGATGACGCCGGACGGACGTACGCCGTGCGGCTGCGGCCACTCCGCACCAGCGGCGTCCCGCGCGGAGACGAGCGCCACCTCGGGGCTGCCGCCCTCTCGCAGCGAGTCGACGAGCCGACCCGCGAGCTCCGCATCGGGGCGCTCCGCGACGACGAGCCACCGTGCGGCGTTCTGCCCGTCCCGTGCGGCGGGCTCCGGGGCGACAGGTGTCGTAACAGCGACAGGTGTCGTATCAGCGGCAGGCGTCGTACCAGAAGCGGGCGTCGTATCAGAGGCGGGCGTCGTATCAGAAACAGGCGTCGTATCAGGGGCTGTGCGCGTGGCGAAGATGACGGTGTCGTCGGCGTCGTCGACGTCGAGGTCCTGGGTTGCATACGTGGCGTCGGTGAAGCCGCACGCGGTGAGCAACGGCATCCACCGGTCGGCGGTCAGCAGGCAGCTGCGGGTGCGCAGAGGGGCGTCGGCGAACGTCCAGAAGCCATCGAAACTGCCGAAGCACAGGTCGTCGAGGCGCGGATCGCTCGCCTCCACCGCCAGCAGGGCTCCCCGGTCGCCGAGCAGCGAGGTCACGTGGTGGAGCGCCTGGGTGAGACGTGGCGCGACGTGCAGGACGTTCGCGGCGATCACCAGGTCGAACTCGCCCTCGGCGAAGCCCTGGGCCACCGGCTCTGAGGTGATGTCCAGGGTGCGGTACTCGACGAAGTCGTAGGCGGTGAAGCGTTCTTGGGCCCGGGTGAAGAACCCTGCCGATACGTCGGTGAAGACGTACCTGGTGCGCTCGGGCGGCAGCAGCGGGAGGAGGGACGCGGTGGTGCCTCCGGTGCCGCCGCCGACCTCCAGCACGTTGAGCGGCCGGTCGGCAGGCCATCGTGCCAGGAACTCGCGCAGATAGATCCCGGCCGCTCGCCGGGCAAGGCGGGAGGGGACGGTGGTGCTGTACACCTGCTCGATGAGGTCCCGGTCGGCGCCGTTGAACATCAGGTCCACCGGATCGAGGTCACCGCGGAGCATGGGTGCCAGGTGGCTGCCGCACAGGGTGGACAGGGTCAAGAAAGCGGCCTCGGCCGGGAAGTCGGCCGCCGTCTTCCGCAGCACGGCCGCGGGGCGCGGCGGCGCGACGATCCGCCAGCGGGGGTCCTCCGCGTCGCCGTCCAGGCCCTCCGCGTCGCCGTCCAGGCCCTCCGCGTCGCCGTCCAGGGCCGTCGGGACGTCGCCGTCCAGGGCCGTCGGGACGTCGCCGTCCAGGGCCGTCGGGACGTCGCCGTCCAGGGCCGCCGAGACGTCACCATCCACGGCCGCCAGGACATCACCGTCCAAGACCTCCAGGACACCGGCGTCGCAAGCCATCCGGGCCAACGAGCGGACCAGCAGTTCCCTGTCCGGCCGCAGCCCGACCGCCAGCAGCCCACTCAGCGAGAACTCGTCTTCACCGGGCAGCATCTCCTGCACCGCCTGGGCGAAGAAGTGACCGCTGAGCTCGCCGGTCCGGGCGGCCAGGCCGTTCTCCCGGCTGTCGCGCCACCCGCGTGGCAGGGCCTCGCGTTCGGTGCGGGTCGCCTCCGCGAGTTCGGAGGCCGCGATGGCCGGGGCGGGGACGGCGGCCAGCGGCACCGCGCGCAGCTCGGTGGTGTAGTACTCCGTGGGCCGACGGCCGCGCTCGTCCAGGGCCTTCAGGCGTACCTCGGTCATGGTCAGGGTGACCTCGCCGTGCGGGTCGGTCACCGTGACGTCCACGACGCCTTCGTCAGATGTGATCGTCCGCGCCCGTACGTCGATGAGGCCGACGGCGTCCGGGGTCTGCCAGCACTGGATGGCTCCGGCGGACACGGGCAGGTAGACGCGGCCGTCGTCGGGCAGCAGCGTCAGCGCGGTCTGCAGCGCGGCGTCCATGACGACCGGGTGGGCGTGAAAGGCGGTGGTGGTGGACGGCGGCAGCTCGTAGCGGGAAGTGGCGGTGTGCGCCGTCGCCCGCAGGTCGTGCAGGACCCGCAGGTGCGGACCGTAGGTCAGGCCGGCCTCGGCACAGCGGGCGTAGTGGGCCTGGGCCGCCCGCTCCCCGGCCCCGGCATCGGCACCTGCCTCGGGTGCGGGGGCCAGCGGGTCGGGCCGGGTGCGCAGGAGGCGCCGCACCTGGGCGTGCGCGTGCGTCTGCCAGCTGGAACCGTCGCCGTCGGTGCTGCTGATCCGCGTCGTACCGTCGTCAGGAGTGAGGTGGGTGCGCAGCCGCACGTCCATCGCGTCGTCCTGCCAGGGCAGGGTCAGTGCGGCGTCGATGTGCAGGCCGACGACCTCGACGGGTGCGCCGAACACCTCGACGCCCGCGGCCACGGCCATCTCGGCGAAGGCCATGCCGGGCATGACCACGCTCTCGCTGATCTGGTGGTCGCCCGTCCACGGCACCCTCTCGGGCTCGACATCGCACTCCCAGCCGGGCTCGGGGCCCGGGACGCGCTCTCCCAGGAGCGGATGGCCGGTGCTGCCGAGCGCAAGGCGCGCGTCCCACCAGTCGGGGGAGCCGTGCCAGTGCCGCTCGTGCTGCCAGGGGTAGACCGGCAGGTCGACCACCCGGGCCGGCCGGGGAAACCACTCCTCCCATACGACGTCGGCGCCGACGGCCAGGAGATGCGCGAGCGCGGTGTCGAGCGCGGCGGATCCGTCGGCGTCGCGGAGCAGCGTGGGGACGACGGCCGTCTGTGCGGAGACCTCGGAGCACAGGCGGGTGAGGTAGCCCTTGAGGACGGGGTGGGGCCCGATCTCCACGAACGTGTCGTACCCCGTGGCGAGCAGCTCCTGGACGGCGGAGGCGAACCGCACCGGCTGCCGTACGTTGTCCCACCAGTAGCCCGTGCCCAGGGTGCGGGTGTCGACGAGGCCTCCGGTCACGGTCGAGGCGAACGCCGTGTCCGCGGTGCGCGCCTCGACGCCTTCGAGTGCCGCGAGCAGCCCGTCACGGATGCCGTCCATCGCCGCGGTGTGGAACGCGTAGTCCAGGTCGAGCAGCCGGAAGAAGATCCCTCGCCGTGCCGCTTCCTCGCCCAGCTCCCGCAGCGCGTCCAGCGGGCCGCCGACGGTGAGGTCGCGGTCGCTGTTGAACGCCGTGATCTCCAGGCGCCCTTCGTACGGGGCCAGCAGGGCACGGGCCTGTTCGCCGCCGACCCCGATGGCGGCCATGCGTCCCAGGCCCGCGGTCGGCCCCTGCGCCCGGCTGCGCTCGGCGATCACGCGGCACGCCGTGGCCAGGTCGAGCGCGCCCGAGGCCCACGCCGCCGCGACCTCCCCGACGCTGTGCCCGACCACCGCCTCCGGCTTGAAGCCCCGCTCCGCCAGTACGCACACCGTGGCCACCTGCACGGTGAACAGCAACGGCTGGGCGATCTCCGTCGCCGCCGAACTCTCCGACTTCGCCGCGCGCAGCGCCTGCTCCACCGACCAGCCCAGGACCGGTGTCAGCAGCGCGTCCACCCGCGCCACGGCGGCGGCGAACACCGCGTCGCCGTCCAGGAGATCGGCTCCCATGCCCGCCCACTGCGCACCGTTGCCGCTGAACGCGAACGCCACCTTGCCCCGCGGCACGCCACGGGCGGCCGCCGCTGACCGGGAGTCGGGTGAGTGCTCCGCCAGAGCCCGCAGCCGCCCGGCGGCCTGCCGTGCGGTGCTCGCCAGGACCGCCGCACGGTAAGGGTGCCGCTCACGGCGGTGGACCGATGTGGCGGCCAGGTGGTAGAAGTCCGGCTCGTCCAGGTCCTCCAGACGCCGCACCATCCGCTGCGAAGCCTCGACGAGAGCTTCACGGGTCCGCGCCGAGACGATGACCGGTACGTCCCCGTGCGCTGACGGCTCGTCAGGGGCGGGCGCGACGGAAGGGGGTGCCGCGAGGATCGCGTGGGCGTTGGATCCGCCCGCGCCGAAGGAGTTGACGCCGACCAGCGAGCGCGCGCTCACCTCAAGGGGGCGCGGGGCGAGGACGGGTTCGAGACCCAGCGCGGGGAAGTCGATCGCCTTGCTGAGAGGGGTGCCGTGCAAGGAGGCAGGGATCGCCCCGTGGCGGAGCACGAGCATCGCCTTCAGCAGGCCCGCGATCCCGGAAGCGCCTTCCAGGTGCCCTACGTTGGTCTTGATCGAGCCGATCGGCAAGGCGTCGGCCGCCCCCCGCGAGCGGCCCATCGCAAGACCCAGGGCCCGGCACTCGATCGGATCTCCCACCGGCGTCCCCGTACCGTGGGTCTCCAGGTACACCACATCGCCCGGATCGACGCCGGCCCGGCGATAGACCTGCTCCAAGAGGGACTGCTGCGCGCCCGCGTCCGGCACCGAAATGCCGGGCGTGTGACCGTCGTTGTTGGTGGCGGTGCCCAGGACGAGCGCGTGAACGCGGTCACCGTCGCGCTGGGCGTCCGCGAGCCGTTTGAGTACCACGAGGCCGCCGCCCTCACCGCGTACGTATCCGTCGGCGGCGGCGGAGAACGTCTGTGAACGGCCTCGTCTGGAGAGCATCGTGGCACGGGACGAGGCCACGAAGTCGGTCGGAGCGAGCAGCAGATTGGCGCCGCCCGCCACGGCCATGCCGACCCGCCCCCGGTGCAGCGCTTCACACGCCTCGTGCAGAGCCACCAGAGAGGACGAGCACGCGGACTCCACCACCAGGCTCGGCCCTCGGAGGTCGAAGTGGAAGGAGATGCGGTTGGCCGCGAAGGAGGTCATGATCCCTAGAGCGCTGTGGCTGTCCATCAGCTTGGGACGCATCGCCTGCAGCGTGGCGTAACTGTGGCCTCCCACGGAGACGAAGACACCGGTGTCCGTGCCCGCCAGCGAGCCGGTGACGGCGCCCGCGTCGTCCAGGGCCTCCACCGCGAGCTCAAGCAGCAGCCGGTGCTGCGGGTCCATCTGGGCCGCTTCCCGGGGGGAGATCCGAAAGAACCCGGCATCGAAGCCCGCCACGTCCTCCAGGAACGCGCCCGCCACCGTGTACGACTTGCCGCTCCGACGAGGGTTGGCCGATAACCACCGCTCGGCGTCGAACCGGTCGGGCGGTGCCACCCCGACCAGGTCACGCCCTTCCATCAGCGCGGTCCACAGCTCATCCAGGCCGTTGATCCCGCCCGGCAAGCGGCACGAAGCGCCTACCACTGCTATCGGCTCGTCCAGAGTCACGTAAGGTTCACCCTCCACCACCGCCTCCTTTGAGCCAGAGCAGCTGCCATCGCAACGGAAGTGCCCATAGGGGCGGACGATAGCCGTGGGCCCAGAAGGATGGCGTGAACGTTCGCAGGTATGCGCTCCCTACGCACTCCTGTTTGTGGCCATCCTGACAAATCCAGTCTGTCGCGGCCAGCTTGACGCTGTCCTTGGGCAGGTTGATCGCCACCAGCGTGTTCGTCCGCCCTCCTGCCGACGTACCGTCCCGCTGGCAGCGCCTCCAGAATCCAGTTGAGGGCCGGACCAGCAGGGCCTGTTGTAGCAGCTTGTTTGAGACTGAGCATTCCCCCTGCGCATTGGCGGTGAGGGTGAAGAAGACCATGGGGGCAGCGCAAGAGACTGCGTTGGCGTGCGGGGACGTGGTGGAGCATGAAGGGGAGCGCCGTGTGGTGATCACGTGGCGGCGGGTCGTCGAGTCGGACTTTCCGTTGCTGGGCAGCTGGCTGCGACAGCCGCATGTGCTGCGTTGGTGGAATCACGAAACCACAGCGGAAGCGGTGGCGCGTGACTTCGGCCCTGCTGCCCGGGGCGAGGAGCCGTCGGAGGACCTCCTCGCCCTGCTGGACGGCTGTCCGGTCGGCCTGGTGCAGCGTTCACGCCTGCACGATTACCCCGATTACTTGACCGAGTTGGTGGCCGTCGTTGCCGTACCTGACGAGGCGATGACCATCGACTACCTGATCGGTGATCCGCAGCGGATCGGGCAGGGCCTGGGGACGGCGATGATTCGCTCGGTCATCGACCGCACCTGGTCCGAGCACCCGGCGACTCCGTGCGTTCTCGTCCCTGTGGCGGCCGCCAACCGCGCTTCGTGGCGAGCTCTGGAGAAGGCCGGGCTGCGCCGGGTCGGCACCGGAAACCTGAAACCGGACAATCCGGTCGATGGCTGGACGCACTACGTCTACCGCGCTGACCGGCCCGGGCCCGGCGACTGACATGCGCCCGGCGTCCGCGGCAGCTGGCGCGCGGCCTTGCGCCCGCTTGCCGGGCGATGACGCGAACGCCAAATGGCTTACGCCTTCCAGGTGCAGGGTTGGCGTGCCGAGGTCGGTGCCGAACTCGCCCCGGACGGTGAAGGTCACGTCCCCTGAGCACATGCAGGCGAAGGGGGCGGCGGTCGGATCGACTTCCAGGAGGCCGGCCAACTCGGCGACGGCGTCGCGCTCCGCGCGGCGCGGCGGGACGGGGTCAGAGCTGGCGGATGTGGTCGGCCGTCTGGTAGACGGTGGATTGTGGCTCTGGGTCCGAGCCGGGGCAGGGTGTGCAGCGGGACGGCGTCGCGCCAGACGATGTCGATGTTACGTTCCCAGCACCTTCCGGCGCCTACCGGTCCGCTCCCCGTGAGGGCCGTCAGCTTCGGCGCCGGTATTCGCGGGCCAGCAGGCGCAGTGCCGCCGGAATGGAGGCGCGCGCCGAGGAGCTCAGCAGTTGTGCTCCCTTGCGCCTGGCGGCGTCGGCTGTCAGTTCTTCCATGCCGATGAGCGCCCTTCCCATCGGGCGGTGGGCCTCGGGCAGGTACGCCACCAGGGTGTAGCTCTCGATGAGACTTGCTTGGGCCTGACGAATCAACTCGGCGAGGAGGGCACGGACGTCTGGGGATTCCCTGCGCGATTCGAGGTCGGCACGGGTCACCCCGTGCCGCTCCAGTGTCTCGGTGGGGATGTTCAACCGCCCTGCTCGCAGGTCCTCGGCCAGGTCGGTGGCGAAGTCGAGACGCTGGCTGCCGTCGATGAACCGGCGGCAGGCGCTGAGGTAACCGGCCTCGTCCGCGCGGGGCGTCAGAAGGCCGGCCACGAGCATGAAAGCGGGCAGGGAGTAGGCGTCGATGTAGTGCTGGTAGTCCTGTTCACCGGCGAATCCGGTGAACTCCAGGTCCACCCGTCCGGCGCCGAGGAACTCTTTGATGTGGTGTTCGAGCTGGGGGAACGCCCTGTACGTGTGCAGGAGCGGGCGCAGCACGGGGTGGTCGCTCTGCTGGGCCGTCAGGGCTTCGCGCACCAGATCCTCCCACCGGTCATAGGCGGCGGCACGCCCTTCCACCGGCCCTTCCCGGTCCAGGATGGTGTCGGTGTGGTGCATGAAAACGGTCGTGGCGATCACGTGCGGGACGATGGGCTTGGGCAGCAGCAGGCGGACAGCCAGGTACTGGTGGCGCCGGTAGCGCGAGACCACACGGCGCAGGCGGGTGAAGTCCGCGCGCAGCTGGGGACTGTCGATGCCCGCCGCGTCCAGCGTGGCCTTCCACGAATTCATCGCACTCCTCAGCTTCCCGGGCGGTTGCCGTCGCTACACGGACGATCTGTCCTTTGAGGTGACGGTACGCGGTCCTGACGGCACGGCATCGGCCCCCACCCGCAGCTCGTGCCTGCCGACGGCGGGACTGTCGTCAGGCGTGGTTCCGCCCGGGGCCCCATCCGTGGGGATTGTCGCGCTCGCCCAGGCAGCACGCCGACGGCGTGGCAGACTGCCAGGACCATCAAGGCCGTCCGACCCGTCGACATGATCGTTCTGTGCAGTGTGGCCTGTGGCCGTTCCGGTACACGCATCGGCGAAGGAGCCGGCGGGACTGGTCACGCGCAAGACGCTCGTCGTCGCTGCGATCCCATCCCTCCCACGCCGGGCGTCCTGTGGGAGCGATTCCCGCCCGACAGGATCGCTGTGATACCAGCACTCCAGTCACGAGTCGACCGACGTTCAGGGGCGTAGCCGTGGACGAACCGGCTGAACGGCGGCTTCGCGCGCCCCACACGGGGCGTCTGCCCTGCCAGGGCCGGGCGGCTGTATACCCGGCGCGGCAGATGTCCGCGCACCTGAGGTCGATTCCCGCATCAGCGTTGATGTGGTGGAAACGCGACACGAGGCCGGTGCCTACCGATGGGACGCGATAGGCACCGTCTCACTGACGCTGGCGGCGACCGCTCGACTGACGACGGAGTGACCCGCTGTGATGTGGGGCGGGTACGGACCGGCGGCGTGGAGTCGGCGCACACGTGGACGCTAAGGGTGACTCGCCTCCTGTTCGACGGCGTGTACCTGGTGCGGGGCACGGTTGCGCGGGTGGTGCGGGTTGAGGAACCACTTCCGGGCCGAGGCCAGCCACCAGATGCCGCAGAAGGCGATGACGATGCCGACGGCGATGGGGGCGTAGTTGAAGGTCTTGGCGGTGACGGGAGAGGCCTGGGGGAGCATGAAGAGCACGGTGATCACCGCGACCCAGGCGACGGCGACGGTGCCGATGATGGTGGACCAGGAGCCGAGGTGCCAGGGGCCGCGCTCGAACCGGTCGCCCTGGCGCAGGCGGAGGTAGGTGGGGATGACGTAGGCGATGTACAGGCCGATGGTGGCGATGGAGGTGACGGCGGCGTAGGCGGTGCTGTTCCACAGGTAGGGCAGGCCCAGGCAGAAGGCGCCGCCGGTGGCGAGCCAGACGGCGTTGGTGGGGGTGCGGGTGGCGGAGTGGAGCTTGTGCCAGATCCGGGAGAAGGGCAGCGCGCCGTCACGGGAGAAGGCGTAGATCATGCGGGAGTTGGCGGTCACCGAGGCCATGCCGCAGAACAGTTGCGCGACGATGATCACGACGAGGAGCCACTTGCCGGTGGCCGCGCCGAGGGCGTCCATGAGGATCTGAGCCGGGGGTACGCCTGTCTCGGAGCCGAGGGCGCCGGAGTACGACTGGATGGCGTAGGTGAAGCCGAAGAGCAGGACGAATCCGGCCGCGAGGGAGACGAGGATGGAGCGGACGATGCCTTTGGGTCCTGCGGTGGCCGCGTCGATGGTCTCCTCGGTCATGTGGGCGGAGGCGTCGTAGCCGGTGAAGGTGTACTGGGCCATCAGCAGCCCGATGGCCACCACGTACAAGCTGGAGGTGAAGCCGGTGTTGTTGACGAACTCGCCGAAGACGAAGCGGGTCGACTGGTGGTGGTCGGGGACGAGGACCAGGGCGCCGCAGATGACCAGGACGCCGCCGATGTGCCACCAGATGGAGAGTTCGTTGAGGAAGGCGACGATGCGCACGCCGAAGGTGTTGAGGACGCCGTGCAGGAGCAGGATGGCGCCGAACAGGGTGATGGTGTGGCCCGGGGTGGCTGCGTAGCCGAATTGGAGGTCGAGCAGGGCGTTGAGGAAGGTGGCGGCGCCGAAGTCGATGCCCGCGGTGACCGCGATCTGCCCGAGGGTGTTGAACCAGCCGGTGAACCACGCCGCCGACGAACAGCGTCATCAGGCCGACGAACAGCCAGCCCCACATGATGACGGCGGGGCCGCCGGTGTTCATGCCGTAGCCGTACAGCGTCATGCAGCCGGACAGGATCGAGATGATGGTGAAGCTGACGCCGAAGTTGGCGCGGCCGGACATGGAGCGCGACAGCGTCTGCCGGTAGCCGAGCTGCTTGAGGCGCTCCTCGTCGGAGACGCGGGATACATCGAGAGGCACCGGGTGCCCTTCCCTTCCTGTGTGACTCCTGTGTGACGGTCATGGCGTGCGGGGAGCAGCCCCGCCCTCAGGGGCGCTTTCGCCGCCGGGGCGGGCTGTGGGCCCAGGTGCGGTGGCGCAGGAACAGTTCGCGGGCGCGGCCGCAGTAGGACCAGGGGACGTGCGTGGCGTACGGGCCGATCGCGTCGAAGACCTCCCGCGCCTCGCCGTGCCGGTTCGCGAACGACAGGGCGTGCGCCAGGTAGTTGGCGTCGTCGGCGAAGCAGGCGTGCGGCTGCGGTGTCCGGTGGCGCCACCAGCGCTCCAGTGCCTGCTCGGCCTGTGGGCAGTCGGCCCAGGGATGGATCACCAGGCCGTACGCGCCCTGGTTCTGCTCCTGCCGACAGCGGTGTGCCTCGGCAAGCACCACGAGCGGCAGGACCGCGAGGGGCTGGCCTTGGGGGGCGAGGGCCACCTGCTCCTCGGCCCACCACATGGCCTCGCCCTGGGCGCCGTGATGGCGGGGAAAGAGATAGGTGACGATCTCGTGGTGTGCCTCGCGGTTCCACGGATCGCGTTGTTTGATCTCCGACCACACGTGGTTGAGGGTGTCGCGGTCGGGGGCGTGGGTGCGGAGCAGCGCGAGCATGACGACCAGGGGCGCCACGTCTTGGGGCCACACGTCCAGCGCGGCTCGGCAGGTGGCCCAGGCCTCTTCCATCTGAGTGCGGCCCTTGTCGTGTCCCGCGAGGGCGTGCGCGGAGTGCGGCTCGGCCTCGGCCCAGGTGTCGGCGAACCGGAGCCGTGCCCCGGCCTCCGCGAGAACCTGAAGGCGGAAGATCCTTCGGTCCCAGTCCGACCCGGTGGCGACGAGTACGTCCCGCGGCCCTTCCCACCGGCCCATCGATGCGTCCTCGAGCACGTGCCGCAGCGCTTCGTCGTCTCTCGCCGGGTGCGAGTCAAGCCTGGTGGACACGGCTCGGCTTCCTGCGGGTGGGGGGAAACCCTGCTCCGGGGTGCCCGGCCGTGTCGCGGGGGAGTTGGATACGACGTCGGCCGGGGCCCCGGAGCAGGCAGCCGCGGGTGGTGCGCACCCTCCGCCGGGCGCCGCGGGGTGGAGATTGTCCTGATGCCATGTGCGTCGTCCCCCTCATGGTCTGTGCCGCCGGTTCACGTGGCCAGTTACGAGTGACGTTGCTGTGCGTGCCGTCCGAAGAGGCCTGGGTGCCGTGGCTCTTGGTGGTCAGTCAGGATGGTGCGTCCTGGTGGGCGTGGTCCCGTGGTTCCGTGGTGCCGACGCCCCGCGATGCAGTGGTCCGCGGTGCCGTGATGCCCGCACCGGCACGTGCAGGCCCCGCTCTGCGGTGGTGGCGATCGCGTGCGCGCAGCCGTCATCGAGTCCGAGGAGGGTGGTGAGCCCCGCCCGGTGCGCATGGGGGCGCCGGTGCACCCATCATTACTCCCTCTTCTCCCTCTGGCCGCAAGAGGCGCGTGCGTACCAACTCAAAGTGGGGAGGCGAGCTTCGGCCATCGTTGGTGTGTGGTGAGCCGGGGCGCGCGGTGCCTCGAGCCTTGGCCCCTGACACGTCATGGACTGACGGCTAATCAGATAGCGTGCCATTGCGAACACGGCCTGAAGAGTGGGTAGTTGGCGTGTGCCGAAGGGCATTTACTCCTTCCACGTGCACTACGGCACCCCCGATACGACCCAGGTGCCCCGGCTCTGGCTCCGGCAACGATCAGCAATGCCCCAGACGGGCATAGAGAACCACGCGGGCCCCATCGGCGCGGCGAGTCGCGCAGGGCTTGAAGTGCCGTGCCAGCACCTCCCGTTTCACCTTCTCGCCCGGTACCGCGTCGACGGGCTGTCCGGCGGGATCGGTGACCACGACGACGCGGTTCTCGGCGAGCAGTCGCACGCGCAGGACGTCGGGGGCCACCTCGGTGCCGTACAGGGTGTGCGAGTCGGCCGGGCTCCGGGCGAGGGCGATGTCGCGCAGGCCGCGCGCGGCCCACGGGTACGGGAGTGACCACACGCGGCGGCGCAGCGGAAGGTACAGCACGGCGTCGCCGGACTCCCCGGTGGCGCGCAGGGCCCGCGCGGCCGCCGTGGTGTCGTCGACCCGGCTCTCCGGGGCCCGTACATCGAGCGAGACCGGCAGCAGCGCCACGACGGCGGTGCCCAGTGCCACGACCGCCCCGAGGGCGTGCCGTCGCGCGTTACGGGTGAGCCGGTCGAGGGCCGCGCCGAGCAGGAGGGCGAGACCGGCTTGCGCGTACAGCACGTACCGGTCCACGTAGAGCGGCTTGACCACGGAGACGAGGCACAGCACGAGCGGAGGCAGGACCAGCAGCGCGAGGCCGAGGACCGGCAGCGAGACGGTGGCGCGCGCCCTCGGCCCGGGGTGCGGGCGTCTCGTCACGACGGTCACCGCGATCAGCGCGAGCGCCCACGTGCCGAGCAGTGACAGGACCGACGACCAGCTCGGGGCGCCGATCCAGTCCACCTGTGCCGACTGCCGGTGACTGAGCAGCGCCAAGGGGGCGAGCCCGAGGCCGACCGCCGTGGCGGCCACGGCCCAGGGGCGCCGAGCCGCGCGGGGCAGGGCCACGGCGTGGGCCGCCAGGGCGAGCACCGCGAACTCGTGCAGCACGCAGGCCGTCAGCATCAGCGCCCCGTAGAGGGCCCATCGGTGTGGGCGGCGCGTCTCGACCGCACGTACCAGCGCGTACGTCGCCCAGACCACCGCCGCGAGGACCAGCGCGTACGACCGTCCCTCTTGCGCGTACCACTGCACCAGGGGCAGCGGCGCGAAGGTCACCCCGGCCAGCAGCCCCGCGCGCGGCCCCGCGAGGCGTCGGCCGAGGCACGCCACCCCGGCCGTGGCGACGGCGGTCGCGGCGACGGACGGCAGCCGGAGCACCAGCAGCGGATCGGCGTCGCCGAACAGGAGGAACAGGCTCCGCATGAGGAGGTAGTACAGCCCGTGGACGGCGTCCGCGTTCTCCAGCGTCCGCCACAGGTCGGGCAGGCCGCGCCGCGCCATGTCGTAGGTGACCGCCTCGTCCCGCCACAGCGTGCCGTCACGCCGCACGCCCCACAGGCCGAGGGCCAGGGACAGCAGGACGCCGGGCGCGGTGACGGCCCGGGCGGTTCTCCGCCGACGGCGCGGGGCCGCGGGAGGAGCGGTCGTGCGAACAGGGCGGGGTACGTGCGCAGAGGTGTCGACGGCAGCGATGGCGGGCTCCGCCTACGTAGGTGTCGGCCAGGGCTACGGCCTCTACGTGCTCAGTGGCGGGCCCAACTACACGGTCGACGGCGCAGTCCTCTCCCAGCGACTCCTCTTGGCCCTCGCTCTTTCATGCATCGCGATCTTCTTCAACCGCATCCCCAAGACGCACCGGAAGATCGCCGCATACGCTCCGGTCAAGGCCCGCGCACTCATGGCCGCATCCGTGCTGCTGGCCTTCGTTCTCGTGCCGCTCATCGCCGTGTCGGGACCCGTACGGGTAACGCGCCCGGCCACGGCGGTAGCACCCCTGTGCGATCGCGGCAGTGATCGCAGCGCCTAGGTCTGCGTATGGCCGGAGCATCGCAAGTACCTCCCTGAACTGACCGCCATGGCCGATCGACTCGCCTGGATTCCGCAAGGCTGGGTCAAGCAGCCGGCCGCGTTCTACGAGTTCGGCCTGCGACCCACGAGGCTGGGAGATCCCGGCTTCGACATAGCCGAGGGGCACGTACGCCCCGCCGCCATTTCCATGGCCGCTCAGGTGTCCACACAGTCCCTGGGCTGCACGCCCCCGCGCAACGCCCGGCGCGCCTGGGAAGCCTCCAACCGCCTCGACCTGTGGCTGGAGTACCGAGCCATGGGCACGGACCCCAAGGCAGCCGACGCAGGCCTGAACATGGTGGGAGTCGCTCAGGAGCAGAGGGCAGCCGGCGAAGCCGTCGCCCTCACAGAGGCCGAGCAGGAGGTGTGGGCTGCCAAGCAGCGCGCTCAAATGAAGAAGGCCGGATGCGAAGGCTGATGCCCAGCCCTCATGTGCTCAGCCTCGCGAGGGTTCACCGGGTCGTCCCCGTGCTGGGGGGAGTCGCCGCCGTCACCGTCCTGTCCGCCGTCCTCGGCGGCACCCAGGTCCCCGTGCCTTCCCTCGAGGACGGCGGCGGCACCGTCGGCATCCCGTTCCGACGGGATCTGCCTCTCCTGTCGGCAGTGTTCCTGGCCACCCTGTGGTCGGGGCCCATGGCTGCCCACGAGCAGCTCGGCTCACGCGCCTTCCACCGGGCTCGCGTCCAGCTCCTTGCCGGAGGGGTCCTGATTGCCGTCTGCCTCTCCCTGGCAGCCGAGCCCCTGGCGGTCGACGCGGCGGCCGGACTGGTCTTCGTGCGCTCATTGCTCACCTGGTTCGGCCTGGCACAGCTGTCCACCGCCCTCTTCGGGTCCCGCCTCGCCTGGGTGCTCCCTCTGACCTCGGCCTTCCCCATCATCTGGTTCACCGGCAGCACCTGGGACTGGACCGACGGGGCTGCCCCTGATGTCGGCTTCTGGGCACTGGCGGCGGGATCTGTCGCACTGGGGAGCGCGAGCCTCGCCTGGACACCATGGCGACGGTACGCGTCACGACGTCGCAGCGAGGAGCCGAGCTGAGTGCTCAACTCGTGAATCTCCCGGCGAAGTGAGCTGGGGCAACACCACCGCAATTGGTCAGGCGGGACCACCGGGAGGGCGGCCATGATCGGCGGTCGCCTTGCCGCGGCCGCCGCGCGGTTTGTCGGATCCGGATCCGGAGCCGGCGTTGGCTGATCCGTCCGCGATGCGCTGGTGGTAGGTCTGACGGTCGATGACTTCCAGTCCGTCGACCTCCCACGGCGGCAGCCTTGCGGAATCCCGGTGCTCGTACCACACGCGCAGCGCGACGGCGGCCGCATCGTGCAGGTCATGGGCCTCCTCCCAGTAGCGGATCTCGGCGTGGTCGGTCGTGTAACGGCTGGTCAGTATGAAGGGGTGCTCATGGGCCAGTTGCTCCAGGGCTCGGCGCACCTCGGCCAGCGGCCTGGCAGGGCCGGTGACTGTCAGGGTGACGTGCCAGAGCCTTGGGGCTTCGGCGCCTTGCTCCTCGGTGTGGCTGGCACGAGTGTGCGTGGTGGTGCTCTGGCCGCTGGCAGTGACGGAATCGTCGGAGTCGCTGCCTTCCTGGGGGCCGAGGGTGCTGAGTCCTGGGCCCTCGGCGGGACGTTCACGAGTGCTTCGAGAGGCGGACTTGCGTGCCGTGGGAGTCGATGCGCGACCTGTGGTCGACTGACGGCGGGAGAGCTCTCCGGGGTGCCCGGATGCTTGCTCTGCGCGGCTCGGGTCAACGGTCTCCGTGCACGCTGTGGGCAACGCCGTGGGGCATGCCGCCTCGCGCGGATCATTGGAGGCCACGTCGTCCGCGGCGTAGCCGAGGGACCCCACCAGATGCTGCAGCTCACGAACAGAAGAGAGTCGTTCGGCCTCTCCGGTGGTCAGGCGGGTGATGTGGTGGCGCAGATGCGCGATCCTGCGCACCGCCCTGGCCAGGGAGAGAGGAGTGCGTTCACTGAGCTGCCGGGCCCCCTCGGTCCCCAGGGACGATTGCTTCAACAGAGCGTCGAATTCCTCATCCTGGGCGTCGACGGCTTCGTCCTGGTCACTCATGGCGCTCATCCTCCTCCCGCTTCGCCGCCGTCCTCCACCGGTAGAGCAGTCCCTCGATGGCGCGGACCGATGACGCGCCGAGGATCTGCTTGATCTCTTCCTGCGTGTAGTCGTCAAGTGTCAGGGCGACGGCCGTCCGCATGCGAGGGTCGCAGATGTTGGTGAGGTCATCCAGCACCCGAAGTTTGCCCAGGACCTCGGAGGCGACGTTGTTGACCGTGGGGGGTTCAGCGGTGGCCCCGGCCTGGTGCACGGCGCGGCGCCACCTCTCTTGGTGGCTGCGGTGTCGGCGGTACTCGTTGGGAAACTCGTATGCGCACGCGCCCATGAAGTACGTGGCGATACTGGCGCCGCCGTTGGGGCTCCACCCGCCCTCCACCAGGGCCCGCTGGCGGAACCGCGGCAAGGCGCGAGCCACCGTCATCGTCGCCAACTCCTCCCGCACGTCGCTGTCCCGGGCAAGCTCTTCGATTTCGCGCTCATCAGGGTGGAGGTCGAAGCCGTGCGTGGCGAGGAGCTGGAACAAGAACCCGGAGTGCATCCAGGCGCGGAGCACCGAGATGCCGTACCTGGCCAGTTCCTCCTCGAACCGTTCGTAACGACGTCCGGCGAAGCCGTCCCGGGCCAGCAGCAGGACCATCTGTCGGTCGGCCATCCGACGGTCGATGTTCTCCTGCAACCGCCGCGTCTCGCGCCTGTGAGGGGAATCCACCTTGCGCAGTGTGCTCGCGGGGACCGGGGCGCCGAGCTGGTTCCCGCAGGGCTCACCGGCAGGTGGTAGGTTCCGGGCACGCGTACCGGCGGACTGCCCGTCGCCGGGCTGACCGTCATCTCGCATCGCCTCCCCCTTTGGTCGTCACCGTCGCGCCCCGGCCGGAAGCGCTGGCTCTGGCTGCTACCTCGGCTCCCTCACAGGACGCCCCCTTGTATGTCCGGTGCCCGCAGGGACCCCACGAGCTCTTTCATGATTCTTTGGGGCCGGTCCGTTCGGAGTCGTCCGGTGCAACACGTCCGTGGGGTGCCAGGAGAGCCACGACATAGGAGCGGTCGTCACAACCCCGACCCAGCCATGGAGACGTACGTGAGCTCTTCGCCTGCACCCACGCCGCCGAACCAGCCCGAGCGCGATCCGTTCCTGTCAGTGCACACCGCCCTCGTGCTCCTGACGGCGGCCGTCGTCGGCCTGGTCATGGGAGGGCTCGTCCTCGTCGGCGGCGGCACGGCCGCCGAAGCGGCCCTCACCGGCCTCACCGCAGGCGGCGCCAGCGTTCCCGTGCTCCGTCGCCTCATCGGCTGATGTCCCGCTCGCACGGAGGCATGCGACCGGGACAAGCTGGCCTGGCACACCCGGACGCTTCTCGGGCGCGCACTTCTCAGGGCGAGTCTGCTGCTGAACGGTGGCACCCGGTAGAGGTTCGTCCGCATCCGTGTCTGAGTGGCCACCTGGCCCGCGCGGCCGAGGCACTGATCATGAGCTGGCTGCCCGGCGGGCAGAGAGGAAGCAAGCAGGCCGAGATCACGTACGCCCCTCTGAACCCCGAGATCAAGAAGCCGGTCGGCTGATGACGACTCGTGCTCGCCGCGTCGTTCATCCTGCTGTTCGGCGCGATCCTGGTCGCCGGTAACGCGTCCGTGGCGGTGGGGGGGGCAGCGGCGCTGGCCTGACCGAACGACGATGAGGGACGGTGCTGCCGCGGCTCGCTCTGCTGTGGGTCTGTGGATGCTGGCGGCCCATCATCACCGGACCTCACCACCATGCACTCCGATGCATGGCTGATCGCTGGGGTCCGTTGTGCCTCCCTGGTCGGAACGGAGACGTAACATCGCCGCCCTCCCGGGCGTGTACCAGGCAGACAACAACGACCGGGCGAGGGAATGGGGGACGATGGGACAGCGTAGAGAGGGGCCGGCCGCAGCGCGGCGGGTGGAGGAGTTCGACGCGTTCTACGCCGCGACGGCCAAGCGGACCGTCGCTGTCGTCTACGCGATGACGGGGGACCTCGCCGAGGCGGAGGACGCCGTCCAAGAGGCGTACGTACGGGCATGGCAGCGCTGGGGGAAGCTCACAGGAGAGGGGGATGACCCCTTGCCCTGGGTGCGGACGGTGGCTGCCCGTCTCGCCATCAGCACCTGGCGCAGGACGCGGAACCGGGTGCGCGCCCAGTTCCGGCACGGCCCGCAGACGGACGTACCGGAACTGTCGGCGGACCGGGTGGCGCTGGTGGCGGCCCTGCGCGAACTCCCGCCCCGGCAGCGGCAGGTGGTGGTCCTGCACCACCTCCTGGACCTGCCGGTGGAGCAGGTCGCCCGGGAGACGGGCACGACCAACGGCGCGGTGCGCACCCGGCTGAGCCGGGCACGCAAGGCACTCGGCGCCCGCCTGACCCGTGACGAGGACACCGGCGCGGCCCGTTCCGCACCCATCACCGAGGAGGTCGCGAATCATGGCTGATGTGAAGATCGAGGAACTCCTCGACGACGTGGCGGTGCGACTGCCGAGTGCGGTGCAGGTGCGCGCCCGGGGCGGACGGCGGCGGGTCCGTCGCCGGGTCGCGGGCGCGGTCATGGGCGCGACGGTGGTGATGGCCGGGGCGCTGGTGTGGGCGAGCACGGATGCCCTCGACCGACGGGCGCACCCGGCAACGAATCCGAGTACCCCGGCGATCGTCGTCGACGGCATGCCGCGGATTCTGCCCGCCGACGAGGTCCCGGGGAACGACCGCTGGCACTGGCAGGCCCAGGAAGAGGACACGAAGGACTCACCGCTGCCGCGGATCGCGGAGCGCGACACGTGCCCCGATTCGTTCCGCGAGCGGAAGACCCCCGAGCACATCCAGTACTCCGCCACGTACTACTCCGAGGCCGTCGACGGCGGGGCTTCCGCGAGTCACCGCATCGTCTCCTACGCGAGCTCGGAGGAGGCTGGCCGCGAACGCGCGGCTTACGAGGCGGAACTGGAGGCCTGCGGTCTGACCTACCGGGGCGGTGAGCGGCCGCGCTGGTCGGGCATGGCCACCGGCGATGGCAGCCGCCTGCGCGTCACCGTCCAGCAGGACGGCAAGTGGCTCTCGGTGGTGGAGGTGCAGGTCGAGTCCTCCTGATGGAGTTTCCGCCCCCTGCACGCGGCGGTCAGCGTGGACCAGCACGCCATCAAACAGAAGGCTGACTACCCATCAAATGGATCAACTCGCGCGACAGCGTTCTCTGCGCTGGCTGGGTGCCGTTCAACGAGGTGGCTGTTGCCGACTCGACTCGTACAGCCTGTGCAGGCCGCGGAGGAACGCCTGTCGGTCTGGGGCCGGGATCTGTTCGAGCAGGCGATGCGCTCCGTCCTGGATGGCGGTCCGCGCGGAGTCCCGAAGCCGGCGGCCTTCGGTGGTGGGAGAGAGCAGGCGTGCCCTGCGGTCCTTGGGGTCCGGCTGGCGGGTGAGCAGTCCGCGTGCCTCCAAGTCGTCGAGTACGGCGATGATTCGCGTCTTGTCGGCGCGGATGGCCTCGGCCGGCGCGGCCTGGGCAGCTGCGGGCCGCGCCGCGGCGGCCGAGTGCGCAACGGCGTCTCATCGAGCTGGGACAGCACGGCGTAGGCCCACATGGTCAGGCCGTGGGCGTCAAGGACCGGCTGTTGGGCTGCCATCAGAGTCCTGGACGCCTGGTGCCGACCACGGCCGGGGCGGCTCCGTCCTGGTCAGCACCACCGACTTCAAGCTCGACGGGATCACCGACCTACTGGGCGTCCATCGCGCGGCCCGGCGGCTCGCGACGGGCTGGCCGGAGCTGGCAGGGGCCTACGGGATGTGGCTCTGGGCGCGCACAGCGCCTGAACGGCGTGGCAGGCGGAGGCTTGTGGGTGAGGTCGCTGTTCGAACGGTTCCGCAGCGGGTCGGGGTCGACGGGGCTCGGCCTGTCCATCGCCTCCTGGGTCGCCCACGCGTACGGCGGCAGCCTCACCGCCGAGAGCGCTGAGCGCGGAGAGGGTGGCGGGGCCCGCTTCGTGCTGCGCCTGCCCGCCGGGGACTGACCGCTCGCCCGGCCGGGCCGCGGGCCTCATCAAAACCTCATCATCGTCCAGCGATGCGTCCGTGCCCTGACCCGATCGTAAATCCCGGAGCCCGCGGCGGCTGGTGGGCCCTCGGGGCGGCTCGTGGTGCCCGGCCCTCAGGGCCACACGCTCAGTAACCGAAGGGTGAGGTCTTGCGACCGAGCCGAGGAGCAGCGGCCGGTTCGCACGGGCGAGATCACGTGCTGACCCACACACTGCTCCGGTCGTCTCCTAGGGTCGTCCTTATGATGATCGACACTGCAGCCGACGGCTTGCTCTTCGAATCGCTTCGGGCGGACGCCCTCACCAGCCCTGACCAGCTGCGCGAGCTCTACGAGCAGCCGAACGAAAACGCGCTCCGCAAGGAGATCGACCACCTGACCGAGGAGACCCGGGCGCTGATCGGCTGTTCCTCGCTGATGTTCATCGGCAGTGCGGACGCCGAGGGCCGGGCGGACGTGACGCCGCGTGGCGGCCCGGCGGGATTCGTCTCGGTGCTGGACGAGCGAACCTTGGTGATACCCGACGCGACCGGCAACAAGCGGCTCGACACCATGCACAACATCCTGCAGACAGGACGCGTCGGACTGCTCTTCCTCATCCCCGGCCGCCCGACCACGCTGCGCGTCAACGGCCGCGCCTGCGTCTCCGCGAGCCCGGAGCTGCTCGCCCAACTCACACCCGTGGGAAAGCCGCCGGTCGCGGCGATCGTGGTGCAGGTCGAGCAGGCCTACCCGCACTGCCCGAAGTCGCTGATGCGCGCCAACGCCTGGCGACCGGAGCAGTGGCTTCCTGCTGACGCCCAGCCGACCAGCGCCGAGGTGACGCTGGCTCAGCTGAACCTGCCGGGCCTGACCATCGAGCAGATCGAGGAGATCGAGCGGGAGTCGCTGCGCACGCGGTACGAGTGACTTCGGACGGAGTCGCGCCTCGACCGGCCCTGACCGATGGCGCGGCTTCCCCGTACGGCCCGCGTCGCTGTGGGACGACGGGCCGTACGGGGGTGACTCGTTCACCGCAGAAGCGGACGCAGCGGGGTCTGTCAGTGGGTCCTGCCAGACTCCGCGGTATGACCACCGACTCCTTCCACCTGCACCAGGCCGCCTCAATCCGCGACACCGATCCGCACCTGCGCCAAGCCCTGCTCGAGTGCTGGGTCGACGTCACCAACGACGGCGGCGCCGCGGGCTTCCCCTTACCGCCCATCGACACCCAGCACGCCGCGCCCGCCCTCGACGCCATCATCGAGAGCCTCGCCCCGTACACGTCCCGTCTGCTGACCGCCTGGGACGGCAGCGAACTGGTCGGCTGGCTGCACCTGCGCCGCGACCCGGCTCCGCTCACCGCCCACTGGGGGACCGTGCACCACGTGCAGACCCACCCCAGCACCCGCGGCCGGGGTATCGGCGCCGCCCTGATGGAACACGCCCACCACGTCGCCCGCACCGAGATGGGCCTGGAGCAACTCCACCTGGCCGCACGCGCCGGAGCGGGTCTGGAGACCTTCTACGCCCGACTCGGCTGGAAGGAGATCGGCCGCTGGCCCGGAGCCCTGCGCCTGGCCCCCGGAGACGACCGCGACGAAGTCCTCATGCTCCTCCACCTGTAACGGCACGCGGGGGCGGCCTTCATCGTCGCTTGGGTCACGCGGCGTCGAGGGCATCGGTGATCTTCCGGGCCACGGCGGCCGGCGCGGGCCCGGGCTCACCCTGGTGTGCGCGGGCGGCCGCCTTCACGGCGATGACGACGGTGTCGCGGAAGTCGGCGGCCTCTGCCGGGGACTGCTGGTTGAGCAGGTCCATCGCCGCGGTGAGGGCGGGCAGGACGTGGTCGGCGAGCGCGGCCGTGGTGGTGCCGCCCAGGTTCTTGATGCGGGTCTTTTCAGCGAGGATGTGCCCGACTTGGCCGGTGGCGGACGTGAGGGCGATGGTGCCGTGGGTGGCGGCCATGTGGGGCTTGCCTGCGGCACCCGCGGCGGCCATCAGCGAGACGGCACCGTAGGCGGCGCTGCGCAGGGTGTCCTTGTCCTGGGCGGTGAGGGCAGGACACCTCTGCTCCCGGGGAGGTGTCTCGGCGGCGGCCGTCAGCGCGGCACGGTGGTAGGCGTCCGCTCCACAGGAGCGGCGGACACGCGGCCGGCGTCAGGAGTCATCACGGACGGGCAGCTGAAGCGTGCGCGCCAGGGCCTGGATGCTCTCGTCGACGCGGTGCAGGTGCCGCAGGGCCCGTCGTGTCGCGTGGATGTCCTCGGCGCGCGCCTCACCCTCGCTCACTGCTGGCTGGGTGGGAATTCCGGGGCCGCGCACGAGCGCGGTGCCGCCCTCGTTTCGGACGGCCACCTGGCTGATCAGGATCGCGAGGTTGCGGTCGATCCGGTAGGCCTCGCGAACCAGGCGGGGATCGGTGCCGATGCGGAGGTCGGCGGGTACCAGTTCGGCCGTGGCAGCCAGGCTGCGGGCGTGGAAGGCCGCGGTTTCCAGCAGCCCCAGCACGCAGAGCGCGGTGCGCCGTCGGGACCGCGACGGGCTGAGCGGGGTGATCAGCGGCTGCACCGAAAGGCGCAGGCTCTCCAGGGCCGAATCCAGCGCGCGGGCCGGATCGAGCAGGTCTCCGCCGGACTCGCCGCCCAACTGGGCCAGCGATGAGGAGAGCACCGCGCGCAGTTGCTCCAGCGCGTCGCGCAGCATCTGGTCCGTGCGTTCCCGGGTGCGCACCGGCAGTACGAGCAGAGCGGCGATCAGCCCGCACGCGATCCCCAGCGCGGTCTCCTCGATCCGCACCACCAGCACGCCAGGGGTGAGGGAGTGGAGCAGCGCGTACAGCATGCCGATCATCGTGGTGACGAAGAAGGACATCAGGGTGTAGGACACCGTGATCGTGTAGTACATCCCGAACACGCTGAGGCCCGCCAGGGCGAAGGACAGCCAGGAGGTGTTGCCTATCAGGGCGGCGAGGGCGAGCCCGGCGGCGACACCCGCGACCGTGCCGACCAGGCGCCGGTATCCCCTGACCAGGATCTCGCCGGTGGAGGAGGTGCTGATGAACACCACCCAGCAGGTGAACACGGCCCAGTACCAGCGCTGCGGCGAGATCAGTTCACCGCCGATGACAGCCAGCGCCGATCCCGTCGCGACCTGGAGTGCGGTCCTGGTGGTGGGGCGGACGCGAGGGCCCTGTTGCTGCGGTACGGGCTCCTTTGCCAGGCCGGAGTCCTCTGTCATGGACTCCTTGCGCGACCGAGCCGTCTCGGGGGTGCCCCGGGCCGCCAGGGTTGGCCCGTCGGCGGCCGGGCACAGCCCGATCAGGGCGCGGGTGAGGTCCCCGGCAGAGCGGAAGACGTCCTGCATCGCCGGGGACGCGTCGGGCAGTTGCTCGTCACCGAGGTAGCCGAGCAGCCGATCACGCACCGCGGCGGGATCGGTGTCCGCCGGCCGCTGCGGACCCGTGCCGATCGCCGCGCGCAACGCACGCAGCTCCGAGACCAGCACGGGCAGCGCCGCCGCATCAAGGGCGCTGATGGCGGATCCGGCGGGGCGGACCTTCGGCAGGTGCGGGGTCAGGGTGTCGACGTCCGCACCGGGCCGCAGGACCCGCAGCACGAGGACGGCCAGCCGCTCCACGGCCGTCTCCGCTTCGGCCACGCGGCGCTGGACCGAGGAGGCGGTGCGTGCGTCGGGCGTGCCGGCTGCCAGCCCGTTCTGGATCATCAACGCGCCTGTGTGCAGGCGGGCCGTGGACCGGCGCAAGGCGCTCACCGCCCGCTCGGCGCGCGGCGCTCGCGGTCCGTCCTCGGCCACTTCGATCAGCGCGTCGAGCACCAGGGCCAGACGCAGCCCAAAGGCCCGCCGCAGCCGTGCCAGCGTCCGCCCGGGCGACGAACGCAGGACGGCGAACCGGACCAGCGCCGAGCTGGCGAAGGCCACAAGGACGGCCAGGAACAGCTGCGGCAACTGCTCCACGCGGGTGTTGACGAACTGGGTCACGAAGAAGAGCTGGAAGGCGAAGATGCCCAGCGTGGTCGCGCGCGGGCCCAGCCGCCGGATGTAGAGGGCGGCGAAGATCAACAGCACGAACACCACGTCCGCCGCGACCCGGTACGGTGCCAGCACGCTGCCGACCGCCACGGCCGCCAAGGCGACCGGCACCCCCGTCGCGAGGGTCAGCGCCTGGTCGCGCGGCCGGGGTTCGGTGACCGCGGCCGCGCTGACCATCGCCGTGAGGGCACCCGTCACCAGGATCGGCACCGGGGCATGCAGCGCCGCGAGGACGCCGAGTGTCAGCCCGGTCGCGCAGACCGTGCTGAGCGCGGACCGCATCCGGATCAGTCCGGGATCGGATGCCAGGAAGCGGTCGTAAGCGTCCGCCAACCGCGTTCGTACCCGCTGCATGCCCTGCTGCTCTCTTCGCCGGATCGGTGGTGAAGGTGTTACGCCGTCAGCTCGTCGAGCGAGGCCAGGAAGTCGTCAACGCCGGTCACGTTGTGGGAGACCATGGTCAGGCCGCGCATCATCGCCTGGTAGGTGACCAGACCGCCGGGGGCGGCTATCGCATCGGTGAACGCCGTCACGTGGTAGCCGCGCTCCATCGCGGTGCGGGCCGTTGACTCCACGGCCATGATCCCGGAGACCCCCGCGATCGCCAGATAGTCGACGTTGCGCTGCCGCAGCTGGAACTCGAGGTCGGTGTGCTGGAGCACGTCGAGGCCCTTGTGCGGTGCGAGGATCACCTCACCCGGCTGCGGGGCCAGCTCCTCGTGGAACTTGGTGTTCCAGGTGCCGGCCTCGAACATCCGCTGGTCGAACATCTGCCGGTGAATCCCGGAGACGTGCCGCCAGGTCGAGTAGTCCTCATCGGTGAAGGCGGTCGTCGAGTAGAAGACGGGAACGTCCTGGTGCCGCCGCACTCCGGCGATGAGCTTCTTCAGGCTGTCGATCGTGCCCAGGCGTTCGTATTCCGGCGCGTAGATGGAATAGCCCTTGCCGTCCTTCGAGAAGTTCTCGTTGACGAGGTCAACGAGCAGCAGTCCCACTCGACCGCGTTCGTAGTTGCCTGCCATGGCCGTCCTCCAGGTAGAAGTCGTCAGCGGTGGCCCCGCCGAGGTCAATCGTTACAGTGAATGACTGTAACTTAATTGGTGCGTGAGCGCGAGCCCGACCATCAACTCCCCCTCCTGAAGCGGTTGCGGAGGGACGGACAGAACGCCGTCCCTGTACGGCCCACCGAGTGCCGAATGGCCCGAGGCCCTGGTCCGCAGGGCACCTTCAGGAGGTGCTGGACACCTGCTGCGGAAGCGCCAGGGCCAGCCTCCTCGTGCTGATCCAACGGCTCGGCTCGGCCGGCACTGTCTTCGGCGCCGCTACGCCGAGCTCGCCCGGGAGGCCGCCGAGCTGTGCCCGCCACCACGCGAAGCGGACCCCAGCGCGACGAGAGCGCGTCGCACGCAAGACGAAGCCCTGCCGTCGGCAACCGGGAGTCACCCCGCGCTCGCCCGCGCCGCCCCGCAGGGCCCGCGCTGCCGGAACCGCCGGGCCGGGCGTCGTGCGCATCGCTGGGCCGCGTGACTTGCCGGCGCCGCTGGGCCTGGCGCGGCCCGGCAGAACCTCGTCCTGGCCGAGGCCTGGATCGAGGATCCAGTCGTCTGCGAAGGCGGAACACCCCGGAGATCTGCAGGGTGTCGCCCGCCGCGCGTAGTTGAGCAGTTCGCGGAGCTTCGGGCGCTGACGGGGGAGGCGGCTGGAGGTTCCGGAGCCCTCTCGTGCGCGGCGCCCGGCACATCCTCGAGGTGCTCGACGTCCTCCACCGCGGCCGCCCCGCCCTGCGCATCCGACGCGCTCTTCGTGATGGACCTCGCCGCCCGCGCTCCGGGGAAGCGCAGTCGAGGACGAGGGCGTTGCCGTCCTTGTCTCGCCGCGAGCGAGGTCCTTCCTGACGGTCGCGTGGCTCAACTGTGAAGGATCATGCACCATAGATAACGTTACAGATAAGGTACGTAACTAAACTTCGAGTGCCGCAGATCCTAGAGGCCTACTACTGTGAACCCGACAAGGAGGAACCGCTGTGAGCAGCAGGAACGAGACGGCCGTCAGTCGCACGCGCCGCCCGCGGGGCCGCGCGCAGGCGGCCGAGGCAACGACCAAGCAGCAGGCCGCACCGCATCCCGGTGGCAGGCCCCGCGACCCCGCGATCGAGGAGGCAATCCTCAAGGCCACCCGCGCGCGCCTGGCCGCCGACGGCTACTCGCGCATGACGATCGGTGACATCGTCGCGGACGCCGGCGTCACCCGCCCCACCCTCTACCGCCGCTGGCCCGGCAAGTACGAACTCACCGTGGATGCCCTCCTGTACGGCCTGCGCAAACAACGCGAGGCCTACCAGCCCCTCGCCTTGGAGGCCATGACCCCGCTCGAGGCGTTCACCGAGGCGGTCCGCCGGGTCGACCCCCGCTACAGCAATCCGCGTGCCATGTCCCTGCACGGCAACTTCATGGCCGAAGCCGAACGCGAACCCGAGCTGTTCGCCTTGATCCGCGAGCACGCCACCAAGCCGCGCTGCGACGAACTCCTGGAGACCCTGCGCCACCTCCAGGACGCCGGGGCTGTCCGACAGGACGCCGACCTCGACGCCGCCGTCACCCTCTGCCTCGGCAGCTACTTCGGCGACTACCTGCTCACCGGTCGGGAGACCCCCGACGACCTCGCCGACCGCACCGTCGCCCTTCTGTGGCCCGTCCTGCGGGCGGACGACAGCGCACAGGCGCCGCCCGCCGCGTGAGGGCGGACACACCCGGAGGGAATGCCCGACGGCCGCGGCCCAGTGTGGTCTTGGCCGTCTCCCGGGCGCCCCACCCGTCTGCAACCGGTTACTGAGTTCCGGCACGGGCGACCGGTCCAAGCCCTAAGTCCGGGTGAGAGGTCTGGGCTTGGGGGCGGACGGGGGTGAGGCGACACCGACGGAATGCGCTGCCCCAGGCCTCGACAAGGGCGCGGCGGCCGCAGGCTCCGGGCCGGCTGGCTGGAGCGGGCTATGCGGTGCGGTTCTGTGCGGCGAACAGCCTGGCTGCTGCGGCGCTGCTGCCTCGTCGCGCCGGGCGGTCGCCTTGCCGGTCAGCGGGACCGGCTGATGGCGATCGTCGGCCACAGGGCGGCGGCGACCCGCTGTGTGTGGTCGGCGGGGGTCACGCGGCCGGTGCGCAGGTAGTCGGCGAAGTAGCTGCCGAAACACAAGCGGACGACCGTTTCGAGGTCGCTGTCCGCGCGCACGGCGCCGCGCTGCCAGCCGAACTCACATAGGCGGTGGAGGCTGGTCAGCCGCGCAGGGCGCGGGCCCGTGCGTCGCGCTGTGCCAGCACCGTTTGGCGGTTGGCGGCCATCTCCTGAAGTGCGCGGGTGCGCTGCTCGGGGGTGAGGTGGTCGATGTAGAGGGTGCCGTCGAGGTGGTCGGTCTCGTGCTGGAAACACCGGGCGAGCAGGCCCTGGCCCTCGAGGGCGTTGCCGTCCTTGTCCTGGCCGCGCACGATCGTACGCGCGGCCCGGGGGACTTCGTGGAGCCCACCGCCCGGCACCGAGAGGCAGCCCTCCTTGCCCGCGGCGGGCTCTGCGGGTTCTGTGGGCCCAGCGGGCTCTGCGGGCCGAGGGGCGTCGATGACGGGGTTGCAGATGTGTCCGATGTGGCGCAGCCCGTCCTCGCCGGGGCAGTCGTAGACGAAGACCTGGAGGTCGACACCGATCTGGTTCGCGGCCAGGCCGACCCCCTGGGCCACGTGCATGGTGAAGAACATGTCATCGATGAGCCGCGCGAGCTCGGGGCCGAACTCGGTGACCTCGGCACACCGGCGGTGCAGCACCGGCGCACCGACCTCGGTGATGGACTGGTAGGAACCGCGCAGGGCTTCCGGTGGCAGTGACCGCTCAGTCGGCGGGGCGGGGACGGCATCGGTCCGGGGCGTGGACATAGCGAGTGAGGTCCTTTCTGATGGCCGTACGGCTCAGCTGTGGAGGATCATGCAATGAGTAGCGTTACAAAGAAGAATTGTAACTAAATCTGGATCGCGGACTTCAGGGCCTGCTACCGGAAGGCGCGGGGCGCTGCGGTGAGCGCAGCAAGAGGGATCGAGACCAGGTTCAGTTCGCCGCAGGGGCGGGCGTGTGATGCGGGCCGCGGTGGCCTTGGATGCTCCCCAGAGGGACGGCGGTGTGCTGAAGCAGCCGCCCGCCGAGGGCGGTGGTTGCTGCGCTGGCCATCCGGGGCCGACATCGGCGTCTCAGTGGGTGTGGTCCAGCCAGGGAGCCTCGGGGTGGGCCAGGAGCTGGTCCATGCGCGAGCGGCTGTCCTCATCGGCAGGGGTCCACACGGTGACGATCGTTTCGGCTACGGCGGGCAGTTCCATGCGCGTCAGGGACAGCGACAGCTCGCCGACCGCCGCGTGGTGGTAGGTCATGGTCTGGGTCGGCGGTGCCCCGACGTCGTGGGTGGCCCACAGCCGCGTGAATTCCGGGCTGGCGGTGGCCAGTGCGCGGATCAGGTCGGTCCAGGCCGGGTCGTCGAGGTGGTGGGCGAAGTCGGCGCGGAACGAAGCGACCATGTGCGGCAGGCCGACGTCGCGGTTGACGAACTGGCGGCAGCACTCGGGGGTGGTGAACATCTCCCACAAGACGTTGCGGGAGCTCTCGGGTGAGGTGAGCCGTGGCCACAGGGCGGCGGCCGCCGCGTTCCAGCCCAGCAGGTCCCAGCGGGTGTTGATGGCCGCGGCGGGGAAGCCGGTGATGGCGTCGAGGATCGTCTGCAAGGTGGGGGTGATCGGGTTGGCGGTGGTGGCCACCGCGGGGATCGGGACCTCCGCCAGGCGGTAGAGGTGGGCGCGTTCGGCGGCGTCCAGGCGCAGGGTGGTGGCGATGGCGTCCAGGATCTGCGCGCCGACGTTGATGGGGCGTCCCTGCTCGAGCCAGGTGTACCAGGTGATGGAGACTCCGGCCAGATGCGCGACCTCTTCGCGGCGCAGTCCTGGTGTCCGGCGGCGCAGTCCTGGTGCCAGGCCGGCCGCGGCGGGGGTGAGGCGGTCGCGGCGGCTGCGCAGGAACGCGGCGAGTTCGGTGCGGCGGGGGGTGGCGGCGGAGTTCACCTCCCCATCATCAGCCATGCCCGGCACCGACTGCCAGGTGCTGCTGGCACCAGCGTTAGCAGCGTCTTGGTGCGGGTGTCACAGCGGCGACAGGGTGGCTCTGCGACACCCGCTCCGACAAGAACTGGAGGTCCGCGCTGTGCGTGCCGCGCCGTTTCCGATGCGTTTCACCGTCCACAGTGACGAGCCCGCCACCCAGGAAGACGTGCTGCCCTCACCGGACGGCACCCTCGCCGCAGAGGCGCACAGCATCAGCGGGCCGCTGGACGTGCGGACTTGGCGTCCGGCCGACCCGGCGACCGTGGTGCGGGCGCGTACCACCCGTCCCGCGCTGCTGGGCCCGGCGTGATCAAGCACCCGATGCCCGCCGCCCAGACCACCAACCAGCGGAGAACGACATGAAATACCCTCTGGGACTGATCGATCACGGCTTCGTGCCGCGCAAGCTCACGGTCAACTATGTGGCGATCTGTGCGGGTGCGGTCGATATCGCGGGACTGCAGACCGCGTTCGGGCTGCTGTGCGACAAGTATCCGATGCTGCGCGGCACGATAGAGACGACCGGCGAGCAGTGCTGGCTGCACATTGACGACGACGGCGCCGGCAACGCGGCCACCGAAGTCGTGCACGGCACGGTCTCCGACTGGCTCGGGCGCGGCCTCACCGTCCTGGATCCCGCGCGCGGCCTGGCAAGACTCACCATCGTGACCGGGGGCGAGCGGACCGCGGTCGCCCTGCAGGTGTCTCACGCGATCAACGACGCCACGCTGGGATCGGTGCTGCTGGAGTACTTCTGGCACACGGCCGCCGCCCTGGCCCAGGGCGCGACGCTCCCCGATCCGGTCCCGGTCCACCCACGCAGCCTCGAACAGGCCCATCACACCCGCGCCATGGCCCTGCCCGGCCTCACCGCGGCGGCTGCGGGCCCGGTGCACAGCCTCCCCGTCGCCGACACCGGGGGCGGCGCGGGCTTCGCTCCCGACCCGGCACAGCGGATCACCCTGTCGCAACGTGAGACCGCGGCCCTGCTCGCTCACGCGCGGGCAGCGGGAACGACGCTGCACGCCCTGCTGGCCGGGGCGATCATCCGCGCCGAACGCGCGACGCTCACCGAAGCAGCCGGTGCCGGCCCCGAACTGCCGATGATCATGTTCCATCTCGTGGACCTGCGTCCCCATCTGCGCCCCGTGGCGCGCCCCGACGAGGTCACCAATGCCCTGGGATTCGCGCCCACGGTCACCGCGTGCGGGCCCACTTCGGATCTGGGTGTGCTGGCCAAGGAGACGAAGAAGCAGCTCGTCGCCGGGATCGAAGACGGGAGGGCGCTCGCGGTCATGCGAGCCGCGGCGTCGGCGGCCGCCCAGGGCCGCGCGCGTACCGGCGTCGGGAACTTCATCACCAACTGGGGCCCGGTGCCCGAGCTCGCCGTGCCGCCTGGGACCGAGATCGTCGACTTCCGCGGCTTCGCCACCTCTGAGGCGGTGTCCTGGGTGGGCTATTTCATCTCCACCTTCACCGGGCGGTGCAGCATCGAACTGGCCTGCTCCCCGCGCTATCACCCGCCCGCGCAGATGGCACACCTGCACGAGCGCATCGTCGCGGGCCTGGCCGAACTGACCGACCCCCCTCCACACCCACCCACGACTGCCAGGGCAACAAGCGGCATGGCGCTTTCCGGCAAGGCAGGCCCTTCGGCATGACGGCCACCGCACCCCCTCGGGCGGACACCCCCTCCCGCCCGTCCGGCCCGCCCGCCCGCGTAGTCATCACCACGCTCCTGGCAACGACCTTCCTGGTCAAAGCCTGCGGCTTCGCCTACGACTTCCTCGGCTACTCCATCAGCGCCGCGCACGGCACGACCGCCGCCGGCGCCGCGCTCACGGTCTTCGGCCTCGGCTGGTGCGTCGGACAGCTGGTCAGCGGGGCGATGACCGACCGGATCGGAGCCCGTGCCGCGTGCACGGCGGGACTGCTCCTTGCCGCAGCGGTGTGCGCCGGGCTGGCCGTGGCCAGCAGCCTGCACGCCCTGCTGCTGCTCGCCTTCTGCCTGGGCTGCACCATGGACGTCCACCGGCCGGCCGTCTCCGCGCAGATCAACGACCGCCTGACGAACGAAGGAGCACGCACCCGCGCCCAGGGCTGGGTCTACTGGGTGTCGAACGTGGGGCTCTCGCTGAGCTCTGGTGTCGGCGGCTTCATCGCCCACGCCCACGGCTACCGGCTGCTGTTCGCCCTCAACGCCGTTGCCTGCGTGGCCGCAGCCCTCCTGGTGCGCGCCATGCTGAGTGGCCGCCCCAACACGCCCCGGGGCGAACGCCAGCACGAGCACGCCACCTACGCACAGATCGTCTCCGACCCCCGGCTGCGCTGGATGGTCGCCGCCGCCGTCGCGGCGACGACCTGCGCCTACGGCCTGATCAGTGTCCTGCCTCTGGTCATGAGCGCGGACCACCTCGCCCCGTTCGCCTACGGCACCGCCATGCTCGCCAACTCCGCTGCGGTCCTACTGCTGAGCCCGCCGCTGACCCGCCTGCTGGTCGGCCCCGACGACCGCGTGCGCTATCCCATAGGCCCGGTGTTCGCCGCCGGAAGCCTGATCCTGGGTGCCGCCATGGCACTGGCGGCACTGCAGCACACCACCGTGGGGTACACCAGCGCAGCAGTGATCATGGTGCCCGGCGAGATCTGCTACAGCGTCGCCGCCGGCGCGTTCGTCGCAACGGCCGCCCCGCCCGGCGCCATCGGCCGCTACCAAGCCGCCCTCAGCATCGCGGGCGCGATCGCCTCGCTCACCCCGCTGGGCATCGCCGGCGCCCTCAACGCGGGAGGCCGCCCCCTGGTCGCCGGCCTCCTCATCACCAGCGCCGCGCTGGGAGCTCTGGCCTGCGTGCCGCTCTCCCGCGCCCTGCACGCCTCCCACACCTCAGAACCCGCCTAGCACCGCCCCTGCCCAACTGCCCCTGCGACAGCCGGCATCCCCACTCCCACAGCACCACGAGAGGAACAGCTCCATGAAGGTAGCGATCGTCGACGGATACTCCACCGGGGCGACGCTGGCCAGGCGACTGGCACAAGCGGGGGTCGACTGCATCCACGTGCGAAGCCAGCCGGACATAGGCGCCTTCCTCCTGCGCTCGTACAGCCCCGACGACTACGTCCTCGATCTGGGCTTCACCGCCGACTTCACGAACCTCACGCGGGAACTCGCCCGCCTGCGCGTCTCCCGCGTGATGGCCGGCACCGAAACCGGTGTCGTGCTGGCGGAGACCCTCGCGAGCGCTCTGGGGCTGCCGACGAACGACCCCGCGCTGGTCGCAGCCCGCCGCGACAAGTTCCTCATGCAGCAGGCGGTCCAGGCCGCAGGCCTTGCCACCCCGCATACCACCGTCGCCCGCTCCGCCCGCGCCGCAGCCGACTGGTACGCCGCATGGGGCCTCCAGGAGGCGGTCGTCAAGCCCCTGGCCAGCGCGGGCACCGACGGCGTGACGTTCTGCGGCTCGGCCGAGGAGGTCGGCCAGGCCGCCACCGCCGTCCTGGGCGGCCCCAACCTCTTCGGCGAACCCAACGACGCCGTGCTCGTCCAAGAACGCCTGCACGGAACCGAGTACTGCATCAACACGGTCTCCTCGGGTGGGCAGCACCACGTCGCCGAGATCTGGCGCTACACCAAACGCCTCGGCCCCACCGCCGCACCCATCTACGACTTCCAGGAGCCCGTCGCCCCTGCCAGCGCCGACGGGAAGGTGCTCACCGGCTACGTCCGCGACGTCCTGGACGCACTTGGCATCACCGAGACGCCCGCCCACACCGAAGTCATGCTCACCGACAGGGGACCGATCCTCATCGAGACCGGCGCCCGCCTGGGCGGAGGCACCGGGCCCGACGTGGTGGACGCCTACCTCGGCCCCTCCCAGACCACCCTGACGGTCACCGCCACGATCGATCCCGCATCCCTGCACACCCGCACCACTCCCGATCCGGGTCGGCAGCCGGTGCTGCGGTGGGTCGACTTCATCAACCACCACCCCGGCCACGCCAACCCCGACGCCCTCACCAAGATCGCGGAACTGCCCAGCGTCGTCGCCGTCTTCCCCGGCTTCGCCCCGGGCCAGCACCTCGCCCCCACCAGCAGCCTGCCGACCTCCCCCGGGTTCGCCTACCTTGCGGCCCCCACCGGCCCGGAGCTGATCGAGGACTACGACACCCTGCGGGCCTGGGAGCACGAGGGCCTCTACACAAGTCCACGCTGAGGCACGACCAGGCCGGGCTTTATGAGGCCGTTGAGGACGCATGGCGCGCCGCGTACACCGGCGAGGCCGTCACACCAGGCCTGCGCACCGGACTGCGTCTGGCGGCGACACATGCCGCTCGCACGTCCGCGGACGTCGTCCGGTCCATGTACGACCTCGGCGGCGGATCGGCCATCTACGACGACTCGCCGTTGCAGCGCCGCCTCCGGGACGCGGCCACCGTCACCGCCCACGTCCAGGTGAACCCGGCCACTTGGGAGACAACCGGCCGCGTGCCGCTCGGCATCCCGACGGACACGGACCGACTGTAGGAACCGTACCGGCGCAGCTCCCTCCGGCAGCAGGTGCTGTTCCGCTCAGATGTCCGCGTCCTTGCTCCAGACCACTGGCTGGCCGCGCTGCTGGTCCAGGCCGCGGGGGAGCGCGTCCTCCACCCGCTCGCGATGGTTCGGCCAGCGTCGGTTCAGGGCAGGCGCCGCCGCACAGGCGCCCGCCAGCACCTTGCCGACCGTCATCTACGTGGGCCCGCCGGTGGCCAGATATTCGCTCCCGGTCTGCAGGGCCGCCTGGCGACCGCCGGGTCCCGCGGTCTGCCCACGGGCGGGGTGCGCACCGTCGCCCCGGCCCGGCGCCGCGGTCGGTGTGCGCGGCCGACGCCCGCCTGGTTCTTGCTGATCACAGCGCGTTCCTGCCTGCTGGCCACCCGCACGAGCGCCGACGCGGCGCCGGCCCCCGTGAGGTTTAGTTTCAGCTATTGACTGTAATCAAACTTGTGGTGCATCGTTGTCCCGCCGGACGGCGCGCCACTGGGCGGCCTGGCCGAAAGCCTCCGCCCACCGCCCCTGCTGGGAGCGCGACATCCGCGCCCGGCGATCCATCCGCGGCCATGCCGCACCCTCACGAAGGAATCTCATGAGCACCGACAAGCACACCGGTCGCACCGCCGCGGTCGTCGGAACGGCCGCAGCAGCGGTCGTCGCCTCCCTCACCTCCCTGGCGCCTTCCGCCGGCGCGCAGGACCTGGACGCCGCGAAGCCCAAGCCGACGGTGGTGCTGGTCCACGGGGCCTTCGCCGACGCCTCCGGCTGGGCGGAGACCGCGGCCCGGCTGCGCCACCAGGGCTTCAAGGTCCGGGCGGTGGCCAACCCACTGCGCGGCCTGGACTACGACACGGCGTACCTGCAGGGCATGCTCAAGGGCATCAAGGGGCCGAAGATCCTCGTCGGCCACTCCTACGGCGGCGCCGTGATCACCAATGCGGCCACCGCCATCCCCGACGTCAAGGCGCTGGTCTACGTCGCCGCCTTCGCTCCGGACAAGGGCGAGACGCTCGGCGGGCTCCTCGAGACGCACCCGGACCCGAGCGTCCCGCCGCTGCCGCAGCAGGCCTTCCAGTTCACCCGGCCCGACGGCACCACCGGCACCGAGGTCATGCTCGACCCGGCCAAGTTCGCCGACGCGTTCGCCGCCGACGTGCCCGCGAAGACCGCGGCCCTGATGGCCGCTTCCCAGCGGCCCATCGCGGCGGAGGCCTTCGGGCAGCCGGCCAAGCACGCCGCGTGGAAGACCATCCCGTCCTGGGCGCTGGTGGCCAAGAAGGACCACGCCATCGCCCCGAGCCTGGAGCGCTTCATGGCCAAGCGCGCCGACGCCCACATCACCGAGGTCAACAGCTCCCACGCGGTCATGGTCAGCCACCCCAACGTCGTCGGCGATGTGATCAACCGGGCCTACCACGCCACCCGTTGACCCTCAGCTCCGCGCGGCGGCAATCCGCCGCAGCCGCGCGGACAGCGCCCGCCCGGCGGTATCCCCCGGCCACCGGGCGGGCAGCCCCCTTCTTCCGCCCATCCGACGTTGCACACGTCCGCCCTGCGGCGGGCCGAGAAATTCGAGGAACCCATGTCTTTGTTCGACCCTGCCCTCTGGTCCGGAAAGATCAACATCGACGGCTGGCAGGACGCCTCCGGCGGCAAGACGGACGTCATCAACCCCTCCACCGGTGACACCCTGGAGCACATCGGCTCCGCCGACGCGAGCGACATCACCCGCGCCGCCGCCCGCGCCGCCGAGGTCAAGGGCGCCTGGGCCGCCACCCCGCACACCGAGCGCGCCGCCATACTCCGGCGGGCCGGGGAACTGTTCGCCGCCCACGCTCCTCAGATCCAGGACTGGCTGATCCGCGAGAGCGGCAGCACCCGGGCCCGGGCCGCCTTCGAGACGGACCAGGCGGAGCAGGAGTGCTACGAGGCGGCCGTGCTGTGCTCGCACCCGACCGGCCAGGTCATGCCGTCCACCGAGCCGCGCCTCAGCATGACCCGCCGGATGCCCGCCGGAGTCGTCGGCGTCATCTCACCGTTCAACGTGCCGCTGATTCTGGCCATCCGGTCCGTCGCCCCGGCCCTGGCACTCGGCAACACCGTGGTCCTCAAGCCGGACCCGCGCACCGCGGTCGGCGGCGGCGTCACCATCATGCGGATCTTCGAGGAGGCGGGCCTGCCGCAGGGCGTGCTCACCCTGGTCCCCGGCGACGGCGCGGCGGGCGCGGCGCTGGTCGATGACCCGCACGTGCGCGTCATCTCCTTCACCGGATCCACCGGGGCCGGCCGCAAGGTCGGCGAGGCGGCGGCCCGCGGCGTCAAGCGCGCCCACCTCGAACTCGGCGGCAACAACCCGATGATCGTGCTGGCCGACGCCGACCTGGACCGTGCCATCTCCACGGTGGCCTGGGGGTCCTTCTTCAACCAGGGCCAGGTCTGTATGGCCACCGGACGCATCCTCGTCCACGCCGACATCGCCGAGGAGTTCACCGCGCGCCTGGTCGCCAAGGCGGAGCAGCTCACCGTCGGCGACCCCGCCGCTGCCGACGTCGACCTCGGCCCCCTCATCAACGCCCACCAGCGTGACACCATCCACGCCCAGGTCACCGCCAGCATCGCCGCCGGCGCCCGCCTGCTGGCCGGCGGCACCTACGACGACCTCTTCTACCGCCCCACCGTCCTCGTCGACGTGCCCGACGACGCGCCCGCCTACGCCGAGGAGGTCTTCGGCCCGGTCGTACCCGTGCGGACGTTCACCACCCTGGACGAGGCCGCGCAGCTGGCCGCCGACGACCCGTACGGCCTCTCGCTGGGCATCCTCACCCGCGACGTGATGGCCGGCCTGGAGCTGGCCGAGCGCATCCCCAGCGGTCTGGTGCACATCAACGACCAGACCATCAACGACGACGCCCGCATCCCCTTCGGCGGGGTGGGCTGGTCCGGCACCGGCGCCCGCTTCGGCGGCGAGGCGAACATCGACGCCTTCACCGAGACCCGCTGGATCACCGTCCGCAGTTCCCAGCCGGTCTACCCGATCTAACAGCCCCACCTCGGCCCGCGCGTCGGCCCCCGCAGCCCCGCGGGCGTACGCCGCGGTGCCCGGCCGGGCCGGCACCGCCTCTGGTGCCGGCCCGGCACCGACCGCCCTCCCGCCCCGCCCGTGCCTCCTTCGAAGGGCCCTCCGCGATGTCCGACCTGACCTTCCTCGCGATCTCCGGCAGCCTGCGCCGCTCCTCCCACAACACCGGCCTGCTGCGCGCCGTGCAGAACCTCGCGCCCCACGGTGTCACCATCGACCTCTACGAGGGTCTTGGCCGGCTTCCCTTCTTCAACGAGGACCTCGAGGACGGCCCCGAACCCGCCGCCGTCGCCGACCTGAGCCGACGCGTGCGGGAGGCGGACGGCGTCCTCATCGCCACCCCGGAGTACAACTCGGCCATCCCCGGCGTGCTGATGAACGCCCTCGACTGGCTCTCGCGCCCTGCCGGGCGGCACGCCCTGCGCCACAAGCCCGTCGCCGTCCTGGGCGCCTCGCCCTCCCAGTTCGGCACCGCCCGCGGCCAGCTGGTCCTGCGCCAGATCCTGCACCGCATCCAGGCCCCGGTCGTGGCCCACCCCGAGGTCACCGTCTTCCAGTCGCACCAGCGCTTCGACGCCGACGGCGTCTTCACCGGCGACGACATCACCGAGAGCCTGCTGCGCGCCCTGCTGGCCGAACTGGCCGTCCTGGCCGATCTCCATGCCCCGGCCCGCGCCCGCTGACACCGCCCGGCCCCGGTCCCGCACCCAGGCCGAAGAACCACCCAGGAGGATGTGATGACCGGATCCAGCACGCACCTCACGTTCCCCGGCTCACAGGGCACGCCGCTGGCGGCCATCCTTGACCTCCCGGCCCGAACCCCGGCCGCGTATGCCGTGTTCGCGCACTGCTTCACCTGCAGCAAGGACAGCCACGCCGCGGCCCGCATCGCCAGAGCCCTGACCGCCCACCGCATCGCTGTGCTGCGCTTCGACTTCACCGGCCTGGGCCAGTCCGGCGGCGACTTCGCGAGCAGTACCTTCAGCTCCAACGTCTCGGACCTTGTGCGCGCGGCCGACCACCTGCGCGACCACTACACGGCACCGTCCCTCCTGATCGGGCACTCGCTCGGCGGCGCTGCCGTGCTCGCCGCCACCCACTGCATCCCCGAAGTCCGGGCCGTCGCGACGATCGCCGCTCCGGCCGCTCCCGATCACGTCGTACACCAATTCGCCCACCACCGGCAGGAGATCGCTCAGCGCGGCCAAGCCGACGTCACCCTGGCGGGCCGGTCGTTCAACATCCGGCAGCGGTTCATCGACGACCTCCTCGCACAGCCCCAGGCGATGCGGATCCGCACCCTGGACGCGGCCCTGCTGGTCCTGCACGCCCCGACCGACCAGGTCGTCGACGTCGACAACGCGCGGCAGATCTTCGACACCGCCCGCCACCCCAAGTCCTACGTCAGCCTGCCCGGCGCCGACCATCTGCTCAGCAACCACGCGGACGCCCAGTACGCGGCCGCGGTCCTGGCCGCGTGGGCCGGCCGCTACACCCCCGCCCCGGCAGACACGCCCCGGTCGCAGCCCGGACCTTGACGCCTCGGCGCGCCGCCGCACAGGCACCGTGCGGCACCCCAACGGGACCGCACACCACCGCCGTTCCCACACACCGACCTCAGGAGTACAGACATGCCCGAACAGCACACCACCCTTGAGCAGGCGAAGGCTCCTGGGGCCGACCCCGGAGGCCCGGAGGACGGTCTCGTCACGGTCAGCGAGAACGGAACCAGCCCCTACGGGCAGCTGGTGCAGGCCGGACACCACGTCCTGGCGGCCGACGAGCCCGAGCCGGCCGGCGCGGACAGCGGACCGAGCCCCTACGACCTGCTGCTCGCCGCGCTCGGTGCCTGCACCTCCATGACGGTCCGCATGTACGCCGACCGCAAGGGCTGGCCCCTGGAGAAGGTCACCGTCTCGCTCCGCAATCGGCGCATCCACGCCGCGGGCTGCGCCGCGTGCGACGGCGGGAACCGGCAGGTCTCCCACATCACTCGGGAGATCCGGCTGGACGGCACACTCGACGCCGACCAGCGCCGACGGCTGATGGAGATCGCCGAGAAGTGCCCGGTGCACCGCACCCTCACCGCGGGCGCGGTCATCACGACCACCCCAGCCTCGGCACAGCCGTGAGCGGGACCGATTCGGTGCCCACCTACACGGCGGACACCCGCGCCACGCCGGCCGTCATGGCCACGTACGGCTGGCAGGGCCGTCCGCCCACCCGAGGCGGCACAGCCCCGGTCCGGCACCACCCTTGCCGCGGTGATCGCGGACTTGTGTACTTCCACGGCGGCGGATTCGTCACCGACGGCCGCCACCGTCACAACGGCTTCCTGAGGGCGCTGGCCACCAGCACCGGGCACAACGTGGTGTCTGTCGCCTACCGCCTCGCCCCGAGCACCCCTTCCCGGCGGCGGTCGCGGACGCGCAGGCAGCAACCCGCTATGTCGCGGCGCACGCCGAGCAGTTCGGAATCGACGCGGCTCGCCTGTCGGTCGCCGGGGACAGCGCCGACGCCACCCTCGCCGCCGTGGTCGCCCAACAGGCCCGGGCCTGGGACGGACTGGAGCCGGCCCGCCAGGTACTGATCGTGCCGCAGACCCTACCTGCCCGCGCACACGGACCGCACCGACCCACGCGCCGCCCCGGCCCTGGCCCCGGACCTCAGCGAACTGCCTGCGGCCATCGTGGTGACGGCCGGCCTGGACCCGCTGCGCGACGAGGGCGAGCAGTCCGCCCGGGCGATGGCCGACGCCGGCGTCGATGTCCAGCTGCACCGCCTCGAGGGAGCCTTCCACCTTCTGTGGCTTGCCACGAAGACCACTCCGCCGGCCCAGGCTGACCTCCTCGGCGACCTGCGCCCCGTCGGGCCCGGATCAGGGGAGTTGACCGGTGACCGGTCTTGCCGAGGAGGTCATCGCGGATCCGGTCGGCCTGGTCGTGCGGCTGATCGGGAACGTCGAAAAGCACCTGCCCGCCGAGCGCGTCCGCGACATTGCCCTCATGGTCGTACGCGCACGAGCCGCCCGCCGCAGCCTCGCCCAGGCACTGCACGACGACCCGTCGCTGCTGCGGACAGTACCGCCGTGGCAGCGTGTCCCTCATGTCGCTGAGCACCCTGGGATGGCGACTCGACGCCGAACCTGAAGTGTCGGCCCTCCCGAGTGAGATTCCACCCTGAAGCAGCGAACGCCTAACCGTTGATGGACTGTTGGTGTTTGTCGCCGACAGTCGAGGCGTCCGCAATGTGCTCCTGCTGGCTGCTGTTCTGGCTGGCGCCAGGGCGGAGCGCGGAAGCCCCTCCGCTATGACGCTGGTGCCGTCCTCGGACAGCAGGTCTTCAAGCTCTCGCGCGAAGCCCTCGCCCCGCCTGTAGCCGATCTCCTGGGCGGTCTCCGCGGCTCGGATCAGCTCCTGCCAGGCCGCGTCCGGGGCGTCGGCCCCGTGGTGGATCCGGGCGAGGGCCAGGCGTGCCTCGACCTCGGCGATGCGATAGCCGCCGCTGTAGGCCATCGACAAGGCCTGCGTGGCCTCCGCACGTGCAGCCGCACGTTCTGCAGTCGGACCTGATAGCCGACAGGTGGCGCCCCGGTCACGGGGGTCCCGGGCCCCAGGCGAGCCGCACGGTGGTGAGGGAGGCACCCGCACCCACCTTGGCGATCAGTGCGCCGCTCTCGCCGTCCAGCGTGATGCCGAACTCGACCTCCACTTCGTCGGGACGGTTAGAGGCCACCGACCCCTGAGGGGGCGGGCAGCACAGGCAGACTCACCAGCTCCCCGTCCCTGGGAAGCCCCTCCCAGGCGTGCACCACTCGCACGGGGAGCGGTGCCGGGGGCAGCGGTGCCAAGGGCCACGCCTGTCACGCGCCGCAGCGCGCGGGGTGCGACAGGCGTGCCGTGCCGTTCGGCGTTCACCGGTCGTCGGCCGCCAGCGCGGTGAGGTCGAGGAGCCGGTGGGTGTAACCCCACTCGTTGTCGTACCAGCCGAAGACCTTGGCGAGGGTGCCGTGCACCTGGGTCAGGGCGGGGTCGAACACGCAGGAGGCGGGGTCGCCGATGACGTCGCGGGAGACGATGGGAGCGTTCGACACCCGCAGGACGCCGTTCATCGGGCCGTCGGCGGCCTCGGCGAAGGCCGCGTTGATCTCCTCGGCGGTCGTCTCGCGGGCCAGCACCACGGCGAGGTCGGTGAGCGAGCCGTCCTCGACGGGCACGCGTACCGCGATGCCGTCCAGGGCGCCCGCGAGCTCGGGAACCACGAGGCCCACGGCCCGGGCCGCGCCGGTGCTGGTCGGGATGATGCTCAGGGCCGCCGAGCGGGCCCGCCGCAGGTCCTTGTGCGGGCCGTCGAGCAGGGCCTGATCGTTGGTGTAGCCGTGGATGGTGGTCATCACGCCGCGCTCGATGCCGAACCGTTCGTGGAGCACTTTGACCATCGGTGCCACGCAGTTGGTGGTGCAGGAAGCCGCGGAGACGATGCGGTCCCGTCGCCGGTCGTAGGCGTCGTCGTTGACGCCGAGCACGATGGTGGCGTCCACGTCCTTTCCCGGCGCCGAGAGGAGCACGGTGTGGGCACCCGCCTTCAGATGCAGCTCGGCGGAGGCGCGGTCGCGGAAGCGGCCGGTGGACTCTACGACGATCTCGGCGCCGTGGTCGGCCCAGCGCAGGGCGGCCGGATCGCGTTCGGCGGTGACGGCGACGCGGTGGCCGTCCACAGTGATCGAGGTGTCGTCGTACGAGACCTCGCGCCCGATGCGGCCGAACGTCGAGTCGTACTCCAGCAGGTGCGCGAGGGTGGCGGCCGGAGCGATGTCGTTGATCGCGACGACCTCGATGTCCTGGGTGCCCGCTTCGGCGCGGTCGAGAGCCGCGCGCAAGTAGGTGCGGCCGATGCGGCCGAAGCCGTTGATGCCGACGCGTACGGTCATGGCGGTGAACTCCTTCTCGGCGTGGGGCGTCAGCCGGTCCATGTCCACTCGGCGACCTCGGGGAGGTCGGTGCCGTGGGTCCGGATCCAGGCGTGGTGGCGGGTGCGGGTGTCGGTCATCTTCTGGCGGAGCTCCGCGGCGCGGACACCGTAGCCGGGCACGCGGTCGATGACGTCCATGACGAGCCGGTAGCGGTCCATGTCGTTGCGCACGACCATGTCGAAGGGCGTGGTCGTGGTGCCCATCTCCTTGTAGCCGCGCACGTGCAGATGGCCGTGGCCCGCGCGGCGGTAGGCCAGGCGGTGGATGAGCCACGGGTAGCCGTGGTAGGCGAAGATGACCGGCCAGGACCACGTCGGGCTCGCGTCCGTCGATGGCTGAGCCCGCCCAGTCCCAGATCCCGGCTCCGCGAGCGCAGTGTGCGCGCGCCTGGTCCAGGGACAGCCAGTCGAAGCAGGGCTGTTTGCCCGCGACGATGACGTTGACGTAGTCGCGGCTGCGGAGCGCGTGGTCGGCCACCGACAGCAGCGTGTTGGCGTCCGGCGGCAGGTAGACGCGCACGACTTCGGGGCTCTTGTTGAGGACGTGGTCGACGAAGCCGGGGTCCTGGTGCGAGAAGCCGTTGTGGTCCTGGCGCCACACGTGCGAGGTGAGCAGGTAGTTGGAGTCGGAAGTCGCGTCGCTCCGAGGTGTCCTGCATGACCTGCTCCAGGAGGTCACCGAGGATCCGGGTCGGCTCGTGCAGGCTCGCGCCCGGTTTGTCGACGGGCACGGCGAAGCGTTCGAGGTCAGGTATCGGCAGATCGCGGACGAGCAGGCCGCCGTTGGCGTGCGGGCTCGCGCCGAGGCGCCGGTCGCCTTCGGGGACGCAGGCGAGGACCTGCGCGGTGGGGCGCCCTTCGGCGTCGAAGAGCTCCTCGGGCCGGTAGGAGCGCAGCCAGTCCTCCAGCTGCCGCAGG
>NZ_JOJM01000082.1 GCF_000720325.1 Streptomyces sp. NRRL B-1347
GGGCCCCGCCCCGCGCCCCGGGGGCGATGCCTGGCCCGGTGGGGCTACGGGGCCGGAGGGGCCGTGGTTTGGGGGGTGGTGGGGGGCGGGGGGTCGTCCGTGGTGGCGTACCAGGCGCCTGCGCCTATCGCGGCGGCGAGCGCCGCCCCCGCCGCCCCGAGGGCGATCCGGCGGCGCCGTGTCGTGGTGCGGTGCCGGGCCGAGCCGGGCCGTGCGGTGCCGGCCGCGCGGGGGGCCCGGGCGGTGCCCAGGGCGCCGCCCGCCAGCTCCTCGGGGCCGGGGACGCGCATGGAGGTGTGGGTGTCGCGGTTGGCGTCGGCGGAGGTGGCGCCGGGGACCAGGGGGACGGCGCCGCGCCGCGGGGCGCGCGGCCGGGGCTCCTGCGGGGGCTCCTCGCGGGCGTCCGCGCCCTGCGGCTCCGCGTCCGGCTCGTCGACGTCCAGGGGCGGGATGCCCGCGAGCAGCGGGAGCTGCTCGCGGAGGCGGGCCGCCAGCTCGGAGGCGCGCAGCCGGGACGCGGGCGCCTTGGCCAGGCACTGGACCATGAGCTGCCAGAGCTCTTCGGGGATGCCGGGCAGGGGGACGACGGTCTCGGTGACGTGGCGGCGCAGGACCGCGCCGGGGTGGCCGCCGCCGAAGGGCGTGAAGCCCGCGAGGAGCTCGTAGAGGACGGTCGCGAGGGCGTAGATGTCGACGGCCGCGCGCGGGGGCAGGCCCTCGATGATCTCGGGCGCCAGATAGTCCGGCGTACCGATGATCTTCGTGGCGCGGGTCCGGCGCGGGGTGTCGATGAGTTTGGCGACGCCGAAGTCCGTCAGGAGGGCCGGGTGGGCGCCGCCGGGGCCGAGGGGGCCCTGCATGTCCAGGAGTACGTTCTCGGGCTTGACGTCGCGGTGCACGATTCCGGCGGCGTGCGCGGCGGCCAGGGCGTCGGCGACGTCCGCGACGATGGCGACGGCGGCCTCGGGGGCGAGGCGGCGCTCGCGCTCCAGGCGGGTGCGCAGGTCGGTGCCGCGGACGAGGTCCATGACGAGCGCGAGGTCGTTGCCGTCGACCACGAGGTCGTGGACGCCCACCACGCGCGCGTGGTCGAGGCTCAGCAGCGCCGTGCGCTCCTGGACGAAGCGGCCGACCAGCTCCTGGTCGGAGGCCAGGTCCTCGCGCAACAGCTTGATGGCGACGGGCCCCTCGGGCCCTTCGCCGAGCCACACCGTGCCGGCGCTGCCACGGCCCAGGATCTGATGGGCGGTGTACCGGCTGCCGATCTTGCGTGCCAAGACTGCTCCTACGGATGTGTGTTGGCGTCAAAAGTACGCGTCCGTGACGCCAACCTTCACTCCGGGAGCGGAAATCACCCCTCAGATGTCGACAAATCCCCTGGGTCGTGCAGGGGTTGCCGCACCGGGGCCCGGACCGGGGTCCGGGCCCGCCCTCATCCGTTGATCTTCGAGCTCCACTCCGAGAGCTTGTTCCAGACGTCCTGGAGCTGGTCCCAGTACCCCTTCGTGGTGCCGATCCAGTCCTGGAGCGGGCTCAGCTCCCAGACCAGCCAGCTCGCGACGAACAGGATGACGAGGACGACCAGGCAGCCCTTGAGGCAGCCGAGGCCCGGGATCTTCGTCGGGTTCGCGCTGCGCTGGCGGCGCTGCCGGGGCTCGGGCTGGGGCGCCTGCGGCTGCTGGGGAGCCGGAGCGGGCGCGGGCGCGTACGGCTGCGGCTGATGCTGCGGCGCGTAGGGCTGGGGCTGGTGCTGCGGCGCGTACTGCTGCTGGGGCGGGTACGGCTGCGGCTGGTGCTGGGGGGCGTACGGCTGCGGCTGCGGCGGTCGCTGCTGGGGGCGGGCGACCTGGCGCTGCGGGCGGCGGCGCAGCGGGTCCTGGCTGGGGTCCAGGTGCTGCACCTGCGTCTGGTCGTTGCGGTCGCGGGCAGCGCGCATCTGGCTCTGCCAGGGGTGCGGGTCGTCCGGGCCCTGGCCGGGGCCCACGGGGGGCATGACGGCCGTGGGGTCGGCGCCCTGGGGGCCGCCGGTGTGCGGCATGACGCTCGTGGCCGCGGCCGGGTCGTAGGCGCCGGGGGCGCCCGAGGTGTGCGGCAGGACCTGCGTGGGGTCGGCCGCGCCGGGGGTGCCCGGCACGGGCGCGGGCGCCGGGTCGGGCGCGAGCAGCGCGGCGACGCCCTCGGCCGCGGCGATCTGCGCGGCGGAGGCGTGCACGCCGATGCCGTCGGCGACGGTGCGCAGGGCGCGCGCCAGGTTCTCGGCGCTGGGGCGGCGGTCCGGGTCCTTGCTCAGGCAGCGCTCGATGACCGTCCACAAGGGGTCGGGGACGGTGGAGGGGCGGCGCGGCTCGGCGCTCAGGTGCTGGTGCAGGACTTCGAGGGCGGAGCCGCCTGCGAACGGCGGGCGGCCGGTGACCAGCTCGTACAGCAGGATGCCGGCCCCGTAGATGTCGACCGCGCTGGTCTGCGGGCGGCCCTCGGCGGACTCCGGCGCGACGTACGCGGGCGTGCCGACGAACTCCTGGGTGCGGGTGAGGCCCGGGGAGTCGGCGAGGCGGGCGATGCCGAAGTCCGTGAGCATCGGGTGCATGCCGTCGGCGTCCTGCTTGACCAGGACGTTCGCGGGCTTCAGATCGCGGTGGACCACGCCGTCGGCGTGGCTCGCGGCCAGCGCGTCGGCGATCTGCGCGGTGAGCAGGGCGGCGGCGGCCGGGGTGAACGGGCCGTTCTCGCGCAGGTACTTGTGCAGGTCCGGGCCCTCGACCAGGTCCATGACGAGGGCGAGCAGATCGCCTTCGACGACGAGGTCGCGGGTGCGGACGATGTTCGGGTGCGTCAGGCGGAGCAGGACGGAGCGCTCCCTGAGGAAGCGCATCACGACGTCCGCGTCGTTCGCGAGCTCCTCCTTGAGGACCTTGATCGCGACGGTCTCGCCGGGCTGGCCGGGGACGGCCGCCTCGGCACCCGCGGTCTCCCGCTGGCGGGCTCGCCAGACGGTGCCCGTGGCGCCGCGCCCGAGCGGCTCCTCGAGCAGGTACTTGCTGCCTACCGGCCGCACGTCATGCGCTCCCTGCTGGAATCTGACTGTTCCGACTGTTCTGCTGGCCTGAACTGGATCTGACTGGATCTGGTGGTGCTGGCCGGATCCGGCCGATCTGGATGATCCGCCCGATCCGGTCTGGCTCTGTGGTCCTGGGCTCCCGGTGACCCGGGGATCCCGGTCGGCCCCGCCGCGATGGGCGTTCCGACCCACTGTAGTGCCGCCGGACGGGGCACCGGACGACGATCTTGCCAGTGGTCGCCGACCGTGCGGACCTTTGTTCGCAGGGAAGACGCGCTACCAGGGCCGTTGGTTGCCGACGCCCCCGGACCGGGGTCCGAAAGGGGCTCCGGAAGGGGTTCCGGTAGGGGCTCGGCAGGGGGCCGTGCGGGAGGTTCCGTCCTTGTTCCTTCCTCGTTCCTTCCTCGTGGGGTGACGATTTTCCTTCTGGCCCGCTTCCCGCACTTTTCCGGGCACGTTTCCGTACAGAGGCGACCAATCAAGATCACTTACGGGTGGGGGGCGGGCGTGTTGTCAGTGGCAGGTGCGAGGATGCTTTCGTACTGGCCGACGTGCCCGTGTGCGGTGGGGGGAATCACAGCGCGAGTCCCCGTGCCGGGCGCCCAGCGCAGAAGGGACCGCTGACGGCATGCAGATCCGGCTGACCGTCCTCGGGCCGCGTGGCGGCCAGACCGAGCCGGGGGGACGCCCCGCGGCGACCTGCGACGTGCTCGTCACCGCGCCCGCCGGGACCGCGCTCGCCGCCGTCGCCTCAGGCCTCGCCGCCGCCGTCGCCGCGGGCGAAGGCCCCGCCGTCCTCTACGCGGAGTCGGAGCGCCTCGACCTCCAGCGCTGCACGCTCGGCGAGCCCCCGCTGGTCGACGGTGCGGTGCTGTGCGTGGGCACCCCCGCGGAGCCGGGCCCCGAGCTCGCGGACGCCGCCGCCCAGCTGCACGTCGTCGCCGGTCCGGACGCGGGCGGCGTGCACCTCTTGCACGGCGGCCAGATCCGCGTCGGCCGCTCCGCGCAGGCCGACGTGCCCCTGGACGACCCGGACGTGTCCCGGCTGCACTGCGCGGTCACGCTCGACCCGGACGGCCGCGTCACGGTCACGGACCTCGGCTCGACGAACGGCACGGCGGTGGACGGCCGCGCCCTCACCGACCGGCCGGTGCGGCTCGCCTCCGGCTCGCTCCTGCGCATCGGCGAGTCCGTGCTCCGCCTGACCACCGGCAGCGGCATGGGCGGCGTCCTCGACACCGCGGCGGACGGCGAGGGTCACGTGCGCGTGCGGGTCGCCGGAGAAGCAGAAGGAGCGGCCGGCGGAGCGGACGGCGCGACCGTGGCCGGTACGGGGGCCGTGGGGGGCGCAGGGGCCGCGTGGGGCGCCAGAGCCGCGGCAGGCGCCGCGGAGGGCTCCGGGGCGCCGGGGGTGTCCGGCTTCCCGACCGCACCGGGTGCGCAGGCCGCGCCCCCTTCCCACGGCTTTCCCGGTTCCCCCGCCCGCCCGGCCGCCTCCGGAGACGGTGTGACGCAGCACGCCTTCGGGACCGCCGAATGGAGTGCCTCCGGAGGCAGCGGGGACGGGGCGGGCGGGGTCGCGGAGTCTCCCGTGGTGCCCCGGCAGGGCGGTGCGCCCGACGCCGAGCGGAGCCGGACCGGCACCCCCGCGCGCGGGACGCCCCTGCCGCGCGGCCTGCGCAAGCGCGGCGGCCTCTCCGCCTGGGCCCGGCGGCTGACCGGCGGGCGCGGCGACGAGACGGCACGCGAGCACGGGGCGTACGACGAGGTGTACGACGGCCCGCAGGGCCCGGGAGCGCATGAGGAGTGGGACGACGGCGCGCCGCTCCCGGAGCCGGTGCCCGAGGCGTGGCCCGACGCGGCGGCGCTGCTCCTGACGGCGCTCGGCCCCGGGACGCGGCTGTGGGAGCGCGGGCCCGGACACCCCGAGGCGCTCGCGGTGCGCCTCGGCACGGTCGACCGGGCGGCGCCCGGACAGAGCGCGCTGCTGCCCGCCGTGCCGGTGACGGTGAGCCTCGGGGAGACGGGTGCGCTCGGGCTCGCCGGGCCGCGCGAGCGGCTCGCGGGTCTCGCCCGGTCTGTGCTCGCGCAGCTGGCCGCGCTGCACTCCCCCACGGACCTGGAGATCGTGCTGATCAGCACGGACCGCGCGCGGACGCCGGGCGCGCGGGCCGAGGAGTGGGCCTGGCTCGGCTGGCTGCCGCACCTGCGGCCCGCACACGGCCAGGACTGTCGGCTGCTGCTCGCGTACGACCGCGAGCAGGCGGCGGCGCGCACCGCCGAGCTGCTGCGCCGCCTGGACGAGCCGGAGCCGGCCGCGGCGGGCCCCGGCGAGACCCCGGTGGAGGAGCGGACGAAGGCGGTGTCCGGGCCGCGCACGGTCGTGGTCGTCGACGGCGACCCCGGCTCCGCCGCGCTGCGGGAGGCCGCCGTGCGGCTCGCGCGGGACGGCGGCAAGGCCGGGATCCACGTCGTGTGCCTGGCCGAGACCGCCGCGGCCTCGCCCTCGTCGCCGGTGACGGAGACGTACGAGGCGGCGTGCTCGGTGTCGCCCGCCTTCCGCGCCTGCGGTGCGGTCGCGCTGCTCAGCGGTGACGTGGCGACGGCCCTGCGGGTGCTGCGCGCGGCCGACGGACAGCCCGCGGGGCACGGCACGGTCGCCGTGGTGGACGCCGTCTCCGCGGCCTGGGCGCAGCGCTTCGCGCGAGCGCTCGCCCCGCTGCGGCCCGACGGCACGGGCGGCGGGCACGCGCGCGTGGCGACGCCGCTGCCGCAAGCCGCGCGGCTCCTGGACGAGTTGGGGCTCGCCCGGGCCACGCCCGCCTCGCTGATGGCGCGGTGGGCGGCCGCCGGGGACGACGCGAGCGCCCTCGGCGGGCGGGCCTGGGCAGTGCTCGGCGCGGGCGCGCGCGGGCCCGTCGTGGTGGACCTCGCCGCGGACGGGCCGCACCTGCTGGTGGCCGGGCCGCCCGGCAGCGGGCGCACGGAGCTGCTGCGGTCGGTCGCCGCGTCCCTGGCCGCCGCCGAGCGGCCCGACCGGCTCGGCGTCGTCCTCGTCGACGGCGGGGTCGATGGGCGGGACGGTGGCGCGGCGGGCGGCACCGGTGCGGGCGAGCGGCCCGGCGAAGGGCTGCGGGCCTGCACGGACCTCCCCCACGTCGGTACGCACCTCGCCGCCAACGACCCCGTGCGGATGCGGGAGTTCGCCCAGTCCCTCACCGCGGAGCTGAAGCGGCGGGCCGAGCTGCTCGGACGCCAGGGCTTCGCCGAGTGGCACACGGGGCGGGCCGTGGCCGGGCGGATCGTGGCGCCTCGGGGGGCTCCCGACGCCGAGCCCGGCGGAGCCGTCGGAGCTGCCGGGTCCGTCGGGGCCGTCGGTGCCGGGGACATCGAGGTGCCGAGCAGCGCGACGCTGCGGCTGCGGCCGCCCGGAGCCGGGGCGCGGCCCGAGCCGGGCCCGCCGCTCGCGCGGCTCGTCGTGGTCGTCGACGACTACGACTCCCTGCTCGCGCCCGCGCTTGGTTCGCCCGGGCGGCCCGCCGCCGGGTCCGTCGTACGGGCGCTCGACGCGGTGGCGCGGGACGGGGAGCGGCTCGGGGTGCATCTGGTGGCCGCCGTGCGGGGCGCCGAGCGCGTGGCCGAGACCGAGGTGGGGCGGCGGGCCGGGCTCCAGGTCACGCTGGACGCGCCTGGGGGTGAGGTGGACGACGCCGCGCCCGGGCGGGGGGTGCTGGCCGGGGCCGATGGCCGGGTAACCGCGTTCCAGGCGGGCCGGGTCACGGGGCGCATCCCCCGTACGGCGACGCTGCGGCCCACCGTGGTCCCCCTGGAGTGGGACCGCATGGGGGATCCCCCCACGCGCCGCCCCGTCCGCGAACTGGGCAACGGGCCGACGGACTTGGCGCTCCTTGCCAGTGCGCTGGATCGTGCGGCGCGGGAGGTCGCCGCCGACCAGGTGCCGTCCCTGCTGTGACGCCGGGCTGCGCCCGCCGCATCTGGGGCAGCCCAGGCCCCACAGCTGAGCGGCGCCTGCGTGCTGTGCCCACCCGGCCCGCGGGACGATTGCCCACAGCAGGGACAGGAGCCATGGAACTGACCGTCACAACGGCATCACGATAGGCGACTTGACAGCGTAGGCCGTCTTGCCGCCCCACGTCCCCGGGCGTAGACAGACCGGAACGGGACTGTCAGGGGAAGAGAACGGGGCAGTGATGCGCAGCACTCTTCGTACACGGACGACCGGCAGGATGGTGGCCGCCACGGCGGTGGGCGCCCTCGCACTGGGCCTCACCGCGTGCGGCGGTGACGACGACAAGGACGACGACGGGAACGGCAAGGGCGGCGGCAAGAAGGAGACCGCAGCCACCGTTCAACTGCCCAAGCTTGACGGGCAGAAGCTGTCGGTCGCGGCGGTGTGGGGCGGCGCGGAGCGCAAGGTGTTCCTCAGGGTCCTCGACGAGTTCGAGGAGCGGACGGGCGCCGACGTGTCGTTCGTGCCCGCGCAGGAGCCGATCATCAGCTTCCTCGCGTCGAAGGTGGCGGGTGGCGAACCCCCGGACGTGGCGATGCTGCCGCAGGTCGGCGCGGTGAAGCAGGCCGTGGAGAAGAAGTGGGCCAAGCCTCTCGGCGCGGCGGCGCAGAAGGAGCTGGACGAGAACTACGCGCGGGGCTGGAAGGACCTCGGGTCCGTCGGCGGCAAGCAGTACGGCGTGTACTTCAAGGCGGCCAACAAGTCGTTGGTCTGGTACAACACCAAGGTCTTCGAGAACGCGGGCGTCGAAGAGCCCAAGACCTGGGACGAGTTCATGAAGACCGCCCAGACGGTCTACGACTCGGGGGTCGCGCCCGTGTCCGTGGGCGGCGCGGAGGCCTGGACGCTCACCGACTGGTTCGAGAACGTCTACCTCTCGCAGGCGGGCCCCGAGAAGTACGACCAGCTCGCCCAGCACAAGATCAAGTGGACGGATCCGTCGGTCAAGGAGGCCCTGACGACGCTCGGCGGGCTCTTCGGGAAGAAGGGGTTCGTCGCCGGGGGCGCGGACGGCGCACTCCAGACGGAGTTTCCCGCGTCGGTGAAGCAGACGTTCGTCGGCGGCGACCAGCCGAAGGCGGGCATGGTCTTCGAGGGCGACATGGTGTCCCTTTCGATCTCCGAGACGAAGGCGAAGGTCGGCACGGACGCGAAGGTGTTCCCGTTCCCGGCGGTCGGGAAGGCGTCCCCCGCGGTCGTCGGCGGTGACGCCGCGGTCGCCCTGAAGGACGGCGAGGGCGCGCAGGCCCTGCTCACGTTCCTGGCCTCGCCGGACGCGGCGAAGATCTGGGCGGAGGCGGGCGGCTTCGTGTCGCCGAACAAGAACCTGGACCTGGCCGCGTACCCGAACGACGTGCAGCGCGGCATCGCCAAGGCGCTCATCGCGGCCGGCGACGACATCCGCTTCGACATGTCCGACCAGGCGCCCCCCGCCTTCGGCGGCACGCCCGGCAAGGGCGAGTGGAAGGCGCTCCAGGACTTCCTGAAGAACCCGAAGAACGTCGCGGGCACCCAGCGCACGCTGGAGGACGCGGCGGCCAAGGCGTACCCGAAGAGCTGACGGGGCGATGACGACTCCGGACGCCGGGGGCACCGCAGCGGTGCCCCCGGCCAGGCCGACGGCGCGCACGTCCACGACCGGCCCCCGCGGCTCCGGTCCCCGCAGGAGCGTCACCCGCACGCGCAAGTCGGTGGCGGTCCTCTTCCTGCTGCCCGCCCTGGTGCTGCTCGGCGCGCTCGTGCTGTATCCGATCGGGTTCTCGGTCCTGCGCAGCTTCTTCGACACGGGCGGCGACTTCGCGGGCGTCGACAACTACGAGACGATGTTCGAGGACGACGGGATCCGTACCGCGGTCAAGAACACGGCGATCTGGGTGGTGTTCGCGCCCGCCGTGGCGACGGCGCTCGGCCTGATCTTCGCCGTGCTCACCGAACGGGTGCGCTGGAGCACGGCGTTCAAGATCGTGATCTTCATGCCGATGGCGATCTCGATGCTGGCGGCGGGGATCATCTTCCGGCTGGTGTACGAGGCGAACCCCGACCGCGGGGTCGCCAACGCCGTGTGGGTGGGCGTGCACGACACGTTCGCCGAGTCGTCGCACTTCCCGAGCGGGCACCTCGCCGCGAGGTCCCCGATGAAGGAGGCGGGCGGCGGCGCCTTCGTCACCCGCGAGCCCGTGCGCGCCGGGCAGCCGGTGGTCCTGCCGCTGACCGGCGTACCGCCCGGCAAGATGCCCGACGACGCGAAGCCGGCGAAGCCCGCCGCGGCCGAGCCCGGCAAGGTCACCGGCACGGCCTGGCAGGACTTCACCCGCGGCAAGGGCCGCGGCGGGGTCAACGTCCCGGACGCCGTCGAGCTCGGCTACCCGGGCATCAAGATCGAAGCGGTCAAGGACGGCGAGGTCGTGGCCTCCACGACGGCGGCGGACGACGGCACCTTCGCCCTGCCGAAGGAGGCCGACGGGGCGCTGCTCCGCTACCCCGCGGCGAACTTCCGGCAGCCGTACGACGGCGTGAACTGGCTCGGCCCCTCGCTCATCACGCCCGCCGTCATCGGCAGCTACGTGTGGATGTGGGCCGGGTTCGCGATGGTGCTCATCGCCGCGGGCCTGGCGAGCGTGCCGCGCGAACTCCTGGAGGCGGCGCGCGTGGACGGCGCCAACGAGTGGCAGGTGTTCCGCCGCGTGACGGTGCCGCTGCTCGCGCCCGTCCTCGCGGTGGTCCTGGTCACGCTGATGATCAACGTGATGAAGATCTTCGACCTGGTCTTCGTGATTCCGCCGGGCTCCTCCAAGGACGAGGCGAACGTCCTCGCCGTGCAGCTCTACAACTCGGCCTTCGGGGACCAGAACGACGGTGTGGCGAGCGCGATCGCGGTGCTGCTCTTCCTCCTCGTGATCCCGGTGATGTGGTTCAACATGCGGCGGCTGCGACGGGAGGCGAAGCGATGAGCACGCACACTCGGGCCGCCGCGGGAACGGGTGCGGTGAAGGCCGGGCAGTCGCTCGGCGGGCGGATCGCCGCCCTGCTCAGCGGCACGGCCGTACGGGTCTTCCTCGTCCTCGTCGGCCTGTTCTGGCTGGTGCCCACGCTCGGCCTGCTGCTCGGCTCGCTGCGCACCAAGGAGGACATGAGCGAGACCGGCTGGTGGAAGGTCTTCGGCGCGCCCTCGCAGCTGACCTTCGACAACTACTCCAGCCTCCTGAAGGACGAGACGATCACCGACTCGATCCTGACGAGCGTGTCCATCACCGTCCCGGCGACGCTGCTCGTCGTGGTGATCGGCTCGCTCGCCGGGTACGCGTTCGCGTGGATGGAGTTCCCGGGCCGCGACTGGTGGTTCCTCGGCGTGGTGGGGCTGCTCGTGGTGCCGGTGCAGGTGGCGCTCGTCCCGGTGTCTGACCTCTTCGGCAAGATCGGGATCTTCGAGACGACGACGGGCGTGGTGCTCTTCCACACCGCCTTCGGACTGCCGTTCGCGATCTTCCTCCTGCGGAACTTCTTCGCGGAGATCCCCCGCGAGCTGCTGGAGGCCGCCCGTCTGGACGGCGCCGGTGAGCTGCGACTCTTCGTCCGCGTGGTGATGCCCCTTGGCGCGCCCGCGATCGCCTCGCTCGGCATCTTCCAGTTCCTGTGGGTGTGGAACGACATGCTGATCGCACTGATCTTCGCGGACGCGGGCAGCCCGCCGATCACGGTGGCGCTCCAGCAGCAGGTGCGGTTCTTCGGGGACAACGTGCAGATCCTCGCGCCCGGCGCGTTCATCTCGATGGTGATCCCGCTGGCCGTGTTCTTCGCGTTCCAACGGCAGTTCGTGTCCGGCGTGATGGCGGGCGCCGTCAAGTGAGCACGCGCACGCGCCCGCGCGCCCGGGGCCCCCGGGAAGATCAACTGCCTTGTCGGTAGCGCCACTTGGGTGACGGGGGGCGGTCCGGCACCGGATCGTCCCCTTTCCGTCCGCTTGACGGGTGTCCCCCGATGGGGACACCTCCGCGTAACCAGATCACCTCACCGGGCGTTCCCGGGCAGAGTGCCCGCGCCGACCCATGGATGTGCCGTGCCCCGGTTCAGTGTCATCGTCCCCGCGTACCAGGTGCAGGCGTATCTGCACGAGTGCCTGTCGTCCGTACTGGAACAGAGCTTCGCGGACTGGGAGCTGATCGCGGTCGAGGACCGCTCGCCGGACGGCTGCGCCGCGATCATCGACGAGTTCGCGGGCCGGGACGCCCGCGTCAGGGCCGTCCACCTGGACGAGAACGTGGGCCTCGGCCGCGCGCGGAACGCGGGCATGGAGCACGCCACCGGCGACTACCTGATCTTCCTCGACGCCGACGACAGCATGGCGCCCGGCTCCCTCCAGGCCATCGCCGACCGGCTGAAGGAGACCGGCGAGCCGGACGTCCTGGTCTACGACTACGAGCGGACGTACTGGACGGGCGAGCGGGTGCGCAACCAGCTCGCGCACCTGCTCCACGAGGACGGCCCCGCCCCCTTCGAACTCGCCGACAGGAGCGGCCTGCTGCGGCTGCTCATGGTCGCCTGGAACAAGGCGCACCGCCGCGAGTTCGTCGAGCGGGTGGGCCTGACGTTCCCGTCCGGCACCTACGAGGACGCGCCGTGGACGTACCCGCTGATGATGTCGGCGAAGTCCATCGCGACGCTCGACCGGGTGTGCGTGCGCTACCGGCAGCGGCGGCGCGGCGGGATCCTCGGCACGGCGAGCCGCGCGCACTTCGACGTCTTCGACCAGTACGAGCGGGTGTTCGCCTTCCTCGACGCGCGCCCCAACCTGCCGGAGGCGTGGCGGGCCCTGGTCTTCCGGCGCATGGTCGACCACCTGCTGGCCATCTACTCCCGGCCGGAGCGGCTTCCGCACGACAGCCGCGCCGAGTTCCTGCGCCGGGCGCGCGCCCACTACCGCCGCTTCCGCGTCCCGGGCTCCCGGCCGCGCGCGGGCGCCCGGCTGCGGCACGTCCTGGTGCGGCTCGGCTCGCACCGCGCGTACCAGGTCCTCCGGTCCGTGCACCGGTTCGGCACGAGGGCCGCGCGGTACGCCACCGGGGTGCTGGGCCGCGCCCGGGGGTCCCTGCTGCGGCTGCACTACCGGATCCAGCTGCGGCGTCCGGTGCGCGCGGACCTGGCGGTGTTCACGGCGGGCGACGGGCGGGGGCACAGCGGCGACCCGGGCGCCCTCGAGGCCGCGTTCCGCGAGCACGCGCCGCACGTGCGCACCGCGTGGCTCGCCGCGCCCGCGCACCACCACACCGTCCCGGCCGCGACCCACCGGCTCACGCCCGGCACCGCCGCGGCCTGGACGGCCCTGGCGCGCGCCGCGTACCTGGTGAGCGACGCCGGGTTCGACCGCGGCCTGGTCAAGCGCCCCGGGCAGCTCGTCGTGCAGACCCACCGGGGCACGCCGCTGCGGCACGAGGGCGCCGACCTCCTGGAGCGCCCGGCGGCCGCCCGCGGCACGGACGTCGCCGCGCGGCTGCGCGACGCCGACACCTGGGACTACGTCCTGTCCCCCAACCGCCACGCGACCCTCGCGGGCGAGCGGGCGTACCCGGCGACGTACACGACTCTTGAGTACGGCTGTCCGCGCAACGACCGCTACCAGCGCACCACCGCCGCCGAGGTGGCGCGGATCCGCGAGAGCCTCGGCGTGCGCCCCGGCACGACGGCGATCCTGTACGCGCCGGAGTACCGCGACTACCGGCGCACCCAGCGGCTCGGTGTCGACCTGGAGCGGCTCCTGCGCCGCCTCGGCCCCCGCTTCACGGTCCTGGTGCACGCCCCGCACGCCGCCGCGGAGCCGCTGCCCGACGACCTCACCGGCCGGTGCGTCGACGTGTCCGGCGCACCGGACGCGGGGCGGCTGTGCCTGGCGGCGGACGCGCTCGTCACGGACTACTCGTCGCTGATGTTCGACTACGCGAACCTGGACCGGCCGATCGTCCTGCACGCCGACGACTGGGAGGCGTACGAGGCGGCCCGCGGCACCTACTTCGACGTGCGCGCCTTCCCGCCGGGCGCGGTGGCGCGCGGCGAGGACGAGCTGGCCGACATCTTCGCGTCGGGGCACTGGCGGGGCTCGCGCTCGGCCCAGCTGCGGCGGGCCTTCCGGGAGCGGTTCTGCCCCTACGACGACGGGGGCGCGGCGGAGCGCGTCGTGCGCCGGGTGGTGCTCGGGGAGAAGGTCCCGTTGCCCGCGGTCGTGCCGCTGGCGGAGCGGCGCCCCACGCCGGCGGCGGGTCCTGAGGGCGCCCGCGCGTCCGGGGCCGAGGACTCCGGGGGCGCGCGGACGGCCGCGCTCCTGTCCCAGCGCACTCCCCCCAACTCCAGGATCTGAGCCGGGCGGCGGCCTTCCGCGTGCCGCCCGTGGGCCGGGGCCCGGAGCGGGCAAAGTGGGGCGATGCAGACCTTTCTCACCGGGGGGCTGGTACGGCGGGCGCGGCGGGTCCGGTTCCGGGCCGAGCGGGCCGTCGCGGGCAGACAGGCCGTGGAGCGGCACGCGGCCGCCGCGCCGCTGCTCACCGCGACCGTCAGCCTGCGCGACGCCGCCGAGGGCGCGGCGGGCGCCGGGCCCGTCCTGGGCGAGGGCGTCTGGCGGCTCACGGTCGAGACGACCGGGGCCGACGGCCGCGTACGGCGTGCGGGGCTCGCCGTCAACGAGGCGCCGGGGCCGCCGACCCCGACGCTCCCGTACGCCCCGCATCCGCGCACCGGCACGCTCCTGCGCCTGGTGCGCTGTCGCGGCGGACGGGCCGCGGTGCAGGTCACGGGGGCGCGGCCGCGCGCGGAGCTGGTGCGGTTCGAGCCGCGCGGGGACGGCATCACGGTGCACGGCCGGCTGGTCGCGGCCCGCGCGCCGGGGCGGGCGGCCGCCGTGCGGCGGCGGGACGGCCTGGCCGTGCCGGTGCGGCCCGAGTGGGACGGCGACCGGTTCCGCTTCGCGCTGCCGCTGGCGGCGATGGCCGGGGCGGGGCCCGGCCAGTGGGTGTGGGACTTCCGCGTCGGCGAACTGCCGCTGGGGCGCTGGCTGACCGACGTACGGGATCTGCCCGCGGCCTTCCCCACGCCGTTCCGGCTCGTCGCCCTTGAGGGCGGCGGTCTGGTGCGCGCGCATCCGCACGTCACCGCGTCCGGCGCGTTCGCCGTGACCTGTCTGGACCTGGGGCGGGACCTGGAGCAGAAGGAGACCTCATGAAGATCACGTACCTCCTCGGCTGGGGAGACGAGATGGGCGGCACCGAACTCGCCACGTACACCCAGGCGCTGCACCTCGCCGAGCGGCACGACGTGGAGGTCCTGTCGGTCTTCCGCACCAGGACCGAGCCGTTCTTCCCCGAGGCCCGGGGTCTCGCCGTGCGCTATCTGGTGGACCGCACGGTGACGCCCGAGCGGCCGGTGCGCGGCTCACGGCTCGACGAGGCCGCGTGCCGGGCGCTCGCCGCGCTGCCCAGCGAACTGATCGCGCCCGCCTGGGAGTCGGCGTTCGACCGGCTCGCGGACGTGGAGCTGACGGCCGCGCTCACAGGGCTTGACACGGACGTCCTGGTCACGACGACGCCCGCGCTGCTCGCCGCCGCCGTGCGGCTCGTGCCCGCGCGCGTGGTGACCGTGCACCAGGAGCACCGGCCGACCCAGCGGCGCGGCCCCTCCGGTGAGCCGCTGCTGCTCTTCGCGCCGCGCCTGGACGCCCTGGTGACGCTGACGGAGCGGACCCGGGAGTGGATCGCGGAGTCGTTGGGCGCGACGGCGCCGGAGCTCGCGGTGATCCCCAACGCGGTCCCCGACGGCTTCCGGCCGCGCGCCGACGGCGGCAGCAAGGTCATCGTGATGGCCGCGCGGCTCACCGGCGAGAAGCGGGTCGACCACGCGGTCCGCGCGTTCGCGCGGCTCGCCGACGCGCACCCGGACTGGAGCTTGCGGATCTTCGGCGGCGGCCACCGGGAGCCGAGCCTGCGCCGCCTGGTGGACGCCTTCGGCCTCCAGGACCGGGTCGAACTGCTCGGCCCGTGCCAAGACATGGCCGCCGAGTGGGCCAAGGCGGGCCTGACGCTGATGACGGCGGGCCACAACGAGGCGTTCCCGCTGGTCCTCCTCGAAGCCCTCGCGGCGGGCGTGCCGGTCGTCGCGTACGACGTCCTGACGGGGCCCGCCGAGATCGTGCGGCACCGCGTGGACGGCCTTCTCGTGCCGCCGGGCGAGATCGAGCAGCTGGCCACCGCCATGGCCGAGTTGATGTCCGACGACGTCACCCGGCTCGCGTACGCGCGGGCCGCCCGCGAGGGCGTGTACGCGCGCTTCTCGTCCGAGCGCGTGACCGCGCTGTGGGAGGAGCTGTACGCCCGGCTCGTCGCGGACCGCGACCGGCCGGAGCGGCTCGCGGAGCGCGCGGACCGGGTGGCGCTGGGCGTCGCCTCCGGCGGGCCGGGCTTCCGGCCGACCGCGCCGCACACGCTCGACGCGCCCGCGGCCCCCGACGAGCGGGCCCGCGAGGAGGAGATCCTGGCGGCCCACGACGGTCTGATCCGCTCGGTGGGGCGGCTCGCCGAGCAGCGCGACGACGTCCGCACCGCCCACATGACCGCCTGGAACCTGGAGCTGACCGCGGCCGCCCTGGACGCGCGGGACGTGCCGTACGTACTGGTGCGGACGAACGGCGGCTCGTCCGGGCACACCCTCGCCGTCGCCGACGACCACCGGGACGCCGCCCTGAAGGCGCTCGCCGAGGCGCTGCACGGCCGGGCCGTGTACGCCGAGCTTGTGGCGCCGCGCGACGCCGCGCCGGGCGTGGTGCTCGCCGAACGCCTCGACAGCGTCGGTGAGATGGCGGGCCTCAAGGTCTTCAAGCCGGTCACCACGACGACGCTCTCGCTGCGCCACGGCGTGCAGCAGGCGTGCACGGTGGCGTTCTGGACGCGGACCGGCGAGCCGGAGGGGAGCGGCCGTGCGTGGCGGGCCCCGTTCGGGAGCACGCTCGCCGGGGCGGAGCTGCCGTCCCTGACGCCCACCGCGCGGCTGCGGGTCGGCGAGCGGGAGTACCCGAGCGCGGAGGTGTTCACCCAGCTGCTCATGAAGGACGTCGACTTCCCCGTCGACGCCGTCTACACCTGGGTCGACGACTCCGACCCGGCCTGGCGCGCGGCCCGCGCCGCCGCCCTGGGCGGGCCCGGGGACGGCGCGTCGGCCGACACCGGCGCGGTCCGCTTCCGCAACCGCGACGAACTCCGGTACTCCCTGCGCTCCCTCGCGATGTACGCGCCGTGGGTGCGGCACGTGTACCTGGTGACGGCGGGCCAGGTCCCGGCCTGGCTGGACGGGGACCACCCGGGGCTCACGGTGGTCGACCACCGCGACCTGTTCGCGGACCCCGGCGGCTGTCTGCCGACGTTCAACTCGCACGCCATCGAGACCCAGCTGCACCGGATCGACGGCCTGTCGGAGCACTTCCTGTACTTCAACGACGACATGTTCCTCGGCCGCCCCACGACCCCGGACACGTTCTTCCTGCCCTCGGGGATCGCCCGGTTCTTCTGGTCGTCGGTGTCCGTGCCCGACCTGCCGGTGTCCGCCGCCGACGAGGGCTATCTGGCCGCCGCGAAGAACAACAGGGCGCTGCTGCGGCGCGACTTCGGCCGCACCGCGACGCACTGCCTGCTGCACGTGCCGTACGCGCTGCGGCGCGACGTCCTCGCGGAGCTGGCCGAGCGGTACGGCGACGAGCTCGCGGCGACCGCCCGCAACCCCTTCCGGGGCAACGGCGACCACTCCGTCGTCTCGTCGCTGTACCAGCACTACGCGTATCTGACGGGCCGGGCCGTGCCCGGCTCGCTCGCGTACGACTTCGTGGACATCGCCGCGCGCGCCGACCACGCCCGGCTCGGCCAGCTGCTCCAGTCCCGCAACAAGACCGCGTTCTGCGTCGGCGAGACGCCCGGCGGCGACGTGTCGGACGAGGAGACGGCCCTCGCCCTGCGGGCGTTCCTCACGGCCTACTTCCCGATCCGCTCGCCGTACGAACGGGCCGGTGCCTGAGAGGGCCTCAGGCCGCTGAGAGCTCGATGCCGTGGGCGAAGAGTGCGGCCTGGACGCGGTTGTCCACGCCGCACTTCGCGTACACGGCGCTGATGTACGACTTGACGGTCCCGGCGCTGAGGCCGAGCCGCCGGCCGATCTGCTGGTTCGTCAGGCCCTCGCCGACCAGCGCGAGGACCTCGCGCTCGCGCAGGGACAGCGGCGCCCCGCCGTGCGCGTCGCGCGCCTCGGCGCGGGGGGTGGTGGCGCCGGTGCGGTGGATCCACGCGGCGGGCAGCACCGCGGCCCCGGAGGCGAGGGTGTGCACGGCGTGCGCGAGGGCGCGGACGTCGGCGTCCTCCGGGAGGTAGCCCGAGACGCCCGGGGGCACGCCCACGACGGTGGGCCGGGTGACGGCGGCCTCGCCGAGCAGCGCGACGGGGACGCGGGGCGGTTCGCTGCCTCTGACCGCGTCGAGCAGCCGGTCGATGCCGGGCAGGGAACGCGACGCCAGGACGACCGAGTCCGGCGCGGTCCGCACCCACGCGAGCACTCCGTCGACGTCTCCGAATGAGGTGACCGTGAAGTCCCCGGCTTCCGCGAGGGACTGCGCGAGCCCCCTGCGGATCAACGGGTGGTGGTGCGCGACCGTCACGTTCAGCATGGGCTCCCCCGAGCGATCCATTTAGTCAAGAAGTCGTCAATATGTGGTCGGGCTTCAACCTACCCCAGCGGCGCCGCGTTGACGTGCGGCGATGCGCTCGTATGAGCCCGCAGCCAACTCCTGGGCCTATGTCCGGATTTGACACCCCTACGCTTCGGTAACTGCCGAACGGCCCCGTCAACAGGCAGTAGGGCGCCCCAGGGATCCCACACAAGATCGTTACTGGGTCCGGCGCTCTCGCCGGCCCGGGAACCGGACGTGCCCGCCCCGCGCCAATCGGGGCGGGCACGCGTCCGATCGTAATGAATCGATCCAAAGGAACACGCGACATGAACCGCTCGGCCACCCGCCGTCCCCTGACCACCGCCGCCGTCGCCGCCACCGTCTTCGGCGCCTTCATGGTGGCCGCCACGGCCACCCCGTTCTTCCTGAAGAACGTGCTCAACATGAGCAAGGACTCCGCCTCGGTCGTCTACCAGTCGATCATGACCGGCATGGACGTCGCCTCGGCGATCGGCCTGGTCTCCGGCGGCCTGGCCGTCGGCTCCGTGATCATCTGGGGCGTCAAGCAGGCCATCAAGAAGGGCGGCAAGAAGGCCGTCATCGCCTAAGTCCCGAGGCAGCGCATCCGGCCGGGACCCCGCAGCCGCGGGGTCCCGGCGGGACCGACCGGTGGCACCAGACGACGCGGAGACACAGGGGCAATGGATACGACGACCGGGCCGATCGCCCGGCCCACGGCCATGGGCAGCTGGAAGTCCGCGACCGCGGGGCTCTTCCGGCGGCAGTGGCCCGCCGTGATCAGCGGCGCCCTCCTGTGGCTCGCCGCGTTCGGCGCGGGCTGGTGGTTCGCGCCCGCGGACCCGACCGGGGTGAGCCGTGCCCCCAAGCAGGCCGACTGGGGCCTGTTCGCGGAGATCCTCGCGCGGAACGTCGGCGTCTCCGCGGCCCTCTTCCTCGGCGTCGCCACGCTCGGCGTGATGACGATCCCGCTCACCCTCCTGACCGGGACGCTCGCCGGTTACTACTGGGGCCAGGGCAGCGCCGTCCTCGGCACCCAGGGCGTCGTACGGCACCTGCTGCCGCACATGCCGCTCGAACTGGCCTGTCTCGCGCTCGCCGCGGCGGCCGGTCTGGTGCCCCTGGTGACGTGGGCGCGCGCCGGACTCGGGCGGCGGCCCGCGCGTGAGGTGACCGCGCGGGGCCGGTTCGGCTTCCAGGACGCGTGCCTGCTGTGGGGCGTGTCCCTGGCGGGCCTGACGGTGGCGGCGGCGATCGAGACCTGGGTGAGCACGTGACGGCGGGGGCGCCGGGGATGAACGGGGCTTCTGGGGCGACCGGGGCTTCCACGGCTGGCGGGGCCGCCGTGGGCAGTGGGGCTTCCACGGCTGGCGAGGCCGCCACCGCAGGTGGGTGCTCCGGAGCTGGTGGGGGATCCACCAGGAGCGAAACTTCCACGGCCGGTGGGGCGCCCCCAGCCACCGGCACACCCGCGGCCGGCGGCGCATCCGCGGGTGGAGCGGTGCCCGTGGGCGGTGGGGCGTTCAGCACCGCCGAGACTTCTGAGACGGACGGCACGATCGGGATGGGACGGGCAGCATGACCGGGACGACCAGTACCACCAGGACGACCGGCGCGGCGGGCCTGCCCGCCTACGGAGACGACGCCCCCGACGGCCTCGGCGCCGCCGCGGCCCCCGCCTCCGGCGCCCGCGCGGGGTCCGCGCCCGGCTCCTTCGGCCAGGGCCTGCTGACCCGGCGCGGTCACGCCCTGGGCGTGAGCGCGCTGATCGTCGCCACGGCCGGGTTCAGCGTGCCGCTGTGGGGCGAGATCCACGACAAGGTCGTGGAGCGCGTCGACACCGCGTCCGAGGGCGCCATCGGCATCGGCACCAGCATCGCCTGGTGCACCAGCCTGCTCGCCAACGTCCTGACGCTCGGCCTGCTCGGCGTCCTCGTGGGCGCGCTCGGCGCGGTCGCCACGCGGCACCTGCCGCTGCCCGGCGACGTCCAGGGCGCGGGCGGGGCAGACGACTTCACCCGGCTGCGGCGGGCGTTCACGCTCGGCTGGGCAGCCTTCGTCCTCGCCAAGCTCACCGCCTGGACCGCGGCGGGCCTCGCGCTCGGCCACGACGTGTCGCGGGCCGTGCCCACGGTGACGCACCTCGACGCCTGGCTGCCCCTGCTGCCCTGCGCGCTGCTGCTCGCGGCCCGCGCCGCCGGGTCCGCGTGGCCGCGCGCCGCCGCGACCGCCGCCGCAGTCACCGCCGCCTACGCCACCGCGCTCTGGCTGCTCCCCTCCTGAGTCCTCCCCGCCCCCCCCCCACGCACCGCCCCGGAGAACCATGCTGCACCGCCTCTTCTTCGCCACCCTGGGAAACCCCCGGCTCCTCCAGTTCGCGCTGCGCTGCTGGACCGTGGTGGTGGACGGCATCGCCCGGCCCGGGGTGCGGATCGCGGGCGGGGTGCTCGCGGCGGCGGCCGGGGTGTGCGCGGTGGCCTACTTCGCCGCGTTCCGGGCCACGGCCGACGCGACGCGGCGGGCCGTCGAGGCCTCGGCCGACCTGAGCGGCGACCCCGACGACGTGATGGGCGTCCTCCAGCTGCTCAGCGTCGTCTGGCTGGTCAGCGGCGTCGTGCTGCTGACCGTCGGCCTGCTGGTCGCCGTGGCCCGCTGGGGCAGCGTCCTGATGATCGTCGGCGGGGTGCTGTGGTGGGCGCCGCTCGGCGTCCTCGCGCTGTACCTGCCGTCCGCGACGGCGCCCAAGCTGCTCGCCGTGGCCTTCGTCGCGCTGATCGTGCCCGCCACCGTGCTCTGCCCCGCCGAACGGTTCGGCGGGGCCCGCGCCGGTGAGGCGGCATGACGGCCCGCCCGGGCGGCAGCTGGCCGCGCACCGTCCACGCCCTGTGGCTCGCCGACACCCGGCGGCGCCTCAACCTCCTCGCCGGTACGGGCCCTTCGGCGCGGCGCCGCCGGAGCGCCGCGCGCGTCGTCGTCTGCGCGGGCGCGGCCGCGGTGCTCGGCACCCTCGTCGTGCTCGGCCGCACCCTCGGCGTCCTGGCGCCGCCGGGCCCCGCAGTCCGTACGGACCTGGCCACGTGGACCTGGACGCCCGTGGCCCTGTGGTTCCTCTTCCAGCTCTTCAGCGCGGAACCGGCGAAGGCCCGCGCCCTGGTGAGCCCGCCCGACGCGAGCGTGCTGCGGACGCTTCCGGTGTCCCGCGCCCAGCTGGTGACCGCCCGGCTCGTCGTCCCGGCCGCCGGGATCGCGCTCGGCCTGCTCACCGCCGCGGCCGCGATCGCCGTGCCGTGGCTCGCGGCCGGGGCCGAGGGGCGCGCCGCCCTGCCGGTCCTCGCGGTGCACGCGGCGGGCGCGGCGGCGAGCGGCGTCGCGCTGCGCGTGGCCCTGGTGACGGCGCTCATGGTGCGCGTGGTGCGCGTGCCGCAGCTGCCGCGCCTGGCCGTCGCCCTGGTGGGCGGGGGCCTGGTCGGCGTCGTGGCCGCGCCGTTCGTGCGCGCGCTCGGGGGCGGCTCGGGGCCCTCCGAACAGGACGTGGCCCGGCTCCTCGGGGACGCCGTGACGGCCTCGCGTCCCCAGCTGTGGACGGAGCTGCACGAGCCGGGCGCCCTCGCCCCGGCCGCCGCCGGGTACACCGCGCTCACCCTGCTCCTCGCCGCCTTCGCCGTGCTGCGGGTGCGGGCCACCGTCCGCCGCGACGCGACCGCGACCGCGGGTTCGACCACCCGCGCGGCCACCGGCGCCACCGGGGCCTGGCCCGCGTCGCCGTACCGCGCGGTGTGGCGCGTGACCTGGCTGCGGCTGCTCCGCGGGCACCCGGAGACCGTGGGCGGCCTGCTGCGGCTCCAGCGGTTCGGCGCGTTCGCCGGAGCGGTCTGCGCGGCCGTCGTGGTGACGAACGGTCAGCCGGTGTGGCAGCTGCCCCCGGCCGCCGTCGGCGCCCTGTTCGTGGCGGTCGCGCTGATCACGACGAGCGAGGTCGTGCAGGTCTGCGGCATCGAGGCGGACCGGGAGTGCTGGGACGCGCTGCGCCAGTCGCCGCGCCCCACCGGCGCCTGGGCGGCGGCGAAGGCGTGGGCGGCCACCGCCGCGGTCGGCGCGGCCATCGGCCCGTTCGCGCTGGGCGCGGCCGCGCTGTGCGGCGTGCGGGGCGCGGCGGCCTGGACCCAGACCCTGCTCGCGCTCGCCGCCGTGGCCTGCGGCGCGGGCTGCGCCACGGTCCTCACGTATTTCTGCGTGCCGCGCGCCGAGACGTTCGCCGACGGCCGGGTGACGCGGGCCCCGGCCGCGGACGTCACCGAGGGCGTGTTCGTGGCCCTGCTCACCGTGCCGGTCACGGCGGGCGCGGGGCTCTGCCAGGCCCTCGCCGACGGCACGGCGGCCCGGCTCGCGCACGCCGTGCTGCTCGCCGCCGCGCTCGCGGGCGCCTGGGCCGTACTGCGCGCCGTCGCCGCCCGCGACCTCGCAGGGCCCAAGGCGGCGCCCGCCGCCCCGGCGCCCGCCGACTCCTCCGCCCGCCAGCAGAAAGCCGGAGCGCTCCAGTGATAGACATCGACGACCTCGTCGTCCGCCGGGGCACGGCGGACGTCCTCAGCGGCCTGACCGCCCGCGTCGCGCCGGGCGAAGCCGTCCGCGTCGCCGGGCCGAACGGCAGCGGCAAGAGCACGCTCCTGCGGGTGCTCGCCGGGCTCACCGCGCCCGACTCGGGCCGCGTCACCGTCGACGGGCGGGCGCCCGGCGACCCCGCGGTGCGGGCCCTGCGCGGCTATGTGCAGGAGCCGCCGCCGCTGTACGAGCACCTCACCGCGGCCGAGCAGCTGGGCTTCACCGCGGGCGTGTGGGGCGTGCCCGCGGGTGAGCTGCGCGAGCGCGCGGCGGCCCTCGGGCTCGGCGAGCGGCTCGACGTGCTCGTCGGCGAACTCTCCCTCGGCCAGCGCAAGAAGCTCGGCTACGTCTGCGCGACCGCGCACGCGCCCCGGCTCGTGCTGCTGGACGAGCCGTTCAACGGCCTGGACGCGGCCGCCGAGGGCGCCGTGCGCGCGGACCTCGCCCGGTGGCGGTCCGAGGGCCGCACGCTCGTCGTCGTCTCGCACTCCGACACCTCGGTCGCGGGCCTGGTGGACCGCACCCTGACCCTGGAGGCCGCCGCGTGATCGAGGTCAAGGACCTGGTCAAGTCCTACGGCGGCCGGCGCGTCCTGGACGGCCTGTCGTTCACGGCCGCGCCCGGGAGCGTCACCGCGTTCCTCGGGCCCAACGGCGCGGGCAAGAGCACCACGCTGCGGATGGTCCTCGGCCTCGGCACCCCGGACGCGGGCAGCGCCCTGGTGCGCGGCGTGCCGTACGCGCGGCTGCGCGACCCGCTGCGCACGGTGGGCGCGCTGCTCGACGCCTCGGCCTGCCACCCGGCGCGCAGCCCCCGCGCCCACCTCGCCTGGCTGGCGCGCACGCACCGCATCCCCGCGGCCCGGGTGGACGAGGTCCTCGGCCTGGTGGGCCTCGCGACGGCCGCGCGCCGGCCCGTGCGCGGCTTCTCGCTCGGCATGCGGCAGCGGCTCGGCATCGCGGTGGCGCTGCTCGGCGACCCCGAGGTGCTGCTCCTCGACGAGCCCATGAACGGCCTGGACCCGGAGGGCATCCAGTGGCTGCGCCGACTCCTGCGCGCCCTGGCCGACGAGGGCCGTACGGTCCTGGTCTCCAGCCACCTCATGCACGAGATGGCGGTCACCGCCGACCACGTCCTGGTGATCGGCCGGGGCCGGGTGCTCGCCGACGGGGACATGGCCGCGCTCCTGACGGCGGGGCAGGACGCGGTCCGCCTGGTGTCGCCGCGGCTCGACGCGCTCGCGCCCGCCCTGCGCGCCGAAGGCGCCGACGTGGCGTACGACGACGCGCCGGACACCGCGACGGTGACGGGCCTGACCGGCGCCCGCATCGGGGACATCGCCGCCGCGCACGCCTGGAGCGTGCACGAACTCACCCCCGTACGGCCGTCGTTGGAGGAGGCGTACCTGCGGCTCACCGCGCGCGCCGCCGAGTACCGCGCGACCGCTCCCGCGACCGACGCCCCCCGGAAGGAGGCGGTAGCCCATGCGTGACCTGCTCGCCGCCGAATGGATCAAGCTCCGCTCGGTGCGCTCCACCTGGACCCTGCTCGCGCTCGGCAGCGCGCTCACCATCGCCGTGGGGCTGCTGTTCTGCGCCCTGATCGGCCCCGAGTACCGGGCCGCGGACGCCGGGCGGCAGCGCGAACTCGACCCGGTGGGGCTGACGTTCACGGGCCTGCAGTTCGGGCAGGTGCCGCTGGTGATCCTCGCGGTCCTCGCCGTCGGCAACGAGTACGGCACCGGCATGATCCGCACCACCCTCGCCGCGGTGCCCCGGCGGGGCCTCTTCCTCTCCGCCAAGCTCGCCCTGCTCGGCCTCGCGGGGGTCGCCTGGGGTCTTGCCACCGGCGCGGTGACGCTGCTCTCGGGGAGCGCGGTGCTCGGCGCGGGCCTTCCGCTGAGCGGCGAGGGCGTGCGCGCCGTGGCCGGCGCGGGGGTCTATGCCGGGTTGCTCGCCGTCCTTTCCGGTGCCCTTACGTTCATGGTGCGGCGGTCCATGACCGCGCTCGGGGTGCTCCTTCCGCTGCTGTTCGTTGTCTCCGGGGTCATGGCTACGGCGCCTCGGTTGCGGCCGCTCGCCCGGTTGCTGCCGGACCGGGCCGGGCTGCGGTTGATGCAGGGGCATCAAGACGCGGGCGACCTGACCCCCTTGGCCGGTGGTGGGGTGCTGCTTCTGTGGGTTGTGCTGGCTGTTGTGGTTGCGCGGTTCGTTCTGCGGCGTCAGGAGTGTTAGCGGCTGCGGGTTGTATGTGGTTGTTCGCGCCCACGCGGCGGAGCCGCATATCGACACAGCCCCGCGCCCCTAAAAGCGGGGCAGCTACGCCTCGCCCAAGAAGAGATGTCGCACCACTCGCTCCGCCGCTCCCCCGTCGTCGTACGGGCAGAAGCGGGCTCGGAAGGCCGACCGTAGGCGGGTGGTGTCGGGGGTGTTCCAGGTGCCGTCGCGGAACAGGGCGGTGAGGTCCGCTTCCGTGGTGGCCACCGCTCCCGGGGTGTCGCCCTCGTGGCCCGACAGGAGGTCGAAGTACGTGCCGCGGGCCAGGCGGTAGGCCTGCCAGTCGGGGGCGTAGGTGACGATCGGGCGGTCCAGGCAGGCGTAGTCGAACATCAGCGAGGAGTAGTCCGTCACCAGCGCGTCGGCGGCCAGGCAGAGGTCCTCCACGCGCGGATGGCCGGTCACGTCGACGATCCCGGGGTGCGCGGCGAGGCCCGCGTCGGCGCCGTAGAAGTAGTGGGCGCGGACCAGGAGCACGTACGAGGGGCCGAGCGCGGCGGCGAAGCGCTCCAGGTCGAGCCGGGGCAGGAAGCCCTTCTGGTAGTCGCGGTGCGTGGGCGCGTACAGGAGGACCGTGCGGCCGTCGTCGACGCCGAGTTCCTCGCGGACGCGGCGCACGTCGTCGTCCGTCGCCGTGAAGTAGACGTCGTTGCGCGGGTAGCCGAGCTCCAGGGCGCGGTAGGACGCGGACGGGTAGACGCGCTCCCAGGTCTCGGTGGAGTGCGGGTTCGCGGAGAGGCTGAAGTCCCACTGGTCGACGTGGTCCATGAGGCGCTGGAAGCTGAGGTTGTGGGTGCTCGCCGGGTAGCGCCGCTGGTCCATGCCCATCTTCTTCAGGGGCGTGCCGTGGTGGGTCTGGAGGTAGACCTGGCCGGGGCGCTTGGTGAAGCCGCCGGGGAAGCTGGAGTTGTTGATCAGGTACGTGGCGCGCGCCATGGCCCGCCAGTAGCCGAGCGAGCCCGCGAAGACGTGGTCGACACCGGGCGGGACCCGGTGCCGGTGGTGGTACGAGACGACGAAGACGCCCTTGACGTGCGGGGCGAGTTCACGGGCCTTGGCGTGGATGGCGGCCGGGTTGCAGGCGACGCCGCGGTTCCAGTACGCCCCGTACACGGCGAGTTGCGGGTCGAGGCGCGCGGTGCGCAGCTCGGCGCGGTAGGCGGTGCGCTTGACGCGGGCGGCGAGCTGCTTCTTGCGCCGGGCCAGCTGGGCGCGCAGGGCGGCGCCCCGGCTCGCGGAGCGTTCCAGGCGCTCGTAGGCGCGGTGCGCGCCGTCGGTCAGGGCGCGCTCCTCGGCGGAGGCCGGCTCGTGGCCCTCCGGGCGGTGCGCGCCGAGCAGCCTCGAAGCGCGGCGGAAGAACTCCGGCCGGTCGCGCGGGGCGACGCGCCCGGAGTCGCCGAGGACGGCGAGCAAATGGCGTACGGCGTGCGGGTAGAGCCGGGCGACGGCGTCCGGGCGGTCGTAGCTGCCGGTGAAGAGTTCCTCGTAGCGCTCGATCACGGTGAGGTGCCGCTCGCCGGGGGCGTTGGCGAAGCCGCCGACGCGCCGCTCGCGCCAGCGCACGCACACCCGGTCGAGCACGGAGACGCGGTCCCCGGCCTGGAGGGTCGCCCGGTGCGCGGGCACCACGTCCTCGTAGGGGCCCGCCGCGAACGCCAGGCGCTGCCCGGTCCAGAACTCCCTGCGCACGACGCGGTTCCAGGCGGCGGGCGTCACGGCGAGCGGGTCGCAGGGCAGGTCGTCGCGGCCGGCGCGCACGTCGCCCCACCAGTTGAGCCTGTCGTGCCCGAACAGCAGGACGTCCGGGTCGCCCGCCCCGGTGAGCGCGGCGTCGACGGCGCCGAGCGCGCCGGGGAGCAGCAGGTCGTCGCCGTCGAGGAAGAGCAGGTAGGCGCCGGTGGCGCGGGCGGCCCCGGCGTCGCGGGCGGGCCCGGGGCCCCGGCTCTCGGGCAGCCGGACGAGGTGCGCGCGCGGGTCGCGGCGCGCGTACGCGGCGGCGATGTCCGCGCAGCCGTCGGGGGACGCGTCGTCGACGACGATCAGTTCGAGGTCGTCGAAGGTCTGGTCGAGCACCGAGTCAAGGCACTCCCTGAGATAGCCCTGGACGCGGTGGACGGGCACGACTACGGAGAAGCGCGACATGCGCACCGACGGTAGCCAATGCGTACGGACCGCCGAAGAACCCTCACTCGTAGGGGTGATCGGCGCGAAGAAGGGCGACACGACCGGGCAAACGGGATGGATACGGCCGTAATGGACGTATTACCCCTCTGTGCCCAGGAAAGGCCGGTCGCCGTGCAGCCCCGACTCAGCGTCGTCGTACCCATCTACAACGTCGAGGAGTTCCTTGAGGAGTGCCTGGAGTCGATCGCCCGGCAGACCCCGGGCCCCGACGACGGCTCCGGATCCTCGGGCGGTCTGGAGGTCGTCCTCGTCGACGACGGCTCCACCGACGCGAGCCCGGACATCGCGCGCGCCTTCGCCGCCCGCGACCCGCGCTTCGTCTACGTGCGCCAGCCCAACGCGGGTCTGAGCGCCGCCCGCAACACCGGCGTGCGGCACGCGAATCCGGGCGCCACGTATCTGACGTTCGTCGACAGCGACGACGTCGTGCCGCACGGCGCGTACGCCCGCATGATCGCGAGCCTGGACGCGAGCGGCTCCGACTTCGCCACCGGCAACGTGTGGCGGCTCACCGAGCGCGGCCGCTCGCAGGCCTGGCAGTACCAGTGGCTCACCGAGCCGCGCACCCGCACCCACATCGGCCGCGACCTGGCGCTGCTCGCCGACCGCGTCGCCTGGAACAAGGTGTTCCGCAGGGCGTTCTGGGACCGGCACGGCTTCGCCTTCCCCGAGGGCCGGCTGTACGAGGACACGCCGGTGATGATCCCCGCGCACTTCCTCGCCGACGCCGTGGACGTGCTGAGCGAGCACGTCTACTACTGGCGGGTCCGCGAGGGCTCCATCACGCGGCGGCGCACCGACGTCAAGGGCGTGCGCGACCGGATCGCGGCCTGCGCGCACGTCAGCGCCTTCCTCGGCGGGCACGCGCCCGCGCTGAAGGCGACGTACGACGCGTCCTGTCTGCGCGACGACTTCGTGTACTTCCTGGAAGGCCTGCCGATGGGCGGGCCCGAGTACCGGGCCGCCTTCCTCGACGGCACCGCGGAGTTCCTGGCCGCCGCCGAGCCGGAGCTCACCCGGCGGCTCCCCGTGGACCTGCGGGTGAAGTGGCAGCTGGTGCGCGAGCGGCGCACCGACGAGCTGATCGAGCTGCTCGCCCGCGAACGGCGCGGCGGCAAGGGCGTGTTCACGGTCCGCGGCGCCCGCAGGCGGCACGCCGCGTTCCCCGGCGTCGGCGCGCTGCCGCGCGAGCTGACCCGGCTCGGCCGCGGCGAACTGCCCGTCGTGGCCCGGCTGCGCGAGGCCGCGTGGGACGACGGGGGGAAGCTGCGCGTCAGCGGCTACGCGTACGTGCGCAACCTCCCGGCCGACCGCCCCACCAGGAGCGTGAAGACCGGGATCCTCAAGTCCGCCCACAGCAAGGGCCGGTTCCGCCGCGTGCCCACCCGCACCGTCGCCATGCCCGAGGCCACCGAGGCCTCGCGGCAGCAGCTGCACAGCTACGACCTGTCCGGCTTCGAGATGACCGTCGACCCCGAGCGCCTGAAGACCGGCGGCCGCTGGCAGCCGGGGAACTGGCTGTTCGGCGTGGTCCTCGCGGGCCACGGCTCGGTGCGGCGCGCCGCCGTGCGCGCCCAGGACGGCGCGAGCACCCAGTCCCTGGTCCGCGACCTCGACGACGGGCTCCGGCTGACGGCGGGTTTCAGCAAGGGGCGGCTCGTCCTGCGGATCCAGGAGTACGCCGCGCGCGTGGACGCCCACCGCCTCGACGGCGGCGACGTCGTGCTCACCGGCACCCTCACCGGACCCGCACGGCCGCGGACCCTGCGCCTGAGCAACGGCCGGGCGGAGTTCAGCTACCCGGTGACGGTCGGCGGCGACCGCTTCGACGCCCGGATCCGCCTCGCCGACCTGGAGGACGTGCCGCCCGCGCCGCAGCACGCGCCCGCCCAGGTCGAGCCCCCGCACGGCGACCGCTGGCAGGCCCGGCTCGAACTGCCGGACGGCAAGGAGGCTCCGCTCGCCGCCGCCCTCGGCCTGCCGCCGGGCCGGTACGCGTCCCGGCCGGGCCGCGAGCTGTGCGCCACCGCCGACGACCAGGGCCGCCTCGTCGTCGAACTCACCCGGCAGCCCGTCGCCGACCGCGTGGCCTGGACGGACGGAGGCGGCCTCACGATCGAGGGCACGGCCACGCCCGCCAGCTGGCCCACGGCCGAACTCGTGCTGCGCCACAGCGGCCGCGACGACGAGGTGACCGTGCCCGTGGAGCGCGTCGGCGGCCGCTTCCGCGCGACCCTCGCACCCGGCGGCGGCCTGCTGCGCCAGGGCCGCTGGTACGCCTTCCTGCGGGAGCCCTGCCACGGCGGCCCCGGCGTGCCGGTGCGGGTCCTCGCCTCCCTCGGCGCGGCCCTGCCGGACCACTGCACCCTCGAAGGCCGGGAGTTCACCCTCGACCGGCGCTTCGGCGACCGGCTCCTGATCGAGGCCGGGTCCGTGCTCGCGCGCGCCGAACGCGGCGCGCACCGGCGCCACCGGCTGCGCACCGAGCACTACCCGCGCGAGCGCGCCAAGTCCCTGCGCGACGCGGTCCTGTACTTCGACGGCGACTCGCCGCGCGCCGTCCACGACGAACTCGTGCGGCGCGGCGCCGACGTCGAGCACCTGTGGGTCACCCACGACCAGCAGACGCCGGTGCCGCCCGGCGCGCGCGGCGTGGAGGAGCACAGCGCCGCCTGGTACGAGGCCCTGGCCCGCTGCCGCCGCGTCGTCACCGCGGGCCACCTGCCGGACTTCTTCGAGCGGCGCGCGGGCCAGACCGTCGTGCAGACCTGGCACGGCGCCCCGCTCAAGCGCGTCGGCACCGACCTGACCGACACGCTGTACGCCGACCACGGCCACCTCGACGCGCTGCCGCGCCTGGCCCGGCAGTGGGACGTCCTGGTCTCCCCCAACCGCTTCGCCACCGGGCACCTGGGCCGCGCCCTCGCCTACGACGGGGAGGTCCTGGAGGCCGGGTCGCCGCGCAACGACCTGCTGTTCGCCGCCGACCGCGCCGAGGTCGCCGCGCGCGTGCGGCGCGACCTCGGCCTCGCCCCGGACAAGCGGGTCGTCCTGTACGCGCCGACGTACCGCGACCACCTCGCCGCCGCGCCCGGCCGCTTCCGCTACGAGGCCGCCCTCGACTTCCGCGCCGCCGAGCACGCCCTCGGCGACGACCACGTCCTGCTCGTCCGCAAGCACCCGCTCACCTCGGGCCGGCTGCCCGGCGCCCGCGCCCCCTTCGTCCGCGACGTCAGCTCCCACCCCCGCGCCGCCGAACTCCTGCTCGTCGCCGACGTCCTGGTCACCGACTACTCGTCCCTGATGTTCGACTTCGCGCACACCGGCCGCCCGATGCTCTTCCACACCTACGACCTGGAGCACTACCGCGACACCGTGCGCGGCTTCTACCTCGACTTCGAGACCCGCGCCCCAGGGCCGCTGCTCGCCTCCACCGCCGACGTCGTGGCCGCCCTGCGCGACCTCGACTCGGTCACCGCCCGGCACGCCCCGGCCTACGCGTCCTTCCGCAAGGAGTACTGCGACCTCGACGACGGCCGGGCGGCGGCCCGCGTCGCGGAGAGGCTCATGCGGTGACCGCGCTCCTGACCCGGCGCGCCCCGGCGGGGGCCACCGCGTCCGGCGCGGGACGGCTGTGGCGGCCGACGCCGTTCCTGGTGTTCGGCGGCCTGTTCTGGCTCGGCATGACGCTCGCGTACTGGCGCGTCCCGATGTGCTGCGACTTCGGCCAGCACGCGGCGGTCGTCGAACGCCTCAAGGCCGATCTGCTCCACCCCGCCCACCCGATGGCGGACCTGCCGGGCGACGGCAGCGCGTACTACTCGCCGTACGCCGTCGCCCAGGCCCTGTTCGCCGAGGCCACCGGCCTGACCGGCTGGGAGACGGTCAAGCTGTCCGGCCCGCTCAACCTGCTCGTCCTGCTCACCGGACTCGCCCGCTTCGTCCGCGCCCTCACCCCACGGGCCTGGGCCCCGGTCCTGGCCCTCGCCGCGATGGTCCTCCTGTGGGGCACCCGCACGGCCTGGTGGAGCGGCTACCTCGGCCTGATGTCGATGACGGGCAACCTCGGCTACCCGTCGACCTTCGCCATCGGCCTGACCTTCTGGGCCTGGTCCTGGTCAGCCACGCCCCCGAAGTCGCCGTGGGGGTACGGGGGCCTGGGCGCGCTGTGCGGCCTGATCCTGCTCATCCACCCGATCTCGTCGGTGGCGGCGGTGATCGGGGTGGCGTCGTTCGCTGTCAGCGGCGTGCGGCCGAGTACTCGCTGCGGGCAATCGTGCCGCAGGGCGGCACGGGTGGGCGCAGCACGACAGCGCCCCGCGCTGTTCCACTGGGCCCTGGCCGTCACGACAGCCGTGGCCATGGCGATCACCTGGCCCTACTTCAACCCGTTCACCCTGGTCGGAGACCAAAGCGTCGACGGCATCCACCGACAGCTCTACACGGAGATGCCCGCGCGCTTCTGGCTGGCGGCCCTGGGCCTCCCGGCCCTGGCGGCCCGCTGGCGCCGCGACCGCAGAGACCCCCTCGTCCTGATGTTCGCCCTGGACTGCGCGGTCGTCGCCTACGGCTGGCTCAGCGGCCACTACACGTACGGCCGCATCCTCGGCCTGACCCTGGTCCCCCTCCAGTTCGCCCTGGCCGTCGAGCTGGCGGCACCGCGCCCGTGGGGGACGCGCCGCGCCGCGCTCGCGGGGGCCACCGCGCTCGGGGCGGCCGTCGGGTTCTGCCAGGTCCAGGCGGGCGCGGTGGTGCCCCGCGCCCTCGACCCGGTCGGCTTCGACCAGCCGCCGCGCTGGCCCGGCTACGCCTGGGCGACGGCCCGGATGCACCCCGGCGACGTGGTGCTCACCGACGGCTACCGGCCCACGCGTTCGCTCCCCGCCTTCGGCGCCAACCTGGTCGCGCCCGCCTGGCCGGACACCTCGCTCGCCGAGGAGGCGCGCCAGCGGCGCCTGCGCGCGGTGCGGGCGTACCTCGCGCCGGACTCGACCCGCGCCGAGCGCGCCGCCGTCGTCCGCCGCTACGACGTGCGCTGGCTGCTGCTCGACCCGGCGCAGCGGGTGCCGCCGGAGGCGGTGGTGGTGGCGTGGGGGCCGCGTACGGGAGAGGTCCTGGCCCGGGTCGGCGGCGCGGGTCAGCGGCGGACGTAGAGCCGCAGCGCCCCGCCGACGGTCACGTACTCGGCGCGCCGGGTGAACTCCCGGCGCAGCACACCGAGCTTGACGCCCTCCGCGCCGTCCCGGTCACCGGCCGCGCCGCGCAGCGGGCCCGCCTCGGAGAGCACCCACAGGCGGTCCACGCCCGTGAGCCTGCGCCGCAGTTCGGCGGGGTCGGCCTCGCGGCCGTAGAGCGTGCCGGACGCGGCGCCCGGCGTCCGCAGGGCCACGTCCCGTACGCCGCGGAAGGCGTCGGGGTAGGTGAGCGGGACGCGGCGGGCGATCAGCGGCAGGTACAGGACCGGGTCGCCGGGGCGCAGTTCGCGGGCGGCCACGGCGGCGAGCGCGGCGTGGTCCTCGCCGCGCCCTGCGGCCCGGTCGCTGCGGTGCAGGGGGAACTGCCACCAGAAGACGCAGCCGACGGCGAGCGCCCCTGCGGCGGCCACGGCGCCGCGCCCGCACCCGCCCGGGAGCGCCCGCACCGCCCGGTCGGCGCCCGCCGCCACCAGCAGCGGCCCGCCCGCGAGCGCGAACAGCACGTACCGCGCGTGGTACAGCGGCCACTGCTGCGACACCGCGAGCAGCGCGACGGGCGGTACGACGAGCAGCGGAAGCGCCACCGCCTGGAGGGACAGCCCGGCGCGGCGGCGCGGCCAGGGCCCGCACAGGGCGAGCGCGGCGAGGGCGAGTTCGGCGGCGACGACCGCGAGCGTGGGCCCGGTGAACTCCCGCAGGAGCCGCACCGCGGCCGTGCCGTCGGGCGGCCGCAGCCAGCCGACCTGCGCCGCCTGCCGGTGCGAGACGAGGGCGAGCGGCACGAGCGGCAGCGCGGCCAGGCCCGCCGCGCCCGCCCAGGCCCGCCGTGCGCGGGGCGCCGCGCGGGCGAGCAGCAGCGTCACGGCGTGCGCGGCGAGCAGCAGGGCGGCGAGTTCGTGCAGCAGCGCGGTGGCGGCGGCCGCGGCGGCGTACGCGCACCAGGGGCCCGGCCGCGCGGGCCGTTCGGCGGCCCGGACGAGCAGCAGCGTGGCCAGGGCGGCCCCGGCGGCGACCAGCGCGTACGACCTGCCCTGCTGCGCGTACTGCCCGGCGAGCGGCGTCACCGCGTACAGGAGCCCCGCCCACAGGCCGACGCGCGGGCGGGCGAGACGCGCCCCGAGGGCGGCGACGAGCCCGGCGGTGGCGGCCGCCGCGAGCACGGAGGGAAGCCGCAGCGCGAGCTCGCCCGCGCCGGCCGGGAGCACGGTGTGCATGAGCAGGTAGTAGAGGCCGTGCACGGCGTCGACGGTGCGCAGCAGCCGCCAGATCTCGGGCAGGGAGCGGCTCGCCACCTGGAGGGTGACGCCCTCGTCGCGCCAGACGTTGCCGCGCTCGACGCCCCACAGGCCGACGGCGAGCATGACGAGGGCGGGCACGAGGACGACGGCCGCTCCCCGGAGCCGCTCCGGCCGCTGCCGTCCCGTGCCCTGCTTGACCCGCGTGACCTGCGTGACCTGCGTGACCTGCGTGACCTGCGTGACCTGCACGAAGAAGAGCTTTGCTCGGATCTGCCCGGTATTAACCGCACATGCCACAGACGCCCCGCCACGGGCCCTTAATCGGATAATTCCTGGCAACATCTAACATTTCCTTTGTGGAACGGAATTCACCTCAGGCGCAGCCGTCGGCCCCGTGTGTCACCGTCGTCGTGATCGGCTACAACGACGCCCCGCACCTCCCGGACGCGGTGCGCTCCGCACTCGCCCAGGGCCCCGTCGTACGGGAGGTGATCGCCGTCGACGACTGCTCGACGGACGACAGCCTCGCGGTCCTGCACGACCTCGCCGACACCGAGCCACGCCTCAAGGTGCTGCGCCGCGCGGCCAACAGCGGCGGCTGCGGCGCCCCGCGCAACGCCGGGATCGACGCCGCGACCGGCGACTACGTGATGTTCCTCGACAGCGACGACGTGCTGCCGCCCGGCGCGGCCGAGGCCCTGCTCGCGGCCGCCGCGCGGCACGGCGCCGAGGTCGCGTCCGGGCTGTGCGTGCGCCGCGAGCTGCCGTCCGGGCGCGAGGTGCCCTGGCAGCCCGAGCTGTACCGCAAGCCCGCGCTCGTCGCCCGCCCCGAGCTGCGCCCGCGCCTGGTCCACGACACGCTCTGCGTCAACAAGCTCTACCGCACCGACTTCCTGCGCGAGCACGGCGTCCGCTTCCCCGAAGGGCGCTTCCTCTACGAGGACTTCGTCTTCGGCGCCCGCGTCCTGGCCGCCGCGCCGCGCATCGCGCTCGTCCCCGACCCCGTCTACGTGTGGCACGTGCGGCGCGCCGCCGCCAAGCTGTCGATCTCCCTCGACCGGTCCGGGATCGCCAACTGGAAGGCCCGCGTCGGCGCCCACCGCCAGGCCGTGGACATCCTGCGCGCGTCCGGGGACAGCGGCGGCAAGGCGCTCGCGCGGGCGGCCCGCGCCAAGTTCCTCGACCACTCCCTGCGCATGTACACCCGCGAGCTGCCCGCGCGCGGCACGGCGTACCAGCGCGAGTGGTGGGCGCTCACGCGCGCGTACCTGACGGAGTTCGACGCCGCCGACCTGGAGGCCGCGCCCGCGCCCGGACGCGTCATCGCCCGGGTCCTGCTCGCCTCGCCGCACCCCCGCGACCTGGCCCGGCTCCAGCAGGTGGCCGCGCGCCCGGCCCGGCTCGCCCCGCCATACGCGCGCGCGGCCGACGCCACCCCCGTCTGGTCCGACGACCTGCCGCAGATCACCCTCGACCACCTCCTCCACCGCCCGCTGCGGCTGCTCCCGCTCGCCGTCGACGCCGAGCTGCGCCCGCGCGCGGGCACGCTGCGGCTGCGCCTGCACGAGCTGTACGGGCGGGTGGCACAGGCCGGTCCCGGCGTGGTCGACGTGGAGCTCGTGCCCCGGGACGGCGGCCGCCCTGGCCTGCGCCGCACGGCCGCGTTCGGCCCCGTGGCGCCGGACGGCACCTGGGAGGCGGAGATGCGCCTCGACCTCGGCGCGCTCGACACCGGCGTCTTCGACCTGCGGGTGCGGCTGCTCTTCGACGACGGCACGACCCGCGAGACCACGGCCCGGGCGCTGACCGGACCCGGCCTGCTGCGCCGCACGGTGGTGCCGAACGGGCGGCGCGGCGTCCTGCTCGTCCAGCCGTACGCGACCCAGGCCGGGAACCTGGCCGTGCGGCTCGCGCCGGGCGCGCTCGGCGTCGCCGGGGTCGCGCGGCGGCGGCTCGGGCGCCTGCTGCGCGCTCTGCGCCCGGGAGGAAACGCCCACTGACACACCCCTCACCCCGCCTCTGCGAGACTGCACCTTCCGGGACGACCCACGACAGACGACGAACGACACGACAGACGACACGACGGGACGAGCTGACCATGACCTGGCTGATCACCGGCGGCGCCGGCTACATCGGCGCACATGTCGTACGCGCCATGACCGAGGCGGGCGAGCGGACGGTGGTCTACGACGACCTGTCCACCGGCATCGCCGCGCGCCTGCCCGCCGACGTGCCGCTCGTGACCGGCTCGACCCTGGACGCCGGGCCGCTCGCCCGCGCCCTGGCGGAGCACGAGGTCACCGGCGTCATCCACCTCGCCGCCAAGAAGCAGGTCGGCGAGTCCGTGGAGCAGCCCCTGCGCTACTACCGCGAGAACGTGGAAGGGCTCAGGGTCCTCCTGGAGACCATGACGGACGCGGGCGTCCCGGCCTTCGTCCTGTCGTCGTCCGCCGCGGTGTACGGCATGCCGGACGTCGACCTCGTCACCGAGGAAACGCCCTGCCTGCCGATGAGCCCGTACGGCGAGACGAAGCTCGCGGGCGAGTGGCTGGCCCGCGCCACGGGCCGCGCCACGGGCCTGCGCACGGCCTGCCTGCGCTACTTCAACGTGGCGGGGGCGGCCTCCCCCGACCTGGCCGACACCGGCGTCTACAACATCGTCCCGATGGTCTTCGAGAAGCTCACCCACGGCGAGGCCCCGCGGATCTTCGGCGCCGACTACCCCACGCCCGACGGCACCTGCGTGCGCGACTACATCCACATCAGCGACGTCGCCGAGGCCCACGTGGCCGCCGCCCGGCGCCTCACCGAAGTGCCCGAGGGCACCGATCTGACCCTCAACATCGGCAAGGGCGAAGGCGTCTCGGTCCGCGAGATGGTCGACCTCATCGCCGACGTCACCGGGTACGCCGTCCCCGCCGAGGTCACCGCGCGCCGCGCGGGCGACCCGGCGCGCGTCGTCGCCGCCGCCGACCGCATCACGGCCGAGCTCGGCTGGTCGGCCAAGCGGGACGTGCGCGAGATGGTCGAGTCGGCGTGGGCGGGCTGGCTGCGGCTGCACCCCGAGGCGGAGCGCGCGTAAGCGACCCGCCGGGCGCGCAGGCGCCCCGCCACGCGCACCGAACGGTAAGTACCCCACTAAATAGTGGGTACTTGAGGAACGCGACAGCTGAATCCAGGCTGGGGTGAGCGGTCAACGCCCCCACCCCACCCCAGCATTGGAGCCCCCATGCCCACGCCTGCCCGCACGCCCGTGACCGTCGTCGGACTCGGCGCCATGGGCGCCGCGCTCGCCTCGGCCTACCTCGCGGCCGGGCATCCCACCACCGTCTGGAACCGCAGCCCCGAGAAGGCCGCGCCCCTCGTCGAGCAGGGCGCCGCGCACGCCCCCGACATCCGCGCGGCCGTCGCCGCGAGCCCACTGACCGTCGTCTGCCTGACGACGTACGACGCGACCCTCGCCGCCCTGGCACCGGCCGCCGCCGAGCTCGCCGGGCGCGCCCTGGTCACCCTCAACTCCGGCAGTCCGTCCGGCGCCCGCACCATGGCCTCCTGGGCCACCGGGCACGGCGCCCGCTTCCTCGACGGCGCGGTCAAGAACGTGCCGACGGCCGTCGGCAAGCCCGACACCCTGCTGTACTACGGCGGCGACCGGGCCGTGTTCGACGAGCACGAGCAGACGCTGCGCGTCCTGGGCGGCGACACCCAGTTCCTCGGCCCGGAGCCGGACCTCGCCGCCCTGTACGAGCTGGCCGTCGGCGGCACCCTGCTGCCCGCCCTGCTCGGCTTCTTCCAGGGCGCCGCCCTCGTCACCGCGCGCGGCCTGAAGGCGGAGACGCTGGTGCCGCACACCGAGAAGTGGCTGGAGATGATCATCTCCCTGCTGCCGCACTACGCGGCGGAGATCGACCGCGGCGACTACGCCGACCCGCTCTCCTCCGTCGAGATCTTCCACGCGGGCATCCCGTACGACGAGGAGATCGGCACCGAGAACGGCCTCGACGTGCGCTGGCACGGGCCGATGCACGACCTGCTGCGCCGGGCGATGGCCGAGGGCCGCGGCGACCAGAGCATCTCGGCCCTGGTGGAGCTGTTGCGCGACCCCGCCGGACACCCGGGGGTGTAGCAGGCTCCACCCTCGCTCCGGTACCGCGCTCCCTCGCGGCGCACCGGCCCTGATTCCTAGCGTTTCCTCCGGCGGGCGGCGCGATCGCCGCGACGGTCACGGAGAGGACGTACGGCATGTTCAGGCGGCGCGGCCCCGCGCGGGAGACGGTCGGCGAACGACGCACCGAGAGCCACGCGCTGACGCTCGACGGCGTCGGGCGCACCTACCGGCGCGGCACGCTCGTGGCCCTGCACCCCGTGGACCTGGTCGTGCCGCGCGGCCGCTTCCTCGCGGTCATGGGGCCCTCGGGGTCGGGCAAGTCGACGCTCCTGCAGTGCGCGGCGGGGCTCGACCGCCCGACCTCCGGCACCGTACGGATCGAAGGCGTCGCGCTCGACGGCCTCAAGGAGGCCCGGCTCACGGACCTGCGCCGGGAGCGCGTCGGCTTCGTCTTCCAGACCCACAACCTCGTCCCCTCGCTGAGCGTCGCCGAGAACGTCGCCCTGCCGCTGCTCCTCGGCGCCGCCGCCGACCCGCACGGCCCCGCGACCCGGGCGCTCGCCGCCGTCGGGCTCGCCGACCGCGCCGACGACCGCCCAACCGAGCTCTCCGGCGGCCAGCAGCAGCGCGTCGCGATCGCCCGCGCCCTGGTCACCGAGCCCGCCGTCGTCTTCGCCGACGAGCCCACCGGCGCCCTGGACCCCGAGACGGCCCACGACGTCCTCTCGCTCCTGCGCCAGGCCGTGGACCACGACGGCCACACCGTCGTGATGGTCACGCACGACCCGGCCGCGGCGGCCTGGTGCGACGAGGCGGTGTTCCTGGCGCAGGGACGGCTCGTGGCGGCGCTGCACCGCCCGGACGCGCCGCGCGTGCGGGACGTGCTGCGCCGCGTCGGCCATGCGGCGGTGGCGGCGTGAAGGCGGCGTCGCTGCTCGCGGCCCGCGCGGCGCGCACCCACCGCAAGGCCTGGGCGGCCGTCTTCGCCGCGCTGGTGCTCACCTCGGCCCTGCTCGGCACGTTCGCGCTCGCCGTGGCCTCCGCGGGCCTCGGCCACGCGCGCGTGGAGCGCTACGCCGCCGCCGACCTCGTGGTCGCCGGGGACCAGCACACCCGCTACACGACCAAGCCGTGGGGCTCCGAGCCCGAGACGGCCACGGCCGGGCTCACCGAGCGCGTCCGGGTGCCGGAACGCGCCCTGGACGTGGTGCGCGCGGTCCCCGGGGTGCGGAACGCGGTGGCGGACCGGGTGTTCCCCGTCGGTGCCGGGGGCCGCGCGGCGACCGGCCGCCCCTGGGAGGCGGCCCGCCTCGCGCCGTACGCGCTGCGCGCCGGACACCCGCCCCGGCACGACCGCGAGATCGTCGTGGGCGGCGGCCACGCCCCCGGGTCCCGCGTGCTGCTGCGGGTCGGCGACGCCGAGGCGGCGTACCGGGTCGTCGGCACCGCGCACGGCCCCCGGTCGGCCGTCTACTTCACCGCGGCCGAGGCCCGCCGCCTGGCCCCGGGGACGGGCACCGTGGACGCCGTCGGCGTCGTGGCGCGGCCCGGCGTCCGCACCGCCGACGTCCACGACCGGGTGCGCGCGGCCCTGGAGCGGGCGGGCCTGCGCGGCGCGGACCGCCGGGCCGAGGGCGACGCGGCCCGGCTGCGCGTCCTCACCGGGAACGGCCGGGGCGCGGCGGAACACCTGGCCGCCGCGCCCGCCCGCGCGGGCCTCCTGGAGCTGCTCGGCGCGGTGGCGGGCTCCGTGGTCCTCGTCGCGCTCCTCGTCGTCTCCTCCACGGTGGCGCAGGCCCTGCGGCAACGGGCCCACGAGCTGGGCCTGTTGCGGGCCGTGGGCGCGACACCGCGGCAGCTGCGCGGCGCGGTGGGCCGCGAGGTGGGCCGCGTCGCCGTGGCCGCGGGGCTGCTCGGCGCGGTGCTCGCCGTCCCGGCGTACGCGGGTCTGCGCGCCCTGCTCGCCGCCCGCGACGCGCTGCCGCCCGGCCTGGAACTGCCCACTCCCGTCTGGCTGTTGGCGCTTCCTCTCGGCACGGCGGGCGTGACGCTCCTCATCGCCCGCCTCGCGGCCCTGTTCGCGTGCGCGCGCACGGCGAAGGCGCGCCCGGCCGAGGCCCTGCGCGAGCCGGAGCCGGGGACCGCCCGCCGCGTCACCGGGCTCGTCCTGCTCGGCGTCGGCGTCACCTCGGCGGGGACGGCCGCGCTGCAGCACGGCCAGGCGGCCGCCGCCGCGGCGAGCGCCGCGGCCCTCGCCCTGGTCATCGGGTGCGCGCTGCTCGGGCCGTGGATCGCGCGCGGCGCGCTGTGCGTACTCGGCGGGCCGCTGCGGCGCGCCGGAGGACCGGGCGGGCACCTCGCGGCCGCCAACTGCTCGGCCACCGCGGGCCGTCTGGGCGCGGCGATCACGCCCGTCGTCCTCGTCACGGCCTTCATGGGCGTCCAGCTGTCGGCGGGCGCCACGCTGACGCACGCGGCGGGCGCCCAGCTGCGCGACGCCGTCCGCGCCGACCTCGTCGTCCGGGCCGACGGGGGCCTGCCCGCCGGGGCCCTCGACCGGCTGCGCGCGGCGCCCGGGGTGCGGGCGGCCACCGAGGTCGTCCACAGCACGGTGGTCGTGGCCCGCAGCGAGGCGGGCTCCCCGCGCCTGGACCGCCTCCCCGTCCTGGGCGTGACGGCCCCCGGCCCGCTCCGGACCCTGGACCCCGCCGTCACCGAGGGCGCCCTGGCCCGGCTGCGCCCTGGGACGGTCGCGATCAGCCGGGAGCGCGCCCGTGACCTGGACGCGGGCGTCGGCTCCCCGGTGTCCCTGCGCCTCGGCGACGGCACCGCGGTCCGCCCGCGCGTCATCGCGGTCTACGAACGCGGCCTGGGCCTCGGGGACTTCCTGCTCCCCCGCGACGAACTGGTCCGCCACATGTCGGGGGGCGGGCCCGGGGAGCGGCGCGTCCTGGTGGCCGCGGAGCGTCCCGGCGTCCCGGCCGCGGTACGGTCCGCCGTGCCCGGGGCGCGGCTCTCCCAGGGAGCCGGTGCCGTGCGGGACGCGGTGCGGGTCGCGCCCGCGGACCAGGCCCTGGCCGACGTGGTCACCGGGGCCGTCGTCGCCGCGACCGGCGGCTTCACCGCCCTCTCCGTGCTGTCCACCCTCGCCCTCATCGGGGTGGGGCGGCAGCCCGAGCTCGCGCTGCTGCGGCGGGTGGGGGCCGGGCGGGCCCAGCTCCGGCGCATGCTGCGCCTGGAGGCCGGGGCCGTCGCGCTCACGGGCCTCGCCGTCGGCACGGCCGTCGCCCTGGTCCCCCTCACTGCCTTCACGCTCACCTCGGCCGGGACCCTCCCGCGCCTGCCGCTCCTCCAGGCCGCGCTCGTCGTCGCCCTGACCTCCGCCACGGTCTGCGCGGGCACGCTCCTGCCCGCCCGTGGGGCGCTGCGGGGCCGCTATCCCCGGGCATGAGGTGCCGGGGGGGCTGCCGCGAGCGGCACCTGGCGCGCGGCCACACCCGGCGTGCGCTGCCGCACTCCCTCGCGCCCCCAAGATCCCCCCCCCGTGCGCCGGAACGATTCCGCTTACCGCTCCATGGCTCCGGGGCAGATGTGCTGCCGAGTGATTGACCCCCTGGTCAACACCACCAAGGAAAGAGGAATGTCCCCATGCGTCTTCGCACCACCCTCGCTTCCGCTCTCGGCGCGCTCGCGCTCGTGGTCACCGTCCCCACACCCTCGAATGCGGCCACCGGCAACTTCCTCTACACCTACCGCAACGCGGCGGGCGATCCCGTCCCCGGCGGCCTCGCCAACCCCAAGAGCCTGGAGTGCATCAACATCCCCGGCGCGACGGAGGAGATCCCCGCGTACGCGCCCAAGAACCTCACCTTGTCCGTGGCCACGGTGTTCGTCGACGCGGACTGCGACGGCGACGTCTTCTACGTCATGAACCCGGGCAAGATCCTGGGCGACCGGCTGAAGCTCCGCTCCGTCGTCTTCAGCTGACCCCGGCCCGCCCCGGCACGGGCCGTGCCACACCCGTGCCGGGCCGGGTCCACACGGCACGGGCAGGGCTCAGCCCCGGTTCAGATACGCCAGGACCGCGAGGACGCGCCGGTGGCCGGAGTCCGACGGGGGCAGGCCGAGCTTGAGGAAGACGTTGCCGATGTGCTTGCTGACGGCCCGGTCGGAGACCACGAGCGCGGCGGCGATGGAGGCGTTGTCCCGCCCTTCGGCCATGAGGTGGAGGACCTCGCGCTCGCGCGGCGTGAGGGAGTCGAGGGGGTCGTCCCGCCGCCGGGTCAGGAGCTCCGTGACGACCTCGGGGTCGAGCGCGGTGCCGCCGCCCGCCACCCGCTCCAGCGCGTCGAGGAACTCGTCGACCCGCCCGACCCGGTCCTTGAGGAGGTAGCCGACCCCGCCCGCGCCCCCGCCGAGCAGCTCCGCCGCGTACGTCTCCTCGACGTACTGGGAGAGGACGAGCACCGGCAGGCCCGGCAGCTCACGGCGCGCGGCGAGGGCGGCGCGCAGCCCCTCGTCGCGGAAGCCGGGCGGCATGCGGACGTCCAGGACCGCGACGTCGGGCCGGTGTTCGAGGAGCGCGGGCAGGATCTCGGGCCCGGTGGCCGCGACGGCGGCGACCTCGTGCCCGGAGGTCGAGAGCAGCAGCACGAGGCCTTCCCGCAGCAGGGCGTTGTCCTCGGCGATCACCACACGCACGGCAGCTCCACTTCGATCACGGTCGGCCCCCCGGCGGGGCTGTTCACCTCCATGATCCCGTCGAGCGCGGCGACCCTGCGCCGCATGCCGAGCAGTCCGCTGCCGGTACCCGTCTCGTCCGCGCCCCCGCGCCCCTCGTCGCGTACGGCGATCCGCAGGCCCGTGCGCTGCCGGGCCAGGTCCACCGAGGCGTGCGCGGCCCCGCTGTGCTTGGCGGCGTTGGTGAGGGCCTCGGCGACCACGAAGTACGCGGCGGCCTCGACGGCGGCCGGGGCCCGGGGGCCGTCCTCGACGCCGTCGTCGCGCACCGCCACGGCGAGCCCGCTGCCCGCGGCGAGCGCGCGCACGGCGCCGACCAGGCCCCGGTCCGTCAGGATCGGCGGGTGGATGCCGCGGACCACGTGCCGCAGTTCGGTGAGGGCCTCCTCGGCCTGTTGCTGTGCGTCGTCGAGGAGCTTGCGGGCGGCGTCGGGGTCCTTGTCGTAGGCGCGCTTGGCGAGGCCGACGCGCATCGAGAGGGCGACCAGGCGGGCCTGCGTGCCGTCGTGCAGGTCCCGTTCGATGCGGCGCAGTTCGGCGCCGTGCGCGGCGACGGCGTCCGCTCGCGTGGCGGTCAGCTCCTCGACGCGCTCGGCGAGTTCGGCGGCGCGCAGGGCCTGCGGCGCGGGCCTGAGCAGCACCCGTGACCAGGCCGCGTCGAGCGCGGCGAGCCGACCGAGCAGCGGCAGCACGAGGGCCCTGCGGCGCAGCAGACCGCACCACACGCCGTCGACGAAGGCGCCGAAGACCCAGAGCACGAGCATGGCGTAGAAGAGGACGAGCCCGTACGCGAAGTGCGCGACGAGCCAGCGCAGATCGCGCCAGGTGCCGGGGTCCCGCAGCGCCGTGCGGACGCGCGCGGTGAGCGGACCGTCCAGCGGCGCGTACGCCTCGGGGATCTCGACGCCGGACCCGCGCGCGACCTGCCGCCGTTTGAACCGGGCGAGGCGCCGCAGCAGCAGCACCGTCTCCGGCAGGACGCCGAGGCCGACGACGATGAGGGACGCGACGGCCGTGAAGAGCAGCACACCGACGAACACGTACGAGACGAGCGCGAGGCCCGCGCCCGCCAACAGCTGCATGGACGCGCGGTCGGCGCGCTCCAGCGTCTCTCGCATGGGCACAGGTTACGAGTGGCGCTCACGGGTCAGGACCAGGCCCGTGATCGAGCCGATGACGGCGAGGCCGGTGATCACGCTGATGACGACCTGCTGCGCGCCGTCGAAGACGACGCTGCTGAACGCGTTGACGATCACGCCGAGAGCGAGCACGAGCCAGAGCAGGGACTTCATGACGAGGCCTTTCGGGGCGTCCGCTGGTCGCGGAGGACTTCCGTACGTCTCGACCCTGCCGGTCGGGGCGGGTGCGGGGCCAGGGAGGACGCTCCCAGATCGGGGGTGTAGCCCGCTACACCCCCGGGGCGGCCGCCGTCGGCTACAGCGCCTTGAGGGCCGCCGCCGTCGCGCCCGTCAGGCGCTCCACATAGCCCTTGGGCAGCTCGCCGCGGACCACCACCGCGCGCCAGTACAGCGGGCCCGACATCAGGTCGAGGGCCAGTTCCTCGTCCAGGCCCGCGCGCAGTTCGCCGCGCGCGGCGGCCTGGGCCACGATGCCGCTGGCGACGCCGTGCTGGCCCTCGCGGAGCGCCTGCTGCAGGGCCGCCTCGATCTCCGGGTTGCGGGCCGCCTCGGCCATCAGGTCGGGGATGACCTGGGAGGCGACGGGGTGGCGCAGGGCGCGCGACGTCACCTCGTACAGCAGGCGCAGATCGCCCTCCAGGGAGCCGGTGTCGGGCGTGGGCAGGCCCTGGACCGCGACCGCCGACACCAGGTCGAGGACGAGGTGCAGCTTGGAGCGCCAGCGGCGGTAGACGGCGGTCTTGCCGACGCCCGCGCGGCGCGCGATGCCCTCGATCGACATGCGCGCGTACCCGACGGCCGCGAGCTCCTCGAAGACGGCGGCCCGGATGGCCTCGGTCACATCCTCGCGGAGCACGGCGGCCCCGGCCGGTGCCCTGCGGCCCTGCTCACCCGGCTTCTTGTCGCGCGTCGTCATGGGGACAGCATAGAGCGTGACGACGAAACGGTTGCGTCCCGACGTCGGGACGTCCTACTGTCGACGTCACGACGGTACGGACCCGTCCCGACGTGGAGACGCCCCGTGCCGTCCACCCCGTCGGCGCCCCCGCGCCCCGCGCCCCCGAGCGAAAGCAGCGGACGTGACCCAAGTCCTGGAGAAGTCCCCCGCCCGGCCCCCGGCCCCGCCCACGACCCTGCCGCCCGCCGAGCTCGCCGCCCGCCACGGCCTCACGGTCAGCGGCGCCCGCGTCCCGCTCGGCACCTATGTGCGCCGGCTGTGGCAGCGGCGCCACTTCGTCACGGCCTTCGCCACCGCCCGGCTCACCGCCCAGTACAGCCAGGCGAGGCTCGGCCAGCTCTGGCAGGTCATGACGCCGCTGCTCAACGCGGCCGTCTATTACTTCGTCTTCGGCGTCCTGATGAACACCAAGCACGACGTGCCCGACTACGTGCCGTTCCTGGTCACCGGCGTCTTCGTGTTCACCTTCACGCAGCAGTCCGCCCTCGCGGGCACGCGCGCCGTCTCCGGCAACCTCGGCCTGGTGCGCGCGCTGCACTTCCCCCGGGCCGCGCTGCCGATCTCGTACTGCCTCCAGCAGCTCCAGCAGCTGCTCTTCTCCATGGTCGCGCTGCTTGCGATCCTGCTGTGCTTCGGCGTGCCGCCCACCGCGTCCTGGCTCCTCGCCGTGCCCGCGCTCGCGCTCCAGTTCACCTTCAACGCCGGACTCGCGCTCGCCCTCGCCCGGCTCGGCGCGCGGACCCCGGACGTCGCCCAGCTGATGCCGTTCGTCCTGCGGACGTGGATGTACGCGTCCGGGGTGATGTGGAGCATCGACAAGGTCCTCGCCGACCGGGACCTGCCGCGCGCGCTGACCGCGCTCCTGGAGGCCAACCCGGCCGCCGTCTACATCGACCTGATGCGCTTCGCGCTCATCGACAGCTTCCACGCGGGCCGGCTGCCCGCGCACGTGTGGGCGTGGGCCGTGGGCTGGGCGCTGCTCGCCGGGGTCGGCGGATTCATCTACTTCTGGAAGGCGGAGGACACCTATGGACGCGGCTGAGCAGCACGAACGCACTCCCACCGTGATCGCCGACGAGCTGCACATCGTGTACCGGGTGAACGGCGGGAAGACGGGGAAGGGCAGTGCGACGGCGGCGTTGAGCCGGATCGTGCGGCGGGGCGAGTCGCCGGGTGTGCGCAAGGTGCACGCGGTGCGGGGGGTGAGTTTCACCGCGTACCGGGGTGAGGCGATCGGGTTGATCGGGTCGAACGGGTCGGGCAAGTCGACGCTGCTGCGGGCGATCGCGGGGCTGCTG
>NZ_JOJM01000083.1 GCF_000720325.1 Streptomyces sp. NRRL B-1347
CGACCGCCTCACCACCGTCCTGCGCCCCAAAGTCGACGCCGCCTGGCACCTCCACCACCTCACCCGCCACCAACCCCTCGCCCTCTTCGCCCTCTTCTCGTCCCTCGCGGGCACGCTGGGCAACGCGGGGCAGGCCGGATACACGGCCGCCAACCACTTCCTCGACGCGCTCGCGCTCCACCGCCGCGCCCACGGCCTGCCCGCCGTGTCCCTGGGCTGGGGCCTGTGGGGCACCGACGGCGGCATGCAGGCCGGTGCCGCAGAGCAGCTGAAGCAGACGGGGCTCCGGCCCATCCCGCCGGAGGTCGGGCCTGCCCTGTTCGACCGGGCGCTCGCGCTCGACAGCGCGGTGACCCTGCCGGCGCGGCTCGACCTGCGGACGCTGCGGTCCGGCTCCGTCCCGGTCCCCGCGATGCTGCGCGGCCTCGTCGGCCGCCCCGCGCGCCGGGTGGTCCGGCACGGCGCGGGCGACCAGCGGGCCCTTGCCGGACGGCTCGCCGCGCTGCCCGAGCAGGACCGGCACGAGCACGTCACCGAGCTGGTGCGGACCGAGGTGGCCGCGGTGCTCCAGTTCGCCGCGGGCGAGCGGATCAGCGAGACCGTGCCGTTCCGGGACCTGGGCTTCGACTCCCTCACGGCCGTCGAGCTGCGCAACCGCCTCACCGCCGTCACGGGCCTGCGCCTGTCGCCCGGCGTGGTGTTCGACTACCCGACGACCTCGGCGCTCGCCGCGTACGTCCTCGCCGAGCTGAGCGGCGACCTCGCGGCCCCGGCCGCGGCGGTCGCGGCGGCCGTCCCGGGCTCCGGCGGTGCGAACGAGCCCATCGCGATCGTCGGGATGGCCTGCCGCTTCCCCGGCGGGGCCAGCACGCCCGAGGGCCTGTGGCGGCTCGTCGCCGACGGCGTCGACGCGATCGGGGACATGCCGGACGACCGCGGCTGGGACATCGAGCGGCTGTGGGACCCCGACCCCGACAAGCCGGGCACCTTCTACACGCGGGAAGGCGGCTTCCTCTACGACGCCGCCGACTTCGACGCGGGCTTCTTCGGCATCTCGCCGCGCGAGGCCCTCGCCATGGACCCGCAGCAGCGGCTGCTCCTGGAGACCTCGTGGGAGGCCCTGGAGAGCGGCGGCATCGACCCGCAGTCGCTGCGCGGCAGCGACACCGGCGTCTACACCGGTCTGACCGCGCAGGAGTACGGGGCGGGCGCGGGCGCGGCCGAAGGGGGCGCCGAGGGCTACCTCCTGACCGGCTCCACGACCTCCTTCGGCTCCGGCCGGATCTCCTACGTCCTCGGCCTCGAAGGCCCGACGATGTCCATCGACACCGCCTGCTCGTCGGTCCTCGTGTCGCTGCACCTCGCATCGAACGCGCTGCGCAGCGGCGAGTGCGGCCTCGCGCTCGCGGGCGGCGCGACCGTGATGGCGCAGCCCATCGGGTTCGTCGAGTTCTCCCGGCAGCGCACCCTCGCGCCCGACGGCAGGTCCAAGGCGTTCGACGAGTCCGCCGACGGCACCGGCTGGTCCGAGGGCGTGGGCCTGTTCGTCCTGGAGCGGCTCTCCGACGCCCGGCGCAACGGGCACACGGTGTTCGCGCTGGTCCGGGGCAGCGCGGTGAACTCCGACGGCGCCTCCAACGGCATGACCGCGCCCAACGGCCCCTCGCAGCAGCGCGTCATCCGCCAGGCCCTCGCCAACGCCGGTGTCGCACCCGCCGATGTGGACCTCATCGAGGCGCACGGCACCGGCACCCAGCTCGGCGACCCCATCGAGGCCGAGGCCCTGATGGCGACGTACGGCCGGGAGCGGCCCGCGGACCGGCCCGCCTGGCTCGGCTCGGTGAAGTCGAACATCGGGCACGCCCAGCACGCCGCGGGAGCCGGTGGCCTGGTCAAGGCGATCATGGCCATGCGGCACGGGGTGCTGCCCAAGACCCTGCACATCGACAAGCCGACCTCGGCGGTGGACTGGTCGTCGGGCGCGGTGGAACTGCTCACCGAGGAGCGCCCCTGGCCGGAGCTCGACCGGCCGCGCCGGGCCGCGGTGTCCGCGTTCGCGCTCAGCGGCACCAACGCCCACGTCATCCTGGAGCAGGCCCCCGAGCCCCCGGCCGGTGCCCCGGCCGAGGTGTCCCTGCCGGTGGTGCCGTGGGTGCTCTCGGCCAAGTCGCCGACGGCCCTGCGCGCACAGGCCGAGCGGCTGCTCGCGCTCCTGGAGTCCGGCACCGGTCCTGACGCGCTCGACGTCGGGTTCTCGCTGGCGCAGCGCGCCGCGTTCGACCACCGCGCGGTGCTCGTCACCGGCGGCGGCGCCGACGCCCTGACCGGGCTGCGGGCCCTCGCCGGGGCGGACGCGCCCGCGGCGGGCGACGGCCGGACCGCGTTCCTGTTCACCGGGGCCGCGGACGGACCCGAGCCCGCGCTGTACGAGACGCTGCCCGGGTACGCGGAGGCGTACGACGAGATCCTGGCCGGGCTCGGCGAACAGGGCCCGAAGGCGGCCGGGTTCGCCGCGGAGGTGGCGCTGTTCCGCCTGGTCAAGGCCTGGGGCGTCGGCGTCGGCTGCGTCGCGGGCACCGGCGTCGGCGAGATCGCCGCCGCACACGTCGCCGGGGCACTGTCCCTGGCCGACACGGGCCGCCTCCTGACGGCCGAGGACGCGGCAGAGGTGACGTACGAGACACCGCGGATCCCCGTGCTTTCGCTGCGCACCGGGCGACCGCTCACCGCCGGGGAGCCGCTGGGCCTCGACGGGACCGAGGGCGGTGCGACCGCCGCGCGCTGGCTCGCCGAGCACGGCGTGACCCGGTGCGCCGAGTCCGGCGGACCGCGGGTGCTCGACGGCTCGGTGCCGCTGCTCGCCGCCGGGCGACCGGCCGTGCACGCCGTGCTCGACGGCGTGGGGGAGCTGTTCGTCGCCGGGGCGGCCGTCGACTGGGCGGCCGTGTTCGCGGGCACCGGAGCGGGCCGCACGGCCCTGCCCACCTATCCGTTCGAGCGCCGCAGGTACTGGGCCGCCGAGGCCGCCGCCACCGCCGCGGGCGAGGACACCGACACCGCGGGGCACGCCCTGCTCGGCACGGCCGTCGCCGTGGCGGGCCGGGACGAGACGGTGTTCACGAGCCGCCTTTCGACCGCCACCCACCCGTGGCTGGCCGACCACGTCGTCGCCGGGGTGCCGGTGCTGCCCGCGGCGGCCCTGGTGGACCTGGCGATCGGCGCCGGGGACGCCACCGGCTGCCCCGACCTCGCCGAACTCACCGTCACCGAGCCGCTCGTGCTGCCCGACGAGGGCGCCGTACGCGTACAGGTCGTGACCGGGGAGCCCGACGCGGCCGGGCGGCGGACCGTGGAGATCCACTCCCGGCCCGCCGAAGACCCCGGACGGGACGGTGACGGCACGCCGCCGGAGTGGACCCGCCACGCCACCGGCGTCCTCGCCCCCGCCGCCGGGCGGGCCGACGCCGAACCGGCCGTCTGGCCGCCGGCCGGGGCCACGGCGGTGGACTGGGCGTACGAGGACCTCGCCGACGCCGGTCACCGGTACGGCGAGGCGTTCCAGGGCCTCACGTCCGTGCTGCGCAGGGGCGACGAGCTGTTCGCCGAGGTCCGCCTGCCCGAAGGGGCAGTCACGGGCGTCGACGGCTTCGGGATCCACCCGGCCCTCCTGGAGGCCGCCGTGCAGCCGCTGCTCACCGGCGGACCCGGGGCGGGCCCGGACGGCTCCGCGCTGCTCCCGCTCGCCTGGGAGGGCGTCGCCCTGCACGCCACCGGGGCGACGGTCGTGCGCGTGCGCCTGGCCCCCGCCGGTTCCGACGCGTTCCGCCTGGAGGCCGTCGACGAGGCCGGGCTCCCCGTCCTCGTGGCCGACTCCGTGCGCCTCCTCCCGGCGGTCCTGACGCCGCGGGACGGCGGCGCGGCGCCGGTGTCCGCCGGTGCGGCTCGCCTGTTCGCACCCGAGTGGACGCCGGTGGCACCGGTGGCCGACGACGAGCCGGAGAGCCTGCTCGCCCTGCTCGGCGAAGCCACCGGCGACATCGCCGCGATCGCGCCGCTGCGCTTCGCCGACGCCGCCGAGGCCGCGGCGTCCTTCACCCCCTGGGACGTGCTCCTGGTCGAGCCGTCGCGGCCGGACCAAGCCGCTGACCCGGTCGCCGCCGCGCACCGGGCCGTGGCGCGGGCGCTCGACGCGGCCCGGTCCTGGCTGGCTCAGGAGGACCTGCCGGACAACCGCCTCGTCGTGGTGACCCGGGGCGCGCAGGCCGTCGGCGCGCGGGACGGCGTGGCGGACCCGGCCGGTGCCGCCGTGTGGGGCCTGCTGCGCTCCGCCCAGGCGGAGCACCCCGACCGTATCGTCCTCGTCGACCTGGACGACGACCCGGCGTCCGTCGACCAGCTGCCCCTGGTGGCCCAGGCGGGCGAGCCCCAACTGGCCGTCCGCGCCGGGCAGTTGTTCGCGCCGAGGCTCGCTATCGCGGCCGTGCCTGACGCAGCGCCGCCCGCCCTCGCGGACGGCGGCACCGTGCTGGTCACCGGCGCCGACGGGGAGCTGGGCGCGCTGTTCGCCCGGCACCTGGTCACCGCGTACGGGGTGCGGCACCTGGTGCTCGCCGCCCCGCACGGCCCCGGCTCGCCCGCCGAGCGGCTGCGGGACGACCTCGCCGCCCTGGGCGCGACGGCCACGGTGGCGGCCTGCGACCTGGCCGACCGCGAGGCGGTGCGCGCGCTGCTCGCGGCCATCCCGGCCGAACACCCGCTGACCGGCGTCGTGCACACCGAGAACGTCCTGGACGACGGGGTGTTCACCGCGCTGACCCCGGAACGCGTCGCGGCCGTGCTGCGGCCCAAGGTGGACGCGGCCCGGCACCTGCACGAGCTGACCGCCGACGCACCGCCCGCCCTGTTCGCGCTGTTCTCCTCGGTGGTCGGCCTGCTCGGCAGCCCCGGGCAGGCCAACTTCGCCGCGGCGAACGCCTACTCGGACGCCCTCGCCGGGCACCGCGCGGCGAGCGGCCTGCCCGCGGTGTCCCTCGCCTGGGGCCGCATGGTCGAGGGCGGGCAGCCGGGCCTGCGGGTGATCGCGGGGGACGAGGCGTGCGCTCTCTTCGACGCCGCCCTCGCCACCGGGCTCGCCGTGGTCGCGCCCGCGCCGCTCGACCTGGCGGCGCTGCGCCGCGACGCCGCGCAGGTGCCGGTGGTGCTGCGCGGTCTCGTGCCGCGCGGCGAGCGCCGCAGGGCGAGCGCGGAGCAGCAGGGCGACCGGTTCGCGGAGATGGGCCGGGCCGAAGCGGAGACGTACTTGCGCGACCTGGTGCGCGCCGAGGCGGCCGCGGTCCTCGGCCACGCGGCGCCGGACCACCTCCAGTGGGAGGTGTCCTTCCGGGACTCCGGGTTCGACTCGCTGTCCGCCGTGCAGTTCCGCAACCGGCTCGGCGAGCGGACCGGCCTGTCCCTGCCGACGACGCTGGTCTTCGACCACGCGTCGCCCGGCGCGCTCGTGGACCACCTGCTGGAGCGGCTCGACCTCACCGACGGCGTCAGCAGGCGCTCGGCCCTGGCCGAACTGGACAAGCTGGAGGCCGTCCTGATGGCCGTCCCGGTCGACGCGGCGGCCGACGAGGAGTCCGGCCGCACCGAGATCGCCGCCCGTCTGAACGCCATCCTCACCCGCTGGAACAAGGCCTGGACCGACGCGCGGCCCGACGCGGTCCCCGGCACCGGCGAGACGGACCTGGCCGCCGCGATCGAAACCGCGACGGAGAACGAGGTCTTCGACTTCATCGACCGGGAACTCGGCCGCGCTTCCGCCCAACCGAACCGCTGACCACCAGGAGACACGGTGAACTCACCCACCCGATACGCCGAAGCCCTACTGACCGGCATGCTCGGCACCTTCGGCCTGAACGTCGAGTACGTCCGGGCGGAGCGGAACTCCCTGTACTACCTGGACGAGAGCGGCGCCGAGGTGCCCGTGCTCGACCTGGTCGGCGGCTGGGGCTCCCTCATGCTCGGCCACAACCACCCGGAGATCGTGGCGCACGCCAAGAAGCTCCTCGACACCGGCTGGCCCGTGCACTCGCAGTTCTCCGAGCACCCGGTCGCCGACCGCGTCGGCGAGGTCCTGAACGGGATACTCGGCCGGGAGTTCCCCGGCGCCGAGCCCTACCCGGTGATCTTCGCCAACAGCGGCGCCGAAGCCGTCGAAGCGGCCGTCAAGCACTGCGAGTTCGACCGCGCGCTGCGCCTGAAGAGCCTGTTCGAGCAGATCGAGTGGAACGTCGACGTGGCCGTGAAGGCCGTCGCCGACGGCTCCGCCCAGCTGCCCGACGACACGTCCCTGCTGCCCGGCGACGTGCCGGTGCCGACCACCGCCGAGGAGTTCGGCGCGCTGCTCGGCGCGGTGGCCACCCACAACATCGGCCTCGTGGGCACGAGCCCGGTGTTCTTCGCCCTGGAGCGGGCCTTCCACGGAAAGCTCCTCGGCTCCACCCAGTTCACCTTCAACCCGACGTTCCGCGCGGCGTTCACCTCGCTCGGCCTGCCGGTGACGTTCGTACCGCCGAACGACGCGGCGGCGCTGGAGAGCGCGCTTGCCGAGCACCGCCCGGCCGCGCTCGACGTCGAGGTCGTGGACGGCCGGGTCACCCTCGTCGAGCGGCCCTTCCCCGTCATCGGCGGGCTGATCGTCGAGCCCATCCAGGGCGAGGGCGGCATCCACGAGCTGACGCCCGAGTACGCCGCCCGCATCCGGGAGATCTGCGACGCGGCCGGGTGCCCGATCGTCGTCGACGAGATCCAGACCGGCATGGGCCGCACCGGGAAGTTCTTCGCGAGCGCCCACATCGGGCTGCTCGGCGACTACTACCTCCTCGGCAAGTCCCTGGGCGGCGGCCTCGGCAAGACCTCCGCCATGCTGGTCCGGCAGTCGCGCTACCGCCCCGAGTTCGAGCTGGTGCACAGCTCGACCTTCGCCAAGGACGGCTTCACCACGTCCGTCGCCCTGCGCACCCTCGAACTCCTTGAAGCCGACGACGGGGCCGCCTACGACCTGGCCGCGGAGCGCGGCGAACGCGTCCTCGGCGTGCTGCGCGAACTGGCCGAGGAGTACCCCGACGTCGTGCTCGACGTCCGCGGCAAGGGCCTGCTCATCGGCCTGGAGTTCGCCGACCAGAGCCGGGCCGCGTCCCCGGTCATCCGCGAGAAGGCGGCCGCGGGCCTGCTGGTCTTCCTGATCGGCAGCTACCTCCAGCTCGTCCACCGCATCCGTACGGGGCCGACGGCCAGTGTGCCCAACATGCTGCGGATCGAGCCCTCGATCCACCTCACCGACGAGGAGATCGAGCAGCTGCGCACCGGTCTCACCGACGTCTGCCGGATCCTGCGCAACCAGGACGCCCTGCCGCTGATCCACCCGCTGACCGGCGCCGCCGCACAACCGCGCACCGAGATCCGGGACTTCAGGCCCGAGACGGCCGAGCAGGCCGCGCCCGCCGAGCCCGCCACCCACAAGGTCGGGCTCGTCAGCTACCCGCTGACCCCGGACACGCTCCGGCAGCTCGACCCGTCGCTCGCCGACCTGGACGACGCGGCGCTGCTCGCCTACACCCAGCGCTCCGAACTGCTCAAGGACCTGCCCGCGACGGCACCGGTCCGCTACACCTCGCCGCAGGGCGCCTCGGTCGACCTCACCGTCTACCCGCTCCTGGTCTCGCAGCAGCAGCTGCGCGCCTACCGCACCACCGGGCAGACCTTCCTGATCGGCCTCGACCTCGACCGCCGGGTGCGCGCGGCCAAGGCCGACGGCTGCGAGACCGTAGGCATCGGCTTCGGCCTCGGCACGGTGGGCGACCACGGCCGCGCGCTGCGGGTGCCCGGGGTCACGCTGACCGCGGGCAGCACCCTCGCGGTCGGCGCCACCCTGGCCGCGCTCGAACAGCCCGCGCTCGAACGCTTCGGCGACCTGGGCGGGTTGACGGTCGCGGTCGTCGGCGGCGGCGGCCGCGTCGGGTCGGCCCTCGGCGCGCTCAGCGCCGAGTACGTCGCCAGGGTCGTCCTGGTGGGCAGCGGCCGGGAGGGCTCGGCCGAGCGCCTGCGCGCCACCGAGCACCGGATCTACCAGGACGCGTGGACGCGGATCGCGGCCGGGGGCGAGCTGACCGGCATCGCGGCGGCGCTCTCCGCCGAGCCGCTCATCACCAAGTGGCTCGCCGACGGGCGCTCCGCCGACGAGCCGAGCGCCGAGGCCGTCGCCGCGCACCTCGCCGATTCCTACGACGTCAATCCGTTCGTCGTCACGACCGATGACCTCACCGAACTGCGGAATGCGCACGCGGTCATCGCGGCACATTCGAGTCCGGTTCCGGTACTCGCCGAGAAGCATCTCGCCGAGGGCGCAGTCATCGCCGATCTGTCCTTCTTCGGCACCGGTGCGGAATCAGCCATTGTCACCGGCCGCGACGATTTGCTTTACCTGCGGGGTGGTGTTCTTTCGGTACCGGAGGATACTATTCTGCCGCGTGGTTTCAATGGTCCATTGAACACGGGTGAATTGCTGGCGGGGGCTGCGGAAGCAATCGTCCTCGCACTCTCGGGCGCCGACGGAAAGTTGAGCGAAGGCGCCATTACCCAGGAACGGGTGCACGCAATCATCGACCTCGCCCAACAGCACGGGTTCGAGGCGATTTCCGCCTGACGTCTGCCAGGAATTCAGCTCGCCGGACCATCGGCCGATGGTCCGGCCTGATCGACAAAGGGTAAGTGAATGCCAGAGTCAGCAGCTTCCGGAGCAAAGGTGGCGGTGGATCCCTCGGTGGACCCGCACCACGCCAAGCGCTGGTTAATCCTCGCGGTCATCGGTGTCGCACAGTTCACGATCTTCCTGGACACCACGGTCGTCAACATCGCGCTGCCCTCGGCCCAGGCCGATCTGGGCTTCGGTGACGGCGACCGGCAGTGGGTCGTCACGGCGTACGCGCTCGCCTTCGGCAGCCTCCTGCTGCTCGGCGGCCGGGTCGTCGACCTGATCGGCGCCAAGCGGTCCCTGATGGTCTCGATCATCGGCTTCGGCATCATGTCGGTGCTCGGCGGCGCGGCGAACGGCTTCTCCATGCTGGTGACGGCGCGCGCCCTGCAGGGCGCGTTCGCCGCCCTGGTCGCGCCGGCCGCGCTGTCGTTCCTGCTGACCGTGTTCACGGATCCCAAGGAACGGGTCAAGGCGTTCGGCGTCTACGGCGCGCTCGGCAGCGGCGGGCTCGCGCTCGGCCTGCTGCTCGGCGGCGCCCTCACCGACTGGCTCGACTGGCGCTGGTGCCTGTACGTCAACGTCGTCTTCGTGGCCGCGGTGTTCGTCGGCGCCATGCTGACCATGCAGAACCGGCAGGCGGAGCACCGTCCCGACAAGCTCGACCTGCCCGGCACGGTGACGGCGTCCGTCGGCCTGTTCTGCCTGGCCTACGGCCTGTCCAATGCCGACGACGGCGAGTGGGGCGGCGCCGACGTATGGGGCCTGCTCGTCGCGGGCGGCGTCCTGATCATCGCGTTCGTCCTCTTCGAACTGCGGACGCACACCCCGCTCCTGCCCATGCGGATCGTGCTGCACCGCAACCGCGGCAGCGCGTATCTGGGGATGTTCCTGCTGGGCATCGGCCTGTTCGTGCAGTTCCTCTTCCTGACCTACTACCTCCAGCTGATCCTGGACTTCTCGGCGATCGAGAGCGGTCTCGCGTTCCTGCCGATGATCGTCGGCATCGCGATCGGCGCGACCACCATTCCACCGGTGCTCGAACCGAAGCTCGGCTCGCGGGTGCTGATCCCGGGCGGGCTCGTCCTCGCCGCCGTGGGCTCGTTCTGGCTCGGCCAGCTCAGCGTCGACAGCTCGTACGCCGGCGGCATCCTCGCGCCGATCTTCATCGCGGGCGTCGGCTTCGGGCTCGTGGTCTCCCTGGGCGCGGCGGTCGCCACGGTCGGGGTCGAGCCGCAGGACGCCGGAGCCGCGTCGGCCCTGGTCAACACCGTGCAGCAGGTGGGCGGTTCGATCGGCACCGCGCTGCTCAGCACCCTGGCGATCACCGCGGCGGACAACTTCGTCGAGGGCAAGCCGCCCACGCCGCAGCTGGCCGCCGAGGCCTCCGTGGAGAGCTACACCACGGCGTTCTTCTGGGGCGCGGTGGTCTTCCTCGCGGGGGCGGTCATCTGCGGCCTGCTCTTCGACCGCCACGTGACGGCGCAGCCGGACCCTGAACTGGGGGATGCGGCCCCCGTCCCCGGCATGTGAGTCGACCTGCGGGCCGGTTGTGGCTGGTCGCGCAGTTCCCCGCGCCCCTTCGGGGCGCTCCCGAACGGCCGCCCCGCTGGTACTTGGTCCCAAGTACCAGCGGGGCGGCCGCTTTTGGTATCCGGGGCCTCTGGGGCCGCGAGGCCCCACTGGATTGACTGGCCCGCACGGAGTGATGTGACCTACTGAGGAGGACTTCGTGACAGCAGTGGCCGGTGAGCGGGCGGACGTGACGACCGGATCGGCGGTGGACGCGGCGGAGCTGTTGCGGCGCGCCCGCGAGCTCGCTCCGCTGATCCGCGAGCACGCGGTGAAGACCGAGCAGGACCGCAGGCTCGCGGAGGAGGTCGTGGTCGCGCTGCGGGACGCCGGTCTCTTCCGGCTCACGACGCCGACCCGGTTCGGCGGCTACGAGCTGCGGATGCCGGACCTCCTGCCGATCGTCGTCGAGGTCGGCAAGGCCTGCGGCTCGGCGGGCTGGAACCTGTCGATCGACACCGCGTCGACCCGCTTCGCCCTGAACGCGCTGCCGGAGACGGCCCTTGCGGACGTGTTCGAGGGCAACCCCGACGCGTACGTGATCTCCACGGCCCATCTGACCACCACGAAGGCGTGGCGCGCCGAGGGCGGCTTCCGGGTCACCGGCACCTTCCCGTGGAGCTCGGGCTGTGAGATCGCGGACTGGGCGTACATCCCGGTCGTGCACGTCTACGACGGCGACGAGCAGACCACGGACCTCGTGGGCGTCGTGGTGCCCATGAGCGACCTGCGGATCGAGCGGACCTGGCACTCCGCGGGCCTGTCCGGCTCCGGCACCCACACCGTCGTGGCCGAGGACGTGTTCATCCCGGAGCGCCGGGCGACCCCGTTCAGCCTCACGGACCTCGTGGGCGAGGACCACCGGGACAGCATGCTCATCCAGGGCAGCGCGCAGTCGCTCGCCGCGATCGTGGGCGCGGCGCAGGGCGCCCTGGAGGTCACCAAGGCGCACCTGGACAAGGGCCGTCCGATCACGTACGCCAACTTCGAGCGGGCCGCCGACGCGCCCTCGGTGCAGATGTGGTTCGGCGAGGCCGCGCACCTCATCGAGACCGCCCAGATGCATCTGACCGAGGTCGGCAGGGCGCTCGACGGCATTCCGGAGACCCAGCAGATGCCGTGGGCGGAGCGGGCCCGGATCCGCATGCACGAGAAGTCCGCCCAGGAGAAGTCGCGGGCGGGCGTGGAGAAGCTGCTCGACGCGGTCGGCGGCAGCGCCTTCGCCCTCTCGAACCCGCTCCAGCGCCTGTGGCGCGACATTTCGGTGATGAGCCGGCACAACGCGCTCAACGCGCCGCTCATCCTGGAGGACTACAGCCGTGCGGTCCTCGACGTCCACCCGGCGGTGACCCTGCTCTACTGAGGAATGCGCTCCGGCCCGCCGAACGGCCGACCGGACCCATTCCGCAGCAGCGCGCCGGTATTGCCCGATGGCCGAAATAATTCGGTCGCCGGGCAATACCGGCGCGCATTTCTTTATGCGTCCGCCCTTGCTCCCGGCCACCAGATTTCGCACCGTGTTTTGGGTTCCGGCGACAAGCCGGGCCGTCCGTACGCATTGTTGACTGCGAGGCATGAGACAGATCGCCGTGGTCGGATTGGCTTGTCGGTTCCCTGGGGCCAGCGACGGCCACGAGTTCTGGCAGCTCCTGCGGACCGGGACCGACGCGATACGCGAGGCCCCCGACGACCGCTGGCGCGGCGCCGAACTCCCGCACCGCCTGGGCGGGTTCGTCGACGGCATCGACCGGTTCGACGCCGCCTTCTTCGGCGTCTCGCCGCGCGAGGCCGCCGCGATGGACCCGCAGCAGCGCCTGATGCTCGAACTGTCCTGGGAGGCCCTGGAGGACGCGCGGATCGTCCCCGCCGCGCTCGGCGGCGGCGACACCGGCGTGTTCGTCGGCGTCATGTACGACGACTACGCGGCGCTCCAGGACCGCCTCGGCGAGGCCGGGATCGGCCGCCACACGATGACCGGCACCCGCCGGAGCATCATCGCCAACCGCGTCTCGCACCACCTCGGCCTGCGCGGGCCGAGCCTCGCCGTCGACACCGCGCAGTCCTCCTCGCTCGTGGCCGTCCACATGGCCTGCGAGAGCCTGCGCCGCGGCGAGTGCGGCGTCGCCATCGCAGGCGGCGTGAACCTCAACATCCTGGCCGAGACGACGCTCGGCGCCGCGCGGTTCGGCGGTCTGTCGCCGGACGGCCGCTGCTTCACCTTCGACCGGCGGGCCAACGGGTTCGTCCGGGGCGAGGGCGGCGGCGCCCTGGTGCTCAAGCCGCTGGCCGACGCGCTCGCCGACGGCGACGACGTCTACGCCGTCCTGGGCGGCGGCGCCATGAACAACGACGGCGCGGGCGAGGGCGAGCACGCGGGCCTCACCGTGCCCAGCGGATCCGCGCAGGAGGAAGTCGTCCGGCAGGCGTACCGGCGCGCCGGAGTGGCGCTGCGCGGCGTGCAGTACGTGGAGCTGCACGGCAGCGGCACCCGGGTGGGCGACCCGATCGAGGCCGCGGCGCTCGGCGCCGCCCTGGGACGCGCCCGGCAGCAGGACGCCCCGCTCGCGGTGGGCTCGGTCAAGTCCAACATCGGGCACCTGGAGGGCGCGGGCGGCATCGCCGGGCTCCTCAAGGTGGTCCTCAGCATCCGGCACCGGCAGCTGCCGCCGAGCCTGCACTTCACCGCGCCGCCCGCGGACATCCCCCTCGACGACCTCCGGCTGCGGGTGCAGACCGAGCTGACGCCGTGGCCCGAGCCGGACGAGCCGCTGCTGGCCGGGGTGAGCTCGTTCGGCATGGGCGGCACGAACTGCCACCTGGTGGTCGGCGAGGCCCCGGCGGCCGACGCCCGGCCCGGCCCCGCGGCCGCCCGGCGCCCGGCCCCCGGCGCGCTCGCGTGGCCGCTCTCCGGCCGCACCCCCGAAGCACTGCGCGCCCAGGCCGCCCAGCTCCTCTCCTTCGTGGACGCCGCCGAACCCGCCGCCGACTCCGCGGGGGCCGCCCAGGCGGCGGCCGCGGACATCGGGCTCTCCCTCGCCACCACCCGGACCGCCTTCCGGCACCGCGCGGTCGTGCTCGGCGGCGACCGGGCCGAACTGCGGCGGCGCCTGGCCGAGTTCGCCGGTGGCGCGGCCGTCGCCGGAGTGGTCGAAGGCCAGGCCACCGCGTCCGGCAAGACGGTCTTCGTCTTCCCCGGGCAGGGCTCCCAGTGGGCGGGCATGGCGGTCGGACTCCTGGAATCCGTACCGGAGTTCGCCGCGTCGATGCGCGCCTGCGAGGAGGCCTTCGCGCCCTACGTCGACTGGTCCCTGCACGAGGTCCTGAGCGACGCCGCGGCCCTGGAGCGGGTGGACGTCGTGCAGCCCGCCCTGTTCGCCGTGATGGTGTCCCTCGCCGCCGCGTGGCGCTCCTGCGGGGTCGAGCCCGCGGCGGTCGTCGGGCACAGCCAGGGCGAGATCGCCGCCGCGTGCGTGGCGGGCGCCCTGTCCCTGGCGGACGCCGCGCGCGTGGTGACCCTGCGCAGCCAGGCCGTCCTCGCGCTCTCCGGGCACGGCGGCATGGTGTCGGTCCTGCGCTCCGCCGCCGACGTACGGGAACGGCTCGCCGAGTGGGACGGCGCGGTGTCCGTCGCCGCGGCCAACGGCCCGTCCTCGGTGGTGCTCTCCGGCGACGCCGACGCCCTGGACCGGCTCGTCGAGCAGTGGACCGCGGACGGCGTCGAGACCCGCAGGATCGCCGTCGACTACGCGTCCCACTCCGCCCACGTGGAACGGATCGAGGAGCGGCTGCGCACCGCCCTCGACGGCATCCGCCCGCGGACCTCGGCCGTGCCGTTCTACTCCACGGTGACCGGCGGCCTCCTGGACACCGCGGCGCTCGACGCGGCGTACTGGTACCGGAACCTGCGGCAGACCGTGGAACTGGAGCGGGCGACCGAGGCGCTGGTGCGGGACGGGCACGGCGTGTTCGTCGAGTGCAGCCCGCACCCGGTGCTCGTGCCGCCGCTGCGGGAGACCGTCGAGCGGGCCGGGGTCGCCTCCGGCGTCGTCACCGGCTCGCTGCGCCGCGGCGAGGGCGGCCCCGAGCGGTTCCTCACCTCGCTCGCCGAACTGCACGCGCGCGGCGCCGACATCGTGGACTGGTCGCGCGTGTTCGCCCTGCGCGGCGCCCGCACCCTTCGCCTGCCCACGTACGCCTTCCAGCGCGAGCGGCACTGGCTGACCGAGGCCGAGCCGCGGGCCGTGGCCCCCGCCGCGTCCGGCCCCGCGGCCCCGACCGCTCCCGCCCCGGCCCCGGCCGCTCCCGCCGTCCCCGCCGGGCCCGAGCTGCTGTCTCTCGTACGGTCGACCGTCGCGGTCGTGCTCGGGCACGCGGGCGGCGACGCGGTGGACCCGGGCACGACCTTCAAGGAGCTCGGCTTCGACTCGCTGTCCCTGGTGGAGCTCCGGGACCGGCTGAGCACGGCGATCGGCGTGGCCCTGCCGGCCGGGACGCTGTTCGGCCACCCGACGCCGGCGCGGCTCGCCGACCATCTGCGGACGGTGGTGCCCGGCGGCGAGCAGGCCGCCGCCGACGCGGAGCCCGCCGCCGCTGTCGCCGCCGCGGCCGACGAGCCGATCGCGATCGTCGGGATGGCCTGCCGCCTCCCCGGCGGCGTGGCCTCGCCGGAGGACCTGTGGCGCCTCGTCCTGGACGGGACCGACGCGATCTCGGAGTTCCCCGCCAACCGCGGCTGGGACCTCGACCGGCTCTACGACGCGGACCCGGAACGGGCGGGCACCTCCTACGCCCGGCACGGCGGGTTCCTGCACGACGCCGACCGGTTCGACCCCGAGTTCTTCGGCATCTCGCCGCGCGAAGCCCTCGCGATGGACCCGCAGCAGCGGCTGCTCCTGGAGACGTCGTGGGAGGCCCTGGAGCGGGCCGGGCTCGACCCCGCGGGGCAGCGCGGCGCGTCCGTGGGCGTCTTCGTCGGGGCGATGGCGCAGGACTACGGCCCCCGGCTGCACGCCGCGCACGCCGAGTCCGACGGCTACCGCCTGACCGGCAGCACGATCAGCGTGGCCTCCGGCCGCATCGCCTACACGCTCGGCCTCCAGGGCCCCGCCGTCACCGTCGACACCGCGTGCTCCTCGTCGCTCGTGGCGCTGCACCTCGCGGCGCAGGCCCTGCGCGCGGGGGAGTGCTCGCTCGCCCTCGCCGGTGGCGTCGCGGTGATGTCGACGCCCGGCATGTTCGTGGAGTTCAGCAGGCAGCGCGGCCTCTCCGAAGACGGCCGGTGCAAGGCGTTCGCCGCCGCGGCCGACGGCACCGGCTGGGCCGAGGGCGCGGGCACCGTCGTCCTGGAACGGCTCTCCGACGCGCGGCGCAACGGGCACCGCGTCCTCGCCGTGGTGCGCGGCAGCGCGGTCAACCAGGACGGCGCGTCTAACGGGCTCACCGCGCCGAACGGCGTCGCCCAGGAGCGGGTGATCCGGCAGGCGCTCGCCGGTGCCGGGATGTCCGCCGCCGACGTCGACGTGGTCGAGGCGCACGGCACCGGTACGACGCTCGGCGACCCGATCGAGGCCGAGGCCCTCGCCGCCACCTACGGCCGCGGCCGCGCCGCGGACCGCCCGCTGCTGCTCGGCTCGCTGAAGTCCAACATCGGCCACGCCCAGGCCGCCGCCGGGGTGGCCGGGGTGATCAAGACGGTGCAGGCCCTCCGGCACGGCACGGTGCCGCGGACCCTGCACGTCGACGAGCCGACCCCGCACGTGGACTGGGCCGCGGGAGGCCTGGACCTGGTGACCGAGGCGCGCCCGTGGCCGGAGACCGGCCGGGCGCGCCGGGCCGGGGTGTCCTCGTTCGGCATCAGCGGCACGAACGCCCACGTCATCATCGAACAGGCCCCGGCAGAACCGGAGCCGGAGCGCGTACCGGAACCGGGAGCGCGCCCCGAGCCGGGCCCCGTGCTGCCCTGGGTGCTCTCCGCCGGTGCCGAGGACGCCGTCGCGGACCAGGCCGCCGCCCTCCTCGCCTTCCTGGACGCGCACCCCGGCCTCGACCCGGTGGACGCCGGGTTCTCGCTCGCCGCCGCCCGTTCGGGCCTGCCGCACCGGGCCGTCGTCGTCGCGGCGGACCTGCCCGCGCGGCGCCGGGCCCTCGCGGCGCTCGCCGAGGGGACCGACGCCCCCGGCGTGGTCCGCGGCACCGCCCGGGAGCAGGGCGGGGTGGTGTTCGTCTTCCCCGGCCAGGGCTCGCAGTGGGCCGGGATGGCCGTGGAACTCCTGGCCGCTGCCCCGGTGTTCGCCGCGTCGATGCGGGCGTGCGCCGACGCCCTCGCCCCGCACGTCGACTGGGACCTGTTCGAGGTGCTGCGCGACGCCGCCGCCCTGGAGCGGGTGGACGTCGTGCAGCCCGCGCTGTTCGCGGTGATGGTGTCCCTCGCCGCGCTGTGGCGCTCCTACGGCGTGGAGCCCGCGGCGGTGGTGGGCCACTCCCAGGGCGAGATCGCGGCCGCCTGCGTCGCCGGGGCGCTCGACCTGGCGGACGCGGCGAAGGTCGTCGCCCTGCGCAGCAAGGCCATCCTGGCGCTCTCCGGCACCGGCGGCATGGTCTCGGTCGCCCTGTCCGAGGACGCGGCCGCCGCCCGGCTCCGCCTGTGGGGCGGCCGGATCTCGGTGGCCGTCGTCAACGGCCCGGGGGCGGTCGTCGTCGCCGGGGCCGTGGACGCCCTCGACGAACTCGTCGCCGCCTGCGAGGCCGACGGGGTGCGGGTCAAGCGGCTCCCGGTGGACTACGCGTCGCACTCGGCGCCGGTCGAGCGGATCGCCGACGACCTGGCCGCGCTCCTGACCGGCATCACACCGCGCCCCGCGGCGATCCCCTTCTACTCGACGGTGACCGCCGACGTCCTGGACACCACCGCCCTGGACGGCACGTACTGGTACCGCAATCTGCGCCGCCAGGTGCGCTTCGCCGAGACGGTCGGGCTGCTCGCCGAGCGCGGCCACTCGGTGTTCGTCGAGGTCAGCCCGCATCCCGCGCTGACCACCGCGGTCGAGGACCTGGTGGAACACGCGGTCGCCGTCGGTTCCTTGCGCCGCGACGACGGCGGGCCCGCGCGCTTCGTGACCTCGCTCGCCGAGGCGTACGCGCGCGGCGTGCGGCCCGACTGGCGGGCCGTCTTCCCCGGCGCCCGGCCCGTCGACGTCCCCACCTCCGCGTTCCGGCGGCGGCGCTACTGGCTGGAGCCGGCGCGGACCGACGCGTCGGCGGACGTCGAGGCGGTGGGCCTGGCCGCGGCGGACCACCCGCTGCTCGGCGCGGTGGTGGACCTGCCGGACTCCGGCGGTGTCGTGCTCACCGGGCAGCTCTCCCTGCGGGCCCAGCCGTGGCTCGGCGACCACGGGCTCGGCGACACGGTCGTCCTGCCCGGCGCGGCCCTCGCCGAACTGGCGATCCGCGCGGGCGACGAGGTCGGCTGCGACCAGGTGGCGGACCTGACCTGCGAGGTGCCGCTGGTCCTGCCGCCGCACGGGGCGGTCGCCGTCCGGGTCACCGTCGGCGACGAGGACGCGTACGGCCGCCGCGAACTGGCCGTCCACGCCCGCCCCGCCGACGGCTCCGGCGCCTGGACCCGGCACGCGAGCGGCCTGCTCGCCGCCGGACCCGCCGAGGAGTTCGACCTGGCCGCGTGGCCGCCGCCCGGCGCCGTCGCGGTGGACTGGGACGGCGGCTACGACCGCTGGACCGGGCTCGGCTACCACTACGGCCCGGCCTTCCAGGGCCTGCGCTCCTGGTGGCGGCGGGGCGCGGAGACCTTCGCCGAGGTCGCGCTGCCCGAGGGGATCGCGGCGGACGCGGGCCGGTTCGGACTGCACCCGGCGCTGCTGGACGCCGCGCTGCACGCCGCGGTCGCCGACGGCCCGGAGTGCCGACTGCCGTTCTCCTGGCAGGGCCTCTCGCTGCGGGCCACCGGCGCGGCCGCGCTGCGCGTGCGGATCACGCCGGACGGCCCCGACACCGTCGCGCTGCGGCTCGCCGACGCCACCGGAGCGCCGGTGGCATCGGTCGAGGCCCTCGCCCTGCGGCCGATGCCCGCGGGCGAGCCGGCCGCCGGTGCGCCGGACGCGCTGTTCCGCGTGGACTGGACCGAAGCACGTCTACCGGAGGCCCCCGGAGGGGCCCCGTCGTGGGCGGTCGTCGGCACCGACGACCTCGCGACCGGCGCACCCGTCCACCCCGACCTCGACACCCTGGCCGCAGCCGGTCCCGTACCGGGAACCGTCCTCGCCCCGCTCGCCGAGGCCGACGCCCACGCCGTGGCGGGCCGGGCCCTGAGCCTGATCCAGAAGTGGCTCGCGGACGACCGCTTCGCGACGTCGAAGCTGGTCTTCGTCACCCGCGACGCGGTGGCCCGGCAGGAAGCGCCCCGCAGGGGCGCGGGGAACGGCGCGACCAGCCACGACGAACCCGCACCCGAGGACCGGTCCACCATGGCGGGCGCCACAGTATGGGGCCTGGTCCGCTCCGCGCAGCGGGAGCACCCCGACCGCTTCGCGGTCATCGACCTGGACGCCCACGAGGCGTCCCCCGCGGCGCTGCCCGCCGCCCTGGCCACCGCCGAGCCGCAGCTCGCGCTCCGCGAGGGGCGGCCGGTCGTGCCCAGGCTCGCCCGCGCCACCCCGGGCCTGCCGTCGGCACGGCCGCAGCTCGCGACGGGCACGGTCCTCGTCACCGGCGCCACCGGCACCCTCGGCGGACTCTTCGCCCGGCACCTGGTGACCCGGTACGGGGCGACGCACCTGCTGCTCACCAGCAGGCGCGGCCCCGACGCCCCCGGCGCCGCCGAACTGGCCGCGCAGCTCACCGAGTTGGGCGCGGACGTCACCGTGGCCGCCTGCGACGCCGCCGACCGGGACGCGCTCGCCGCGCTGCTCGCGGCGGTCCCGGCCGAGCGGCCGCTGACCGGCGTGGTGCACGCCGCCGGGCTGCTCGACGACAGCGTGCTCGAAGCCATGCGCCCCGAGCAGCTCGACCGGGTCCTCAGGCCCAAGGTCGACGCCGCCCTCAACCTGCACGAGCTGACCCTCGGACTCGACCTGTCGATGTTCGTGCTGTTCTCCTCGGTCGCCGGGGTCCTCGGCCTTCCGGGGCAGGCCAACTACGCCGCGGCCAACGCGTACCTGGACACCCTCGCCCAGCACCGGGCCGCGCGGGGCCTGCCGGGCGTCTCGCTCGCCTGGGGCCTGTGGGCCGAGGCCAGCGGCATGACGGGCCACCTCGCGGACGCCGACCTGAGCCGGATGCGCCGCGCCGGACTCGCCCCGCTGACGTCGGCGGAGGGCCTCGCCCTCTTCGACGCCGCGGTGACCTCGGGGACGGCCCTGCTCGTCCCGGCCCGGCTCGACCCGGCCGCCGTACGGGCGCACGGCGCGGTGCCCGCCCTGCTGCGCGGCGTGGTCCGCGAGCGGGTCCGCCGCGCGGAGGCCGCCGCCACGGGCGGCCGGGCGGGCGGCGCCCCGCTCGGCGAGCGTCTGGCCGCCCTGTCCGCCGAGGAGCGCGAGGAGGCGCTGCTCGCCCTGGTGCGCGAGCACACCGCCACCGTCCTCGCCCACGGCGCGCCGGGCGGCGTCGACCCGGGCCGCACCTTCAAGGAGCTCGGCTTCGACTCCCTGACGGCCGTGGAGCTGCGCAACCGCCTGGGCACGGCGACCGGGCTTCGGCTGCGCGCGACCCTGGTGTTCGACTACCCGACACCCTCGGCGCTCGCCACCCACATCGGCGCCGCGCTCGGCCCGGCCGTACCCGCCGTACCCGAACCGGCCGGACCCGCCGCGGCGGCCGCGGCGCCCGCGCCGCCGGACGGCGAGCTCGACGGCCTGGAGCTCGACGAGCTCTTCGATCTCATCGATGGCGAACTTGGCACGTCCTGAACGGGGGTCTTGTGAACAACGAAGAGAAGCTGGTCGACTACCTCAAGCGGGTCACGGCCGAACTGAAGCAGACCAAGCAGCGGTTGTCGGAGGCCGAGCAGGCGAGCCGGGAGCCGATCGCCGTCGTCGGCATGGGCTGCCGCTTCCCCGGTGACGTCGGCTCGCCGGAGGAGCTGTGGCGGCTGCTCGACGCGGGCGGCGACGCGATCACCGTGTTCCCCGCCGACCGGGGCTGGGACGGCGACGCGCTGTACGACCCGGACCCCGACACCCCCGGCCGCACCTACACCCGGCGCGGCGGATTCCTGCGCGGGGCCACCGACTTCGACCCCGAGTTCTTCGGCATCTCGCCGCGCGAGGCGGTGGCGATGGACCCGCAGCAGCGCCTCCTCCTGGAGACCTCCTGGGAGGCCCTGGAGCGGGCCGGGGTGCGCCCGGCCTCGCTGCGCGGCGCCCGCGTCGGGGTGTTCGCGGGCGCCATGGCACCGGACTACGGGCCCCGCCTCCACCAGGCCGTCGGCGGCGCGGAGGCGCACCTGCTGACCGGCACCACCAACAGCGTGGCCTCCGGGCGGATCGCGTACACGTTCGGGTTCGAGGGGCCCGCGGTCACCGTCGACACGGCGTGCTCGTCGTCGCTCGTCGCGCTGCACCTCGCCGTGCAGTCGCTGCGCAGGGGCGAGTGCACGATGGCCCTCGCGGGCGGCGCCACGGTGATGTCGACGCCCGGCATGCTCGTCGCCTTCAGCAGGCAGCGCGGTCTTTCCCCCGATGGGCGCTGCAAGTCCTTCGCCGACGCGGCCGACGGCACCGGCTGGGCCGAGGGCGCGGGGATGCTCCTGGTGGAGCGGCTCTCCGACGCCCGGCGGCTCGGGCACCCGGTCCTCGCCGTGGTGCGCGGCAGCGCGGTCAACCAGGACGGCGCGTCGAACGGCCTGACCGCGCCGAACGGCCCGGCGCAGCAGCGGGTGATCCGGCAGGCCCTGGAGAACGCGGGCCTGACCACCGCGGACGTGGACGCCGTCGAGGCGCACGGCACCGGCACGAGCCTCGGCGACCCCATCGAGGCACAGGCCGTCCTCGACACCTACGGGGCCGAGCGCGACCGGCCCCTGTGGCTCGGCTCGCTGAAGTCCAACATCGGGCACACCCAGGCCGCGGCCGGGGTCGGCGGCGTCATCAAGATGGTCCTCGCGCTCCAGCACGGCGTACTGCCGCGGACCCTGCACGTGGACGCCCCGTCCTCGCACGTGGACTGGTCGGCGGGGGTGGTGAACCTGCTGACCGAGCGGCGCGAGTGGCCGGTGACGGGCGAGCCGCGCCGGGCCGCGGTGTCGTCGTTCGGGATCAGCGGCACCAACGCGCACCTCGTCCTGGAGCAGGCCCCCGAGGCCGACGCGGCCGGGCAGGAGGCCCGAGTGCCGCTGCCCGTCGTGCCGTTGGTGCTTTCCGGGAAGACCGCGGAGGCCCTCGCCGCGCAGGCCAGGCAGCTGCTCGCCGCGGTGGACTCCCTGGACCCGCTCGACGCCGCGTTCTCCCTCGCGACCACCCGGACGGCGTTCGAGCAGCGGGCCGCCGTGGTGGCGCCCGACCAGGAGGGGCTGCTCACCGGGTTGCGGGCGATCGCGGGCGGCGGCACCGGCTCCGGCGTGGTGCGCGGCGTCGCCCAACCCGGCCGCACCGCCTTCGTGTTCGCCGGGCAGGGCACCCAGCGGCTCGGCATGGGCCGCGAGCTGTACGCGGCGTTCCCGGCGTTCGCGGCGGCGCTCGACGAGGTGTGCGCGGGCTTCGACGGGCTGCTCGACCGGCCGCTGCGCGAGGTGCTCTTCGCGGAGCCGGGAGCCGCGCCGGAAGCCGACGTGGACGTGGACGCGGCTGAGCTGCTCGACCGGACCGGCTGGGCGCAGCCCGCCCTGTTCGCGGTCGAGGTGGCCCTGGCGCGGCTGCTCGGCTCGTGGGGCGTACGGCCCGAAGTCCTCGCCGGGCACTCGATCGGCGAGCTGTCGGCGGCGTTCGTCGCGGGCCTGTGGACGCTGGCGGACGCGTGCCGCGTGGTGGCGGCGCGCGGCCGCCTGATGGAGCGGCTGCCCGAGGGCGGCGCCATGGTGTCGGTGCAGGCCACCGAGGAGGAGGTCACCGAGGCCCTGGCGACCGGCGCGGGCCCGGGCGCGCCGCGCGTCAAGGCGGGCATCGCCGCCGTCAACGGGCCCCGGTCCGTGGTCGTCTCCGGCGAGGAGGACGCGGTCCTCGCGGTCGCCGGGCACTTCGCCGCGCTCGGCCGCCGCACCAAGCGGCTGCGGGTGAGCCACGCCTTCCACTCGCCCCTGATGGACCCGATGCTGGAGCCCTACCGCGAGGTGCTCGCCGGGGTGGAGTTCCACGAGCCGGTCCTGCCGATCGTGTCGACCGTCACCGGTGAACCGCTGACGGCGGAGACGGTGTGCTCGCCGGAGTACTGGGTGCGCCAGGTCCGCGAGCCGGTGCGGTTCGCCGCCGCGGTGCGCCGCTTGCAGGACGACGGGGTCACCCGGTTCGTCGGCGCGGGCCCCGACGCCGCGGTGACCGCGATGGCCGAGGGCTGCCTCGCGGAGCGGGACGGGGCGCCCGTGCCGGTCGCGGTGCCGGTCCTGCGCGCCGACCGGCCGGAGGCGGCGACGGCCCTGACCGCGCTCGCCGCGGCGCACGTGCACGGCGTGGAGGCGGACTGGCACCAGGTGTTCGCCGGGACCGGCGCGCGGGCCGTGGAGGTGCCGACCTACGCCTTCCAGCGCGACCGGTACTGGATGGACGTGACGGCGGCGGCCGGTGACCTGCGGGCCGCGGGCCTGACCGCGGGCGAGCACCCGCTGCTCGGCGCGGTGCTCGCGCTGCCGGAGTCCGGGGCGACGGTCCTGACCGGCCGCCTCTCCCTGGAGACCCAGCCGTGGCTGGCCGACCACGCGGTGTTCGGCCGGGTGGTGGTGCCCGGCGCGGCGTTCGTGGAGATGGTCCTGCGCGCGGGCCGCGAGGTCGGCTGCGGCCTGCTCGACGAACTGACCCTGCACGCCCCGCTGGTCATCGGCGAGCGGACCGGCGCCCGGGTCCAGGTCGTGGTCGAGGACGCCGACGGGTCCGGCCACCGGGCGGTGTCGGTGCACGCCCAGCAGGAGGGCGGCGAGTGGGTCCGGCACGCCGAGGGCTCGCTCGCCGACTGGGCCCAGCCCGCGGGCTTCGAGGCCGCGGTGTGGCCGCCGGAGGGCGCGGAGGAGGTCGCCGTCGGCGACGCGTACGCCGGCCTCGCCGCGCGCGGCTACGACTACGGCCCGGTGTTCCAGGGCCTCTCGGCGCTGTGGCGGCGCGGCGACGAGGTGTTCGCGGAGGTCGCCCTGCCCGCGGAGTCCGCGGCCGAAGCGGACCGCTTCGGTCTGCACCCGGCGCTGCTCGACGCGGCCCTGCACACCATCTGGTACGGCTCCTTCCTCGACGCGGCGGACGGCGCGGTCCTGCCGTTCGCCTGGTCGGGCGTGTCCCTGTCGGCGACCGGGGCGTCCGCCCTGCGGGTGCGGATGGCGCGCGCGGGGGCGGACGCGGTGTCGGTCCGGCTGACGGACACCGCCGGGGTGCCGGTGGCGTCGGTGGACGCGCTGCGGGTGCGACAGATGCCTGCCGAAGGGCCCGGCACGCCCGCGGATTCGATGTTCCGGGTGGACTGGCCGGAGGCGCCCGCCGAGGCGGGTGCCCCCGCCCGCTGGACGCGCGTACGGGAGTTGGCGGAGGTTCCCGCGGACCCGGGCGTGGTGTTCCTGCGCTGCCCGAGCGGCCCCGACGCCCGGCAGGTCACCGCGGAGGTGCTCGCCGTCATGCAGGAGTGGCTCGCCGACGGGCGGTTCGCGTCCGGCACGCTCGCCCTGGTCACCGAGGGAGCGGTCGGCGCAGGACCGGGGGAGCGGGTCGACGGGCTCGCCCAGGCGGGCGTGTGGGGCCTGGTGCGCTCGGCGCAGACCGAGAGCCCGGGCCGGTTCGCCCTGGTGGACGTGGATGCAGCCATGGACACGGACGCGGACGCCGGGGCCGTGGCGTGGGACGGGATCGCCGCGCTCGTCGACCAGGAGCCGCAGCTCGCGGTGCGGCAGGGCCGGACGCTCGTGCCCCGGCTCGTGCGGGCCGAGACGGGCGGCTCCGCCGCGCCCGCCGCGGCGTTCGGCGCCGGTACGGTGCTCGTCACCGGCGGCACCGGCACGCTCGGCGGGGTCGTGGCCCGGCACCTGGTGGGCGCGCACGGCGTGCGGCGGCTCGTGCTCGTCAGCCGCGCGGGCGCGGACTCGCCGCGCGGCGCCGACCTCGCGGCCGAGCTGACGGAGCTGGGGGCCGAGGTCGTCCTCGCCGCCTGCGACACGTCCGACCGGGCCGCGCTGGCCCGCGTGCTCGCGGACGTGCCCGCCGACGCCCCGCTGACGGCGGTCGTGCACGCGGCCGGTGTCGTCGACGACGGGGTGCTCACCGATCTGACCCCGGAGCGGCTCGACGCGGTCCTCAGCCCCAAGATGGTCGCCGCGTGGAACCTGCACGAGCTGACCCGCGACCTCGGCCTTTCGGCGTTCGTCCTCTTCTCCTCGATGTCCGGCCTGATCGGGCCTGCGGGCCAGGCCAACTACGCGGCGGGCAACGCCTATCTGGACGCCCTCGCGCAGCACCGCCGCGCCCTGGGCCTGCCCGGGGTGTCCCTCGCCTGGGGCATGTGGGCCGAGCGCAGCACGATGACCGAGCACCTGACGGACACGGACCTGGCGCGCCTCGCCCGGTTCGGCGTGACCCTGTCCTCTTCGGAACAGGGCGTCGCGCTCCTGGACGCCGCGCTCGGGCTGGACGAGCCGGTCCTGGTCCCGGTGGCGCTCGACCTGACGTCGATGCGCGCCCAGGCGGACGTGCCGCCGATCCTGCGGCGGCTCGCGGGCCGGGGCGCGGCGCCGCGGTCGTCGCGGCCCGCGCCGGTGAGCCCGGGCTCCGTCCTGGACCGGCTCGCCGGGCTCCCGGAGGACGGCCGCCACGCGGTGCTGCTCGACCTGGTGTGCACGGAGATGGCCCGCGTCCTGGACTATCCGGCGGGCCGGACGGTGGATCCCGACCGGGCGTTCTCCGAGCTGGGCGTCGACTCGGTGGCCGCCGTGGAGTTCCGCAACCGGCTCGGCGCCGAGACCGGCATGCGGCTGCCGCAGACGCTGGTGTTCGACCACCCGACGGCCGTCGCCGTCACCCGTGAGCTGATGCGCGAGCTCGCGGACCGGGCCCCGCGCCCGGTGACGGGTTCGGTCCTCACGGAGCTGGACCGGGTCGAGGCCGCCCTGACGGAGTCGTCGGCGACCGGGCCCGAAGGGGACGAGATCGCGCAGCGGATCGAGGGCCTGCTGGTGCGGCTGCGCGCGCTCCGGGAGGCCGGGAGGAGCGGGCCGAGGCTCGACGTCACGGACGCGACGGACGAGGAGCTCTTCCAGTTCCTGGACGGCAGTTGAGCGGGGAGCCCGCCGTGACCGCGCGCTGAGGAGGCGCGGGCGGCGGGCCCGGAAAGCCGCGGAGGGTCCGCTCGGGGCATCGGCCGATGTTCCGAACGGGCCCTCCGCTCCAGCATGTCCGTTCCCGTGCGCCGTGAATTCCGCGGGGACGCGCCCGCTGCCCATCGCGCGGTAATTCCGTGCGGCCCGCGCCGTTACCGCGACATGACCGCGCGCAGGGGAAAGCGTGCCAGTCTTCCGCTACCCAGCCACATTCGATTCCGGCACGGAGGCCACCCATGTCAGGTTACCCGATAGCGCAGGCCATTCCTGCGCGATCACAAAGTAATTCCCGCTGTTTCCCGCCGAGTTCCGGGACGCGCGCATGCTGACGCGCCTCCCGTCGCTCACGGGTCTGCGCTTCGTGGCGGCTTTGATGGTCTTCGCCACGCACGTCGTCTGGTACACCCGGCTCATCCCGGGCGACACGGGAGCGGACCTCCGGGACGCCTTCGCCCTCTCCGGCTCCTACGGCGTCGGCTTCTTCTTCATCCTGAGCGGCTTCGTCCTCGCCTGGACGGCGCGTCCGAGCGACACGACGCCCTCGTTCTGGCGCCGCCGCCTGGTGAAGATCGGGCCGATGCACTGGGTCACCTTCGGCCTCGCGGCCGTGTTCGTGCTCAGCACGGACCGGCCCACGCGCACCGTCGACTGGCTGGCGTCCGTGACCATGCAGCAGGCGTGGTTCCCGGACATCCGGACGAGTTCGGCCGTCAACGGGGTGAGCTGGTCGCTGGCGTGTGAATTCTTTTTCTATCTGGCCTTTCCCGTTCTTTTCCCGGCGGTGCGCCGCATTCGCGAGGAATGGCTCTGGCCCGCGCTCGGCGTGGTGCTCGCCCTGATCGTGGGGGCGTTCCTCGTCGCCACGTACGCGGTGAGCGACCAGCCGGGTCTCATCGGCTTCGGCCTGACCGGCGAGGTCTCCTTCGACCAGGTGTGGTTCGTGTACTTCTTCCCGCCGGTCCGCGCCCTCGAATTCGTCCTCGGCATCGTCCTGGCCAGGATCGTGATGGCCGGCCGGTGGCCGCGCGTCGGCCTGGTGCCCGCCTTCGCGCTCGCCGTCGCCGGTTATGTGCTCGCCCTGAAGCTGCCGTACCTCGCGGGCACGGCCGGTGTGTCGACGGTGTGGACCGCGCCGCTCATCGCCGCCGCCGCGGTCGCGGACCGGCAGCAGACCGCTTCGGTGTTCCGCAGGCCCACGATGGTGTTCCTCGGCGAGATCTCCTTCGCCTTCTACATGGTCCACTGGATCCTCATCATGACGGCGGCCGAATGGATCGGACCCACGCGCACGTTCTCCCTCGTGACCGGTTCGCTCCTGGTGCTCGTCCTGCTCGCGGCGGCCGTGGCGGCCGCGACGGTCCTGTACTGGTGCGTGGAGCGGCCGTTGATGCGGCGCTTCGGGCGGCACCGCCCGGCCGCGGTCCCGCCGCCGGCGGCGAAGGTGGCGGGGCAGCGCGTACTGGACTGAGCGCCACCCCACGCCGGAGGGCCGGCCGCGTCACCGAGACGCGGCCGGCCCTCCGTGCCGAGGCCCAGCGCTTCACCGGAGGTGCCGCGCCGGGCCGTCGTTCAGCCGCGTGCCGACTGTGGCCGGCCGCGCAGTTCCCCGCGCCCCTGCGGGGCGCCGTCGGGCTTCGGGAAGTATCCGGCCCCCGCGAAGAACTCCGTGTACGTGGCGAACAGTTCGGCGTCGATCTCCGGGCAGCTGATGCCCGTCCCGGCCAGGGCGGCCTCCGTCGCGCTGACGTCCACCCGCATGTACAGGGCCTCGCCCGCGGTCATGTAGGCGCGGAAGATGTCGATCGTCGGGAAGAGCGCGTTGTCCCGGTCGTCGCGGACCGTGGCGACGAACTCGTCCCAGGACACCTCGTCCAGGACGTAGCCGGACGCGCGCAGGCGCGTCACCATGTCGGCGAAGCTCACCGCCACCGGGTTGAACAGGTGGAAGGTCCGGCTGTCCGCCGTGCGGGACAGTTCGAGGACGGCCGCGCTGACGTAGTCCACCGGCACCATCGGGAAGAGCGCGTTCGCGCCCGTCGGCACCTTCCGCGCCTGGAGGCTGCCCTTGAGGCTCAGCCAGACGAAGTCGCGGGTCTGGCAGGCGCCGTTGGTCCGCGCCCCGGAGATGACGTCGGCGCGGTAGACCGACACGGGCAGGCCGCGCTCCTGGGCGAGCCCGATGATCTTCTCGGCGACGTACTTGCTCTGCCGGTAGCCGTTGGTCAGCTCCTCCGGCGGCCCGGTCGGGTCGTCCGGGGTCAGCCCGGCGCCGCCGGGCGCCGCCTTGGCGAAGACGCCGGTGCTCGACACGTAGTGCAGCGGCACGGTCCGGTGCAGCGCGGCGAGCCGGAGGGCCTCCTCGGTGCCGGTCACGTTGGCCGCCTTCAACGACTGGTACGGGTGCAGCCAGTTGACGGTGGCGCCCGCGTGGTACACCGCGTCGACCTCCCGGGCGAGCCGGTCGTACCGCTCGGCGCCGAGGCCGAAGCGCGGCTCGGAGAGGTCGCCCGCGAGCACCCTGAGGCGGTCGGGGTCGATCTCGTCCCAGATGCCGTACCAGGTCAGACCGGAGCGCAGCCGATCGAGCGCGGCCGCCTCGTCGGCGCCCCTGACCAGGCAGTGCACGGTGGCCTTCGTCGACCGCATCAGGTCCCTGAGCAGGAAGCCGCCGACGAAGCCGGTCGCCCCGGTGAGGAACACCTGCTCGGGCTCCGCGACCACGCGGACGACCTCGGCGGCCGGGACCACGTCGTCGGCGAGCCGCACCTCGGCCGCGAAGTCCACCGTGGACCGCGCGGGCGCCTCGGTGCGGCTGGCGAGCTCCGCGCTCAGGTGGTCGATCAGCGCGTCGGGCGTGTTGTGGTCGAAAAGGAGCGTCGGCGGCAGCCGCAGACCCGTCTCGCTCTCCAGGCGGTTGCGCAGCTCGACCGCCGTCAGCGAGTCGAAGCCGAGGTCCGTGAAGACGGTGGTGGGGGTGATGCCGTCGGTCCTGCCGTGGCCGAGGATCGCCGCCACCGAATCCCGCACCAGGTCGAGCAGCAGCGCACGGCGGCCGGACTCGTCGAGCGGGGCGAGGCGCTCCGCGAGCTGCCCGCTGTGCGCGGCCACCGCGGTCACCACGCGCCGCTCCGGCCTGCGGACCAGGCTCCGCAGCACCGGGAAGAGCGGCCCCGGCTGCCGTTCGAGGAGGGTGACGTCGAGGTGCATCGGCACCGTCATCGCGTACGGCGATGCGAGCGCCGCGTCGAACAGCTCGGGGCCCTCCTCCGGCGCGATGGGCCGCAGGCCCGACTGTGTCGCCCGGCTCCAGTCGACCTCGGAGAGCCGCGACGCCATGCCGTGCTCCTGCGCCCACGCGGCCCAGGCGAGCGAGTCGGCCGGGAGGCCGTTCGACCTGCGGTGCTGCGCCAGCGCGTCGAGGAACAGGTTGGCGGCCGAGTAGTTGGCCTGCCCCGGTGAGCCGATGACACCCGCGACCGAGGAGAAGAGGGCGAAGAGGGCGAGGGGTTGGTGGCGGGTGAGGTGGTGGAGGTGCCAGGCGGCGTCGACTTTGGGGCGCAGGACGGTGGTGAGGCGGTCG
>NZ_JOJM01000084.1 GCF_000720325.1 Streptomyces sp. NRRL B-1347
GATGGTACTGCAGGGGGGACCCTGTGGGAGAGTAGGACGCCGCCGAACTAATTGTGATGGGAAACCCCCGTGCCTTTGGGCACGGGGGTTTTCTGCGTTTAGGGTCGAACCATGCGATACGACCTTGTCATCTTCGACAACGACGGCGTCCTGGTGGACAGCGAGCCGCTCTCCAATACGCTCCTTGCCGCATATCTGACCGAGCTCGGGCACCCCACCACATACGAAGAATCCCTGCGCGACTACATGGGCGCCGCGATGCACCGCGTACACGACACCATTTTCGAGCGGTCGGGGCAGCGCCTTCCGGATGACTTCGACGAGATCTTTCACGGGCGGGTCTTCGCGGCCTTCGAGCGGGAACTGGAACCCATGGCCGGGGCCTTCGAAGTGCTGGAGAAGCTGACCGCCGACGGAATCGCGTACTGTCTCGCTTCCTCGGGGAGCCACGAGCGGATCCGGGTCGGGCACCGGAAGACCGGGCTCGACACATGGTTCGGCCAAGAGCGCGTCTTCAGCTCCCAGGACGTGGGGCGGGGAAAGCCGGCACCGGACCTGTTCCTGCACGCGGCCGAGCGGATGGGAGTCGCGCCGGAGCGGTGCGTCGTCGTGGAGGACAGCCCCCTCGGAGTGCAGGCCGCCACAGCGGCCGGGATGGACGTCTACGGGTTCACGGCCATGACCCCGGCCGAGCGCCTGACCGGGGCCACCCGGCTCTTCGGGGACCTGAGGGAGCTGACCGCGCTCCTCAGCGAAAGTTGATGGGTGATCTATCTACCCAGCGGTAGCGCTCGGGCATACGCTTCGCGGTCATGACGGAGACGCTGCGGCGGGGCAGGGCCTCACTCGCGTTCGGCTTCCTGGTGCAGGGCGTCGCGTTCGCGCTCCTTGTGACGCGGATACCGGCGCTGCAGGACCAGTACGGGATATCAGACGGGCTGCTGCCGGTCTTCCTCGCGGGTGTGCCCGTGCTGGCCGGAGCGGGAAGCGTGGGGGCCGAGCGGCTCGTGCGGCGTGTGCGGCCCAGCCGGGTGATGCGGTGGTCGCAGCCCGCGGCCCTGCTCGCGCTGCTCGGAGCGGGGGCGGGCGACGCGATGTGGGAGATCGCCGTGGCGCTCGCGGCGTTCGGAGTCGCGGTGGGAGCGCTCGACGCCTCGATGAACATGCTCGGGGTGAGCCTCCAGCGGACCTACGGACGCAGCATCATGCTCAGCTTCCACGCGGCGTACAGCCTGGGCGGCATCGCCGGGGCCTCGCTCGCGTGGGCCGGCGCGCACTGGGACCTGTCGCTGTTCGTGCTGTACCTGCCGGTCGTCGTGGTGCTGCTGCCCGCCGCGTTCCTGGGCAGTTGGTGGTACGTCGACGACGTGCGCGGCCGCGGGGACGAGGGGGCGGACGGCGGTCCGGAGGGGCAGGACGTCCGGGGCGACAGCGGTGAGCGCACTGGTGGCGTGGTCGTTTTTCGGACGCTGTTGCCGCTGTGCCTGGTGATGGCATTTGCGTACATCGGGGATTCGACCGTCTCCAACTGGGGCGCCAAATACCTCCAGGACGTGCTGGGGAGCTCCGAGCAGCTGTCGACGGTCCCGTACAACGTGTACATGGTGATGACCCTGGTGGGGCGGGCAGTTGGGGACCTGGGGGTGCGGCGGCTCGGGGCGGTGACCGTGGTGCGGGCCGGGGCCGTGTTGGCCGCGGCGGGCTTCGGTGTGGTGGCCGTGGCCCCCGGGGCGTGGGTGGGGGTCGGTGGATTCACATTGCTGGGGCTCGGGCTGTGCGTGATCGTGCCGCAGACGTTCGCGGCGGCGGGGCGGCTGTTCCCGGGCGCCTCGGACGTGGCCGTCGCACGGCTCAACATCTTCAACTATGTGGGATTCCTGGTCGGTTCGCCGCTGGTGGGAGCCCTTGGGGACGCGTGGAACTATCGCGGCGCGATGGTCGTTCCCATGGTGTTGGTGCTTGTGATCCTGCGGTACGCCCGGTCGTTCGCCCCCGGACCGGACAGATACGGTGACGGACATGAGCGGGCGCGCACAGCTGATGTGGGACGAAGCGGTAACGGGCTATGACTTCGGTCCAGAACACCCCATGGACCCGGTCCGGCTCGCCCTGACCAGGAGCCTGATCGGCGCCTTCGGGCTCGACCGGGAGCTGGACGTCGTCGCGGCGAAGCGTGCCGGTGAGTCGACGCTGGGCCTCGTCCACCGCGAGGACTATGTGGCGGCGGTGAAGGCTGCCTCCGCCGATCCGGCATCGGCCCACGGGGAGTACGGCCTCGGCACGGAGGACGTGCCCGCGTTCGCCGGGATGCACGACGTGTCCGCGCTGATCGCCGGGCAGTCGGTCGGTGCCGCGGAGGCCGTGTGGCACGGCGAGGCGCTGCACGCGGTGAACTTCGCGGGCGGGCTGCACCATGCCATGCCGGGCGCGGCCTCGGGCTTCTGTGTGTACAACGACGCCGCGCTGGCCATCGCGCGCCTCCTGGAGCTGGGGGCCGAGCGCGTCGCCTACGTGGACGTGGACGTGCACCACGGGGACGGGGTGCAGGCCGCGTTCTGGGACGACCCACGGGTCCTGACGATCTCCCTGCACGAGCATCCCCGGACGCTGTTCCCGCAGACCGGGTGGCCGGAGGAGACGGGCGGCGGGGCGGCGCCCGGCAGCGCGGTGAACGTGGCGCTGCCCGCGGGCACGGGGGACGAGGGCTGGGTGCGGTCGTTCCACGCGGTGGTGCCGGAGCTGCTCGCGGAGTTCCGGCCGCAGGTCCTGGTGACGCAGCACGGCGCCGATACGCACTTCGAGGACCCGTTGGCGCACCTGGCGGTGTCGCTGGACGCGCAGCGGGCGGTGCAGGTCGCGTGCCACTCGCTGGCGCACGAGTACGCGCAAGGGCGCTGGGTGGCCCTCGGGGGCGGCGGGTACGCGGTGGTGGACGTGGTGCCGCGCTCCTGGACGCACCTGGTGGGCGTGGCGGCGGGGCGCGAGGTCGACCCTTCGTCGGGGGTACCGGAGGAGTGGGGGCGGGAGGTGTTCGCGCGGGCGCGGGTGCTCGCTCCGGGGCGGATGACGGACGGCCGGTGGCCGGTGCGGTGGCGGGGGTGGGACGAGGGGTACGACCCCGCCGATCGCGTGGATCAAGCCGTGTTGGCGGCTCGGCGGGCGGTGTTCCCGCTGCGGGGGCTGCTCGCCTGAGGCGCTCGCGGGTGCGCCCCGCTCCCGGCGCCCCGTATTCGGCGCTCCGTGTCTCGTCCTCAACGGCGGACGGGCTGGAGGGTACCTCCGGAGTGCCCGGGCGTAGGGGTGTTAGCCCAACTGTGCGGTGTTTTCGGGGTTTTCGTGGTGACGTTGGTGGGGGTGCGGCAGCATCGGGGCGTGTTGAGCACCGGAGCGTTGCGCGCGCATTTGCTGGCGGCCCGGCTCGCCGGGCCCGTGGCCACGTCGCGGGAGGAGAGCCTGCGGAGTTACCGGCTCTTCGCCGCCCGGGATCCGCGGATACTGCTGGGGCTCGATCCCGAATGGTCCTGGGGCACCGGCGACTTGCTGCGGCTCATGGCCGACAAGTGCGGGGTGTCCGGCGACCCCCGGCACACTACGGGGGCCGATGTCATCGACCCGGAGCGGACGTTGGCGGCCCTTGACGCGTTCGCCGAGCGGCTGGCGGAAGCGGCCCGGCGGCGGGTTCCCGTGCTGCTCGGGACGGGGCACCCGCATCGACTCCTTGGGTTCTACGCCGCGTTGGCCGATGCCCTGTCGGCGGCCGGCTGCCAGGTCCTCACCCCTGCGCAGGGTTGCCGTGTCGACATAACGACCCGGTTCGGCCTACGCACGTACAACCTTGACTACGTACAAGGTGTCGCGCTGGTGCGCGAACCCGGCGTGCGTCCCACCGGGAGTGAGACCGGCGCACACAGCCACTCGCCCTTGCCGGTTCGACGGGCTCTCGGGGCCCAGGCGGAGTCCGGGGGGCCCCTGCCCGAGCTGGTCATCGGGGACCACGGATGGGTCTGCGGAGCAGGTCAGCTGGGGTTTGAGGCGATCGGTCTGGCGGATACGGACGATCCGGCCCTGTTCGTCGGAGAGGCCGAGGGGCGAGTGTCCGTCGTCGTTCCGCTTGATGACGCTGTGCGGTCTGATTACTACCGACCGCTTACTCGCTATGTACTCAATCGAGCGTGTCTGTCACAGTAAACGGCCGATGGCAGCTCCTCTTCCCCACTCGCATCACCCGCCCCTACTCTGGGGAGTGAGCGCACAGCGACGAGGAGTCACCGGAAGGGGAAGCCGGTGCGCGTCATGTGCGGAAGGTTCAGGTGTGTCATGGCTGCTGACCAGAGGCCTCTCAGCGAGGTTGCGTTCCTGACCGTGGCGGAGGTCGCCGCGGTGATGCGAGTCTCGAAGATGACCGTGTACCGGCTGGTGCACAGCGGTCATCTGCCCGCAATCCGGGTCGGAAGGTCCTTCCGAGTGCCCGAGAACGCGGTTCACGAGTACCTTCGCGACTCATACGTGGGGGTGGAGACGGCCTGATCGACATCTCTCGATTACAGGCTCGGCGAACGGGCGGGTAGGCTTGGCCGACGTAGGTCGTGTGGGCCCAGACGCCCCGCACCAATATCCCCGCTGACGCGGGGGTGATCCGAGAAGTGAGCGAGGGTAGTCGTGGGCTCTGTTATCAAGAAGCGGCGTAAGCGGATGGCCAAGAAGAAGCACCGCAAGCTGCTGAAGCGCACGCGCGTTCAGCGTCGCAACAAGAAGTAAGCGGCTGCTGAGGCGCGAGCCAGCGCACGTACTGAAGCCCTCCCGTCGTCCGACGGGAGGGCTTCGGTGCGTTCAGAGGTCTCTCATAAGGGATTCAACTGTTCAAAGTCGGGCGAACGGCTTGATCTCTACGAAGTCGTGTGGCCGTCGTCACTTCACGCAGCTCGCAGTCATCACAGCGCAACGTCAACCCGCTAGCGTTGGCCACGCACGTAACGCGAGGCCGGACGCACCGTGATGCCTGAAGAGGCCGAAGCGCGGTACGCGGCCCGCAGCAACCGAAGCAACGCGGGGCTGGGGAAAGGCGGCGCTGATCTTGGGCAAGGTCGTGCTCGTGACCGGGGTGGCCCGGCAGCTAGGCGGCAGGTTCGTCCGGCGCGTTCAGCGCGATCCCGAGGTCGAGCGGGTGGTCGCCGTCGACGCGATCCCGCCCGAGCACCATCTGGGCGGCGCCGACTTCGTCCAGGCCGACATCCGGCAGCCCACGATCACCCGGGTGCTCGCCGAGCACGCCGTGGACACGGTGGTGCACATGGACGTCACGGGCACCGCGCTCGCCGGCGGCAGCCGCGGCTCGGTCAAGGAGACCAACGTCATCGGCACCATGCAGCTGCTCGGCGCCTGCCAGAAGTCGCCGACGGTCAGGCGCCTGGTGGTGAAGTCGAGTACGAACGTGTACGGCTCGGCGCCGCGCGATCCGGCGATCTTCACCGAGACCACCCCGCCCAAGTCGCTGCCGAGCGGTGGCTTCGCCAAGGACACCGTCGAGGTCGAGGGCTATGTACGGGGCTTCGCGCGCCGCCGCCCCGACGTCGCGGTGTGCGTCCTGCGGTTCGCGAACATCCTCGGCCCGGCCGCGGACTCGCCGCTCGCCGAGTACTTCTCGCTGCCGGTCCTGCCGACGGTCCTCGGCTACGACCCGCGGCTGCAGTTCGTCCACGAGGACGATGTGATCGAGGTGCTGCGCCTCGCCTCGCACGATCCGGCGCGTGGCACGCTCAACAGCGGCACCTTCAACATCGCGGGTGACGGGCTGCTGCTGCTCTCGCAGTGCGCGCGCCGCCTGGGCCGTCCGACGCTGCCCGTGTTCCTGCCCGCCGTCACCTGGGTGGGCACCGCGCTGCGCACGCTCGGCGTCACGGACTTCTCGCGCGAGCAGATCCGGCTGCTCACCCACGGCCGGGTCGTGGCCACGCGGCAGATGCGCGAGACACTGGGGTTCAAGCCGAAGTACACGACCGCGGAGACCTTCGCGGACTTCGTACGCAGCCGGGGTCCCGGGCTGCTGCCTCCGGACGCGCTCGCGGCGGCCGTCGACAAGGTCGCGGCACTGCCGTTCGCGAGCGGCGGTCCGGAGCGCGGTGCCCCCGTGGGCGCCGGACGCGAAGCCGACGACAGTGCCCACCACAGCGCCAACTGAGGAGATCGTCAACGATGGCGGACGCCAAGGTCATTCCGTTCGACGACGACCGGTCGCGTGGGGCCGGACAGCGGCCGCCGCGCCGCAGGACCACCGTGTCGCGCCGCAAGGGCGACGGGGCGAAGGTACGCGAGGTGACGGCGGTGCCGGCCGGTCGCGACGGCGGCGCTCCGGTGGACGAGACGGAACCGGGGACCGCGGGCGGAGCTTCCCCCGAGCCCTCGGGCCGGCGGCCGCGGCGGGACGGCCGTGCCCGGGTCGAGGCCGCGCGCGCCGAGAGCGACCGTGCCGTGGAGCAGGAGGCGGTGGCGCGGCGCGTGCCTGAGCCGCGCGACGGCGGCGGGGGCGGCTGGGACCGGCGGATCGCCGGTGGTCTCGCGTTCCTGCGGCGGCGGCTGACGGGGGACTACGAGGTCGACGAGTTCGGGTACGACGCGGAGCTCACCGACCAGGTGCTGATGTCGCTGCTCCGGCCGATCTACGACAAGTACTTCCGGGTCGAGGTCAAGGGCATTGAGAACGTGCCGAGCGACGGCGGGGCGCTGATCGTCGCCAACCACTCGGGGACGCTGCCGTGGGACGGCCTGATGATGCAGGTCGCCGTGCACGATCACCATCCGCAGCAGCGGCATCTGCGGCTGCTCGCGGCCGACTTGGTGTTCATGCTGCCGGTGGTGAACGAGCTGGCGCGCAAGGCCGGGCACACGCTGGCCTGTGCGGAGGACGCGGGGGCGCTGCTCGAGCGGGGGGAGCTCGTCGGGGTGATGCCCGAGGGGTTCAAGGGGATCGGGAAGCCCTTCGGGGAGCGGTACAAGTTGCAGCGGTTCGGGCGGGGCGGGTTCGTGTCCACGGCGCTGCGGACCGGGTCGCCGATCGTGCCGTGCTCCATCGTGGGCGCGGAGGAGATCTATCCGATGGTGGGCAACGCGAAGACGCTGGCCCGGGTGTTGGGGATTCCCTACTTTCCGCTGACGCCCACGTTTCCTTGGCTGGGGCCTTTGGGGATCGTGCCGTTGCCCACGAAGTGGACCATTCAGTTCGGGGAGCCGATTCCCACGGACGGATATCCGCCGGAGGCCGCCGAGGATCCGATGCTGATGTTCAACCTCACGGATCAGGTGCGGGAGCAGATTCAGCACACGCTGTACAAGCTCCTTGTGCAGCGGAGGTCCGTGTTCTTCTGAGCGGGGCCCGGGGGTGAAAGAACCCGGCCGTCCGCTTTCCCTTTCGCGGGGGCGGACAGCCGGGTGTCGGGAGCTTCTCCTTCTGGAGCTCTACTGGCCCTCGTCCTCGATTCCCAGTTCCGGCAGGAGGCCGGGGATCAGGGGCGGGAGGGTCACTTCCGGCTTCGCGGGGGCCGGGTTGTTGTGGGGCTTCTCGGAGGTGTTGTGGGAGGGGGGCGGGGTGTGGGGCTTGGCCGGTTCGATCAGGCCGTCCGTCACTCCGGGGAGGAGGCCGTCGCTCTCCTTGTGGGAGGGGGCGGGGGGCCGCGGCTTGCCCGGGGCGCGGTGGGGCGGGGACTCGTCCGAGGTGTGCGGGGACGGGTGGTCCCGGCGGGGCGCGTCGGGGGCTTCTTCGCGGGGGCGGTCGTCCGTCGCGCGGTGCTTGCCCGGGGTGCGGGGCAGCAGGGAGCGCAGCGGGTCGACTTGCTGCTCTATGGCATCGAAGACGGAGGTGACCTCTTCGCCCACGTCACCGAGCTGGACGGGGAGCTTGGCGCGCAGGTCGCGCCAGCTGGCGCCGTGGGCCTTGGCGAAGGAGGAGAGCGCCTGGATGGGGCCGAGGGAGCCGTCGCGCTCGTAGGCCTGGCGGAGGAGGCGGTGGCCTTCTGAGGCGTCGTGGCGCATGCCGGAGAGGGCGCGGCGGACCTCGCCGAGGGACTCGTGGTCGAGGTCGCCGGAGCGGGCGCGCTCCATCAGGCGGTGGGCCTCGCTGAGCCGGGTGGAGGCCTGGTCGAGGTAGATCTGGCCGCGGTCGGTGTCGCCGTCCGCCATGCCGAGCTTGAGGTCTTCCATGCCGCGTTTGAGGCCGTAGAGCGAGTCGCCCGGCAGCGCGTCGTTGCTTGCGGCGGCGATGCCGCCGAAGGCTCCGGCGGCCACGCCCACGGTGAGGCCGCCCGCGGCGATGCCTTTGGACAGGCGGGTGCGCGGCTTGAGCTTCCGCAGCGCGCGGTGGGCGCCCTTGCGGGAGCGCTGGCGCGGCACGGAAGCGGCGTCGCCTGTGGTGCCCTCCGCGAGCATGGCCTCCATGGCGGCCACGAGCTGGGCCCGCTGCACCACTTTGACCTCGGGGTCAAGCTCCGGCCTCGGGAGCTGGGCCAGGCCGTCGGCGAGCGCCAGGAGGCGGTCGCTCTCGGCCGGTCCTGGCCCCGCGGTGGCGGTGCGGGGGACCGCATGGGCGGCGGGTTCTTCGGGCTGCTCGGCCGCCGGGTCCTGGCCGGAGTGCTCCTCCAGGGCCTGGGCGAAGGCGTTCGCCCGCCGGTGGGCCGATACGTTCGCGATCACTGGCGGCACCTCCTCTCGTCATGACGTCGACTCCCCAGGCGTCCTGAGGGTTGCAGGTCCTGAGCGCTTCCACACGATCGGGTGAACGAATGGGGCGTCCCCCTGCTCTTTCGGAGCTCGGGGGAGGTCAGGATGCGACCACAGGGAGCCTGCATCTCGCACAACGAGCGTCGCGGCACTTGGGTTACGGACGGAGGATGATCGGACCGCCAAAGAATGAGGAGGCGCCGCGACGGCCATCTGGCCGCCACGGAAGGTGAGTTGGTGGTCGCCCAGGGTGTCGGTCCGGGTGTTCGGGCCGGACGACGTCCCGGTGTCGGACCGGATGTCGGGCCGGGTGTCGGGCCGGGGTGTCCGGCCGGTCCTGTGGCCGCTGGGTGACCGCGTCGCGGCCGGAGCGCGGCCGGGTCAGCGGGCGTCGTCCGGGAGGAGCCGGGCGAGGGTGCGGACCGCTCGGTACTGAAGGGTCTTGATCGCGCCTTCGTTCTTGCCCATCACGCGTGCGGTCTCGGCGACGGACAGGCCCTGGAGGAAGCGCAGCGTCACGCATTCCTGCTGCTGCGGGTTGAGGCGGCGGACGGCGTCCAGGAGCGCCGCGTTCGACAGGGATTCGAGGACGGAGTCCTCCGGGCTGCGCTCGACCTCGTTGGCGTCGAGCATTTCGCCGGTGGTCACTTCGAGACGGAACCGGCTCGACTTGAAGTGGTCGGCGACGAGGTTGCGGGCGATCGTGACCAGCCAGGCGCCGAAGTCGCGGCCCTGCCAGGTGAAGGTGCCGATCCGGCGCAGGGCGCGCAGAAAGGTCTCACTGGTGAGGTCCTCGGCGGTCGCCTTGCCGCCGACGCGGTAGTAGATGTAGCGGTAGACCGTGTCGCTGTACTGGTCGTAGAGGCGGCCGAAGGCGTCGGCCTCGCCCGCCTGGGCACGTTCGACGAGGTCCATCATGCGGGCGCTGTCACTGTCCGCGGCGGGGCGGCGGGTGGTGGTGGCGGCACCGGAGCGCGCCCGTCTGCTTACTGCGGCACCGCCGTCCGCCAAGGCGTAGCACGGCCCGGCGGGTGCCGGGACGGCGAAGGCGGGGACGGCGTACGCGGTGGGGACGAAGCCGCGCAGGCGGTCGAGGACCGTTGCGCGCAGCGTAGCCAGGCCCGAGGCGTCAACCCCGACGTGTGGGTACACGGGACTCCCAGAGGCAGAGCTTCCATCACGTGCAGTGCTGGACCGTTCACCCGTCGTAGCGATGTGTCAGGCCCGGTATGCGTCTGAGGAGAATAACGCTTCGTACAGGCAGCGCTACACCCAGTTGCTCAAATCATCGATTACGTCGCTTCTCTTACCGTTCAGCGGTCGGACAAGTACCGCTTATTGAACGCTTGTTGATCGAAACAGCGCGCATTCCGGCTGAGCGGGGGGCGTGTTGTGGCCGAGTTGAACGAACGGGACTGGCGGGAGGCCCGGCGGGTAAGAGAGAACGATTACCGCCGTTTTCGCACTGGTGACGGTACGTGGCGCCCCCCGGCCGTACACGCGATCGAGCGGCCGGACGCGAAGTCGAGCCGCCGGACCCGGAATCGAGCCGCCGGACGCGGAATCGAGCGGCCGGACGCGGAATGAGCCCGCGCGGCAGCGATCAAGCCCGTCCGGCGTTTGAGGGCGAGCGCGCAGCGCGAAATCCAAGCGGCCCGGCACCGGGGGACGAGCGCGGCGCGCATTCCAAGCCGGTCCGGCGCCTGAGGGCGAGGCGCGAAGCGCCGACGCACGCTGCGGACGCGCCCCGAGGGCTCAGTGGCGGCGACGGTGCAGTGCCACCGCCGCCGCGGCCCCGCCGGCCAGTGCGCCCACCCCGGCGGCCGCCGGGATGCCGACCTTCGCGGCCTTGCGGCCTGTGCGGTAGTCCCGCAGCCGCCAGTCGCGGGCGCGCGCGTGCTTGCGCAGCTTGGCGTCGGGGTTGATCGCGTACGGGTGGCCGACCAGGGACAGCATCGGGATGTCGTTGTGGGAGTCGCTGTACGCGGCGCAGCGGGCCAGGTCGAGGCCTTCGGCGGCGGCCAGGGCGCGCACCGCCTCCGCCTTGGCGGGGCCGTGCAGGGGCTCGCCGACGAGCTTGCCCGTATAGATGCCGCTCACGGACTCGGCGACCGTGCCGAGGGCGCCGGTCAGGCCGAGGCGGCGGGCGATGATCGTGGCCATCTCCACCGGGGCCGCGGTGACCAGCCAGACCTTCTGGCCCGCGTCGAGGTGGGCCTGGGCGAGGGCGCGGGTGCCGGCCCAGATGCGGTCGGCCAGATAGTCGTCGTACACGGCCTCGCCGATGGAGATCAGTTCGGCGACGCGGTGGCCCTTGACGATGGACAGGGCGCTCTCGCGGGCGTCCTGGAGGTGCTCGGGGTCCTCGCCCGCGAGCCGGAACCAGGCCTGCTGCCAGACGAACCGGGTGAGCTCGCGGCGCTGGAAGAACTTGCGCTGGTAGAGGCCGCGGCCGAAGTAGAAGAGTGCGGCGCCCTGCAGCACGGTGTTGTCGAGGTCGAAGAAGGCGGCGGCCTTGTCGTCGCCGACCACCGGGAACTCGGGACCCTCGGCCTCGTCGGGCGGCGGGGTCCGCGCGAGGTCTTCCAGCTCCTGCGAGGACTTGCGAGCGGCCTCCGCCGAGGCCTCGCCTGCCAGGACGCTGCGCGCGGTGGCGGAGCGCCTACGGGGGTGGAGCCAACCGAGAGCGGCCATGCCGTCGAGCATAGCCACTCTGTTCGGTTCTCCCGTGAATGCAGGGATTCGAACCCGTCAACTCGCTGTGTCGCGCTGGTCACAGTGCGGGGTTCGCCGCGCGCGGGGGAGGGCGTAGGAAGCTGGGGGCATGAGCCCGATTTTTCGTAGGACGGCGAAGCAGGCGGCGAAGAGCGCCGCGAAGGTGCCCGGGGACCGGCTGGTCACGCTGATCGGCAAGCCCGGGTGCCATCTGTGCGAGGACGCCGAGGCCGTGGTGGACCAGGTGTGCGGCGAGCTCGGCGTCGCCTGGGAGAAGAAGGACATCACCGAGGACGAGGCGCTGCACCGGGAGTACTGGGAGCAGATTCCGGTGGTTCTCGTGGACGGGGAGCAGCACACCTTCTGGAAGGTCGACGCGGGGCGGCTGCGGCGGGCGCTGACGGAATAGCGGAACGGCGGTCGGGGGCCCGCGGGCGGGTGCCGATCTCTGAGGGGCGGCCGCATAGCACGGGTGGGGTGGGGGCCGTGTGTGCCGATGGCTGGATATGACGTCCGGAGCTGTCCGGAAAGTCGTTTAGCATCGGGTGCGGTTTTGAGGTCTCGGGGGCGATGATCATGAGGAGTGTGTGCGGCTTTGCCCCCGTCAGGTGAGTGTCGTTCCTGGCCGTGCGCCGGTTCCACGAAAGTGCGCCAGGGGCGCGTGACCCCGGTCACGTTGGGCGGGCAAATCGGACACCATCTTTGTGCACGCGTTCACAAAGACATAGCCTGCATTCGACGGGGCGGTCTTGGGATGTGGGGCCGCCCGCAGCCCCGCTCTACCCGCAGGAGCACCGTGGCAACTGGCCGAACTCACCGACCGGCGACCCGTAGCCGAGGGATCCCCGAGGCCACCGTCGCCAGGCTTCCGCTGTACCTGAGGGCGCTCACCGCACTGTCGGAGCGCTCCGTGCCCACGGTCTCCTCCGAGGAGCTCGCGGCCGCCGCGGGGGTCAACTCCGCGAAGCTGCGCAAGGATTTCTCGTACCTCGGTTCGTACGGAACGCGCGGTGTCGGCTACGACGTCGAGTACCTCGTCTACCAGATCTCCCGTGAGCTCGGTCTGACCCAGGACTGGCCGGTTGTCATCGTCGGTATCGGTAACCTCGGCGCGGCCCTGGCCAATTACGGCGGGTTCGCCTCGCGCGGGTTCCGCGTGGCCGCCCTCATCGACGCCGATCCGGCGATGGCGGGCAAGCCCGTCGCGGGCATGCCGGTGCAGCACACCGACGACCTCGAGAAGATCATCACGGACAACGGTGTCTCGATCGGCGTGATCGCGACCCCCGCGGGCGCCGCCCAGCAGGTCTGCGACCGGCTCGTCGCCGCCGGTGTCACGTCCATCCTGAACTTCGCGCCCACCGTCCTGACCGTCCCGGACGGCGTCGACGTGCGCAAGGTCGACCTCTCCATCGAGCTGCAGATCCTCGCCTTCCACGAGCAGCGCAAGGCCGGCGAGGAAGGGGCGGGCGACGGCGCCGCCGCGCCCGCCGCCTCCCAGGAGCACCGGAAGGGACCCGACGGGGACGTCCCCGCGGTGATGCCGGCATGAGTCTCCTCGTCGTTGGCCTCAGCCACCGGAGCGCTCCGGTGAGCGTCCTGGAGCGGGCCGCGCTCACCGTCGACGCGCAGTCCAAGCTGCTGCACGACACGGTGGCCGCCGAGCCCGCGGCCGAGGCCGCCGTGCTCGCCACCTGCAACCGCATCGAGCTGTACGCGGACGTGGACAAGTTCCACGCGGGCGTGGCCGAGCTGTCGACGCTGCTCGCCCGGCACAGCGGCGTGAGCCTCGAGGAGCTCACCCCTTATCTGTACGTGCACTACGAGGACCGGGCGGTGCACCACCTGTTCTCGGTGGCGTGCGGCCTGGACTCGATGGTCGTGGGCGAGGGGCAGATCCTCGGCCAGATCAAGGACGGCCTGGCGCGGGCGCAGGACCTGCACACCGCGGGTCGGCTGCTCAACGACCTGTTCCAGCAGGCGCTGCGGGTCGGCAAGCGGGCACACTCCGAGACCGGCATCGACCGGGCCGGGCAGTCCCTGGTGACCTTCGGCCTCGAGCAGCTCGCCGGGCGCGAGCCGGTGGAGGCGTGGGCCAAGGGCAAGCGCGCCCTGGTGATCGGCGCGGGCTCCATGTCGTCCCTGGCGGCGGCGACCCTCGCGCGCTCCGGCGTCGACGAGATCGTGATCGCCAACCGCACCCTGGAGCGGGCCGAGCGGCTCACGCAGATCCTCGGTGATGGCGGTACGGGCGTGCGCGCGCGTGCGGTCCGGATGGACGCGGTGGCGGCCGAGCTGACACGTGCCGACGTGGCCGTTTCCTGTACCGGCGCGACGGGCCTCGTGCTCACGGGCGCCGATGTCGCGGCGGCGGTCTCCGGCCGTACGGGTGCGCCCGCGGTGACGCTCCCCGGCCAGACGGGCACGCCCGCGGCCCCCGGCGACGCCGCGCAGGCCTGCGCGGACGACACCTGCCTCGTCACGCCCGCCGACGACCCTGACGCCGCCGAGGACCCCGCCGCCGGTCCGCACATCGGCGACGCCCACGCGTACGAGCAGCACGGCGCGCTCGTCGACAACAGCCCCGCCGTGGGCGGGGCCGCCGCGGTGCGGACCGCCACGGCCGTGGCCCGCGCCCAGGTCGCCGCTCCGGCCCGCGCCGTCGCGCTGGCGCTGCTCGACCTGGCCATGCCGCGTGACATCGACGCGGCCGTGCACCGGGTCGAGGGCGTCCGGCTCGTCGACATCGAGTCGCTCGCGGAGGCCTCCGCCGACGCGCCGATGGCCGCCGACGTGGACGCCGTGCGCACGATCGTGTCCGACGAGGTGGCCGCGTTCGGCGCCGCCCAGCGGGCCGCGCACATCACGCCCACCGTGGTCGCGCTGCGCACCATGGCCGCCGACGTCGTCAGCAGCGAGATCGCCCGGCTCGACGGGCGCCTGCCGGAGCTCGGCGACAAGCAGCGGGCCGAGATCACGCAGACCGTGCGCCGCGTCGTGGACAAGCTGCTGCACGCGCCGACGGTGCGGGTGAAGCAGCTGGCGAGCGAGCCCGGCGGCGCCGGGTACGCGGACGCGCTGCGCACCCTCTTCGACCTCGACCCGGAGACGGTCGCGGCCGTGTCCCGGGCCGACCACCTGCGTGACGCCCCCGGTGTCCAGGCGGGTCAGCAAGACCAGCTCCACCAGAACGACGACCCGAAGCGAGGCCGGGCATGACCGAGAGGGCCCTCAGGCTCGGGACCAGGCGCAGCAAGCTGGCCATGGCCCAGTCCGGCCAGGTGGCCGAGGAGGTCCGGCAGTTGACGGGGCGCCCCGTCGAGCTCGTCGAGATCACCACGTACGGCGACACCTCGCGCGAGCACCTCGCGCAGATCGGTGGCACCGGTGTGTTCGCGACCGCGCTGCGTGACGCGCTGCGCGACGGCGAGGTCGACTTCGCCGTGCACTCCCTGAAGGACCTGCCGACCGCGCAGCCCGAGGAGTTCACGCTGGCCGCCCTGCCGGTGCGCGAGGACCCGCGGGACGTCCTGGTCGCGCGCGACGGCCTCGCCTTCGCCGGGCTGCCGGACGGGGCCCGCGTGGGCACCGGCTCGCCGCGCCGCATGGCGCAGCTCAACGCGTACGCCCGCGCTCACGGACTCACCATCGAGACCGTGCCGATCCGCGGCAACATCGACTCCCGGATCGGATACGTGCGGGACGGGCGGCTCGACGCCGTCGTCCTGGCCGCCGCCGGACTCAGCCGCGTCGGCAGGCTCGACGAGGTGACCGACTTCCTGTCGGTCGACATGGTTCTGCCCGCCCCCGGCCAGGGGGCACTGGCGATCGAGTGCGCCGCGTCCAACGCGGACCTCATCGCCGCGCTCGCCGAGCTCGACGACCCGTACACGCGGGTCGCCGTGACCGCCGAGCGATCCCTGCTCGCCGCCCTGGAAGCCGGTTGCAGTGCGCCCGTGGGCGCGCTGGCCGACTTGCTGGCCGACGGGCAGGTTGTCAAGGAAATGCGCCTGCGCGGCGTCGTCGGTGCCACCGACGGCTCGTCGCTGGTGCAGCTGTCCACCACCGGTCCCGTGCCCGGGACGGAAGACCAGGCGATGGCGCTCGGGCGGGAACTCGCCGCCGAGATGCTCGCCAAGGGCGCGGCCGGTCTGATGGGGGAGCGAGCACTTTGAGCCCCACCTCGAACCTTCCCGGCCTTCCCGCACACGGGCACGTCACCTTTCTCGGTGCCGGACCCGGAGATCCGGGACTGCTGACTCTGCGCGCCGTCGAGGCGCTGGCCCGAGCGGATGTGCTGATCGCCGAGCCGGATGTTCTCGATGTCGTACGCGTGCATGCCCGAGGGGGTGTGGACACGCCGCTGCCCCAGTCGGCTGACGGCACGTCAGAGAGCGCTCAGGTGCCGACAGCTGCACCGGCTCAGGCTGCGGCCAATCTTGTCATGGAGGCGGCGCGGGGCGGCAGGCGGGTCGTGCGTGCGGTGACCGGCGACCCCGGCCTGGACACGGACGCCGCGGACGAGATGCTCGCCTGTGCCGCCGAGGGCATCCCCTTCGAGGTGGTGCCGGGCATCGCGACCGCGGTGGGCGTGCCCGCCTACGCGGGGGTGCCGCTGCGCGACGCACAGGGCACCGACGTGCGCTTCGTCGACGCGCGGACCGCGTCCGACCGCTGCTGGAGCGAGGTCGGGGCGTCGGACGGGACCGTGGTGGTCTCCACGGCCCTGGACTCGGTGGCCGCGGCCGCCGGTGAACTGGTGGCCGCCGGGCGCAAGCCCGATACGCCGCTGACGGTGACCATCGCCGGTACGACGACGCGCCAGCGCACCTGGACGGCGACGCTCGGCACCATCGCGCAGGTCCTCAAGCAGGCGAAGGTCCTCCCCTCGCCCGACGGGGGCCGGCCCGTCATAGCCGTGGTCGGTGAGCGTTCCGCCGCCGCCCGGCGCGACCAGCTGTCGTGGTTCGAGTCGAAGCCGCTCTTCGGGTGGCGGGTGCTCGTGCCGCGCACGAAGGAGCAGGCGGCGTCGCTCTCCGACCAGCTGCGTTCGTACGGCGCGGTGCCGCACGAGGTGCCGACGATCGCCGTCGAGCCGCCGCGCACCCCCCAGCAGATGGAGCGGGCCGTCAAGGGGCTCGTGACCGGGCGCTACGAGTGGATCGCCTTCACCTCGGTGAACGCCGTCAAGGCGGTGCGGGAGAAGTTCGAGGAGTACGGGCTCGACGCCCGTGCCTTCGCGGGCATCAAGGTCGCCGCCGTGGGCGAGCAGACGGCCGCCGCGCTCATCGCCTTCGGCGTGAAGCCGGACCTGGTGCCGAGCGGGGAGCAGTCCGCCGCGGGCCTCCTGGAGGACTGGCCGCCGTACGACCCCGTCTTCGACCCGATCGACCGGGTGTTCCTGCCGCGGGCCGACATCGCCACGGAGACGCTGGTCGCCGGGCTCATCGACCTCGGCTGGGAGGTCGACGACGTCACCGCCTACCGGACCGTGCGGGCCTCGCCGCCGCCCGCGGAGACCCGCGAGGCCATCAAGGGCGGCGGCTTCGACGCCGTGCTCTTCACGTCGAGCAGCACGGTGCGGAACCTGGTCGGCATCGCCGGCAAGCCGCACAACGTGACCGTCATCGCCTGCATCGGGCCCGCCACCGCGAAGACCGCGGAGGAGCACGGCCTGCGCGTGGACGTGATGGCTCCGGAGCCGTCCGTGCACAAGCTGGCGGCGGCCCTCGCGGAGTTCGGCGCGCGGCGCCGGACCGCCGCCCTTGAGGCGGGCGATCCCGTGACGCGACCCAGTGAGCGTCGGCCGGGAGCCCGGCGGCGCCGGGCCGCCGCGCCGTAGGCTGCCTTCCCGGGGTGCGCGCACGGCCCACCCCTTCCCGGGCCAGGGGGGCTGAAGCCCCCCTGGGGCCCGGTTGACGGCGCTTCGCGCCCGTCCGTACAGGCCGGGCGGGCTTGAGACTTGTTGAGGTGCATGCGCAGTGACTGCATACGGTTCCTTCCCCGGCTCGCGGCCCCGGCGGCTGCGCACCACTCCCGCGATGCGGCGCATGGTCGCCGAGACGCGGCTGCATCCGGCCGATCTGATCCTGCCCGCCTTCGTGCGGGAGGGCATCGACGCGCCCGTGCCGATCGACTCCATGCCGGGCGTCGTCCAGCACACCCGGGACACCCTGAAGAAGGCCGCCGTCGAGGCGCTGGAGGCGGGGGTCTCCGGGATCATGCTGTTCGGGGTGCCGGAGGAGTCGAAGAAGGACGCCCTGGGCACGCCGGGCACCGACCCGGACGGGATCCTCCAGGTCGCGCTCCGCGACGTGCGGGCCGAGGTCGGCGACGACCTCATCGTGATGTCCGACCTGTGTCTGGACGAGACGACGGAGCACGGGCACTGCGGGGTGCTCGACAGCGAGGGCCGCGTCGACAACGACGCCACCCTTGAGCGGTACGCGGAGATGGCGCAGGTGCAGGCCGACGCGGGCGCGCACGTGGTCGGCCCGAGCGGCATGATGGACGGTCAGGTCGGCGTCATCCGCGACGCGTTGGACCAGACCGGGTACGAGGACGTGTCTGTCCTCGCCTACACCGCAAAGTATTCGTCCGCGTTCTACGGCCCCTTCCGGGAGGCCGTGGGGTCCTCGTTGAAGGGCGACCGCAAGACCTACCAGCAGGATCCGGCCAATGTCCGCGAGTCCCTGCGGGAGCTGGCGCTCGACCTGGAGGAGGGCGCCGACATGGTGATGGTGAAGCCCGCCGGGCCCTACCTCGACGTCCTCGCCAAGGTGGCGGAGCGCGTGGACGTGCCCGTGGCGGCGTACCAGATCTCCGGTGAGTACGCGATGATCCAGGCCGCCGCCGAGCGCGGCTGGATCGACCGGGACAAGGCGATCATGGAGTCGCTGACCGGGATCAAGCGGGCCGGGGCCAACATGATCCTCACCTACTGGGCGACCGAGGTGGCCCGGCAGCTCTGAGCCGTCTCCGGCGGCGCTTGACTTCAACTTTGGTTGACGTTTCAGAGTGGTGTGCGTCAGGTCGTTCAAGCCGCCCGTTGGGGAGGACCCCAGATGCACGCCGTCGTACTGCGCGAATTCGGACCCGCGGAGAACCTTCGCTACGAGACCGTGCCGGACCCCGAGCCGGGGCCCGGCCAGGTCCGGATCGCCGTGCGGGCGGCCGGGGTCCACTTCATCGAGACCGTGATGCGGGCCGGGGCCGCCAGCGACCTGGCGCCCCCGCTGCCCGAGCTGCCCGCCGTCTTCGGCGGTGAGGTCGCCGGGGTCGTGGACGCGGTGGGCCCCGGGGTCGAAGGGTCCTGGCTGGGCCGGGCCGTCGTGACCGCGTCCGGGACGCCCGGCGGGTACGCCGAGCTGGCCGTCGCCGGGGCGGACCAGGTCTACCCGCTGCCGCAGGGCCTCGGATTCCAGGACGCGGTGGCCATGGTCGTCACCGGCGCCACCGCCGTGGGGCTGCTCGACATCGCCCGGCTCACCGCCGACGACGTGGTGTTGGTGACCTCCGCTGCCGGAGGTGTCGGCCGTCTCGTCGTCCAGCACGCGCTCGCCGTGGGCGCCACCGTGGTCGGCGCCGCGGGCGGGGCCGCCAAGGCCGAGGCCGTGCGCAAGCTCGGTGCCGAAGCCGTCGACTACCGCGAGGACGGCTGGGACGACACCGTCCGCGAGCTGCTCGGCGGCGAGCGGCCCGTGACCGTCGTCCTGGACGGGGTCGGCGGCATCCTGGCCGCCACCGCCTACGAACTCATCGGCGACGGCGGGCGGTTCGTGTCCATCGGGTCCGCCTCGCAGGTCGACTTCACGCCCGCGTCGGAGCGGGGCGTCGCCTACGTCGACGCGCTGCTCGACCTCCTGGCCCGGCCCGAGGACCGGGCCGGCTACCAGAGCCGCGCCCTGGACGCGGGCGCGCACGGCGAGTTGGTGCCCGCCGTGCAGTCCTTCCCGCTGTCCCACGCAGCCGAGGTGCACGCCGCCATGGAACGCCGGGAGACCACCGGCAAGGTCGTGCTCGTGCCGTGAGGGCGAACGCCTAGCCCCGCTTGAGGAGTTCGGCCAGGCGGGAGAGGCCGTCGGCTCCGTGGCCCTGCTCGACCGCGCGGTCGAGCAGGGGCTGCACACCCGCGAACAGCTCGTCGCTGACGCCCGCCTCCGCGAACGTCGCGAGCAGGTTCGGGAACGCCGCCTGGTTCACCTCCAGGCTGGAGACGTCCGTCAGGTGCTGCCCGGACTCCAGGGCGGCCGCGGTGCCGGGCACCATGCCGTGCGTCATCGCGATGATCCAGTCGGTGAGGAGCGGCGCGAACTCCTTCGGCTCCACGCCCGCCTTGCCCGTCAGGGCGAACGCCTGCGCCACGCCCACGGCCATCCCGTACATGCCGGTGAGCAGCGACAGGTCCCAGAGCGCGGCGAGGCCCGCGTCCTGGCCGACCCACTTGGTGTCGGCCAGGGCGGCCAGCGTCTCGCGGTGCTCCTCGAAGGCCTTCTCGTCGCCGCTGTAGAGGATGTACGCGCCCGGCGTCGCGATCATCGGCGGGATCGCCATGATCCCGGCGTCGACGTACGCGATGTCGTGCTTGGCCGCCCAGGCGGCGAGCTCGCGGGCCTGTGCCGGGGTGCCGTTCGTGGTGTTCACCAGGGTCTTGCCGCGCAGCTCTTCGGCGAGCGGTTCGAAGACGTCACGGACGTGGTCGTTGAGCGTGAGGCAGGCGATCACCAGAGGGCTCGCGGTGACCGCGGCGAGGGGCGTCTCCGCGGGGGTCGCGCCCTGGGCCACGAGGGGGCCCGTCTTCGCGGCCGTGCGGTTCCAGACCGTGGTGGGGTGGCCCGCCTTGAGCAGGGCGGCCGCCAGGGCACCGCCCATGTTGCCGAGGCCGAGGACGGACACGGGCGGCTTGGGGGACGCGGAGGACATGGGGCTCCTTCGGAAAGGGTGGGGGATCGAGGTGATGCCTCGATCCTCCGGCCCCGCGATCCATCGGACAAGTACCGACTATTTAGTGGGGTACTTACGAAAAGGTCAGTAAGGGCGCCGCGCCCGCGTACCAGGGAGAGGCGCGCGGGCGCGGCTGAGGCGAGTCGTACGGTGACAGCGGACTACCGGTAGTGGACCACCGGTACTGGACTACCAGTACCGGACCACCAGTAGCGGACTACCAGTAAAGGGCGTCCGCGGCCGTCGACTGCCAGTAGGTGACGAAGGCCGAGCTGTCCACGTACACGCTGCCGCCCGGGAGCTTCGGGTGCGTCGTGGAGCCCACGCTTCCGTTCGCCGCGCGGTTGGCGAAGAGGACGCCGAGCTTCTTGGCGTCGTAGCCGTCCTGGCCCTCCGCCGACGAGGTGCCGATGGCCGCGTACGCGGACTGGCCCGGCTTCAGCGTGACGACCGACTGCGGCTTGCTGTCCTCGATGACGTGGGTGGCGGACTGGGCGTCGTCGAAGCGCAGGTACGGGGCGTTGTACGCGTAACACGTCTTCGTGCCGGTGTTCTTGGCGGTCAGGAGCAGGTGGTTGATCGGGCGGTCGACCTGCTTGACGGTGACCTTGGTGTTGGCGGAGGAGCAGGCGACCGCCGCGGCGGCCTTGGCGGGCGCGGCCGTCGCCGCCGTGCCGGCGAGCGTGGTCAGGGAGAGCGCGGCGGTGAGGGTGACGAGGGCGGCGGCGGTACGGCGGTTCGTGCGCATGGTCGGGTTTCCGTCTCTTTCTCAGGTGGCTTGATCGGTGTGGCTGATATCGCTGGTGTGGCTGGTGTGATCGGTGTCGTCGGTGGGTGCGGTCCGGCGGGCGGCCGGACCGCGGGTGGTGGTCAGTTGAGCGCGTCGGTCGAGCTGGTCAGCCAGTACGTGACGCGCAGCTTGTCGTCGACGTGGACGCCCTTCGCCTGGAGCGCGGCCTCGGCCATCCGGTCGCTGCCCTCGAAGCCGATCTCCAGGCTCTGCGCGGTGTAGCCCTCGCCGCCGCTGCCGTCACCGGCGGACAGGATCACTCCGGCATAGCCCTTCCCGCCCGGCTTGAGCGAGGTGACCGCCTGCGGCTTGGTGTTCTCCATGACCGGCGGGACGGACTGCGCGCTCTCGAACTTGACCCGCGGATAGCCCTTCAGGTCGCACATCTTGGAGCCCGTGTTGGTGACCGTGAGGAGCATGTAGTTGAGGGGGCGCTGCACCGGGGTCGCGGTGATCGAGGTGTTGGCGGCGGAGCAGGCCACGCGGTTCGCGGGGTCGTTCGGGTCGGAGCCCCCGCCGTCGGACGCGCCGGAGGAGGACCCGTCGCCGGACGAGGACCCGCCGCCGGTGCCGCTGCCGGACGTGCCGCCGCCGCTTCCGGTGGAGGCGTCGGAGTCCCCGCCTCCGCGGTCCGCTCCGGAACCATTGGCCCCGGATTCACCGTCAGTCTTGTCGGGCTGCTGCGCGGTGTCGCCCGTCGACGACTGCGTCGACTTCGCAGCGCCCTCGTCCCGGGTGCCGTCTTCGTCGTTGCACGCCGTGAGCGAGAGCGCGGCGACCGCGATCGTCGCGGCGGCGAACAGGCGGGTACGGGAGCGTCGGACGGGCGCACGCATGGCTGGTCTCATCTCGTGTGACGGGGTAGACGCGTGCCACTCGGCCGGACCGCGGCGAGCGGCGTGCTTGGATGACCAACAGCTTGTGCGGGGTTTCGTCCCAGCTGTTAGCCGCACCGCCGAGTTCGGGACGCTGGAACGTTCGTACTGGCCTTGACCTGGGGGAACAGGTGCTGCCTGGAACGGCGGCGCGGGAAGGAGTGGATGTGGGGGCGGGCGATCTCGCGGAGCTGTTGCGAGAACTGAAGGGGCGATCCGGGCTCAGCTACGGAGCCCTCGCCAAGAGATTGCACGTCAGCACGTCGACGCTCCACCGCTATGTGAACGGCACCGCCGTACCCACGGAGTTCGCCCCGGTCGAACGCCTCGCCCGGCTGTGCAAGGCCACTCCGGACGAGCTGGTGGAGGTCCACCGCAGGTGGATCGTCGCCGACGCGACACGCGGGCGGAAGGCGGAGCCGGCGGCCGAACCGCAGGAGCCCGAAGAGCCCCAGGAGTCAGGAAAGCCCGACAGGCCCTCGGTGCCCGAGCCGGAACCGGAACCCGCGCAGGAAGCCGAGCCCGCACCCGAACCGGAACGCGAACCGGAACGCGAGCCGGAACCCGCCCAGGCACCGGAAACCGCACCCGAACCGGAACTCGTACAGCAGCTCCCGCCGCGGCCGAAGTCCCGCCTCCCGCGCGGCAAGCGGCAGCGGCTCGGCGTGCTCGCCGCCGTCGGCGTCGTACTCGCCATCGGAGGCACCGCCCTCGCCGTGCACTCGGCTTCGGGCAGTCCGGGCGGCGACGGCAAGCACTCCGCCGTGGACGACGGACCCCGGCCGGGAACCGAGCGGTCGCCGTCCGGCACGGCGAAGAAGGACCCGTCCGGCACGCCCTCCCGCCCGTCCTCGGCCAAGCCTCCGGGGAAGGGCGAGGACAAGGACGAGGGCGAGGACGAGCGCGACGGCGGTGGCACGAAGAGCGGCCCGCGGGGCGGGGAGGGCAGCGAGGGCCGCGCCCCGGGCTCCGGCGCCAAGTCCTCCGACGGCTCCCGCCGCGCCCCCATCACCGTCTCCACCCAGCCCCAGTACTGGTACGACGAGTGCGGGCGCCCGTACCTCATCAAACGCCCGCCGAACCGGCTGCCCTCGCCGCCCACCCCGCAGGACGCCGCGGGCTGGGTGGGCGCGTTCGACGCCGTGTCGGCCGAGAAGCACGACGTGAAGTTCACCGTCCAGGGGACCGGCAAGGACACCGTCGTCCTGGAGTCCCTGAACGTCCGTGTCGTCGGCAGGAGCGATCCGCCCCGCTGGAACAAGTACCTCATGGGATTCCTGGGCGTGGGCTGCGGCGGCAACGTGCCCAAGCACACCTTCAACGTGAAGCTGGACCGCGGGCAGCCCGCCCTCGTCCCCGACGGCGACGACTTCCCGTACAAGGTGAGCGAGCGCGACCCCGAGACCTTCTACGTCTTCACCACGGTCAAGTCCCGCTACGTGCGCTGGTACCTGGAGCTGGAGTGGTCCAGCGGCTCCCGGCACGGCACGGTCGTCATCGACGACGAGGGCAAGCCGTTCCGCACGAGCGGCGCCCCGGACAACCCCACGTTCGGCTACACCCTCGAAAACCGGGAGTGGGTCAAGGCGTGGCGCAACCCGGACGGCGGGGACGGCTACGAGTGGGAGGGCCAGGGCCAGTAGCAGCGCGTCCGTATCGCGAAACGACTCCTGTAGCGGCCACTCAGCCGCTTAGGCTGATCCGAAAAACGAAGGAGCGTCGATGACCGCCACCGCACCCGCGCCCAGCACCGCACCCGTCCCGCCCCTCGCGGCCCGCGCCGCCGCCGTCGGCGGCTCGCCCGTACGGGACATCCTCGCGGTCACCGCACGACCTGAGGTCATCAACTTCGCGGGCGGCCTGCCCGCGCCCGAGTTCTTCGACAGCGAGGGCTTCGCCGCCGCCTACCAGGCCGTCCTCACCGCACAGCCCGGGCAGGCGCTCCAGTACTCCACGACCGAGGGCGAGCCCGTGCTGCGCGCCCGCATAGCCGGGCGGTACACCGACCGCGGGCTCGCCACCGACGCCGACGACATCCTCGTCACCTCCGGCTCGCAGCAGGCCCTCTCGCTGCTCGCGACGGCGCTCGTCGAGGCCGGCGACACCGTGCTCGTCGAGAACCCCTGCTACCTCGCGGCCCTTCAGGTGTTCGCCTTCACCGGCGCGCGCGTCGTCGCCGTGCCCGGCGACGAGCACGGCATCGACCCCGACGCCCTGGAGTCGCTGATCGCCGAGCACCGGCCCAAACTCCTGTACACCGTGCCGACGTTCCAGAACCCCACCGGGCGCACCATGCCCACCGAGCGGCGCGCCGCCGTCGCCGCCGTGGCCGCGCGGTGCGGACTCTGGCTCATCGAGGACGACCCGTACGGGGAGCTGCGGTTCGAGGGCGAGCGCGCCCCGTGGATCGCCGCTCACGCCGGGGCCGAGGACCGGACCGCGCTGCTCGGCAGCTTCTCGAAGGTGATGGCGCCCGGGATGCGGCTCGGCTGGCTGCGCGCCCCCGCCGCCCTGCGGCGCGCCTGCGCCATCGCCAAGCAGGGCGCCGACCTGCACACGCCCACCGTCAACCAGCTCGCCGCCGCCTGGTACTTGGAGCGGTACGACCTGGACGCGCACGTGGCGCGGGTGGCCGGGGTGTACGGGGAACGGCGGGACGCGATGCTCGCGGGCCTGGCGGACGCGCTCCCCGAAGGATCCACCTGGAACCGCCCCGAGGGCGGCATGTTCCTGTGGGTGCGGCTGCCCTCCGGTTACGACGCGACGGCCCGGCTGCGGGACGTGGTCGCGCAGGACGTGGCCTATGTACCCGGGGCGCCCTTCTACGCGGGCACGCCCGACCCCGCAACGCTGCGGCTGTGCTTCGTGACGCAGACGTCGGACGAGATCGCCGAGGGGCTGCGACGGCTTCGGGCGGGCCTGGCCTAGCGGTTGCCCGCCGCTGTGGGCTGCCACAGCGGCGGAGGGCGGGCGCGGGCCGACTGCTACAGGCGCTCGGGGGTCCTGATGCCCAGGAGGGCCATGCCCTGGTGGAGGGTGCGGGCCGTCAGGTCGCAGAGGAACAGGCGGTTCTCCACCTGGTCCGGGGTCTCCGCCTTCAGGACCGGGCACTTGTCGTAGAACGTCGTGTACAGGGACGCCAGCTGGTACAGGTACGCCGCCAGCTTGTGCGGGGCGTACTCGGCGGCGGCCTCGAAGACCGTGTCGCCGAACGCGTCCAGGTGCAGGCCGAGGCCGCGCTCCGCGGGGGCGAGCTCGAGCTCCGCGTGCGCGGCCGGCTTTGTGTCGCCCGCCTTGCGCAGGATCGACTGGATGCGGGCGTACGCGTACTGGAGGTACACCGACGTGTCGCCGTTGAGCGACACCATCTGGTCCAGGTCGAACTTGTAGTCGCGGCTCGGCGACGTGGACAGGTCCGCGTACTTCACCGCGCCGATGCCGACCTGTGCGGCCCGCTCCTGGATCTCGTCCTCGGTGAGGTCCAGCGCCTTCTCGCGCACCACCTCGGCGGCGCGCTGCACCGCCTCGTCGAGCAGGTCCTCCAGGCGCACGGTTTCGCCCGCACGCGTCTTGAACGGCTTGCCGTCCGCGCCGAGCACCGTGCCGTAGCCCATGTTGTGCGCGGTGACGTTCTCGTTCAGCCAGCCCATGCGCCGGGCCGTCTCGAAGACCATCTTGAAGTGCAGCGACTGCCGCACGTCCACCACGTACAGGAGCGTCATCGCGTCGAGGCCGAAGACGCGGTCGCGGATCGCCGACAGGTCGGAGGCCGCGTAGCCGAAGCCGCCGTCGGCCTTCTGCACGATCAGCGGGACCGGCTTGTCGTCCTTGCCCTTGATGTCGTCGAAGAACACGACGAGCGCGCCCTCCGAGCGCACCGCCACGCCCGACTCCTCCAGGAGCCGCGCGGTCTCCGCCATCATGTCGTTGTACGCGGACTCGCCGACGATCTCCTCGTCGCGGATGCGCATGTCCAGCTTCTCGAAGACCGAGTAGAAGTAGACCTTCGACTCGTCCACGAACCGCTGCCACAGGTCGAGGGTCTCCTTGTCGCCGGACTGGAGGGCGACGACCCGCTTGCGGGCCCGCTCCTTGAAGTCCTCGTCGGCGTCGAAGACCGCGCGCGAGGCCTTGTAGACCCGGTTCAGGTTCGACATGGCCTGGTCGCCGTCCGTGTCGGTCTCGGCCGACAGCTGGTCCGGGTTCTCGATCAGGTACTGGATCAGCATGCCGAACTGGGTGCCCCAGTCGCCGATGTGGTGCCGGCCGATCGTCCGCTCGCCCGTGAAGTCGAGCATGCCGCGCAGCGCGTCGCCGATGACCGCCGAGCGCAGGTGGCCGACGTGCATCTCCTTCGCCACGTTCGGCTGGGCGTAGTCGATGACCGTGATGCCCGGCGCGGCCTTCAGGGGCACGCCGAGGCGGTCGCCGTCGGCCGCGCGGGCCGCGAGCGTCCCGGTGATCGCCTTGTCCGTGACCGTGATGTTCAGGAAGCCGGGGCCGGAGACCTCGATCTCCTGCAGGAGCTCCGGGGCGTCGATCGCCTCGACGACCTGCGCCGCCAGGTCGCGCGGGTTGGCCTTCTGCTTCTTGGCGAGCGCGAGGATCCCGTTGGCCTGGAAGTCGGCCCTGTCACTGCGTCGCAGCAGCGGGTCGGCGGGGGCGGCCTCCGGCAGGGCTGCCGAGAGGGCGTCCGCGAGGCGCTGGTGGACGGAGGCGGTGAGGGACTGGACCGAGGCCATGGAGTGGGTGCCGTTCTCCTCGAGGTGTGGGTAGACCCGGCCAGTATCCCACGGGGCGTCCAGCGGATTTCGCGGTCGCGACGGGCCCGCGCGCGTGCCCTCCGCCGCAGGTCGGCGGCCGGACGGAAAGGCGTTTTCGCGGTTGCGGGACGACCTGGGAGAATGGGTCGGTCCAGCGGTACGCCCGTACGTACCGGCATCGAGGCAGGAAAAGAAGGGCGCCGATCGTGGCTCAGAGCACCGATACCACCGACTGGGTCTCCCGCTACGCGGACGAGGTCATCGCCGAGTCGGAGCGTCGTGCCGCGGGCGCGAAATCCGACGCCGCCGCACCGGTGATCGTGGTCGCCTCCGGCCTGTCCCCCTCCGGCCCCATCCACCTGGGCAACCTGCGCGAGGTCATGACCCCGCACCTGGTCGCCGACGAGATCCGCCGCCGGGGCCACCAGGTGCGGCACCTGATCTCCTGGGACGACTACGACCGCTACCGCAAGGTCCCGGCCGGCGTCCCCGGCGTCGACGAGACCTGGGCGGAGCACATCGGCAAGCCGCTGACGTCCGTGCCCGCGCCCGCCGGGTCCGCGCACCCGAACTGGGCCGAGCACTTCAAGTCCGCGATGGTCGCCTCCCTGCGCGAGCTCGGCGTCGAGTTCGACGGGATCAGCCAGACCGAGCAGTACACCTCGGGGACGTACCGCGAGCAGGTCCTGCACGCGATGAGGCACCGCGCCGACATCGACGCGATCCTCGACCAGTACCGGACGAAGAAGGACCCGGCCAAGGGCAAGAAGCAGCAGAAGCCCGTCGACGAGGCCGAGCTGGAGGCCGCGGAGGGCTCCGGCGCCGCCAGCGAGGACGACGGCAGCGGCGGCTCCGCCGGGTACTTCCCGTACAAGCCCTACTGCGGGCAGTGCGAGAAGGACTTGACCACCGTCACCTCGTACGACGACGAGAGCACCGAGCTGGCGTACGTCTGCACCGCGTGCGGCTTCGGCGAGACCGTGCTCCTGAGCGAGTTCAACCGCGGCAAGCTCGTCTGGAAGGTCGACTGGCCGATGCGCTGGGCCTACGAGGGCGTGGTCTTCGAGCCGAGCGGCGTGGACCACTCGTCCCCCGGCTCCTCCTTCGTCGTCGGCGGGCAGATCGTCCGGCAGATCTTCGACGGCGTGCAGCCCATCGGCCCCATGTACGCCTTCGTCGGCATCTCCGGCATGGCCAAGATGTCGTCCTCGCGCGGCGGCGTGCCCACCCCGGCCGACGCGCTGAAGATCATGGAGGCGCCGCTCCTGCGCTGGCTGTACGCGCGCCGCAAGCCCAACCAGTCCTTCAAGATCGCCTTCGACCAGGAGATCCAGCGGCTCTACGACGAGTGGGACAAGCTGGAGGCCAAGGTCGCCGACGGCAGCGCGCTGCCCGCCGACGCCGCCGCGCACTCGCGCGCGGTGCGCACCGCCGCGGGCGAGCTGCCGAGCACGCCGCGGCCGCTGCCCTACCGCACCCTCGCCTCCGTCGCCGACATCACCGCCGGTGCCGAGGACCAGACCCTGCGGATCCTGGGCGACCTCGACCCGTCGGCGCCGCTCGCCTCCCTCGACGAGGTCCGGCCCCGGCTCGACCGCGCCGAGAACTGGATCACCACGCAGGTCCCGGCCGAGGCCCGCACGATCGTCCGCGCCGAGCCGGACGCGGAGCTCCTGTCGTCCCTGGACGACGAGGGCCGCGAGTCGCTGCGGCTCCTCCTGGACGGCCTGGACTCGCACTGGTCCCTGGACGGCCTGACCCACCTCGTGTACGGCGTTCCGAAGGTGCGGGCCGGGTTCTCCGCGGACGCGACGGCCAAGGAGCTGCCGCCGGAGATCAAGGTGGCGCAGCGCTCCTTCTTCGCGCTCCTGTACCGCCTCCTGGTCACCCGGGAGACCGGGCCGCGGCTGCCCACGCTGCTGCTCGCGGTGGGGGCGGAGCGGGTGCGCAAGCTCCTCGGAGCCTGACCTGGCCCCTGGGCCTCGAACGGGGCCCGGGGCGCGGGCCCCGTCCCCCCGGGGGGTGCTCCCACCCACCCGCCCCTTTCGCGGGGCCTGCCTTGCCGTGGTGTCGGGCCGGGCTGAACAGTTGCTCGGCACCTGGGGCTGTGCCCACCCGTCCCGCCCTGCGGGAC
>NZ_JOJM01000085.1 GCF_000720325.1 Streptomyces sp. NRRL B-1347
CCGTTCCCACCGCCCCCTCCGCTGTGGGCAATCGTCCCGCAGGGCGGGACGGGTGGGCACAGCGCCAGGTGCCGACCAGCCGGGTGGTGGGGCTAAGGGGCCGGGCGGACCGTGCGCGGGCCCGTGCAGGTGGCGCCGTGGGCGGTGACCCGGGCGCGCAGGGCTCGGTCGGCGGTGACGACGAGGCAGGGTCCGGCCGTCTCGGCGACCAGTTCCACGATGCGGTCGTCGCCGCTCCCGGGGGCGGACTCGACCCGGACCCCGGGCACCGAGGAGACCCCCCGGGCCTGCCCCTCCACCACGAGCACCACGTCGAGCGGCCCGGGCACCCCGTCCACGCCGCCCTCGGCATACGGCACGAGCCGGTCCCGCAACCGCTCCGCCGCCCCCTTCCGGTCCCGCCACCATCCGTCCGGCACGGAACCGACCACATTCGCGGCATCGACCACAAGGGTCACTCTCTCCATGCGCAAAGGGTCGCACGCCCGGGTGCGGCCCTCCGGCCCCCGCGCATTAGAGTGGGTCGCACCGCACCCGCCCCTCGCCCCGGAAGCCGCATGTCCCCAGCCCCCGCCCCCACCTCCTCGGCCGTGAACGGCGACTGGCTCATACGCGGACGCGACGGCCGGCTCTGCGTCTACGCCTTCGGCCCGGACGGCGGCACCGTCGAGTGCCGCACCGAGCGCACCCCGGGCGGCCCCTGGACCGCCCCCCGCGTCGTCGGCGGCGACCAGCGCGTGCACCCGGTGCTCGCCGTCTCCCAGGGCGCCGACGCCTACGCCCACCTGGTCTCGTGGCGCCCCACCGTCCCGGGCGAGGCGGGCCTGGTCCACTCCACGCACTTCCAGCCGCACCTCGCCGCCCTGGACTGGAACCCCCTCGGCCACCCGAACAAGAAGGGCGACCGCACCGGCACCCCCGCCGTCACCGTCGACGCCGAGGGCCGCGCCCATGTGTTCGTACCGAACAAGGGCGGCGGCGTGAGCATGCGCGGGCAGAAGCAGGCGGGCGGCTGGGGGCCCTGGCGCGACCTCAAGGGCCAGGGCGTCCGTGGCGAACTCGCCGTGGTGACCGCCGAGTCGGGACGCGTCGTGGCGTACGCGAGCACGCCGGACGCGATCCTGCGCTGGCGCCAGAGCGGCCCCGGCAAGGTGCCGGTCATGGACGAGCCGCTCGCGTTCCGCGCCCGCCCCGGCACCCTGCGGGCGCTCGCCACGTCCGCCGAGCACACCACCCTCTTCTTCACGGACGAGGAGGGTGACCTGCGGGCCTGGCGCGGGCACGAGGAGCCCGCGCGGCTGCTCCGCGCCGCGGGCCCCGGCCCCGTCGCCGCCGTGCGCTGCGAACTCGACGGCTACGACTGCACGTTGCTGGCCCAGCGCGCGGACAGCGGCCGCGTCGCCTTCGCCGCGTACCCGACCGAGCTGGAGTCGGCGGGCGCCTGGTGGACCGAGTCGGGCCCCGCCCTCCCGGTCGACGCGCGGCTCGCGCTCGGCGCAGACGCCGCGGGCCGCGTGGTCGCCGCGACCTTCGTGCCCGGCACCGACGACCTGCGCCTGACCTACCGCAAGGACGAGCCGGGCCTGGCCCTGAAGGCGTGGGAGCAGCCGGTCACCGGCCGCTGACCGCCGCGCACGTCCGCACGGCCCGTACGCGCACAGGGGCCCGGCCCGCCAGTCGGCGGACCGGGCCCCCGCCGGTTTCCCGGCGCGTCCCGTTACGCGGGGACGCTGGCGACTCCCTGCTCCAGGAACCGCTTGCCGTTCACGCGCTCGCTGACGCCCTCGCGGTCCAGGTACGGCGTGACGCCGCCCAGGTGGAAGGGCCAGCCCGCGCCGGTGATCAGGCACAGGTCGATGTCCTGCGCCTCGGCGACGACGCCCTCGTCCAGCATGAGGCCGATCTCCTGGGCGACCGCGTCCAGGACGCGGTCACGGACCTGCTCCTCGGTGAGGACCTTGTCGCCCTGCTTCAGGAGCGCCGCGACCTCCGGGTCCAGCTCCGGCTTGCCGCTGTCGTAGACGTAGAAGCCGCGCTTGCCCGCCTCGACGACGGCCTTCAGGTTCGGCGAGACCGTGAAGCGGTCGGGGAAGGAGCGGTTCAGCGTCTCCGAGACGTGCAGGCCGATGGCTGGGCCGACCAGCTCCAGGAGCACGAGCGGGGACATCGGCAGACCGAGCGGCTCCACGGCCTTCTCGGCCACCTCGACCGACGTGCCCTCGTCGATGACGTTCTGGATCTCGCCCATGAAGCGGGTGAGGATGCGGTTCACGACGAACGCCGGGGCGTCCTTGACCAGGACCGCGGTCTTCTTCAGCTTCTTGGCGACGCCGAAGGCCGTGGCCAGCGAGGCGTCGTCGGTCTGCTCGCCGCGCACGATCTCCAGGAGCGGGAGGATCGCGACCGGGTTGAAGAAGTGGAAGCCGACGACCCGCTCGGGGTGCTTCAGCTTCGAGGCCATCTCGGTCACCGAGAGGGAGGAGGTGTTCGTCGCCAGGATCGCGTGCGCGGGGGCCACGGCCTCCACCTCGGCGAACACCTGCTGCTTGACGCCGATCTCCTCGAAGACGGCCTCGATGACGAAGTCGGCGTCGGCGAAGCCCTCGGCCTTGTCCAGGACGCCCGTCACCAGGGCCTTGAGGCGGTTGGCCTTGTCCTGGTTGACGCGGCCCTTGCCGAGGAGCTTGTCGATCTCGGCGTGGACGTAGCCGACGCCCTTGTCGATGCGCTCCTGGTCGATGTCGGTCAGGACGACCGGCACCTCGAGGCGGCGCAGGAAGAGCAGGGCCAGCTGCGAGGCCATCAGACCGGCGCCGACCACGCCGACCTTGGTGACCGGCCGTGCCAGGTTCTTGTCCGGCGCGCCCGCGGGGCGCTTGCCGCGCTTCTGCACCAGGTTGAACGCGTAGATGCCGGAGCGCAGTTCGCCGCCCATGATGAGGTCGGCGAGCGCCGTGTCCTCGGCGTCGAAGCCCTTCTGGGCGTCGCCGTCCTTCGCGGCGGCGATGATCTCCAGGGCGCGGTACGCGGCCGGGGCCGCGCCGTGCACCTTGGAGTCGGCGATGGCGCGGCCGCGGGCGACCGCCGCGTCCCAGGCCTCGCCGCGGTCGACGTCGCCGCGGGCCACCTCGACGTCGCCCTTGAGGACGGAGGCCGTCCACAGCAGCGACTGCTCCAGGAAGTCGGCGCCCTCGAACAGGGCGTCGGCGATGCCGAGCTCGAAGACCTGCTTGCCCTTGAGCTGCTTGTTCTGGTTCAGCGAGTTCTCGATGATGACCGAAACCGCGCGGTCCGCACCGATCAGGTTCGGAAGCAGCGTGCAGCCGCCCCAGCCCGGCACCAGGCCGAGGAAGACCTCGGGCAGGGAGAAGGCGGGCAGCGCCTTCGACACCGTGCGGTAGGTGCAGTGCAGACCGACCTCGACGCCACCGCCCATGGCGGCGCCGTTGTAGTACGCGAACGTCGGTACGGCGAGCGCGGACAGGCGCTTGAAGACGTCGTGGCCGCCCTTGCCGATGGCGAGCGCGTCCTCGTGCCGCTTCAGCAGCTCGACGCCCTTGAGGTCGGCGCCGACGGCGAAGATGAACGGCTTGCCGGTGACGCCGGCGCCGACGATCGTGCCCTCGGCGGCCTCCTGCTCGACCTGGTCGATCGCGGCGTTCAGGTTCGCGAGCGACTGCGGGCCGAAGGTGGTCGGCTTGGTGTGGTCGAAGCCGTTGTCGAGCGTGATCAGCGCGAAGCGCCCGGCACCGAACGGCAGGTCGAGGTGGCGTACGTGCGCCTGCGTGACGACCTCGTCCGGGAACAGCTCGGCGGCACCCTTCAACAGCTCAGCGGTGGTGGTGCTCACTTGTCGCCTCCGGCGTCCTTGTGGTGCGGGTTCTCCCAGATGACCGTCGCGCCCATGCCGAAGCCGACGCACATGGTGGTGAGGCCGTAGCGGACCTCCGGCTGCTCCTCGAACTGCCGCGCCAGCTGCGTCATCAGACGGACACCGGAGGAGGCGAGGGGGTGGCCGAAGGCGATGGCGCCGCCGTACTGGTTGACGCGCGCGTCGTCGTCGGCGATGCCGTAGTGCTCGAGGAAGGCGAGCACCTGGACCGCGAAGGCCTCGTTGATCTCGAACAGGCCCATGTCGCCGATGCCGAGCCCGGCCTTGGCGAGGGCCTTCTCGGTGGCCGGGATCGGGCCGTAGCCCATGACCTCGGGCTCCACGCCGGCGAACGCGTACGACACGAGCCGCATCTTGACCGGCAGGCCGTTCTCGCGGGCGAAGTCCTCGGAGGCGATGATCGAGGCGGTGGCGCCGTCGTTGAGACCGGCGGCGTTGCCCGCGGTGACGCGGCCGTGCGTACGGAACGGCGTCTTCAGGCCCGCGAGGTTCTCCAGGGTGGTGCCCGGACGCATCGGCTCGTCCTGGGTGGCCAGGCCCCAACCGGTCTCGCCCACCTCGGAGTTGGTGTTCCGGATGGAGATCGGCACCAGGTCCTGCTGGATCTTGCCGTTGGCGTACGCCTTGGCGGCCTTCTCCTGCGAGCGCACGGCGTACTCGTCGGCGCGCAGCTTGGTGATGGAGGGGTAGCGGTCGTGCAGGTTCTCGGCGGTCATGCCCATGAACAGGGCGGACTCGTCGACCAGCTTCTCGCTCACGAACCGCGGGTTCGGGTCGACGCCCTCGCCCATCGGGTGGCGGCCCATGTGCTCCACGCCACCGGCGATCACGGCGTCGTACGCGCCGAAGGCGATCGAACCGGCGGTCGCCGTCACGGCGGTGAGCGCGCCCGCGCACATCCGGTCGATGGAGTAGCCCGGCACGGACTGCGGAAGGCCCGCGAGGATCCCGGCCGTGCGGCCGAGGGTGAGCCCCTGGTCACCGATCTGCGTGGTGGCGGCGACGGCGACCTCGTCGATCTTGGCGGGGTCCAGGCCCGGGTTGCGGCGCAGCAGCTCCCGGATGGACTTCACGATCAGGTCGTCGGCACGGGTCTCGTGGTAGATGCCCTTCGGGCCCGCCTTGCCGAACGGGGTGCGGACGCCGTCGACGAAGACGACGTCCCTGACGGTACGAGGCACGATGGCTCTCCTCCAGGGTGCGGTGCGCCTGCGGCGCGCTTCCTGGGGTCATGCTACTTACCGGTAACTAGTAGGCCAAGGGTGGCCCCGGGGAGGTCCATGTCACATGCCCCGCCCAGTCCGGAACCTTGCGCCTCACCGGGGCCGGGGGCCGCGCGGCACCTGGGGCTGTGCCTACCCCCCCCGCGCCCCGGGGCGATGTCCCGGCCTGCCCCCGGGGTCCTGTGCGACGTCTCGGACTGCGTCCCAGCCCTGCGCAACGGCCGGGCGGCACCTGTGCGCCATGCCCACCCCTCCCCAAGTTCTCGGCTCCGCTCGAGCAGGGGATGCCTCACTCGCCCTGCGGGACGATTGCCTGCGGCGGTGGGGGGCGGGGGCTGCGTTCCGCGCCGCGAGACGTCTCCCGGCCGACAGCCCCGGCGAACAGCCCCGCGCTGCGCGCGGCGGGGACGGTCCCACCCACCCGCCCCCACCAAGGGCGAGGGCCCCAGGGGAGCCCGGCCGCAGACGCCTCACGTCAGGGCTCAGCCTGCAAGTCCGGGGTGGCCCCGCGCCCGCCCCGCCAAGGACGAGGGCCCCAGCGGTGCCCAGCCGCAGGCGCCTCGCGTCAAGGCTCAGCCCGCAAGTCCGCGGCGGTCCCACCGCCCGCCCCCGCCGAGCACGCGCACCCATAGGGCGCCACCCGCGAGCGCCCCGCGTCGGGGCCCGGCTGGCAAGGCTGGGGAGTTTCGGGTGGGTGGGTGGGAATGACCGCCCCGGGCCGAGGCCGGGCCCCGCGGGGCCAGGGCTCCGAGCCGAGGTCGGGCCTCGTAGGGCCAGCGCCCCGAGCCGAGGTCGGGCCCCGCGGGGTCAGGGCCCCGCGCCGAGGCCGGGTCTCGCAAGGCAAGCGCCCCGGACCGGGGGCGGGCCCCGCGGGGGCAGGGCCTGGCTCGGGGCCGGGGCCCGGGCCCGGGGTGGGTCCTGCGGAGCCGGGGCCCCGAGGCCGGGGTCGGGCCCGGGGCCCCGTGGGGCCAGGCGCGGGGGTCAGGCCAGGGCGGTGGTGAGGGCCGGGGCCACCTGGGCGATCTGCCAGGCGCGGGCGCCGTGCGCGGCCAGGGCCGCGGCGACGGAGTCCACCCCGACCGGCGCGGGCGGCTCCCAGCACACGCGCCGCACCGTGTCCGGAGTGATCAGATTCTCCTGCGGCATGTTCAGCCGCTCCGCGAGCTCCGAGACGGCGGCCCGCGCGGCGGAGAGCCGCGCCGCCGCGGCGGGGTCCCGGTCCGCCCAGGAGCGGGGCGGCGGCGGCCCGGTCACGGCCTGACCGGGCTGCGGCAGCTCCGCCTCGGGCAGCGCCTTGGCCCGCTCCACCGCGGCCTGCCACTGTTCGAGCTGGCGGCGCCCCATGCGGTGGCCGAAGCCGGGCAGCGCGGTCAGCGCGTGCACGTTCGACGGCAGGGAGAGGGCGGCCTCGACGATCGCGCCGTCGCTGAGCACCTTGCCCGGCGAGACGTCACGGCGCTGGGCGATCCGGTCGCGGGCGGTCCACAGCTCCCGTACGACGGCCATCTGCCGGCGGCGCCGCACCTTGTGCATGCCGGAGGTGCGCCGCCAGGGGTCCTTGCGGGGCGGCGCGGGCGGCGCGCTGGCGATGGCGTCGAACTCCTCGCGGGCCCAGTCGAGCTTGCCCTGCCGGTCGAGCTCCTTCTCCAGGGCGTCGCGCAGATCGACGAGGAGCTCCACGTCGAGGGCGGCGTACCGCAGCCAGGGCTCGGGCAGCGGACGGGTCGACCAGTCCACGGCGGAGTGGCCCTTCTCCAGGACGTAGCCGAGGACGCCCTCCACCATCGCGCCGAGTCCGACGCGCGGGAATCCGGCGAGGCGCCCCGCCAGCTCCGTGTCGAAGATGAGCGACGGAATCATGCCTATTTCCCGTAGGCACGGGAGGTCCTGGGTGGCTGCGTGCAGCACCCATTCGGTGTCGGCGAGGGCGTCGCCGAGGCCGGACAGATCGGGGCAGGCGACGGGGTCGATCAGCGCGGTCCCGGCGCCTTCGCGGCGCATCTGGACGAGGTAGGCGCGCTGGCCGTAGCGGTAGCCGGAGGCTCGCTCGGCGTCCACGGCCACCGGTCCCGTACCAGCGGCAAATGCCGCGATGACCTGCGCGAGGGCTTCCTGGTCCGCCACGACGGGCGGGATGCCGTCGCGCGGTTCGAGCAGGGGTGTGGGAGTCCCGTCGACGGAGACGCCTTTGACGCCTTCGTCCGGAGGAGCGCCTCCGGTGGTTCGCAGTGAGCTGTCTGCTGCGGTCTCTTGGGCGTCGGTCACCTGTCAAGGGTATCTGTGAACGGACGGCGCCCGTCGACGGAACGTTACGTCGACGGGCGCTCAGGGGGTGTAAATCAGTCAGTGGATGATTCCGGTACGGAGGGCCACCGCTACCATTCCGGCCCGGTCTCCGGTGCCGAGCTTGCGGGCGATCCTGGCGAGGTGGCTCTTCACGGTCAGTGCGGACAGGCCCATCGAGACGCCGATCGCCTTGTTGGACTGGCCCTCGGCGACGAGCCGCAGGACCTCGACCTCACGGCCCGACAGCTCGCGGTAGCCGCCGGGGTGGCTCGGGGCGCCCGGGGGGCGGCGGTGCATGCGGGCGGCGGCGGAGCCGATGGGGGCGGCACCGGGACGGGTGGGGAGCCCGACGTTGGTGCGGGTGCCGGTGACGACGTACCCCTTCACGCCGCCCGCGAGGGCGTTGCGTACGGCGCCGATGTCATCGGCGGCGGACAGGGCGAGCCCGTTGGGCCAGCCCGCGGCGCGGGTCTCGGACAGGAGGGTCAGGCCGGAGCCGTCGGGAAGGTGGACGTCCGCGACGCAGATGTCGCGGGGGTTGCCGATCCGGGGCCGAGCCTCCGCGATGGACGAGGCCTCGATGACGTCCCGTACCCCGAGGGCCCACAGATGGCGGGTCACGGTGGAGCGGACACGGGGGTCGGCCACGACGACCATGGCGGTCGGCTTGTTCGGGCGGTAGGCGACCAGGCTTGCGGGCTGCTCGAGGAGAACGGACACCAGGCCTCCTGGGGGGCGGCGGGACGGGCGGCTCGGGGATGAAGCCGGGGCGAACCGTACGTTTCAAGGTCACAGACCTCTTCGGCACCTCCTGTCTCGGCCTTTAGGGGATGATCACGATTTGGTGAGTAACAATTCGGGGCGATTCGGACATGCGATCGATCATCCGACGATTCACCTGGGCGTATGGCGCGCCCGGCGCGTCAAGCGGGCGCACGCGCCCCCAACCCGTGCGACGGACCGACCGCCGCTCCGAGTGACGCCCCGCGGCCGCCCGCGCGGGCTCAGCTCAGGCGCGGGCCCCGGCGCTGCGGCAGCGTGACCACCGAGCCGTCCGCGGGCCCCGCGGGCGGCAGCCCCGCCACCTGGCACAGCAGATCGCACCACGCCGCGAGATGCGCCCCCGCGTCCGGTACGCCCCCCGCGCCCTCCCGCGGCGTCCACGAGGCGCGGATCTCGATCTGCGAGGCGGGCGGCCGCTCCGCGAGCCCGCCGAAGTAGTGCGAACCCGCACGCGTGACCGTCCCGCTCGGCTCCCCGCAGGAGAGCCCGCGCGCCTGGAGCGCCCCGGTCAGCCACGACCAGCACACCTCGGGCAGCAGCGGATCGGCCGCCATCTCCGGCTCCAGCTCCGCCCGCACCAGGGTCACCAGACGGAACGTGCCCTTCCAGGCCTCGTGCCCCGCCGGATCGTGCAGCAGCACGAGCCGCCCGTCCGCCAGGTCCTCGTCGTCCTCGACGACCGCCGCCTCCAAGGCGTACGCGAACGGCGCGAGCCGCTGCGGCGGCCGCGTCGGGTCGATCTCGACCTGCGGCCGCAGCCGTGCCTCCCGCAGCGCGTCGACCGCCGCGCGAAACGGCGGCGGCGCCGTGTCCGCCACCATCCCCTGCGCTCCGTCCATCTCGCCAGCGCCGTCCGACCGTTGTCCCTGAGCCGCAGCCATGCGGGGAACATTAAGGGGAACGGCGGCTTCGTGCAGTCACCCCGCCGTGGCACGGCGAGGTGTTCCGCCCCCGCCGGGCCGTCCGCGCCGCCCGCGCCCGGCCTCGAACACCGATGGGCTTTCTCGTCGCGGGCGGGGCCGTGCGAGACTTTCCCGGTGACTGTCAACGACGAGGCCACCGGCCAGCAGCCCGCAGCGACGTACGACTCCGCCTTCCTGAAGGCGTGCCGGCGCGAGGCGGTGCCGCACACGCCCGTGTGGTTCATGCGGCAGGCCGGGCGCTCCCTGCCCGAGTACCGCAAGGTCCGTGAGGGCACGGCCATGCTGGAGTCCTGCATGCGGCCCGACCTCGTCACCGAGATCACCCTGCAGCCGGTGCGCCGCCACGGCGTCGACGCCGCCATCTACTTCAGCGACATCGTCGTCCCGCTCAAGGCCATCGGCGTCGACCTCGACATCAAGCCGGGCGTCGGCCCCGTCGTGGAGCGGCCCATCCGCTCCCGCGCCGACCTCGCGCAGCTGCGTGACCTCACCCCGGACGACGTCTCGTACGTGACCGAGGCCATCGGCCTGCTCACCGGCGAGCTGGGCGGCACGCCGCTCATCGGGTTCGCCGGTGCGCCGTTCACCCTCGCGAGCTACCTCGTCGAGGGCGGTCCGAGCCGTAACCACGAGCACACCAAGGCGCTCATGTACGGCGACCCGCAACTCTGGGCCGACCTGCTCGACCGGCTCGCGGAGATCACCAGCGCCTTCCTGAAGGTGCAGATCGAGGCCGGTGCCTCCGCCGTGCAGCTCTTCGACTCCTGGGTGGGCGCCCTCGCGCCCGCCGACTACCGCCGCTCGGTCATGCCCGCCTCGCGCAAGGTCTTCGACGCCGTGGCGTCGTACGGCGTGCCGCGCATCCACTTCGGCGTCGGCACCGGCGAACTCCTCGGCCTGCTCGGCGAGGCCGGGGCCGACGTGGTCGGCGTCGACTGGCGCGTGCCGCTCGACGAGGCGGTCCGCCGCGTGGGCCCCGGCAAGGCGCTCCAGGGCAACCTCGACCCCGCCGTGCTCTTCGCCCCGCGCGAGGCCGTCGAGACCAAGACCGACGAGGTGCTCGCGGCGGCCGCAGGGCTGGAAGGCCACGTCTTCAACCTGGGCCACGGCGTGCTGCCGACCACGGACCCGGACGCGCTGACCCGGCTCGTGGAGTACGTGCACACCCGCACCGCCGTCTGACCCTCACGCCCTGCGGTCGGGGAGCTGCGGCGGGCCCGGCGGTTCCGGTGCCTGCGGCGCTTCCATCCAGGGGTTGGGCCCCGCGCCCGGCACCGCGCAGTGCACCCCCGCCCCGCGCCGCGCCGCCGTGCGCGCCGCGAGCCGGGACAGGGCGGGCGGCACCCCGTACACCAGGTGACAGAACCGGTCGGGGGAGTGCCGCGCCGTCCACGGCGGTGCGCTGAACGCGCTCAGGTACGTCGCCCAGTGCCCCTCGAAGGTGACCAGCAGGTCCGCGGCGCGCGCGTAGCCCGCCGACGCCGGGTGCGTGCCCGGGTTCAGGACCACCGGCGCGATCCCGCGCTCGCGCGCGAGGCGGACCAGGCGGCGGCAGTGGCGCAGCTCGCGGCGGTCCGCCGCGATCCGGTCCAGGAAGCAGCCGTCGACCCGGTAGAAGTCGAGGTGCCGGTCCAGATCGGCGGCGACCTCGCGGGCCTGCCGCTCGCCGTACGCCGCGTCGACGTATCCGAGCACCCGCACCCCCGCCGTGCGCAGCGCGTGCGCGGCGGCGGCGAACGCCGGGTCGGGGGCCGCGCCCGGCCCGTCGGCGGCGTTGAGCACGACGCCGTACAGGTGGGGCGCGACCGCCACGAGCGCCCGCCAGGCCGCGGGGGCCGCGGCCGGATGGACGTACAGCGGTACGAGCAGTGGGCTCATCGCCGGTCCGCGGGGACGCGCGCCCCGGCGCCCACGGCACCGTCCGCGGCCCACAGCGCGGCCAGCGCGTCGGCGAGGGAGTGCCGCGGGCGCCAGCCCAGCTCCCGCGCCGCGGCGCCGACGTCCGCGCACTGCCAGGGCACCGCCGCGGAGCGGCCCACCGCGGGCAGCGACTCCTCGACCCGGCCCCGGAAGCCCGCCGCCCGCACCAGGCCGTGCACCAGATCGCGCACCGGCACGGCCCGGCCGCTGCCGACGTTGAGCAGCCGCGGCACCGGCCCTGCCGCGGCCACCGCGAGCTCCACCGCCCGCGCCACGTCGCGGACGTCGACGAAGTCCCGGACCGCGGACAGGTCGCCGACGCGGACCGTGCCGTGCGGCGACTCGCCGACGGCGCGCCGCAGTTCGGCGGTGAGGCGCCCCGGCAGGCCCGCCGCGGGCGCGCCGGGACCGACCGGGTTCGTCACGCGCAGGACCACCGCGTCGAGCCCCGACGACGTCACCGCGAGGGTGCCCGCCAGCTTGGTGGCCCCGTACGGCGCCACCGGGTGGGCCGGATCGTCCTCGGCGGTGCGCGCGCCGCGCGGGTGCGGGCCGTACTCGGCGGCGGAGCCCAGCTGGACCAGGCGGGCCGCGGGCGCCGCCGCGCGCACCGCCTCGCAGAGCACCGCGGGGCCGCGGGAGTTGACCTCCGCGAGGGTCAGGGCGGTGCCGCCGACCGCGCCCGCGCAGTTCACGACCGCGTCGGGCGCGGCCCGCGCGAGCAGCTCCACGAGGTCCCCCGGTGTGGCCGTGGCCAGGTCGCAGCGCAGGTCCGCGGCGGGGGCGCGGCCGCAGGTGCGAAGCCGCGCGCCGGGAAGCGCGCGCAGCCGCTCGGTGACGTGCGCGCCCAGATAGCCGGTCGCGCCCAGGACGAGGATCCGCAACGCTCACGCCCCCTTGAGGAGCAGGGAGCGGTGCGTGGTGAACTCGGCGTTGGCGCGGTCGTAGTCGTCGGGGCGGCCGATGTCCAGCCAGTAGCCCTCGAACTCGTACGCGTGCGGCGGGTTCCCGGTCTTCAGCAGGTCGAGGACCAGCTCGTCGAAGCCGAGCGGCAGGCCCGGCGTGTACGACGTGAGCGTCTCCCGTGAGACGCCGTAGACGCCCATGGAGACGCGGTAGTCCACGCTGGGCTTCTCCGTGAAGGCGACCACGCGCCGCTCCTCGGTGGTCAGGACGCCGAAGTCGATGTGCACCTCGCGCGGGTACGTCGCGATGGTCAGCGGCGCCGTCGACTCCTGGTGCCGGCGCAGGACGTCCGCGAAGTCGAGGTCGGTGAGGATGTCGCCGTTCATGACCAGGAAGTGCTCGGGCAGCCGGTCCAGCATCGTGAGCAGCGGGCCCATGGTGCCGAGCGGGCTGTCCTCGGTGGAGTAGCCGATGCGCAGGTTCCAGCGCGAGCCGTTGCCGACGTAGGCGCGGATGATGTGGCCGAGGTGGCCGATGGCGATGGTGCAGCTGGTGAACCCGGCCGCCGACAGCTGGCGCAGGACGATCTCCAGGATCGCGTGCTGGTCGCCGATCGGGACCAGCGGCTTGGGCAGCGCGGTGGTGTACGGCCGGAGCCTGACGCCCTTGCCTCCGGCGAGGATGACTGCGTGCATGGGTGCCCCTGTCTGTGAGTCGTGCGGTGATGGAGCGTCAGATGTTGTAGACGTCCGTCTTGTAGCGGGCCAGGTTGGCGGGGTCGAGGAAGAACTCGACGGTGCGGGCGAGGCCCTCCTCCAGGCCGTGCTCCGGGCGCCAGCCGGTGGCGTCGCGCAGCCGCGTCGCGTCCGCGACCAGGCGCATCACCTCCGACGCGGCGGGCCGCACGCGCTCCTCGTCCGCCGTCACGTCGAGGGCCGTGTCCATCACCTTGCCGATGAGCCGCACCAGGTCGCCGATGGAGATCTCGCCGCCGGTACCGGCGTTGAAGGTGTGGCCGAGCACGGCGTCGGCGGGCGCGGTGCCGACGGCGAGGAAGGCGCGGACGGTGTCCTCGACGAACATGAAGTCCCGGGTGGGGCGCAGATCGCCGAGCGTGATGGTGCGCTCCCCGGCCGCCACCTGGCCGATCACCGTCGGGATGACCGCGCGCATGGACTGGCGCGGGCCGTAGGTGTTGAACGGCCTGAGGGTCACCACGGGCGTGGCGAAGCTCGCGTAGTAGCTGTCGGCGAGCCGGTCGCCGCCCGCCTTCGAAGCGGCGTACGGCGACTGGGTGTTGATGGGGTGGTCCTCGGTGATCGGCACGGTCCGCGCGGTGCCGTACGTCTCGCTGGTCGAGGTGTGCACCAGGCGCGGGATCTCGGCGTGCCGGACGGCCTCCAGGACGTTGAGGGTGCCGGTGACGTTGGTGTCGACGTAGGAGTGCGGCGCCTGGTACGAGTACGGGATCGCGATCAGCGCGGCCAGGTGGTAGACGATCTCGGCGTCGGCGACCAGGGCGCGGGTCGAGCCGGGGTCGCGCACGTCGCCCAGGACGATCTCGACCCCGGCGAGCACGTCGGCGGGCAGGGTCTCCAGCCAGCCGTACGACGAGAAGGAGTTGTACTGGACCAGCGCGCGCACGCGGTGGCCCGAGGCGACGAGTCCCTCGGTGAGGTGCGAGCCGATGAAGCCCTCGGCTCCGGTGACGACGGCGAGCGGTGCGGACGGCATGCGGGTCTCCTGGCGGGTCGTGGCGGGTCGTGCGGTACGGGAGGTGCGGTTCAGCTGTGGGCCGTGGAGCTGCCCAAGTGGCGTACGGCGGCGGCGAACAGGGCGAGCGCCGCCGCCGTACAGCCCACGAGCTGGGCCGTGCTCGCGGGCAGGTCCGAGAGCCGGGGGAGCGCCGTGGTCACGGCCGCCGCGCCCAGACACAGGGCGGCGGACGGCCAGGCCACGCCGAAGGCCTGGAGCAGCAGTGCCGTCCACAAGGCCGCGCCCAGGGCGAGCAGCGGCGCCGGGGACGTGCCGGTCAGCGGGATGCCCGCGGCGAGGGACGCCAGGTACGCGGCGACGCACAGGCCGAGCGCGCGGGCGGCGCGGAGCCGGAAGCCGAGCGGCGTGGTGGAGGCCCGGAGCGCGGCCACCGCGAGGCCCCGGAAGCGGTAGAGCAGCCACTCGGCGGGACCCATGCTGAGGGTGAGCACGATGACGGCGTACGGGTCCCGCAGGCCCGCGGACGTCGCGAGCGTCCCGGCGGCGAGCCCGAAGGCGCCGTACGGCAGCGAGCGGGCGAGCCGCGGCGGGGCCCCGGCCGCCGGGGCGGTGGCCAGGGCGGCCCGCAGCGCGAGCGCCGCCGCGCCCGCCGCGAGCAGCACGGTGAGCACCGGCAGGCCGAGGCCGAGCGCCGTCGGCGGATCCCACCAGGGCAGCACGGCCGCGCCCGCGGCGACGGGCAGAAGGGCGACGGCGAGCTGCCGTTCGCGGCCGAGTACGAGGAGCACGCCCGCCGCCGCGAGATAGCAGGACTGCCCGGCGGCGAACCCGGCGGCGGGCCCGGGACCGGCCACGACGAGCCCGGTGAGGGACGCGCACCCGACACCGGCCGTGCCGCCGCGCAGCAGCGTGCGCGCCGCCTCGTGACGCCCCGTCACCAGCCGTACGTACGCCCGGTGGCTGAGCGCCTGCGACCAGGCCCAGGACACCAGGGCGGCGGCGATCAGGCCGTGCGGGCCCGCGTCGCCCCAGGCCCCGGCGGCGAGCAGATAGGCGGCGCCCGGCAGCGCGAAGAGCAGCCCGCGCAGCGCGCACCCGGCGTGGTCGGGCCGCCACGGGTCGGGCGGCAGCGGCGGCTCGGGGTGGTTGCGCGGCACCCGCTGGTAGAGGGCGGCGGCGAGCGAGAACAGGTCGCGGTGCCCGTACTCCCGCTGGATCCGCTCGCCGGTCATGCCCTGCGACTCCAGGACGGCGGCGACCTCGTAGGCGTGCACGGCGGCCCCGATGTCGTCGGCCAGCTCGGCCGCGAGCGCGTCGACGGGGTCGGCGGGGTCGGCGGCGCGCGCGGGGCGCGGGTCGGTGCGCGGGTCGGGGCGGCGGCCCGGGGGCCGGGAGCAGCCGCCCGGGGTGCGCGGGCAGGACGGCGGGCGCCGGGGAGCGGGGGCGGGCTCGGGGTCGGCCCTGGCCCAGGACGGGCGCCGGCGGCGCGGCGGGGCGCCGGGCCCGGGGGCGCGGTCGGGCAGCGCCCAGGACGGGCGGCGGCGCGCGGCGAGCCCGTCGACGCCGTCCTTCCGGGGCGGCAGCGCCATCGGCCCGCTCATCCGGCCGCCTCGCTTCCGGCGAAGTCGTAGGCGCCGGTGCCCGGTTGGGGCCCGGGCGGAGGACCGGTGCGCAGCGCGGGCTCGCGCGGGTCCCGGCGGGCGGGCCCGGGGCCGGCGGCCAGCTCGCGGTAGATCTCCCGGAAGGCCGACACCGTCTGCCGCAGGGTGAACTGCTCGATGACGCGGAGCCGGGCCGCCGCGCCCATCGCGGCGCGCCGCCGCGGGTCCGAGAGGAGCTCGACGGCCGCGTCCGCCATGGCCTCAGGGGCGCGCGGCGGCACCACGAGGCCGGTCGGGCCCACGGCCTCCCGGACGCCGCCCACGTCCGTGGAGACCGTGGCGCGGCCGCACGACATGGCCTCGATGAGGGTGAAGGGGAAGCCCTCGCTGATGCTGGACAGCATCACCACGCTGCCCGCGGCGTAGGCGTCCTTGATGTGCTCCACGCGGCCTTCGAAGACCACCGAGTCGGCGTGCCCGAGCGCGGCGGCCAGGGCCTCGCAGCGCTCCCGGTAGGCCTCGCCGCCGCGCGGGGTGCCGCCGAACAGGCGCAGCCGGGCGTCCGGCACCCGCTCCTTGACCAGGGCGAAGCACCGTATCAGCGTCTCCAGGTCCTTGATCGGGTCCACCCGCCCCGCCCAGCTCAGGGTGGGCACGCCGGGCTCGGGGCCCGCGGGCGGGAACGCCTCGGGGTCCACGCCGTTGTAGACGGTGCGGATCAGCGCCGGGTCGGCGCCGCCGCGCTCCTCCCAGAGCCGGTTGTAGCGGTTGCCGGGGGTGATCAGGGCCGCGCCGCGGTACGACTCCTCGGCGAGCAGCCGGAAGAAGCCGAGCAGGACCGCCTTCACCGGCCACCGGTAGGGGCCCGTGCGATAGCCGAGGTAGCGCTCGCGCAGATACACGCCGTGCTCGGTCAACAGCAGCGGCACGCCGTGCAGTTGACGGGCGATCAGTCCGGGCAGGGCCGCGATGCCGCCGCTCACCGCGTGCGCCACGCCGTGCTCCGGCGGGTGGACGGCCAGCGGCCGCAGGGCGTGTTCGAGCAGGTGGGTGGCGGTGACGGCGTCGTGAAGGGTGGGGCGGGACGCGGCCACCGCGAGCCCCGGCGTGCGCCACACCGAGGCGAGCACGCCGACCGCGCCCTCGCCGCGCAGCGCCGGGGAGAGGGCGCCGTCCCGCGCGTACCCGGCCAGGGCGTACAGGGCCGGGGCGAAGGCGCTCTCGGCGGTGGGGTCGAGCAGGGCGGTGAGGAACGCCTCGTAGTGGGTGAGCAGGGCCCGGCGCGCCTTGCCGCGCGGGGCGCGCCCGGCGGGCTCCGGGCCCCACATGGGCAGACAGACCGGCTCGGTGACGTGCGGAGGCAGCTCCCAGGCGAGGGGCTCGCGCCCGGTGCCGGTCACCGCGATCACGCCGAAGTCGACGTCGGGCATCCCGCGCACCAACTGGTCGCACCAGACGCTGACGCCGCCGTGGCTGTGCGGGTACGTGCCCTCGGTCAGCAGCGTGACGCGGGTCCGCCCGGACGGCCCGGGCGGGGGTGCGGGTAACGGCACCGTCGCGGACGGTGTGGGCATGGGTGGGGCTCCCCGGATGACGTTGCGGGTGGGCGGGCGGCGGTGTTCCGGAGGCAGGCGGGGACACGCCGTGTCGCCGTGGTGCGCGAGTCGGTGCGTGGTCGGTGCGTGATCGGTCGTGCGGAGGTGGGGGCACGGGCAGGGCCTCGTCGAGACCCGGCGCCCGGTGGGCGAGTTCCCCGCCGTTCCCGCCGCGCGCGGCACGTGGGCGGGAACGGCGGCCCCCGTTGGTCCCCGGCGTACCGCCGGAGCTGGTGGCGCGGGCCCGGTCCTGCAGTCGGCCGGGCCCGCGGCTGGTCAGCGGCCGGTCGGCAGGGCCTTCGGGGTGCTTCCCGCGGTCCCCGGCGGCACGTGCTGCGCCGCGCCCGACGGCACGTGCGCGCGCTCGGCCGCGGGCACCGGCTTCGGCGCGGGACCGCCCGCCAGGCCCGCGGGGGGCGCCGACGGCAGCGTCAGGGTCACCCGGTCCTGGAGCAGCCCCGGCGAGACCCAGCCGGAGGATCTGCCGGCGTACGGCGAGCCGAACGTGCCGGTGCCGACGACGAGTTGCTGCTTCGTCCCGGTGGGCATGGTGGCGGTCGCGGCGACACCCGCGGGCGCCTGCACGGTCACCGTGTCACCGATGCGGTACGCCGTGACGCGCCCGGCGTCGAGGGCCGCGTCCCAGGCCGCGCGCGAGCGCAGCTCCGCCCCGATGTCGGCCATGCGCGGGGTTACCAGCGGCGTGGCCTTCGTGTACAGCGCGGCGTAGGCGTCGAGCACCCGGTCGAGGACGGGGTAGGCGATGCGGTCCTCGGCGAGGTTGGACTGGTGGATGAAGTGCGGCCGCGGATCGCCCGACAGGGCGTGGCCGAAGGCGATGGCGGACTCCACGGGCACGATGTGGTCCGCGTAGCCGGTGGTGAGGTCGAGCGGCTTGTCCAGACAGGTCGTGACCGGTGAGTTCTCGCACAGACCGCTGCCGCCGTCGGACTTGCGGGTGTAGATCCAGTTGTACTCGTCGACCTGCTCGGCCACGCGGCCCGCGTTGTAGAAGACGTTCATGGGGTGGCGCGGCACCGTGCGGGACGGGCCGACCTGGCGCTGGCCGGGCTCGCGGGAGTTGTCCGAGCCGAGCCAGCGCACGTCGTTGTCGCGCAGCGCGGGGGCCAGGTTCGGGTTGTCGTCGGGCTGCTGCGGCAGGACGCGCAGGCCCGAGTGCTCGCCGGTCACCAACTCGCCGTCGTCGAGCGGCAGCTCGTATTCCTCGCCCCAGTCGCGGTTGCGGGAGACCTGGTCGTCGATCTCGGTCCGCGACACGTACTTCGTACTGCCGTCCGCGTTCTTCGCGCAGGTCCAGGGCACCTTGGAGACGTCCTGCTCACAGCCGAGGAACGGGTGGTCGTAGGTGTGGTTGACCCAGCGGTAGGAGTCGCGGTCGTCGACGAGGCGGTCGGCGAGCGGGTCCTCGCCGCCGTTCTCCTCGCGGTACAGCTCGCTGCCGCCGCCGTTGAAGGCCATGTCCAGCGGCAGGCCCCGCCGCTCGGACCACTCGGCCGCGTACGCGGCGTCCTCGGGCGTCATCCGGATGCCGTCCTGTCGGCCCTGCCCCGGCGGGCAGTCGATGTCGCCCGGCGTGCAGTTGAGCTCCATGTCCCAGCGGTCGTCGGAGCCGAAGACGTCGTCCACGTGGACCGCGAAGTAGTTCCGGGACGCGCCGACGCGCACGCCCTGCGTCATCCAGTCGACGACGCCCCGGGCGAGCAGCTTGAACTGCTGCTGGTGCTGGTTGTAGACGAACGTCACCACCAGCTCGCGCCGTCCGTCGCGCCGGAACTCCCCGACGAGCGAGCCGCGGCCGGAGCCGCCCGGGACCGCCGCGTCCACGTACGGGGTGAAGTCGGCGCCCGGCGCGGGCTTCGCCAGGTGGCCGTAGCTCTCGTCCACCCGGGGCGCGTTGTCCTCGAACGGCACGGCTCCGGCGAGGTAGCCGAACGGGCCCGCCCTGCCCGCCGCGGTGACCTCGGCGCGGACGCCGTCGAGCGAACCGCTGTACTCCGGTGTCTGCAGGCCCGCCTGGGGGCGGGCGTAGGTGTAGGCGTCCACCTGCGGGATGCCGTACGTCCGCTCGTACGCGGCGAGCGCGGCGGGCTCGGCCGAGCCGGTGCCGAACGGGTTGTCGTTCGGCAGCACGACGGCCTGGAACCTGGCGCGCGGTCTGCCGCCCGCGGTGTCCGCGAGGAAGGCCGCGTCGATGGCGGGCCGATCGCTCCGGCGCAGGTCGACGGTGGTGAACGGGGTTCCTTGGGCGTCGAGTTCGGCGGCGAGGGCGGCGGTCGCGGGGCCGCCGTCGGTCACCACCAGGACGCGTAGGTCGATACGGGGCTGCTCCGCCGCCGCCACTGGCTGAGCGGGCAGCGAGAGCGCGATGAGCAGAGCGCCGGCCCCGAGTGCCGCCGCCCGTGCGGTGCGATTCATTCTGGTTGTGGTCCCCTCCGCGGTCGGATCGCGACGGCGTGGACACCGCAGGACCCGCCCCCAACGGCCCGCACGCACTGATCGCGGTGCGTGTCCGTGCCACTCTGACGCGTCACATAGTGCGACTCGGCTGTGGGTGCTGTGCCGATTCTGTGAGATCTGGCGGAAAAGAGCTGGCAACCGCCGTGTGGTGTGCAAAGGAGCGCGTGGGGAGGGTGGGGTTTGACGAATCGTTGACTTCTGCACGGTCGCCGGGGATCCGTGGCCGCTCAACGGGCCTTGCTCTGCCTCGCCGCCGAAGTGGTTGGCGTGTGCAGCCAAGGGGCGTGCGCGGGGCGCGTTCGGCTGTGGACGCACTCCTGCGGCACGCTCGGGAATCGGCCATGTCCGAGGGGTTGCGGGAGACGTGACGGAATGCCGGAAAGCGCGTTCTGACCTGCGCGGCTCGCCGGAAGCGGGGCGAGGGGCATCGGCTCGGACGGGCCAGTTGGCGGGGGCGCCCCATTGCGGGGGCGCGGCGCGTGCCTTCGCCGCCGGGCGGGCGGCGGGAATTGGTACGGACCGCAGCCCCCTGCCGCGACGGGGCCCGCCCCCGGCCGTGGCCGCCCGTCCGCCGCCCTCAGCCGCCGGTCCTGCGGACCGCCGCCACCGCCTTGCGGGCCGCCACCAGGACCGGGTCCCAGACGGGGGAGAAGGGCGGCGCGTACCCGAGGTCCAGGGCCGTCATCTGCTCCACCGTCATCCGGGCCGTCAGGGCCACCGCCGCGACGTCGACCCGCTTGGCCGCCCCCTCGCGCCCCACGATCTGCGTCCCGAGCAGCCGCCCCGTCCGCCGCTCCGCCAGCATCTTCACCGTCATCAGGGCCGCCCCGGGGTAGTAACCGGCCCGGCTCGTCGACTCGATCGTCACCGTCTCGTACCGCAGGCCCACCGCCCGCGCGTCCTTCTCGCGCAGGCCCGTGCGCGCGATCTCCAGGTCGCAGACCTTGCTCACGGCCGTGCCGACGACGCCGGGGAAGGTCGCGTAGCCGTCGCCCACGTTCGAGCCGATGACCTGCCCGTGCTTGTTGGCGTGCGTGCCGAGCGCGATGTGCCGCTGCTGGCCCGAGACCAGGTCGAGGACCTCCACGCAGTCGCCGCCCGCCCAGACGGCCCCGTCCGCGACGGGCCCGCGCACCCGCATCGAGAGGTCCGTGAGCAGCCCGCCGTGCTCGCCGAGCGGCAGCCCCGCCGCCCGCGCGAGCTCCGTCTCGGGCCGGACGCCGATGCCGAGCACCACCACGTCCGCCGGGTATTCGGCGTCCTCCGTGGCCACGGCCCGCACCGCGCCGTCCTCACCGGTGAGGATCTTCGTGACCTCCGCGTCGTTGACCATCGTGATGCCCATGCCGGACATCGCGTCGTTCACCAGGCGCCCCATGTCCGGGTCGAGGGTGGACATCGGCTGCTCGCCGCGGTTGACGACCGTCACCTCGTAGCCCCGGTGCAGGAGCGCCTCGGCCATCTCCACGCCGATGTAGCCCGCGCCGATCACCACCGCCCTGCGCCCCTCGGTGGCGCCGAGCCGGTCCAGGAGCGCCTGGCCGTCGCCCAGGGTCTGCACCCCGTGCACGCCTGGCGCGTCGATGCCGGGCAGCGGCGGCCGCAGCGGCCGCGCGCCGGTGGCGATCACGAGCTTGTCGTACGCCGTCCACTCCTCGGCGCCCGAGGCGAGGTCGCGCGAGCGCACCCGCCGCCGGGCCGGGTCGATCTCCGTGACCTCCGTCCGCATCCGCAGGTCGATCGCGCGGGCCCGGTGCTCCTCGGGCGTGCGCGCGATCAGGTCGTCGCGCTCGGAGACCTCGCCGCCGACCCAGTAGGGGATGCCGCAGGCGGAGAAGGAGGTGAAGGAGCCGCGCTCGAACGCGACGATCTCCAGCTCCTCGGGCGCCTTGAGCCTGCGTGCCTGTGACGCCGCGGACATGCCCGCCGCGTCGCCGCCGATGACCACCAGTCTTTCGCTCATGCGCCCACGCTACGTCGCCGGTCAACGTGCCCGTCGAACGCCCGCGTTGGCGGTCGGCCCGCACGCCCGCACCGGCCCCCGCCGTGGAGGGGGGCACGCCGTCCGACGCCCACCCCCGTGGCGTCGGACGGCGTGCCCGGCTCGAAGGTCCGAACGGCCCGGCTCAGGAACCGTCCGGAGCCCCGGTGGGGGCCTCCGGCGCCCCGGCCGGGCGCGGCGGGCTCGCCGTGCGCCCGCGTCCCCAGCGCAGCCACGCCGCGCCCAGGAGCGCCACGCCCACCACGAACGGCAGCGCCGCGCCCAGGGCCACCGCCGTCCAGCGCAGCATCGTCAGGAACGCGCCCCAGCCGCCCGCGAGGGCGTCCACGACGGTCGGATCGCCGTCGTCACCGTCGTCGTCGCGCCCCGCCGGGGACTCGGTGAGCGTCAGCGTGACGGTGGCGAGCGCCGTGCGGTCCTTGAGCGAGGCCTGCCGCGCGAGCAGCGCCTCCAGATCCGCCTGACGGGTGCTCAACTCGCCTTCCAGGGACACGATGTCGCTGATCTTCGTGGCCTTGTCCATCAGCTCGCGCACCCGCGCCACGCTCGCCCGCTGGGTCTTGATCCGGCTCTCGACGTCGACGACCTCCTGGGTGACGTCCTCGGCCTTGGCGGTGCGCGAGACGAGCCTTCCCGTGCCCTCCAGGTCGGACAGGACCTGCGCGTACCGCTCCTGCGGCACCCGCAGGACGACGCGCGAGCGCTCCCTGCCGCGCCCGTCGCGGTCCGTGGTCTCGTCACCGACCAGGCCGTCCGCCTCCGTGGCGGCCGTGCGCGCCCGGTCGAGGGCCTTCGGGACGTCCCGTACGCGCACGGTCAGGGACGCGGTGCGGATGATGTGCGGGCCGCCGATCCGCGGGCTCTCGCCGGGCTTGTCCGCCCGCCCCGACTGCTTGCCGCCGGGCGCCGCCGCCTTGCCGTCCCCGGCGCCCCGGTCGGCGCCCGCGGCTCCCTCGTCGAGACCGGCCGCGGTGTCCCCGCCGCGCCGCTCGGCCCGGGCCGCGTCGCCGCCCGAAGCCTTCGCGCCGTCGTCGCCGCCCGCGCCGCACCCCGTGAGCGCGAGCGCCCCCACGAGCAGCGCCACGGCCAGCGCCCGCGCGCCTCCGCCCGTCCTGCTCCTCCGCATGCCGTACCCCCGAGCTCGTCGTGACTGTGCCCCTACGACGGACCGGGCGCCCGGTCCGTTCGGCGCGTACGGTCCCGAAGCGGTCCCGGCGCGGTCACGAACGGGACTCGCCCGCGGGGGAGGGGCAAGAGACGCCCGTCGGGCGCCGGAAGCCCGTCTGAGACAGTGGGGGCATGCGCGCAGCGGACACACCTACAGGTCAGGAACGTGCGGGACGCCCGGCTCACGTCGTGGTGGTGGGCGGCGGCATCGCCGGACTCGCCGCCGCGCACCGGGCGCTCGCGACCGGCTCCCGCGTGACCGTCGTCGAGGCCTCCGGTCGCGTCGGCGGCAAGCTGCTCCCCGGCGAGATCGAGGGCGCCCGCGTCGACCTCGGCGCCGAGTCGATGCTGGCCCGTCGCCCCGAGGCCGTCGCGCTCGCCCGCGAGGTCGGCCTCGCCGACGCGCTCCAGGCGCCCGCCACCGCCAGCGCCTCGCTGTGGACCCGCGGCGCCCTCGTGCCCATGCCCAAGGGCCATGTGATGGGCGTGCCCGGCGACCCGTCCTCCCTCGCCGGGGTGCTGTCCGACGACAGCCTGCGGCGCGTCGCGCGGGACGCGGAGCTGCCGCCCACCGAGGTCGGCGAGGACGTCGCGGTCGGCGCGTACGTGGCGGCCCGGGTCGGCCGCGAGGTCGTGGACCGCCTCGTGGAGCCGCTGCTCGGCGGCGTGTACGCCGGGGACGCGTACCGCCTTTCGCTGCGCATGGCCGTGCCGCAGCTGTACGAGGCCGCGCGCACCCACGCGTCGCTGCTCGATGGCGTCCGCGAGATCCAGCGCCGGGCCGCGGAGCGCCGGCAGACCGGCCCCGTGTTCATGGGCATCGCGGGCGGCGTGGGCCGCCTTCCCCTGGCCGTCGCGGACGCGGTCCGCGCGCGGGGCGGCGAGATCCTGCTCGACACCCCCGTGGCGGCCGTGCGCAGGACGCCCGACGGCTGGGAGGTGCGTACGGCGGACCGGCCGATCGCGGCGGACGCCGTGGTCCTCGCCGTCCCCGCCCCGCACGCCGCCCGTCTCCTCGGCCCCGTCTCCCCGGGGGCCGCCGCCGAGCTGCGGGGCGTCGAGTACGCCTCCATGGCCCTGATGACGCTCGCCTACCGGCGCGCCGACGTCTCCCTGCCCGAGGGCAGCGGCTTCCTCGTGCCGCCCGTCGACGGACGCACCATCAAGGCGTCCACGTTCGCCTCCCAGAAGTGGGGCTGGATCGCAGAGGAGAACCCGGACCTGCTGGTCCTGCGCACCTCGGTGGGCCGCTACGGCGAGGAGAAGGACCTGGAGCGCGACGACAGCGAGCTGGTCGACGTCTCCCGGAGCGATCTGCGCGCGGCGGTCGGCCTGACCGCGCGGCCCGTCGCCGCCCGCGTCACGCGCTGGCACGACGGCCTGCCCCAGTACCCCGTCGGCCACCACGCGCGCGTGGCCCGGGTCCGCGAGCACGTGGCCCTGCTGCCCGGCCTCGCCGTGTGCGGGGCGGCGTACGACGGCGTCGGCATCCCGGCCTGCATCGCCAGTGCGTACGCCGCGATCGACCAGCTCAGCGGCGACTTCTCCGGGGTCGACGAGCTGACCGCCCACCCGGTGCAGAGCCTCCACGGCGGCGCGGGACAATAGCCGCATGAGTGACGACGCCCCCGCCAAGATCCCGAACGCCGGCAAGAAGGCCAAGGACCTCAACGAGGTCATCCGCTACACCCTGTGGTCCGTCTTCAAGCTGCGCGACGTCCTGCCCGAGAGCCGCCTCGGGTACGCGGACGAGGTCCAGGAGCTGTTCGACAAGCTGGCCGCCCAGGACGTCACCGTCCGCGGCGTCTACGACGTGTCGGGCCTCCGTGCCGACGCCGACATCATGATCTGGTGGCACGCGGAGACCAGCGACGAGCTCCAGACCGCGTACAACCTCTTCCGCCGCACCAAGCTCGGCCGCGCCCTGGAGCCGGTCTGGTCGAACATGGCGCTGCACCGCCCGGCCGAGTTCAACAAGTCGCACATCCCGGCGTTCCTCGCCGACGAGACGCCCCGCGACTACGTGAGCGTCTACCCCTTCGTGCGCTCCTACGACTGGTACCTGCTGCCCGACGAGGACCGCCGCCGGATGCTCGCCGACCACGGCAAGATGGCGCGCGGCTACCCCGACGTGCGCGCCAACACCGTCGCCTCGTTCTCCCTCGGCGACTACGAGTGGCTGCTCGCGTTCGAGGCCGACGAGCTGTACCGCATCGTCGACCTCATGCGCCACCTGCGGGCCTCCGAGGCCCGGATGCACGTCCGCGAGGAAGTGCCGTTCTACACCGGCCGCCGCAAGTCCGTGGCGGACCTGGTGGAGGGACTGGCCTGACCGCCCCGCTCACCGCCAGACCGCGGCCCGCGTCCCGGGCGCCTTCGTGCGCGCCCGGGGCAGCGGCTGCGGCTCGCGGTGCGGCGCGCACTCCGCGTGCCGCTCCGGCAGGCGGCCCTGGAGCAGGTACGCGTCCAGGTAGGCGTTGACGCAGGCGTTCGGGCCGCCCGCGATGCCGTGGGTGCCCGCGCCGCGCTCGGTCACCAGGACCGAGCCGAAGAGCCGCTCGTGCAGTTCGCGGGCGCCCGCGTAGGGCGTCGCCGCGTCCCGCTCGGCGGCCAGGATCAGCGTCGGCGGCAGGGTGCCCGCGGGGGCCCACACGTCCACGGGGCGCTGCCGGGGCGCGGGCCAGTAGGCGCACGGCAGGTTCATCCAGGCGTTGTCCCAGGTCTCGAAGGGCGCCCTGCGCGCGAGGTCCGTGTTGTCGCGGTCCCACACCGCGAAGTCGGTGGGCCAGGAGGCGTCGTTGCACAGCACCGCGGTGTACACGGCGTTGCCGTTCTCCTCCTCGGCGGCCGCACCCGGCTTCGGCCCGGCCTGCTCGACCAGCGGCCGCGGATTGCCCTTGAGGTACTGCGACAGGGCCGTCGCCCGCATCGGCCAGTAGTCGTCGTAGTACCCGGCCTGCAGGAACGCCGAGTGCAGCTGGTCGGAGCCGACCGTGCCGCCCGCGGGCTCGCGGACCACCGCCGCCCGCACCTTCTCGTACGCGCGCCGCACGTCCTCCGGCGTCGTGCCCAGGCCGTACGTCCTGTCGTGCCTGGCCACCCAGGCCCGGAAGTCGGCCCAGCGCCGCTCGAACGCGGCGGACTGGTCGAGGTTGTTGGCGTACCAGATCTGCTCCGGGTCCGGATTCACCGCCGAGTCGAACACCATGCGGCGCACGTGGGTGGGGAACAGCGTCGCGTACACGGCGCCGAAGTACGTGCCGTACGAGGCGCCCATGAAGGTCAGCTTGTCCTCGCCGAGGGCGGCGCGCAGCACGTCCAGGTCCCGGGCGTTGTTGAGCGTGGTGTAGTGCGCAAGCGCGGCACCGGCCCGCTCCGCGCAGCCGCGCGCGTACGCCCGGGCCCGCTCGATGCGCTCCGCCTTGGCCGCCGCGTTCGGGTGGACCGGCGAGTGGGTGGGCGCCTTCGTGAACTCCTTCGGGTCCTGGCAGGACAGCGGGGCGGAGCGGCCGACGCCGCGCGGCGCGTAGCCGACGAGGTCGTACGCCGCCGCCAGGCGCCGGAACTCCGGCAGGGCGCGGACCAGCGGGAAGTACATGCCGGACGCGCCGGGGCCGCCCGGGTTGAAGACGAGCGCGCCCTGCCGCGCCACCCGGTGGCCGCCCGCCCTGCCGCTCGCCCCGACGCGGCTGACGGTCAGCTTGATCTGCTTGCCGTCGGGGTCCGCGTAGTCGAGCGGGACCGTGACGGTGCCGCAGCGCACGGACGGCGGCAGGCCCTCCGCCGCCGGGCAGGCCCCGAAGCGGACGCCCGCGGCGCGGGCGCGCTCGGCGGCGACGGCGGTGCCCCGCTCCTCCCCCGCGAGACGGAGGGAGGGGTGCGCGGGCACGGCGGCGAGGGCGGAGAGGACCAGGGATCCGACGGTTCCGTACAGGGCTGCTGCGGCTGCTCGCATCGAGGTTCTGGGCCCTTTCGCACAGGAAAGCGATGAGTTGGCGCAAAAGGGATGTTTCGCTCAGGGGTTGGTGAAGTAAAGCAACCGGTCCGCCGGTGTCGGCTCAATGACCCTGTTGGCGCGTGGACCGGTAGCCGTCGAGGTTCGGGTCCCGGTGCGAGAGGGCGGCGCGCAGGCCCGGGTCGTTCAGGGCGCGGACGCCGCGCACGGCGAGCGCCGTGAGGTCGTCGCGCGACGGCAGCGCGCCGAGCAGCCGCTGCCCCGCGGGCGACGCCCAGCGCGAGGCGGGCACCTCGAAGCGGGCGATGGCCAGGCAGCTCAGGGTGAGGAACAGCGGCAGCGCGAACCACACCGCGACCGGCAGGTCGTCGCCCTGCCCCTGACCGGGCAGCAGCGTCGCGCACGCGCCGAGCACGGCGATCGCGGCCGCCGCCGCGCGCACCTGCCGGAGCGCGCCCGCGATGCCCGACCAGGAGCCGTCCGGCACCGCGAGCCCCGCCGCGACGAGCCGGTCGGCGAGCGCCCGCACCGCGTCCGCGGTGGCCGTCGCCCGGCGCACCGGCGGAATCCGCGACTGCCCGCCGGGGCCGATCGCGCCGAGGACCGACCGCTCCATGTCGTCCGCGGCGTCCGGGGCGCCGCCGCCGACCGGGCCGACGACGGTGGCCCAGCCGGTGTGCGCGAGCAGCAGCCGCCGCCGTCGCGCCATCGACACCAGCGCCACGTCGGCCACCCGCCCGGGCCCGCCGGACAGGAACGCCGCCTCGTAGAGCGTGAGGGGACGCGTCGGCCCGGGGCTCCTGGCCTCGGCGGCCGCGGCGTGCACGGCGGCCAGGCACAGCCGCCCGCAGGACAGGGCGGCGACGGTGCAGGCGAGGAGCAGCAGCGGAACCCAGAACATGCCCGTGTTCTATGTGAAGGTCCGGTGCTCCCGCCAGCGGAATTCCAGGATGTGGACGTGGATCACACGCCTCAGGGGCGCGGCCTCGGCCGGGACACGGCGGGCGGCAGCGTGAAGCTCGGCGTCGGCGTCACCGGGGCCGCGGCGGGCGGCGCGCCGTCCACCGGGCCCGGCGGCGCGGGGGAGCGGGTCACGGGCTGCGGGCCCGAGGTCGCGGCGTCGCGGGCGAGCCGGTCGAAGTCCACGAGCCCGGTGGCCTCCAGGACCTTGATGTGGTCGAGGACCGTGGTGTTCGCGTCGTCGGCGAGGGACCGCACCAGCGAGTTGCGGGTGCCGGCGCGGACCTGGGCGACGACGGCGAAGACCTTGCCGTGCGCGATCCGCAGGACGTTCGCGAACTTCTCGTCGTACGCCGCGCCGCGCGCCGCGCTCAGCTCGGCCAGCCAGCGCCGCTGCTGGGCCGTGGGCTGGCTGGGCAGTTCGAGCCGCAGCTGCGCCGCGACCTCGCGGACGCGCGCGTCGAGGAAGGTGTGCCCCTCCACGAGGTGCTCGCCCGCGGTGTGCACGGCCCGGGTGGTGCCGCGCTCCCCGGCCTGCTGTCCCGCGGGCAGCTCCCACAGGCCCGCGAGCCGCACCTTGGTGATGAAGTCCCGGTCGAGCGCGGACAGCGGCCCGAACTCGGTCGACTCGGTCTGTGCGTTGAGGGCGTCGAGGCCGGTGCCGGACCGGTCCTCGTAGGACCACACGGGGAAGACCAGCGCGGCCAGGGTGACGACGAGCCCCACCAGGATGAGCCCGTTGCCGCTGACGAACCCGCCGCCGCGGGCCGGTCCGCCGCGGACGGGACCGCCGCCACGGATGAGTCCGCTGCCGCGGGCGGGTCCGCCGCCGCGGATGAATCGGGATCGCATGAAGCCTCCTGTAGCGCCTGCGGCACGCTAGTGCGTGCCGCGGGGCCGGGGCTGCGATACCGCGCGGAGTACGCCGACGTCCGTACGGGGGCGCGGACTCGGGGCGGTCGTGCGCGCCCGTGGGATGCGGCAGGGGCGGTCGCGGCGGTGT
>NZ_JOJM01000086.1 GCF_000720325.1 Streptomyces sp. NRRL B-1347
TCAGGGGTGGGGCCCGGGGGCGGGGCGGGCGGAGCCGCGGGGGGGGGGCTCGGGCCGGAGCGGGTGGAGCGCCCCGGTCGGCGGGCGCGGTGCGGGTCACATCCCCGGGCCGTTCCAAAGGCCCCGGGGGCCGGACTACGGTCAGCGCCATGTTCGCTGCCTACGCCGCCCGCATCGACTCCACGCACCCCCTCAACGGCCTTGAGCTGGGTGACCGACCCGCCCCCGAGCCCCGCCCCGGCTGGTCCACCGTGAACGTGAAGGCCGCCTCCCTCAACCACCACGACCTGTGGTCCCTGCGCGGAGTCGGCCTCGACCAGGACAAGCTCCCGATGATCCTCGGCTGTGACGCCGCCGGGGTCGACGAGGACGGCAACGAAGTCGTCCTGCACTCCGTCATCGGCCAGTCCGGCCACGGCGTCGGCCCCCACGAGCGCCGCACCATCCTGACCGAGAAGTACCAGGGCACCTTCGCCGAGCAGGTCTCCGTGCCCACCTGGAACGTCCTGCCCAAGCCCGCGGGGCTCTCCTTCGCCGAGGCCGCCTGTCTGCCCACGGCCTGGCTCACCGCCTACCGCATGCTGTTCACCAACGCTGGCGTACGTCCCGGCGACTCGGTCCTCGTCCAGGGCGCGGGCGGCGGCGTCGCGACCGCCGCGATCGTGCTCGGCAGGGCGGCGGGCCTCAAGGTCTTCGCCACCAGCCGCGACGAGGCCAAGCGGAAGCGGGCCGTCGAACTGGGCGCGGTGGAGGCGCTGCCCGCGGGCGCGCGCCTGCCGCAGCGCGTCGACGCGGTGATCGAGACGGTCGGCGCCGCCACCTGGTCGCACTCGATCAAGTCGCTCCGCCCCGGCGGCACGCTGGTGATCTCCGGAGCCACCAGCGGCGACCGCCCCTCGCACGCCGAACTCACCCGCGTGTTCTTCCTGGAGCTGCGGATCGTCGGCTCGACGATGGGCACGAAGGACGAGCTCGAGGACCTCCTCGCGTTCTGCGCGAACACCGGCGTGCGGCCCGTCATCGACGAGATCCTGCCGCTGGACCGCGCGCGGGAGGGCTTCGAGCGCCTGGAGGCGGGTGACCAGTTCGGCAAGATCGTGCTGGAGGTCTGAGCCTCCTGGAGGCCTCCTTCTGCGGTGTGAGCCTCCTGCAAGGCCCCCCTGCGGTCCGAGCGCCCCGCGAGCCTCTCTCACCGCCTTCGTGTCAACCATGGTTGACACGAAGGCGGGTGTCAACCTACGTTGACATACATGACCGAAGCAACGGATCTCGCCGAGCGCGCGGGCGATCGCGATCCACGGGTCGGGCTGCGCGCCGTCACGGCGCTGCGGCGCCTCGTGGAGCAGCTCGAAGCCGTCCAGGTGCGCAGCGCCCGCCAGCAGGGCTGGTCGTGGCAGGAGATCGCCGCCGAACTCGGCGTGAGCAGGCAGGCCGTGCACAAGAAGTACGGGAGGCAGTGATGTTCGAGCGGTTCACGAGCAGCGGCCGGGCCGTGGTGACCGGCGCGGTCGAGCACGCCGAGCGGGAGGGCGCGGACTCCGTCGACGACGGCCATCTCTTGTTGGCCCTGCTCGATCGGCAGGGCAGCCGCGGCTCCTTCGCCCTGGCGGCGCTCGGGGCCGACCGGCGGCGCGAGGAGATCGCCGAGGCGCTGGCCGAAGCGCGCCGTCGTGGCGGTCTCACCCAGGCGGACACCGAGGCCCTGGCCGGGCTCGGCATCGACGTCGAGGAGGTCGTCGCCCGGGTCGAGGAGACCCATGGGGCGGGCGCCCTGGCGAGCGCCGGGGCGGGCCGGGGGCGCAAGGGGATCGGCTCCTGGTTCGGCCACCGCCCGTTCGGCCGGGAGGCCAAGGACACGCTGGTGCGGTCCCTGCGGATCGCCACCGCGCGACGGGATCGCACCATCGGCGACGAGCACATCCTGCTCGCCCTGACGACCCGCCCGGGCGTCGTGGCGGAGGTGCTCGGCGACCGGGGGGTGACGCGTGAGGCGTTGGACCGGGTGCTGACGTAGGCGGGGCCGGGGGCCGGGGGCCGAGGGCCGGGGTTCGGGTCGCTGGGCCTGCCTGCTCGCCCCGGCAGGCTCGGTAGCCCGGATGCTCCGGCGCCTGGGCTTCCGGTGTCTGGCCTTCCGGTGTCTGGCTGTCCCGGGGTCCGGCTGCCGAGGTCAGGTCACCCCGGAGCTCGGCTGCCGGTGCCCGGCCGCCCCGGCGCCCGGAGTGGTGGCTGCCTGTCAGGGCTTGGGCATGTGCAGTATCGCCGTCACATGGGCCGCCGCCTCCGAGAGATGGCGGCGGGCCTCGCGGAGCTGCTCCGGGGAGACCCCGTGGTCGCGGGCCGCGTCGCGGACGTCGTCACGGAGGCGGTCGAGGAGCCGCTCCAGGTCGCGCGCGGGATCCCCGCCCGTCGCCTGCTCCTGGGCCCAGTCCGGCAGGTACTCCACCGGCACCTCGTCGCGCGGCGGTGTGAACACGGGGCCCGGTGCGGAGGCCTTGCCCGCGGCGGACGTCCCGCCGGTGTCGGACGCCGTGGCCGGGCCGGAAGCCTTGCCGGTGTCGGAGGTCCCGCCCGGTGCGGCCGTGTCCCCTCCGGGTGCCGCGTCCCGCTCGGTCGCCCTGTCGTGCTTGGGCGCCTCGTCGTGCTCGGCGGCCTTGGTGTGCTCGGCGGCTTTGGCGTGCTTGCGGTCCGTGTCGCCGAAGCCGAAGTCCACGAAGTCCTTGCCGAACCCCCTGCCGAATTCGCCGACCTCCTTGGCCAGCTCGGCGAGCCCTTCCCGCACCCCGGTCGGCCAGTCACCGCGCGCGAAGTGGTCCTGCACGTGCTCCTGCACCCGCTGGGCCATGCGCTGCCACTCCTCCCGCGCCTCCTCCTGGGCCTGCTCGCGTGCGTCCCGGGCCTGGCGCCGGGCCCGCTGGGCCTCCTCGCGGGCCCGGCGGCTCTCGTCCTTCGCGCGCCGCGCCTGCTCCTTCCACTCCTGCCGGGCCCGCCGGACCTCCTCCTTCGCCTGGCGCCAGCCCTCGCTGTCCGTCCACGCGCCGTCGAGGAAGTCGCCGAGGCCCGAGGGGCCCGCGCCGGTCCTGCCCGCCGTCCGGGCCTGTTGGGCCGCCGCCCGCATCTCGCGCCGCAGCTCGCCCGCCGCGCCCTGCACGCCGTCCCGGATCTCGGCGGCCAGCTCGGCGACCGACTCGCGGATCTCCAGCTCCAGGTCGGCCAGCTCGCCGCTGCGGCCGGCCAGCTCGGCGCGGCCCGCGTCGGTGATCGAGTAGACCTTGCGGCCGCCCTCCGTGGTGTGGGTGACCAGCCCCTCCGCCTCCAGCTTGGCCAGACGGGGGTAGACCGTTCCCGCCGATGGCGCGTACAGCCCCTGGAAGCGCTCTTCGAGGAGGCGGATCACCTCATAGCCGTGGCGCGGGGCCTCGTCCAGGAGCTTGAGCAGGTACAGGCGCAGACGGCCGTGGGCGAACACGGGGGGCATCTCAGAGCACCTTCTTGTCGGTCGGGGCGTCGGCGGCGGTGTCCGCCTCCGGGGCGCCGGTCGGGGTCTCGGTCGCGGCGTCGGCCGGGGGAGCCGATGGCGGGGCGTCCGCCGGGGCGGAGTCCCGCGGGGGCTCGTCGGTCTCGTACCGATCTTCCTCTACCGCCGGCTTGCGCAGAAGCGCGATCGAACCGGTGACCGTCGTCGCCTTGAGCTGGCCGCGGCCGGAGCCGAGCCTGCCCGTGATCTTCTTCGAGCCCCAGAGGCCGCTGATCCTGAGCTCCTCGAAATCGCTGGAAACCGAGCCGCTCGTCGTGTCCGCCTCCACCTGCGCGTGCCCGGGGTGGGGCAGCCGGATGGCGATCTCGCCCGAGACGCTGCTGAGCCCGATGTCGGCCGGACCGCCGACCGGGTCCAGGTCCAGGATCATCGAGCCGCTCACCGATTCGGCCCGAACGGAGGACCCCGCTCCGTCGAAGACCGTCAGATCGCCCGAGACCGAGTTGAATCGCAGCTCCCCGGTGATGCCCTGGGCCTCGACGGCGCCCGAGACCGTCTCGGCCCGGACCGGCCCCGTCAGGCCGACCAGGGTCGTGTCGCCGGTGATGCTCCGCACCTCCGCCCGGCCCTCGACCCCCGTGACCACCGCTCCGGCACCGATCACGCCCACCTCGACATGGGTCCCGGCCGGCACGGCGACGGACACCACCGCGCTGCGGCGGGCGCCCTTGGGGAGGAGCCAGCCGAGGAGGCCCTTCCAGGGCAGGTCCTCGTACACGACGGACAGCGCGCCGTCGGACTGCGTCACGACGAGCGGGGGGCCCGCGATCTCGGACACCTCGAGCCTGGCTGTGTCGTCGTCCGTGCCCACCACGTTCACCGTGCCGTTCACGACGCGTACGTGCAGGCGCCTCACGGGCGCGTCGAACGTCAGCTTCCTGGGCTCATCGACGGACCACTTCGGCATGGTGACTGACCTCCTTGAGCGGCACGGACGCAACGCGCCATATCGCATCCTTGACTAGACACGATATATCGCGGATGCGGAAAGTCAAGACGTACTTCTTCGCCGGAAACCGGACGCCGCCCCTCACGTCTCTCCCTGCCAGGAGCGGCGCGTCATCCTCCAGCCGCTCCCCGGCGGCACCGGACGCCGCAGGCCCGAGCGCCAAACATCATGGTTTGTCCTAGCGTGGGGCCATGTCCTCCGAGTCGACCCCCGCCCACGCGACGGACTCCGCCGACGCCTCCTCCTCTCCCGGCGCGCTGCTGCTCTGCCGGGCCCGGCCGGACTCCGTCGAGACGGTCGCCCAACTGCTGCGCGAGCGGATGCTGCTCGCGCCCGCGGGCCCGGAGTGGAGCGTGCTCGTGCCCGAGGGCAAGCCGTGGCTGGAGGGCGGCGAGCCGGTCGACAGTGTGCTCGCCGGGTGGGCCACCGCGCTCGCCGTCGGCTCCCCGTGGCCGGTTCTCGCGCTGTGGTGGGACGCCGACCGCTCCGGCTGCACGCTCGCGGCGGGCTTCCGGCGAACGGTCGGCTACGTGTGGCTGGCGAACGGCACCCCGGTCGGCGAGGACGAGGCGATGCGGACGCTCGCCGCCCGGCTCGGCCTCGACCCGGTGCTCGACATGCAGGCCCTGGATACGCTGACCCGCCCCGACTCGGACGCCGACGCGCGCGCCCGGCTGCGCGGCCTCATCGCGGTCCTCACGCGCGTGGGCGTCGACCTGCCGCCCGGCCTGAGCCCCGGCGAACCGGCCGACCGGCTACGGGAAGTGGCCCGCGTCCTGGACGGCGTGCGGCACGTCGAGTGGTCGGGCTGGCGCGACGCGGTGCGCGCCGAGCTCGACGCGGTGGAGAGCGGCCCGCTGGGCCCCTGGCTGCGTGGGCCGCGGGCGCGCGCTCTGGCCGGCGCCCAGCTCGCGGCGGGCGTGCCGCTCCTGGCCTGGTCCCTGCGGCGGCGCGGCGGTGGCGGCTGGGCGGTGGCGGGCCTCGTCCTCGTGGTGCACGGGGTGCTGGGGTTCGCGTACGACCGGGCGCGGGAGCGGGACTAGCCGCGTCCGGGCGCTGCGGCCGGCACAATGCGTGCGCTGTGCGCGTGCCTTCACCGGGCCGAGCCGCCCGTCAGCGCGTTCGTACCGTGTCGAGGACCAGGCCGAGCAGCCGCTCGGGCCGTTGCGGGTCCTCCGGTGCCGATCCGCCCGGGCACGCCGTCGACAGGGCGATGCCGACGACCAGGTGCAGCAGGTCGGACGGGCTCAGGTCGGGGCGTGCCGCGCCCGCCCGCTGGGCGCGGGTGAGGAGCCCCGCCACGGCGTCGTGAACGCGCTGGTGGCAGTCGATGCCCAGGGCGCCCGACTCCTCCAGCTGCTCAAGGAGCAGGGTGCCGCCGATGCCCTGGTTCACGCGTGCGTGGACGAGGAACGCGTGCAGCCACTCCGTGAGGGCGTCGTAGGGCGAGTCCGCCGTCAGGAGGTCGTCCGCGCGGCCGCACAGTGTGTCGATGCGGTCCTTCAGGACGGCCGCCAGCAGTTCGGACCGCCCGGAGAAATTGCGGTACAGCGTGCCGGGGCCGACGCCCGCGCGGCGGGCGATGTCGTTGAGGGACGCCTCGGGCCCCGCTTCCGCGAAGGCCTCCCGCGCGGCCGCGACGATGCGCTCGCGGTTGCGGACGGCATCCGCGCGCGGGGCGCGGCCGCGCGGCGTGGCAGTGGCTGGCGTGGCGGTCGCCCGCCCTGGGGACTCGGTCATCTCTGCGTTCCAGCGGGGTCGGGGTAGCTCTCCGGAGAACTTCTCCGTATCGTACCTCCGAAGTATCCGGAGAAGCTCTCCGGTATTGACGAAGGGTGTCGACATGCGAGGACTTCAGGGGGCAGACGGGCTCGGGCGGGTCGGTGTCTGGACCTTCGCCTTCGAAGGGCAGCCCGCCGGGCGGGTGCGCGCGGCGGCCGCCGAGATCGAGGAGCTGGGCTACGGGGCCATCTGGTACGGAGAGGCGTTCGGCCGCGACACGGTGGGCCAGGCCTGGCTGCTGCTCTCCGCCACGCGGCGCATCCCGGTCGCCTCCGGGATCGCCAGCATCGCCTACCGCGAGCCGCTCGCCATGGCCAACGCGGAGCGCACGCTCGGGGAGGCCTTCCCCGGGCGGTACGTCCTGGGGCTCGGCGGGCACCGGGTCGACGACACCGTCATCGAGGTGGACGGCTACCGCGTACCCGCGCGCGGGAAGGCGGTGACGACCATGAGGGCCTATCTGGACGCCATGGACGCGGCGCCCGCGCACGGGCCGGTGCCCGACCCCGCTCCTCATCGACTCCTCGCCGCACTGGGTCCGAAGATGCTGGGGCTCGCGGCGGAGCGCACCGGGGGAGCGCACACCTACTTCGTGCCCGTGGAGCACACCGCGCGGGCCCGTGCGGCCCTCGGCCCCGACGCGTTCCTCGCGGTGGAGCAGGCCGTCGTCCTCGACACGGACCGGGCGCGGGCCCGGGCCGTGGCCGAGGAGCACGTCGCCGGGTACGCGCGCGTGCCGCACCAGGTGGTGAGCCTGCGGCGGCTCGGGTTCGGCGACGAGGACCTGCCGCCGGGCGGCCCCAGCCGCAGGCTCGTCGACGCGATCGTCGTCTACGGAGACGCCGATGTCCTCCACGCGCGCGTGCGGGAACACCTCGCCGCCGGGGCGGACCACGTGTGCGTCCAGGTCCTGACGGCCGCTGGGGCGTTCCCGCTGCGCGAGTGGCGGGAGCTGGCGCCGGTGCTAACGGCGGCGGCCGCCCGTCCCTAGGGCGTACAGCTCCGCCCACTGCGGTGCCGTGAGGTCCTTGGGCAGCCGCGCCGGGGCGAGGCCGTGGCGGCCCAGCCACTCCTTCACGCCGCGCCGCGGCAGCTCAGGGCAGGCGGTGGCGACGATCTGGGGCAGGCCACGGCCCCGGCCCGTGAAGACGCGCTGCACCAGGTCCTGGTAGCCCTTCAGGGCCGCGCGGTCGACGAGCGGGCGGTCGCGGCGGGTGATCGTCAGCAGGCCGCCGTCCACGTTCGGGCGCGGGCGGAACGCCCCCGCGGGGACCCGCCGGGCGAGCGTGAACGCGTACCAGGGCCACCACTGGGCCGTCATCAGCGTGGCCCCGCCGACGCCCGCGCGGCGGCGCGCGACCTCCCACTGGACCAGCAGGACGGCATCCGTCCAGGCCGGTGCGCGCAGGACGCGGCGGAGCATCGGCGTCGTCTCGTGGAAGGGCAGGTTGCCGACCAGGACGTGCGGCGTCGACGGCATCGCGTAGCGCAGGAAGTCGGCGGTGACGATCGTCGTCGAGGGGTGCGTGCGGCGGGCCAGGCGCGCGGCGCGGCGGGCGTCGATCTCGATGCCCGTCAGGCTCCGGCCGAGCCCCTGGAGGGGCAGCGTGAGCGCGCCGTCGCCCGTGCCGATCTCGACGATCGGCCCCTGGGTGCGGGCCACGAGGTCGACGAAGGCGTCGATCGTGGCCCGGTCGGTGAGGAAGTTCTGGCCGAGCTCATGACGGCCGTGGCGGTACGTGGGGGCGGTGTGGTGCGTGGGGGTGGTGTGGTGCGTGCGCACAGGGACTCCGCGGCTTCGAGGTGAGCCGGGCAGCACGAGGTGCCGCTCGGCGCTGACGCGTTGAAGCGGCGGAGCGTTCTGTTCCTGATGGCCACCGGGTACGCGGGGCGTACCTGGGTGGCGCGAGAGAGTCCGGCCGCCGCTACGGGCGGCGGTACCTCGTCACCGCGCAGGCGGCGCTGGCTGCGATTCCACACATGGGCCGCACGCTAGGCCGCCTGCGGGGTCGGCGGCAAACGATTTTCGGGGCTTGCCGGGGCTTGCCGGGGCTTGCCGGGGCTTCCGGGCCGTTGGCCGTCTGCCGGTCCGTCGTGGCTGGTCGCGCAGTTCCCCGCGCCCCCAAGGGGCGCTGTGGTGCCTACTCGTCCTCGTCCTCGTCGTCCAGGCGTGCCAGCCACGTCGCCAGGCGCTCCACCGGCACCTCGAAGTCCGGGTTGAGGTCCACGAACGTGCGGAGCTGCTCGGCCAGCCACTCGAAGGTGACCTCCTCCTCGCCGCGCCGCTTCTCCAGCTCCTCGATGCCACGGTCGGTGAAGTACAAAGTCATGCTCCTGACGAGACGGGATGTGCCTGTTCATCGTAGGCCGGAACGCCGGTGGGCCCGGCCCCGAGTCCGAGAACTCGGGGCCGGGCCCACCTCCGTACGACCGTGCCGGGGCCTAGGCCTCGAACACCTCGCGCACCAGCTGCTCCTGCTCGGCCTGGTGCCGCTTGGCGGAGCCGACCGCCGGGGCCGAGCCGTGCGGCCGCGAGATGCGGCGCAGGCGCTCGCCGTGCGGGATGTCGGCGCCGACCGCCAGGTCCAGGTGGTCGATCAGGTTGAGGGCGATGAACGGCCACGCGCCCTGGTTCGCCGGCTCCTCCTGCGCCCACAGGTACTTCTCGGCGTTCGGGTGCTTGGCGATCTCCGCCTGGAGCTCGGCACCCGCCAGCGGGTACAGGCGCTCGATGCGGATGATCGCGACGTCCGTGACACCGCGCTTCTGCCGCTCGGCCTCGAGGTCGTAGTAGAACTTGCCGGCGCAGAAGACGACCTTGCGGACCGCGGCCGGGTCCACCGACGCGTCGCCGATGACCGGGCGGAAGCCGCCCGTCGTGAACTCCTCCGTCTTCGAGGCCGCGGCCTTGAGGCGCAGCATCGACTTCGGCGTGAAGACCACCAGCGGCTTGTGGTGCGGGTTGTGCACCTGCCACCGCAGGAGGTGGAAGTAGTTCGACGGGAGCGTCGGCATCGCGACGGTCATGTTGTTCTGGGCGCAGAGCTGGAGGAACCGCTCCGGACGGGCCGACGAGTGGTCGGGGCCCTGGCCCTCGTAGCCGTGCGGCAGGAGGAGCGTGACGCCGGACGTCTGCGCCCACTTCTGCTCCGCCGACGAGATGAACTCGTCCACGACCGTCTGCGCGCCGTTCACGAAGTCGCCGAACTGCGCTTCCCACATGACGAGCGACTCGGGACGGGCCAGCGAGTAGCCGTACTCGAAGCCCATCGCCGCGTACTCGGACAGGAGCGAGTCGTAGACGTTGTAGCGGGCCTGGTCCTCGGAGAGGTACAGCAGCGGGGTGTAGTCCTCGCCGGTCGTCTGGTCCACGAGGACGCCGTGCCGCTGGCCGAAGGTGCCGCGGCGGGAGTCCTGGCCCGCCAGGCGGACCGGGGTGCCCTCCATCAGCAGGGAGCCGATGGCGAGGGTCTCGCCCATGCCCCAGTCGATCGTGCCGTCCTCGACCATGGCCGCACGGCGCTGCAGCTGCGGCAGCAGGCGCGGGTGCACGGTGATCTGGTCGGGGATGTTGACCTGGGATTCGGCGATCCGCTTGACGATCTCCTGGGAGACCGCGGTGTCCACGGCCACGGGGAACTCGGTCTGCGGGGCCGGGACCTCGGCGGGGGCCGGGGTCGTGGTGGCCTCGCGGACCTCCGTGAAGACCTTCTCCAGCTGGCCCTGGAAGTCCTGGAGGGCCTGCTCGGCCTCTTCCAGGGTGATGTCGCCGCGACCGATCAGGGACTCGGTGTAGAGCTTGCGCACCGAGCGCTTCTTGTCGATCAGGCTGTACATCTGCGGGTTCGTGAACGACGGGTTGTCGGTCTCGTTGTGCCCGCGGCGGCGGTAGCAGATGAGGTCGATGACCACGTCCTTGTTGAACGCCTGCCGGAACTCGAAGGCCAGGCGGGCCACGCGGACCACGGCCTCCGGGTCGTCGCCGTTCACGTGGAAGATCGGCGCCTCGATCATGCGGGCCACGTCGGTGGAGTACATCGACGAGCGCGCGGACTCCGGCGGTGCCGTGAAGCCGACCTGGTTGTTGATGACGATGTGGACCGTGCCGCCCGTGCGGTAGCCGCGCAGTTGCGACATGTTGAGCGTCTCGGCGACCACGCCCTGGCCCGCGAAGGCCGCGTCTCCGTGGAGGGCGACCGGCAGGACGGTGAAGTCCGTGCCCCCCTTGTTGATGATGTCCTGCTTGGCGCGGGCGACGCCCTCCAGGACCGGGTCGACCGCCTCCAGGTGCGAGGGGTTGGCGACCAGGGAGACCTTGATCTGCTCGCCGTCCAGGCCCGTGAAGGTGCCCTCGGCGCCCAGGTGGTACTTCACGTCACCGGAGCCGTGCATCGACTTCGGGTCGAGGTTGCCCTCGAACTCGCGGAAGATCTGCGCGTACGACTTGCCGACGATGTTCGCGAGGACGTTCAGACGGCCGCGGTGGGCCATGCCGATGACGACCTCGTCCAGGCGCGACTCGGCCGCGGAGTCGATGACCGCGTCGAGCAGCGGGATGACGGACTCGCCGCCCTCCAGGGAGAAGCGCTTCTGGCCGACGTACTTCGTCTGCAGGAAGGTCTCGAACGCCTCCGCCGCGTTCAGCCGGCGCAGGATGCGCAGCTGCTCCTCGCGCTCCGGCTTGGCGTGCGGGCGCTCGATGCGGTCCTGGAGCCACTTGCGCTGCTTCGGGTCCTGGATGTGCATGAACTCGATGCCGGTGGTGCGGCAGTACGAGTCGCGCAGGACGCCGAGGATGTCGCGGAGCTTCATCATCGACTTGCCCGCGAAGCCGCCGACGGCGAACTCGCGCTCCAGGTCCCAGAGTGTCAGGCCGTGCTCGGTGATGTCCAGGTCCGGGTGCTTGCGCTGCTTGTACTCCAGCGGGTCCGTGTCGGCCATGACGTGGCCGCGGACGCGGTAGGAGTGGATCAGCTCGAAGACGCGGGCGGCCTTCGTGACGTCGTCGTCGTGCGAGGCGTCGATGTCCTTGAACCAGCGCACCGGCTCGTACGGGATGCGCAGCGCCTCGAAGATCTCGTCGTAGAAGCCGCTCTCGCCGAGCAGGAGGTTCGCGACGATCCGCAGGAACTCGCCGGAGGCGGCACCCTGGATGACTCGGTGGTCGTACGTCGAGGTCAGGGTCATGACCTTGGAGATGCCCAGCTTGTTCAGGGTGTCCTGGGAGGTGCCCTGGAACTCGGCCGGGTAGTCCATGGAGCCGACGCCCATGATGACCGACTGGCCGGGCATGAGGCGCGGCACGGAGTGCACGGTGCCGAGGCCGCCGGGGTTGGTCAGGGAGACCGTGACGCCGGTGAAGTCGTCCATGCCGAGCTTGCCGTCGCGGGCGCGCCGGACGATGTCCTCGTAGGCCTGCCAGAACTCGAAGAAGTTCAGGGTCTCGGCCTTCTTGATGCCCGCCACGACCAGCTGGCGGTCGCCGTTGGGCTTCACCAGGTCGATGGCGAGGCCGAAGTTGATGTGCTCCGGCTTGACCAGCGTCGGCTTGCCGTCCTTCTCCGCGAAGGAGTAGTTCATCGACGGCATGGCCTTGATGGCCTGCACCATCGCGTACCCGATGAGGTGCGTGAAGGAGATCTTCCCGCCGCGGGCGCGCTTGAGGTGGTTGTTGATGACGATGCGGTTGTCGAACAGCAGCTTCACCGGGACGGCGCGCACGGACGTGGCCGTGGGCACCTCCAGGGAGGCGTTCATGTTCTTCGCCACGGCGGCCGAGGGGCCGCGCAGGGTCACGTACTCGGGACCGGCGGGCGCCTCCGTCGCGGGCGCGGCCTTGGCCGCGGGCTTCGCGGCCGCGGGCTGTGCCGCGGCGGGCTTGGCGGCGGGGGCCGGGGCCTTCGCGGCGGGCGCGGGCTTGGCGGCGGCCGCGGGCTGCGCGGCGGGCGCTGCCGGGGCGGGGGACGTGGTGGACGCGACCCCCGCGGCCGCGTCACCCGCCGGCTTGGCCGGAGCGGCGACGGACGCGCCTACCCCTGGCTTGTAGTCGGCGAAGAAGTCCCACCAGGCACGGTCGACCGAATTCGGGTCCTGGAGGTACTGCTGATAGATCTCGTCGACGAGCCACTCATTGGGACCGAACGCGGCAGCAGGGTTCTTGCCCTGCGCTTCTTGGTCGGTCGAAGTGCTCGAGTTACTGGGGGACTGTGGCGACACGGCGGCAACCGCCCTCTTCCGCTTCACAAGGTGATGGACAGCGGAAATAAAGGCTACGCCTCCGAGGACGTCAGGTGCAGGCCGGGCCGGTCATCCGTCGCGTAAGTCACACTGGATTGCGAGTTTCGGGGCTGTAAATGGCGGGAAACTAGCGAGGTTTGCCTACGACACGGCCCCGCGTGGAGACCCCTCGGGCACGTCGACACGCGGCTGCGGCCCGTCCGGCGCGTGACCTGCGCGCCCGTGACTCGCTTCCACTTCGAACCTTACGTCAACCTCAGCCTTCGAGCAGGCCCGGAAGGCTGACCTGGATCCGGCAGCCGCGGGCCGATTCGGCCACCCCGATGTGGCCGCCGTGGAGATCGACGGCCCAGCGCGCGATGGCGAGCCCGAGCCCCGTGCCGCCGTCGCCTCCGGGCGGGGCGCCGGCGTGCGCGCCCCGGTTGAAGCGCTCGAAGACCCGGTGCCACTCCGACTGGGGGATCCCGGGGCCCTCGTCGAGGACCTCCAGGTCCAGGGACTCGGGGTAGGGCCCGCGCCGGGCGCGGACCGTCACGCGGCCGTGCGGGGGGCTGTGCTTCACGGCGTTGTCGATCAGGTTGGCGACCACCTGGTGCAGGCGCTCGGCGTCGGCGTGCGCCGTCAGCTCAGGAGGTGACACGTCCAGGTGTAGATGGACATCCGTACGGGTGTGGCTGCCGGACCCCGACGGCATCCCTTTGCGCGCGGAGGCGACCATATTGGCCTCCTTCAGGACCCCCGACAGATAGGGCCACACTTCGAAGCGGCGCGCTTTGAGGGGGACGACACCGTTGTCCAGGCGCGAGAGGTCGAGGAGGGTGTCCACGAGGCGGCCCAGGCGCTCCGTCTGCTTCAGGGCCGTGCGCATCGTCTCCGGGTCGGCGGCCGAGACCCCGTCGACGACGTTCTCCAGGACGGCCCGCAGGGCCGCGATGGGGGTGCGCAGCTCGTGCGAGACGTTGGCGACGAGCTCCTTGCGCTGCTGGTCCTGGGCCTCCAGGTCGTCAGCCATGCGGTTGATCGTCGTGGCCACGTCGCCGAGCTCGTCGCGCCGGTCGGCGCCGCGCACGCGGCGCGTGTAGTCGCCGTGCGAGACCGCGCGGGCCACCGAGTTCATCTCGTCCAGCGGCGCGGTGAGGCCGTGGGCCACGAACTGCGTGATCAGCAGGGTGGCGATCACCGAGAAGACCGTGATGAAGCGCAGCTCGGTCTCGGTCTTCATGGCCACCATCAGCAGCCCGGTGGTGATGAACACCGAGACGACGACCAGCGTCCCGAGCTTCGTCTTGATGGAGAACGGTCTGAGTCCGCCGAAGGGACCGCTCATCCCGCCACCTCCGCCCCGGTCGCAGCGCCACTTCAGACCACCCATGCCCGGGGCGGCGCCCACCATGCCTGCCGCGGCGCCGTACGCCGTCGTACCGCTCCCGGCGCTCTGGGGCGTCGTGCCGCTCAGGGCGCCGGGAGGCGGGCCGTCGGCGGCGCCGGGGTCCGCGGTCATGGCGTCGGTGTCTCCAGGGCGTACCCGACCCCGTGGACCGTACGGATGCGCTCCGCGCCGATCTTGCGCCGCAGCGCCTTGATGTGGCTGTCGACCGTGCGGGTACCGGAGGCGTCCGCCCAGTCCCACACCTCGGCGAGCAGCTGCTCGCGCGAGAGCACCGCGCGCGGGGTGTTCGCCAGACACACCAGGAGGTCGAATTCCGTGGGTGTCAGGTGCACGTCCTCGCTCCGCACCCGCACCCGCCGCTGCGCGTGGTCGATCTCCAGCTCGCCGAGGCGGAGGATGCCGCTGCGCGGCGTCGTCGCGGCGAGCGCGGCCCGCTCCACGCGGCGCAGCAGCACGTGCACGCGTGCGGCCAGTTCGCGCATCGAGAACGGTTTGGTCATGTAGTCGTCCGCGCCGACGCCGAGCCCGACGAGCATGTCCGTCTCGTCGTCCCGCGCCGTCAGCATCAGCACCGGTACGGGGCGCTGGGCCTGCACGCGGCGGCAGACCTCCAGGCCGTCGAATCCCGGCAGCATGATGTCGAGGATCAGCAGATCGGGCTGCCAGGCCTGGGCGGTGTCCACCGCGGCAGGGCCGTCCGCCGCCGTTTGCACGACGAAACCCTCGGCGCGCAGACGGGCAGCGATGGCGTCCACGATCGTCGGGTCGTCCTCGACCACGAGCACCCGGCGCTGTGCCCCTGGCATAGCCGCCGTGGCGCTGTTGTGGGAGGTGTGTGTCTGCTCCATCGCCCCGCCCCTGACGTGATCGCTTGGTGTCCGGTCAGCAGAGTACGGGGCGCGGAGGCACCTCGGCTACGCAGCCCTTGTCGCGAGATGGACCACGTCCGGTACGCCCCGGGCAACGGCGATCTCTTCCGTACGTACGTGCTGGAATCCGGCATTCCGCAAAGCGGAGTCGAAAGCGGATGACGGCTGCGCGGACCACACCGCGAGGACGCCGCCGGGGTTGAGGCGGGCCCGGCAGGCGGCGAGACCGGTGGGGGAGTAGAGGCTCTCGTTGTCCTGTGTGACGGTCCAGTCGGGGCCGTTGTCGATGTCCAGGCAGAGCGCGTCGTAGGTGGCCGGAGGCGCACCGGAGTGGGAGATTCCTGCTTCGTTGACGCTTGCGAATGCGCCCCTGACATATGCGACCAGATCGGTGTGCAGGATCTCCGTGCGCGGGTCGGCGAGCGCCTGCTCCGAGAACTCCCCGAGCGGCCCGCCCCGGTGCCAGTCGATGACGGCCCGCTCCCGCTCCACCACGGTGATGCGGCCCCAGCGGGGGTCGGCGGCCGCGTGGGCGAGCGAGAAGCCGACCCCCAGGCCGCCGATGAGAACGCTGGGGCGCGGCCGTCCGTCCAGTGCCTCGTACGCGGCGTCGACCAGGAGGCGCTCGGAGCGGCCGTCCGAGGTGTCCATGAGGAACATGCCATTGGCAATGATCTGGAGCAGGTCGCCGTGGCGGCGCAGCACGACCTCGCCGTAGGGGCCGTCGCGCCTGTCGAGCACCACGGGGGGATCGGGCCGGAACGGAGTGCGCATCCCCTCATCCTGCTGCCCTTCTCCCTGTGATTCCAGGGATTTGAGTGGCCCCCGGAGGGTCCCGTCGGCCCCGCGCGCGGGACGTCGGGGAATGGTCGGGGGTTGCTGTGAGTTCCTGTGAATCGCGTCGCACGTGGCGTCGGTCATAGACAGCTGGGGAACGATCGGTGAAGCGTGAACGTGATCGATTCGTGATGTAGTGAACGTGATCGATTCGTGATGCAGTCGCGTAGGAAGTTCCTAGTGAAGTTCCGTGACGGAGGGAGCGCCTCAGCGTGAACCGGACCATTTCAGGCGTACGCGCCTCTGTGGGTACTGGCGAGGGCACTTCTGCGGGTTCCGGCGGGGAAGCCGACACGGCCTCCGGCCGGGGCGCGGGTGCGGCTTCCGGCCTGGCTGCCGATGGGGCTTCCGGCCGGGGTGAGCCCGGGGTGAGCGGCGGCGGGGACGTGCTGGACGGGATATCCCGCGAGGGCGTGCTGGACGCGATGCCGCGGCAGCGGCTGGTGGTGGCGGCCGGGGGGCTCTCGGGGGCCGTGGGTGGCCTTGCCGCGGGGGGCCTTCAGGGGGCGGCTTCGGATTCCGGATTGAGTTCGGGGTCCGGTTCGGCTTCGGGGCGGGGGCCGGGGCCGGCTTCGGGATCCGGTTCGGCTTCAGGGGCGGCTTTGGGCCCAGCTGTGCGCCCGGCTTTGGGCTCAGGTCCGAGTACCGGTCCAGGCGCCGGTCCGGATTCGGATGAGGTCGCCTTGGCCGCGGCGGTCGGACTCGCCGTGGCCGGGGGCGGTCAGGTTTCCGCTTCCGTCCCGTCCTCCGCCCTGCCCGCCGGGCCTGTTCCCGCCGGTGCCGCCGCGTGGGCCGGGCTCCGTCGGCTGCGGCCCTGGCGGCTCCTCCCGAGCCCGACCGGGACGCCCTTCACCTTCGGCTACGCGGTCGTCCTCCTCGTCACCTCGCTGGTCGCCGAGCACGCCGACCCGTCGGTGATCTCCTCGATGCACCAGGGTTCGAGCACGGATGTCGCCCACCTCGCGGACCGGCCGGTGTTCGTCCTCGTCGCCAGCGCGCTGTGGATCGCGGGCGGCATCACATCGCCGTACGCCATCGGCTTCCTGTTCGTCCTCACCGCGCTCGAACGGCGCGTGGGCGCGCTGCGCGCCGCGGGCGTCTTCGTGCTCGGACACGTCGTCGCGACGCTGGCCACGGAAATTCCGGTGGGGCTTTCTGTCCTGGTCGGCCACCTGCCCGGCACGTCCCTGCATCGGCTCGACTACGGCATCAGCTTCGGCGTCGCCGCGAGCGTCGGCGCGCTGGCGGGCGTCCTCGCGCCGTGGCTGCGCTGGGCGGTCCTGGCGGGCTTCGGCTGGATGCTCGTCGAGGACCTCATCGCCTTCACCGACCCGATGACGAACTGGGGCCATCTGCTCGCCCTCACTGTGGGCGTCGCGACGTGGCCGCTGCTGCGGGGCGGGCAGGGACGGCGGGTCGGGGCGGCTTAGGCGTTGGGCGGGGCTGGGCATGGGCCCGGCGTCGGGCCGGGCCGGGCTCGGCGTCGCGGTCTGGGCTCGGCGTGGGTCCGGGCTGGGCGCCGTGGTCTGGGCTCGGCGTCGGGCCGGGCTCGGCTCTGCGGGCTGGGCTCGACGGCGTGGTCTGGGCTCGATGTCGCTGCGGGCCTGGCGGAGGCGTAGGCGCTGACGTCGGCCGTGGCTGGCGCACGGGCTTTCGCTCCGACTCGGCCCTCGGCCTTGGCACCGACTCTGCCTTCGGCCTTGGTGCCGACCCTGCCCGCGGCCTTGGCGCCGACCCTGCCTTCGGCTGCGGCGCCGGCCTCGGTCTTGTGCTCGGCGCGTCCTCCGGCCTCGGCGCGGCCCTGATCTGAGCGAGAGCTCTGGCAGCGCGGCCGGCACCGGCTCCCATCAGCTCGCGCCGGGCGGGGTCGGGCCGTGCCGGGCCGGGGCGGGTTGGGTCGGGCCGGGTTGGGGCAGGCGGGGTCGGGCCGCGCCGCGTCACACGGAGCCGCGCCGCGTCGCCGAGCCCCGACGGATCCGAGAACGCACCAGAAATCCGTCGCCGCGAGACTCTTGCGCCGCAAGGCAATGCTCGACTATCTTGTACCGCATGACAAAGGAGCTGTCCGCGTCGCACGACCAGCGCCGTAGCCAGCTGCTGCGCGGGGTGCTCGACCTGTGTCTGCTCGCGCTCATCGCGGAACGGCCTCGGTATGGCTATGAGTTCGTGGAAGCCCTGACCGAGAGCGGCCTCGACCTGGTGAGCGAGGGGAGCATCTATCCCTTGCTCGCACGCATGCAGCGGGCGGGCCTGGTCGACTCCTACCGCGCCCCGTCCGCCGCGGGCGGGGCACCGCGCAAGTACTACCGCCTGACCGAGGCGGGCGCGGCCGAGCTGGCGAGCGGCCGCACCACCTGGACCGCCTTCACGGGCGCGGTCTCCAGCACCTTGGGGACCTGACCAGGACGCATGACACGGCACCAACCGGGGGGACACGGCACATGACGTACGAGACGACCAACGCGACGGCGATCGGCGAGGCGGGGACGGGGGCAGAAGCGCCCCCGCCGGACGGTCGCACATCGGACCACGACCCGCTGGACAAGGCCGCGCGCGACACCGGGCTCAACACCGGGCTCACCCGCGAGCGCGTCCTCGCCGTCTGCCGGAGCAACTGGGAGTACCGCGGGATCGACGACGCCTCCATGCGCGAGATGCTCGACGAGCTCTCCGGCCACCTGGAGGAGGCCGCCGCCGCGGGCCGCACCCCACAGGACGTGGTCGGGGCCGACGTGAAGGCGTTCGCCGCCGCCTGGGCCCGGGCGCGCACGCCCCTGCCGCTGCGCGTCCTGCGCATGGCGGCGCTGATCCCCTTCGTCGTCGGCTCCCTGCTGCTGCTCACCCACCTCCTCGACCGGTCCCTGACCCTGGCGATAGAAGCGCCCCGCATCGCCTTCTACGTGGCGCTGGCAGTAGGTGCCGTCACCTGGGGAATGCGGCGAGGGAACCTCGGCTTCAGACGCTGGATGCTCCTCGGCGTGGCCGCGCTGCCCGTGGCGGAGCTCACCGGCTGGCTCATAGGTGACGACCCGCTCTTCCACTTGCCGCTGTGGGGCACGCTGCTGTTCCTCGTGCCCGGCCTGCCGTACGCCGTCAAGGACTTCCGCGCGAGAAGCGGCGAGCCCTCGAAGAAGTGAGGGGGCGGCCGGTAACGCCCCGGCTCATAGGCAGCCGCCCCTCCACCGTGCCGGGCAACCCCGGCCATCGGCGACCGTCGCGGCTCAGGACTCGTCCCGACCCCTGCGGCGGGCACTGGTCAGAAGAGCCACCACCCGCCAGCCGAGCGACTCGTACAAGGCGCGCCCCTCCACGGTCCCCGCCAGGACGCCGACCTCGCAGCCCTGCTCGACCGCGGCAGTCTGAAGCGTGCGCATGACCAAGCTGCCCAGGCCGCGGCGACGGTGCTCCGTCGAGGTCTCGATCTGATCGGCGACCGCGGTGCGGCCCGTCGGCGCCAACTGGCCGCGCGCCGCCCACGAGCCATCGGCAGCGGTCACCATCGTCCGCACCACACCGCCCCGCATCCACGTACGCAGCCGATACCCCTCCGGCGCCACCAACTGCTGCGGGGGCGCCGGAGTCAGGGCCACCGTCATCAAGTAGCCCTCCTCCGGATCGACCCACCACTCCGGACCGAGCCACGGCGAGACCCGCGACGGCTCGGCGAAGACCTTCAGCCAGACGTCCGCACCCGACACGGACGCCGCGACCTTGCGCACGTCGGCCTCCAGGGCACCCCCATGGGTCGAGCCGAAGACATGCCGGGACGGATGCCTGGCCTGGCCGACGTCGATCGTGTAACCCCACGGCTCCACCGCCGGCGGAGCCGCTCCACGCGAGACGACCCAGCCGTCGACCCAGGCACGCACCACCTCGTCCGCTCCCGCGGCCCCGATGGCCTCCCTGGCCCCCGTCGCTTCCATCCGAACGCCTCCCCACGTCGAACGGCCATGTAATGGCCGAGCGTTAGATGTAGCCATAACCAGTAATAGATGAACTGGCTCGACGAACATTACTGAGCCGCATTTCCGTGGCGGCAGGGGTGATCGCTCACAGCGAACAATCCCGTGGGAACAATCAGGGACTCACAAGCATTGAGTCGGTATAGCTCAACTTGAATGCCGAAGGGGAGATCATGGCTGCTGAGTCCACGGCTTACACATCGCTCGCTCTGCCCGTGCTGCCGCTCGATGACGAGGTCGTGCTGCCCGGCATGGTGGTGCCGTTCGACCTGTCCGACGCCGACGTACGAGCCGCGGTGGAGGCCGCTCAGGCCGCCGCGAGGTCCAGTGGGAGTAGCAGCAAGCCGAAGGTGCTGCTTGTTCCGCGCATCGACGGGACGTATGTGGGCACCGGTGTGCTCGGCACCGTCGAGCAGGTGGGCCGCCTCTCGGACGGCGACCCGGGTGCGCTGATCCGCGGCCGTGGCCGGGTGCGCATCGGCGCGGGCACCACCGGCCCCGGTGCCGCCCTGTGGGTGGAGGGCACCCAGGTCGAGGAGACCGTGCCGGACCCGCTGCCGGGGGCCACGGCCGAGCTGGTCACGGAGTACAAGGCACTGGCCACCAGCTGGCTGAAGAAGCGCGGGGCCTGGCAGGTCGTCGATCGCGTGCAGCAGATCGACGACGTATCGGCGCTCGCGGACAACTCCGGTTACTCGCCGTTCCTCACCACCGAGCAGAAGATCAAGCTCCTGGAGACCGAGGATCCGACGGTCCGGCTGAAGCTCGCCACCGAGCAGCTGCGCGAGCACCTGGCGGAGCAGGACGTCGCCGAGTCGATCGCCAAGGACGTCCAGGAGGGCGTGGACAAACAGCAGCGCGAGTTCCTGCTGCGGCGGCAGCTGGAGGCGGTGCGCAAGGAGCTGCGCGAGCTGAACGGCCAGGAGGGCGAGGAGGAGTCCGACGACTACCGCGCCCGGGTGGAGGCCGCCGACCTGCCGGAGAACGTGCGGGAAGCGGCCCTGAAGGAGGTCGAGAAGCTGGAGCGCACGAGCGACCAGTCTCCCGAGGGCTCCTGGATTCGCACCTGGCTGGACACGGTCCTGGAGCTGCCGTGGACCGAGCGGACCGAGGACGCGTACGACATCAAGGGCGCGCAGGAGGTCCTCGACGCCGAGCACGCGGGCCTGGAGGACGTGAAGGAGCGCATCACCGAGTACCTGGCGGTGCGCAAGCGGCGCGCGGACCGGGGCATGGGCGTGGTCGGCGGCCGCCGCGGCGGCGCGGTGCTCGCGCTCGTCGGGCCGCCCGGCGTCGGCAAGACCTCGCTCGGCGAGTCGGTGGCGCACGCCATGGGGCGCAAGTTCGTGCGGGTCGCGCTCGGCGGCGTGCGGGACGAGGCGGAGATCCGCGGCCACCGGCGTACCTACGTGGGCGCCCTGCCGGGCCGGATCGTACGGGCCATCAAGGAAGCCGGTTCGATGAACCCGGTGGTGCTCCTCGACGAGATCGACAAGGTGGGCTCGGACTTCCGGGGCGACCCGGCGGCCGCGCTCCTCGAAGTGCTCGACCCGGCGCAGAACCACACGTTCCGTGACCACTACCTGGAAGTGGAGCTGGACCTGAGCGACGTGGTCTTCCTGGCCACGGCCAATGTCCTGGAAGCCATCCCCGAGGCGCTGCTCGACCGCATGGAGCTGGTCCGGCTCGACGGCTACACCGAGGACGAGAAGGTCGTCATCGGCCGGGACCACCTGGTGCCCCGCCAGCTCGACCGGGCCGGGCTCGGCGAGGGCGAGGTGACGGTCGACGAGAGCGCGCTGCGCAAGCTCGCCGGTGAGTACACGCGCGAGGCGGGCGTGCGCAATCTGGAGCGTTCCATCGCACGGCTGCTCCGCAAGGTCGCGGCGCAGCACGAGCTGGGCGAGCGGGAGCTGCCGTTCACGGTCGGCGCGGGCGAGCTGCGCGATCTGATCGGGCGGCCGCACCACGTCCCGGAGTCGGCACAGGACCCGGCCGAGCGGCGCACCGCGGTGCCCGGCGTGGCCACGGGGCTCGCGGTCACCGGGGCGGGCGGCGACGTGCTGTTCGTCGAGGCCTCGCTCGCCGACCCGGAGACGGGCGCGGCAGGCCTGACGCTCACCGGACAGCTGGGTGACGTGATGAAGGAGTCCGCGCAGATCGCGCTGTCCTTCCTGCGCTCCCACGGCGCGGAGCTGGAGCTGCCCGTCGGCGATCTGAAGGACCGGGGCGCGCACATCCACTTCCCGGCTGGCGCGGTGCCCAAGGACGGGCCGAGCGCGGGCATCACGATGACGACGGCGCTCGCCTCGCTGCTCAGCGGCCGCCAGGTGCGCACGGACGTGGCGATGACCGGTGAGGTGTCGCTGACCGGCCGAGTGCTGCCGATCGGTGGCGTCAAGCAGAAGCTGCTCGCCGCGCACCGCGCCGGGATCACCACGGTGGTCATCCCGAAGCGGAACGAACCGGACCTGGACGACGTCCCCGCCGAGGTCCTGGAGAAGCTCGACGTCCACGCGGTGACGGACGTCAGGCAGGTGCTCGAACTGGCGCTCGCGCCGGCCGAGGTGAAGGTTCCCGCCGCGGCGTGACGGGCGCGGCGGGGCGGTGAAGGTCCGGGGCTGTGAGGGCCCCGGACCTTGCCGCACTCACGGGTCCTGCCAAGTCGGCCCGGTCAGCCGTTGGCCAGGGCCTGGACGCGGTCGTAGGCGCCGTTGAACTTGTTGTGGTCGCCGACGATCGGGCCGGACGACGTGTACTGCCACATGGTGTGGAAGCCCCAGCCGGCGGGGAGTTCGCCGGGGCTGGTGTTGTAGCGGGCGATCCACAGCGGGTGGGCGGAGGCGAAGCCGCCGTAGTTGCCCGTGCACTGCTTCCACCAGGTGGTGGCCGTGTAGATCACCGCGTCGCGGCCGGTGCGCGCCCGGTAGGTGTTCAGGAAGTCCTGGATCCAACCGACCATCGCGCTCTGGGACTTGCCGAAGCAGGCCGCGCCGTAGGGGTTCCACTCGATGTCGAGGGCGCCCGGCAGCGTCCTGCCGTCGCGGGACCAGCCGCCGCCGTTGTCGACGAAGTAGTTGGCCTGGGCGGCGCCGCTGGAGGTGTCGGGGGTGGCGAAGTGGTAGGCGCCGCGGATCATGCCGACGTTGTACGAGCCGTTGTACTGCTGCGCGAAGTACGGATTGCGGTAGGAGGTGGACTCCGTCGCCTTCACGTAGGCCCATCTGACGCCGCTGTTCCACAGGGCCGACCAGTTGACGTTGCCCTGGTGGCTGCTGACGTCGACGCCCTCCGTCTGCGCGGCGTCGCCGCCGCTCGGCTTGCCGCCCTGGCCGTCGTGTTCGATGACGCCCTGGCCCATGCGGGCGCTGCCGCGCGGCGGGATGTCGTCACCGTCGGCGGACTGCGCGGCGCCGGGCAGGGCGACGAGGAGCGCGAGGGCGGACAGGACGGCGAGGAGAACGCCCGCGGCGGAGTGTCCGCGGCGGGTCGTACGGGGTCTGTGCACGGGCATGGCGTGCCTCCGAAAGGCCTCGTGGAGCCCGTACGGCACGGGCGTGGCCGAAGGTGTGGCACGTCGCCCGGTACGGCATGCGGACTCGGTGGGGGGACCTGTCGACATGTCACGGCGGTCCGTGTCACCGGACTGACTGGTGTGAACATGTCACTAAAGAAGCTACGCACGTAGACAACGGGAGGGAAGGGGCTCTCGTGGCCGCCGTTGGTCTACGCCTGCGAAATACTGGGCGAGCTGCGGCGATGGCCGCGGCGGGCGAAAACTTTCAGGCTCGGGAAAGTGCGGCAGGGGTGCTGACATGCGTGAGGACACGCACCACGGCGGGGGTTCCGGTGTGGACGGGGTGGGAGCGAGCGGTGGTGTGGACCACGAGTTCCTCGCCCTCGAGCGGGAGCTGACGCTGCTGCTCCGCCGGGCCCGGGCCTCGTCCGGCGAGATGGCCCGCCAGGTCCACCCGGATCTCGAACCGGCCGCGTACGGGCTGCTCGCCTTCCTGGACGAGTCCGGGCCGCGGCGCGCCACGGACCTGGCCGCCTTCATCGGCGTCGGCAAGGCGACCATGAGCCGTCAGCTGCGGGCGCTCGAGCAGCTGGGCCTGGTCACGCGGGAGCCGGACCCGGCGGACGGCAGGGCCTGGCTCGTGCGGCTCACGGACGAAGGCCGCGAGCGGTTCCGGACCGTGCGCCGCGGGCGCCGCGAGCGGTACGTGCGCCAGCTCGCGGGATGGGACCGGGCCGAGGTGGCGGAACTGGCCCGGCTGCTCCGCCAGCTCAACACGCGGGCCGAGCTCTAGGCACCCGGCCCCGGGCGGCCGCCCGGGGCCGGGTGTCGGTCAGTGCGTGCCGAACACCACCGCCAGCGGCTGCGGCGTCCGGTACACCGTGGACGGCTCCGTCACGTGGTCGGCGCCCAGGTACAGGCGCTCGCCCGCGTAGAGCAGGCGGCGGTCCGACTCGAACCTCGACTCCATCTCGTAGCTGTCGGACGGGTTCTGCAGCAGCTTCGTCGACTTGAGCGTGGCCGGGTCGACGCGCCAGACCGCGCCGCCCTCCTCGCCGACGATGCTCGCCTCCTGGTACGCGATGACCTTGCCGCCCCCGTCGAGGCCGATCGGCACCAGGCGGCCCGCGTCGGAGCCGGGCGCGCGGCGCAGCCGCTTGCCGGTCCCGAGGTCGAAGGACACCAGGTCGTTCCGGGCCGCCGACGACTTGCTCGCGGGGTCCCGGGTGGCGAGGTAGAGCGCGTTGCGCTCCTTGCTGACGGCGAGCTGCGCACAGCCGGTGACCTCGGTGGCCGGGCACTCGGCCTCGTACGTGCCGTGCTTGCCGCCGTCGGCGGGGATCGTGCTGAGCGCCTTGCCGCGCGCGGCGCTGTCGTCGACGGTGATGAACCGGGAGATGCCGCTGCCGCCCTTCGCTTCGCCGTCGTCGGCGGCCAGGACCAGCGGGTCGACCGACACCACATGGACGTACTCGGTGCCCCGCGGCAGCGCGAACGTCGACTTCACTGCCCGGGTGCCGGGGTCGACCGTCTCCACCTTGGGCTTGGGGTGGTCGGTGTCGCCGCAGTCGCGCACCGCGATCAGCTTGGTCGCGTCGCCCGCGTAGCCGACGGCGTCACACGGCTCGTCGGACGGCTTCCACAGCGGCGTGCCGTCGAGCTTCCAGCCCGCGCTGCCGCCGGTGCCCGCCGCGGCGACCGTGCCGCCGCCGATGGTCACTTCGTCGAACATCTCGCTGGTGCCGCTCGTGTTGATCCCCTGTTTGCGCCACAGCAATTTCCCCCGCTCGATGTCGACGACGCCGACCTCCGTGCAGACCGACGGGTCGTTCTTGTCGTTCTGGAAGACGACCGCGACTTTTCCGTCCTTCGTGGGCGTCGGTGACGACCAGCAGATCTCGCCGGTCAGCGGCACCTCCCAGGAGGCCTTTCCGCCCGCCAGCGGATAGCCGGATATCTTCTTGAGCCCGGCCTTCACGAAATGCCGGTCGGTCGTCCACATGCCCATGGCCCCGGCCATCTCGCCGACCTTCGGCTGGGCCACCTCGGCGAGCACCTCCGCCTCGGCCGCGGCCGACTCCGCGCCGCCGCCCTTCCCGCCGTCGCCGTCGTCATCGCCGCCGCAGCCGCTGAGCACCAGCGCGGCCGCGAGCACAGAACCCGCGATGACCGCCAAGCGCTGGGACATTCAATTCTCCTTCGTGCGCGGGCACATGACCGGACGTGGTCATGCGTTCCCCTCGCTCGCAGATCCTTCCGTGCCGGCGAACCGAATTTCAACAGGCAATTCCTGTTCGCTAGTTCAGTTCAAATGTTCCCGAGATGAATTCATCGGGCCCGGCGGGAAAGGGAATTGAATGCGGGAGATTTCTTGCCGCGGGCGGGCGCGCCGAAACGCGGGCCACGGCTCCACGCCGCCCCGGCTACAGCTCCGCGTACACCACGGCCGCGTCGTCGTGCCGCTTGCCGCGCGGGAACGCCGCACCGTCCGGGTCCGCCGTCTCCAACTCGCGTACGCGCTCCACGAGTCCCCGCGGTCCGTCCTTGCGCAGGAGCGCGAAGCAGTCGGCCCAGCCGCCCTCGCGGAACGTCTCGACCCAGCGCCCGACCCCGTCGGTGAGCGCGGCGACGGCGGTGACGGCGGAGCGGGGGAGTTCGCCGGTGACCGCGCGGGCGGCGACCGAGGGGTCGGCGGCGGCGGTGAAGAAGCCGCCCTCGGCGTTGCGCAGCGCCTCGACGGCTGCCGCGTACTCACGGCCGAGCGCCCGCCGTTCGGCGGAGCCGCGCGGCAGCGCCCGTACGGCGGCGCCCAGCTCGCGCACGGCGGCGGGCAGCTCGTCCAGGCGGGGGTCGAGGATGGCGTCCACCGCGCCGCCGGGCCCCGCGACGAGCAGCGCCGAGTCGGACAGCACGAGGTACGAGACGCGCTCCGCGTCCCACCGCGCGAGGACCACCGTCGCCTGCGGCGTACGCGGGTGAGAAAGGTCACAGGTGTCACGGTGGGTGTCCGCGGTGCGGGAGATCGCCGCCGCGAGAATCTCAGGGAGCGTCAGATCCGGGCGTGAAACGGACAGTTCGCCCAGTGCGCCGCCGAGCCGCGCCGTGAACCAGGGGACGGAATGCAGACAGCCGACGTCCTCGGCCGGGGGCGTCACGCCGTCGAGCAGGACCAGTGATCCCCCCTGTCCGGACGCGGGCAGCGCGACCGAGGCGTAGTCCTCGTTGGGGCGGTCGGGGTCGCCGGGCTCGGTGGCCAGTTCGATGCGCATCGGGTCAGTCTGCCCGAGGCCCGCCGTGGCCCGGCCGGAGGGCGCGCGGTGGCCCGGAGCGGCCTCGCGGCGGCGGTCAGGGCGTCGGAAATCGGCCGGAATCGACAGCTCCGAAGGGTGTGGCGGCGCATCCTGCCAAAGCCGCTCACGGACGTCCAACCGGCGCACCGCGCGCGGCCCGCACGACACGCAGCGTGACTTGCTCGCCAACTCCCAGTCGATGTTCACTCCTTCAGGTGGCCAGGCCAACGATGCGAGACTGCCGTGCACCGGCACTGGAATCGTCTGGCAAGGTCAGGGTCCGTGCCGGGAGCGCCCACGTTGACGGATCGTCACCCGGGCCCTAGGGCAGACGAAAACAGGAATGCGAGCTCCGGTGCAAGAGATGCGGCCGCGGCGCGAAGGCAGCCAGCAGGCCCCGGGAAGGGCCAGACCGGGCGCGACCCCTCCCTCCGGCCGGGACACCGCTGCCGCGGGGCGCGAAGGGCGCGCGGAGACCTCCGCCGACGCCGCACACGAACACGAGAGATCCCGGGCGACCCCGGATCCGTCCGCGATCCCGGACCCGTCCGCGACGCCGGATCCGCCCGCGACGCCCGTTCCGTCCGCGACCTCCGTTCCGTCCGCGGCCCCCGATCCGTCCGCGCGCGCGGACGCCGCGGAGCGCTCCACCGCCACCACCCCGGCGGACACCGCCCCGCAGACCGCGGCCCAGCCGACGCTCCCGCAGACCGCGGCAGCCCAGCCCTCCACCCCGCAGACCGCAGCAGCAGCCCCAGCCGCAACCGCTCAGCAGGTCACCCC
>NZ_JOJM01000087.1 GCF_000720325.1 Streptomyces sp. NRRL B-1347
CCCGCCCACCCGTTCCACCCAGCCACTCGGCCCGGCTCCGACCTGGCGGCTCGCACGCCGTCTCCCGCCTGCGTCCGGCCGGGATCAATCCAGCCCGTCCGGCGTTTGAGGACAAGCGCGTCAGCGCGGTTCTTGAACCGGTGCGGGAGCGTACGGGCAGGGAAGCGCGGTTCAGGGCGCCCACGTCAGCGAAAAGCGCCCCGCCGTCGATCCCCCCACGGGTCGACGGTCGGGGCGCTTTCCTTTGCCCCGGTGCGGATTCCCCCCACGGGATCCGGCCGGGAGTCTGAGGTGCTGCCCGAGTCAGGGTGCGGAGCTGCGATCTGCCGGGACGCGTACGCATTCGGGAGGGCCGCTCAAAGCTCCCCGGTGCACGTGCCCCGGCCAACGCTCCCCAAGCTCTCAAGGAGCAGGGGGTACCCCCTTCGGGGACATCCCCCAAGATGTCCCCGAACACCCGAGAGATCCCCCAAGATCCCTCTGGTGTCGCCCTCTTAGACTCACGAGTCCCCTCGATGGTTACGTTCGGATCGCTGTGATCTACGTCTCTTGCATATGCCCTGAATGCGCGCAAGAGGACCCATATGTGGATTGGCATTCCCACGTGAGGGTCCCGCGAAGACAGTGTGAAGGATCGCGGGGCTATGTGAAAGACCGCAAGCGGAGGCTGTTCGTCACTACGAACACCGAAGAGCAGGCCATGGCCGCTCCGGCGATCATCGGATTGAGCAGTCCGGCGGCGGCGAGCGGCAGCGCGGCGACGTTGTAGCCGAAGGCCCAGAAGAGGTTTCCCTTGATGGTGGCGAGGGTCCTGCGGGACAGCCGGATGGCGTCCGCCGCGGCCCTCAAGTCGCCGCGTACGAGGGTGAGATCGCTCGCCTCGATCGCGGCGTCCGTGCCGGTGCCCATGGCCAGGCCCAGGTCCGCCGTGGCGAGGGCGGCCGCGTCGTTCACGCCGTCGCCGACCATGGCCACGACGCGCCCCTCGGAGCGCAGCCGCCGCACCACGTCCGCCTTGTCCTCGGGCAGCACGTCCGCGTACACGGTCCCGATGTCCACGGCCCGCGCGACCGTCTCCGCCACGGCCCGGTGGTCGCCGGTCAACAGCACCGGGGTGAGACCGAGTTGGCGCAGGTCGCGCACGGCTTCGGCGCTGGTGTCCCGGACGGCGTCGGCGACCGCGAGCAGCCCGCGCGCGACGCCGTCCCAGGCGACGAGCACGACGGTGCGGCCCGCCTCCTCGGCCCGCGCCCGGGCGCCGTCCAGCGCGTCGAGGTCCGTGACCCCGGCGTCGGTGAGCAGCCGCGCGCTGCCGGCCAGGACCGCGTGCCCGTCCACGGTGCCGCGCACCCCGGCCCCCGGCACGTTCTCGAACCGCTCCGGCACCGGCAGGTCCGCCGGGTCGAGCCCCGACCGCCGCGCGGCGCCCGCCGCCACGGCTCGTGCCACCGGGTGCTCGGAGGCGTGCTCCAGGGCGCCCGCGAGCCGCAGCAGCTCCTTCTCGCCGGTGCCTTCGGCCGCGTACACCTCCTGGAGGGTCATCTTGCCGGTGGTGACGGTGCCGGTCTTGTCCAGGACGATGGTGTCGACGCGGCGGGTGGACTCCAGGACTTCGGGGCCCTTGATGAGGATGCCGAGCTGGGCGCCGCGGCCGGTGCCGACCATCAGGGCGGTGGGCGTGGCGAGCCCGGCGGCGGCCTTGCCGTTCTGCGCGTCCTCGACGAGCTTGGCCATCCGGGACAGCGACGCGCCCGTCGGTGGCGATCTTCTCGCCGGGCCGCACCAGGAACCGGTCGCCTACCTTCAACTCGCTGACTAGAACGTTCTTTTCAGTCCCGTGACGAAGTACGGTGACGTCCTTGGCGCCCAACTCCATCAGCGCGCGCAGCGCCGCGCCCGCCCTGCGCTTGGAGCGCGCCTCCAGATAGCGGCCGAGCAGGATGAACGTGACGACGCCCGCGGCCACTTCGAGGTAGATCGCCGAGGATCCGTCGGTACGCGTCACGGTCAGGTCGAAGCCGTGCCGCATGCCGGGCTCCCCGGCCGTGCCGAGGAACAGGGCCCACAGCGACCAGCCGAAGGCGGCGAGCGTACCGAGGGACACGAGCGTGTCCATGGTGGCGGCGCCGTGCCGCGCGTTCAGGAGCGCGGCCCGGTGGAAGGGGAGCCCGCCCCACACCACGACCGGCGCGGCGAGCGTGAGCGACAGCCACTGCCAGTACTCGAACTGGAGCGCCGGGACCATCGCGAGCACGACGACCGGCAGCGCGAGCGCGGCGGAGACCAGCAGCCGCCGCAGCAGCCGGTCGGCCTCGGTGAGGTCGGAGGTGGTGGGGCGCCCGGCCGGGTCCGCCGACGCCGCCGGGCCGCCGGGCGCTTCGGGGCGCGGCGGGGCGATCTCGTGCGCCGAGTAGCCGAGCTTCTCGACCGTGGCCACGAGGTCGGAGACCTCGACCCCGTCGGCGTAGCTGACCTTGGCCTTCTCCGTGGCGAGGTTGACCGACGCGGTCACGCCCTCCATGCGGTTCAGCTTCTTCTCGATGCGGGCCGAGCACGAGGCGCAGGTCATGCCGCCGACGGCGAGTTCGACCTCGGAGGTGTTCATGACGGCTCTTTCGCGGCGTGATGGGGGCGGAGGCGTGCGGTGCGAAAAGGGGTCAGGGCCCCGCGCCGGGATGGCGCGGGGCCCGTGGCCGGGAGGGGGGAGATCAGGCGAGTTCGTAACCGGCCTCGTCGATCGCGGCGCGGACGGCCTCCTCGTCGAGCGGGGCCGCGGAGACCACGGTCACCTTGCCGGTGGCGGCGACCGCCTGGACCGAGCTGACGCCCGCGAGCTCGGAGATCTCGCTGTTGACCGCGGACTCGCAGTGGCCGCAGGTCATCCCCTTCACGTCGTACACGGTGGTGACGGCGCCGGGCTGCGAGGTCTGGGCGTTGGCGGTCATGTCGTTCTCCTCAGTGAAACGTGTGTGACGTGCGGGTATGCGGAACGTCGACGTGGACGAGCGGCTCCGGTGGCTCCAGGGAACCCCTCGACGTGCTTCACACTATACCCCTAGGGGGTATTTTCCAAGAGGGGCTGGGGTGGCGGGGCAAGGCGGGGGGTCACTCGCCCTTGCGCGCGCGGTTGCCGGGCCGGGACGCGACCCAGGCGCGGATGGTGTCGGCGTACCAGAAGGGCTTGCCGCCCTCGACGTGGTCGGGCTCGGGCAGCAGGCCGTGCTTGCGGTAGGAGCGCACGGTGTCCGGCTGGACGCGGATGTGCGCGGCGATGTCTTTGTACGACCAGAGCCTGCGGTCGGTCATCAGTGGCTCCTCCCTGTGCGCACCCAGGGCGGCCGGAGCGGCCGACGGGGGAGCTGGGCGCGGCACTGGCGTCACTCAGCCTGTGCCCCGTGAACGACGGAGAGTGACCATGGGGGAGTGCTTGTCGACTGGCTGTGACGGGAAACCCGCGTACGTGTCACATGTGTGACGAGAGTGCAGTGTTTGTCACCTACGTGACGCGCTCGACTGGCGCGGGCGCCCGGCGTGTTGGGGGCGCGTTCGCGCGTCGAGGGGGTAGAGGGCGGCCGGGCGCGCCGGGACACGGCTGAGGGGAGGCCGCGCGGTCGCGACCTCCCCTCAGCCGTCAGCGGCGTACGGGCCTCACGCCCCGCAGGAGCGCAGGAAGGCGCGGGTGCGGCGGGCGATGGGCAGCGGCTTGTCCGGCGCGCACGGATACATGTCCTGCTCGACGATGGCGAACAGGTCGACGCCCAGCTTCTCGGCGGCCGCGAGGACCGGTTCGAGCGCGGGCACCCCGGCGGGCGGCTCGCACATCACGCCGCGCCCGACGGCGGGCCCGAACGGCATGTCCTGCGCCCGCACTTCGGCCAGGACCGCCGGGTCCACCTGCTTCAGGTGGAGGTACCCGATGCGCTCGCCGTACGTCTCGATCAGCTTGACGCTGTCGCCGCCGCAGTACGCGTAGTGGCCGGTGTCCAGGCAGAGCGAGACGAGGGCCGGATCCGTGGCGTCGAGGAAGCGGGCGACGTTCTCCTCGGTGTCGATGTGGGTGTCCGCGTGCGGGTGGACGACGATGTCCAGGCCGTAGCGCTCGCGCACCTCGTGGCCCAGGCGCTCGGTCTGCGACGCCAGCTGGCGCCACTGCTCCGGCGTCAGCGTCGAGTCCTCCAGGACGTCACCGGTCTTGTCGTCGCGCCAGAAGGACGGGATGACGACGAGGTGGCGCGCGCCCATCGCCTGGGTGAGGTCCGCGATCGCGGACACGTGCTCCCACGTCCTGTCCCACACGTCCGGGCCGTGGTGCAGGCCGGTGAAGACGGTGCCCGCCGAGACCTTGAGGCCCCGCCGCCGCGTCTCGTCGGCGAGCAGGGCCTGGTCGGTCGGCAGATAGCCGTACGGGCCGAGCTCGATCCACTCGTACCCGGACGCGGCGACCTCGTCGAGGAAGCGGCTCCACGGCACCTGCTGGGGATCGTCGGGGAACCACACGCCCCAGGAGTCGGGGGCCGAACCGATCCGGATGCGGGTCAACCGCGAACCACGCGACACCTCTGTCTGCTGCGCCATGGCCGCAAGCCTCGCCGCCCGCCGAGAACAGTGTCAAGCAGTAGTCCGAATGTAAGGACAAAATGTTGACAGGGTTCCTGGGACGGGATTAGACCTGAGGGAAGCCACCACGAAGGGATGTGCAGGGTGACCGATCCGCACCCGGATCCGCACGCCGACGCCGGCGCCGATCCGTACGACGTCATCACCATGGGCCGGATCGGCGTCGACCTGTACCCGCTCCAGACCGGGGTGCCGCTGTCGCAGGTCACGACGTTCGGGAAGTTCCTCGGCGGCTCGGCGACGAACGTGGCGGTCGCGGCGGCCCGGCTCGGGCGGCGCGTCGGCGTCGTCACGCGGACGGGACAGGACCCGTTCGGCGAGTATCTGCGCGGCCAGCTGCGGGAGTTCGGGGTCGACGAGCGGTGGGTCGCCGAGGTGCCGGGGCTCTCGACACCGGTCACCTTCTGCGAGGTGTTCCCGCCCGACGACTTCCCGCTGTACTTCTACCGTCGGCCCAAGGCCCCCGACCTGGAGATCCGCGCGGACGAGCTCGACCTCGGCGCGATCGCCGCGGCGCGGATCTTCTGGATGACCGGCACCGGCCTCAGCGAGGAGCCGAGCCGGGCGGCGACCCTGGCCGCGCTCGCCGCCCGCCCCGCGGGCGGGACCACCGTCTTCGACCTCGACTGGCGGCCCGTGTTCTGGGAGGACCCGGACGCGGCCCGCCCCCACTACGCGGCCGCGCTGCGGCACGCGACCGTCGCCGTCGGCAACGTGGACGAGGTGGAGATCGCGACCGGCGTGCGCGAGCCGCGCGCCGCCGCCGAGGCCCTGCTCGCGGCGGGCGTCGAGCTGGCCGTGGTCAAACAGGGTCCGAAGGGCGTGCTCGCGATGGACAGGGCGGGCGCGGTGGCGGAGGTGCCGCCGCTGCCGGTCTCGGTCCTCAACGGGCTCGGGGCGGGTGACGCGTTCGGCGGGGCGCTGTGCCACGGGCTGCTCGCCGGGTGGGAGCTGCCGCGGGTGATCCGGTACGCCAACGCGGCCGGGGCCATCGTCGCTTCGCGGTTGGAGTGCTCCTCCGCGATGCCGTACGAGGCCGAGGTCGAGGCTGCTCTTGAGGCGGGGGCTGTGCGGTGAGGCGCTGTGAGACGGTTGCTCGGCACCTGCCGTCGTGCCCACCCGTCATCGCTCACCACGAGGGGGGCGTCGTATGAGTGCCGTCGATGTCTCCGCGCTCGTGCGGACCCGGGCCCGGCACCCCGAAGCCATCGCCGAAGCCGCCGCGCGGCGGCTCCGGCGGCCGCTGGTCGGGGCCTCCGGGCGGTTGATGATCATCGCGGCGGACCATCCGGCGCGCGGCGCCCTCGGTGTCGGCAAGGACCCGCTGGCCATGGCCGACCGGGCCGACCTCCTCGAACGGCTGTGCCTCGCGCTGTCCCGGCCCGGCGTCGACGGCGTGCTCGCCACCGCCGACATCCTCGACGACCTGCTGCTGCTCGGCGCGCTCGACGGCAAGGTCGTGATGGGGTCCATGAACCGGGGCGGGCTCGCGGGCGCCGCCTTCGAGCTGGACGACCGGTTCACCGGCCACCGCGCCGAGGACCTGGAGCGGCTCGGCTTCGACGCGGGCAAGCTGCTGTTGCGCGTCGACTACGACGACCCCGGGTCGCTCGCCACGCTGTACTCCACCGCGCGCGCGGTCGACGCCATGGCGGAGCGTCAGCTTCCGGTGTTCATCGAGCCGTTCCTGTGCCGCAGGTCACCCGACGGCCTTCGCAACGACCTGAGCGCCGCCGCGGTCACCCGGTCCATCGCCATCGCCTCGGGCCTCGGCGGGACATCGGCGTACACCTGGCTGAAGGTGCCCGTGACCGAGAACCCGGACGACATGGCGCGCGTCATGGAGGCCTCGACGCTGCCCGCCGTGCTGCTCGGGGGAGACATCGGGGACACGGACACCGCGTTCGAGAAGTGGCGCGGTGCCCTCCAGTTGCCCACCGTGTACGGCCTGGTGGCCGGGCGCACGCTGCTGTACCCGGCGGACGGGGACGTGGCGGGCGCGGTCGACACCGCCGTCGGGCTGCTGTAGCCGTGACGTACGCACCCGACAGGAGGCCCGCATGACGCACGTACCGAAGGGAAGCGCGGCCGAGGGCCCGTACGCCCTCGCCATCGATCCGAAGCGCGCCGCCTGGACCTACTCCAGTCTGCGCGTCGTCGAACTGCCGCCCGGCGGGTTGCACTCCTTCGCCACCGGGGAGAGTGAATGGATCGTGCTCCCGCTGACGGGCGGCTGTACGGTGCACGCGGAGGGCGAGATCATCGAACTCCTGGGCCGGGAGAGCGTGTTCAGCGGAGCGACTGACTTCGCTTACGTTCCCCGCGATTCCCACATCCAGATCGCCTCCGGCGTGGGAGGCCGCTTCGCCCTGGCAGGAGCGAAGTGCGAGCGCCGACTCCCCGCCCGCTACGGCCCCGCGCCGGAGGTTCCCGTCGAGCACCGCGGCAGCGGCACCTGCGCCCGCCAGGTGCGCAACTTCGCGGCGGCGGACACGTTCGACTGCGACCGGCTGATCGCCGTGGAGGTCATCACGCCCGGCGGCAACTGGTCGTCGTACCCGCCGCACAAGCACGACGAGCACCGCCCCGGCGTCGAGGCCGAGCTGGAAGAGATCTACTACTTCGAGATCGAGGGCGAGTCCGGCTTCGGCTACCAGCGGGTCTCCCCCTCCCGCGAGGGCGGCACCGACGTGCTCGCCGAGGTGCGCTCCGGCGACGCCGTCCTCGTCCCCGACGGCTGGCACGGCCCGTCCATCGCCCAGCCGGGCCACGCCATGTACTACCTGAACGTCATGGCGGGACCCGGGGACGAGCGGGAATGGAAGATCTGCTTCCACCCTGACCACACGGAGGGATACCGATGAGCGGCACGGTCCGGCTCACCACCGCCCAGGCCCTGGTGCGCTTCCTGGCCCGGCAGTTCACCGAGCGGGACGGCGCCCGGCAGCGCCTCATCGGCGCGACCTGGGGCATCTTCGGCCACGGCAACGTCGCCGGACTCGGCCAGGCCCTGGTCGAGTACGGCGCCGAGATGCCCTTCCACCAGGGGCGCAACGAGCAGGCCATGGTGCACGCGGCCGTCGGCCACGCCCGGCAGTCGGGGCGCCTGACGACCCACGCCGTCACCACCTCCATCGGCCCCGGCGCCACCAACCTCGTCACAGGCGCCGCGCTCGCGACCATCAACCACCTGCCCGTGCTTCTGCTGCCCGGCGACGTGTTCGCGACCCGCCCGGCCGACCCGGTGCTCCAGCAGCTCGAAGTGCCGTACGCGGGCGACGTGTCCGTGAACGACTGTCTGCGCCCGGTTTCGGCGTACTTCGACCGCGTCACCCGGCCCGAGGCGCTGATCCCCGCCGCGCTCCAGGCGATGCGGGTGCTCACCGACCCGGTCGCGACGGGCGCGGTGACGCTCGCGCTGCCGCAGGACGTCCAGGCGGAGGCCTTCGACTGGCCGGAGGACTTCTTCGCCGAGCGCGTCTGGTCCGTACGCCGCCAGGCCCCCGACCCCGCAGAGGTGGCGGCGGCGGCGCGGGCCGTGCGCGGTGCCGCGCGGCCCCTGCTCGTCGCGGGCGGGGGAGTCCACCACAGCGCCGCCGAGGACGCCCTGCGCGCCTTCGCCGACGCCACCGGCATCCCCGTGGCGTCCACGCAGGCGGGCAAGGGCTCCCTGCGCCACGACCACCCGGCGGACGTCGGCGGCATCGGCCACACCGGCACCGCCACGGCCGACGAACTGGCCCGCGGCGCCGACCTGGTGATCGGCGTCGGCACCCGCTACACCGACTTCACCACCGCGTCCGGCACGCTCTTCGCCGCGGACGGCGTGCGCTTCGTGAACCTCAACGTCGCGCCGTTCGACGCCCACAAGATGGCGGGCGCCACAGTGGTCGCGGACGCCCGCGCGGGCCTGGAGGCGCTGACCGGGGCGCTCGCGGGCCACCGCGTCGAGCCCGCGTACGCGGCCTCGTACACGGCCGGCAAGGAGCGCTGGGAGCAGCGCGTCGACGCCGCGTACGCGGCCGACGAGCCCGACGCGCGCCCCACCCAGACGCAGGTGCTCGGCCTCCTCGACGCGCTCGTCACCGACGAGGACGTCGTCATCAACGCGGCGGGCTCGCTCCCCGGCGACCTGCACAAGCTGTGGCGGGCCCGCTCGCCGCGCCAGTACCACGTCGAGTACGGCTACTCCTGCATGGGCTACGAGATCCCGGCGGCGATCGGCGTGTCCCTGGCCGCGCCCGAGCGGCCCGTGTGGGCGCTGGTCGGCGACGGCACGTACCTGATGATGCCCACCGAGATCGTCACGGCCGTGCAGGAGGACATCCCCATCAAGGTCGTCATCCTGCAGAACCACGGCTACGCCTCCATCGGCGGCCTCTCGGAGTCCGTGGGCGGCGAGCGCTTCGGCACCGACTACCGCTACCGGGCGCCCGACGGCACGTACACGGGCGGCCCGCTGCCCGTGGACCTGGCCGCCAACGCGGCCTCGCTCGGACTGCCCGTGACGCGCGCGAAGACCGTCGACGAGCTGCGCGCGGCCCTGCGCGAAGCGCGCGAAGCGGACGGCCCCACATGTGTCTACGTGGAGACGGAAACGACAGACACAGTGTCGGGCCCGCCCCCGGCGCAGGCGTGGTGGGATGTGCCCGTGGCCGAGATCGCGACCCGCCCGTCGGCGGTCAAGGCCCGCGAGGAGTACGACCGGCACGTGTCCGACCGGCGCCGCCATCTGTGAGGGAGTTCTTGGCATGACGAAGACCGTCGACCACTGGATCGGTGGCAAGAGCGTCGAGGGGACGTCCGGCACGTACGGCCCGGTCACCGATCCGGCGACCGGTGCCGTGACCACGCGGGTCGCCTTCGCGAGCGTGGACGAGGTGGACGCGGCGGTCGCCGCCGCCAAGGCCGCGTACGCGACCTGGGGCCAGTCCTCGCTCGCGCAGCGCACGAGCATCCTCTTCAAGTTCCGCGCCCTGCTCGACGCGCACCGCGACGAGATCGCCGAGCTGATCACCGCCGAGCACGGCAAGGTGCACTCGGACGCGCTCGGCGAGGTCGCGCGCGGCCTGGAGGTCGTCGACCTGGCGTGCGGCATCAACGTGCAGCTCAAGGGCGAGCTGTCCACGCAGGTCGCGAGCCGCGTGGACGTCTCCTCGATCCGCCAGCCGCTCGGCGTCGTCGCGGGCATCACGCCCTTCAACTTCCCGGCCATGGTGCCGATGTGGATGTTCCCCATCGCCATCGCGTGCGGCAACACCTTCGTGCTGAAGCCCAGCGAGAAGGACCCGTCGGCGTCGATGCGCGTGGCGGAGCTGCTCGCCGAGGCCGGCCTGCCGGACGGCGTCTTCAACGTCGTGCACGGCGACAAGGTGGCCGTGGACCGGCTCCTGGAGCACCAGGACGTGGCCGCGGTGTCCTTCGTGGGCTCGACCCCGATCGCCCGCTACATCCACACCACGGCCTCCGCGAACGGCAAGCGCGTCCAGGCGCTCGGCGGCGCCAAGAACCACATGCTGGTCCTGCCGGACGCCGACCTGGACGCGGCCGCCGACGCCGCCGTCTCGGCCGCGTACGGCTCCGCGGGCGAGCGCTGCATGGCCATCTCGGCCGTCGTCGCGGTCGGCTCGGTCGGCGACGAGCTCGTCGCGAAGATCAAGGAGCGCGCCGAGAAGATCAAGATCGGTCCCGGCACCGACCCGGCCTCCGAGATGGGCCCGCTCATCACGGCCGCGCACCGCGACAAGGTCGCGTCGTACGTGACGGGCGCGGCGGCGCAGGGCTGCGAGGTCGTCCTGGACGGCACGGGCCACACCGTCGAGGGCCACGAGGACGGCCACTGGATCGGTCTGTCCCTGCTCGACCGGGTGCCCGTCACGGCGGACGCGTACAAGGACGAGATCTTCGGCCCGGTCCTGTGCGTGCTGCGCGTCGACACCTACGAGGAGGGCCTGGCGCTCATCAACGCCTCGCCGTTCGGCAACGGCACGGCGATCTTCACCCGGGACGGCGGCGCCGCGCGCCGCTTCCAGCTGGAGGTCGAGGCGGGCATGGTCGGCGTGAACGTGCCGATCCCGGTGCCGGTGGGCTACCACTCCTTCGGTGGCTGGAAGGACTCCCTCTTCGGCGACCACCACATCTACGGCAACGACGGCACGCACTTCTACACCCGCGGCAAGGTCGTCACGACCCGCTGGCCGGACCCCTCGGACGCCCCGGCAGGCGTGGACCTGGGGTTCCCGCGCAATCACTGACAGCTCCACCCCTCCGAACGAAGCCGTCCGCCCTGCGGACGGCTTCGTTCCTTTTTTCGCCGAACAGCTGCGGTTCCCGTACGGGGGGATGAATGGGGCGAGGAAGGCCCCAATGGAATTCGACCTTGCTATCGAAGGTTTACGTGCCACATGGCTGGCTAATTGCCACCTATAGTCGCCAACGTCTGCGAATCATTGGCCAGTTGAAGCTCGCCCGAGCTGCGGATTCCGTAGGTAATCGGCCATTGACGTTTTCCTGACGCGGAGGTTTCCATGACGCTCTGCCGCCCCTTTGGTACGAGCCGATCGGAATCGCCGTATGACCGAAACGCTGCACACGCCGCCGCAGTCCGCGGCCGCCCCCGTGGCGGAGGGAACTCCCGAGTCCCCGGCTGAGCCCCGCAAGCTGAAGCGGTCCATCGGCGTCGTCGGCGGCACGCTGCTCACGCTGTCCTGCGTGACGCCCGCGTCCACGCTCTTCGTGGTCGTGCCCGACCTGTTCTCCACGCTCGGCACCGCCACCACCCTCACCATCGCCATCGGCGCGCTGCTGTGCGTGGGCGTCGCCTTCTGCTACTCCGAGCTCGGCACGCTGATCCCCAGCGCGGGCGGCGAGTACGCGATGGTCTCCACGATGGCCGGACGGCTCGCGGGCTGGCTGGTGTTCGTGCTCTCCCTGCTCGTCGTGATGATCGTGCCGCCCGTGATCGCCATGGGCACGGCCGACTACCTCGCGCCCCTCGTGAAGATCGAACCCGCCTACGCGGGCGCGGGCGTGATGCTCCTCGCCACCCTCGCGGGCCTGCTCGACCTGCGGGCCAACGCCTGGATCACCGGGATCTTCCTGGTCCTCGAAGTGGTCGCGGCCGCGGTCGTGGCCGTCCTCGGCTTCGCGCACGCCGAGCGGGGCGCGGGCAGCCTCGTCGACCTCAGCGTGGCGAGCGGCTCCGGCGACGGCACGAAGGCCGTCACCGCGATGCTGATCGTCTCCGGGCTCGCCATCGCGCTCTTCGTCACGCAGGGCTTCTCCACGGCCGTCTACCTCTCCGAGGAGATGGAGAACCCGCGCCGCAACGTGGCCCGCACCGTGCTGCTCACCCTCGGCATCTCGGCCGTCGTCCTGCTCGTGCCGGTCGCCGCGATCACCATGGGCGCGCCGGACCTCGCCGCGCTCACCGGCGGCGACATCGGCGCGATGGTCACGGCCTGGTCCAGCTCCGGCGTCGGCACCTTCATCAGCCTCTGCGTGGCCCTCGCCATCATCAACGCGGGCATCGTCATGGTCATCCAGAACTCCCGCGTCCTGTACGCGTCCGCGCGCGACAAGGCCTGGCCGCAGCCGGTCAACAAGGTCCTGTCGCGGCTCGGCGGCCGCTTCGGCTCCCCGTGGGTCGCCACCCTCCTGGTGGGCGTCCCCGGCGCCGCGCTGTGCTTCGTGAACCTCGACACCCTGTACGGCGTCACCGGGGTGTCCGTGACCGGCATGTACCTGCTCGTCGCGGTGGCGGCGCTGCTCGCCCGCCGCGGCAGCCACGGGGCCGCTCCCGCCTGGCGGATGCCGCTGTGGCCGGGCATCCCCGTGGTGCTCATCGCCGTCCTCGCGTACGTCCTCAGCCAGCAGGAGGCCCAGTACCTGCTGTGGACCGGCGGCATCGTGGCCGTCGCGACGGTGTACTGGGCCTGCTACCTGCGGCCGCGGGCGGCCACGCGCTGGCTGGTGACGGTGCCGGAGTAGCCCTGGCGGCCGGCACCCGGCCTTTCGGCGCTTCGCGCCTCGTCCTCAAACGCCGGACGGGCTGGATCTGCCGCCGCTCGCGGCACGCACCCGCGAGGGCTACGGGCCTGCCAGCAGGTCGCGGTCCTTGAAGCCGCTGGACGTGGAGACGCACACCACGGGGCCTTCCGCGTCCCGGCCCAGCTGCCGCAGGCCCGCGAGGCCCGCCGCCGCGGACAGCTCCGCCCACACCCCGCCCCTGGCCAGCTCCGCCCGGGCACCGGCCAGCTCCTCGTCGGTCACGAGCAGCGCCGCGCCCCGGCTCTCGCGCAGCGCGAGCACGCCCCGGTAGCCGCCCACCGGACAGTCGATGGCGTACGCGGCGGTCTCCCCGACGGGGACGTGCGCGGCGGGCACCCCCTCGCGCACGGCGGCCGCCAGGGGCCCGCCCGCCGCGGGCTCGCAGGCGAACAGGCGCGGCACCCGCTCCCCGTACCCGAGCCGCACCAGCTCGGCGAACCCCTTCCAGACGCCGAACAGCATCTCCCCGTACCCGGTCGGCACGAACACCGCGCGCGGGAGGGTGCCGAGTTCGTCGTGGATCTCGTAGGCGATCGTCTTGTAGCCCTCGGGCCCGAACCCGTGCCCGGTGTGCGCGGCGGACGTGAGGTTGCTGACGGGGTGGTAGCCGGTCCGCTCGACGATGCGGCGCAGGAGTGGCCACCGGTCCTCGCTGGGCACGTGCAGCACGGTGGCGCCGTACGCGCGCAGGAACGCGTCGACGGCGGGCGGCGCGTCCGGCGAGGTGAGGACGGTGCACGGAAGGCCTGCCCGCGCGGCGTACGCGGCGGCCGACGCGCCGTGGTTGCCGGAGGAGGCGACGACGACGCCGGGCGCGTCGACGCCGACGGCCGCGCTCACCGTGATCCGGTTGAGCCGGTCCTTGTGGCTCCACGTCGGGTTGCGGGACTCGTCCTTGACCCACACGCCGTCCTCAAGGGGGAGCAGCGGGGTGCCGCCCTCGGCGAGCGAGGGGGCGCGCAGCGGCGGCAGGAGCGGCGCCCAGCGCTCGTGCCCGCGCGGCCGCGCGGCGGCCGCGCCGGGCGCGAAGAAGCCGTCGGGGACCTGGTCGTAGGCGTAGTCGACGTCCACCGGGTACGCGATCTCGTCGGTGCTCGTGACCGGACAGCCCTCCGTGAGCGGCGGCCAGAGCGGGAAGCGGACGGACGGGTCGCCCAGCGAGCGCTGGCCGATGGCGAGGGATGTCATGGGTCAGCAGCCTAGGTGCCCCTGACAGCCGGTGCGGCGGCGGTCCGGGCCGCGTACCGCCCCGGACGTACGCGGGCCGCGGCCCGTACTCCCCGGGGAGGCCGCGGGGTTCCGACCGGTGGCTGCATCGGTTGTCGGTGACCGCCCGTACCGTTGACGCATGGATCTACGACTGCCCCGGGCCGGAGCCTGGAAGGCGGCGCTGCGCGCGCCGCGGCGGACGTTCGCCGCCGCGGCCGCCGTCGTCGTGCTCGCCGGCGCGGGCACGTGGACGGCGCTCGCGTCGGACGAGGCACCCGCCGTGCGCCGCACCGACCAGACGCTCTCCATGGGCCGCGGCCAGGGGCGGGAGGTGCGGATCGACACCTCGTACTTCACCGCGGGCGACCCCGGCACCAAGCGCCCCGCGGTGCTCGTCGGGCACGGCTTCGGCGGCAGCAAGGACGACGTGCGCGAGCAGGCCGAGCGCCTGGCCCGCGACGGGTACGCGGTCCTGACGTGGTCCGCGCGCGGCTTCGGCAAGTCCACCGGCCGCATCGGGCTCAACGACCCGAAGGGCGAGGTCGCCGACGTGTCGCGGCTCGTCGACTGGCTGGCGGAGCGCCCCGAGGTCCGCCTCGACAAGGACGGCGACCCGCGCGTGGGCGTCACGGGCGCCTCGTACGGCGGCGCGGTCTCGCTGCTCGCGGCCGGTTACGACGACCGGGTCGACGCCATCGCCCCGCTGATGACGTACTGGAACCTGGCGGACGCGCTGTTCCCGAAGGACGTCTTCAAGAAGCAGTGGGCCGGGATGTTCCTGACCGCGGGCGGCGGCTGCGACACCTTCGAGCCGCGGCTGTGCGCGATGTACGAGCGCGTGGCGGTGGCGGGGAAGCCCGACGCGCGGGCGCGCGGGCTGCTCGCCGAGCGCAGCCCGGCCGCCGTCGGCGACCGCGTCAAGGTGCCCGCCCTGATCGTGCAGGGCCAGCAGGACTCGCTGTTCCCACTCGACCAGGCCGACGCGATGGCCAAGGCGATCCGCGCCAACCACGCGCCCGTGGCGGTCGACTGGGTCGCGGGCGGCCACGACGGCGGCGACCGGGAGACCGACCGGGTCACCGGGCGCGTCACCCAGTGGTTCGACCGCTATCTGAAGGACGACAAGGGCGCCGACACGGGCCCCGCCTTCCGCGTCACCCGCACCGGAGGCATCGACTCCACGGACGGCGCCGCGACGCTGCGCGGCGCGAGCGGCGACCGCTATCCGGGGCTCGGCAGCGGCCCGCGCGAGATCCCGCTCAGCGGGCGCCCGCAGACCTTCGACAACCCCGCGGGCGCCGCGCCGCCCGCCGTGTCCGGCCTGCCGGGGCTCGGCGGCGCGGGCGGCGGCAGCGCCGGCCTCAGCCGCCTCTCCTCGCTCGGCATCGGCGTCTCCCTCGACTTCCCCGGGCAGTACGCCGCGTTCGAGTCGAAGCCGCTCACCGAGGACCTGCGGATCACCGGCGCCCCCACCGTGCGGGTGCGCGTGAAGTCCGACAGCGCCGACACGGTGCTCTTCGGGAAGGTCTACGACGTGGGGCCCGGCGGCGGGCAGCAGGTGCTGCCCGCGCAGCTCGTCGCCCCGGTGCGGATCGACGGCGCCGTCGACGGCAGGACCCTCGACCTGCGGCTGCCCGCCGTCGACCACGAGCTGAAGAAGGGCCACCGGCTGCGCCTGGTGTTCGCCGCCACCGACCTGGGCTACGCTTCGCCCGCCGAACCGGCCGCGTACACGGTGGCGTTGAAGAGCGGCCTGAAGGTGCCGACCGCCCCCGGCGTGCGGACGGCCGCCGCCCCGCTGCCCGCCTGGGTGTGGTGGCTGCCGCTCACCGGCGCCGCCGTGGCGGCCGCCCTGCTCCTGATCGGCCGCAGGCGCGTCACGGCGCCCGCGCCCGCCCCGGACCTCGCCGAAGTGCCCCTCCAGATCACCGGCTTGAGCAAGCGGTACGCGAAGTCCACCGACCGGTACGCGGTGCGCGACCTGTCGTTCCGTGTCGAGAAGGGCCAGGTCCTCGGCCTCCTCGGGCCGAACGGCGCGGGCAAGACCACCACCCTGCGCATGCTGATGGGCCTCATCCGCCCGGACGCGGGCGAGATCCGCGTCTTCGGGCAGGCCATCAGGCCCGGCGCGCCCGTCCTGTCCCGGGTCGGCGCGTTCGTCGAGGGCGCCGGATTTCTGCCGCACCTCTCGGGCCGGGAGAACCTGGAGCTGTACTGGCGCGCCACCGGGCGCCCCGCTCAGGACGCGCACCTGGCCGAGGCCCTGGAGATCGCCGGGCTCGGCGACGCCCTGGCCCGCGCCGTGCGGACGTACTCCCAGGGCATGCGGCAGCGCCTCGCCATCGCCCAGGCCATGCTGGGCCTGCCCGACCTGCTGATCCTGGACGAGCCGACGAACGGCCTCGACCCGCCCCAGATCCGCGAGATGCGCGAGGTGATGATCCGGTACGCGGCGGGCGGCCGCACGGTCATCGTCTCCAGCCACCTGCTCGCCGAGGTCGAGCAGTCCTGCACGCACCTGGTCGTCATGGACCGCGGCCGCCTCGTGCAGGCGGGCCCGGTCGACGAGATCGTCGGCGCCGGGGACACGCTCCTCGTCGGCCTCGCGGCGGACGTCCCCGACCCGCTGGTCGAGAAGGTGGCCTCGCTCCCGGGCGTGGCGTCGGCGGTCCGCACCGAGGGCGGCCTCCTGGTGCGGCTCGACGGCGGCCCGGCGGCCACGGGGGCGGCACTCCTGCCCGAACTGGTCCGCCTGGAGGTCCCCGTGGAGTCGCTCGGCCCGCACCGGCGCCTGGAAGACGCGTTCTTGACCCTGATCGGAGGAGGTGCGGCGTGACGGCCCCACAGGACACCACGGCGGCCCCGGCGGCCGCGCCCGACGGCCTGCCGGACGCGGCGGCCGACGGCTCCCCGCACCCGGGCGCGGCCACCGCGCCCGGCTACCGCCCGGGCCGCACGCTGCCCCTGCGCGTCGAGGCCGTCCGCCAGCTCAAGCGGCGGCGCACGCTCGTCATGGGCGGCATCCTCGCCCTGCTGCCCCTCGTGCTGCTCCTCGCGTTCGCGATCGCCGGTTCGCCGGACGGCCGCGACGACCGGGTGACGCTGATGGACACGGCCACCGCGTCGGGCGTGAACTTCGCGGCGACGTGCCTGTTCGTGTCGGCCGGGTTCCTGCTCGTCATCCCCGTCGCGCTGTTCTGCGGGGACACCGTGGCCTCCGAGGCGGGCTGGTCGAGCCTGCGCTATCTGCTCGCCGCGCCCGTGCCCAGAGCCCGGCTGCTGTGGTCCAAGCTGGCGGTGGGGCTCGGGCTGAGCGCCGCCGCGATCGTGCTGCTCCCAGTGGTCGCGCTGGCCGTCGGCACGATGGCGTACGGCTGGGGGCCGCTGGAGATCCCGACCGGCGGCGTCCTGGAGCCGGGCACGGCCGCGCGGCGCCTCGCCGTCGTCGTCGCGTACGTCTTCGCGTCCCAGCTGGTCACCGCGGGCCTCGCCTTCTGGCTCTCCACGAAGACGGACGCGCCCCTCGGCGCGGTCGGCGGGGCGGTCGGCCTGACGATCGCGGGGAACGTCCTGGACGCGGTGACCGCGCTCGGCGACTGGCGCGACTTCCTGCCCGCGCACTGGCAGTTCGCCTGGGCGGACGTCTTCCAGCCCACTCCGGAGTGGTCGGGCATGCTCCAGGGCACGGCCCTGTCGGTGACATACGCGCTGGTGCTCTTCGCGCTCGCCTTCCGGGGGTTCGCCCGCAAGGACGTGGTGTCCTAGGGCCTGCCGAGGCCGCACAGTTCGCGTTCCGCCCGCACCGGATCGTTCGGGAAGCGGAACGCCGTGCGCTCCAGGGCGCCCCCGACGTTGCGCAGGAAGCGCCCCGCCGTGAGGGGCTCGCGGGTGGCCGCGCGGAGTTCGGCCAGCGGGCCGCAGCCCAGGGCGCGGCGGGCGGCTGCCACCCGCGCCGGGTCCATGCCGGGCGGCAGGTCGCCCGTGCCCCGGTCGGCGACGATCCACTCGTCGGGCAGCCGCTTGTCGTGGCCCACGCGCGCGTGGGCGATGCGCTCGGAGTGGGCGGCCAGCGGATAGGCGAGCCCGATCGGGTCGAGGGCGGCGCCGTCGAGGGGGATGACGGTGCCGTTCAGGCCGAGGGTGGCGTAGGCGCCGGTCACGGCGGGCGCCGCGCCCTCGACGCGGGTGCGGGCCAGGAACAGCGCGGGCGCCCCGACGTGCGCGGCGTGCCGCACCTCGCGCGCGTACGCGGCGTTGCCCCGGAACCCGGCGAAGGTGTGCCGCAGCGGGTGTGCGGCCGCGTTCTGCCGCACGTACACGCCGCGCTCGTCCGCGACGCCGCGCGGCCCGATCAGACCCTCGTACGGGATCCGCAGCGAGGCCGCGCAGACCAGCGCCCACGCCCCGACGCCGACCGTCGTGAGGGTCCACGCGCGCGTGGCGGGCACCACGAACACCGGCAGGACCAGCAGGAGAAGGCCCGGCAGGAACATCCGGGCGTGCATGAAGTCCCCGCCGACCTTGACGACGTACGCCCAGCACAAGGCCCCCGCGACGACGGGCGCGAGCGCGGGCACCAGGGGCACGGCGGGCCCGGGCCGCCCGCCGTGCCGCGCGGGCAGCACGGCGGCGAGCACGAACAGGGCGGGCAGCCACAGCAGATACGGCCCGGCGAAGTCCGCGAGATAGGCGGCCCCGCGCCCCCACAGGCTGGACGAGGCCTCCTTGGTGACGCCGGGCAGCGGCATGAGGTGCCCGTAGTAGCCCATGCGGAAGACCTCGTAGGCGACGGGCAGCGCGCCCGCGGCGGCCGCACCGGCGAGCGCGCCGCGCCGCGAGGGGCGCGCGCTCAGCCACTGCGCGCCGAGGAACACGGCGGACACCAGGGCGAGATCGGGCCGCACGAGCGGCCCGAGGCCGAGGACGAACGCGGTGCCCAGCGCGCGCGGACGGACCACGAGCAGCAGCCAGGCGCCCGCGATCCAGCAGGTGGCGAGCCCCGTCTCCAGGCCGGACGTGGCGAAGTCCCACACGGGCGGAAGCGCGAGCGGCACCAGCGCGCCGAGCGGCAGGAGCGGACCGCCGGACGGCCCCGTGCGCAGCCGCGCCGCGCCCCACGCGGCGAGCGCGAACCCGGCCGCCGTGAGCAGCAGCCCGCCGTACACGGCGGCCGTCACCACGTCGACGCCCGGCAGACCGGCGAGGACGAGCAGCCACTGCCACAGCGTGCCCGTCGAGGCCTCGGCGCGCTCGCCCGCGTTGAACACCGGCCCGTTCCCGGCGAGGACCTGCCGGACGGTCCGGACGTAGATGTGCCCGTCGTCGGACATCCAGCGCCGCTGGTACCCCGCCCAGACGACGGCGAGCGCGGGCAGCAGACAGACGAAGGGCCGAAAGGGCTGCCGGGACCGGACGGGAGCGTGCATGGATGTCATGCACGGTACTTCGGCGCAGGTCAGCGGGTCCTTGAATGGGTCCTTGAAGGGGTTCTGGCCGGGTTCCGGACGGGTTCTGGCCGGGCTTTGACGAGGGACCGGCGCCCTCACGCCTTGGGGATGTCGAAGTACCGGGTGAGCCCCGCGGCGAGCGCCACGTCGCCCACGACCTTGAGCCTGCGGCTCATGAACAGGCCGACGGGGTTCGCGTTGCCGGACACCAGCTTGAGGAACTCCGCGTCGCCCATGACCAGCGTCACGCGCGGTTTCGCCGCCGAGCGCCCCTCGCGGACCGCGCACGCGCCCTCCGCGATGTCCGTCTCGTACACCGCGTCCTCGACGTCCCCGCTCCCCGTGACCTGCCAGCGGATCAGCGCCTCCAGCGAGCCCGCGGCCTCCGGCCTGAACTGCCGTTCCATGCGTGTGAAGACCTCCCGCAGGACGCGGGCGCGCAGCGGGGCGTCCGTCGCGATCGCGTCGATCTCCTTGCCGGAGAGGCCCTTCACGATCCGTGCGAACTCCTCGGGCGTGACACTGGAGAAGTCGAGCCCCGCGATTCCGTCGGCCTTGTCCGTCCCCATCGCAAGCTCCTTACCACGAAGTAAACTTACTGGGAGGTAAGGTAGGCCCGGATCAAGGAGGCTGACAAGGGTGGGCGATACGCCACGGGAGCGCAGGCGGCGCGTTCCGCGCAAGGAGCGCGAGCAGCAGATGATCGACGTGGCGGTCCAGGTCTTCGCCAAGCGGGGCTATCACGCCGCTTCGGTCGACGAGATCGCCGAACTCGCCGGGATCTCCAAGCCGATGGTGTACCTCTATCTCGACTCCAAGGAAGGCCTGTTCCTCGCCTGTCTGCGACGGGAGGCCGACCGGCTGGTGGCGGCGTTCCAGGGGGCGGCCCGGGAGGCGGCGGGCGGCGGGGCCGACGACGGCACGGGCCGGGGCGCGCCCGAAGTCCGGCTGCACGCCGGGCTGCTCGCCTTCTTCGCCTTCGTGGCCGAGCACCGCGACAGCTGGGTGGTGCTCCACCGCCAGGCGTCGGAGCTGAGCGAGACGATCGCGGCCGCCGTCGCCGAGGCGCGCCGCGCGGTGATGGCGCAGGTCGCGGAGCTCGTCCGGGCGGGCATCGAGGAGAGTGCGACGGCCTCGCAACTCACCGAGCGGGACGCCGACTTCGTCGCCCACGCCCTGGTCGGCGCCGCCGACTCGCTCACCGACTGGATGGCCCGCAACCCCGACCAGTCGCCGGAGGGCGTCACCCTGCGCCTGATGAACATGGTCTGGGTCGGGATGGGCCGGGTCCTGGAGGGGGAGGTCTGGGTTCCGGCCCGCGCGTGACACCGGCGGACGGCGCCCGCGCGTGACACCGGCGGACGGCGCCCGCGCGTGACACCGGCGGACGGCGCCCGCGGGTGACGCCCGCGCGGCGCCCTGAGCCTGCCCGCCCCTCCCGGGTCCTCCCCGGACTTCTGCGCGACCCATTGAATTTCCCCTACGCACCGGTAAGTTGACCGAAAAGTAAGTACGCGACGGGCGCGCACCGCACATCAGCGCGCCCGTGCCGCGAGCGCGCCCGTACCGCACGCACCTCCACCGCACGCACTCGTACCGCACGCACCTCCACCGCACGCACTCCTACCGCACGCACCCGCATCCGCACCACGGACACGTACCGGGAGCCGTCATGGGCGTACGCAAGGACTTGAAGAAGGCGCGGCGCCACACCGAGCTGGCCGACCGCGCCAAGGTCGAACTCGTCCGGGACGAACACGGCGTGGTGCGTGAGGCCCGCACGCCCGCCCTCGCCGCGGAGGCCACGCACGGCAGCGCCGCCGACATCCCCTTCACCAACGCCGTCGAGGCCCCCGACGCCGTGGTGCTGCGCCGCAAGGAGGCGGGCCGGTGGCGGCCCGTGACGGCCGCCGCGTTCGCCCGCGAGGTCACCGCCGCCGCGAAGGGCCTGATCGCGGCCGGGCTCGAACCGGGCGGCAGGGTCGCCCTGATGTCCCGTACGCGCTACGAGTGGGCGGTGCTCGACTTCGCCGTCTGGGCGGCGGGCGGCCAGACGGTGCCCGTGTACGCGACGTCGTCGGCCGCGCAGATCGAGTGGATCGTCCGGGACTCCGGCCCGAGCCTGCTCTTCGCCGAGACCGCGGAGAACGCGGCGACCGCGCGGGAGGCGGTCGCGGACCTCGGCGCGCCGCCGGACGTCCGGACGATCGACGACGGCGCGGTCCTCGAACTCGCCGAGCGGGGACAGGAGGTGAGCGACGAGGAGGTCGCCAAGCGGCGCGCGGCGCTCACCCCCGACACCATCGCGACGATCTGCTACACCTCCGGCACCACGGGGCGCCCCAAGGGCTGCGTCCTCACCCACGGCAACCTGCACGCCGAGGCGGCCAACACCGTCGACCTGCTGTACCCCGTCTTCAAGGCGATCACCGGCCAGCAGGCCGCCACGCTGCTCTTCCTGCCCCTCGCCCACATCCTGGGCCGCAGCATCCAGATCGCCTGCATGCTCGCCCGCATCGAACTGGGCCACTGCCCGAGCATCAAGCCGGACGAGCTGCGGCCCGAACTGCGGGCGTTCCGGCCGACGTTCGTCGTCGGCGTGCCGTACCTCTTCGAGAAGATCCACGACACCGGGCGCGCGACCGCGGAGCGGATCGGCCGGGGCGCCTCCTTCGACCGCGCGGAGCGGATCGGCGTGCGCTTCGCCGAGGCGTACCTGAGCAAGTTCCTCGGCACCGGACGCGGCCCGTCCGCCGGGCTCTACCTCGGCTGGGCGCTGTACGACCTGCTCGTCTACCGGCGCATCCGCAAGGAGGTCGGCGGCCGTCTGCGCTACGCCATCAGCGGCGGCTCCCCGCTCGACAAACAGCTCAACCTGTTCTTCTACGCCGCCGGAATCATCATCTACGAAGGCTACGGACTCACCGAGACCACCGCGGCCGCCACGATCATCCCGCCGCTGCGGCCCCGCCCGGGCACCGTCGGCCTGCCGGTGCCCGGCACCGCCGTGCGCATCGCGGACGACGGCGAGGTGCTCATCAAGGGCGGCATCGTCTTCACCTCGTACTGGAACAACCAGGACGCCACCGAAGCCGTCCTGACCGGCGACTGGTTCGCCACCGGCGACCTGGGCGCCCTCGACGAGGGCGGCTACCTCACCATCACCGGCCGCAAGAAGGACATCATCGTCACCAGCGGCGGCAAGAACGTCTCGCCCGCCGTCCTGGAGGACCGGCTGCGCGGCCGCGCCCTCGTCGGCCAGTGCATCGTCGTCGGCGACAACCGCTCCTACATCGCCGCGCTGATCACCCTCGACCCGGAGGCCGTGGCGCACTGGCTGGCCGTCCGCAAGCGCCCCGCGGACACCCCGCAGGCCGAGCTGTGCCGCGACCCGAAGCTCCTCGCGGACCTCCAGAAGGCCGTGGACCACGCCAACGAGGCCGTGTCACGCGCCGAGTCCATCCGCCGCTTCGCGGTCGTGGCGGGGGAGTTCAGCGAGGAGAACGGCCTGCTCACCCCGTCCCTGAAGATCAAAAGGCGCGCGGTGGAGCAGGCGTACGAGCAGGAGATCGAGGCGCTCTACCGCGGCTGAGCCCCCGCGGGCCCGCGCCCTAGTCGCAGGACTCCTCAGTCGCAGGACTCCTCCAGGTACGTGCGCGCGACGGCGCTCGCGCGCGCGGACCAGGCGGCGATCACGGCGATCTCGTCCGGAGTGAAGTCGTCGAACAGCGCCATGAGGCGCGCGTAGTACGGCTCGTAGATCTCCCGCACGCGCCCGGCGGCGGCCGGTACGGCGACGACGCGCACCCGGCGCCGGTCGGCGGGGTCCGGCTGCCGGGTCACGAACCCGCCGCGCTCCAGGCGGTTGAGGATGCCCGTCACCGCGCCCGTCGTCACGTGCGCGCGGGTGGCGAGTTCCCCCGCGGTGACCGCGTCGTCCCCGGCCTGCAGGACGTACGCGAAGCAGATCAGGTCCGTGACGGACAGGCCCAGGTTCCGCGCGAACTCCTGCTGTCCCACGACGCTCGTCGCGACGAGGTCGTCCACCGCGTTGACCACGTCCTGCGCGGACGCGCTGGGGCGGGGCTTGCCCTCCATTGATATCCCTTAGCGCCTAAGATAAATTGCTTACTTGCTAAGGCATCTTACGTCCGATGCCGGTGGCGCGGCCAGGCCGTGCCGTCGGCGGGCACGGGGAGGGCGCGACACGTGAGTACGCACGACGACGGCCACACCATCGCCGGCTGGACCGGCTGCGCGGTCGGCACGGTAGGGGCGCTGATCGCGGGAGTGGGCATCACCGGCTGGCGCCCCGCCATCTGGCTGGGGATCGGCGTGATGGCCCTGGCGGTGCTGGTCACCTGGATCCTGCACCTGGCGGGCTGGGGCAAGGCCCCGGGCCCGCGACCGGCCTCACGACAGCCGATGCGGCTCCGCGACCACACGGCACGCGAGGGCCACCCCGGCTGTGTCGGCTGCCGCCTCGCGGGCCGCCGCGGACCGGCGGGGGCGCCTGCGCGGCGGGAGGACGAGGACCGGGTGGCGCGTTCGGCTGCCTGAACGGGGGCGGTGGGGTCGGCGGTCGTGGTGATGAGGTGGTGGGTTCGGCGGCCGTGGCGGTGAGGCGGTGGGCTCGGCGGCCGTGGTGGTGAGTACGCGTACTCATGCCCGGGGCGGTCTGCCGGGCCACAGTGGGGCTTGCCTCGCCTGGTCCGGTCTGCAGGGGCTGCGAGAGAGCGCTCCCCGGGGGTCGGTCCGCCGGGCTGCGGCGGGGCTCGCCCCGCCCCCGGACCGGTCCGTCGGGGCCGTGGCGGGGCTCACCCCGCCCGGACCGAGCCCGAGGAGCCGTGATGCCGAAGACCTCCCGCCCGCGCCTGCGCCCGCGCCTGCGTCGGCTGCTCGTGCTCGCCACGGACACCTGGCTCGCGCGTGCGTACCTCGCCGTGGTCGCGGCGGCCCTGGGATTCTTCCTGGGCGCCTGGTACGTGGGCCCGGATCCGGGGCTCGCCGGGTTCTACCCGTTCCTCGTCACGGCGCCGCTCGGCATCCTCGCCTTCCTGGCGTCGGTGCCCGCGGAGCACTCCTCGCTCACCTGGCTGAGCCCCGCGGTCTTCGCCGCCGGAACGGCCCTGGCGGGCCTGTGCAACGCCGCGCTCCTCGGCCACCTCGTGCGGGGGCGGCGCCCGCGCCCGGCCTGACCGGGCGGGCGCCCGGCGGCGACGGCGGCCCAGCAAAAAGGCCTTCCCGAAGGAAGGCCGATGAGGTGCGCCCCCGGCAGGACTCGAACCTGCGGCCAAGTGCTTAGAAGGCACCTGCTCTATCCACTGAGCTACGGGGGCCGGGTGGTGGCCGGTGGCCTGGAGCCCGGTGTGGGGCCGGTCCGTGACCTTGCCGGGGACAAGGATAGGGCTCCCGGGTCCTTGTCCCTGGTGCTTCACCTCCGCACCGTGATGTGGAGGTTCGGTGAAGCGGTCCTGATAATCGCAGGCAGGTGCGAATCTCGCAGCGCTTTTGGCGCCTGGCGCCCCGGGTGTTGTGCACTCGTTATGCCTGTGCCCCACTCGTCCCTTCCGTCACGTCTGTCCGATCGGCGCGCAGGCATGCCCATATGCTTCAGAAAGACGTCAAAGTTGGGCATTCTTCGCATGTGGTGACCTTGGACGTACGGCCTCAACTGCTTGACGCGCTTTCCACCCTGCGTGAGCGTGTCGCCGCCGCACGCTTTCCGCTCCCCCTGGCGGGGGCGCCACGCGCGCGTGCCAACCGGGACGAGCTTCTCGCCCAGCTCGACGACTATCTGGTGCCCCGGCTCAGGGCCCCCGAAGCGCCGTTGCTCGCCGTCGTCGGCGGGTCCACGGGGGCCGGCAAGTCGACGCTCGTGAACTCCCTGGTGGGGCGTCAGGTCAGCGAGGCGGGCGTGCTGCGGCCCACCACGCGCACGCCGGTCCTCGTGTGCCATCCGGAGGACCATCACTGGTTCGCGGGCATGAGGGTGCTGCCGGACCTCACGCGCGTGTGGGTGCCCCTGCGGGAGGGCGACGAGGGGGCGGAGGACGCCCGGCTGCTGCGCGTGGAGACCGCCGACACGCTCCCCAGAGGGCTCGCCCTCCTGGACGCGCCCGACATCGACTCCCTCGTCGCCGACAACCGCGTCCTGGCCGCCGAACTCATCTGCGCCGCGGACGTGTGGGTCACCGTCACCACGGCCGCCCGCTACGCCGACGCCGTGCCCTGGCACCTGCTGCGCACCGCCAAGGAGCACGACGCCACCCTCGTCACCGTCCTCGACCGCGTGCCGCACCAGGTCGTCACCGAGGTGTCCCGGCAGTACGAGGCGCTGCTCACCAAGGCGGGCCTCGGGGACGTGCCCCGCTTCACCGTGCCCGAGCTGCCCGAGTCCGCGGGCGGCGGCGGACTGCTGCCCTCGACCGCCGTGGCGCCGCTCCTCGCCTGGCTCGCCGACCGCGTGCAGGACACCGCCGCCCGGGAGGCGGCGATCGCCCGCACCGCCCACGGAGTGCTCGGCTCGCTGAACTCGCGCATGCCCGAACTCGCCGGCGCCGTCGCCGCCCAGCACGCGGCTGCCCTGCGGCTCACCGCCGCCGTCGACGAGGCGTACGAGAGCGAGCACGCGCGCGTACGGGAACGGCTCCAGGCGGGCGCCGTGCTCGCTGGAGACGCGCTGAAGCGCTGGCGGGCCTATCCGCTCGACTGCGGCCCCGGAGAGCTCTTGGACGCCGTCTCGGCCGGTCTGGAGACGCTCCTGGTGTGCGCCGTCACCGCCGCCGACGAGCGCGTGGACGAGGCCTGGCGCCGCGAACCCGCCGCCGGGCTCCCCAGCCTCGCCCCGCGGCGCGACGAAGGCGCGGAGCACCGCATCGGGATGGCCGTGCGCCGCTGGCGGCGCGTCCTGGAGGAGTACGTCGAGGACGAGGTCCGCGCGCTCGACCGCATCGACAAGAGCGCCCCGCCCGACCCCGACGTGCTCTCCGCACTGCTCGCCACCGCCCTCCTGGGCGGACGCCGGGCGCGCTCCGCCGGGGAGACCCTCGCCGAACGCGTCGGCGCCCACGGCGCGCTGCGCCTGCGCGACCGCGGCGGCCAGCTGCTCACCGAGTACCTGGACACCGTCCTCGGCGCGGAACGGGAGCGGCGCCTCGCCCCCCTCGACGCGCTCGGCGTCCACCCCGAACCCCAGGCCGAACTCATCGCCGCGCTGTCCGTACTGCAGAAGGAGAGGTGACCGCGGTGACCGCCGTCACGGATCACACCGACCACGCCGACCGGCCCGACGACCGGGCCTCCCGCGCGCGGGAGGCCGACGGCATCTGGGACGACGGCCTCATCGCACGGCGGGCCGCCGGAGCGGGTGGCAACGGGACCCCCGGGGACGACGATGCGACGGGCGCGGACTCTACGAAGACGGGGGAGCACGGCGCGACGGGGGACGGCGGACCGGCCGCGGAATCCCCGTACGAGAAGCCCTCTCCGTACGACAAGTCCTCCGGCTACGACAACGACGGCCCCTACGAGGCTGCCGCTGAGGCGACCGTCCTCTACGAAGGGCCGCTGCGTGCCCGCCTCGACGCGCTGCGGGAGCTGATCGGGCTCTCCAGGACGCGGCTCGACAGCGCGACGCTCGCCGAGGCGGGGCGCGTCCTCGACGAGGCCGCGGCCCGGCGGCGGCTGTCCGACCGGCACACCGTCGTCGCCATCGCCGGAGCCACCGGAAGCGGCAAGTCGACACTGTTCAACGCGCTCGCGGGCGTGATGATCTCCGAGACCGGCGTGCGCAGGCCGACCACGGCCGCGCCCATCGGGTGCAGCTGGACGGACGGCGCGGCGGGCCTGTTCGACCGGCTCGGCATCCCGGGGCGGCTGCGCAGAAGGCCCCTCCAAGGAGCCGACGCCCAGGCCCTGGAAGGGCTCGTCCTCGTCGACCTGCCCGACCACGACTCGGCGGCCGAGGACCACCGGCGGCACGTGGACCGCATCCTCAGGCTGGTGGACGCCGTCATCTGGGTCGTCGACCCGGAGAAGTACGCCGACGCGGTCCTGCACGAGCGCTATCTGCGGCCCATGGCGGGCCACGCCGAGGTCATGTTCGTCGTGCTCAACCAGACGGACCGGCTCCCCGGGGACGCCGCCGACCAGGTCCTCGACGATCTGCGCAGGCTCCTCGACGACGACGGCATCGCGCTCGGCGAGCACGGCGAACCGGGCGCCACGGTGCTCGCCCTGTCCGCGCTGACCGGCGACGGCGTCGGTGACCTGCGGGAGGCGCTCGGGCAGTTCACGCGCGAGCGGCGTGCCGCCGCGCGCCGCGTGGAGGCGGACCTGGACGCGGCGGCCGCGCGCCTGCGCCCGGTGTACGCAGCCGAGGCGGGGCCCGCCGTCGGGCGGGGGCGGGTCGGGCTCAGCGAGGAGGCCCGGGACGAGTTCGCCGACCGGCTCGCGGAGGCGGTGGGCGCCACGGCCGTGGGCCAGGCCGCCGAGCGCGCCTGGCGCAGGCACGCCAACAAGGCGTGCGGCACGCCCTGGCTGCGGCTGTGGCGCTGGTACGAGGCGCGCCGCTCGCCCTTCGGCTCGATCGTCGCGCCCGTGACGCGCGCCCCCGTCGACGAGGAGGCCACCGCACGCGCGCGCGTGGAGCACGCCGTGCGCACGGTCGCCGACGAGGCGGCCTCGGGCCTTCCCGTGCCCTGGGGGCAGGCCGTGCGGGAGGCGGCGGCACGCGGCGCCGAGGGGCTGCCGGAGGCCCTGGACGAGCTGGCCGTGCGGGCCGGGCTGCCGCAGGGGCGCCCGCCCCGGCCGGGCTGGTGGCCGGTCGCGGTGTTCGCGCAGGCGGTGATGACGCTGCTCCAAGTCGTCGGCGGGCTCTGGCTCGTGGCGCAGATCGTGGGGGTGGCGACGCCGAACCTGGGCGTGCCCGTGCTGCTGATGCTCCTGGGCGTCCTGGGCGGCCCCGGCGTGGAGTGGCTGAGCCGGATGGCGGCGCGCGGCCCCGCGCGCCGCTACGGCTCCGATGCGGAGCGCCGACTGCGGGAGGCGGCGTCGGGGTGCGGCCGGGCGCGGGTGCTCGATCCGGTGGCGGCGGAGCTGCTGCGGTACCGGGAGGTGCGGGAGCAGTACGTGCGGGTGGCTCAGCGGGGGTGAGGGGGCGCCACGGGTGAGCTACCGGGGGGGGCGGGGGGC
>NZ_JOJM01000088.1 GCF_000720325.1 Streptomyces sp. NRRL B-1347
CGCCCCCACCGCCGCAGCCGGACCCGCCGCTGCCGCAGCCGGAACCGCTCCGGCCGTCCCCCTCGCCGTCGCGGTTCGCGGTGCCGCAGCTCGACCCGCCGCAGCCGGTGCCGCCCGCGCACCAGCCGACCGGGGCGCCGGTCCAGACGGCGGCGTCCCCCGGCCGCGCGCCGGAGGCGGCGACGGGCACCGTCGGCTGATGGCCGACCCGCAGCCGCCGCGCCTGCGCCAGTTGCTTGCGCAGCTCGGCGTCCGCCACGCCGCGCAGACCGCGCACGGCGACCGCGTGCGCGGCGCCCCCTGCCGCCTTGCGGGTGCGGACGCGGTGCAGGCGCAGCGCGAAGCGGCCGCGCGCGGTCGCCCGGTCCCTGGCCACGCGGGAGCAGAGCACGCCGACGCCGCCGCCGAGCAGGACCACGAGGGCCAGCTGGACGTCCGAGTACGCGGAGTCGGCACGCGCGGTCGAGGACGTCGCGGCAAGCACCAGGCCGAGCGGCACGCCCGCGACGCACAGGACCAGATGCGCGGTGATCCGGCGCCGCCAGGGCAGCAGCGGTCCCGGCGGCACCATCAGGCCCCGGGCGGCGAGCCCGTCCCCGAGCGCCTGCACGGCCGGGGCGCGCATCACCGCGGCGCGCAGCCAGTGCAGGGCGCCGCTGGGCGCGGCGGCGTAGGTGGCGAGCACCGCGGCCTCCACCGGGTGCCGGGCCGCGGCCCCTGGGGCGACGCCGACGACGCCCGGGTGCGCGACCGTGAGGCGGCCGTCCTCGTGCAGGGCGGCGAGCGCGGCGTCGGCGGCCCGGCCGGGCCCGCCCGCGAGGAAGGCGGCCTCGTACGCGTCGTTGAACGAACCGTGCGGCGGGTCCGCGCGGACCCGCGCCGGGCGCCGCCGGGTCACGAAGACCCCGGCGACGACGGCGGCGCACGAGGCGGCGACGAGCAGGAAGTAGCAGACGGCGACGGCCTCGGCGGCCGCGTCGGGCAGGGCCGTCTGCAGCAGCTGGGTGTGGTCGGAGCGGTGCATGGTTGATCCCCCGATGTGCGGTGGTGCGTCGTCGGTGCGGGGCGCCGCGTCAGCGGAGCGGCCGGCTCCGGCGCAGCGCGAGCCGTGCCGTGCGCAGCCAGCGCGTCACCGGACGCCCGTCCAGCGGGCGCGGCCCCGAGCGGTCCAGCCACCAGTGGGTGAGGCGGCCGCGGGCCGCGGCGTCCTCGGGGCGGCCCGCGAGCAGCAGGTGCTCGGCGAAGGTCAGCGCGTCCCTGCGGTAGCCCGCCGTCATCGGGCGCCCCGCGGCGTACGCGCGGAACTCGTCGCGGTACGCGTCCCCGAGGATCTCCGGCAGCTCCGGTGCGACCTTCGCCACGACGTCGGCCCGCTTGGCGGCGAGCGCCCGGCTCTGCACCCGGAGCCGCCCTCGGTCGAAGCCCTCGGGCGCGGGCGTTCCCGCGACGAGCGCGGACAGCAGGGACGCCTGGGCGAGGGCCACGCGCTCGCGGGCGGTGGCGAGGACCTCGGCGTCCGCGGGCCCCGGGACCTGCGGGGCCTCGGTGGCGGGGGTCCGGGCGGCGGGGGCTTCGGTGGCGACGGCCCGGGTGGCGGGGTCCGCGGTGGCCGCCGCCGTCGCCACCGTGGCGCGGATCGCGTCCAGTTCGCGTTCGAGCTCGCCCGGCTCGGGGAAGTTCTCGTCCCGCTCCAGGAGCACGCCCGGCGGGTCCGTGCGCGCGGCCAGGTCCGCGAGGATGTCGAGGACCGGCTGCGGCACGGGGTGCGCGTGGCTGTCGTGCCAGACGCCGTCCCGCTCGAAGCCGCCCGCCACGTGCACGTACGCAAGCGCCTCCACGGGCAGCTCGGCGAGGGCCTTGGCCGGGTCCTCGGCGCGGTTGACGTGGTTGGTGTGCAGGTTCGCGACGTCGATGAGCAGCCGTACGCCGGTCCGCTCCACCAGCTCGTAGAGGAACTGCCCCTCCGTCATCTCCTCGCCCGGCCAGGAGATCAGGGCCGCGATGTTCTCCACGGCCAGCGGCACGGGCAGGGCGTCCTGCGCGATCCGGACGTTCTCGCACAGCACGGCGAGCGCGTCCCGGGTGCGCGGCACCGGAAGCAGATGCCCCGCTTCGAGCGGCGGCGAGACGGTGAGCGGCCCCCCGGCCCGTACGAAGGCGATGTGCTCGGTCACCAGCGGCGCGCCCAGGGCGTCGGCGCGCTCCGCGAGCGCGGCGAGCCGCGCCTCGTCGGGCCGGTCGGCGCCGCCGAGCCCCAGCGAGACGCCGTGCGGCACGACCGTGACGCCGCGCTCGCGCAGCCGCGTCAGGGACGCGGGCAGGTGCCCCGGGCAGACGTTCTCCGCCACGACCTCGACCCAGTCGATGCCGGGCATGCGCTCCACGGCGTCCGCGATCTCCGGCCGCCAGCCGATCCCCGTACCCAACCGCACCATGATTCCCCCCGGGTGTCTTTCCTCGTTCTCGTGACGCGCCTTTGCATCCTCCTTCGACGCCGGAGTCATGACCCCGACAGGGCCGCCCGAACCTTCTGATCAGCGGATTCAGAGCTACATTTGAGGTTCGGGCCGGTCGGTGTTGACGGTGCCGGGGGCCCCGGGGGAGGGCCGTGAGGTACCGGAGACGTCGTCGCTGGGACCGGCGGGGACCGGCTCCGGAGGCGTGCCGCCGGGCGGCGGCGGTCCGGTGGGGCTGGCCGTGGCCGTCGAGGCGTTGCCGTTGGCGATCGCGTCGAAGTCGACGAGGCCGGTGCCCTCCAGCATGGTGATGTGGTCGAGGACGGTCTGGTTGGCGTCCGACGCGAGCTGGCGCACCAGCGAGTTGCGGGTGCTGTCCCGCACCTGCGCGACCACGCTGAAGACCTTGCCGTGCGCGACGCGCAGCAGGTTCGCGAACTTGCGCTGGTACGTCTCGCCGCTCGCCTCGGTCAACTCCTTGAGCCAGCCCTGCTGTTGCTCGGTCGGCTGGTTGGGCAGCTCCACGTTCAGCTGCGCGGCGACGCCGCGCACCCGCTCGTCGAGGTCGGTGTGCCCGACGATCAGATGGTCCCCGGCCTCCTTGATGGCCTTGGTGGGCGCGCGCTCCACGGCCTGCTGCCCGGCGGGCAGCTCCCAGAGCCCGGCGAGCCGCACCTTCACGAGGAAGTCCCGGTCGGCGGCCGACAGGGGGCCCCAACGCGTCGACACGCTCCCGGCGTTGAGGTTCGCCTCACCCGTGCCGGAGCGGTCGGCGTACGACCACACGGGGAAGGCGAGCGCCCCCACGGTGACGACGAGGGCCGCGATGATCAGGGCCGTGCCGTTGATGTGCCTGATGGGCATAGTGCGCCGCAAGGTGCCTCCCGGGCCGCAACAGAACTGCTGACCAAGCCACTTGGTGGTACGGGAAGGTACGGGAGGGGTGGGGGAGGTGTTCACGACTGGGCCCGGCTGTGACGGGAGTCACGCGCCGTCCCGGGGTGCGGTCGGGCCGCGGCCCCGGAGCCTGTGGGAACTCGACAAGCGCGGTCGCGGTCTTTCGTGCCCGGTCGCACTCGTGCCGCTCCGGGGCGCTCGGCTGGAATCTGACGCATGGCCGACACGCCCGGCGAACCGAGCGCCGTCCTCCGTGCCAGCGGCCCGCGGGGGCCGGACTGCCCCCTGCGCGCCGAGGCCGTGCGGCTGCGCGACGAGGCGACGCTGCGGGTGCGGCGCGCGGACCGCAGGGCGCTGTGGTGGGCGGTCGTCGACGTCGTCCTCGGCTTCCCCGCCGCCCTGCTCGCCGGGGTCTCCGGCGCGGCGGGCCTCGCCACGGCGGACGCGCGGGTGCCCGCGGCCTTCCTCGCGCTGTTCTCCGCGGGCCTCGCCGCCGGGGCGGGCTTCCTGCGCAGCGACACCCGGCGCGTCGCCAACAAGCGCGCCCGCAAGGCCTGGGCGGCGGTGCAGGACGAGGCGGCCATCGCCCTCGCGCACGACCGCGTGGACGACGACACGATGCGCGTCCTCTTCGAGAAGCGACAGGTGGCCCTGTCGGCGTACGAGGGCACGGACAGCACCGGATAGCCGGGCGCCGGGGGCCCGTCCCCGCGAGCGGGCCCCGCCGCGCCGGTCAGGCGCCCCGCAGCGCGGGGTGGTCGGCGACCACCGTGCACGACCCGGGGGCGATCTCCGTGTAGCCCGCGTCCCGCACCACCGGCAGGCCGCTCAGGGTCAACTCCCGCCAGCGGGACGCCGGCGCGGTCCGTACCGCGAGGGGGAAACCGGCGTCGCGCCACGCCGTCCGGTCCGCCGCCGTCAGGTCCCACCAGGCGAGCTGCGCGCCGTGGCCCGCCTGCGCCATCGCCTTGCCCGCCGACATCGTCACATCGGGGCTCAGCCACAGCACCGGCGTGCCCGGCTCCGGGCCCACGGGCGGCTCCGGGTCCTCCAGGTCCGTGCCCGACACCTGGAGGCGGGCCAGGTCCTTGGGCCAGCCGTCCAGCGGGACCGGCGGATAGACGCGGACCTCCGCCGACTTGCCCGCGACCGTGATGCCGTCGAGGGCCTCCGCGCGGCGCCACTCCGCGCCGCGCGCCCTGCGCACCACCTTGCGGATGCGGGCGTCCTGCCAGTCCCGCATCGCCGGTGCCCACGCGCCCTCGCCGAGGGAGCGCTCGTCGCTGAGGATCGTCAGGACCGCGCGCGCCGCCGTCTCCAGAGCGTCCGTACGCGCCGGGGGAGCCGCCCGCTCGATGCGGGCCACCAGGGGCAGCACGAACTGCGGCGCCTCGTCGCGCGCGCTCGGCTCGGCACGGAAGGGACTGTCGACCTGGGGTTCGTAAGCACTCACTCATCCAGTCTGCCAGGGACGCCGGAGACCGCCCGGGGCCGGTGCGCGAGGATGAGGCGCATGGGACGCACGGGAGACAGCGGCGGGGACAGCACGGACGCCGCGATACGACTGCACGGCGCCGGACGCCGCTACGGCCTGCGCGGCCCCTGGGTGCTGCGCGGCGTCAGCCTCGGCGTGCGCGCCGGGGCCCTGACCCGCGTCCAGGGCGCGAACGGCACCGGCAAGTCGACGCTCCTGCGGCTCATCGCCCGCATCGACGCCCCGACCGAGGGCGGCGTCCACGGCCGCCCCCGCACCGCCTACGTCCCCGAACGCTTCCCGGCCGCCCTGCCGTTCACCGCCGCCGGCTACCTCACGCACATGGGCCGCGTGCACGGCCTGACCGGCGCGGCCGCGGCCCGGCGCGCGCACGAGTGGCTCGAACGCTTCGGCGCCGCGGGCCACGCGGGCACCCCCCTGCCCGAACTCTCCAAGGGCAGCAGCCAGAAGGTCGCCGTCGCCCAGGCCCTGCTCGCCGAACCGGGGCTGCTCGTCCTCGACGAGGCCTGGACGGGCCTGGACGCCGCCGCCCGCGACGTCCTCGACCGCGCCGTCGCCGAGCACACGGCCACCGGCGGCGCCGTCGTCTTCGTCGACCACGACCCGCGACGGCTCGCGGGGCTCGCCGACGAGACGTACGAGATCTCCGGTACGGGGGTGAACCGCCTCGCGGAGCAGGCCGCGTCGGCCCCGGCGGCCGCGGGCCCCACCGTGGTCATCGAGGTGCGCGGCCCGCTCGGCGCGCGCCTTCCGCCGGGCCTGCCGGGGACGGCGGCACCGGGCCCTGAGGCGGACACCCGGCGCCTGCTCGTCGCGGCGCCGCACTCGGACCTGGTCCTGCGCGAGCTCCTGACGGCGAGCCCGCCCTGGCACGTCGTCGGCGTCCGCGGCACGGAGGAGAAGCGATGACGACGGCCCTGCTCCGGTACCAGACGGCCCTGCTGCTTCGCTCCCAGCGCTGGCTCGCGCCGGTCATCCTCTACGCGGTGTTCCTCGCCGTCGGCGTGCAGGGCGGGCAGCCCGTGCTCGACTCGCTCGCGTACGCGGCGGCGGCCCTGCTGCCCGTGACGGCCTGGCTCGTACGGATCTGCGTCACCAACGAACCGCCGGCGGCGCGCGGTTGCACCGCGGCGGCCGCGGGACCCGGCCGCGCGCACCTCGCCGCGCTGCTCACCGCCTTCCTCGCGGCGAGCGCCCTGGGGGCGGCGGCCGCCGCGGCCGTCGCCGTCATCAGCGACGCGGCGAGCACCGACCACCAGACCGCCGTGGCACGCGGCCCCGCCGCCGCGGCGGGGCTGCTCGCGATGCTGGTCAGCGCCCTGCTCGGCACGGCCGTCGGGGCCCTCACCAGCAGGCCGCTGCTGCGCTCGCCGGGGCGGGCCGTCCCGGCCCTGCTGCTCGTCGGCCTGCTCGCCCTGGTGACCACGGGATCGCCCGCCAAGTCGGTGCTCACCGACCTCACCCGCGGTTCGCGCGAGGGCGCGGTGCCGCTGCCGGTGGGCGCGGTCGCGGCGGCCCTCGCCCTCGCCGCGGCGGCGGTGGCCCTCGCGTGCGGGCTCTGCGCGCGCCGGGAGTGACCCCGGCGCCCCTCAGCCCTGGCTCCGGGCGGCACCGATCTGCTCCGACACGCGGACCAGGCGGAACCCGCGCTCGCGGAGCTCCGGGACGATCCGGCGAAGCGCGCGCTCCGTGGCCGGGGCCGCGCTGCGCGTGCAGTGCATGACGACGACCGAACCGGGGCGCACCGCCCGCAGGACCTGCCGCGCCACCGCGTCCGGGTCCGTCGCGAAGGCGTCGCCGCTCACCACGTCCCACTGCACCGCGGTGACCCCGCCCGGGGCCAGGGCGCGCAGCGCGGCCCGGTCGTAGCAGCCGCCGGGGAAGCGGAAGTACGGCACGGCCCGGGTGACGCCCGCCCGCCGGAAGGCGGCGAAGGCGCGCTCCACGTCGGCGCGCATGCGCTCGCGCGGCAGCGTGGGCAGGCCGTAGCAGTCCGCGGTGAAGGCGTAGTGGCTGTACGAGTGGTTGGCCACCTCGAAGAGGGGGTCCCGGCCGATGTCCCGGGCCTGGGCCGGGTACTCCTCGGCCCAGCGGCCCGTCATGAAGAACGTCGCCGGGACCTTGAGGCGGCGCAGCGTCGCCACCAGGGCGGGGTTGTCGAACCGCTCGCCCGCGGTGGCGCGGGGACCCTGGTCCGCGGTCATGTCGGCGTCGAAGGTGAGGGCCACGGTGGGCGCATCGCGGCGGCCCGGCGCCTTGCTGAACACCGGGGTGAGGCCCTGCGGTCCCGGGGCGAGCGTGGGCGGGGCGGCGCTCCGCCCGGCGGCGGGGGCGGCGGTCCTGTCGGGCGCGGGGGCGGCCGCGGGGGTGCCGGGGGCGGTGCCGCAGGCCGTCAGGGCGGCCGCGGCGAGGACGAGGAGGGCGGTCCAGCTCCGAGTACGAGTGATCACATGGGGACGGTATCCGCATACAAGCGGTAAATCGGGTAAGACGGGTAAGTCTGAAGGTGTCGTCGCGAGGCCGTTTGGCCTGGTGGGCACGGTGTGTCATCGTCCTGGGGGCGCCCATCGGCGCTCAGGGGATCCCGAGGAGTTGACGAGGCATTCATGTCCGAGATGCCTGAGGTGCCGGTCATCGGCTGGACCGAGCCCGCGGGGGCCGAGCCAGGGGCCGCCCGCAGTGCCCGCTGGCACTCCGAGAGCGGCATGCCCGCCCCCAAGAGGGTGGTCGTCGCGGACGACCGGCTGAAGGCCGACAAGGCCTACCGCCTGGTCTGCGAGGGCACCGCGCTGCTGTGGCGCGGCGACTACCAGGGCGCGCGCCAGCTCCTGAAGGCCCTGGGGCGGCGCCTGGACCGGCTCGCCCCGAAGCCCGGGTCGACCCCCGCGGAGACGTTCCACCGGCACCGCCAGTCCCGCGGCCACCGGGCCCGGGTGCTCGGCATGCTCCTCGTGGTCCTGGAGGAGGACCACGCCCTGGACCTGCGCCGCGCCCCGGACGTGCGCCAGGCCTGCGCGGAGGCGTACGGCCCGCCGCAGGGGCGCACGGCCGTGTCGCTGCGCGAGCTGCTGGGCGTGATCGGCGCCCACGAGTGGCGCAAGAAGGGCGTGGAGATGCCGGCCGCGGGCGGCCGCATCCACCCGCACTACGGCGTGTTCTCCCCGATCCGGGGCGAGTACGTGGACCTGGTGGCCACGGCCCCGCTGCCCGCGCCCGCCCGCCTCGGCGACGGCACCGCCTTCGACCTCGGCACCGGCACCGGCGTGCTCGCCGCCGTCCTCGCCCACCGCGGCGTCGGCCGCGTCGTCGCCACCGACAGCAGCCCCCGCGCCCTCGTCTGCGCCCGGGACAACGTGGAGCGGCTCGGCCTCGCCGACCGCGTCGAGGTCGTCGACGGCGGCGCCCTGTACCCGCAGGGCCGCGCCGCGCTCGTGGTGTGCAACCCGCCCTGGCTCCCGGCCCGCCCGACCTCCGCCGTGGAGCAGGGCGTGTACGACCCGGACAGCGCCATGCTGAAGGCGTTCCTCGCCGGGCTCGCCGAGCACCTGGAGCCGTGGGGCGAGGGCTGGCTGATCATCTCCGACCTGGCCGAGCACCTGGGCCTGCGCGGCCGGCAGGAGCTCCTCGACGCGTTCGACGCGGCCGGGCTCCGCGTTGTCGACCGGCACGACGCCAAGCCCCGGCACCCGCGCGCGTCGGACCCCGGCGACCCGCTGCACACGGCCCGCGCCGCCGAGGTCACCTCCCTGTGGCGGCTCGCCCCCGCCGACTAGCCGGCCAGCAGCTGTCTGCGGCACTCCGCCACGTCGAAGTCCGCCTCCGGGTACCGCGGGCCGAGCGCCTCCAGGTGCTCCAGGAGGAGCGTGCTGATCGCCCAGTTGCGGTACCACTTGCGGTCGGCGGGGATCAGGTACCAGGGGGCCGACGGCGTCGAGCAGCGCTCCAGGGCCAGCTCGTACGCCTCCTGGTAGGCGGGCCACAGCGCGCGCTCGGCGATGTCGCCGGGGTTGAACTTCCAGTGCTTCTCGGGGTTGTCGAGGCGCTCCAGGAGGCGGCCGCGCTGCTCCTCGTACGAGACGTGCAGGAAGCACTTCAGGACCGTCACGCCGTCGTCGGCGAGGGACTGCTCGAAGCGGTTGATCTGGCCGTAGCGGCGGCCCAGCTGGCTGCGCGGGACCAGTTCGCGGACGCGGGCGATGAGGACGTCCTCGTAGTGGGAGCGGTCGAAGATGGCGATCTCGCCCGGCCGGGGCAGCGCCTTCGTGATCCGCCACAGGAACGGGTGGTCCAGCTCCTCGGGGGTGGGCGCCTTGAACGCCGTGATGCGGCAGCCGGACGGGTTGAACAGGCCGATGACGTGCTTGACGGTGCCGCCCTTGCCGCTGGTGTCCATTCCCTGGAGGACCAGCAGGAGGCGCCGCCGGTCCCCTTGCGTGCTGGCCGCGTACAGGCGCTCCTGGAGGTCCCCGAGCCGTTCACCCAGACGGGCGGTCGCCAGGAGCCCCTCCGCCTTGCCCGGCGGTCCCCCGGGAGTGGCCCGCGCGTCGTACGAGGCCAGGGAGATCCGGTCGCCCTCGGGGATCCGCAGCAGGTCCGAGAGGCGGGCCGTGGTCTCCGGCTCCCCGGCCCCCCGGGCCTTCCCGGGCTTCTTCGGCTTCCTGGACTTCGCCACCGCGCACCCCTTCCGGTTCCTCCCCCGATCGTGCGCCGGGGGAGGAACGGGCGCTACCCGTGCGGCGCGGGCACTACTTGTGCCAGGGCCCCGTCACCGCGAACGTCGTCCCCGGCGTGTAGCAGTTCACGTACATCGTGCGGTGGTCGGGGGAGAAGGTGACGCCCGCGAACTCGCCCCACGCGGGGTCCTGGGGGGTGCCGCCCGCCGCGGCAGCGGCTGATGTGATCGCCTGGGCGTTGCGGGCCATCGCGTACACGCGGCCGCCGCGCGTGACGCCGTACACGTGCTGCGCCCCGTCGCCGTCCTCGCACACCATGAGGCCGCCGCTGGGCGTCAGGCAGATGTTGTCGGGGGACTCGCCGGGCAGCTGGATGTCGGTGTCCGGGCCGAAGACGATCACGAGGGTGAGGCAGCGGCGCGCGGGGTCGTAGCGCCAGACCTGGCCGTAGTGGTCGCCCGCCGAGCCCTCCGCGCTGCGCGCGAAGCTGGACACGAAGTAGACGCAGCGGCCGCCCCAGTAGCAGCCCTCCAGCTTCTGCGCGTGCGTGATGCCCTTCGGGCCGAAGTCCTGGTTGCGGATCGGCGTGGACACCGCGAGCGGGTCGGGCACGTCGACCCACTCGACCCCGCCGAAGGACGCGCCGGTCTCCTGGACCGCCGACAGGTCGGGCAGGCCGGGCACGCGCATCGCCTGGAGGCGGCCGCCCGCCCGCAGGGAGCCCCTGCCGCCCCCGGGCCGCTCCGGCAGGAAGCGGTAGAACAGGCCGAACGGCTTCTGGAAGGCGTCCTCCGTCTCGTACACCACACCGCGCCACGGATCGACGGCGATCGCCTCGTGCTGGAAGCGGCCCATGGCCGTCAGCGGGACGGCCCCGGTGCGGCGCGGGTCGACGGGGTCGACCTCGAAGATGAAGCCGTGGTCCTTGGTGTAGCCGTTCGTCCCGGCCTTGTCCTCGGTCTCCTCGCAGGTCAGCCAGGTGCCCCAGGGGGTCGGGCCGCCCGCGCAGTTGACGGCGGTGCCCGCGATGGCGACGCGCTCGCCGAGCACGTCGTCGTCGCGGTCGAGGGCGAGCGCCGTACAGCCGCCCTTCGCGGCCGGGTCGTACGTCAGGCCTTCGACGGTCGGCACGCCGATCTTCGCGGTGACGCGGTTCTCGTGGTTGCGCACCAGGTGGACGCCGCCGCGGCGGCCGCGGAAGGCGGCCATGCCGTCGTGGTTGCTCGGCACCCTGCCCTCGCCGGAGCGCAGCGGGTCGCCCTCGCGGGACAGGACCTTGTAGCGGAAGCCCTCGGGCAGGTCGAGGAGCCCGTTCGGGTCGGGCACGAGCGGGCCGTAGCCCGCCCTGCCCTGGGCGGCCGCGGTGGCCGTGCCCGCGAACAGCTCCGACAGGGCGCCGGTGAAGGCGATCGACGCCCCCAAGGCTCCGGTGCGGGCGAGCACTTGACGTCTGGTCGCGCTGGATCGTGTTCCGGACATGGGGCAACCTCCTGCTGGCGGACAGGACATGACCCGTTTGTGTGTACCACGCGTCTCAGGCGTTAACGAGACCCTTGGCGTCGCGTGCCAGCGCCGTCAGCCGCGAAATCGCCCGGAAGTACTTCTTTCGGTAGCCGCCGTTGAGCATGTCATCGCCGAACAGCCGGTCGAAGGGGACGCCGGAGGCGAGCACCGGCACCTCGCGGTCGTAGAGCCGGTCGGCGAGCACCACGAGGCGCAGCGCCGTCGACTGGTCCGGCACCGGCGTGACGTCGGTGAGGCAGACCGCCCCGAGGCCGTCGGTGAGGGCGCCGTACCGGCTCGGGTGGACGCGCGCCAGGTGGTCGAGCAGCTGCGGGAAGTCGTCCAGGCTCGCGCCCGCGGTCGCGTACGCGGCCTTGGTGACCTCCTCGTCCGTGTACGGCGCGGGGGCCTCGGGCAGACCGCGGTGGCGGTAGTCGTCGCCGTCGATGCGCAACGTCTTGAAGTGCGCGGACAGGCCCTGGATCTCGCGCAGGAAGTCGACGGCGGCGAACCGGCCCTCGCCCAGCTTGCCCGGCAGCGTGTTGGAGGTCGCGGCGAGCGCGACGCCCGCCTCGACGAGCTTGCGGAGCAGCGAGGACACCAGGACCGTGTCGCCCGGGTCGTCCAGCTCGAACTCGTCGATGCACAGCAGCCGGTGCCCGCTGAGGGTCGTGACCGTCTGCTGGAAGCCGAGCGCGCCGACCAGGTTCGTCAGCTCCACGAAGGTGCCGAACGCCTTCAGCGACGGCTCCGCGGGGGTGGCGTGCCACAGGGACGCGAGCAGATGGGTCTTGCCGACGCCGTAGCCGCCGTCCAGATAGACCCCGCGCGGACCGGAGGGCGCGGCCTGCTTGGCCCGCCCGAACCACCGGCGCTTGCCCGAGCCGCTCGCGTGGGCCCCGCCGAGCCCGCCGGCGAAGGAGCTCAGGACCCCGACGGCCTCGGTCTGGCTCGGCTGCTTCGGGTCCGGGATGTACGTATCGAAGCGGACCGAGTCGAAGCGCGGCGGCGGCACCATCTCGGCGACGAGGCGGTCCGCGGGCACGTGCGGCTCGCGGGCGCACAAGGAGAGGGGGCCCGCTTCGGGTATGGGGCTCTGCCCGGAGGCAGCGGTGGAGGCTGACACGTCTATCCACTCTAGGCCCGCGTAGGAGGCGTGTAAGACTGCCGGGCATGCGACGCCTGTTCCCTGTGACCGATCAGACATCCGAAACCGCCGGAATGCCGGGTTCTGCCGTCGCTCGCGAGTGGACGCTCGACGAGCTGGCCGAGGCCTACGCCTACCCGGACCGGGAGGGGCCCTGGCTGCGCGCCAACATGGTCTCCACGCTCGACGGGGCGGCCCAGCACGACGGCCGCTCCCAGCCCATCTCCGGCGCCGCCGACATGCGGATCTTCGGCACCCTCCGGGGCCTCGCGGACGCCGTCGTGGTCGGGGCCGAGACCGTACGCCAGGAGGGTTACCGCCCGGCCCGGGCGCGGGAGGCCTTCGCGGCCCGCCGCGCCGCCGCGGGGCAGCCGCCCGCGCCCGCCGTGGTCGTGCTCAGCGCGAGCCTCGACCTGGACTTCACCCTGCCGCTGTTCACCGCGCCGCTGACGCCGACGCTCCTGGTGACCGGGGCCGCGGCGGCCCCGGACCGGGTCGAGGCCGCGCGCAAGGCGGGGGCGGAGGTCGTGCTCGCCGGCGAGGGGGCGGGGGCGGAGCCCGCCCGGGTGGTCGCGGAGCTCGCCGAGCGGGGCTTCGCACGGCTGCTCACCGAGGGCGGGCCGCGCCTCCTCGGCCAGTTCGTGGCGGCGGGCGTGCTCGACGAGCTGTGTCTGACGGTGTCCCCGATGCTCACCGCGGGCGGGGCGCAGCGGATCGCGGGCGGGCCCGGTGTGGCCGTGCCCGAGCGGTTCGTACTGGCGTCCGTACTGGAAGAGGCCGGGTTCCTCTTCACCCGATACCGTCGGTCCTGAGAATCAGCGGAATCCACCGTTCCGTTTCGCTTCGGCGGGGCACACTAAAGTGCGCAGCCCCCGTCTCGGCACGGGGCAGGATGGTTTCCGCAGGGGCCTTGTCCACGGCCCACGGAGGAGAAGGGCGCCTGTCGTGTTCACAAGCGTATTGATGATCGAGAAGGCCCTGACGTCCGCCGACGTGGAGTTCGTCACCACCTTGCACGGCGACGAGCCGGTCACCTTCCACGTGCTCCTGCAGCCGCGCGGGGACCAGGCGGACCGGCTGCTGCGGGCGATCGACGACGTGGCGCTCGGCGAGCTCGACGAGGCCGTGCGCGAGGGGAGCGTGCCCGAGGGCGACGAGGCCGTCGGCCCCGGCGAGCAGGCCCTCCAGGTGTCCCTCACCGCCCTGCGGGCGGCGGGCAGCGCTGCCGAGGGCAAGCTCATCGAGGACCACCCGCTGGACGCCCTGCGCGAGCTCGTCGACGCGGCGGGCGCCGACGAGGTCATCGTCCTCACCGACCCCCACTACGTGGAAGAGTTCTTCCACCGCGACTGGGCTTCCCGGGCCCGGCACAAGGTCGGGGTGCCCGTCCTGAAGCTCTTCTCGCACAGCGAGAAGTAGGCGGGGAGCGGCGGGAAGCGGCGGGCGCGGGAGCGACCGGTGCGGTCACGGTGGGGTCCGGGTGGGGTCCGGGTGGGGTCACGTGCGGTCCAGACGGGGTCCCGGTGGGCTCTCGGTGGGCTCCCGGTGGGCTCCCGGTGGGGCGGATAGGGTGGGGACGCTCATGTCACCGTCACACCTCTCGGGAGAGAAGATGGCACCCGGCCTCCCCTCCGCCATGCCCCGACCGCACTTCATCGGCATCGGCGGCGCCGGAATGTCGGGCATCGCGAAGATCCTCGCCCAGCGCGGCGCCCGGGTCGCGGGCAGCGACGCCCGGGACTCCGCGACCGCCGCGGCCCTGCGCGACCTCGGCGTGACGGTGCACATCGGGCACGCCGCCGAGCACCTGGCGGACGACGCCAGCTGCGTCGTCGTCTCCTCGGCGATCCGCGCCGACAACCCGGAGCTGGCCCGCGCCGCGGAGCTCGGCATCCCCGTCGTGCACCGCTCGGACGCGCTCGCCGCGCTGATGGACGGCCTGCGCCCGCTCGCCGTCGCGGGCACCCACGGCAAGACCACGACGACCTCCATGCTCGCCGTGAGCCTCTCCGCGCTCGGCCTGCACCCCTCGTACGCCATCGGCGGCGACCTGGACGCCCCCGGCTCCAACGCGGACCACGGCACCGGCGAGATCTTCGTCGCCGAGGCGGACGAAAGCGACCGCAGCTTCCACAAGTACGCGCCCGAGGTCGCCATCGTCCTCAACGTGGAGCTGGACCACCACGCCAACTACGCCTCCATGGACGAGATCTACGAGTCCTTCGAGACGTTCGCCGACAAGATCGTCCCCGGCGGCACCCTGGTCGTCGCCGCCGACCACGACGGGGCCCGGGAGCTGACCCGGCGCCTCGCCAAGCGCGGCACGGACCTGCGGATCGTCACCTACGGCGAGTCCGCCGACGCCGACGTGCGCATCACCGACGTGACCCCCCAGGGCCTCAAGAGCGAGGTGACCGTCGTCCTCGACGGCACCGAGCTGCGCTTCGCCGTGTCCGTGCCCGGCCGCCACTACGCGCACAACGCGGTCGCCGCGCTCGCCGCGGGCGTCGCCCTCGGCATCCCCGCCGCGGAGCTGGCCCCCGCCCTGGCCGCGTACACCGGCGTCAAGCGCCGCCTCCAGCTCAAGGGCGAGGCGCGCGGCGTCCAGGTCATCGACAGCTACGCGCACCACCCGACGGAGATGACCGCCGACCTGGAGGCGATGCGCGGCGCGGCGGCGGACGCCCGCCTCCTCGTCCTCTTCCAGCCGCACCTGTTCTCCCGCACCCAGGAGCTGGGCCGCGAGATGGGCGCGGCCCTGGCACTCGCCGACGCCTCCGTCGTCCTCGACATCTACCCCGCACGCGAGGACCCGATCCCCGGCGTGACCAGCGCGCTCATCATCGACGCCGCCCGGGCCGCGGACGCCGACGTGCGGGCCGCGCAGGACAAGGAGAGCGCGCCGGAGCTGATCGCGGGAATGGCACGCCCCGGTGATCTCGTTCTCACCATGGGAGCGGGCGACGTCACCGACCTCGGCCCGCGGATCCTGGACCGGCTGGCCCAGCCGGCCACGTAGCGCCACCGCGCACATCGCGTACTTCACGTACTTCACGTAAAGGGGATGCGTTCCATGTCGTACGACGTCGAGAAGCCCGACGAGCAGTGGCGTGCGGAGCTGACCCCCGCGGAGTACGCCGTCCTGCGCCAGGCAGGCACCGAGCCCGCCTTCCGTGGCGAGTACACGGACACCAAGACCAAGGGTGTCTACTCCTGCCGGGCGTGCGGCGCCGAGCTGTTCACGTCCGGCGAGAAGTTCGAGTCCCACTGCGGCTGGCCGAGCTTCTTCGACCCCAAGGACAGCGACGCCGTGGAGCTCCTGAAGGACACCTCGCACGGAATGGTCCGCACGGAGGTCCGCTGCGCCCGCTGCGGCTCCCACCTCGGCCACGTCTTCGAGGGCGAGGGCTACCCGACCCCGACGGACCAGCGCTACTGCATCAACTCCATCTCGCTGCGGCTGACTCCCGACGAGGACTGACCGGGGCCCGCGTGAACTGCCCCGGGTGCGGCGGGCCCGGCGCCGTCCCGGTTCCCGAGGCCGTCGGCCGCAAGGACCTGCGCCGCCGCCTGAGCAAGGCGCCGCTCCTGGGCCGTGTGGCGCTGCTGCACGCCGTCGAGGGCCTCGTCCTGGTGGCGCTCACGCTCGGCTGGGCCGCCATGGGGGCGGACCAGGGCAAGCCCCTGTACGTGGTCGGTGCTCTCGCTCTCACCGCAGTGATCGCTGTGGTGACGTGCGTCGTCGTACGTGACGACCTGCGGGGGAGGGGCGCAGTGCGGGCGGGGGCCGCACGCGCCGAGAGCATCTGGCTGCCCGCCCGCTACTGCGTCGGCTGCGATGCGGTGTTCTGTCCCGAGGGGGCCCCTTGGCAGGGTCCCGTGACCCCCGAGCGGTTCACCAGGCTGGTGTGGACACAGGGCGGGTACGGGGATCGGCTTCCGCCGGAGGGCGCAGGGGGCGCGTGAAGTGATGGCGGCTGCGCCGGTCGTGCGCCCACGCGCTGTTTGATACTCATGAGTACCACCCATTTGGGTGGCTGACGCTCGCTACTGTGTACGTCAACGCGGGGGATGTAAAGGTACGTTGAGCGCAGAAGGATGGAATAGGTTCGTGAACAAAGCTCGATGCAAGGTTGGCTCCATCACCCCCATCCCGCAGCCGGATCAGGACGGCATCTTCATGTGGTGGTGGCGCGGACTCTAGCCAACCCCGGCTCCCTCAGGGCCCGTCGGAGATCCCGTGCCGGCCCCGTGCATCCGAGCCGCTCGTACAACACCAGCGCGTCCTCCGCGAACACCCGTGCGGAGGGCGCGCTGTGCGTGTGCAGGGTCGTGCGGGCCAGTCCGTCGAGGGCGCGGGCCGCGCCCAGGGGGCTGTTGAGCTCGCGGGCCATGCGCAGTGCCTCATGGTGGGCGTCGAGTGCGGCCTCGTGGCGGCCGAGGAGCCGTAGTGCAGTGCCCCTCCCCAGGAGCGCGGACTGGAGGTCGAGGGGGCTGCCGATGCCGCGAGCGACGCGTTCGGCTTCCGCGAAGTGCCACAGTGCCTCGCCCGGCCGCCGGTCGGCCGCGTACGCCGAGCCCAGACTGATGAGCGTGTCCGACTCGCCCCGGGAGTCACCCGCGGCGCGGTAACTGGTCAGCGCGCGACGGAAGTAGCCGAGTGCCTGCTCCAACTGGCCTGTGGCCTGGCAGACGTTGCCGAGGTTGGTGAGCAGGTTCGCGTGCTCCTGGCGCCCGCCGACGCGCTGGGCGAGACGTAAGGAGCGCTCGTAGTGGGTGCGGGCTTCCTCATAGCGGCCGTCGATGCGGTGCACCTCGCCGATGTTGTTGAGCGCACGCAGCTGGCCGTGGAGGTGACCCGTGGACTCGTTGATGCGCAGGACCGTGCGGAACTGCTTCAGAGCCTGCTCGTGGTGGCCCGCCGCGTGCAGCGCCACGCCTCGCATGTTCGCCACCTGGGCCTCCCCGTACCGGTCCTGGACTCGTACGTACAGAGGGAGCGCCGCGTCAAGGAGCCGGGTGCACGCGCCTCTCCGGCCTGCGGCGAAGTGGGCGCGGGCCGACTGGAGGAGGGCGTCGGCCTGGCCGTGCGTGTCGTTCAGGTCATGGAAGAGGAACAGCGCCTCGGTCGCGCGATGCAGCGCCTTGCCGTGGTCCTTCTGGGTCAGTACGTCGGCCTGCTCGGTCAGGCTCCTGGCGAGGGCTGCGGTGTCCGCGCCGGCGCGGGCCGCGGACACCGCCGCCTCGAAGAGCTCGGCTGCGGTGTCCCACGCGCCCCAGCGCCGCAGGGGCGTGGCGAGCACGTGCGGGAAGGGCACCGCGTGCTCCGGTGATTCGGCGGCAGCGGTGCGCGCGACGGCGAGCAGATTGCCCCGCTCCACGCTCAGCCACGCGGCGGCCTCGTCCGCGCCGGCGAACTCAGGTGCGTACGGGGAGGTCAGGCGCGGCACCGGCGCCAGGACGCGGCGGTGCGGCTCGGTGCGGACGACCGCCCGGTGCGCGGCGGTCAGATAGCAGTCGAGCAGCCGGGCGAGTGCCGTGCGCCGGTCGGCCAGGGGTTCGTCGCGGGTGACCACCCGCAGGCCGAAGGCGCGGGTCAGGTCGTGCAGGCGGTAGCGGTCGGTCACCGGCTCCTCAAGGAGGTTGCGGTCGAGCAGGTGGTCGAGGAGCTTGCGGGTGCGGGCCGTCAGGGTCCGGGGATCCCTGGGTGTGCCGCCGTGGACGGTGAGCGCCGTGGCCGAGTGGGGGGTGAGGTCCGGGCCGGGGTGCAGCGCGAGGCGGCGGAGCATCCGCGCCGCCTCCGGGGCCAGATCGGTGTACGAGAGCGAGAAGGCGGACGCCACGGTATCGCCGTCGAACTCGTCCAGCGGGTCGGCCGCCTGGACGAGCCGGTCGGTGAGGTGGTCCAGACTCCAGGCGTCCCGGTGCCGGAACTGGCTCGCCAGGAGCTGGAGCGCGAGCGGATGGCAGCCGCACGCGCCGACCGTCCGTGCGAGCGCCGCGGGGTCGGCGGGCACCCGGGCGGCACCGGCGACGCGCTGGAACAGCGTGGCGGCCTCCGCCGTGGACAGCACCTCCAGGTACAGGGGTGTTGCGCCGTCCAGGCCGGTGAGGCGGTTGCGGCTGGTCACGATGGCCCGGCAGGATGCGGTGGCGGGCAGCAGGGGCGTGACCTGGTCGGCGTCGCGGGCGTTGTCGAGGACCACGAGGACGCGGCGGCGAGCCGTCCACTCGCGCCAGCGCGTCACGCGCTCGTCGAGTGACGTCTCTCGCTTGCCGCCGGAGTCGTCCGCCTCGTCCGTCGCGCCCGCCGCGTGCAGCAGGACGACGAGGGCCTCGGCGGGGTCGTACGGCGGAAGCGTGCCGTATCCGCGCAGGTCGACGTAGAGGCGGCCGTCCGGGTACGTGTCCGCGAGGCGGTGCGCGGCGTGGACGGCGAGGGCCGTCTTGCCGACGCCCGGCATGCCGTGCACGACGGTGACCGGCAGAGTTGCGGCTCCCGCGGGCGGCGTGCCGACCGGGCTCGCGTTGCCGAGGAGGATGCGCAGTTCGCTTGCGCGGCCGGTGAAGTCCCTGATGTCGCGGGGCAGGTTGGCGCGCGGCGCCTCGTCACCGGGCGGGTGCTCGGCCGGAGGACCGGTGGGCGGCGCGGACGTGTCCGCGGTGGCCGGGGGCCGTGGGGGAGCCGCCGTCTCCATCAGCGTGCGGTCCTGTTCCAGGATGCGCCGGTGCAGCTCCCGCAGCTCGGCGCCCGGCTCGATGCCCTGGCCCTCGTGGAGGCGGGCGCGCGTGGAGCGGTACAGGGCGAGGGCCTCGTCGTGCCGCCCCGAGCGGTACAGCGCCAGCATCAGCGCCGAAATCACCTGCTGGGCCAGCGGGTTCTGGGTGGCCAGCTCGTGCAGCTCGCCGATCAGGTCGGCGTGCCGCCCCAGTTCGAGCTCCAGGCGGATGCGCTCCTCGCGCACCCGACGGTGGTCCTCCAGGAGCCGGGCCCGCGCCGAGCGCGCCCACGCACCGGTGAACTCCGTCAACGGCTCGCCGCGCCACAGCGACTCGGCGGTCCTGAGCAGCCCGATCGCCAGCTCCCTGCGGCCCTGCCCGGCGGCCGCGGCGGCCTCGGCCCGCAGCCGCCGGTGGCGTTGCAGGTCCACGGTGTCGGGGGCGACGCGAAGGCGGTAGTGGCGCGGCGCGTACCGCTCCAGGCGGGCCTGGTCACCCGCCGCCCTGCCGAGACGGGAGCGCAGCCGCGACAGATAGCTCTGGAGCGTGTCCTGTGCCGTGCGCGGCGGCTCGTCATCCCAGACTCGGTTCATCAGCGCCTCGACGGAGACCGGATCACCGTACGCGTGCACCAGAACGGCGAGAACGCAGCGCTCCTTCGGTGAACCGAGCTCGTAATGCCGCCCGTCGTGCCAGAGTTCGAGAGGTCCCAGAGCCAGTAGATCCACCGTCACCCCCGTGGGTGGGCGAGCGGCGCGGGCGCCGCCGCGAACCGTCCCGCACATGTGTGCGGCACTCGGCTCACTGTTGTCGCGGTGTCAGGGGGAGCGGCTAGAGGCGCACAGTTGCGCGGCGGGCGCATGGGGCGCGGGGCATGGCCGGAAACCAGCACCGGACCCCGGCCTGCGGGCCCGGGATCCCGCACCGGCCCACGGAGTGCAGGGTTCCTGCAAGCGGACCGTCCAGGCCCCCTGGGCACGCTGTCGGCGTCCGAGAACACCCGTTCCGGCGGGCGGCGCAGCCCGCCTGCTGGGAAAGACAGAAGCCGGGGGATTCACAGCGATGAGTGTGACCATGCTGGAAGCACACGGACTTCCGGTGCCGGTGCGCCTGGACGTCGACCGCTGGGCCACGCGCCGGGTACGCAGACGCGTACTCGCCGTGGTGCACACGGTGACGTCCGGGCGGCGGCTCCTCGACACAGTCCGCCTGCTGGAGGGCGACTGGCGGGTGCAGGTGTTCTTCACCGCCGCGCCCGACGTGTTCAGCGCGGGAGTGGCGGACTTCCTCGCCGAGATCAAGGGCGTCGTGCTGCCGTGGAGCCAGGCCGTGCAGACCGTCTTCGACCTGGCGGTGGCGGCCGGCCACGGGGGCCTGCACGAACTGCACGCGCCCGTGATCGTCCTGCCGCACGGCGCCGGGCACAACAAGGTCGTGCCCAGCGGCCCGCGCGGCCGGGCTGTCGCCGCGCGCGGCGTGTACGGGCTGAGCAGGCAGCGGCTCGTCCGCGACGGCGCCGTGATCCCCGAGGCGATTGTCCTCGCCCACCGCGACGAGCTGACTCGGCTGCGCCGCGAGTGCCCCGAGGCGCTGCCCGTCGCCGAGGTCGTCGGCGACCCCTGCTTCGACCGGATCGTCGCAAGCGGCCCCGCCCGCGCCCTGTACCGGGAGGCCCTGCGCACCCGGGTCGGGCAGCGGCTCGTCCTCGTCTGCTCCACCTGGGGCCCGGCCTCGCTGCTCGGTGCCTGCGGCCAGGAGCTGCTCGGGACGCTGGTGTCCGAACTGCCGGGCGCGGACTACCGGGTGGCGGTGCTTCTGCACCCGCACGTGTGGCACACCCACGGCGAGTGGCAGATCCGCTGCTGGTTCGCCGAGCTCGGCCGTCGCGGACTCACCGTGGTCAGCCACCGCGCCGACTGGGTCGGCGCCCTCGTCGCCGCCGACTTCGTCGTGGGCGACCACGGGTCCGTCTCCTTGTACGGCGCCATGACCGGAGCGCCCGTGCTGCTCGCCTGCCTGCCGGACGCCGACGTGGACCCGGGGTCGCCGATGGCCGAACTCGGCTCGTTCGCACCGCGGTTGCTCCCCGGCCGCTCGGTGCACCGCCAGCTGACTCGGGCCGCTGCGGCGTACCGCGCGGAGCCGTACGCGCGCGTGGCGGCCCGCATCACCTCCGAGCCGGGCCGGTTCGCCCGGAGGATGCGGGCGCTGCTCTACCGGAAGCTGCGGCTACGGCCACCGTGTGTGCTCCCGGAGACGGAGCCGGCGCGCCTGCCACAGGTCCTGACGTACGACGAGCCGGGCAGCGTCGTGTCATGACGGTGGAAAGGGTCCGCATGAGGTTCCCTCAACTGTCATGTGATCAGCGGTGTTTCGTGGACGAGCACTTGAGGGTGACGCTGCCTGCCCCGGACCCGTGGGCGCGGATTGCCGACGTCCTGTGCGCGCGGTCGGCGTCCGCCCGGTACGCGGCCGACCTCGCGGCGTGCTGCCCGGGAGCCCTCGTCGTGGCCGTGCACGACGGCCGCACCTGCCATCTCCGGCTGGGGCCGGACGGGTACGCCCTGAGCCTGCGGGAGCGGGGCGTGGTGCCGGCGGCGGTCTGGCGAGCGCGGGCGTCCCTCGTCCACGCGGGTCTCGCGGCCGGACTTCCCGCCCCGACGGTGGGGTCATTCGTCGGTCGGGGCGGAGAGCCGGTCCAGGCGCGCGCGTGCCCGGTACGCGTCGGCTGAGTCGGCGCGGCCCGCTGTGCCGTAGAGGGCGAGCGCCTCGCCGTAGCGCTCGCGGGCCAGGGCGGTGTCGTGGCGGTGCTCGGCGAGTTCGCCGAGCGCGTGCAGGGCCCGCGCGGTCTCGTATGCGGCTGCCATGGCCCGCAGGCTCGACAGGGCGGTCGTCAAGTGGCGCTCGGCGGGGGCGGTTTCTCCCAGGCCGAGGTGGGCGCGGCCGAGGAGGATGGCCGCGCGGGCCGCGTTGTACGTGTCGCCGGACGCGCTCAGCGTGGCGTGCGCGGCGGCCGCCTGGTCCGCGGCCTCGCGGTCTTGGTGCCGGGCAAGGGCCACGTCCGCGAGGTTGAGCCGGGCCAGGCCGCCCGCCCGGACGTCGCCGCACTCCGGCAGCTCGCGGGCGGCGCGCGTGAAATAGCGGGTCGCCTCGTCCAGCCGGCCGATGCGCTGGTGGGCCAGGCCGCGGTAGTTGAGCGTGCGGGCGTGGCCAAGGGCGTTGCCGTCGGCCTGGAACTGCCGTGCCGCCCGCTCGAACATCTCCAAGGCCCGCTCGTGGTGGCCCCTGCCCAGCTCGCCCACGCCGCCGGAGGTCAGCATCCGGCACTGCGCCGCCGTGTCGCCGAGATCCTCGGCGGCGGCGAGGCCCTCCTTGTGGGCGGTGTGCCACTGCTCGTAGAACTTGCGGCGCAGGAACAGCGGCCAGAGCGCGTCGGCGAGCTGCCAGCTGACCGTGGGGAAGTGCGTGCGCCCCTGCCGGATCACCGCCATCAGGTTCGGCAGTTCGCGCTCCTGCCAGTCCAGGGCCGCCTCCGGGCCCTCTCCGAAGTCCTCCGTGACCACCGGGCCCGGGCCGTGGTCGCGGGCCATCGTCCGGTGCTGTGGGTCGACGGCCTCCTCGGCGCGGGTCGCGGTGGCCAAGTAGTGGTCGGCGATCCGGCGCAGCCCCGCCGTGCGCTCGCGGGACGGCTCGTCGAGCGCGGCCTTCCGGGCCGCGTGCAGGCGTACGAGGTCGTGGAAGCGGTGGCGGTCCTCGTCGGCGTCGGTGAGGAGGTTCGCCTCGTGGAGCAGGTCGAGCAGCGCGAGCGCCCGCGCCCGGGTCGCGGCCTCGTCCTCCCCGGCGCGGGCGAGCACCGCGACTGCCACCGCGTCACCGAACTCGGTGCCCGGGTGCAGCCCGAGCAGGCGGTACAGCCGCGCGGCGCCCGGCGGCAGCTCCTGGTAGGTGAGGTCGAGCGTCGCCCGTACGTTGTGGTCGCCTTCGATGGCCAGCTCCTCCAGACGGTCGTGTTCTTCGGCCAGCGCCCGCACCATCGTGGTGATCCCACGCCGGGGCCGGGCCGCGAGCCGCGCCCCTGCCACCCGCACCGCGAGCGGCAGGCCCGCGCACAGCTCGACCAGGGCACGGGCCTGCTCCGGCTGTGCGTCCACCCGGCCGTCGGCGAGCGTCTCGGCGAGCAGCTCGACCCCGGCGTCCAGGCCCAGCGGCTCCAGCTGCACGGTGTGGCAGCCGTCGACGGTCAGGCCCGGCATGCGCCAGCGGCTGGTCACCGCCGTCACGCTCTGCCCGCCGGGCAGCAGCGGCCGCACCTGCGCGGCCGACACGGCGTCGTCCAGGAGCACCGTGAGGCGCAGGCCCGCGGTCAGCGAGCGGTACAGCGCGGCCCCCTCGGCGAGTGTGGCGGGCACCTGGGCGGCGGGCACACCGAGAGCGCGCACGAAGCGACCGATGACCTCGGCCGGATCCGCAGGCCCGTCCGGCGCCTGTGCCCCGAGGTCGGCGTACAGCTGCCCGTCGGGGCAGGACGTGCGCAGGGTGTGCAGCCACGCAAGGGCGAGGGCTGTCTTGCCGACGCCGCCGAGGCCGCTGACCGCGACGAGAGTGCGGTGACCCGCGCGCCCGGAGCGCAGCCGCCGCCTCTCCAGGAGGCCGAGCTCGGCCGTGCGGTCCGTGATCCGGCCCGTCGGCGGCAGCTGCCACGGAGTGCACGGCAACGGTGCCTGCGGAGCGGCCTGGACGTGGATGCCGCCGTACACGGTCCCCGCCTGGAGCGCTGGTCCGTGCACTGTTCCGCTCAACTCGTTGTGGCCGCCCTGCTCCTGCCCCCGCACCGAACCCCCTCCGGCCGTGCTTCCGCTCTGCCTGAGCTGGTCTCTGGGGAACATGCTTTCCGTACACGTGCTCGGTATCCGTCGGCGAGGCGCACACCCCTCCAACGCGGCCGAAAGGCAACGCCCAGCACTGTCAGGCGAACGCCACCGTGTGCCACGGGCTGTCCGGGTCCGTCGTCAGGGCCCGGTGGGCGTGCAGGACCGTGGTGTACCAGCTGCCGAACTCCTCCTCGTCGAAGTGCAGACAGCGGCCGAGGACGTAGCCCGCGGAGAACTCCTCCCAGGACGCGTACGCCGAGCGTGCCGCGCGGGAGGCCTCCTCCAGGGCCGAACCGAGCTCGGCCCGGGTGGCGTAGCGGGCGCCGCGGCCCCAGCGGGCCATCTTGGAGGCGCGGCCGATGTCCCAGGCCGCCACGGTGTCCACCCGGCCGTCGGCGGGCAGCAGGCCGTCCGCGCGGAAGCGGGCCTCGTAGCGCAGGACCTTGCCGACGAGCGCGCGCAGGGCGGCCACGAACTGGTCGAGCTCCGGGTCGTCGCCGGGGCGGTGCGGCGTGTCGGGGCCGCTCGTCGCCACCACGCGGTCCCGCAGCGTGACCTCCACGCACTGCCGCCACAGGTCCGGGTCCACCGCGCCGCGCCCGGTGGCGACGGCGGTGCGGGCGCCGAGGACGAAGTCCCAGTACCAGGGGCTCACTTCGCGGTCGAGCAGGCGCCGCTGGACGGCGTGCCACTCCTCGCGGTCGCGCACGCCCCACCACTCCTCCAGGCGCGCCACCTCGTTGCTGTAGCCCGCGCCGTGCCAGTCGAGGGTGTTCCAGGCGTCGCCGTTGGCGTAGCAGAGGTGGGCGCCGCAGGCCAGGCCGTGCAGCAGCGCGCCCGGTGCGGGGGCGCCGGTGCGGCGGGTCTCGATGCGGTCGCCGAGCCGGTCCGCGCGGTGGTGCTCGGCGTGCAGGTCGGCCCAGACCTCCCGCTCCTCGTCCGTGGTCAGGAAGTACTGCTCGCACGGCGTCCGGGTGTTGACGACCAGGACGTCGACGTCGTCGGGCCAGGCGGCGGCGAGGGTGCCGAGCGTCACGTACTCGTAGACGAGGTCGGGGTGCGGGGGCGGCAGGAAGCCGGCCGTGTAGACCTGCGCGACCCGGCGGCCGTCGGGCACCTCGATGCTGAACAGGGGCGGCGCGTCGGGCCGCGCGGCGAGGTCGGTGAGCGGCACGGGGCGGTAGAGGCCCGCGACGGCGAGCGCCCGCAGATACGTGTAGCCGTCGTCCGCGAGGGTCAGCTCGTACAGGTGCTCCTCCAGGTCGGCGGGCGCCTGCCAGGGCGAGCCGTCCGCCGGTGCCGGGACGACCGGGAACACCTCGTCGTGGTACTCGTCTTCGGCTGCCGCGTACATGCCCGGCTCTCGCTTCCGTGTTCGGGATGATCTTCTCCGAACCGTATCCCGGCCCCGCCGGAGCGGCCCGGGGCCCCTCGGGGGGCCTTCAGCCGACGAGGTTCAGGCGCAGCGACTTGAGGCCGTTGATGAAGTGCGAGACGAGGCGGGCGGGCGGCGCCGCCCGGGTGATGACCGGCGCGGCGGCGAGGAACTCCTCGTACAGGACCGTCAGTTGCAGGCGTGCGAAGTGCGCGCCCAGGCAGACGTGCGGGCCGTCGCCGAACGACACGTGCGGGTTCGGCGCCCGCGTCAGGTCGAGCCGGTCGGGGTCGGCGAAGGCGCGCTCGTCGCGGTTGGCCGCGGCGTGCAGGACGACCACCTTGTCGCCGCGCCGGATCCGCCGCCCGGCGAGCTCGGTGTCGCACGCGGCGGTGCGGCGGAAGCTCAGCACCGGCGGGTGCCAGCGCAGCAGCTCCTCCACCGCACCGGCCATCGGGGCCTCGCCCGTGCGCAGCCGGCGCTGCTCGGCCGGGTGCCCGGCGAGCGCGAGCAGCCCGCCGGGCGCCGCGCCGCGCACGGTGTCGTTGCCCGCGACCGTGAGCAGGAAGAAGCACATCTCCAGCTCGGGCGCGCTCACTTCGGGCGTGGTGGCGAGCGTGGTGAGGACGTCGTCGCCCGGGTGCCGCCGCTTGTGCGCCGCCAGCTCGGTGGCGTACGCGAACATGTCGCGCAGCAGGGCGGGGGAGCGCGGGTTCACCGGCCGTCCGTCCGCGCCGACGACCTGCTCGCCCGCCTCGTCTGGGTCCTGGTAGCCGATGACGCGCCGGGTCCAGTCCAGGAGCAGGCCCCGGTCGGACGCGGGCACGCCGAGCAGGTCCGCGAGGTTGAGGACCGCGTAGTCGTCGGTGACCGCGGCGACGACGTCGCAGCCGCCGTCCCCCGCGCGGGCCGCGGCGACGGCCCCGGCGACCAGCGAGCGCGCCCGCCGCCGGGCCAGCGCCTCGAACCGGGCCACGCGGCGCGGCGTGAACGCCCGGCTGACCAGGCGGCGCAGCCCGCCGTGGCCGGGGGGATCCTGGTTGAGCATCATGCGGCGGATGAACGGCAGGTCGTCCGGGTCCGGATCGCGGATCTGGGTGGCGCCCAGGTGGGAGGAGAACACCGTCGCGTCCTTGAGTACCGCCGTCACGTCCGCGTGCCGCGTCACCGCCCAGAAGCCGGGGCCCGCGGGCCAGCCGAGCACGGCAGGCTCGTCCTGCCAGGCCACCGGGTGGTGGTCGCGAAGCACGCGGTAGCGGTCGTACGGCACGGCACGCGCGTACAGGCGCGGATCGAACACGTCCGGGACCTCGACTTCGACCTCGGGCGGTGCGTGGGCAACAGGTACCTGGCCTGCCGGTGCGCGGGGCCGATCGGGCGCGGCGGGGGGCAGCCAGGTCTGCCGCATGGTGTCCGCCGACAGAGCCGGGTCCAGGGCCCCGACCACGGCGAGCGCGGGCACCGGCGAACCCGTCACGCGGTCCTGGAAGTCGTGGCCCGTCCAGCCGTCGAGCCAGGCGCGGAACGCCTTGGCGTCGCTGCGCGCGAAGGACCGGTCCGCCATGCGGCGCAGCCACGCCGCCGGGCGGCCGCCGCCCGTCGTGAAGTCGATGATCGCCCGGCGGCTGTCCGCCGCGTGCTCGGCCGACTCGAACAGCTCCCGCTGCTCCGGCGGCATCGGGATGCCCGACGCGGGCACCGGCGACACGCCGACGATCCTGCGCACCCGGTCCGGCGCGTCGGCCAGGACGTGCTGTGCCACGGCGCCGCCCATCGAGTGCCCGACCACCGAGAACCGCGCCCAGCCGAGGTGGTCCGCAAGGGCCACGACGTCGGCCGCGGCCTCGGCCGTCGTGAACGCACCGGGCGCGTCCCGCGCCTCGCCGTAGCCGCGCAGGTCCACCACGGCGTACGCGAAGGCGCCGGTGTCCAGGTCGGCGAGGACCGGCGCGAACGCCGACCGGTCGGCCAGCCAGCCGTGGACGGCGATCACTTTGTGCGGGCCTTCGCCCACCAGGTCATGAGGCAGCGTGAAGGAGGTCACGCCCGCCACCATGACCGCGAATCCCGGGCCGCGCAAGAGCGCGGCCCGGCGTCCCGCGGGCCGTTCCGCACGGCGCCGGGGCGGCCGGATTTCCCCCTGGTGGCGGGAAGTTGGCCGACCGCCTGCGAGGGGCGCCCCCGGATGGTCAGAATGTGGCATGGCCATCCGCCGCCTCAGCTACCGGCTCGACGAGGAGCCGGTCACCGGAGCCGTCCGACTGATCCCCGTCCCCGCGTCCGCACCCCCGTCGACCATGTCCATGCACCCCGACGGGACCGAACGCGAGGACCAGCGGCAGCTGCGGGAGTGGGCCGAACTGGCCATCGGCGCCGGGCACACCCGGGGCCGCGGCCACTCGGGCGACGGACCCGGCCTCAGCTACAGCAGGCTGCCGGACGGCGGCAGCCTGCTGTGCGCCACGGGCATCGACGCCGGCGTGACGGCGTACTACCTGACCGAGGCCGACACGACGGCCCGGTTCGCCGAGGAATGGCCGATCACCTGGGGAGAAGCGGGAGCGGACCAGGAACCCACGCGGGCCCCGCGGGGCGGACCCGCCGCCCTCGACCACGACGGGCTCGGCCACGACGGGCTCGGCCACGACGGGCTCGGCCACGACGGGCTCGGCCACGCGGACCTCGTCGCCTTCGCCCGCGCCCACGAACCCCGCGTCGCCCCCTTCCTCGCCGACGTGCGCCGCCTCTTCGACGACCCGGCCGGGCGGCAGCTCGTCGTCGCCGAGGAGAGACCCGGCACCGTCGCCCGCTGGATCGCCCTCGCCTGCGCCTCGCTGCCCGCCGCGTACGTGCCGTCGCTGACGTTCACCACCGGAGCCGCGGACCCCGGGCGCGCCCCGCAGCACATCGTCGGCATCGGGCCCGACGCCGACTTCGACCGCGGCGACCCCACCGTCCTCGACCACCTCTACCGCGTCCACGACGGCCTCGGCGGGCCCGGCAGCCCGCCCCGCGCCGACGTCTGGGCCACCTGGACGGCCCGCCTCTGGCTCGCCGGGGAGCCGCTGCCCCGGGCGGGGGCCGCCGACGGCGACCCCTTCGCGGCCGGGCCGCTCGTCCCGCACCTGCTGCGCGCCGGACTCCTCACCGGGCGCGAGCTGACCGGGCTCGACGGCGACGCGCTGCGGGCGGCCGTCGACACCCTCGTCGCGTCCGTGACCGACGGCGGCACCGACCACGCCCGACTCCTCGCCGTCTGCCGCGACCTGTACGCCCACGACCCCGCCGCCGCTGCCCCCCTCGCGCTCGCCCTCGCCCGGCACCGGCTCGGCGCCGTACGCCCCGCGGAGCTGCCCGGCGAACTGGGCGCCGTCTGCGCCGAGTTGCCCCTCAGTGCCGATGCCGTACGAGTCCTGCGCGGCGAGTACGGCGGCGACGCCGAAAAGGCGCTGCGGCGCGCCCTGCGCGACCCGGTCGACACCTGGGCCGAGCCGCTGCGCCTGGCCCTCGCCGTCGGCGCCGACGACGGGCGCGGCCTCGGCGAGGCCGTCGACCGGCTCGCCCGCGCCCTGCGCGACCCCACGGGAGTCGACCGCGAACCGGCCGTGCGGGTCCTCGACGACGTCGGCAGCGAGCCGCTGACCCGCCGCGTGCTGCGCCGCCTCGCCGACGCCACCCACAGCCGCCGCCTCGACCTGCTCGTGGAGCTCGCTGACTCGCCGTACGGCGACTGGCTGCGCCGCAACCTCGACGAGGCGTCGCCGCTGCCCCTGCGCCTGGCCGAGGCCGCCGCCCGCTGGCGGGCGGGCGGCGGCGGGCTGCGCGGCATGGAGCTGTTCGCGAAGCTCACCGAGGTCCTGCCGCGCCGCCGGGTCACCGACGCGGAGACGCTGCGGCAGCTGTGGTGGCTGGTCTGGGGCAGCTCCTGCCCCGCCCCCGGCGAGCTGTCGTGGGTGGCCCACACCTGCACGGTGCGGCTGCTCGTCGGCGCCGGGTACGGCATGCGGATGACGGGCCTGCTCGCCGCGCCGGACGGGGTGGACAGGGAACTCGTCGGGTTCGCCGCCGACCTGCTGCACGAGAAGCAGCTGTCCCGGGGGCACCGCGCCACCGCCGAGCTGCTCGTCCTCGCCCAGGACCTCGCCGACGGCCGCAAGGCCCTGCTCCAGGGCCTCCGGCGCTTCGAGGCGCTGTGCGTCGACGCGGGCACCCTCGACGTCACCGTGCGGCGCGGCGTGTTCCGGCTCGTCGCCCGCGCCCTGGCCCACGCGGACGCGGACCAGCTGGCCCGCCCGCCCGCCTTCGGCCTGCTGGTCGCCGCCGGGCCCGAACTCCTCGACCCCTACCGCGCGTTCATGCTCGACGAGGACCGCAGGAGCCGTCTGGAGCGCGAACTCCCGCTGCGGCCGGCCGAGGTGGCCGCCTACTACTACGTGTGGCGCAGGCGCGAGCGCCGGGGCATCAGCCACGACTGGCAGCGCGTCGCCGCCGAACTCCTCGACGAGATCCTCGGACCCGTCACGGTCCGCCTGGACGACCGGCAGCTCTCCGACGTGGCCGACGTCATGGCCAAGCGCCAGGGCGGCCTCGACCGCGTCCGGGAGTGGAACGCCTGGCGCAACAGCTTCCGAGCCCGCTGACCGCCGCGCGCCCGCCGCGGCGAAACCGGCGACCGGCGCCCCGCGTCCCTACGTACCGACTGATCCCCCCCTGGAGAGGGCCAGCGTGAACCCAGCCGACCACAGTAGTGACACCACCGAGATCGTCGACAACTTCCCGGGCGGCTCCATGGCCAGCCGCCCCGTCCACTTCATCTGGATGCTCGACTGCTCGGGCTCCATGAGCGTCAACGGCAAGATCGGCCAGCTGAACTTCGCCATCCGCGAGGCCATCCCGGAGATGCAGCAGGCCGCCGACTCCAACCCCGCCGCGTCGCTGCTCGTGCGCGCCATCTCCTTCGCCAGCGGGGCGAGCTGGCACGTCAGCGAGCCGACCCCGGTGAACAGCTTCTCCTGGGAGGACGTGCACACGTACGGCGGCACGGACATGGGCGCCGCCTTCAAGCTCGCCGCGGGCGCGCTCCAGACGCCGCCGATGCCGCAGCGCGCGCTGCCGCCGGTGCTCGCGCTCGCCTCCGACGGACAGCCCACCGACGACTGGCGGGCGGGTCTGCGCGCCATCGACAGCACGCCCTGGGGCAAGCGGGCCGTGCGCGTCGCCGTGGCCATCGGCGACGACGCGGACAAGAGCATGCTCAAGGAGTTCCTCGCCAACCCCGAGCTGGAGCCGCTGCAGGCCAAGAACCCGCGCCAGCTCGCCGCCGCCATCCGCTGGATGTCCACGGCGGTCGTCAAGGACGCCTCGACGCCCAAGGTCGAGGACGCCAAGCCCGCGACGCCCCTTGGCCCGCCGCTGACCAAGGTCGAGGGCGAAGCCGACATCTGGTGACCGCCGAGCAGGGGACAGGCCGCGGCCCGGACGTCCGCTGGGCGCTGCTCACCGGCGGGGTCAAGGGCGTCGGCAAGAAGTACAGCCAGGACCGCTGGGCCGCGCGGGCCACCGCGGACGGACGCGCCGTCGTCCTCACGGTCGCCGACGGCCACGGCTCCGCCGCGCACTTCCGCAGCGACCTGGGCGCCCGCTGGGCCGTGGAGGAGTTCACGGCGTGCGCGGAGGCCTTCGCGCACGAGGCGGTGCGGGTCGGCGCGGACGCCGCGGGCTGGCCGGAGCTGCGGGCCGAGGCCCGGCTCCTGCCGCAGGCGGTCGGGCACCGCTGGCACCGGCGCGCGCGGTTCCACGACAGCAACACGCCCGCGCGGGGGGCGTCCCCCGCCCAGCGCGCCGCCGCCCACCGGCGGACGCGCGGCCGCGGCACCCCGGACCTGGCCGCGTACGGCAGTACGCTGCTCGGCGCCGTCCTGACCGAACACACCCTCATGTGCTGGCAGTTGGGCGACGGTGACATCGTCCTCGTGGACGACGGCGGCGTGCCGCACACCCCGCTGTCCAGCGGCCCGGACATGGGTGACGAGACCGACTCGCTGTGCGAACCGGAGCCGTGGCGCAAGACCCGTACGCACTGGCAGCCCATCACCGGCGGCCCGCCGCCCGCCGTGCTGCTCTCCACCGACGGCCTGTCGAAGAGCTTCGCCGACCACCAGGGCTTCCTGGACTTCGCCACCGGGGTGCGCGAGCGGGCCGCCGAGCAGGGCGTGGCGGCGGTGCAGGGCCAGCTGGCGGACTGGCTGGCGCGGGCGGCGAAGTACTCGGGCGACGACACCACCCTCGTCGGGGCGTTCGGCGCCCGGTACGACACGAGTGACGCCACAGGAGGACACGAACCGCATGAGTGAAGGAACGGGGACCCCAGCATGAGCAACGGCATGCTCGCCCGCGGGAAGAAGCTGGTGGCCGAGTCGGGGGAGCGCGTCACGGTCGCGGAGCTCTTCGGCTCCGGCGGCCAGGGCGAGGTGTACCGCGTCACGACGGCCACCGGCGACCGCGCCGTGAAGTGGTACTACCCGCAGCTCGCCGACGCCCGCCAGAAGCACATCCTGGAAGGGCTCATCGAGAAGGGGTGGGACGACGACCGCTTCCTGTGGCCGCAGTCCATCGTGATGGACCCGGACGGCACGGAACCCGGCTTCGGCTACCTCATGGACGTGCGCCCGGCCCGGTTCCAGGACCTGCCCGCCCTGTTCCGCCGCGACCCGTCCGTCAAGGACGCCACGATGCGCACCCTGGTCACGGTCGCCCTGCACACCGTCGAGGCCTACCGCGCGCTGCACTCCAAGGGCATCGCCTACCGCGACATCAACTGGGGCAACATCTTCTTCGACCCGGCCACCGGCGACGTCCTGGTGTGCGACAACGACAACGCCGTCGTGGAGGGCGCCCTCGCCGGGGTCGCCGGGACCATGGACTTCATGGCGCCGGAGCTGGTGCGCGGCGACAAGGGCGCACAGCCCGGCACCCAGACCGACCTGCACTCGCTCGCGGTGCTCCTGTTCCTGCTCCTGATGAACGACCACCCCTTCAACGGCGCGCTCGCCATGCGCATCCACTGCATGGGCGAGTCCGCCAAGCGCAAGCTGTACGGCACCGACCCGGTGTTCGTGTACGACCCCGGGGACACCCGCAACCGCCCCGTGGTGGGCGAGCAGCCGACCGTCATCGCCACCTGGGCGGCGCTGCCGAAGATCCTGCGGGACCTGTTCGTGCAGACGTTCACGGACGGGCTGCGCAGCCCGGCGCGGCGGGTGCGCGAGAGCCAGTGGCGGGACGCGCTCAGCCAGGTCCTCGACGCCATCACGCAGTGCCGCGGCTGCGGCAAGCAGAACCTCACCCAGCCGGACGGCGCGCCGCCGGACTGCTGGAAGTGCGGCAAGCCGCTCCAGCTGCCACCGCGCCTCGAACTGGTCACCGCCACCGGCACCACGCTGCGCACCCGGCGCGGCATCCGCCTCGACCCGAGCGCCCGCCTCTACGCCCACCACCTGGACGGCGACCCGGACCGCCACGACTTCCGCGCCGTCGTCGGCGAGGTCACCGAACACCCCCAGCAGCGCGGCAGGTTCGGCCTCACCAACCGCACCCGCGCCACCTGGACCGCCCGCAAGCAGGACGGCACGGTCCTGGACGTGGAGCCGGGCCGCACCATCGGCCTCCAGCCGGGGCTGCTCCTGGAGTTCGGGGGCGGCGCGGAGGCCGAGGTCAAGGACTAGGGCCCGCACCGGCCGTACGGCGCCGCAGCCAGCGGCGCCACCACGGCACGGGTGCGGGCGGCACGGGCGGGGGCGGCGGGGGCGCGGCGGCCAGGGTGACCCGGGCGGGCGCGGCGGGGACG